>NZ_JBALEJ010000050.1:0-172055 GCF_036917975.1 Nostoc sp.
TTAATCGCATTGAACAACTACGATTCCGTCGAAATCCTGAAGCTTATTTGGCAACTCTTGAGAAACTACTTCTCTAGCAAACTTTGCGGTTCTAGTTTTTTTTAATAAATATGTAGAGTTAGAAAGACGCGATAAATCGCCGTTTCTACAGAGAATTTATCCATCAATTATTTATTGACAGAATACTACCTGTGTGCTGCATTTACTTGAAAAACGCTGTAGCTTTGATTATTTGTAATGAGGAATGCGATCGCATATTATAAAATATTGAATCTCGACGCATGGAAAATTGTTATGAGCGATCGCTTTTAGCCTGCCGGAGGCATATCGCACGATCGCACTCCTCACTCTCATTTTACTCCTCAAGTGCTGCCAACCAAGCTTGTAAATCATCCATGCTGGTAAAATCTAACAACGCTTCACCGAGATTTTCCAATTGTTCTAAAGGTAGAATTTCAATGCGTTGACGCGCTTCTTGGGATAATTCCCCAACTCGTCGAGTTAGCTGACGGAGGATGAGCGATTTTTCTCCTTCTTCTCGTCCCTCTTCCTTAATTTCTCTGTAAACCCGTGTTTCTCTGAGTGTAATCCCTAACATTTCTTCTACCTCCATACGACTTAAATGTTCAAACTTGTACACCATTATAGTCGTCACTAACTCAATGATAGCGAGATTTGACGGTGGTACAGATTCCTCTTGATTCCTGAAGAGCAAATATCTTGCTTCGTCTGCAATTTGTTCCTCCTTTACCGTAGTCAGTAACATCAATGCTACCCATAAGGGTAAGGAACGAATATTCCCCAACTCATCCAAATATATTCGATATACTTGATCTCCATTGAGTTGGTTTCGATAGGGACGAATATCACTTTGTTCAATATTACGAGAGGGATAAATTATCACTACCTGCAAATCACTAAATCTGTCTCGGTTACGATAGAAATATAACCAAGATTCCGCAAATACCCTTTCATAAAGTCTTTCATCTTTCTGAAACTGTACCTCGCAGAAATACACGACACCGGGATTTGCACTTTCTGGTGGGAGGAATACCCCATCAATTTCAAATTTTGGTTCTTTGACTGCTACTGAATCAAATTTGTATTCACCTGCATTTTCCGGAGGATTTGTCAATAGTTTAAATAGTAAACTAGGAGATTGTTAAAACAGTTTATAAAATATTGAATCTCGCCGCATGAAGGATTTTACTAGATTTATTTATCATTTAAGCATACATTTCTCTACATCGCTATTCTCTGAAGCTTAAACTTATGTGTAAAAGTAAATCAGGCGATCGCGTTTATTTTTCTTGTTGTATTTCCATCAATTCCTGTGCTAGTAAATCTGCTATTTCTTCGGCTGATAATTCATTTAGTGATGCTGTAGAATCTTGAAAATTGGGAGTTGTCACAACAGATTTTAGAGAAGTTAATTGCAATACTTCCTCTGCTAAATATTTCACTAATGATTCCACCGTGGGATAATCAAAAGCAACAGTTGCTGGGAGCAAACATTCTAAGTCGATTTGTAAGCGATTCTTGAATTCAATTGCTGTTAATGAATCCATTCCTAAGTCAAAAAATCCGGCTTTGGGATTAATATCATTGAGTTTAAATCCCAAAATTCTCGCTATTTCTCCCCGCAAATAAGTATCAAGTAATTCATAGCTTTTTTCTCCAGCTAACGATAACTGCTCTAATATTCTTGATGGTAAAGTTTGTTTCTGATTAGATATATTTACTTGGGAAGTATTAAAGATATTTTTTTCATCTCCAAACCTTTCCACGAACCGAGAAGATATTTCCCTGCTAAATACTTGCCAATCAATCGGTATAACCCCCACTTGAGCAATAGGTTGAGATAAAAGATACTCAAAAACTTCGATACCCTGACTAGGAGTAATAGCATTAATTCCCCGTTGCCGCATTTGGCTAGTGGCTTCAGCCGCAGCACCAATTTCTGACCAAATCCCCCAATTAATACTCATTCCTGGCAACCCTTGCAAAGTGCGATCGCGTGCTAAAATATCAAGAAAGGTATTAGCAGCAACATGATTCCCTTGTCCTGGGGAACCAAATAAGGCAGTTGCTGAGGAAAACAACACAAAGAAATCCATTGGCTGATGTCGGGTCAAAGTATGCAGATTCCAAGCACCTAAAACCTTGGTTGCTATGACTTGCTCAAACTTTTGCCAACTCATTTGCATCAATGCAGCATCAGCCAACACACCCGCAGCATGGATAATTCCAGCTAGCTTAGTACCAGATTCTGCGATTTTTGTCAATACATCTGCTAAAGCTTGGCGTTGGGAAACATCAACTTCAGCAACAGTAATATTCACACCGATTGCTTCCATCTTCTGAATTCGTAATTGTACATCGGCTTTAGGAGCATTGCGTCCCAACAATACCAAATGACGAGCGCCTTTTTTCACCAGCCACTCAGCCACCAACAAACCCAAACCACCCAAACCACCAGTAATTAAATAAGTGCCTTGGCTGTTAATTTTCTTCAGTTCCCTTTTGCCTTCTATTACCACCTTCCCAGTATGTTTACCCTGCTGCATATATCGAAACGCATCGATAACAGTTGTCATGGGGAATACTTGGTACGGTAAAGGTTGGAGTTCATCCCTAGAAAATTCCTGCACCAAATTTTGTAAAATAGCTTGCACTAATTCGGGTTGCTGTCGGCACAAATCCACCAAATCCACTACCAAATAATCTATATTCGGTTTGATTTGCTGCACCTGTTCCGCTTGCCAAATCCCGATTTTACCGAGTTCGACAAATTTTCCTTGGGGTTTGAGAACAGCCAAACTACGGGGTATAAAGTCCCCAGTTAGAGAGTTAAGGATAATATCTACCCCTTCTCCTTGGGTTTGAGCGAGAATTTCTTCACTAAAATCGAGAGTGCGGGAATTAAAAATATGTTGCACCCCCAAACCTCGCAAAACCTCCCATTTTCCTGGACTTGCGGTGGCAAATATCTCTGCACCAGCTAGCTGGGCAATTTGGATAGCAGCTTGACCGACACCACCGGCTGCTGCATGAATCAGAATGCGTTGACCTCGATTGATTTTAGCTAGATCGTGTAAAGCATAAAATGCCGTCACAAAAGCAGCCGGAATCGTTGCTGCATCTCGCACATTCAAATTTTCGGGTATGGGTGCCCTAGCTGTCTAATTGCTATGTCAGAGCTTGAAACTCAAGCACAGTGAGAAGTTTTGTGTGTTGATTGACCAAAGCTTGTATTGCACTAATTAGACCTATCCCAATACGGTTCAGTTACCGCCAAAAACCCCTCAGATGCGTGGAGGAACGAAACCCAACATTTTCGTGGGTTTGTTGGGTTTCACTTTGTTCCACCCAACCTACGATTATCCTTAACTGAACCGTATTGAGACCTATCCGCTCTCAAAATCCAAAGTGATTTAAGTTGGTATAAAGATAGTTGAAGAACTAAAAACGGGAGTAGGGGAAGAAATTAGCCCTCGATTTAGGTTTAAAGCCGTACTTCATCCCACTGCGCGAACGCCCGCAAGTGGCGCGTTCGCGCTAGCGTCTCGTCAGAGAAAAAATCCTTGTATCGCATATTGGTTGAAACCCCGCCCGATGAAAAGCCTGCTTAGTTTCCCTACTCCCCACTCCCTTTCATTTTTTACTTTTGCCTTGTTCGGTGAGGGGTGAGGGCGTGCAGCTATCTGTACGCCCCTAATATGTGTTGCTATAACCCTTACCAATCACTTGCTTTAGCATCATCCCAGACTTCCAATTCCAAATCGCGGAGATAGGTTAACCCGCTCTGAATTTGTGCATCTGTTCCTTGTAGTTCCAGGTCAAACCAGCCATCACCGACAGCATTGGCTCCCAAAATTGCTGCCGTGATATTCACAGTCAGTCCATAGTCAGACACCAGGCGAGAAATGACAGGTTCCTGGTGATAATCTTTCGGGATTCTGAGTCGAATCCGTTTATTGGTAAGTGTATTATCAGTAGTCATATCTGAATTATTTCAATCCCTGATTGGGATTGGTACAGAACTACCCTTAATCCTAATGGTAATTTCCTTATAGGTACTAGGTAGATTGTACCATTTCCCATGATTTGCTTGTATCCTATTCAAAGGATAACTATAATCTCTGGATTTTTCTATTCAACGTCTTTAATGCGGGTTTTCCGTTCCAGAATTTCCTTCAGCACTAAGGTTACGACTGCTAGCAATGCTAATAGTACAGCCGCAGAGAAAGCAGCTTCAGTTTCGTATTGTTTGTAAGCGTCTTCTACAAACAGTGGTAGGCTCTGGGTTTGGTCAGCAATGTTGCCAGATACTACTGAAACTGCTCCGAATTCACCCATTGCTCTAGCATTGGTCAAAATTAAACCGTAGAGTAAGCCCCAACGGATGCTAGGTAGGGTGACGCGCAAAAATATCTGCCAATCTTTCGCACCTAGAGTTCTAGCAGCTTCTTCTTGATCCTTACCAAACTCTTCTAAAACAGGAATTACTTCCCGCGCCACAAAGGGCATACTCACGAAGGCTGTAGCCAATACCATACCTGGAAAGGCAAAGACAATCTTGATATCATGGGCTTGGAGCCAAGGGCCAAACCATCCATTGCGTCCATAAAGTAGCACAATCATCAATCCTGCAACTACGGGCGAAATCGAGAAGGGTAGGTCAATAATGCTCAAAACTATGGCGCGTCCAGGAAATTTATGACGAGCGATCGCCCAAGCTGCACATAAACCAAATACTGTATTTAAGGGTAGAGAAATCACAGCCAGCAATAGGGTTAACCAAGCTGCATGGAGAAAAGCTGGCCGCGTTAGGTTGGACAGAAATGGCCCAACACCCTTGCTGAAGGCTTGGACAAAAACGTTAATTGCCGGGATATATTGAACTAGGGCTAAATAGGCGATCGCTATTCCAATCAAAACTATTGGCACCCAACTCTTCTGTTCTTTGGGCTTGGCTGTATCTGAGACAGATGCAGATGAATGAAAACTTGGCTTATCTACTGTCATATCGCCTTGCCCATGCTTGTAAGAAATTAATTGCCAATAACAGTACCAACGAAATTGATAATAGAACTATGCCAATTACTGTTGCACCAGGATAGTCATACTGCTCTAATCGTTGGAAAATCAGTACAGGTGCGATCAAATCTTGGAAGGGCGTATTGGAAGAGATAATTACAGTCGAACCATACTCTCCAACTGCACGGGAGAAACCCAAGGCAACACCAGTCAAAATTGTGGGAAATAAAGGTGGCAAAATCACTTTCCAGAATGTCTGCCATTGAGAAGCACCTAGACACCAGGAAGCTTCTTCAATTTCATGTTCCATTTCCTGAAGTACGGGTTGCACAGTTCTCACAATAAAAGGTAGTGAGATAAAGATCATTGCTACTGCTACTCCCGTGCGAGTAAAAGATACCTTAATTCCCAGTGGTGCTAGTAGCGAACCAATCCAACCATTATCGCTGTAAACTGTTGCCAAGGTTAACCCAGCTACCGAAGTTGGTAATGCAAAGGGTAAATCTACTGTGGCGTCAATCAAACGCTTGAAGGGAAAGTCGTAGCGGACTAGAACCCAAGCAATTAGAGTTCCAAATACGCCATTGAGTAAGGCAGCAAATATTGCTGTGACAAAAGTTACGTTGTATGTTGCTAATGCAATATCACTAGTTGCGATCGCCCAAAATCTCGCCGGAGTTTCCGTACTTGCTTTCAGGAACATAGCAGCTATGGGGATCAGCAACATAACTGTCAGGTATACAATGGTGACTACCCAAGTCCAAGAAACCCGCTCCAATCTCTTCAAAAACGGTGTTTTGCGTTCAACTTCCACAGAAGGAGATACAGTCGTCATAGTCAAAAATTCAAAATTTAAAATTCACAAAGAAGTTTTTTGCCAATAGTCGGTTGTTTTTTTACTGACCACTGACTATTGACCGTGCCAATTTTAGATTTTGGATTTTGGATTTTGGATTATTTTCGGTACGAGCAAGACCCCAAGTGTCTGGAATAAATCTAAAATCGTCAATTTAAAATCCTCAAGCTGTGTCCCAAGAGTGGGCGCAGTCAATCCAAAATCGCAAATCTAAAATCCAAAATTGATTGACTAATGACTAATTACCGTTTATTTGCGGCTTGAATCTTATCAAACACACCCCCATCTGCGAAGAACTTCTTATCGATTTCACTCCAACCACCCAAGTCTGCAACTGTACCCAAAGTTTTCACCTTGGGAAATTTGTCTGTGACTTCTTTAGTTTGGGCTAAAGTCTCATCAACAGGACGGAATCCCAATTTGACAAACTCTTGCTGTGCTTCTGGGGTATAGAGATATTTCACAAAACCTTCTGCAACTTCGCGGGTTCCATGCTTATCGACGTTTTTATCTACTACGGCGATCGGATTGTCGATGGATATATTCACATCAGGAACGACATACTCAACCTTTTCGCCCTTTTGCTGTGCCAAAATAACTTCGTTTTCGTAGTTAATTAAGACATCTCCCTGCCCTTGCTTGGTGAATGTATCAGTAGCTTCCCGTGCATCTTTAGGCAAGATTGGCACATTTTTGTAAACTTTCGTCACAAAATCAGTAGCTTTAGCCTCATCGCCACCTGTTTTAATCACCGAATCCCATAGGGCTAAGAAATTCCACTTAGCAACGCCTGATGTTTTGGGGTTAGCAGTAATCAACTTGACACCATCTTTGGCTAAATCTGGCCAGTTCTTGATGCCTTTAGGGTTACCTGTACGAGTAACTAATGCTGCAACTGATTTGGAGACAATACCATTGTTGGGAACTTCTTTCTCCCATCCTGGTTGAATCAATCCAGCTTTCTCAATCTTTGAGGTATCTCCAGCTAGAGCCAAGTGAACAACATCTGCTTCTAAACCGTCGATAACAGCGCGAGTTTGGGTACCAGAACCGCCATAACTTTGTTTGAAGACGACAGTTTGATTATGATCTTTTTTCCATTGTTCTATAAACTTAGGAATAATTGCTTCGTGAGCTGCTTTGGTGACAGCAAAGGAAACTAGAGTTAATTCGACATTAGCTTTGCTTGCAGCTACAGGAGTAGCACTAGCATTAGGGGTTTCAGAGGAAGAAGTATTCCCAGTTCCTCCACCAGAGCAGGCAGCAAGGGCTACACTCAATGCAGTACCTACTAAAAAGAGTGATACAAAGCCTTTGAGCGAATTTAGTCTGAAGCGATACGTTGTATGTTCAGCCATTGCTTGTAATTTTTTCACTGAGCGTTGCCATAAACTCATTCCATTTCCTCCACGTAATCTACAGATAATTGATGGGAATACAGCTATATACTGTTTATGATACTGGATGATTCCATGTATCTAGTTGTAAACACCAAAAAACCCCATATTCTTTACCAAGAACATGGAGATCCTACCAGTTTTGTGAACAATTAAAAATGCTTTCAATTTCAACGATAAAATTGCGTAGGGGCAGCCCAAACTAGTACTGCAAGGCGGAATTCAAAATTCAAAATTCAAAATTAATACAGCGTAAGGGTTCCATTGATTTTGAATGGGTGGTTTATTTACGCCGTGTTGTACTAGTAGTCTGTCCCAAAAGTTTTGAGAGGTTAGTGGTATTGAGATCCCTGACTTCGCAGAAGTTGTCGGGGATCTAGCAGCCCAACAAAATTAATGGGACAGACCACTAGGCATCGCAATCAGCTCTCTGGTATATCAAGCAACTTGCTAAGGAATAAGAATTAAATAACATACAATTTATGTCCCTAACTACCTCACCCTCAATCCCTCTCTTTATAAAGGAGAGGGAAGCTAGATGAAGTTTTGCATTTTATTTAATCCACGTTCCTAACGTCCTGCTGCGCCAACATATCTCTACCAAATACTTCGGTTTTTACTGAATACGTACGGTATTTATCCTACATAATTTTGCTAAGAGTTTTCCTATAAAAAAATCAAAATTTTTAGTATAAAAAATAGTTGAATTGTCAGAATTAATCTGATAATCTCTTTCTCAAGACAAACAACGGTAATTCGACCGAATTACCGTTGTTTGATCAAGCAAATACACAACATCCAGCTTCCATGACACATCTACAATTCAAAAAGTTACAAATTTTAGGCATAGTCAAGCAACTATTTTCCCAGAAAAAACCTGTCTCAACTCAAACTTCAGCGCTATTGTTAGCAACTGGTTTAAGTTTCAGCGTCTTTATTCCTGTTTATGCTGCGGGTACTAATTCTGAGAATACTTCTGTTAATCAAAAGTCTCAATTGATTAGTCAAGGCGGTAAAAAAGTTGAAATAACTCTGGTTTCTTATGCAGTCACCAAAGCTGCTTACGAGAGAATCATTCCGCAATTTGTAGCGAAATGGAAACGCGAAAAAGGTCAAGATGTAGTAATTCGAGAAAGCTATGGTGGTTCTGGCTCTCAAACCCGTGCAGTCATTGACGGATTAGATGCGGATATTGTCGCTTTGGCACTAGCTTTGGATACCAAAAAAATTGAAAAAGCCGGACTGATTCAACCAGGTTGGGAAAAGGAAGCTCCAAATAACTCAATTGTTACCCACTCAGTAGTTGCTCTTGAAACTCGTGAAGGTAATCCGAAAAACATCAAGAACTGGAGTGATTTAAGCAAACCAGGGGTGAAGGTGATTACAGCCAACCCCAAGACTTCAGGAGGTGCGCGGTGGAACTTCCTGGCTTTATGGGGCGCGATCGTCAAAAATGGTGGAAGTGAAGCCCAAGCGCTTAACTATGTTACCCAAGTCTTTCGGAATGTCCCTGTGTTACCTAAAGATTCGCGGGAATCCAGCGATGTATTTTACAAGAAAGGTCAAGGGGATGTTCTGCTTAACTACGAAAACGAGATTATCTTAGCAGCACAACAAGCAAAAAGTTCACCTTCTTATGTGGTTCCCCAGGTGAACATTTCTATAGATGGGCCAGTAGCAGTTGTGGATAAAAATGTTGATAAGCACCACACCAGAGAGGTTTCGGAAGCTTTTGTCAAATTTCTTTTTACTTCGGAAGCTCAACGTGAATTTGCCAAAGTTGGTTTTCGACCTGTTAATTCTTCTGTAACAAAAGAAGTACAGAATAAATTTCCTAAGATTTCTAAGCTTTATAACGTTCAGAGCTTAGGAGGCTGGGATACGATTCAGAAGAAGTTTTTTGACGACGGCGCAATCTTCGACAAAATACAAAGTGGGCAACGCTAATATAGTCTTTCTGATCTAGATTTTTATTCAACAGCTGTTCATAAGTCCAATTTTTATGAACAGCCTGTTAAGTATTTAGATTTTTGGTGAATATGCAGCAAAATCAAATAACGTCTTGAGTGCAAGAGCAATTACTGTGGTGAGAAATATACGCCGTAACCAGAGGTTGCTAAGTTTGAGGGCAACCCGCGATCCGACGATTCCACCAATGAACATAGTAATACTCAAAATAATACCTAGTTTGTAATCAACTATTCCCTGGGTAAAGAAAATAATGGTGGCAATCAGCGAAGAAAAAATATTGATAAATTTTGTGTTTGCGATCGCCTGTACAAATGTCATCCGAAATAGGCTGACATAAGCTGCTGTGAGCATAGTGACATAGCCACCACTAAAGAAACCACCATAAACACCAAGCACAAAAGTTGCCACATATCCACCAATTTCTTCTATTGGTGATGGTTTCCCTATTCTTGAAACTATTCCAGCTTTGCGATTGGTGATTGAAAATACGGCAACTACGATCATCAAAATCGAGATAATTAGAGGCATTGATTTTGAAGGTACAACTAAAACAAGTAATGCACCGATAATTGAGCCTAAAAGCGTTAGGGCAATCATGATTGGCAAGCGACTGCGGTCAATTGCTTTTTTACCAATAAAAGGCAATGTGCCACCAACACTCATAAAGGTTAATGCCAGCATATTAGTGGCAAGAGCAATACGCGGTTCAATACTCAATTGCAACATTATAGGGACGGTAATTAAAGAGGTACTTCCTGTAATGACACTTATGATACTTGTGAGAAAGAAAATTGTAATGAGGAGCAGTAATTGGCTAGCATTCATCAGAGAATTTTATTTTATGTTGTTATCAATACATTTTCTGTAATGATGTTTGCAGTAAACAGAAATATCTGAAACTCTTGTTTAACATGAGTTACAGCATTTTCTAGACTATATTAATATGGATATACTTCAGTGTAAAGACATAAATTTTATACCAATAAAATCGGTATTTTATATAAGCTTATAACAACTAAGTTGGGCAAAAATTATATAAATTGGTAAGTTACAAAAGTAATGTACATCTATAAGAAAAAGATCCCCGACTTCTTCAAGAAGTCGGGGATCTGAGCCTCTCAGTAAAAAGCAAATTAAATGGGATTACTATTTGATTTTTGAACAAAATTAGGTACTGTAGTGGCGTGTCAAGGCTAAAATGTTGCAAAAAAATTGTTGTAGGTTGGGTGGAGGCTTTGCGTAACCCAACATCCTGATATCTGTTGGGTTGCGCTCCGCTCCACCCAACCTACGTTTAATGCACTATTTTAAGCTTGCTACGCCACTCAAAATTACTTAATATGAACACAATGAAAAATAAAACCCATCTATAAATTATCTAGATGGGCAAAATTGAACAACTACTTATTATTAAGTGAATGCATATTTCATGGGCAAACCGTCCTGAAAAACTAGTAATTCTCCCGGTTGAATTTTTGTCCAAACTTCGTTGTCAGTGAGGGGTGTGGTAGCAATGACAGCAACGCGATCGCGTTCAGTAGTCACCTCTCGAAAATCTACGGTCATGTCTTGGTCAATTAAATGGGCAGCGGCAAAGGGCGCTTGGCGAACAATGTAGCTGAGATTGGTTGAGCAATAAGCAAAAAAGTGTTCTCCATCTGATAATAAGTAATTAAACATACCCATTTTTGCAATTACAGCAGTAATTTCTTGCAGCACAGAGTATAGTTTCTTTATGTCAGGCTTACCCTCAGGAAAGCGCGATCGCAATGTTTCTAGCATCATACAGAATGCTTTTTCACTATCGGTGTTACCTACGGCTTGATAAAAGCCCAAATTTTCTGGATCAAAATTTGGTAAATTACCATTGTGGGCAAACACCCAATACTGACCCCACAATTCTCTGCGGAAAGGATGGCAGTTGTGTAGGGCGATTTCACCCTGAGTAGCTTTGCGGATATGGGCTATGACATGGGTTGAGTGGATCGGATAACTCCGTACAAACTCCGCTACCGGAGAAGCAACAGAAGGTTGGGCATCTAAAAACATGCGACATCCCTTTCCTTCAAAGAAAGCAATGCCCCAACCATCGCGATGGTCATCCGTTTTTCCTCCCCGTGCAGAAAACCCTTCAAAAGAAAAGCAAATATCCGTTGGAACATTGCAATTCATTCCGAGCAGTTGGCACATGGATGTTGCAGCTCTCAATTTTTGACTAAGGCCTCAGGATCAAGATACTTCACAATGCTGCCTTGATTCTGGAGCGATCGCTTCAATCTTAGAATTTAAGGCTGAGATATGCCACATACTCCCTAACAATTAAAACAAGTCGCAAGTCGCAAGTCGCAAGTCGTAAGTAAGTTTTGTGACGGGGATTTAGACCCCGACCCAAAACTTACCGGTGAAGAGAACCGGGGGACTTAAATCCACGGTACTCTATTAAGAGTCTGATTCAAGTTAGCAGCATGACACTATGCCACAAGATGGTAGCGACGGACATCTGGTGCAGCAGTCACTAAGCCTTCGAGTTTAGCTGCTGCCGCTTGGAAATGGGGTGAATCTAGATGAGTATTCAGGGCTTCTGATGAAACCCACTCCTCTACAAAAGTAAAGTCTGTTGGATCGTCTTGGTTTTGCAAAAGTTTATACTCAATCACACCTGCTTCTTGATGAGTTGGCTCAATGAGTTCCAACAGTACAACTTTTAGTTCTTCTACTTTGTTAGGCAAAGCAATAATATGGGCAACAATGCGAATAGTTTGGTTAGTCATTTATCATTTGTCATTGGTCATTTGTCATTTGTCATTTGCCATTGGTCATCAAGTCAAGAGTTAGGAATTCTTTCCCTGCTCCCCTGCTGCTCTGGTGTTAATTTTTATTAAAACATCTGCTGTAAATATTGTTCATAGCCTAATTGTTCTAATTTTGCTTGCTTTGCAATTACCGATTCACATAGGGTTTGACGATATTGTTGCACTTTTTCTAACAATTCTGGTTGATGGGTTGCGAGGATTTGTACTGCTAAAAGACCGGCATTTTTGGCATTACCGATCGCTACTGTCGCTACAGGAATACCAGCAGGCATCTGTAAAATAGAATACAAAGAATCTATACCTTGTAAATTACGAGTGGGTACAGGAACACCAATGACCGGAAGTGGAGTTAAAGATGCTACCATTCCCGGTAGATGGGCAGCACCACCGGCACCAGCAATAATTACCTTAATGCCGCGTTGGTGGGCAAGTTGAGCATATTCTACCATCCGTTCTGGAGTACGGTGAGCGGAAACGATCGCTACTTCACTTTCAACGCCAAATTCTTCACAAACTGCGATCGCATCTTTCATAGTGGGCAAATCTGAATCGCTGCCCATGATAATACCAACTAAGGGAGTCATAGAATTTTGGATTTTGGATTTTGGATTTTGGATTAATCGCTGATTGTTTCATCTAAAATCGGATGAGATTTAGCTCTCTTCTCACCAGTATGATGATCCAAGCAACACAAAATCCTGTAGATATTATCAATGCTAGAGTGCCTGGTTACAAAGATTTGCAGATGCTCTTGGTTAATCAAGAGGGCATAATTGAGCAAATCTTGCCAATGAGTACAGTAGGGAAGGACATTTGTGCATCCGTTATAGATGTTGCAGGTGACTGGATTTCATTGGGTGGTGTTGATTTGCAAATTAACGGTGCATTGGGTTTGGCATTTCCTGATTTGACGGTCGAAAATGCTCATGTACTCCAGAAAATAAGGCAATTTTTGTGGGATGTCGGGGTAGATGGATTTTTACCGACACTTGTGACAACTTCAGTAGAAAAGATTCAGCGATCGCTTGCAGTCATTGCTGATATTATCCCCAGACAACAAACAGGTGCCAAGATTCTCGGAGTACATCTGGAAGGCCCATTTTTGAATTACCAAAAGCGTGGCGCACACCCGGCAGAGTACTTGTTACCCCTCACAATTGAGGACGTAAAGCGGGTTTTGGGGGATTATGCCGATATCGTGAAAGTCATAACTTTAGCGCCAGAGTTAGATCCCACTGGCGAAGTAATTCCATATTTGCGTTCTTTGGGGATTACCGTTAGTTTAGGACATTCTCAGGCAACATCTGCCCAAGGGCAACTTGCCTTTGAACTCGGCGCAAGGATGGTAACTCATGCCTTCAATGCTATGCCACCATTACATCACCGTGAACCAGGATTATTAGGGGCAGCAATTACTCATCCTCATGTCATGTGTGGTTTTATTGCTGATGGTGAACACGTTTCGCCCACGATGCTGCAAATATTACTCCGTGCCAGTGATTACGAAAAAGGGTTGTTCCTTGTCAGCGATGCCCTTTCACCTCTGGGGCTACCCGATGGCGTGTATCCTTGGGACAGTCGGCAAATTGAAGTTAAAAACGGTACGGCACGACTCGCCGATGGCACGTTATCGGGGACGACTTTACCCTTATTAGTGGGAGTGCAGAATTTGGTGAAGTGGAAGATTTGTAATGTGGAAACTGCTATTTTACTAGCTACAGATGCACCTAGAAAAGCGATTGCTTTACCAGGAATTGGCAAGAGTCAAGCCGCTAATTTATTACGCTGGCATTGGGATAAAACTACAAAAGAACTAACTTGGCAGCGATTATTGGGCTAAATTTTGCGTCAGAGGTATCTTGCCTGCCCAGTCTATAATACAATACAGTTCAGATCAGCCCAAAACACTTGTAGAGACGGCGATTTATCGCGTCTATAAAACCCAAAATTGTTGCCAGTAGCCCTTAACCTAAGCGTCTATAATATGGCGGGCAAGATGCCCACCCCACAAGAGTTAATTAGGATATTTTTTTGATTTAGCAGTTCCTAATAATCATGTTGGTGTTTATCAATATGCACTGAGCCTTTGGGATCTGAGTGGGGTGTAAGATCGTTTTGCAGTGAATGGGCGATCGCAGTGAGAAAATTTAAGCGATCGCCCACTGATAACTTGTATATTTTACTTTTTTAAATCGGACAATCTCATAATTTTTATGACTAGACATCAGAGTATTTCAGAAATGGCAAACTCATCAGTTATAGAAGCAGTTCCTATTTGAATATTTGGCTCACTAACCCTGACTTCCAGTTGTTCTTCTGGATTGTTGACATCAACTAATTTATCTTTTACATACTCATTTTCTCGGATTTGTCGAACAATACTTTCTAACAGCCAAAGTTGTTCTTCTACAGACAAGGCAAGGATAGAGCGCTCAATTTCTAGTAAATTCGGTGAGAACATTTTACTTTTGATTCCTAGTAAGGTGTATTTTTCAAAAATTTTATCGTAAATTAAAGGGTTTAAGAACCTACAATCTACATATAGCAACCATTTCAGTCGAGGTTTGTCTTGAGAAATCGCTCCACTTGGGCAAAGCCCAAGACCGCGTTTCTGGCTAAATCCCTGTCTGAAATGTCTTTAATTTTGAATTTTGAATTTTGAATTTTGAATTTTTAAATTCAGTCTATCTGGTTAACCTAGAACATCGCCAATCCTCCATCATTTTCCCCACGCCTATCTTTTCATAAATTACAAGAGATTGCTATAAATAACCAGAAAACAATTTTCTGACTTTTTAATTAAGTATTCCTGCTGAAGCCAAATGTAAGCTAAACTGGCTACATGAATTACGAAACAGCTAGGAAACTCCTCATAGATCAGACAATCGCAACCGAGGAAAACCCAGATGCGCTGTTAACGCGTATGAAACAGGGTAAACCGCCGGTACCCGGTCAGATCACCTCGATTTTGTTGGCGTTGAAAGTGGTGTTTGAAGCCCTCAAAGATGCAAAGAGCCTAGACCGAGAATTGGCTTTGGCCCTTTATCAGTTAAGCATTAAGGCGCAACAGCTATTTGGCGCAGGGCGTAAAGCCGGAGTTGATTGGCCGCCAATGCTGAAGGAAGATTTACTACGAATTTCCTTAGCATCTGAAAGTATCTTTTCGGGCACATGGCAAACTCTAGCTCAAATGGAGTTGGGGAAGTTGTAGAATGCGATTCAGTAATCTTTCAACGAGAAGGGATGAGGGAGAAATCAATTCAAAATTCAAAATTCAAAATTCAAAAACTTCTGCCGACGCTCGCGGACTCGCTACCGCTACGCTATCCTGCCTCCTCTTTCCCAATGCCCGATGCCCATTAACGAATTTGCAGTTCCTTTTCTAATTTGTCTAGATCAGTTTTGAGCAAAACTGTCATTTGTCCAGTAAAAGCTTTGCCAGTCTTGGGTTGAGCAATTTCTACCCAATATACATAGCGATCGCCTACTCGTAATTCTCCCTTCAAAGCTTCCCGAATCGGAGTTTTGGCTAGACGTGCCGAATTAACTACCTTTTGGCTGGGATATTGATACACGACTTGGGCGCGATCGTAGTCTTGATAAATCTCCAAGCCATAAATCACCCGCAAGGATTCTTGAAGGCGCTCAAATGTCATGCCGTTAATGGCATCATACATAGCAATACGCTCACTGCGAATTGTGGCTCGGTCTTTGGAAAATTCGACCCTACCGGGAGGCAATACCGACGCTTGAAAAGTGAATCGTTGGGCAGCAGTATCAGTTTTTTGCACAAATAATTGCTCCCCACTCCTGGGACGGAGTGTAGGATGTGCTTTAATCCAGGTGCCCACTTCCTCTGTACTTTGCCCTGGTAAAGCATTAGCTTGGGAATCAAAAAGCGTTCCTATGCACAGCCAGGGCACTAGAGAAAAAGGCAAAATTAAATAGTTAAGCAGAGATTTTTTGAGCATTTTGCTGTTCGGGACTTTCATAGAAATTTCCCCATTCGGGAGTAATCATAGTCTTCCCGTTTTTCAGCAAGATTATTTCAATAGTTCAACCTAACTTCAGATATCAGGGATATTACTTATCAACGCTCTATGATAGAAAAATTCTATGAATGGAATCGTTATGAGTATTACGTTTAGTCCAGAGCAAGAACAAATAATTCGAGTTTTGCTAGCAACAGGTCAATTTAAGAATGTTGATGAAGTAATTCAAACTGCATTACACCTTTTAGCAGAAGAGACTCTTTCTCAGCAAGTATGGCTCGAAGAAACTCGCACCAAGATTGATGAAGGGATAGCCTCACTTGAAAAGAGAGAAGGAATTGATGGTGAAACTTTTGTAAATCAGCTTTTAACACAGTTGAAGCAAGCAAAAGAGGCTTAGGAATGAATTGGTACATTATCTCACTCCCTGCTTCTCGTGATTTACAAGCGATCGCAGATTATTTCGCCGTAAAAAATGTTCCGCATGGGAACAAGGAAAGCCTTACAAAGCTAGGCTTTTAGGACTTGTGTATACACCATAGCTTTGTGAGGAGGATGGCTCTGTAGAAAATCTTGTCTTTTAATGTTTGAGATATTTATTTTTTGGGAACCAGATGATAGAGTGATAGTAAATTTAACGGACTATCTAACAGCAAGTGGCATTTAAATACCCAAAATCCAGACATGAGAACAAAAATAATTACATATATCTATGCTTTTAGCTTCATTTTTATTTGGAAGGCTTTCCTCCATAAGAGAATACTGCATTTTCTACTCGATCTAAAATTTATTCCGGCAGATATATGCTATATAATTATTAATATCATACCAGTTATCATATTCTTTGAAGTAGTTGGCAAGATAGTATTTCTCTCAACTATTTCTAGCAAATTAAAATTTGTACCAGCACATTTAGAATCTCTATCTCAAATAGATATTAAGACTTTAAATTACTACACGAATGCTTTAGAGTCCCTCGGTTTTACTAGAATTAGTGACTTAGAAGACTTAGAACTGTCAAAATCTTCCCTTACTGTCGCTAGAATTTTTTCCCATCCAAAACATTTTTGTTTTGCAGAAGTCATTCAAACACCTGGGCATTCGTCAGTCTTTTGTGCTATTGGTAGTGCTTTAGAGCAAGAATGGTCAGTTAGTTTTAGAGATAATTCTCCTAATCACGCTATTCTCTACGCCTTTTTACGCCGCCCAAAAAGAATAATTGTTGTTAAACAGGGAGTAACTCCTGAAGAACTATTGCGATCGCATCTAAAATTTCGGCAGAAAATAATGCGTGACTTGAATTTACAGTTATTGCCAGATATTTCTATAGAAGCTTATTTTGATCAATCACAAAGATCCAGGATAGGTCAGAGAAAAGTACTATGGCGTAAAAGTGTCATTATTGGATTGCTAGAAATAGGACTTTTTAACTTCAAATCTGAGGTTCAGAAATCGGAATGGCTGGGAGATTATGCCCGTTTAGCAGCTAAAAAAGGCTGATGAAGTGATCTACCCAGTCTTGCTGACGAGGATTGAATAGGGCGACTTCTTGCTGAGTTTGAACATCAACACCACTTGTGAAGTTGTAACGACGCTCATTACAGCGACGACAAGCTAGAGCTAAGTTGTCATCTGCATCTGAGCCACCTAATGATTGTGGAACAAGATGATCAATTGTGAAGCGATCTGAACTGGAGCGTTCTGGAGAGTGGCAATATTCACACAGATATTTAGCTCTTTCGCGCACAAACTGCCGAGTGGCATCTTTAACACCCACGACTGGCAATCAGTTTAGCGTTAACAAAACTTAGGATGCGCTCCAGTTCAGAAATTCCAGCATATTCTGCTTCTTCTTCAGGAGTCAGCAATCCAGATTTTCGTTTCTCAAGCAATTCTTCTAGACGAGTATGTAACTCATCTGTGAACTTAGCAAGGTTAACATTATCAACTTTCTCAATGGTAATGCCAGAGCGCAACCATGATGAGGGTTCAATCATCAATACTGGGGTAATGACTTTAGGAGTCATAGTACTTTAGCCCTAAGTCTGTGTTGCTATATCTAGTTATTGTAGTGTGCCCTGTGAATTGGCTGCCAAAATACTAAGGAATCATTGCTACCTTAATCACCTTTCGCGCTTTCATATCAGAAAACACCTGTTCTAAATCTTTTAATGGCCGCTGTTCGCTAATAAGTAACTCAAAGGGAATTTTGCGACTAGCTATCAGTGATAAAGCCGATCGCACATACTCTGGTGTATTATGAAACACGCCTTTAATGGTAAGTTCGCTATAGTGTAGCTGTTCTGTATTGACAGTAATGCTAGTATCTCGTGGACATCCACCGAATAAGTTGACTGTTGCACCAGGACGGGCGCAGGCGATCGCAGTTTCCCAAACACTTGGTACACCAGTGGCTTCAATTACTACATCTGCGCCCCATCCTTGGGTTAGTTCTTTGACCACACTGGGAATATCCGAGATTTGATGATAATTAAAGGTCTGGGCTGCACCCAATTTCTGACCAATTTCTAATCTGTGGTTATTACCTCCCCACAGCAAAACTTCAGCTTTCTCACTCAACGTCGCCACAAACATCAACCCGATCGCCCCATCTCCCAACACGACTACTTTATCTTTAGATTTAATATGAGAACGCGCTACACCATGCAACACACAAGCTAGAGGTTCCGTCATCGCTGCCAATTCCCACGGCAACTCATCAGGAATGTGCAACAAATTATGCTCTACTATCGGTGCGGGAATTTTCAGGTATTGGGCAAATGTACCATTATTCCATGTCAAATTTGGACATAAGGAATATTCTTGGCGTTGACAAAAAAAGCACTTCATGCATGGAGCGGAATTATTAGCGACGATGCGATCGCCTACTTGCCAATTTATCACCCCAGCACCCAAGGCAACAATTCGCCCAGCACCTTCATGACCAAACAGCGTCGGCGGTATGAGCATTTTGGCATGACTACCACGCCGCCAGACTTTCAAATCTGTACCACAAGTTGTTGCTGCCCCTACCTGGATCACAACTTCGCCAGCCGCCGGAGTGGGATCGGGAACTTGCTCTAGGCGTAAATCTTCTTGACCATGAAGTAATGCTGCTAACAAAACTTTAAAACCTATTAATTAGCTCCATCCGATTTTATAAGAAAGACTGGGAAGTTTGAAAGCCCCTAAAGAACAGGTACGCAGTACCGTATTCTGTCCTTTTAGGTAGGGGATGAAAAATGTTAAGAAAACTCTATCTACCAGGACACACGTTTGTAAATGTGGGTGCAATACCGTTCGGTTAAGGTTTTTTGATGAAAATTATAAATCTCAAAGACGCGATAAATCGGCGTCTCTACAAAAGACTGATTATTGTAGAGACGCCGATTCATCGCGTCTCTTGCCTTAACCGAACAGTATTGAATGTGGGTGCGTTAGTCGAGGATTGGAATAGGGCATACCGGAACCTTTGCGCTAGACGCAAGCAACGCTTTAGGAGATGATGCCTCTATCCAGGTTGGAGTAATCCTGCCTGAGTAAGCAACGTCTTTGATTAAAGAATCCCCGCACCAACAGGAAAGGGGAGCGTCAATAAAAGCAAATTTATTCTGCTTATGCCAATTAATAATTCTCGTCTTGTTACCTATAGCCCTGCTTATACAATCGTTCCCACTTACGAGTGCTTTAATCGCTGTAGCTACTGCAACTTTCGCAGCGAACCGGGTAAAAGTCCCTGGATGAGTCTTTCAGATGCAGAAAATATTTTAAAACCACTTCAAAACCAAAAAGTCTGTGAAATTCTCATACTTAGCGGTGAAGTGCATCCACATTCACCAAAGCGTCAGGTGTGGTTTGAGCGGATTTATAATTTGTGTGAATTAGCGCTTTCAATGGGGTTTTTACCTCATACAAATGCGGGTCCACTGAGTTTTGAGGAAATGCAAAAGCTCAAGCGTGTAAATGTTTCGATGGGGCTGATGTTGGAACAGTTAACGCCAACATTGTTAAATAGTGTACATCGCCACGCACCGAGTAAATTACCAGAAGTTCGTTTACAACAATTGCAATGGGCGGGAGAGTTACAAATTCCTTTTACAACTGGGTTACTGTTGGGAATTGGGGAAACTATAGATGATTGGTGGGAAACCTTGGAAGCTATATCTGATATGCACCAACGTTACCATCACATTCAAGAAGTTATCCTGCAACCTCATAGTCCAGGATATCAACAAACCTTTGATGCACCACCTTTTGACCCTCATCAGTTACCCGAAGTAATTTGTAGGGCGCGTCAGATTTTACCGCCAGATATTACGATTCAAATTCCGCCAAACTTAATTCTAGATGACCGATGGTTACTCGCTTGTATTGAAGCTGGTGCAAGAGATTTGGGCGGAATTGGGCCAAAAGATGAAGTCAATCCCGATTATCCTCATGTTCAGGAACAGGCATTAAGAGAAATTTTACAGCCTGCGGGGTGGGAATTAGTGCCGCGATCGCCAGTTTATCCGCAATTTGATAGCTGGTTGTCGGGGGAATTACAAACAGCTGTGAAGCGATCGCGGAATGCTATGTTATTGGTTTAATAATTTGCTACGAACTTGTGCAAAGCTGTGTTTAGCTTTTAAAGTTGCTCTAGGAGCCGCGATCGCGTCAAAATAAGAGTTAAGACGCTGTAATCTAACTTAACAATGACCATAACGCAGCTTGAGCAAATTTCCCCTCAACCAACACCGCCAAATGAGCCGGGATATGAATATGATTTGGTAATTGTCGGCGGTGGGATTATTGGGTTAACTCTAGCCTCTGCTTTAAAAGATTCTGGCTTGAGTGTCTTGCTAATTGAAGCGAAAGTGGCATCTGCGGCGGTAGCGAAAGGACAAGCTTATGCAGTTCACAAACTTTCGTCGCTAATTTATGAAGGTATTGGCGTTTGGGAGAAAATGTTGCCTCAAATCGCTAAATATTGCCGAGTTCGTCTTTCAGATGCCGATTATCCCGATGTGGTGGAATTTACCACAGATGATATAAATACAGCAGAGTTGGGTTATGTGGCGGAACACCAAGCGCTGTTGCAGCCGCTGCAAGATTTCGTCCAAGATTGCCCAAATGTGACTTATCTCTGTCCGGCGGAAGTGGTAAATACGCAATACCAGCAGAATATAGTCGCCATTGATATAAAAGTTGCCGATCGGCTAAAGACAGTTCGCAGCAAATTAGTTGTCGCAGCAGATGGATCGCGATCGCCAATTCGGCAAGCAGCTGGAATCAAAACTTCCGGCTGGAAATATTGGCAATCTTGCATCGTCGCCTTTGTCAAACCAGAAAAACCCCACAATAACACTGCTTACGAGAGATTTTGGTCTAGCGGGCCATTTGCGATTTTACCTTTACCGGGGAACCGTTGCCGCATTGTTTGGACAGCCCCCCATGAAGAAGCAAAAGCTTTGTGTGCTTTAAACGATGAGCAATTTTTGGCAGAATTAAGCCGCCGCTATGGCGATCAGATGGGGAAACTGGAATTACTAGGCGATCGCTTTGTTTTTCAAGTACAACTCATGCAAAGCGATCGCTACGTTCTCCCCCGACTAGCATTAATTGGTGATGCAGCGCACAATTGCCATCCCGTCGGCGGACAAGGTTTAAATTTGGGTATTCGGGATGCAGCAGCTTTGGCGCAAGTAATTCAAGCCGCGCACAAAGCGGGTAAAGATATTGGCGATATTCAGATTCTCAAAGGTTATGAACGCTGGCGCAAGTTAGAAAATCTGACAATTTTAGGTTTCACCGATTTGTTAGATCGGATGTTCTCTAATAATTTCTTCCTTGTGGTGGTAGTTCGTCGCTTAGGTTTATGGTTATTGCAGCGAGTACCTGTAGTAAAAGTATTTATGCTGAAATTGATGATTGGCTTGAAGGGGCGGACTCCAGAATTAGCAAAACGATAAACTCCTTTGGGGAATTAAAATTTGCTTTCGTTTAGGGATTTCCAAATAAAAAAATATTCAATTAACTCTTGTGGGGTGGGCGTCTCGCCCGCCATACAGACTGGGCGGGCAAGATGCCCACCCCACAATATTGAATAATTTATTTCTTGGAGTTCCCTTAAATCAAAACACTTAGATACCCGACTTCTTAGAGAAGTCGGGTATCTGCTTATTCACCACTGATTTAAAATTGCTATATTTCATAAACGTTTATCTTATATCTAATACCATAAAAGTACACCAATCTAATTATTATTTTGTCAATAGTAATTATTAGAATTATCAATAGCACTAATTGTTAATTCTTTGCAGAAATAGTATTTACTATAATTTAATACTTGCGATATAAACGGATGCTTTGATAAGTCAAATCAGGAAAAAGCTTTTTGATTTGCAAATTTTAAAGTTAACAATACTATCTTGCTAACTTTAAATTTACTTATCAATACCATTTAAATATCGCAATCAAGTTTGTCACCATTTCATATATAGATTGGGAGTTATCATGGCAAAATATCTACTAGCTTGTGCTGGGGGAGTGGGCTTTTTATGGTTAATTGCTGGCTTATCACCAGTACAAGCCCTGCCTAGTTTAGAGATTGAAAATAAAAATGTAGCAATTTATCAAGATGTTGAAAACCATGAAAAAATTTATTTTAACAAAAGCAATTTAGCTAATGCTATTTCTGATGAATTACCGATATCTAATGAAAGCCAAAAAAATTTAGAGGTAGATTCTGCTAATAATTCTTTGCAGGCAATCACACCCCGATCTACAAATTCATCTCAACCATCAGACAAACTTGCACAAGTAACATCCGTGTCCCAATTGTCTGATGTACAGCCCACAGATTGGGCTTTTCAAGCACTACAATCTTTAGTTGAGCGCTATGGTTGTATCGCAGGTTATCCCAATGAAACCTATCGTGGGAATCGAGCGATGACTCGCTATGAATTTGCGGCTGGCTTAAATGCTTGTTTATCTCGAATAAACGAACTGATTGCGACTGCAACTGGTGATTTGGTCAAAAAAGAGGATTTAGCCAAGTTGCAAAAACTGCAAGAACAATTTGCTGCGGAATTGGTAACATTACGGGGTCGAGTAGATGCTGTAGAAGAACGCACAGCAAAACTAGAAGCAAATCAGTTTTCTACTACTACCAAACTTAATGGTGAGGCAATTATTGCTGGTGTTGGTGCTACTGGCGGCGCTCCCAATAAGAGCGATCCGAATTTCATGCTAGTCAATAGAGTGCGGTTAAATCTTACCACTAGCTTTACTGGTAAAGATTTATTAATTACTGGATTGCAAGCTTATAACTTTTTGGGTGGAGCCGATGGACAGGGTAGCTTACAACAAAGTTTAGGGTTAGCTGCGCCGCTTTTAAGTGCGAGTAGCGCACGTACCAGTTTTGAGCCACAATTTCCGGGGTTAAATGTCAATACTTTGTCGAGTGTTGGTGCAAACAGTGTTCAGCTTTACAAATTACTGTATATCTTTCCCATCGCTAATAAATTAACCTTGTTTGCGGGAACTGCGGCGGAAACATCAGATGCTTTCCCAGCCATTACACCTTTTTATGGTGAAGGACAAGAATCAATTTCTCGTTTTGGCGGCTTGAATCCTGTGCTACGGGTTTCTGGTGGAACTTCGGGTACTGGTTTAGCATCGGCGGCGGGATTTATTTTTAACATTTCGCCAAATTTGGATTTTAGAGCTTTATACGGCAGTGTAAATGCCAATTTACCCCAAAAATCTGCAAGTGAGGCACTACCAGGAGTTTCTACTACACCTTTGGGTGCAGGTTTATTTAGTGGTAGTAGTGTTATAGCCGCACAGTTAACCTTGAAGCCAAGTCGCGATATTGATATTGGTATCAACTATGCCCACAGCTATCACGAAATTAATATTTTGGGTACAGGATTAGTTAGTGATGATATCGGTGCTTTACCAGGGGTTGCGGCTGGGACACCAGTGGCGCTCAACTCTGTTGGGAGTACGGTAACATGGCGATTGTCTCCAAAAATAGCCTTGTCTGGTTATGGTGCAGCCTTGTTTGTCGATGCTTCTTCTAGTAGCGTCAATGCTTCCACCACCTTTACAAGTTGGATGGTAGGAATTCACTTTCAAGATTTACTCAAGTCAGGGAACAATGCAGGGATTATTTTTGGTCAACCCCTTTACCGTACTGATGCTAGTGGTTCGGCTCAACTTGGTGACAATCGAGCGACTCCTTACCATTTAGAAGGGTATTATCGCGTTAAAGTCAGCGACAATATCAGCATCACCCCTGGTGCCTTTATTCTGTTTAACCCAGAAGGTGACAGCAGAAACGAAACCACAACTGTAGGTGTACTTCGTACTACTTTTACGTTTTAACAAAAAGGGGGAGTGGGCAATAGAAAGTAGGGGTTATTCTGTTAAATTTGCAAAAAGTTAGCGATCGCTTGCGGTAATGGCAGAATAATTACAATCAACAAAGCCATTGCCAATAATCCCCAAACGTCACGTTGGTTATCCAATTCAGTGACATCATTCAGCGCCGGTTCATCAATCAACGGCATAAATAATAAGATAATCGCCCACACCAAAAATTCTTCTCGTACTAAAGCCAGTAATAGCAACAACATCCGAGCAATTTGACCAATTACCAGAGCAGTTCTTTGTCCAAACATCGCATGGACAATATGACCGCCATCTAGTTGTCCCACAGGCATTAAATTTAACGCTGTGACAATTAATCCCAGAAAACCTGCGACTGCAACTGGATGCAGGTGAAGGGCTGATTTTGCTGTTAACTGACTTCCTAAAGCAAACTTCGAGAGTAGCGCCAGTAAAATTGAATACTTAGGATTGAGGGCATCAAAATTCAAAAGTGGGGTTTTTTCATTCAGGGAAACTATATCAGAATGAGCCAAGCCCCATATTAGTAATGGCAAGGTAACAACAAAACCTGCAAATGGCCCAGCGATACTAATATCAAATAAAGCTTTACGGTTGGGAATGGGACTACGCATCTGAATAAATGCACCAAAAGTTCCCAAGAAGAAAGGCACGGGAATAAAGTAAGGTAACGTCGAGCGAATCTTGTAAAATCTCGCTGTCAAATAATGCCCAAATTCATGAATGCCCAAAATAGTCATCAATCCTAAAGCATAGGGCAATCCCTTAAATAGGATATCTGGGTTAGATAGAATTTTGAACAAAGAGCCAATATTCCATATAGGCGGCAGAGTAACACCAGCAATTTCCACACCTACCAAGGTAGTAGTTAGTAAAGTAGCTACGAGTAGTAGAAGTGCTAATCCTGGTCGAGTTAAGCGTTCTTGGTCGCGTCGTGGTGTATTTCTCTCTTTAGCAGCTTGAACGTTAGGAACCAGCACAAAGAAAGGTTTATCATTTAGACCTTCTTGAAAGATTAGCAAGAAGCGATCGCCAAATTGTGCTTCAATATTAGTCTTAATCTCTTGGTAAGCATTGCTGGCTTTAGTTCGCAACTGACCACGGCAAATTACAGATTGTGGTCGATACTCAATATTTTGAACGTAGTATACAGACCAAGGAAAACAATTTCGTAGTAGGGTTTCTTCTATTGGTTCAATGGGACGCACTATTGGTTCTGGGGTAGGCTGGATAGTCGGTTGCGATTCTGAGGCTTGGGCTTGGGCTTGGGTCTGTGTATCTCTTGGTACTTGACGCCCCCAGTGAAACAACGTCCAGTACAACACTGTGCAGACAAATATCGACCAGATGATCAGCCCTGGCGGCGGCGGTTGTTTCGCACCGTAGAACAGTGTCCATCCACTCAACAGAAATGCTGGTGTCATTAAAACCAGCCACAACAACCATACTGGTGTTCGGGTGATGTGAGCGACGCTGCGCTGCACCATTAGATAGGTAGCTAGCCCCAGCAGGAGGATAAACAGAAACCAAAATGCCATATTATCTTCAGTAATTTTGACGAAACGCCCCACCAGTAGCTTCAGCACCATAGCATTAACTACAAGGCAGACCTCAAATCCCAATTTTTTTCATAAAGGTTAACAGGGGACTGGGTATTGGGGACTGGGTATTGGGGACTGGGAAAGAAATTCTTTTAAGATTTGGTTGGCGTACCAGTCCCTAGTCCCTAGTCCCTAGTCCCTAGTCCCTAGTCCCCAATCCCTAGTCCCTAGTCCCCAATCCCTAATCCCCAATCCCCAGTTCAATCTTGAGAATTGCCACACTGTAACCAGATTGTTTACTTTGATTATGTGCCCTTTACCTCAACAACCAAGTCATAAAACTAAGCCACCACGCGCTGTCTTTCTTGACGGAGTTCCTAGCGGAAGTTCTCTGCAATCGGACTTCGCACAAGAGAGCATTTTTGCTTTTCCACCCAATCGGGACACATTAGGGGGAACCTCTTATCTTATTGTAAGAAATGAAGGCAATATCCTCATAGATTGCCCTGCCCTAGAGCAAACAAATCAAGATTTTTTGCAAACTCATGGAGGCGTGCGTTGGTTATTTCTCACCCATCGAGGCGCGATTGGCAAGACTGCTGAATTTCAGCAAACCTTTGGCTGTGAGGTGCTGATTCAAGAGCAAGAAGCTTATTTATTACCAGGCTTAACCGTAACTACCTTTAGGCAAGAATTTACTCTTGATGCAGCAACACAAGTGATTTGGACACCAGGTCACTCTCCCGGCTCATCTTGTCTCTACTATAGTGAACTTGGAGGTATATTGTTTTCTGGTCGCCACTTAGTTCCTAACCAGCAGGGTGAAGCAGTACCATTACGGACAGCTAAGACCTTTCACTGGCCAAGACAAATTCAAAGTCTTCAATTATTGTTAAAAAGTTTTACACCAGAAACTCTCCGGTACATTTGTCCTGGAGCTAATACAGGCTTTCTCAGAGGCAAGCGATTTGCACACAGTAGTAGTCTTTTCACTCGTTGCCTTCCCTAAAATGCTCACACAATGGTGACATACTCATACTTGAAAAAGGTACTGTTTCAACCTTGGCAAGAGTGCAGTTACATAAGCAGCACTCATGTAGCCTTTGTTTGCGATCGCCCATAGTCATCTACAATTTTTCGGTGACGAAAATAACGTGATAACAAGGCTTTCAAGCATAAATTAGGAAAATTAAATCAAAAAATAATTACTAATTACCGAAAAACTCCGGTTTTTTTGGCTTCGTGATGATAAATAAAAGTAATAGCATTGAATGTCATGCTTCTTACCGCGAAGGATTATTGAAATTCTTCACTGCTTTCAGGATGACTACTGAACATCAGTTTTTTGCTGGGGATGCTTCTTTGCCACGTAAAAAGGAGATGGGGCTACATCAAAAAGCTCTACCACAAAACTTACTTTATATGTATCTAAGTAACTATGCTGATAAGGTGTAAAGATGTGACGGTATCTTGGAGCAAATTTTAAAGGAATTGCAAAGAACTTGGTGCCATTTTGGCAGGTTTCTCTCCCAAATATGGGATATTAGTAGATTGTACAAATCTTTATCTTTATTCACATCTGCCTTCTAGCACTAATTCCTATCTACTGAAAACTGTTAAGACCAAGCAAATTTGACACAGATAAGTTTAACTAATTTAACGAAGTAGGAAGTAATACATGGTATTATCACTGTCTTCTCATAACGTTATCCAGTACCTACAAGACGCGGGTCTGTGTAGCTCAGAAGATGACTTATCAGATAAATCTGAGTTACCAGGAAGTAGTCAGAACAATTTCAATATACTGGTGACTTTAGCAGATAATCGCCAGTTGCTCCTGAAACAAGAACGTAACGTTAACAACAAGGACGCCGCGCCTCATGAATTGTTTCAGGAGTGGCTATTTCACCAGTTGCTCCAACAGTTTCCAGTTTTAGGTAACACTTCAGCAATCGCGCCATTGGTAGTGCATTTTGACGAAGAAAATTCTATTCTTGTCCGCAGTTACCTGAGTGAATATGTGGAACTTGCGATATTGTACCACAACAATGAGATTTTTCCACAAGAAATTGCTTCTGCTATCGGCACTACTTTAGCGGGACTGCATCGCGCCACCTACAACCGCCGAGAATATCAGAATTTTATGGCAACTGCTCCTCAAGGAGAGTTTCGCTATGGCTTTTACAATCCGGCGCAAGGGTTAGGGTCAATGGGGCCGGAGATTTTTAGGACTGTTCCCACGAATGCACTGAAATTCTATGTTCTCTATCAACAGTACGAGAGTTTGGAATCTGCGATCGCAGATTTGGCATATAGCTGGAATCCTTCCTGCTTGACTCACAACAACCTGAAATTGAACAATATTTTAGTTCATTCCAGGTGGGAACAACTAGACAATTGCCTAGTACGACTAATTGACTGGGAAGCTTGTTCTTGGGGAGACCCAGCCTTTGATTTAGGAACTTTACTAGCAAGCTACTTCAGAATTTGGCTCAAGAGTCTGGTAGTAGACCCCACCATTGAGTTAGAAGAATCTCTACATTTGGCGTTGACACCGTTAGAGATTTTACAACCTTCACTGATTGCTCTAATTAGAGCTTATGTGAATGCTTTCCCGATGATTTTGGAATACCGCAGTGACTTTATTTTGCGTGTTATCCAGTTTGCGGGGCTGGCACTGATTCATCAAATTCAAGATACGATTACGTGCCATAAATACTTTAATAATGCTGAACTCTGTATGCTGCAAGTAGCAAAAAGTTTACTAACAATGCCAGAGCAAGCGATACTAACCATTTTCGGGATATCAGAGTCAGAAATTCTGAATCCTGTGGCAAAAATCCATAAATTCACTCAGCCTGTAAGGGAACAGCAGTTACTTCGTATTTATTACGAAAAAACTCGGTTGCGTGGTTGTTAGTAGTAATTTCAACAAGAACACACAATTCTGTATTCTGACTCCTGAATTCTATTTTGTTAAAGTTTGATTTCTGAATGAATAATGCTAAATTCTTCTATCAATCAATCGCTAAATTCTCTATTTGATATTGCTCAGAATATCCAGATTGAGTCTAATTTTTGTATTTACCATCCCAATTATCAGCCTTTTGCTCTGCCGACTAAAATAGCCGATAGATTTCAGCAAAATTCCGTAGATTTACAACAGAAATATCTCTCTTTATTGCTAAGAAATTTTCTCTATGGCATCTATTACAATGGCTCCCTACAAAGTACTTTAGCCGTCAATACTGATAGTACTAATCACCCACCAAAGCATAATTTAGCAGACAATTCCATTTTGGAGATTGATTGGGACTTTTATGAGCAACTACACGCCAGTAATCACGGCATAGGTTACTTTGACCCTCAATGGCAGGTGTTGCGAAAAGAACCTGATGGAACTATGGCGGTGACTAAAGGTGGTTTAACACTTTATGTTGAGCCAGATTGCCATCTAAAATCCAGTAAGAAATCTACCAAAGTGGGTGACATGCTAGCAATCTGGATGCCCAAAAATCGACTGCAAAATGGCTGTTACTTAGCAGTTAGCAATTTTGGACAGGAACGGCAAAGTAACCCAGATGCCGATTTAGGAGCAGGGCGAATCTACTTTAACTTTACGCCATCCGGTGCGATCGCTCTCATGGAAAGCTTGACACTGCAATTAAACGCAGCCTCGATTCCCTTTAGCTTTCAGGTTCTCCACAACCCTTCTGCATACGCACGCTATGATTCGGGGCTACTTTACTTTGAAATCCCCGACTATCCAGCAATCCGCACAATCCTTCAGGCTGTTTATATCGAAAATCAATCCCATTTCCAGCCCAAAATTCCTTTGTTTACCAAATTTTTAGCCCCAGGGTTAGGTTTAGCTGAGGAACCAACCCAAAAATTTGCAGCACAAGAAAGTTTTGGAATGAACCGTTGCCAAATCGTTGCTAATGCTTTATTGGAAGCTTGGCAAAAAGGTAAAAATGCGATGGAGGAACGGATGAGGGTTATTGACCAACATTTTGCGCGGCATCTAATAGATTTGCAGCGTCCTTATCTCAATCCCAGTTCTGAGGATATATACAAGCCATTAAATTGATGGGGATTGGGCACTGGGGATTGGGGATTATTATTCCTCCTAGTCCCTAGAACAACGATTTAGTAATATAACACGAGACTGGACAACCAGATTTTTAGGTCATTTCAAGCACAATTTCTTTTCTTGCGCCTAAAAGAAACCTGAATTTTTCATCATGACCATGAATACTGAATTGGCCTTCTATAGCGCAATACCTTGGGGAGTTTGGGTGATTTGGCGCTCATTACCTTGATCTCAAGGGGATTGAGCAGTTCAGTAGCGTTGGTATCCGGCTGGGTGCGGTTTAAAACAAGTCGCAAGTCGCAAGTCGCAAGTAAGTTTTGTGAAAGCGACGCGCAAAGCGAGTCTGCGATAGCGCCGGCGGCAAGCGAGTACTCGAGCGTCGCGTCCGGGGATTTAGACCCCGACCCAAAACTTGCCGGTGAAGAGAACCGGGGGACTTAAACCCACCGTACTCTGTTGACATCCTCACCGCAGTGAACGGTCGGGGATTCTGGAGTAATGAGTAATAAGTAATAAGTAATGAGTAAATACCCATTTTTCATCCACTCATTACTCATTACTTTAAAGTATTGCGTGAAGCACGTAGCTCTAGACCCAATTTTTCGGTAAATAAGTCAGCTGCAACAGTTCAACAGCAATTATACTCAAAAACCAATAGTATTGCCTTCATACCATCGGCAGCAAGTCTGTATCGTTCAACTTGACACCCCGATTTTAAAATTTTATGATATTCCTCTACTCGCCAACGGTAAGAATACCAACGCAGAATTGTAGCAGCAATAGTTGCATCGGTGACTGCTTCTGTTGTCAATAACATCCATTCTACAGGAGTTTCACCTTCTGGACAATCTATTTCTATGGCATAAACAGCATAAACTTCAAGTGGATCTCGATTATCAAAACGGTAAGGAGTACGGAGATTAACTTGGCAAAATCGCACCTCGCACCCTCATTCAATCGGCGTTGGCGAAGCCTACCGTAGGTAATCGCCTAATTCACAAGTAGCAAAATTTTTCTCCCACCAGTCCAACATTATTTGTCACCTTTAGCACCCAATTTCAATTACTGTACCCTATGTGCTGTGCTTTATCTAAAATCCTTTGTGAGCAAGCCTTTTGAGACTTAACGGTAAAAGTCAGTTCTGCGTCAGGGTGATGGTCATAATTGGTAGAGGGTCAAAGTTAATGAGATAGATTTTCAATAATCTTACTGCGATCGCTTGACTCTCTGGCACATTGTTGAGTCGGTTGCCGACTGCATAAGTGTTGTCGGCTGTAATCCCGGCATCAGTGTGAGGCGATCGCGTAAAGCCTGCGGCATAGCTACGCTTAGGATGCAGCCCAAGCTAGAGAAGTGACTCACAAAGAGTATCGTCTAAAATGATTGATAGCCGTATATTAAAGTATTTAACCTATGACTATTAATATTAAGCCCGAACATGAGCAATTAATCAAAGCGCAAATTGCTAGTGGTAGATTTACGAATGCGGATGAAGTAATTGATACAGCATTGCGATTACTAGAAAAATTGAATGATGAGTATATGCAGTGGGTAGAAGAAACTCGGCAAAAAGTAGATGTTGCTATTGCAGAACTTGACAGAGGAGAAGGACTAGATGGTGAGACAGTTGTCATACAGATACTAGAAAGATTTCAAAAAGCGCGTGAGGCTGCGGAGTGAATCAATATATTATCTCACCGTCTGCAAGTCGAGATTTAAATGAAATTGGAGATTATTTTTTAGCTATAAACTTGGAAACAGGAGAAAAACTTTTGAGAGAATTTAACAAAAAGTGCCAAAACTTAGCAAATTTTCCCAATATGGGACGTAGTTATTTTCGGATTAATTCTGAGTTGCGTGGTGTTCCACTTGATGGATATATCATCTTTTATCGAGTATTAGATGATGGGATAGAAATTTTGCGCGTGGTAAGTGCGCGTCGAGATTTAGAATCGTTGTTTTCGGAGGAGATTTGAAGAGTTTTTTAGTTGAACATACGTGAACTGCTCTCAGCTTATTTTGTAAAATTATCCTATCCGCTAGTTTCCAGGACAAAATATACAAAGCGATCGCTCCTTCAGATAATGCGTAGAGAGCTATATTGCTATCCCTGATAAGGACAATCAAGAATTTGCTGGAGTGTGATTTGTTTGGCTGGGATAATCAGACTGGGGCGTAGATTAAAATATTCTGGTACACCTGCGATCGCTTTTTCCAAATCTTGCGGTAGCTCCCGTAACTTTCTATCAACGTCCTCAGCGTTCCTGAAGTACGAGATACGGTGCTTACGCACCTGTCTCTCAGGGGTTTTCGGCATTTCCCTTATAAACAAAACTTTGACAAAAAACAGTACATTTGCTATCAAGCAAATAAGTAGCACAAATCTGAAGATAATTTGTGTATGTTAGGTAATGTAATAGCAATTAAGACTGTATCGTCATGAATGCTCTCACTTGGAGTCACATCTATGGGCGAAGCCAAACGACGTAAACAACAAGACCCAGCATGGGGTATGAGCTTTGAGGCTTGGGGTAAACTATTCCAACCCAAGGTCAAAACTTACATGACACAATCTGGTTTACAAGTCTGCGATTTTCAAGACTTATATCAAGATATGATGTGGTATCACCATCGCATCAATTTAGCTGTTGAAAGGCGTGCTGAGGGGTTATCAATATTTGCTGTCAAAAACTATGTCTGCCACGCCCTTGATACTCGTTTGAAGTGCTTTCTACCTCTGGAAAAATGCGATCGCTACGCCGAGTCTGGATACCGAGAATGGATGACTGCTGCCTGGCTTGACTTGAGTAGAGAAAGAGACGGGATTTACATTTTTGGTCGTCATACTCCTGAGTTTGTGGGTTGGGTCTACCATCATGAACCAACCCTTAATGGTCTTTATGGTTTTGCAACTCCACACCCGGAACTTTAGCACCTTTACTAAAAGTCCCCAATTGTTATAGATATATATTGGGATATAGATTTCAAATTAGACAGTTTTGAGAAATGAATGTATAAAATTTCTTGAAAGCTACGGAAATACTCAAGATGCAATTTGCGCCTCTATTCCCAATTTTCTACCGCATTCTCCAGCCGAGTTTTCCCAACTGTCTTTGGTGTGGAAATTCTCAGACTAAAGCGATCGCACTCACATTCGATGATGGGCCACATCCCCAATACACACCTGAAGTCTTGGCTGTATTAGATCGTTACAACATTACAGCGAGTTTTTTTTGGTTGGGTGTTTGCGTCAATCGTTCACCAGCCATTGCAAAAGCTGTTAGCGATCGCGGACACTGGATCGGATTGCATGGCTACGATCATCGCTCTTTTCCCCTACTTTCCCCAAATGACTTAAAGGAAACTTTAGAAAAAACCCAAGCTGCTATCTACAACGCCTGCAATCTGCAATCTGAACAAGTGCGAGATGTCCGCCCTCCCAATGGTTTATTTACACCTGCTACTTTAAAATTGTTCTTTCAGTGGAATTACCGCCCAGTGATGTGGAGTGTTGTACCAGAAGACTGGGTGCGACCCGGTGTCACTACCGTGGTACGGCGAATTATGCAGCAGGTTAAAAATGGTTCAATAATTGTTTTGCATGATGGTGCTTGCGGTGGACAAGATGTTACTGCCACAATTCAAATTCTCATTCCGCAACTGCTACAAGAAGGTTATGAGTTTGTGAGCATTGATAATCTGTGGCAGCAAGTTAAGACCATACTTTAGTATTAGCCTGTCAAGTTAAATTAAAGTTTATCTGCGATTACGACATTGCAGTGGGTAGCGCTTACCCCGCCATGTCGTCCAACCATCTGCGATTTTAGTACGACTGTTGTATTTGAGATACCAGTTATCTTGTTCTGCACCTAAATAACGAATACCTAAATCCTGTCTTTTGGTGCTGGAAAAACGTTTTCCTAGAGGAACCCACGCACTACCATTATCACTGAACCGCCCGACAAGACGGACACCAGAAGTCGTAGAGCAAACATCACCATTACAACTAGTTTGTGGGTCATCGACTACTTTCCACTGCATTTGGGCTGGTCTACCGTCAATATTACAATCCCAGAGACCAAAGAACCACTCACCAGCTATTTGACTGGCTTTAGCATGACTAGATACTAATACTAAGCTTGCAGGAACAATCGCCAAACCCAAAAGCCATTTTGTAATGTTTTTCATAATGCTTTGCCAATACCTTAAACTAATTTTTACTTTCTATTCACTTATATGTATCAGCATTGCTGTTTATGCAGATAATTAAAGCATTAAGATTTAATATTTTTTTCATGTTCAAGACTTTTGATGCGTTTTGTAGAGTCCAACTACTAGTTTGTCAAATTCATTTTGACGGTTAGAGAGACGCGATGAATAAGAGACGCGATAAATCGCCGTCTCTACAGTGAATTTATCTATCAATTATTTATTGACAGACTATTGAGAATATCAGCCTTTGGTGGCTGATATCCCAGTGGCTTGTGCTAATTACTAAAGTTGATGGGTAGCTAGAAAAGCTTCGACTTCAGCACTTGTTGGTTGAGAAGCGATCGCACCTGCTTTAATGGTAGTCAGTGCCCCAACAGCACTGGCATAAGTAACAATGCGTTTTGCTGTTTCTGCATCCCGCAAGCCGTGGATGCCATTCTGACTCAACTGATGGATAAATCCTGCTAAAAAACTATCTCCTGCACCAGTTGTATCAACTACAGGAATGGAAAACGAGGGTAATTTGCCTTCGTTCTCACCCAGACAATAAGTGCAACCGTTTTCCCCATCTGTCACCAATACCCCCTCAATGGAAGCTAGACGGTAAGTGATAGCTCCGGGATCTGCGGTTTCAAATAGCCATTCCGCTTCTTCTTTGGAGAGTTTCAGGAAATCAACTCGCTTAAATAATTCTGGAATTTTTTGATGAGCGATGTTTGGTTCATCCCAAAATACAGGACGCCAGTTGACATCCAGCACAATTTTCAAGTCATAACGTTCTGCTAACTCTAAAGCACGGTGAATTGCCTTTTCACTTTCAGGATAGGCTAATTCCAAAGTACCCAAAACCAGAAAATCTGCCTCTTGAAACAGTGAATCTGACAATTGTTTAGCTTGCAGGCGAGTATCGGCAAATTCAGAAGTATCATACTCACCAAATCCGGCAAAAGTGCGATCGCCAGCCAGATCCCGTGTAACATAAACTTGCCGCGTTGGCGCTGTGGGATGGCGTTGTATCCCCGTCGTTTCTACACCTACATCTTGTAATACCTTGACCAATGCATTCCCTGGTTCATCTTCGCCAACAGCTCCAATAAATCCTGCTGATGTCCCCAACTTGACTAAAGCACAGGCGACATTAGCAGGTGCCCCTCCTGGGTAGGGAGTCCAAGATTTCACTTCTTCCAGCTTTAGCCCCAATTGATCGGCTAAACAATCAAACAAAATTTCACCAAGGCACAAAACACGGGGATTGCTCATCTCATTTTAAATTTTAGATTTCGATTTGTGATTAGGAATTTACAGTATAAAATCTACAATAATTTTTGCTAATCTGTCGCCAGTCCTTAATAGAATTAAATGGCAATTTTTACTACTTATATAATATGTACGTGCTTTTCATCTCACTTATTTCAGCTAAGTGCTTAGACGACGTTTTCATTTCATTGAGCTATATTTATTACTTTCAAGACTGAGTGTTTTATCTGGATGTCAATTTGAAATCCAAAGAAAATATTGACAATCTTATTACTGCTAACACTTGAAACCCCTACCAAGAAAAGAATCTTCTAGAATTAGAAAGAGCGATTGAGTACATATACCAAGGGAGGATAGAAATAGTCATGGCTGGTGGCAAGTCCGAGACCCCCGTTAGTCTGTCAGACAGAGAACTGCAAATTATCGACTTAGTAGCCGCTGGCTTAACTAACCAAGAGATTGCGGGAAAACTGGAGATTAGCAAGCGTACAGTTGATAACCATATCAGTAATATTCTCACCAAGACCGAGACAGATAATCGAGTAGCCCTTGTCCGCTGGGCTTTACAGTGGGGCAAAGTCTGTTTGAACGATGTCAATTGCTGTACTCTGCCTAACCAGATCGAATAAACAATTTACTAATAGCAACGTAATTGCTTTGGTCTGGTATAGTTACAAGCCAATTTTGAGTTTTACTGATTTTCCCATCTTCACGCCTAAGTTTTCAGTGTGAACACTCTACCAAAAGTTCCGAGTCCTTCACTCAGCCGGATTTTATGTTAGTGGAGCCAGCTGACCCTCGGACTCGGAAACTATAAAGATCAGAATTTCTTATTCAGCAGAACAGATGTAGGAGTGGGGAATGGGGAATGGGGACTGGGGAATGGGGAATGGGGAATAGGGAATAGGGAATAGGGAATAGGGAGAAGCATCTACAATGCCCAATGCCCAATGCCCAATGCCCCATTCCCTAACTAAAAATCATCTACAAAAATTAGCAACAATTCAGTGGTGCAAGCGTTACATTTGAAAGAAATCTATGTTGCCCCATCGGCTTTGGGAGTAGTGTTCCAATGAATACTTCCGCTTCTTTTCAGGGTAGCTCGTCTCCCTTTGAATTTTTTAACTTTGATTTTACGACACCTGTATCTGAGAAAGTTCCAAGTCTTGAAGACCAATTTTCAGACTTTCCACAACCCACACAAGACACCGACTTACTCAGACAGCTATCGTTTATTCCAGGGTTGAAAGAAATTTTGATGTTGCGGCAGGTTCATGCCCTAGAACATGCTACTGTTTGGGTTCTCAGCGAATCAAAAAGTGCCTATCCTGCTAGAGGAGAATCCACTAATGTTCAACTAGATAATGAGCTATTAGGCGGTTTGTCTACTGAACATGGATTCTACCTTTATGGTGAGGTAAATATTAGTGATTTGCGGCGTGCAGTCACACTTGCTCGACATCGCATCACCAGTGGAGAATGGGATTTGGCTGTACATCCCCGTTGTGGCACAAATTTATCAGTAGCAATGCTCTTAACCGCTGGACTAGCTATGGGTGTGCATCTGTTGTTACCATTTCGACCAATTGAACAACTTATAGGTTTGGGGTTAGCAGCAACGACAGCCGCAGAACTCGCGCCTGATTTAGGTTCTATAGCACAGCGTTACCTCACAACTGCCATTCCTTTTAACCTAGCAATTGAAAATATTACCCGTACACGCGACGTTTGGGGACGTGAGGCACATTTTGTTAAAGTGGGCTGGCAAGAGTAGATATGAGGGAAATGAGGAGGATGAACAAGATATTAGACATCTCCGAAAAAGAATGTAGAGACGTAGCACTGCTACGTCTCTACAAGGGTTCTGGATAACGCATATTTAATTTATGGAGATGTCTATTGTTCCCTTCTCTTCCCCCATTCCCCACTCCCTACTCCCCACTTCCCTAAAAAAATTATGAGAAAACTTTACTTCTTACTCCCCGGTACAGATGGCAAATTTGCCTGTGGTGGTCTTTGGGCAGAATTAAAAGCACTTAATCTAGTTCAGCATATTTGTAGTGCTGATGTTGTAACTTACCGTCAACGAGAAAAAGATAAGCTTTTTCTCGATGATTTGCTAGAAGAGAAAAATTTAAATGATGTAATTTTTGTCATCAGTTGGGGATTTGATATAGCTCAACTTGTGGCTAAACTTAAGCAATACAATGTCGTTTACCATGCACACAGCGCAGGTTATCCATTTAGACTACCTGCAAGTATTCCGATCATGACTGTGAGCCGCTATACGATGGGATATTGGGGAGAAAAATCACCCAATTCTCTGATTTATTATTTGCCCAATCAAATTTCTGATGAGTTTCAAAATTTAGGTCTGGAACGGGATATTGATGTTTTAGTTCAAGCTCGGAAGTCTTCTGAGTATTTAATTAAAGAATTGATTCCGGCCTTGCAAAAACGTTGTAAAGTATTGGTTGTGGATTCATACATAGAGGATTTGCCTGGACTATTCAACCGAGCTAAGGTTTACCTCTATGATTCTGCTGAGTACTGGGCACAACAGCGCGTTAGTGAAGGATTTGGTCTACAACCAATGGAAGCTCTGGCCTGTGGCTGTCAAGTATTTTCTAGTGTTAACGGTGGATTGGCTGATTACTTAGATCCGGGATTTAATTGCTATAAAATTGCTGGGTATTCTCAAGAATATGATGTCGAACGTATTCTCAAGGTAATTGAATCCTCAGTATTGTTTAACTTGTCCGAAGATTTTTTGGTTGAACATCGGACTGAAAATATTATTCAGCGTTTCCAAGTTATTCTGGATGAGTTGAATGAGTTTTTTGATCATAAAATTCAGCAGCCATCTAATATTAAGAGTTTGACGAAAATACGGATGGCGAAATTACTCGCTCAGAGGATATATGCGAAGGTGAGGAAGAAATATTTTAAGTAATAGAAACTAACCGCAGAGGCGCAGAGAACACAGAGAGAAGAGAGGAAATGGAATGAATCGGCGGTTATTAGTTACTGGGGGTGCGGGGTTTATTGGGGCAAATTTTGTACATCACTGGTGTCAAGTTTATCCAGACGATCGCGTGGTGGTGTTAGATGCTCTTACCTACGCGGGGAATCGTCTGAATTTGGCGCTGGTTGAGGGAAGAGAGAATTTCCGGTTTGTGCAGGGGGATATTTGCGATCGCACCATCATAGACAAGCTATTATTAACCGAGAATATTGATACCATCGCCCATTTTGCTGCTGAATCTCATGTCGATCGTTCGATTCTTGGGCCTGCGGCTTTTGTGCAAACTAATGTAGTGGGAACTTTCACCCTACTAGAAGCTTTTCGGCAACATTGGCAGGCAAAAGCACAGCCATCTGATTATCGTTTCCTACACGTTTCTACTGATGAAGTCTACGGTAGTTTGAGCGCAGATGATGCAGCTTTTTGTGAAACTACACCCTACGCTCCCAATAGTCCCTATTCAGCTTCAAAAGCGGGTAGCGATCATTTAGTGCGTGCTTATTATCATACTTATCAACTGCCAACCATTATCACAAATTGCTCTAATAATTACGGTCCTTATCAGTTTCCCGAAAAGCTAATTCCCTTGATGTGTATCAACGCTTTGATCGGGAAACCATTACCTGTCTATGGCGATGGTAAAAATGTCCGTGATTGGCTTTATGTGGGCGATCATTGCCATGCTTTAGATGTGGTAATTAATCAGGGTAAACCAGGAGAAACATATAATATTGGTGGCAATAATGAGGTGGAAAATATTAACCTCGTGCAACTTTTGTGTCAGATGATGGATGAATTAGCATCTGATTTACCAATACATCCAGCAAAACAGTTGATTACTTTTGTCAAAGATAGACAGGGACACGACAGGAGATATGCAATTAATGCGAACAAAATTAAAACTCAGCTTGGTTGGACACCTTCAGTAACAATTGCCGAGGGTTTACGTTTGACAGTTGAATGGTATCTCAATCATCGTGATTGGTGGGAACCTCTGCTATCTGCGGAATATCAAGCTTACTATCGCAAAAATTATTTTTAACCGAGTACCGTGGGTTTAAATCCCCCGGTTCAATAACCGGCAAGTTTTGGGTCGGGGTCTAAATCCCCGGACGCGACGCTCGAGTACTCGCTTGCCGCCGGCGCTATCGCAGACTCGCTTTGCGCGTCGCTTTCACAAAACTTAATTACGAATTACGAATTACGAATTACGAATTATTTAACCCACATTCTGCACCCAACCCAATAGTGTCACTATCGATAATTGTTGTGATTTACTCTGTCGATGGAGGCATGATTTTTTGTGGCGTGAGGCAATATCCCAGTGCCTTCATGATGGAATTGACGTTTTCAAGGCGCGGGTTGCCATTGCTGGATAAGGCTTTTTGCAATCCCCGACGTGTCATGCCTATTTGCTCGGCTATCTCACTAATTCCTCGTACACGAGCAACGACGCGCAAGGATGCCAACAACGCACCGGAATCGTTGTCTTCTGCATATTCCTGAAATATCTCCGTCAAATAATTGTCGATTTCTTCCGGGTGCTTACGGAAGTACTCTTCTTCAAATTCATCAAGTGTTCTAAATTTTCTCACCGTTTAGGTACTCCTTCCAGTAAGCTTTTGCGTCTTCGATGTCCTGATTCTGTGTGCTTTTGTCGCCTCCACACAGTACGACAACAATATTTTCAGCATCTTCACCGAAATAGACGCGATAACCGGAACCAAAGAACATTTATAACACATGCGAATTATTATTCGCACTATTTTTTTAGATAACCCCAAAGTTGCGATCTTCAACTGCTTTCAATAAATTATCAGGCTCCCACAGTTTATCTAGACAATGACTATCCTTGAATATAAGGGAATCAAATCAGCGTAAACTGCCAGCAGGTGTAAGATGCTGCAACCAGAACAGATATTACAAGAGCGTTATCAAATCCAGCGCCAACTCGGTAACAATGGGATTCGCCAAACTTGGCAAGCATTGGATTTACAAGCCTCTAATGGCGAAAATTCGACCGTTGTGGTCAAACTTTTGGCCTTTGGCGGTACTGTACAGTGGGATGACCTGAAACTTTTTGAGAGGGAAGCACAAATTCTTAAACAGCTAAATCATCCCCGCATTCCTCGATATATAGATTATTTTTGTATCGACGATCGCACACTCTGGTTTGCCTTAATCCAAGAATATATCTCTGGTGAGTCGCTCAAGGATAAACTTGCTCTTGGTAAAAGGTTTAGTGAAAAGCGAGCGAGAAAAATTGCTGTTGAGGTTTTAAATATTCTCACCTATCTACATGAATTGAATCCGGGAGTGTTGCATAGAGATATTAAACCGAGTAATTTAATCTGGGGTGAAGATAATCGGATTTATTTAGTTGATTTTGGTGCAGTTCAAGATAAAGCGGCAAGAGAGGGCGTTACTTTTACCGTTGTGGGTACTTATGGTTATGCCCCAATGGAACAATTTGGTGGTCGCGCGGTTCCAGCTTCAGACCTCTATGCACTGGGAGCAACTTTGATTCATTTGCTCACTGGAACTTCCCCCTCTGATTTACCCCAACAGGATTTGCGACTGCAATTTACAGACCGAGTTAATCTCAGTCCCAGTTTTGTTAGTTGGCTACAAAAGTTGATAGAACCCGCTCCCGAACAAAGATTTGCTAGTGCAAGCGTTGCGCTAAATGCTCTCAAATCTGGTCTGACTATCAAATCTGCAAACAGGAATCAGCTTTTACCGCTAAAAGAAATAATCAACAATTCTGGATGCGGTGTATTTAATACTATAGAAACAGTCCCAGAGGAAATTCTCGGTTGGAATTGGGGTGCATTTCTGATGCCTTGGTTGTGGATGTGGCCGAATCAAGTGGGGTATGGGGTATTCTGTTTTGTACCCTACATTGGTTTGGTAATGACGATCGCACTCGGTGCCAAAGGCAATGAATGGGCTTGGAAAAGTAGACGGTGGCGCAGTATTGAGCAATTCAAGGCGCATCAAAGAGGCTGGGCGATCGCTGGGATTTTAATTGGAGCGCCGATTAGTATTATGTTGTGGGTTAGAGCGATCGCTTTGCTTAAAACTGCACTTTAAGGCAGTCTTTTGGGTAAATCTCAAGGGAAGATTTTTTAGCCAGATAAGTATAAGGGTTCAACAAATGGTTCAAATTCTTCAAGGAAAAGATATCACCCTAGCCCAACTGATTGATGAATTTGGTCTACAACTTGCAGACGACGAAGATTTTTTTTCCGAGTGGCAGCATGATTTACCTGAGTTGAGTGACTTAGAAAAGCAATCTCTCAACGAAGTCAAAGCAGAATATTTGCATATATCGAAATATCCTATTTTAGAACCTGTAGTCAAAATGGTGGTGCTATCTCCACTATTGCGTCTAGCAGGTTTTTATCAACCGCCTTTCTACATTGCCTCAGAACAAGAGGTAAAAATCTCTTCTGAAGACGAAGGCACGATTATCAGAGGACGTATTGACATTTTGGTGTTGAATCCTCCATTTTGGGTTCTCGTTATTGAGGCAAAACGAGCAGATTATTCTCTGGAGGTAGGAATTCCTCAAGCATTAGCTTATATGTTGGCTAATGCTAGTAATGATAAACCTAATTATGGTTTTGTAATCAATGGTCGGGAATTTCAATTTATTAAGTTGACTAAACAGGTTACACCGAGATATGCATTATCTTACACACTGTCGCTAAATCGTGGGGATGACCTACATACTGTTGTTAAAGTGTTAAAACGCATAGCTCATTTAATTCGTAATTCCTAATGCCATATCAAGGCTAAAATATTGCAAAAAAATTGTCCCTCTCCGACTCGGAGAGGGACAGACTTGAACTTTAGTTCAAGACAGGGAGAGGTTCCTCCAACTCACCTTAAGTTGACAAAGCCAAGAGGGTTTCAAGCCGCGCCCCTTGTGGGCGATTAACATTTTTGGGGGAAGGTTCAAGCCCCACCCCTTGTGGGTGGCTCCTCTCCTGCCTCCTGCCTCCTGCCTCCTTGACTACCCCACCAACTCCATTTCTATCAACTAACTTGCGATTCAACTACACCCACAGGACAAGATACGTTTGTCCCTCCTAAACCACAATACCCATTAGGATTTTTAGCCAGGTATTGCTGATGGTAAGCTTCAGCGTAGTAGAACTCAGGAGCATCCAAGATTTCTGTGGTAATCTTGCCATAACCTGCACCGTTGAGAGCTTGCTGATAAGCTTCCCGCGATGCTTCTGCTAGCTGCTTTTGATTTTCGGAATATACATAAATTCCCGAACGGTATTGAGTGCCAGTATCATTACCTTGACGCATTCCTTGGGTGGGATTGTGGCTTTCCCAAAAGACTTTGAGCAGTTCGGCATAACTAATCACTTTGGGATCAAACACAACCAACACCACTTCATTGTGACCTGTTCGCCCACTACATACCTCTTCATAGGTGGGATTCGGTGTTAACCCAGCAGCGTAACCGACTGCGGTGGTGTAAACTCCTTTAAGTTGCCAAAATTTGCGTTCTGCACCCCAAAAACAGCCCAAGCCAAAGATTGCTTTCTCTAATCCATCGGGAAAAGGAGGTTTTAAGGGATTCTTGTTGACATAATGAGCGGCGGGTACTGACATAGATTGTGCCCTTCCTGACAAAGCTTCTTCAGGTGTGGGCATAACTGACTTTTTGCCAAATCCGAATAGTGCCATTGATTTTGACTCTGAATATATATCTTTACCTTACTTACTATTTTAACGCTGTAAAGATTCTGGCATCGCTTGGGGTTTTCTCAGAGTCCTGCCTAGACTGTGTTGACCTTGTGGCGCTAGTTCATGCTATTCATCGTTATGAATACTTTTCAAGGGTAAATAGTCGTCAAAAGTACTCATGGATAAAATACCGAAAATTGACCGCCAAAGGGAGCATCAAGCGAATGAACGTACATTTCTGGCTTGGCTACGCACTTCAATTGCATTGATTGGCTTTGGTTTTGCGATCGCCCGATTTGGTATATTTCTGCGCCAGTTGAATCTTGCGATTACTCAACAAGAACCTCCCGTACATCAATTATCCAACTCGGAAAATTTGGGTGTTGCTTTGGTAATTTTTGGAATTTCCACTATTGTGTTAGCTGCGTGGCGATACAATCAAGTTTTCTGGCAAATTGAACGAAGTGACTATAGACCAAATAGGTTGATGGTTTGGATAATGACCGGAGTAGTAATTATTTTGGCGTTTCTTAGTCTTCCTTTACTCTTAAAGCGCGATAAAGTACCTTCTCGTTCTCCGCTTCCCATTCAACCACAGTCCCGAAATTTGCATTAAATACAGCAGGAGTCAGAATTCAGGAGCCAGAATTCAGGAGTCAGAATACACTTTTTAGACGATCGCATTTTTTTTGTAACTTTTTTGCCGATTCTGAATCAATTTTAGGGTAGGCGTAGCCCAACCCAGTTATCGTAAATTAAAGGGTTTAAGAACCTGCAATCTACATGTAGCACCCATTTCAGTCGGGGTTTGTCTTGAGAAATCGCTCCACTTGGACAAAGCCCAAGACCGCGTTTCTCGCTAAATCCCCGTCTGAAATTTATTTAATTTTGAATTTTGAATTTTGAATTGTTAACGCTGTATGTCTGCCCAATTTCTTGTACTTGATATCTAGCAAGCTTTTAGGCTTTTTGTAATCATCGCTTTCAGCTTAGGCTGAATCGTCATACACTGATTTTGAACTAATGAAAGCGGTTGCCCTCAAAGAAACGATGAGCGAAAGTAAGATATCAGAGATATTAGAAACCTTCGAGGCAGACTTGCTGTCGGAGTGGACTCAAGAACTAGCCACGGTGAATATTCGGAGAGGCTTGATTAAAGAAGCACAGCTAAAGGAGGAGTGCCGGGAATTCCTTAGTTTGTTTCGGATTGCTGTTGGGCGGGGCAACTTTACCAATATTCAGGCAGCGACGTGGCAAGATATGCGGGAGATGCTCAACAGCATTTCTCGATCGCGATCGCAAAATGGTTTCACACCCTCAGAAACGGCTACATTCGTCTTTTCGTTCAAGCAACCCCTCTTCAACCGAATGCGTCAGCAATTGAAAGACCCGATAGAGTTGGGTGAAAATATCTGGTTAGCCACAAACTTACTGGATCAGCTAGGATTGCTGACAATTGAAGTCTATCAAAAGGCGCGAGAAGAGGTGATTTTGCGGCAGCAGGAAGAGTTGATGGAGCTGTCTACCCCAGTGGTTAAACTCTGGGACGGAATTTTGGCATTGCCGATAATCGGCACCCTGGATAGTGCCCGGACTCAAATGATGATGGAGTCGTTATTGCAGAAGATTGTCGAAACCAGTTCAGAAGTTGCCATCATTGACATTACCGGGGTTCCCACTGTCGATACCCTGACTGCTCAACATCTGCTCAAGACCGTTACCGCCGCCCGTCTTATGGGAGCTGATTGTATGATCAGTGGCATTCGCCCTCAAATTGCCCAAACGATCGTTTATCTCGGCATTGATTTGACAAATGTAGTCACAAAAGCAACCTTAGCCGATGCCTTTCTCACGGCGCTAAAGCGGTTAGGAACGACCATTACCCGCTCTCAATCCAAATAGCTGGAAGGAAGCAATGGAAAGTATTCCTATACTTAAAATGGGCAATTTTCTACTTGTGACGATCCAGGTAGATATGCACGATCGCCTCGCCATGACGCTACAGGAAGACCTGACAAACCGCATCACTCAAACTCACGCTCACGGTGTCCTGATTGATATTTCGGGGTTAGAGATTGTTGATTCCTTCATTGGGAGGATTTTAGCCAATATTGCCAGAATGTCACGGGTGCTGGATGCTGAGACAGTTGTTGTTGGGATGCAGCCTGCTGTGGCAATCACCTTAGTGGAATTGGGGATGTCGCTGAGGGGGATTCGCACTGCCCTAAATGTTGAAAAGGGTATGGCATTGTTGCGATCGTCACTCAATGAAACCACAAATCAAATTACTGCCACTAAATGGCGTGCAGATGACGATGCAGAAGACTGAAACTATCGACATTCAATCTTCTACAGATGTGATTTTAGTCAGGCAGTCCGTGCGCCAGCTAGCCGTGGAAATTGGCTTTGGCTTAGTAGACCAAACTAAAATTGTGACCGCCGCCAGTGAGTTAGCCCGCAATACCCTAGACTACGGGGGGGGCGGCACAGTCAAGCTAGAAACGCTTCAGGAAGGGCGACGACGAGGACTGCGGCTGACCTTTGAAGATCGGGGGCCGGGTATTCCCGATATCGATCTGGCGCTGAAGGATGGGTTCACCACGGGCAACGGCTTAGGTATGGGGCTGGGTGGTGCTAAACGACTTGCTAACGAGTTTGATATTCAGTCTGCGGTGGGAGAAGGGACACGGATAATAATTGTACGATGGAAATAAAACAGGAGTCAGAATTCAGAATTCAGAATTCAGAATTGGTGAATACTCTACCCATAAAGGGATAGAGTTTTAAGGCGAGAATATTTTAATTTTTTTCGCCCACCATTCTACTTGCTTTTAACCAATATTCATTACCCACTCGTACAGAATTCATACGCTCATTCTGACTCCAGAGTTCTGAATTCTTCTTATAAAATGAGAGAGTCTGTTGCCGTCACAATTACTGAATCTAGCCAGACTGGAGAAGCCAGACGGGTAGCGATGGCTTTAGCAACTCGGCTCGGTTTTCAGGAAACAGAACGGGGCAAGGTTGGGATTGTGGTGACAGAAATTGCGAACAATTTGGTACAGCACGCCCACGGCGGAGTCGTGCTGCTGCGATCGCTCAAGGAAGATTCCAGAATTGGCATTGAAATCTTATCGCTAGATAAAGGACGGGGAATGGTCGATGTGGATGAGTGTTTGCAAGATGGCTTTTCCACAGCCGGAACCTTGGGCAATGGCATGGGTGCAATTCGTCGCCTTTCTAGTTTATTGGAAATTTACTCCATTCCCAACCAAGGTACAGCCCTTCTCGCTCAACTCTGGCCAGACTCAGCACCCCATCAACCTGAAAAGTTTTTAGAAATTGGAGCGATCTGTTTGCCCAAACGAGGAGAAGAAGTTTCAGGAGATACCTGGGCATCGGAAGTCGATTGTTGCCGTAGCCTGTTGTTAGTAGCCGATGGTTTAGGGCATGGGCCGGCGGCGGCTTCTGCTGCTGATGCAGCCGTGAGAATGTTTCAAGAAAATCTTCATCGTTCTCCAGGTGCGATCGTCGAAGCTGCCCACGCCGCCTTGCGAAGTACGCGAGGCGCAGCACTGGCTATTGCCGAAATCGATTTTGAACAACAGTCTGTCCGCTTTGCCGGAATTGGCAATATCGCTGCCAGCATTTTCTCCTTTACTGAGCATCGCCATCTGTTATCTCACAATGGCACGGTGGGACATGAAATCCGCAAAATTCAAGAGTTTAGCTATCCCTGGTATGCCAACGGAATTTTAATTATGCATTCTGACGGATTAAGCGCTAAGTGGCAGATCGATCGCTATCCAGGCTTGATGCAAAAACATCCCAGCCTGATTGCAGGGGTGCTATACCGAGACTTTAACCGGGAGCGGGACGATGTGACGGTGTTAGTTGCGAAAGGAATGGGCAGTTAAGGCAGGGGGCAGAAGGTTTAAGAATTTTGAATTGGAGTGAAGCGACTTGACAATTGTTTTTACGATCGCCATTCAGTACGAAGAGGATGTTGTGCAAGCTCGGCAACGAACTCGTGAGATCGCCGAGCAGTTGGGCTTTGATGCTCAAGATCGGGCACGATTGGCAACGGCAGTTTCCGAAATTGCCCGCAACGCCTTTCAATATGCCCAAGGCGGAACGGTTGAATTTTCTGTGGCGGGAGAGCCGCAAGGGTTTCTGATTCGGATTCAGGATTGGGGTGGGGGGATTCCTGATTTAGCAGATGTTTTGGCCGGACGCTACACCTCTGAGACGGGAGCGGGGCTAGGCATTGTGGGTACTCGGAGATTGATGGATTTCTTTGAGATTGAATCACTGCCGGAGCAAGGAACAACGGTAACAATCGGTAAAAGGTTGTCGAAGCGCACACCTAATTTCACCGATTCGCAATTGCAGCAGATTCGAGAAACCGTAATTGGGCGATCGCCTGAAAATCCCTATCAAGAAATCCAGCAGCAAAACCAGGAATTACTCCGGGCTATGGCAGAGCTACGGAAGCGTGAGGAAGAACTGAGCCAACTCAATCAGGAATTGGAAGATACTAATCGCGGTGTGGTTGCCCTCTATGCAGAACTGGATGAGAAAGCCAGCTCTCTGCAACAGGTAAACGAGCTAAAAACCCGCTTTCTCTCGAACATGAGCCACGAGTTTCGCACGCCGCTCAACTCGATTCTCTCCCTGTCTCGGATGCTGCTAGCACGGATGGATGGCGATTTGACCATCGAGCAAGAAAAGCAGGTGACATTCATCCAAAAGGCGGCAAGCGGATTATCAGAATTGGTCAACGACTTGCTGGATTTGGCAAAGGTAGAAGCTGGAAAAATTGAAGTGCATCCCAGTTCTTTTGAAGTTAGTGAATTGTTTGGCACGCTGCGGGGGATGCTGCGCCCGTTATTGGTTCAAGGCTCCTCTGTAGCGCTGATTGTCGAGGAACCTGAAGACATTCCGCCGCTCTATAACGATGAGGGGAAAGTCGCTCAAATTCTGAGAAACTTTGTCTCGAATGCGCTCAAATTTACCGAGCGGGGAGAGGTGCGCGTCAGCGCTGTGCAAACGGGTCATAATGTCACCTTCTCTGTATCTGATACAGGTATCGGCATTGCTCCCGCCGATCGCGAACGGATTTTTGAGGATTTTATGCAAATTGAGTCCCCTCTGCAAAAGCAGGTGAAGGGAACCGGGTTAGGATTGCCGTTATCGCGCAAGCTAGCGGAGCTACTCGGCGGCAGCATTTCGGTGAAAAGTCAGCTGGGTGAAGGCTCTACCTTTACAGCCTTGATTCCCATCGTCTACCCAAATGCCACCGAATTTCCCACTATACTGCAACCAATCGTATCAGTTGAGCCAACTCGCCTGCCCATTCTGGTAGTTGAAGATCACCCAGAAACCCTCTTTATTTACGAAAAGCACCTTCAGGAATCAATCTATCAATTGATTGCTACCCGCACCTTAGCTCAGGCAAGGCTAGCCTTACAAAAACTTCGACCGGCGGCGATTATGCTAGATATTCTGCTGGAAGGGCAAAACGGCTGGACGTTCTTGCGAGAAATCAAAGGGGATGAAACAACCCGCACTATCCCTATACTCGTTATTACCATCGTTGATAACGAGAAGCAAGCTCTGGCCTTAGGAGCAGATGGTTTTCTAATTAAGCCGGTAGACAGATTGCCCCTGTTAAATAAACTTAATAGGCTAATTACTGAGAACAAGCCTCAAAAAATCTTGTTAATTGATGATGACCCCGCCTATCGATATCTTGTGAAACAGTTGTTAATAAATACACCATTGAGTATTTTAGAAGCCGCAAACGGACAAGAAGGATTAAATTTGGCACAACAGGAGCAGCCAAACGCGATCGTGCTGGACTTGGAGATGCCAGAGATCGGCGGATTTGACGTACTCAAGCAGCTGAAAAACAATTCCGTCACTCAATCGATTCCTGTGATCATCCACTCATCTGCCCAACTGGATACAGAAGCGCACAGCCAATTAGCAAAACAAAGCATAGCCATTGTTTCCAAAGAAATAGGCTCTCAAACCACGGCGATTGCTCAACTTCAAGATGCGCTTGTCAAAGCCGGACTTGTTCTAGAGGTTTAAGAGGAAAGTCATGTCTGAGCCACGGGTTACAATCCTGCATGTTGACGATAACGAAGCTAATCGCTACGTTGTTAACCGGATTTTGCAAAATGCAGGCTTTAGTGTCGTGGAAGCGGCAACTGGAGCAACAGGATTAGAAGCCGTTGTTAACTTTCAGCCTGACTTAGTAATTTTAGATGTCCAATTACCAGATATCAGTGGCTTTGAAGTCTGTCGCCAAATTAAGGCAAACCCGGAAACGACTTTTATCCCAGTGCTACAACTTTCTGCAAGTTTTGTCCAAAGCCAGGATAAAGCGGAAGGCTTGGATAGTGGTGCCGATGCTTATCTGGTGCAACCTGTTGAACCAATTGAACTACTTGCCACCGTGCGATCGCTGCTGCGAATTCGCCGGGCGGAGGAAGCTGCTTTGTCCTCAGCGCGGGAGTGGCAAACCACCTTTGACTCCATAAACGACGGCGTTTCTCTGGTAGATCGGGAAGGGATAATTGTGCGCTTTAATCGAGCGATGATGCAGCTTTTTGGCAAGCCCTCCGACGAAATCTTAGGTTATGCTCACCATGAACTGATGGGCGCAAAATTGGGAATCGGCGATGGCGCTTGTTTTCGCCGTGCGAAAGAAACTCACCAACGGCAAATTCTCGAATTTCAGTCCCAAGAACGCTGGTTTGCCAAAACCATCGACCCAGTAATTGATGGGGATGGGACTCTCACAGGTGCCGTTTTCATCCTGTCTGATATCACCGAACGTAAACGATCAGAAGCCTTGCTGCAAGAGCAAAACGATCGCCTCAATCAACTAATGATTTCTTTGCAGCAACAGACCGAACAAGCGCAGCAAGCCAACCGCATCAAAGATGAGTTTTTGGCAGTGCTATCTCATGAATTGCGATCGCCCCTAAATCCGATTCTGGGTTGGGCAAGAATTCTACAAAAGAGTCATCAGGATGCAGCCAAAACTCAGTACGCCCTCGAAACCATTGAGCGCAACGCGAAATTGCAAGCCCAACTAATCGAAGATTTGCTCGATGTGTCGCGTATTCTCCAAGGTAAGTTGAGTTTAAACACAATTCCAGTCGGTCTAACTTTTACCATCAAAGCTGCCCTTGAAACCGTGCGGCTGGCTGCTGAAGCTAAATCCATTCAGATTCAAACAATATTTGAACCGAACGTTGGACAAGTGTTGGGTGATTCTGGTCGTTTGCAACAAGTTGTTTGGAATCTACTTTCTAACGCGATTAAATTTACCTCACCCGGTGGTCGAGTAGAGGTGCGGTTAGAAACAATCAAGGATGAAGTAGATACTCATCCTGCGGAATATACCCAAATCACTGTCAGCGATACTGGTAGGGGTATATCTGGTGAATTTCTGCCCTACGTCTTTGACTACTTCCGCCAAGCCGATGGGACAACGACGCGAAAATTTGGCGGGTTGGGGTTAGGGTTAGCGATTGTCCGTCATTTGGTTGAATTACACGGCGGAACTGTTCAAGCAGACAGTCCTGGAGAAGGACAAGGAGCAGTATTTACAGTCAAACTTCCACTGAGCGCTGCTTCAAAATTGAATCAAGTTAATACAGCCGATCGCGATCGCTCAGACTTCACTCTCAATGGATTGCAAACGCTGCTTGTAGACGATGATAGAGATTCGCGGGAGTTTATTGCCTTCGTGCTACAACAGTACGGGGCACAAGTGACGGAAGCAGACTCAGCACATGATGCTCTGAACAGCTTGGGGCAAGCAAAATTTGATTTGTTAATTAGTGATATTGGTATGCCCGATATGGATGGCTACACCCTAATTCGTCAAATTAGAAAGCAGTCACCCGATCGAGGCGGAGAAATTCCAGCGATCGCCCTAACTGCCTATGCGGGAGAAATTAATCAACAACAAGCACTAGCCGCCGGATTTCAACAGCATATTTCTAAACCAATTGAGCTAGAAGTATTAATACAGGCTATTTTAACGATAGTAACGGTATAGCAATCGGATTTGATTTCTGAATCACTCGTAGAGCTAAGGGACTGGGGACTGGGAAGAAGGATTAACAATTCAAAATTCAAAATGACGCTCGCGGACTCGCTCTAAGCGAAGCCATGCCGAAGGCTTTACGCTGCGCTAACAAAATTCAAAATTAAAGACATTTCAGACGTTCGCGTAGCGTCTCGTAGAGAAGAGAAGTGCCTTGCGCGGGTTCCCCGCGTTGTGGCAACTGACGCTCCTCCGTCGCTCTAAGCGAAGCCATGCCGAAGGCTTTACGCTAGCGCTAACGGGGGATTTAGCGAGAAACGCGGTCTTGGGATGCATCCCAAGTGGAGCGATTTCTCAAGACAAACCCCGACTGAAATGGGTGCTGCATGTAGATTGCAGGTTCTTAAACCCTTTAATTTACGATAAAGGTGTACTGAGTTTTGTTCAAAAATCAAATATGAGTCCTGTATCAATTTATAAATATCCGCCAATCAGACTGTATAACAATCCAAACAGTACAATCAAAGTCACAATAATATAGGTAAAATCTCGTTGTTGCAGATAGACTAATAGCGAACAGGCTACTCTCACAACTGGAGTAGCAATCAATACCAACAAACCAAGTTGAATAATGCCACGATGACGGCCAGATTCAACAGATGTCACCACCCCCGATGGACTACGAAACTCTGGTAATTCTCCCCGAAACAACTGATAATTGGGAGCCTCATTTCCGTGGCGAATTAAATACAAAATTCCCCCCAGCAAAACTAAAGTGGTGGCAAGAATGACCCCAATTCTTAACAGGTTGCCGAGAAATTGTTCAAAGCGTTGTTCAGATTTATTACGCCTGCTTTTCGCCATTCTAAAGCCTCCCCGTTAGACCTTTGTAAATCATTTCCACCGCTAGCACCAAAATCACAACGCTGAAAATATTTCGTAAAATATTTACATTAGCTCTGACTAATACCCGCGCTCCTAATAAAGCACCAAACAGTACTCCTAACATCACAGGCATTGCTAATCCAGGGTCAATATAACCTCGGTTCAGATATATGCCAGCACTAGCCGCCGCCGTAACTCCAATCATGAAATTGCTGGTGGTGGTTGACACTTTAAAGGGAATGTGCATGATTTTATCCATTGCTAACACCTTAAGCGCTCCCGAACCAATACCAAGCATTCCTGAAAGTATGCCAGCGAAAAACATCAATCCAAATCCGAAGGGCACACCGCGCACGTTATAAGACTGTTCTCCTGTGGGAGTTGGATAAGTACCATTCAGCTTAAGACGGATTGCCAGAGAATTTGGCGGCAAATTGTTGAGGTGTTCAGGTGGGTTTTGACGAGATAAGTAGGCGGAGTAGAGTAAAACGATTCCAAATACAATAGCAAGCGATCGCGTAGAAATTTTCGCTGCTACAATTGCTCCAACTATTGCGCCAAAGGTTGTTGCTACTTCTAGGAACATCCCTAGCCGCACATTTGTATAGCCTTCTTTAACGTAAGCTGATGCGGCTCCACTAGATGTAGCAATTACAGATACTAATGAAGCACCGATCGCATAACGAATATCAATCCCAAAGATCAATGTTAAAAAGGGGACAATTACTACTCCACCACCTAACCCAGTTAGTGCCCCCAAAAATCCGGCAACAAACGAGCCGAACCATACTAATAGAGAAAATTCTAGGATGTTCAAATTGCTTCCCCCGCCACAAACTTTTTTGCTTGAGACTAGAAAGCGAAATTCAACCTGATTGCTGCTTGGTTGATTTCACCCCCGAATATTCTAGGAAGTTTCGTTAATAGAAACAAATATTTTTGTTTGTTAAATTGATAATTAAAAGTGATTAATAAGTCAGAACTCTACTTAATCATTCGTGAATAACTAGATCCCCGACTTCTTCAAGAAGTCGGGGATCTGAACTTCTCAGTAGATTCAGAAATAACCGTTACACAGGCATTCACTAAGGGTAACAGCGGCCCTAATTGCTCTTGTCCATTTACGGCTAAATCACTGTGACATAAATAAACTCTTTCAGATACACGAGAGAGTAAATCTGTCAAAATCCTTTGCAGTCTTTGTTCTTCTGCCAATTTCTCTTCTTCTGCTGTCCAAGGTTCGCCTAACCTGTCTCGCAGAAAAAACGGCGCACCAAACAAAGTCGCTGCACCACCTTTCGCCCACAGGGGTGAACCAGCATCCAGCCAAAAATGCCAACGGTGCGATCGCCTACTAGATCGATATTGAAATATAGTTGCTAGTGTGACAGCCTTTCTCGCTCCACCAATGGGACGCACTGGGTAAGGGTTGGCGGTAATTGTACCACGTCGCAGTAGTTGAATAAATTCAATAATAGTTGTGTGAGGCGTTGTCTCAACTGGGGCAATTTGTCGTAACCTGGTGTCAATTTCCCAGTAGTGTTGGGCGGTTTCTAATAATTCCCGCAATGCTGCTAGTTGTTCGTAGGGAAGATTACTACCATTCCACAAGAAGCGCTGAATTGCTCTGTCTAAAAGGGAAATGGGACTGGGAATTAACCGCAATTCTTGTTGCGATCGCTGCTGTTCTAACCACTCTAATATCTCATTATAGGCTGTAGTCGCTGCATAGCCGATTCGATCCCAGCGCTCAAAAGTTGACACTGGTAGCAAGTTGGGGCGATCGGGATGGGGTACAAAGCAGTAATCTGCAATCAAACCAGCACGTACCGGATCAATATTTGTAGATACCCGATTCATCGCGTCTGTTGTAGAGACGCGATTCATCGCGTCTGTTGTAGATACCCGATTCATCGCGTCTGTAGAGTTTTCTGGTAGTTGTTGTTTCCTACTCAAGACGACTAGCATTTCTGCCACAGCATCCCGATCTACGAGTCGTCCCAAGCCGGGATAAACTAGTGCCAGCATGGTGAGTAAGGCGCGAATGACGGGCGAACTAATTAGAGGACGTTGGTCATTCAGCGATTCTACTGGGATATTTTGTTTAACGAGGATTTCTACTAGAGTATAACGAGCGATCGCATCTAAACCTGGTGCAATAATCGCCACTTCTTCTGCTTGCACTTGTTGAGATTGGATAGCATTAGCAATTTCCTCTGCTGTTTGCCGCAATAATTGGGCGCGGGAGGTGGTTTGAATTGAATACACTGTTTTTGGTAAACTCAACAGTACCATCGGTTCTGTGACTAATTCCACCATCTGTTTAGTCAGTTGCTCACTCAGAGATTCTGGAGGTGGCCCACTCAATATTTCTACCCGACAACGCTCTGCTAACCCTTCTAGATATTTGGGATCTGCTCCCAATCCCAAGCGCACTGCACCGTCGGGATTGTAACTAAATGCACCAACTGCACCTCGATCTAATAGCAAATCAAACAAAAGACGCGCTACGCTAGGATAGTCATCGACATCATCTGCTAGTATCGCCTGATATCGTTTAGTTAGGTGCTGCTGGTAATTGCGATCGCTTAACAAGTGCTGACTATAAAGTTCAGTAATAATCCCATAAGTTAGTAACCCCCTCTCTAAACACCAGTTCCGCCAATCTAGCAGCAAAGATGCCAAAAATTCCGGCTCTAAAGTTGTGGTATTTTCCCCCAGACCCCTTGCCAAAATCTGGGCAATATCTTCGCAAGGTACACCACTGTAAGCCGCTAATTGCAATAAGTCTAGGATGCGACGCACCAAACGAGATTCATTCACTCCCGCAATACGTAAAATTTCTTCGTCTAATTGGGGACGCCAGAGTTTGGTGGCTAATTCTTGTTCCGTTTCTGGTCGCAATCTTACCGGAAACTGTGCCTTCAGGTTCAACGAGTTAATTAGTAACGGCCAAAATAAAATGACTTCATCCTGAAAAAAACCTAGTGGTGTCTTGGCACGAACCGGATATTTACCCAACGTAGATGTAACAATTATGTCTCCTAACTCTCGGCGATTATCATCATTAGCAGCTAAGACTAAAACTCCTGGTTCTATTTGTTTAAGATATAAAAATTCGGGTACATAAGCACCTTTTTTACGTCCTGTTTTTTTAGTATAAAATGATTCAGTATATTGATTTTCCGATTTTACCCAATTACAAAATTGCTCTACTAAGCGAGCCGTCTTACCACTGCGGCTAGTGCCAACAATCCAAACCGAATGAGAAACCACAAACTTTCTCCTTGTAGATTTGCTAGTATACCTCGTGCGTTAACTTAAGGTTAATAATCAACCAAATAATGCTGGATGATTGTCTGCAATGAAAAACTCTGTTTTTAGTCAAAAAATCTATTCTTTCTTACTTGCTGCTTATCGGCGGTACTTACAAACTCCTGAACGTTCCTTATATGAGGCTTACGATGCAGCACTAAAGATTCAGGAAATAGAAAATAAGCATTTCAATGGTAATAAAATAGACACTGACTCAGCCATGTACAGTAATAGCGTCATGGATTATTTTGAGTCAGACCTCAACAAGCTATTAAAAATTGCCAGAATGCGCCTGACGGAGTTTAAAGCAAGCCGTTGGTTTCTAAATGAAGAGAATCAAAAAGCTGCCGAGAAAGCAGGTATAGAGTATCTAAGTCTTTCTTTAGTTTTGGAAAAGCTAAACTTTATCGATCAAGTTATATCCAAATACACAACAAATTCTGAACAAATAACCTCCAACACTTTAGTAGTTAGACCTCAAAATATATCAGCTAACTCTGTGATATCTGACGACAAATCGCTGCTTGTCAAGACTCCAACATTACCACCAAAAATAGCAATTCAAGACTCAGATAACAAAGCAAAAATCAAGCGCAAAACCGATACCATAGGCGTTTTACCCCGTTCTATTTTAAGTACCATCAGTCGTCTACAAGTTGAATTAGACCCTAATTCGGAACAAGAGGTAATTCAGAGTTTCCGTCAGACTAAAAAAAGAACAATAATATCTCTCAGGTTTATTTTACTATTAATTATCGTACCACTTTTGACGCATCAAATAGCAAAATCTTTTGTAGTCGGCCCAATTATTGAGCGGTTTAGAAACTCAGAGCAAATGCAGATATTCCTAAACTCTGAAATGGAAGAGGAAGCCCTTGTAGAATTAGAAAGATTTGAAGAAAAGCTCAAGTTTGAAAATTTCATTATCAAAGCTCCTCCACTGTTACCTGAGCAACTGGAGACTGAAATGAAAAATAAGGCGATAGAGCTTGCTGAAGAATTTCGTCATGAAAGCTCTGGTGCGATCAAAAATGTTTTTGCAGATATGTTCTCGGTGGTTGCTTTTATCTGGCTTTTGCTAGTCAGCAAATCTTCTATTGCTGTACTCAAAGATTTCTTTGATAATATTGTCTATGGACTTAGTGATAGTGCTAAAGCATTTATCATTATTTTATTTACTGATATCTTTGTAGGATTCCACTCTCCTCATGGTTGGGAAGTACTGCTAGAAGGAGTATCACGCCATTGGGGATTACCAGCAAATAGAGATTTTATCTTCTTATTTATTGCCACCTTTCCGGTGATTTTAGATACCATTTTTAAATATTGGATTTTCCGATATTTGAATCGGATCTCGCCTTCGGCAGTTGCCACTTACCGGAATATGAATGAATGATAAACGGCGTTTTTGCACCACCACCAAATTCTCAATTTGGTGGTGCAACAATTCAGTGGGGGATTAGACCCCCACTGATTGCATTCTGACCGGAGCTTTCGGAGTCTCCAGCTTTGCTCCTGAATTCTGGCTTCTGAATTCTTCAATTGAAGTTTATGTGAATTTTCTGAGAAAGCGTTGCTTTACAGGTATAAAAATTCTACACTACTTGTGCAGAGTATCGATTAAATGTTTATGGGAGAAATAAGATCATGACTATTGCAAATGTACTAAAAAAGTTATCAATGGCTTCTCCTTTGATATTGGCAACAGTTTTAGTTTCTGCACCATCTGTATACGCAGATGAAGCGATACAGAGTTTGACGGGTGGAAGTAACTTCCCAAGTTTTAATGGTACAAATCAAACAATCGGTTGGTCATTTACTGCTAATGACAACCTCTCAGTTACTGCATTAGGTTTTTATGATCCAACTCCTGGGAATCCTCTATCACAATCCCACTTGGTTGGTTTGTGGACATCGGACGGGAATTTACTAGCTTCAACAACTGTCCAAACTACCAGTCCACTAACTGGAAGCTTTCGTTACCAGGATATTACATCAGTCAATCTTCTTGCTGGAATGTCATACGTTATTGGTGCAGCAATAACTAGTCCATTTAGTGATATTTATAATATTCCCGGATCTGTAAATACGGCTCCAGAAATTACTCTCACCGATAGCGCCAGAAATGGTACATCCCAAGGGTTTAGTTTTCCTTCAACTCTGACAGCGGGTAAGGGTAGGATTGGCCCCAATTTCGAATTTGACGTAGTTACCCAAGCTGTTCCCGAACCGACTTCTCTCATCGGTATCTTAGGCTTAGGTGCTTTTGGTATCACCTCTCTTCGCAAACGTAAGCAACTAGTTACAGAATAAACGAACGGACAGTAAATAGGACTTTATGTGCTTCTTTGCCTCTCCCTTGCGCGTGCGCTGGAGGAGGCGCTTAAAACTCTTAGGTGTAGGTAGTTCGATGGAGTCAGGGCTTACTACCAAATTGAGGCAATTTAGTTCAAATGTACTCACGCTTGAAAAAAGTGATGGGTTTTTTTAGTCTTTTTTTATAAAGTATATAAAAATATACTATTTCATCCTATATATGGTTAGTCTCATAGCCCCTGATAAACCTCACCCTGGTTTTGCGGTAGCAAAACCTGTCCCTCTCCTTACTAAGGAGAGGGATGTCTTTTCTTGACTACCCCTTCGCGGCGGGAGTAGGGAGTAGGGAGTAGGGGATATATTAGCCCTCGATTTAGGTTTAAAGCCGTACTTCTCTACGAGACGCTACCGCGAACGTCCCGCTACGCGCTAACGCCTGCAAGTGGCGCGATCAAATCCAAGTATCGCATATTGGTTGAAACCCCGCCCGATGTTAAGCCTGATTTGTTTCCCTACTCCCTACTCCCTTTCATAGGGTGAGGTTTTAGAGAACTTTTGGGTAATCCTATAAGTTGTGTGTACACTTATTCTTGGGGAAGGGAGTAAGGGGTGGGGTTGGCGGTGTGGGGTTCAAATTGTTTGATTTATGCAAGAGGTCTACTGTATTTTTGGTTTTTGATTTTGGAATTTGAGCGAGGTGGGTTAATCTCAAAAATTTTGAATTTTGATGAAAAAGACACTTGCTGGGTTAGGAAAGCTAAACAAATTTATTGCCATCAGCCTACCGGTGCTTCTGTCGATTTTCTTAGTGCGTATGGAATCTTTGGCGCATCGGGAACTCAGTCCGCCAGAATGTCGCGTGAAAAAGTGGGATATACCAGTATCTTTTACACAAAAGCAAAAAGCACCATTAATCGAGAGACTACCAATTACTTGTTGTCAAGGTGATGCTTCTTGTTTCGATGAAGTAATTTACGGCAAAATACCAGATAAAAAAGCGCTGATAAGTGCGATCGCTCGTAGTCTCCAATACCTGGAAACGGCTAATGCTGCGGCTGCTTATCAAAACTATCCGGTGGTTGGGATTACGCGCGATCGCGTCTTCAAAAGCTTGAAAAGATTCCGCGAACTCCTATTAAAAACTAATTCTGCCACAGAATTACATCAAGCCATTGAGCGGGAATTTGTTCTTTACCAGTCAGTCGGTAAAGATCACAAAGGTTCAGTTTTATTCACCGCCTATTATGAGCCACTTTACGCAGCCAGTCGCGTCCCGACAACAGAATATCGCTATCCTGTTTATCGATTACCTCCTGATTTCAACTCCTGGCCGAAACCTCATCCGACACGCGAGGAGTTAGAAGGATCAGACGGTTTGCAAAGTGCAAAAGGGAAATTGCGAGGATTAGAGTTATTTTGGTTTCGCGATCGCCTCGAACCATATTTAGCACAAATTGAAGGTTCGGCGAGACTTCAGCTTCCCGATGGTACTCAAACAACAATCGGCTATGCGGGTAACACCGCTTATAGCTACAAAAGCATTGGCCGAGAATTAGTGAATGATGGCAAATTACCACTAGAAGGTATAACTCTGCCAATTATTCTCGACTATTTTCAAAAGCATCCCCAAGAATTAAATATTTATATACCGCGCGATCGCAGTTTTGTTTTTTTTCAAGAAAATCACGGTGAGCCAGCCCAAGGCTCTATTAATGTACCATTAACAGCAGAGCGTTCTATTGCTACAGATAAATCTCTCATGCCTCCCGGCGCTTTAGCGTTGATTCGTGCTGCCATTCCCTTCGTTAATCCTACCGGAAAAATGGAGGAGCGGATAATTAGCCGTTATGTTCTTGACCAAGATACTGGAGGCGCAATTAAAGGTGCAGGTAGAGTAGATTATTTTTTAGGTACTGGGAAAATAGCAGGCGATCGCGCTGGTGTGACAGTCAGCAATGGGCAATTATTTTATCTATTACTCAAGTCCAAGAATTAAACACACTCGCATTTTAATAAGCTAAACAACATCTAAATATCTAGTTATATCTAGTTCACATATCTAAAATTTATATAACTCTTGTGGGGTGGGCATCTTGCCCGCCCTAATAATGCAAGTTAAATGTGTAACAGATTACTAAAATTCCCGACTTCTTTAAAAAGTCGGGAAATCTTAGCCTTTCGGCGTAAATAAAGCACCCATTCCAAATCAATGGACATCTCCAGAAATTAAATATGCGTTACCCAGAACCCTTGTAGAGACGTAGCACTGCTACGTCTCTACATTCTTTTTCGGAGATGTCTAATGAAACGCTTGCATTACAGAATTTAAGAATTAAGAATTACGCTTCTAAATCCATATCAGCATCATCATCATCATGATCGTAAGGGATATCATCAAGGTCTATCATTTCGGAAATTTCTTCTACTTCAGTTAGATACTCAGATTCTTGATGTTCACGCTCAATTAGACGACCAGTTGACTTTAGCCATTCCAAAAGAATAAATTCATTACTTGTACGAATTACAGGCGCTCGTTGGTTACGAGGCTCTTCACGCAAAGGACTAGTAGGCATAAAAAAAACTCACTTTGAATTATAGATTACCGTACAAATACATCAAAATTGTACATTCAACAGGTCGCGGTACTCCTTTCCCTGGGTATTGGGAAAAAGTTGTTTAAAATTTGGTAGTGGGTACAAGCCTACAGCATAATTTTTTAACTTGATACCCAATCAAGAGTCCCTAATCCCCAATCCCCTTTACACAAACACGATTTCATAACGCATTTGGTAGCTTGGCGATAGTTTCATACATATCAGAGGGTAATGCAGACAATCTGTTTGCTACGGCTACTGCATCAGCTAAGTTACTAAATTGACATCGGACTATATCTTGTCCATTTCCTGAAGGGAATCGCTTTCTAGCTTTGTTAGAGACAGCACAAATAATCGCTAACGCTTTGGCGAACCCATCTTTTGTCAATATTGTTTCTTGAGCAAACCCTTCAACAGGGATAAGGCAAACCTCAAACCGGTAGCCAGGTCTAGGAGAAACCGCTATGTCGATATATGGTTTATCTTCTTTTCTAATTCGGCGTAAATATTTGGCTGTCAAGTTAGTATCATGCAAATCAGTCCCAAGGGCGTAAGTAAAAAAGCAATCTTCTGTCAGGGACTCAGGACGAGTAATTATATCCGTTAACATAAGCTCAATTAATATCCGTATATTGTCTTGTTTTGTGACACACTAGACTTGTCCGTTCTTCTTAGCACATTTTTTTGATAGTTAGAGATATCAGTGTCATATGGGGTATTGCAATATAGTTCGGTTAACTAAAATTTCAATTTTTGGAATCCTGAAGACTCTTATCTCTAAAGGTCTTAGCTCTGTTAACCTTGAGACTATAACTCATCCCTTGGATATCTCTTAACGCCTGAATAGCAATTACTCCTGCGGCGTCTGTTTATATTTCTACAACGGCAAATCCCCTCTTTTTACCACTTTTTTAGTTGGGAGCCGCCACAATCCTTTATCCATACTCTGAGAAGACCCGTTCTCGGTCATCATCTTCAACCTCATTCTCATTGGATAGATTAGCAACATCAACTGACATCAAACACCTTCAGAATCAAAGGGTGTAGAGATTTAGATTCGGAGAAGTGTCTATAATAATCAGTTACATGACCGAAAATATTTCTCAACATATCTGATCATAACATAGTTAGCAGTTGAACTTTTTTAACTATTCTGACCGATAGATATTCAGTAAATAATAATTGTAAATCGTACTAAATTCTTTCATAAGATAAGTATATTTACTATGACTTGAATTTTTGCTGAGAATAGTTATAACTCCAGGTTCAATATTGATTGCGACTGGCGGCTCTGCCGCCAGTAAGAGAGGCAGAGCCTCAAAGACGAGCAGGATTCTAGGAGGTCAAGCTTGAGGTTTGCAACCTAAGTAGTAGTGCAAAATTAAATATACATTTGTCATTGCGAATGAAGCAAAGCGAAATGAAGCAATCGCAAGGGTTTGGGATTGCTTTGCTACATTTCATTTCGTACCCTTCTCTACGAGAGGCTACGCCAACGGGAACGCCAAAGGCGAACGCAATGACATAAATAATTTTGCGTAACCACTTAGTACAGCACGGCGGAAATAAACTACCCATTCCAAATCAACGAAACTCTTACGCCGTATTCATTCTGACTTTTGACTTCCGCCTCGCGGTACTAGCTTTTCAAATCAGAGATATTTAGTTTTAGATAAATCTTAATATTATGTTAACTTAACTTCATAATACTGATGTAGAATATAGAACTTTACTACAAGTTCGTAATTTGATTAACAATCATATTAAAGCATGTTAAATTGTAGTAGCTGTAAAATTTGAAAAAGAATCATTATAGTACATCATAGGAAAATTAGCAAATGTTTAGACAAAGTTCTCACGAGAGAAACTTTTTCAAAGCTTTAACTGGTAGTGCGGCGAAAGAATCTCACAAGTTAAGACTGGCATTAAAATCCTGTCTGACTGTTCTAGTTGAATCTGTACCTTTTTTGATTGCTTGTGCTGTATTAGTTAGCGTTATCAGCCTAAAAAGTCCTATTCTGCTCTTTTGCTTACTCGTTGGTAGTTTAATTGCAGTCATTACCCAGCAAATTGGGCAGCAAGTGAATTTACCAAGGCGATCGCTAATATTATTACAAATTTTAGCAGCAGCGATCGTTCTGAGTTTATATTGGTTAGACTGTTTTGCAGCCCCCGCACAAGCACAGTTTTTTGGAGAAGCTGAAAAGTTTTTCAAAAAAACCTTACAAGATGGTTCAGCAACCAATGCTGGTGGTAGCGACACAGCCGTAAGTTTGATATTTAATGTGTTGCGGGCAATTTACTTACTCTATATTGCAATCTCCTTAGTTGGTGTGATCAATGCAGTGCGTAAAGATGAAGATTGGCAAAGCATCGCCAGAACTCCCCTATTGGTGGTTGTTGCTGTTACCATTGCTGATGTACTCACACGCTTTGTAATTGGCGATAGCAGTAAATAATTCAGATATTTCAAATGTCTCAAGAGCGGGAACAAGAATTTCGTCCAGTCAATCAAGTTCTGGGAAGTCAACCTTCGTTAGGGCCAATTCCTGCCGATCAAATTCTTCCTTGGACAGTCATTGCCCTAGCCTCCTATTTTATAATCAATGGGATTTTTGGGGGTCTTTTCCAAGAAGAGTTTCAAAAATGGTTGTGGACAGTGCTAATTGCTGGTTGGGGAATAGGAACCTGGTGGATTTTAACTGGTGGTAGGAGTTGGAGTTTTTTAAGTAAATTTATCGGCGTTCCCGCTTGGACAAGAGGCTTTGCTCGTTATCAAAGCTTACTGGAAGTTAACCATGAAGCAAAAAATCGGAAAACAAAGCGTCAGCGTCGCCGGAAATGAAAGTAGATTAACACCATTTGAAGATGCTTTGCACTTGGCGACAATGCTGCGTGTCGCAATGAATGGACGTGATATTGGCGCTTACCTTTTGACAAAAGGCACTCAAAAAGATCGGTTCTGTTTTGTGTTTGGTTTTGATTGTAAGGGAATCCATACTACCTTAAGACCTGAACAAATTGATACACTTTTTAATAACATTGAAGCCGGATTAAAAGACATTCCTAGCGGTGAACGGATGACGTTGCACTTGGGTTCTTTTAGTTCAGACAAAGAGCGACAAAAAGAATTAGCAACATTAATTAGAAATTCGCCATCACGAGATATCAAATACTTATTGATGGCTGAAAGAGCCAGAGTTAAAGAACTGACAATTTCTGGGATTCGTAAACCCAAATTTTTACGGATTTATGTCACTTACACCATTGAATCTAACTCGCAACATGCAGATGATTGGATCGAAAAGCTTTTAGTCAAAGCTGAATCGTGGTGGTTAAAATTCAAAGGGGAACTCTCAGAAGTAGAAAATCAGCGCATTGAAACCCTAATCACCAATGCTTACAACCAGGGGTTTCTTCGCTGGGAACAAATCTTATCTAACAAAATGGGATTGGATGTCAAGCCTTTGACTGCTGATGAACTCTGGGGAGACATCTGGAAAAGGTTTAATGATACGCAGCCAATAGATATTCCCCAGTTAATGACTTTAGATGAGCAAGGACTGCACGAGCAAGTTAATTCTGATTTAGCTAGTACTAAATTACTTCTAGATAATATCCACGGCACAACTTTGCTGATGGAATCTAGTGTACCTTGTGCCGATCGCCGCTGGGTTAATGTTAACAATCGTTATATTGGCGCACTGTCATTTCTCGAAAAACCTGGTGGCTGGCCCAATAAATCTGGCCAACTGCGCTATTTATGGGAACTATTAGCCAGAGAAACAGTAGTAGATACAGAAATATTTTGTGAGTTGACTGCTGCAAATCCAGCATTGGTAAAAACGACTCTGCAACGAGTGCTGAAGCAGTCAAACATGACAACAATTATGGCTCAAGAAAAAAGTAAAACTATTGATGTCAATGCTCAATTAAAGTTGAAGAAATCGGTAGCCGCGCAAGAACAATTATTTGAAGGTGCAGTCCCGATTTATACGAGTGTTGTCATTTTAGTACATCGTCCAACTGTCGAAAAATTAGATGAGGCGACAAGATATATTGAAAACTGTTTTCAACGTCCAGCTAGGGTAATTAGAGAAACTGAATATGCTTGGAAAATTTGGCTGCAAACTCTACCAATAGTTTGGGAAGGTTTGTTAGCAACACCCTTCAACCGTCGCCAGCTATATTTAACCAGTGAAGTTCCCGGATTAATGCCTTTGGTTTTAACTAAAAAAGGTGACAGACAAGGTTTTGAGTTGATTGCTGAAGAAGGGGGAACACCCGTACATTTAGACTTATTTACTCAACACAAAAATTTAGCTTTGTTTGCCACAACTCGTGCAGGTAAATCGGTGTTGGTGTCAGGGATTTTAACTCAAGCTTTGGCACATGGGATTCCGGTTGTAGCCTTAGATTTCCCGAAACCTGACGGGACATCTACTTTCACTGACTACACAGAGTTTATGGGGGCGAATGGAGCCTATTTTGATATTTCCAAACAATCGAATAACTTATTTGAACAGCCAGATTTACGATCGCTAGAACCAGAACAACAGCGCGATCGCTTTAATGATTATACCGCCTTCCTCGAATCAGCGTTAATGACAATGGTTTTAGGATCGTCCACTGAAAGTCAAATTTTATCGCAAACCGTGCGATCGCTACTCAACCTCGCTTTAGAAGCCTTCTTTAGAGATGAGGGCATCAAAGAGCGATATCGGCAGGCGATGACGGCGGGATTTGGCACTAATGCTTGGCAGAAAACCCCTACCTTAAAAGATTTTCTCTTTTTCTGCTCACCCGAACACTTGCAGCTAAGTTCTTTAACTGGCAGAGTAGAAGATGCCCTCAGTCAAATTCAGTTGCGCTTACGGTTTTGGCTTTCTAGCCGCGTAGGACAAGCCATTTCTGCACCATCTAGCTTTCCTACCGATGCACAACTTTTAGTTTTTGCTCTCAGAAACCTCTCAGATAGTGAAGATGCAGCCGTACTATCCTTGAGTGCCTATTCAGCCGCACTACGACGCGCATTAAGTAGTCCAGCTTCTATATTCTTTATCGACGAAGCACCAATTCTCTTTGAATTTGAGCAAATTTCTGACTTAGTTGGCAGAATTTGTGCGAACGGCGCTAAAGCCGGGATCAGAGTCATCTTATCAGGACAAGATCCTGATACGATCGCCAAATCTAAAGCTGCATCTAAAATTTTGCAAAACTTGACAACAAGATTAATTGGACGTATTCAGCCAGTAGCAGTAGATAGTTTTACAGACATCTTGAAATATCCCCGCCAAGTTATTTCTCGTAATGCTTCAGAAAGCTTTTTTCCCCGCAAAGAAGGCGTTTATAGCCAATGGCTATTAGATGATAACGGTAGTTATACATTCTGCCGTTACTATCCAGGTTACGAACAATTGGCAGCAGTTGCTAATAACCCTTATGAGCAAACTGCACGTAGCCAAATGATGCAACTTCACAGCGATAAATATGAGGCAATTTCGGCATTTGCACGTCAGTTAGTGGCGACTCTGCGTAGTAGTTAATCGGGTTCTGTAAGCACTTAACAATGTCGTCTACCTTTTTCAGGCACAGATGTATGCAAAAAACTACCATTTTTACTTTTACCTTGCTATCCCTGGCAATCTTGCCAGTAATGGCACAAGTTCAGACGAGCAACTTAGGCCAGGTTTGGACTGATTTTCAATCATATTCCACAGATTTGCAAAATTACCTTCAATATAATCTCAGCGATAACTTAAAGCCTTTAGAAGTACAAAGTCAAAATGCTCTGAGTAATTCCAAGGGAGAATTGAATATACCTAATCCCGTTGTCGCGGGACAAAAGGTTCGTGATGATTTGATTCTCTACTCTTCTAGTTCAGACTCTAGAGCAGACCGCTTTGAGAATAATTCAGCAGTGCGGGGAAATTTAGTTAGTAATGAACTCAACCGTCTAATTACTCGTGGAGTAGCGGTAGGTGTTCTCGGTCAAAATGGACAAATTCGGACAAAATTAAAGTTAGAAAATACAGAGAAAAGCCTAGCAGATATTGCAGGATTTACTAATACAGTTAACAACTTATCCATTCCAAATGCGGCTGCGAATGCGGCTGCGAATACGAGTGCGGCTGCAACTGCGGCTGCGGCTGCGGCTGCGGCTGCGGCTGTGGCTGCGAGTACTATCCCAGGTTTATCAACTTTGCTAACTGCAAACCAAGAAAACACTAAAATCCAACAGGAGCAAGCAAGATTTATAGCTGAAACATTTGCTCAGACAATACAAATGAATCAGTCTTTGCAATACTCAAACTTAAATTTGGCAAACATTTCTGAACAGGCGGAAGAGGCGAATCGCGCTCACAGAGTAGAAACATCTACTGAAGCAGCGCGACTTTTAAGATCAACTTCTCAACTAGATTTGTTTGGCAGAAAAGTTAATAAGTAGGATTTTGAAATAAAAAAATCTAATTTTCTAGACAAAAAATGCAACTTGCTATTCAACTAATTTTTTCCCAAGTAGGCATTGATCAGATTATCGATACTGGTACTGTAACTTCTCGAAGTGTTGCTGAAGGCTGGGACAAACAATGGCTGGATTTATTACAAAATAACACCAGCAATAACTTGTATGGTTCACTGACAAATCTGGGTATTTTTTTTGCAGTAGGAACCCTGTTATTTTTTATGATACAATTCCTCAGAGACTTAATATCCTACGAATATAGCCGTCCCATATCAGCTTTAATTTGGCCTTTTATTGTGGTAGTACTCTTAAGTAATTCAGGTAAGGGAAGTATACTTTCTAATCTGACATTGGGAGTGCGGAATTTTTTAAATACCGTTAATCAGCAAGTATTGGTAACAGCAGATGCAAATAAAACTTACCAGCAAGCACTGAATATGAGTATTGCTGAAGAAGTAGCTGGTTCTTTCCTACGTCCTTGTCAATCGCTGACTGGCGAACAACAAAGTCAATGCTTTGTCAAAGCTGCCGAAAAAGTCAACGTTCTCTGGCAGAAATATCGAGATATGTATGGTAATAAAAGCTGGATAATTAGACTACAAAATAAGGTAGATAATATTCGATATGGGACTGGCATTGTATCAGAAACCTCTTTCAATTCTTTGTTAGGTTCGACAGTGCAAACGAGTATTAAAAGCTTTTTAGTTTCCTTACAATATGCCTTCCAGAATTTGATAGAAGCTAGCATGTTGCTAATAGCAGCTTTAGGGCCAATAGCTGTAGGTGGTTCTTTGCTGCCTGTTGCTGGTAAACCAATTTTTGCATGGCTAACCGGATTTCTATCTATTGGAATCGCTAAGATTTCGTTCAATATTATTGCTGTGCTAACTGCCGCAGTTATTGTGAATGGCCCAGGTCAAAATGCTAATGTTGATCCAGATTTAATGTGGTTCATAATTTTTCTGGGAATTTTAGCACCGATTCTATCTTTACTTGTGGCTGCTGCTGGCGGTTTTGCAGTCTTTAGCGCTATCAGTAATACGGCTTCTTTAGTCAAGGAGAGGATATAGGGAATTCAAAATTCAAAATTCAAAATTCAAAATTCAAAATGAATAAAATTTTGGCAAGTGCTGTGAATGCTGACTATATATAATAAGCTGAAGTTTTTTGCAGTAGGAGGTGAGTAAATGGTGCGTTTACTAGAAAAAAGACAAAGAACGGGAAGTGCTTTAACAATTTTTGCGATCGCTACCTTTAGTTTACATATATTAGTTTTATTTTTATTCTTATTGCAAGGGCTAAATATTCGCCAACTTAGTCTGAGAAAACCTCCCAACTTTGTGCAATTAATCGACGGTAAACCAGTAGCTAATATTGATGATTTAGCAAGAGAACCTGAAGACATCCGTCGATTTATCAGCAAAACGATGATCTCAATGTTTAGCTGGTCTGGAACCTTACCACCACAAACTATTGAAGAAGTCGCAAACCCTAAATCAGATTTAGGAATACTTATTAACACACCTCAAGGTGGTAGCCAAAAAATTAGTACCAGCAGTTGGGTAGCTAGTTTCGCCTTCTCAGAAGACTTTCGCAAAGGTTTTTTAAGCACAGTTGCAGAAATGACACCGCCAGAAGTCTTCTCTGAAAATCCCAACCAAGCAATGACATCACAATTAGTTATTAAGCGGGTTTATCCGCCAAAAGAAATTGCACCAGGTAATTGGCGAGTGGGGATGGTAGCCGACTTAATTCAGAAAAACCGAGTTGGTGGTGCAAAACTTATAACTCCTTTTAATAAAGATTTCCTTGTACGCGCAACAGATTATTTTGCCAATCCCCAAACTGACAGTAGCACCGACTTACAAAAAGCAATTTATAGTGTCCGCGCAGATAGACTAGAAATTTATGAAATTCGTAACTTATGTTTGCTGGATAGCTACAACAACCTGAACGGAGATAAATCCAAACAATGCAGCAGTGGACAAACATCTGATAGTTTTATAAAATGATATATTTCTAATTCACCGGCTGATAGTTCAATTTATATAATCAATTATTAATGCAATTACTCAAACCAGAAAATAAGAAAAATAGCCCCTTGCCACTGTTGGCAGTAGGAACCCTTGGTTTACATCTATTCACTTTACTGTTACTAATATTTCATGGGTCTATGTTACAACAGTTAGGACGGCAACTTACACCTCAAAGTTTAGTGCAACTTGTTGATGGTCGCGCCATAACCGTAGACCCCCAACCAAATTTAGAGCGACAGCCGGAGGCTATTCGGCGGTTTGTGGGTGAAACTATGAGCTTAATGCTCACCTGGTCACAGCAACAACCACCAACACAAGTCTGGGAAATTAGCTCTCAACTGGTAGCTGATAATTTTAAACAAAAATTTAAGTCAGAAATTACTAATTTAAATCCAGATAGCCAATTTGAAAATGTTAATAGAGGCACGGAGAATGTATTAGTCATCCAAAAAATTTCTCAACCTACAGCAATAGGTAATGGAAAATGGAAAGTAGAGATGTTTGCCAATCAACTAATTTTTAGCAGTTATGATAAGTTAGGAAAATCGGTTTCCTTTAATAAACAAATTTTAGTTAGAGCCATAGATGAACCAGCAACTTCACTACCAAATGCACCACTACCATTGCACTTCGCAGCTTACCGCCTTGGTGAAGCCAGACTAGAAATTTATAATGTCTGTGAAATCCAAGATAACAATTGTTCTGGAAATCCCAATTAAGCTCTACCATGACTCGATACTCAATTCCTGCGGAAACCCCTCCCCAAAATGGATTTACTCTCAGCACCGACGATCGCCAATCAGAAGTAGAATCTTTAGATTGGGAATCACGGATGTCAAGGTTAGTCGGCTTTGAAGAAAAATCTTCTTCTACCGCTACCCAAGGTTCAGAAGACTCGGCAACGCCGCTAGAGTCGGTTTCTCAACCACAAGAAGTTCAGACTAAGCAACCACTCTCATCGAATCCTTTTGCAAAACTAGCCTTAGTAGGAGCTGCTACCTTAGCGATCGTTTTGTTGGGTGGTGTGTTTTTGTCCAAGTTGATGAGTACCAGCAGTCAAAAGCCCAAAAATCTTGTTTCTGCACCAGTGCAAGAGCAGCCCACTGAATCTAAATCTCAACAGCTAGAAGGTGAAGTAGATACTCTCAAAACGAAATTAGCCCTGACTGAACAAGCACAAATGGTGAAAGCTGCCCAACAACAGCTGAGAATTGCCAAATCAACGCCGACAGTAGCCTTACCACAACCGTCAGTTAGACAGCAAGTGATTCCAACACCCCCACCAACAGCTTACGTACCTCCGACGGTAACTGAGCGCATCGTTCCTGTCCCTCCTTCTCAACCTTTCACATCAGCCCAACTACCAGTTGTCAGACCAAACATTCAACCAGTAGTTAGTATAACTCCACCCAGCCCATTTGAAGAGTGGGCAAGGTTAGCAAAATTAGGTAGCTACGGTCAAGTAAATGCTAGCAATCAACCTACTAGTAATATAGCTACTTTAGAACCTGTAAATAAGCAACAGACACCAAACCCCAACCCAGAGAAAACCCCAGAACCGCAAGCTCCTGTAGTTAGTCAAGCGCAGGGGCAAAAATCTGTACCAGTCGGGAGTAGTGCTAAAGCTGTGTTAGCGACAGCGATATTTGGGGAAACTACTAAGTCAAGCGGTGGTGGTGAAACAGACGAAAACAAAAACGTATTTGTGATCAAACTGCAAGAACCCCTAAAATCTAAGGATGGTACGATCGCTCTACCTGCAAACACCGAATTCCTCACTGAAATTCGTTCCCTTTCCGAACAAGGTCTTTTGCAGATGAACATAGTTAAAGTTATCTCGCAAAATAATGGCAACTCTATAGAACAAAGCTTACCCAACAATGCAATTATTCTTCGCGGTACTCAAGGTAAACCTTTAATCGCAAATAAATTTCCCAGTCAAGGTTCATCCATATCATCAATGGATACAGGACTATTCGTTTTGGGAGGTATTAGTAAAGCCGCAGAGTTAATAAATGTCCCTAATACTCAACTTGTACCACTTACTACTACCACTAGCACCCCCAATACCACCGGCGGTGGCAGCACCACCAGTAGCAGCACAACAATTACTACTGTCAGTCAGCCCGAACGCAACCTTGGAGCTGGTGTTGTGGAAGGTGGTTTGAACTCTATAGTACCCCAAATTGCCCAACGTAATCAACAGGCGATCGCCCAAATGTCACAACAAAATAATGTTTGGTTTTTGCCAGCCGGCACAAATGTTGAAGTATATGTTAATCAACCAACCCAGTTTTAGAAGGTAGGATTTATACCAATTTTAGATATTTGCAACCATGAAAAAGAATACTAAATTGCCAGGAAATACCCATTATTATTTCCTACCTATAGCTTCCTTAATTTTCTCGGTTGCTATGTTCTTGTTGGTAGGTCGTGCTGTAGCTAATAATGCCGTTTTGCGTTCTATATTTTCCTGCCAAGCGCAAGGTTTAGGAGGATTAATACCGACAATCAACGTTTGGTATGAGCAAGGCACAAACTTAAGCTTTATCCCGGCTGGAGAAGTAATTAAAAAAGTTTGGTTAAACGATCCATCACAGGTAACTATGGATTTTGATGGCCCGGTATGTATGCAGTTTGGTCTAAAACCTAATACTAGTTCAGGAGATTGTAAAAACTCAGCCGCGAATGTAATCCAACTCAGACGAATTAAAAAACTGGATATTCCTGGACTTCCTAACACTAGTAATACACTTTTAACAGTTATTACCGAAGCCCAAGGTAAAAACAAATTGTATACTTTTAAAGTGATATATAAAACAGATAGTCCTGAATATCATACTTTAGCAATTTTCCCCGATCCTTCTGGTCAAGAAGGAGCTTGTGCGAAGGTTTTACAATAAAAGAATTCATCTCAAAGCTTGATATAAAGCCTGTTTTACGTCTGACTCCTTGTTAGGGACTTCCAAAAAAATACTCTAAGTTTCACTGGCACACTGAATATCATCCGTCGCGCTGTTTCCAAATTTTAGCGACTCCAAATAGAAGAATTTCCTTTTTTTCACCTGGCTTGTAAGAGAAATTTTGGATGAGCAGATTCCTGAACCTGAAGGTAGAGGCAATCCCCGTCTAGTCAAAAAACTAGAGCCAAATTCCCCCTCCAAGAAACCTATGCATAGAACGCAAGGAGTTATACAAACCCAAAAAAGTGCCTGAAGTTTGGTTCTGGAAATCTGACCAGATAAAAATATTCCGTTTAAATGCGACTGACGAATATGAAGAAGTAAACCGTAGTGGTTTCTTTCCGAATTTAGACCCAACTTTGTTGCTGCAATATATCGGACATCCTGACCAATACGACGCTGTTGCTGAATTTGTGCAGGCTATCCGAAAAATCAGTTAACCCAGCTGTGGCTCTGGCGTGTTAATTTGCAAAAACTCTTGTACCCGTTGCAGATAAGTTGGTACATCTTCCAACATTGGGAAATGCGCTGTGTTGGGAATCATCACAAATTCCACTTTGTTGCTCAGTGCTGCGGCTTGACGGCCCATCTCGGCTGGGATAATCTTGTCATACTCCCCCGCCACGAGTAAAGTCGGCACTGTCAACTTAGCAAACTCTTGCGGCATCACTTCAGCTTGAGCCTTACTGACTGAAGTAAAAATTGTTCCTAAAGCTGCATCGTAATCTGCTTCGAGAAAATCTTGCAAAAAAGCTTGCCGCTCAGAATGTGGTATGGAACTATATAAAAATCTGGCCATAAACATTCGGTCAACAAATGGAATTTTGCTTAACCATTTGGGACGGAATTTCACTACATAGCCACCGAATTTATGAAAGGCACTAAAAGATTTTTCGTCGTACTCGAAAATGCCGCTACAAGTTAAAATTCCTCGTTCCACTCGTTGGGGATAGCGGTTAAAAAATAAAGTGGCAACAGAAGCGCCCATTGAATGAGCATGGATATAAACACGCTGGATATGTAACCCATCTAATAAAGCTGCCAAATCATCAGCGTATTCCTCTAACTCATAGGTTAACTCTCTGATTGCCTCTGATTCTTCCTGTGGGGACTCAGATTCGGCAACAGCTTCACTTGCTTGGGCGATGGTCGGCTTCCCACGAGAACGACCAAATCCCCGCAAATCGTAGAGTAAACAATCAAATTGCTCTGATAAAGCATTAGCAGTATTTTGCCAATACCTAGCCGAACCAGCCCAACCGTGGATGAAAACCATCACTGGTTTTACCAAAGAACCGGATGGTTTTTTCACCCATTCGTAGTAATGCTCAACGCCACGAACATTAATATAAGGCATTTTTGAAAGTTAGGAGTTAGGAGTTAGGAGTTAAAAGTCGGGAGTTAGGAGTTAAGAGTTAGGAGTTAAGAGTGAGTATTTATTACACTTCCCCTATCTCCCTCATCCCCCTCATCTCCCTCAGCCCCTACTCAGCACTCAGTACTGATTTAGGCTGATTCCGGCTTCGGTAGTGAAGACGGATGTATTATCAGTTCAGCAGTCGATCGCTTCTCGACCATTTCCCTTGTAACTGTACAGCGTGTCACATCCTTACGGGATGGTAACTCATACATTACATCCAACATTAGTTCTTCGACAATACCACGTAATGCTCTCGCACCAGTTTTACGGCGGTAAGCTTCTTGAGCGATCGCTCGTAAAGCATCTGCTTTAAAATCTAATTGGACATTATCCATCTTCAGCAGCTTTTGGTACTGCTTCACTAAGGCGCTACGTGGTTGAGTCAGAATCGCCATCAGCGCTTCTTCGTCTAGCGGATCTACTACTGCTACCATTGGCATCCGCCCAATAAACTCTGGAATCAGGCCAAATTTTACTAAATCATCCGGTTCTAGATGGCGGAGAGTGTCTGCTGCTCGTTTCTCCTTCGATTGGCCTTCTCCCGGTTGCACAAAGCCGATTGCTTTTTTGCCAACTCTCTGATCTACAATCTTGTCTAAGCCCACGAAAGCACCACCACAGACGAACAAAATATTACTTGTATCAATCTGGATGCAGTCTTGATAGGGATGCTTGCGCCCTCCTTGGGGTGGTACATTAGCGATCGTTCCCTCTAACATTTTCAGCAAGGCTTGCTGCACGCCTTCGCCAGAAACATCGCGGGTAATTGACGTGTTCTCACTCTTACGAGCAATTTTGTCAATTTCGTCAATATAAATAATTCCCCGTTGCGCTTCCTCTATATCTAAATCTGCCACCTGCAACAGTCGCAGCAAGATATTTTCTACATCTTCTCCCACATACCCCGCTTCCGTCAGCGTTGTCGCATCAGCTACGGCAAAGGGTACATCCAAGATTTTTGCTAGGGTTTGGGCTAAGAGAGTTTTGCCGCAACCAGTCGGGCCAATTAATAAAATGTTGGACTTTTGCAGTTCTATGGCATCATCTGACCCAGGTTTGCCACTGGCTTTAGACTGAATCACCGCTAGTCGCTTGTAGTGATTATAAACTGCGACTGACAGTACTTTCTTCGCTTCGTCTTGACCAATAACGTGTTCGTCTAGATATTTTTTAATCTCTCTTGGCTTGGGTATTTGATTAAACGAAATACTAGCAGAGTGGGTACGCCGTTTTTCAGGTGGTTCTGCTCTTGGCGCTGGTTGTGCTGCCGCACCACTGGTATCGAGTAACTCCTCGTCTAGTATTTCATTACACAAGTCAACGCATTCATCGCAGATGTAGACTCCCGGTCCCGCGATTAACTTACGCACCTGCTCTTGAGACTTGCCACAAAATGAACATTTTAAATGGGAGTCGTACTTAACCATACCAGCCTCTTATTTCAGAATGGTGACGTTTTCCCCTGCTACGGGAAGATTTTGCCTGGAAATGACCTGATCAATCAAACCGTAGTTTTTTGCCTCTTCAGCCGACATAAAAAAGTCACGCTCAGTATCAGCTTCAAGTCTTTCTAAGGGTTGACCAGTATGGTGAGCCATTAACTGATTCAACTTAGCCTTAACATAAAGAATTTCTCTGGCTTGAATTTCAATGTCAATGGCTTGACCTTGAGCGCCACCAAGTGGTTGGTGAATCATAATCCGGGAGTCGGGCAGAGACATTCGCTTACCGGCAGCTCCTGCTGTCAACAAAAATGCCCCCATGCTCGCGGCTAATCCAAAACAGATGGTAACAACATCAGGGCGAATTTGCTGTATTGTATCATAGATTGCCATCCCTGCGTAGACGGAGCCACCAGGAGAATTAACATACAGTTGGATGTCTTTTTCTGAGTCTTCGGCGTCTAGGAATAACAACTGAGCCACAATTGAGTTAGCTACGGCATCGTCTATTGGTGTTCCTAAAAAGATAATCCGCTCTCGCAGCAGGCGGGAGTAGATGTCGAAAGCCCTTTCTCCCATGCCAGATTGCTCTATAACCATCGGTACGATGTTGCTAGGGCTGCTCAACTGGGAGTTAATGTTTATTCGACTTAAGTTGCTGATTGGGGAATTTCCCGACTGCGATTCAAGCATACAAGCTTTCTGTGACGATAATTTAGGACAAATGTTTCAGCAGCCGAGGCTGCCTTTTCAACGAATGGAATTTGTATAAGCTACGTGTTAACCATTATGCCTCATATAATTTCCTCTCGTGAACACAGTATCAAGCTCAGGCGATAACCGGTGTCACTATTTGCCGAAAATTCATTAATTCTTTAATTATTTGTCATGGGGCATTGGGAAAGAGGAGGCAGAAGTTGTTTAATTTTGAATTTTGTTAGCGCAGCGTAAAGCCTTCTCTTTCAGAGACGCTAACGCGAACGGCATGGCTTCGCTTAGAGCGAGTCCGCGATAGCGAAGCGTTAGCGACGCAGGAGCGTCGCGTCATTTTGAATTTTGAATTGATTTCTTCCTCATCTCTCTTACCTTACCCATTTCACCAGTACTTTAACTCAGAACTGGTGAATTCATGGCTGTGGGATTTTTGATTATCCTTCTGTGACTTCTGTGGAAGTTTCGCTGTTTTCTTCCTCAGTCTGGGGTGCATCAGCATCACCATCTGATTCTACGTCTTCCGTTTCCTCTGCGGGACTTAAGGAACCTTCCGGTACAAGTTCAACTGAGGAGTGTTCTAAGAGCCAATCGATGATTTTTTCGGTTAACAGTTCGTTTTCCACGATTGACCGCAGTTTATCTTCATCAACGTCCTGTTCTTCTGGGTATTGTTCCAAAAGTTCTGTGACTCTAGCTACGATTTCTTCTGGTGTTACCTCGATAGATTCGCGTTTGCCAATTTCCCGCAAGGACAAGGAGCGAGTGATGCGTTCAATTGCTTCAGTACGCGATCGCTCCCGTAATTGAGGAATAATATCTTGAGTAAACAGCTTTCTCACATCCAATCCCTGCTGAGACAGTCGGATTGCTGTTTGCGTTAGCATTGCATCCACTTCTTGCTCAATCAAAGTTGCTGGTAAATCAACTTCTACGTGCTTGAGCAATTCCGTTAACAAGGCTTCCTGTTTATTGGTTTTTGTTTTGTCGTCTGCCTCTTTTTGATATCGCTCTACCAAAGAAGCGCGTAACTCCTCTAAGGTTTCAAAATCACTGATTTCTTGGGCGAAATCGTCATTTACTTCTGGTAGTTCCTTTTCCTTCAGTTCTTTAAGCGTCACGGTGAAGGTTGCCGCTTTTCCCGCTAAATCTTCATTAGCATAAGGAGTTGGGAACTGTGCCGCAATTTCTTTGGTTTCTTCAGGATTCATCCCGACGATTCCCGAAATAAAGCCGGGAATAAATTTATCTTCCTGCAACTCAACTTGAAAATCAGTTGCTTCGGCTCCAGGAATCGGTTTTAGTTCAGCTGCTTCATCTTCGCCCTCAACTCTGGCGAATGAACCTTTAAAATCAACTACGGCAATATCGCCAATTTGGGCTGCACGTTCTTCCACAGGAATTAATGTCGCCAATTGTTGACGTTCTTTATCTAGAGTATTTTCTACTCGCTCTGGATCAAACTTGACTTCTTCAGCTTGGAAAAGCAAATCAGTGTACTGCACTAGATTCACTTCTGGTTCTACATCGACAGCAGCCGAAATCGTCAGGGGTTTTCCCGGTTCATAATTATTAATCAAATCCTCAAAAGAGGAGCGCAATTGCGGCTGACCGATTGCTGGGATGGCTTCTTGTTTGACTGCTTGCTCAATGCCATCTTGAATTAGTTCTTCCAGCGCCGCTGCCTTGATTCGAGTTGTACCCAGCCGTTGTAGTAATATCGGCCGAGGCACTTTGCCTTTACGAAACCCAGGAATATTGGCAGTACTCGCCAAGTTTTTAATGACCTGTTCGTAAGTTTGCTTGGTAATTTCCGGCGTAATCTCTATTTCCAGGCCAATTTGGCTGGCGGGAAGTTTTTCCTGGGTGACTTTCATGCTTTGTCTCTAGTTTTCTGGTATTTTATACTCCGAGTACACACAAAACGCAATAAAATAATTGTTTACGTTTATGGCTTGATGTCTCTTAGAGATAATGGGAGTTTGCCAAAAGGTCTTGTGACATCCAAAGGATGGATGTTTGTCTTGGGGCAAAGATCCAGTTTACTGCCAATGACCAAGGACTTGACATTTTGCTTTCAGAACAATTGGGCATTGGGTATTGGGCGTTGGGCATTGGGCATTGGGCATTGGTTATTTTCCATCTTCCCCTGCTCCCTCATTATTCCTCCACTCCCGACTCCCCTCTCACTCTCAGGAATTAATTATTCAGTGGGCTAATCCCGTGATATCCTGGTTCTCAACAAGTGGTTACTACCCCAAGTTAAAGTTATAGTATTGAGTCTAGTACAAGAAGGCAAAAGTAAAAAGGCAAAAATAAAAAGAAAGAATACTTATTTTGTAAGCTTTCTGGCTATTTTAAATGGGTGGTTTATTTACGCCGTGCTGTACTAGCTATTTTTAAGTTATGGTACGAAAGCGTATCTGTTACCTAATTTATTTTGTGCTGGTTTTGTGCATTTCGATCTTAGTAGTATATTTATCATCTTGGTAAACAACTTTTTTGTAGCCAAGATGTCTCTTGTCTTATAGGTGAGATGCCTGTTAAACGTCTAAGTGCAGATATCTTCATTTTTCTGCTAAATGGCAGTTTGCTGTATAATAATATATAGTTAAAATCGATGAAATAAATAGGATGTCCATTGTTGTAAAATGCAACATCACTTAACTTATTAAAGAACCAAGCGAATAAATGTATTAAATATATAAAAACAGAGTAAATTAGAGAAAAATCTAAATCATATTCAAAATCTATCTCAAGACTGCGATCGCTAGCTATATAAATAAAAAATTGTCAATTGTTCCAATAAATTGCAGATAAGTCTCTTAAAGGAGGAAGCAAGTTTGTCGAAATCCTATCGTTTAGCTATTTTGGGAGCCACTGGTGCAGTTGGCACTGAGTTGCTGGAATTATTAGAAAACCGTAACTTTCCGGTTGCTGACTTGAAGTTATTGGCATCAGAGCGGAGTGTCGGGCGATCGCTACGCTTTAAAGGGGAAAATATACCAATAGAGCCAGTTAGCGATCGCGCTTTTGAAAATATCGATATAGTACTAGCTAGTGCAGGTGGTTCCACATCCAAAACTTGGGCAGCAGTTGCAGTAGAAAAGGGCGCAGTGGTAATTGACAACTCCAGTGCCTTTCGGATGAACCCGGAAGTCCCCTTAATAGTGCCAGAGGTGAACCCACAAGCCGCAGCGCATCACCAAGGCATTATTGCTAACCCCAACTGCACAACGATTTTAATGGCTGTGGCAGTCTGGCCATTGCATAAAGTTAAACCAGTGCAACGCATCGTCGCTGCAACCTACCAATCGGCTAGTGGTGCGGGTGCTAGGGCAATGGCAGAAGTCAAAACCCAAACAAGCGCTATACTACAAGGACAGCTACCGATTGCCGAAATATTGCCTTACCCATTGGCATTTAATTTATTCCCCCATAACTCCCCATTAAACGATTTGGGTTATTGTGAGGAAGAAATGAAAATGGTCAACGAAACCCGAAAAATATTTGGTACGCAGCAAATCAGAATCACTGCGACCTGTATACGGGTTCCCGTACTCCGCGCCCACTCAGAAGCCATTAATTTAGAATTTGAGACTCCCTTTAGTGCGAAGGAAGCCAGAGAAATTCTAAGTTCCTCCCCTGGAGTCAAATTGGTAGAAGATTGGGGAACTAATCATTTTCCGATGCCAATTGAAGCAACCGGTCGAGATGAAGTTTTAGTGGGAAGAATTCGTCAGGATATTTCCCATACTTGTGGCTTGGAATTATGGTTGTGTGGCGACCAAATCCGCAAAGGCGCAGCGTTAAATGCAATCCAAATCGCCGAGTTGTTAGTAGAGAAAAATCTACTCAAACCATTAGCTATTAGTCATTAGTCATTGGTCATTGGTTATTGGTTAAGTGACAAAAGACTAATGACACTTGAAAGCAATTTGCAGATAGGTTATTACAATAGAGAACCACCAAGATATAAAAACATGGGTAATCAGGAGTGAAAAAAGGGTGGGAGATTTTGGCAATGTTTTAACCGCTATGATTACGCCATTTAAAGCAGATGGTAGTGTCAACTATGATGTAGCGGCAGAACTGGCGGCGCATCTAGCTAACAACGGTACAGATACATTGGTGATGTGCGGCACAACAGGAGAATCCCCGACACTAAGTTGGGATGAAGAATACCAGTTGTTTGTCGAGGTATTGCAGTCCGTGGCCGGAAAAGCCAAGGTAATCGCAGGTTGTGGATCAAATTCCACTAAAGAAGCGATCGCAGCCACCGAAAAAGCGTCTAAGATAGGAGTACATGGTTCCTTACAAGTTGTTCCTTATTACAACAAACCGCCACAAGCGGGATTGGAAGCGCACTTTAAGGCGATAGCACAAGCCTGTCCCGACTTACCTTTGTTGTTATATAATGTCCCCGGTCGTACCGGACAAAACCTTCAGCCAGAAACAGTTGCCCGGTTAGCTGAGGTTAGCAATATTGTCGGGATTAAAGAATCCACTGGTAGTATAGATCAGGCAAGCGAAATTCGTCGCTTGACACCAAAAGAATTCCACATCTATTCTGGTGATGATTACATGACTTTGCCCTTGTTAGCGATCGGGGCAAAGGGTGTGGTAAGTGTAGCTTCTCATCTGGTAGGAAACCAACTACAGCAGATGATCCAAGCTTTTAGTGCCGGAAAAATTGAGGTAGCAAGCGACATTCATCTCCAACTGTTCCCGTTGTTTAAAGCCCTATTTCTCACTTCAAATCCCATTCCAGTGAAAAAAGCACTGAAACTTCAAGGTTGGGAGGTTGGTTCAACTCGTCCGCCGCTATGTGAAGCTGATGTAGAAGTCAGTCAAAAATTAGAAGCGGTTCTGAAAGAACTTAGTTTAATCTAGTCACCAACTAGTTAAGCATTGGTAATCTACTCCTTACCAAAGATACATATAAACAGCGATCATAATTGTTCATAAGTTGCAATTTAAAAACCTGTGCTAGGACTGATAGATATACTATAAATCCTTGAGTGTACAGTCGATTTTATTGAATAAAAAATTGAAATCTTCAATTAAAACTTGATTGCTTTCAGACTGACTTAAGAGACAGATGATGTCTTAAATGCAAGTTCGTTAACTATCAACTTAATTAACCACAAGTAACAATCTAAGGAGAAAATGGCTAAAAACGAAGCTAACAATTCCGCCTTGAAAATTATTCCTTTGGGCGGTTTGCATGAAATTGGGAAAAATACCTGTCTTTTTGAGTATGATGATGAAATTATCCTGTTAGATGCAGGATTGGCTTTTCCCACAGAGGCGATGCATGGAGTAAATATTGTTTTGCCAGATACGACCTATCTGCGAGAAAATCGCCACAAAATTAAAGGGATGATCGTTACTCACGGTCATGAAGACCATATCGGCGGGATTGCTTTTCATCTCAAGCAATTTGATATCCCGGTGATTTATGGGCCCAGGCTAGCAATGGCAATGCTAGAGGGTAAATTGGAAGAAGCAGGAGTCCGCGATCGCACCGAAATCAGAACAGTTTTACCACGTGATGTGGTGCGAATTGGTAAAAACTTTTTAGTTGAATATATCCGCAATACTCACTCAATCGCTGATAGTTTCACTGTTGCTATTCATACTCCTCTTGGTGTAGTCATTCACACAGGGGATTTTAAAATTGATCACACCCCAGTAGATGGTGAAAAGTTTGATTTACAACGCCTAGCAGAACATGGGGAAAAAGGCGTTCTTTGCCTCCTAAGTGATTCTACTAACGCTGAGATACCAGGATTTACACCATCAGAACGTTCAGTTTATCCCAATCTGGAGAGAGTATTTAGTCAAGCGACTGGGCGATTATTTGTCACTACCTTTGCTTCTAGCGTCCATCGCATCAACATGATTTTGGATATCGCGAAGAAGCAGAACCGTGTAGTAACGGTTGTGGGGCGTTCCATGCTGAACTTGATTGCTCATGCCCGCAATTTAGGTTACATCAAATGTGAAGATAATCTGCTGCAACCATTGCACGCCGTCCGCAATCTACCCGATGAAAGAGTACTGGTTTTAACTACAGGCTCTCAGGGTGAAACGATGGCAGCAATGACCCGCATTGCCAACAAAGAACATCCTCACATTAAAATCCGCGAAGGAGATACGGTAGTATTCTCTGCTAACCCAATTCCTGGAAATACCATCGCTGTAGTCAACACTATCGATAAGTTGATGATTCAGGGGGCGAAAGTAATCTACGGTCGGGATAAAGGGATTCACGTCTCCGGTCACGGCTGTCAGGAAGAACAAAAGCTGATGATTGCCTTAACTCGACCCAAATTTTTTGTGCCATTTCACGGCGAACATAGAATGCTAGTGAAGCACGCAGAAACGGCTCAGAGTATGGGCATTCCCAAAGAAAACATGATCATTATCCAGAATGGTGATGTTGTCGAACTGACTGAAGATGCTATTCGCGTTGCTGGTAAAGTGCCATCTGGTATTGAATTGGTGGATACTACTAGTTCGGGTATGGTAAGTGCCAAAGTCCTGCAAGAACGGCAACGCATGGCTTCAGAAGGCATTATTACGATCGCAGCTGCCATTGATTGGAATGGTAAACTGTTGGCAAAACCAGAAACTCATCTGCGGGGTGTAGTAACAAGTGTAGAGCGATCGCTTTTACAAACCTGGGTAAAACAACGCATTGAAGAAATCCTCACTGTGCGCTGGTCAGAATTTGCTCCTGGCGGTGAAGCAGCAGATATAGACTGGGGTGGATTGCAAGGAACTTTAGAACGAGAATTGCAACGTTCCATCCGTCGGGAATTGCAATGTCAGCCATCTGTGACTTTGTTGATGCAAATCCCTGATGAGCCACCTGTAAAAGTTGCCGATGGGAGAAGGCGGCGGACTCGAACTGCTGCTCAAGTAGCATCGTAGAGAATTTAAGATAAAAATCTCATACAGAGAGAAGTTTGAGCAGTGGGTTTCACCGCTCAGACTTCAATGGGCGCAAAGACACAGAATTTTTCTGAACGTCTTCGCGCTTTCTTTTATCATGGGTATAGAAATTATCTATAGTTATTGGAGGCAATCTAACTTGTTATGCATCGCCTCAAGCAACTCCAACCAATATCTCCTCATTATTCTCGTCTGCTGAAAGATACAAATCTCTCCACTGCTTAAAGTGGTCAAGATACCATCCTTCCTGACCTTCATCTCTTGTAAACAGTGTTTCAGGATCGATCTGTTGCAAAATGCCTGCTCCTTCACTGACTAGCTCACGGGATATAAGTCCCAATGACTCCTCTGCTGACAACAGAGTTGGAGCAAGAGTTTGATCTCCGAACATGAGCTTTTCAACAATCTCATCGGCATTCGCAACATTTCTTCTCGATAGCTCCTGCGACAAACTTTCCTTGATCTCAGCAGATGATTTTTCTAGTGATGCTCTTCTATCTTCAATCCCTGGATAGGCTTGACGAGTAAGCCTTAACTCAGACCGCAATTGTGCGATTACCCGATCTGCTTCTAGTTCAGATCCAAAAATCTCTTGGTGTGTTTCGATAAAATATTCCAGGATTTCGTCAATCTCTTCAGGATAAATCTCAAAAAAGCGGAAAATGCCGCAACCATGAGGGAAAAGATAAGCTACAAGGATGCTGAGTGCCTTTTGAGTTTGAAGGCGTGCGTACAGCGTACTGCCAGGAGGAATTGCGCTGTAGAGTACAGAAACACCCATAAGCAAGTTTATCTGATGTTAACGCTTCAGACTATATCACTCTCAAATTGCCACTGCAAAACTAAGTTTTGTAAAATGCAATCGATGCTAATCAATTAAAAATCAGTGCTTCTACGGCATTCAGCCATCAATGAATAGGACACACTTACGTGAGAAAGTGGGAACACGGAGAGGAAAAAAGCCTTCTAGGGTATTATTGATGTTTATACTTAGCAAAAATACTTTCAGACAGACCTTATATTAAGTTCTGTAAATGTTACACTAAAACCTATCCAATGACGGATGTCTTTACTAAAATTTAAACTGTGTCAAGTTATGAACAAGATCGTAATATTACACTACCGATCCCCAGAAAATTGCGATTAACTTGACGTAGTAATAAATTAGGTTCTGACTTAAGTGGCTAATCAGGTATTACATTATATCGCAGTCAGAACGCGATTTTTCCGGGAAAGTTCGTTGCCACGTTGTATATATTCATCAAAAAGGTGAATAGCCTCAATAACACAGAGGGTTAACCATGAAGGTATTCGACAATACCACCAAGAAGATTTTTCTGGCAAGCTGGGTATCAATCAATCAAGCAGAGACTACTGACCATAAAGTAACCCAGCTTAACCATTCTCCTTCCAAGCCCTACTGGGATATTCTCCAACCCCTACGGCAGCGAGTAGAAAGCATTCAAGTCCATGATCGCCAACTAGCTCACCGTTTGTGCAAAGTGATTCCATCTCAATGCCCTTTTGAGCGCGATGTCAAATTATTTGGGAAGACCTTGTTTCACATCCCACCCATGTGCAAGCTCAACCCCTTATATGAAGAAGTGGTTGGTTTACGTTTCCGAGCGTTGTGCTATCTAGCCGACGAGTGTGGCGAAGATGTATCGCAGTACTGCTAATACTGAGATATGAACGCTGAGGAAAAAGTTAGGAGTCATGATTAAAAGGTCGGGGATCAATAATATAACTCCTAATTCCTAACTCCTAACCATTTTTTATTATTTGTTTACTATTTCTTTTGCCATTTTTGAATGGCATCCTGAGCATCTTCATAAGCGGCTGTTTCCTCTGGCACTAAAGCAGCGGTCGCAATTGCGGCATTACGTTCTCCTTCGGCGGCGCGGCGCTTGGACAGGTCTAAAATTTTCTCACTCCATTTATTGATCGATTTCTGGGCTGCATCGAAGCCTGGTTGATCGGCTGGCACTTTCTTGGCAACTTCAATCGCTCGATTATAGGTAGATGCCTGTTCAGGCTTAATTAAGGCATTAGCTGCATCTAAAAGAGTTCTGTTGCTCACATACTGTTTACCCTCTAGCCGCCACAGGTTAATTGCTGCTTGTGCTTTGGCGTAGGGGGCTTCGTCTTTGGTGATTAATCGAGCAGCAGCAATAGCGCTGGCATACTGTCTTTGTTTAGCACGACCTTCTGCTAAATCTAAAATCATCTGGCTCCAAATCTGAATATTCTCTTGAGCTTGTTCGTACAATGGTTCACCCGATTGAATTTTTCGGGCTGTAGCGATCGCCATGCTCAAATCGCTCGCCTGAGTTTGTCTGAGCGACATTTTTGCCAGGTCTAATACTGCTTGATTCCGTTTTTTTGACTCGGAATTAGAGACTATTTGGGCGCTAGATTGATTTTTGAGTCTAACTGGTGGAGTGGAATCGCTGGGTAAATTCTCAATAACTTGGCGATCGCTAACATTAGTATTGGGTGATGTGCTTGATATTTGCTTAATTCTAAAAGTTTCTTGATTACGGAGAAAAACTACAGCGATTAAACCTGCTACCAGCAAGCTGCCTCCGCCCCATAAGATAAACTGTTTCCAAAAAGGGATGCTTGGCTGATTCGCTGGCAATCGCGAGACGTAACCTTTGGAGGAATTGGGGATAAATCTTCCTCTGGTACTAACTCCTAAAGAAGTTTCCGCCATTGGCTGGGAAACTAAGCTGCCACTTGACTCCTGGACTTTTTGACTTTTCACCTGTTGGGAAGATTTCACAGTAGCTTCTCCTCGTCTGCCCCGATCTGCCGAAGTTCTAGAGGAATCGTCGAGAGGAGGATCTGCAAGGGCAACAGCAAAAGATTCTTCAGGATAAATTACCGGTTCTGGTTGAAAGTCGCCTTCCATTGCCAATTCTGGCAAGATTACTTGCTGCCTTGATGGGATGATAGTGGCAGGGTTTTGGATAGGACGCCAGTGGTGGTGACATAATTTTGGCACAATCAGGCTGAGGTAGCTTTCTAAATCTGCCAAGTTGCTACCATTACCAGAACCCAAAGCTTCTAACAAAGCTGCTGTAAAGAATCCGTGACCTAATTCGCTACTTTCGTGGGAAAATTGCTCTGGTTGGCAAGAAAGAATTGTTGCGAGTTGTAGCTCTTGGGCTAGTTCTATGGTTTCTTCACCAACGGGAGCATCTGCTTGAGTGCCAAAAGCGCGGTTGATATCGAGTAGTAGCAGTACATTCAGGTCAGCAAGTTGTAGACTTTGCATTAGCGATCGCAATTCTATGCCAGTCTCTTGTACGAGTTCCGGGTTGCCCTCTGCTGGCATTAAGTAATCTTTGCCCTTGTAGTTGACTCCATAACCGCTAAAGAATAACCACAGATAGTCTTCCGGTTGCCAACTTTTTGCTGCCAAATCTTCAAGCAGCAGCAAAATATTCTCCTTCGTCGGGTAAGTTGACCTATCCCCAATGGGTGGCGAAGTATCCGTCATGACTAGACAGTGTTCGGGGAGAAAACCTGCCTCTGTCACCAAAAAATCGTCTAGTGCCTCAGCATCCGCTTGGGCACAACTTAAAGGTTGAAATAACTGATATTGATTGATGCCAATCGCGATCGCCCAGTAATTTGCCATCCCGCTCTTTGTCAGTTATTGTTTGCTGGTCTTAAAATTGCGGTTGGCTTTGCCAAAAAAACAAAGCTAACCTGTGTCTTATAGTTTTGGGGATTCTAATTGAATCTTCAGTTAGAATGTAATTTTTATTACGTTACTAAACCGGAAAATACTTTTTACCTAATTTCAATAACAGATCATCATTAAGGAGATAGAAGGTCATGAGCAAGATTTCTGCTCACCTACCATCATGGATCACTCCCTTTTCAGTTATTAGCCAAATTGCCAGAAGAATCCGGATAATTCCTTTAGTAGTTTTGCTCATATCTACTGTTCCTGCGTGGTTTTTGATGGAAGCGATCGCACCGCAGGTTGTGCGAGCTTACACCGCTAGAGTCGATCTAGCTATCGACCGCCTGCCAGAAGAAAACTATGAAACCGTTCTCAGAAGGGCGGAAGCGGCTGCAAGGGCAGCTGCTCAAAGGAGCTTCGACCAAGATATCTTGGTGACAGATGTTTCCATCATTGTGTCCGTACAAAATTATGGCGCGATCGCACCAGTCCTGACATTAGATGTGAGTCGTCCTCAATGGCGATCGCGCCCCGATGCTCAAAATTGGGCAACTTACTTTAAAACTGCGCGATCGCTACTTTTCTTTGAAAATAACTCTAATACAGTTCCCGCAACTGGCGGTGCGCCAACTAAAAAATGACGGGTTTAGCCAGACACAGAGAGAAGTTCGAGCCAAGAAAGGCTTGGCTCGAACTTTTTCTCAGAGAGATACAAAGTTTCCATGTCCCACGTAACTTTTAACCCGACTTACTTAATTCCTAACTCAACTATTGTCCTTCGCGTCAGTGGATGGCCTAGAATAATAAGGTTGTCAAGAATCGCGATATCTGCTGAAATGGCTGTTCCTAAGAAGAAAACTTCAAAATCAAAACGAGATAAACGTCGAGCTACCTGGAGACACAAAGCTGTCGTCGAAGCCCAAAAAGCCCTGTCTCTGGGCAAATCAATTTTGACTGGACGTTCTACATTTGTATATCCAGCTGTTGAAGAAGAGGAAGAAGAATCTTAACAATTCAAAATGACGCTCTCTACGAGACGCTACGCTCACAAAATTCAAAATGAAAGATATTTTCAGACGGGGATTTAGCGAGAAACGCTCCACTTGGGCAAAGCCCAAGTGGAGCGATTTCTCAAGACAAACCCCGACTGAAACTCACAAGCTCATTAGATGAAAAAAATTGGTAGTGAGTAATTGGGAATATCCATTACCCATTACCTATCAACTAATCATATAAAGATTGAAGAAGAATACAGAATTCAGAATTCAGCAATCTTGACGCGACTCGAAAATAGTCGCTACGGCTGCGCTATCCGCTAATCGTACAGAATACCCAACTGAATTCTGACTGCTGACTCCTGAATTCTGTTCGATAAAACATCTGGTGCTGTAGGCGACTCAGCAAAAAAGATTGTAAATACTTTGAGAAAACTTATTTTTCTCCAACTATGTTAGGAAAATTTTTTCAGAAACCAGGCAAAGAAGAAGGCGATCGCGTCCCTCCTGGCCAACACTTAGCTAAAGGTTTCCCTGTATTAACTTACGGTGAAACTCCCCAAGTCAGCACTGAACAATGGGAGTTTCGAGTTTGGGGTTTAGCAAAATCTGCTACCTTTAGTTGGTCGGACTTTATGGCGCTACCTCAACACGAATTCACAGCAGATTTCCACTGTGTAACGCGCTGGTCTAAACTCGATGTCAAATGGACTGGCATTAAAGTTACAGATTTTATGGGTCTGATTGAAGTAGATCCCAAGGCAGCCCACATTATGGAACACTGCTACGGCGATTACACTACCAATATTTCTGTAGAAGATTTTATCCGCGAAGAGAACTTCTTTGCTTTTAAAGTTTTTGGTGAAGACCTTCCATCTGAACACGGTGGCCCAATCCGGCTAGTTGTTCCCCATTTATATGCTTGGAAAAGTGCTAAATGGATCAATGGCTTGGAATTTTTGCCCAGCGAAGAACTTGGTTTTTGGGAGCGCAATGGCTACCATCGCCGTGGTGAACCCTGGGCTGAGGAGCGTTACAGCAACGCTTTTGGGATTTGATAGTTAGGAGTTATTCAATTTTAGATTTTAGATTTTAGATTTTGGATTAGACATCTGGTGAAAATGAATGTAGAGACGTAGCACTGCTACGTCTCTACAAGGGTTCTGGATAACGCATATTTAATTTCTAGAGATGTCTATTGGAAGAAAAATCTAAAATTGGCAGAGTTAGGAGTTATGGATTTTTATTCTTCACTCCTCACTCATAACTTCTAACCTAGAAGTTTCTTTATGAAGGGCAATTTGCCCTGATATGGAGCGTACCGCCATTTTAAATCAAGCCAGAAAGAGTTTTGCAATACACTTTTTTTATGGGAAAATGTGTCAAAACTAGCTTTACCGTGATAGTTGCCAATACCGCTATCTCCCACTCCACCAAATGGTAAAGACGAGACACCAACCTGCATAACTGTGTCATTAATACAGACTCCACCAGAAGAAGTTTCCTGTAAAACTCGCTTTTGCAGGTTCTTGTCTTGAGAAAATAAGTATAACGCCAATGGTTTGGGTCTAGAGTTAATCAAGGCGATCGCTTCTGCAATGTCAGTATATTCAATGATGGGTAGAATCGGGCCAAAAATTTCTTCCTGCATTACCGAATCTTCTAAGGAGACATTATCAATCACTGTCGGGGCGATATAACGCTCTGAAGGTTGAGTTTTTCCACCAATGATAATTTTTCCATCTTTGAGAAAGCTAACCAGTCGATCAAAGTGTTTTTCACTAATAATCCTGGCATAATCAGGACTGTTTGCAGGATTATCGCCATAAAATTCTTTTAGAGATTTTTTCAGACCATCTATTAAATCTTTTTTGATTTTTTTATTAACTAAAAGATAGTCGGGGGCGATACAAGTTTGTCCAGCATTAATAAATTTGCCCCAAGTGATTCGTCTAATAGTGTGTTCAAGATTAATGTCAGTATCCACGATACAAGGACTTTTGCCACCCAATTCTAAAGTCACTGGAGTAAGGTATTTTGCCGCAGCTGCCATAATGATTTTGCCGACGGCTGTACCACCGGTAAAAAAGATATGGTCAAACTTTTCTGCAAGTAGTTTTTGACTCGCTTCTACGCCTCCTTCAACCACTGCAATATAAGCAGGGTCAAATTGTTTGCCAATAATCTTAGCAATGACATCAGACGTATGAGAAGCAATTTCTGAAGGTTTAATAATTGTACAATTTCCGGCTGCGATCGCACCTATTAACGGTGAGATAATTAACTGAAATGGATAATTCCAAGGGCCGATAATTAAGACAACCCCTAATGGTTCTGGATAAATTTTCGCCGAGTATGAAAAAAAATCCCAGGAAACCGCTACTTTTTTTGGCTTACTCCAGTTTTGAAGATGTTTTATAGCGTAATCAATATCCTTAATTACGCTGATTTCTGTAAGGTAAGTTTCAACTTCTGGTTTATGTAAATCCGCTTGTAATGCCTCGACTATTGACTTTTCATGCTCAATGATTGCTTGCTTAAGATTTTTCAGTTGTTCAATGCGAAAATTTACATCTTTAGTTTTTCCTCTTTGAAAAAACTCTCGCTGATTATGGAGAATATTGCCAACGTTAGATAATTCAGTGGTAATCATTATTTTGTCCTCTCAAAAACTATTTACTTAATACTAATGCTGTTATACAAATCATACTCAAATCGTCAATTTTAGTGTCGGATTTTATGATTGAAATATTTAATTTTTATGGGTAGATATTAGTAATTATAAATTATGAATTTTCAGGATAAAAAGCTCTAAAATTCATAATTTACAATTACTACTTTTTTCAGATTTTGGTGGGTAGAAGCACAATAAATATACTACCTTTACCCAAATCAGAATTAAGCAGAATAATGCCTTGATGTGCCTCGACAATTCGACGAGCAAGGTACAGTCCTAAGCCACTACCAGAACTCTTATGGCTGCCTTGGCGAAATCGTTCAAAGATGGTGGCTAGTTCTTCAGGAGGAATACCTGGACCTGTATCCGCTATTTCAATTCTAATATAGTCAACAGAATTGGACTTTCCAGATAACTGAGATTGACTGCTGTTGTCGGACTGGCGTTGAGAAGTAAAACGAATAGTCACAGAACCAGAGTCGGTAAATTTGATCGCATTGCCGATAAGATTTGTAAATAGACGATGTAACTCTAAGCGATCGCCCATCACTGTGTTTGATTCTTCGGTAAAATCCACACTTAGCGATAGTGCTTTGTCTTGAGCTAAGGGTGATAATTCTCCCGTTACCTCTTCTAGCAATTGGCCCAGATTAACTGGTTGAAACGCTAAACTTTTGCGACCTGCTTCAAAACGATAAACTTCCAATAAAGTATTCACCATAGAAAGCAGGTTGATATTGCTACGGGCCATGATGGCGATTACTTCCTGCATTTGCGTTGATAATGTTCCCAACGCGCCTTGCTGAAATAGCATTAACATGCGATCGGCGGCTACTAGGGGAGTGCGTAAGTCGTGGGTGAGGCGGGAGACAAAATCTTCTCGCTGGCGGGCAATTTCATCACGTTCATCCATACTATGCTTCAAACGTAAGAGCGATCGCACTCGTGCCAGCAATTCATCTACTGTTACAGGTTTGCGGATAAAATCATCAGCACCCAAGTCTAAACCGTGGGCGACGTTGGGCGTATCGTGGGCAGTGATTAGCAATATGGGGATGTATTGCGGCAATTTCATCTCTTTGCGAATGTGCTTAGTAACTTCGTACCCGTCCATACCTGGCATCATTAGATCCAGAAGAACCAAGTCACAGGGAGAAGCTTTCAATTCTGCCAAGGCCGAAATCCCATTTTCTGCGGTGCTAATGGTGTAACCTTCTTCCTCCAAAATAGTTTTGATCAAAAACACGTTATCAGGAGAGTCATCAACAACCAGAATTTTGTCAGAACGAGAAGATTGTGAAGTCATATAGATGCAGGGTATGGGGTAAAAGTAAATTTTTCAGAAAACTGGTTTATTTGGTATAGTTTTTAAATAAAACTTTTAGGTAAATTCCTTCCAAATCAAAATTTTTACCAATAAATTTATTTAAAAAATACTTTACTTACCTTTTTAACAGATAGCCACAAGCTAATTGAATTATGGCTCGTAAACTTCTAGAACTGAATACAGAAGATGGCGGCACGATTTTGGTAGCAGTTGAGCTACCAGAAGCATCAGTAGGTCGTGTGTCGCCCACTGGCGAGTTACCTATAGAAAAAGTAGAGGCTAACTTCGATGCAGTTAAGGAATTGATTATTCGCGGGTGTCGCCCAATTACAAAGGCGTTTCGTACCTTGCAGCAAGAATCACAACCCGTAAGCGGAGAAGTTGAGTTTGGCGTAAATTTTACCGCCAAAGGCTCGGTTTATGTAGTCGAATCCACTGGGCAGGCATCGCTGAAGGTGAAAATAACTTGGAAACTGGCACTCGAAGAAAACAAGTAATAAATTTTCATGAATTGGGAATTAGTTAAAGCTTGTACCGTGGCGATCGCTACCCCAGAAGGTTACATCCAAGGCACGGGCTTTTTTATCTCACCCAAAGGACATTTACTCACCTGCGCCCATGTAGTTGAATCGGCAGGGGGTTGGGAAGAAGTGCGAGTCAATGGGCAAGGGGTTGAGTTGGTTTATTTAGGCGATCGCATCTTTCATACTCAATTAATCATCACTTATCTGACGCACATCTTCTTGGGGAGGATGCCAACCAACTTACACCCAAAGCCGCCGAGATTTCTGAATGAACCCATTACCATGACGCTCATCATTCATATCAAGCCGATTACACGTTGCCCGACCTGTTAGAGTTATTCCGACAATTTCTGTCCCATCTAAAGTCCAGATAAAATGTTCTGACCATTGTTGTTTACGAGGATTAAATAAAGGGACTTCCTCTTGAGTTTTCGGGTCAATTCCTGATGTAAAATTATAACGACGTTCATTGCAACGACGGCAAGATAAAGCTAAATTTTCCAGTTCATCCGAGCCACCTAAAGACTTTGGAATTAGATGATCGACCGTAAAACGATCAGTATTTACGAATTCTGGGGAGTGACAATATTCGCAGAGGTATTTTGCTCTTTCACCGACGATTTCTCGGATGGAGTTGGAAACCATGTTGATTCAGCCGCTAAAACAGAATTAGCGTAGGTAAAAATCTGCGCCAACTCAGATATACCATCTAACTCAGCTTTTTCTTCTGGCGTGATTAATCCAGATTTGCTTCGTTCTAGCAGATCATCTGAACGTTCTTGCAGCTCCTTGGTAAACTTAAAAAGATTAAGATTATTTACTTTGTCTAGTTTGATTCCTGTTTCCAACCAGTATGAAGGTTCAATCATTAATTTCGGAGTCATCATGAGTTGCATATAGAATGCTGCACTTTGATTTTAGCTTTTAAAAAGTGCTAATGCTTACGCTCTAAACAAAAGATTAAACTCAAAATCAATAATTTGTGTTTTTTATTCTAAATTGAGACTTGGATAAGAGAGCAATTCAATCTCAGTAATCACTGAAATAAAATATTGTCCTGATGGCAATGGGTTTACCAAACGGCCACCCAAAAAATACAAGACTACATTTGTATCTATCAAAATTAAAGGTTGTGTCAACACCACTTATCCCTAATTTGCTGCTGATATTCCAAAGGATCTTGAGTTAGTTGAATTACACCTGCATACTGGTTTAAATTAAACTCTTGTTTTTGTTGTGATTGATGAGCTTCTAATATCTTCTCAATTTGCTGCCAGTCCTGATAATCAATTAACACTGCTACCGGACGCATGGCTTCATCAGTCAAAATTTTTTCTTAAAAGGTAGCATGATTTTCTATATCAGATATAACGTTTAACTATATTGATCGTAACTCCAAGACAGAAAGTTGATTAGGGCAACTTTACTCTCATCTTTAAGAGCGATATCTAGCAACAAGCCGCTCGATGCCTATGCTTATTTCCCAGAGTTGAGACTATCTAAAACTTGCTGAAAATCTGCTGTGGAAGGAATTGCGATCGCACTTTTGAGAAGCGTTTTTAGTACAGATGGTTCTTCTATCCTATTGATAACTTCGACAATGGAGCTTGGCACTTCTCCAAATCGCGTTTCTAGGACTGTAATGATGTTTTCTCTAGCATTTTCGACAATTCCTTCTTCTTTTGCTAGCCTTTCAATACTAGTTACGTACCTCATTCTATCTGCCTCCTCGTAACTTCTGACTTCTGTTTTAAAACTAAGTGCCAACTCTTTTGGCAAAACCATTATCCAGTCGATAAACCGAAATAGTTCTCGAATATCTTCCCGGCTATATCCCCGTTCATACAGCCGTCTGACTAGGCTTAGTTTCCACTGTAGCCGATTTTGTGGGTTTCGTTGCGTTGCTTTGGTCTTGAGATGCGCCATCACAATTACACCAAAGGGATTGGTTGTTTGCTCTAGGGTTTCCCACCCTTGCTCATAGTCCAACAGTTTCGCCACAGGAAACTCTAAGCTGACGCGACATCCGACCAGTTGATAGCTGTAGCTGGAAGGTCGCCAATTCGCTTGTTCATCTGCTAACACTGCTAAACTAATGACTCGCTTTTTATGGCGGTCAAATAAGCGGTAATTATATGTGTACATCCGTTCGGCAAATTGGCTGTCATATTGCCCTTGGACTTCCACATGAATCAATACCCAAGCTTCCTCTCCATCCAGTAGCCAAACTTTTGCGACTTTATCAACCAAACGCCGCCCAATTTCTGCATCCGGTTCTAGTTGTTGCAGTTCTGTGTCCAGAAATTCATAAGGTCGCGTCCAGTCGATTTCGGCATAAGCTTGGGTGAAAAAGAATTCCAGAAAGCGGGGAAAATATAGCTCAATGACTTCTTTCCAAGGACTATCGTAATCAGTAAGTTGCTCGGTCATGAATTAAAACAAAAAGTACCTCTGTGCCATTGGTAAAACTGTTGCAGGTTCACAAATCAGCAACTCTCCATCAGCCCTAACTTGATATGTTTCTGGATCTACTTCAATGTGAGGTAGTGCATCATTCAACTTCATATCCCGCTTACTCAATTGGCGTGTTCCAGAAACTGCAACTGCTGCCTTTTGTAAACCTAGCTGGCTGGGAATTTCTTTCTCTAAAGCTGCTTGCGAAACAAAAGTTAATGATGTGGCATGACGCGCCCCTGCAAAACTACCAAACATCGATCGCATATAAACGGGTTGCGGTGTGGGAATACTGGCGTTAGCATCGCCCATTTGCGCCCATGCAATCATTCCGCCTTTAATCACTATCTCTGGTTTCACGCCAAAAAATGCCGGACGCCACAAACATAAATCTGCTAATTTTCCCTCTTCCACTGAACCCACATATTGAGCAATTCCGTGAGCGATCGCAGGGTTAATTGTATACTTAGCAACATATCTTTTCGCCCTAAAATTATCTGCTTTTTGCTCAGTTCCCTGTGGATTAAGAGTTCCCCGTTGCACCTTCATTTTGTGAGATGTCTGCCAGGTGCGAATTATCACTTCGCCTACCCTTCCCATTGCCTGGGAGTCTGAAGAAATCATGCTAAATCCGCCTAAGTCGTGCAAAATATCTTCAGCAGCAATGGTTTCTCGACGGATGCGAGATTCAGCAAAAGCAACATCTTCGGCGATCGCCGGATCAAGATGATGACATACCATCAACATATCCAGGTGTTCATCTAAAGTGTTGAGGGTGTAGGGACGTGTGGGATTAGTAGAAGATGGCAGAACGTTGGCTTGGCCGCAAACTTTGATGATATCTGGTGCGTGTCCGCCGCCTGCGCCTTCGGTGTGGTAGGTGTGGATAGTACGATTTTTGAAAGCTGCGATCGTATCTTCGACAAATCCAGCTTCATTCAGGGTATCAGTATGAATCGCTACTTGCACATCATAAGCATCGGCAACACTAAGGCAAGTATCAATTGCTGCGGGTGTGGTTCCCCAGTCTTCATGTAGTTTTAACCCCATTGCACCGGCGGCTACTTGTTCTACAAGTCCTTGGGGTTGACTGGCGTTACCTTTACCCAAAAATCCTAAGTTGACGGGAAAAGCATCAGCAGCTTGCAACATTCGGTAAATATTCCAAGGGCCGGGGGTGCAGGTAGTGGCATTTGTACCCGTAGCTGGCCCAGTACCGCCGCCGATCATCGTGGTAATACCGGAAGCGATCGCAACTTCAATCTGTTGGGGGCAAATAAAATGAATATGGGCATCGATACCGCCAGCAGTGAGAATCATTCCTTCACCAGCTAAGGCTTCAGTTCCGGGGCCGATAATAATATCTACATTGTCTTGAATATAAGGATTTCCGGCTTTACCAATTTTAAAAATCTTGCCATCTTTAATGCCAATATCCGCTTTGACAATACCCCACCAATCGAGAATTAAGGCATTAGTAATTACTAAATCAACAGCACCATCGGCGTTAGAAATGGGGGATTGTCCCATCCCATCGCGGATGACTTTACCGCCGCCAAATTTCACTTCGTCGCCGTAGGTGGTGAAATCTTGTTCAACTTCAATAAATAATTCTGTGTCTGCAAGTCGGATGCGATCGCCTACTGTTGCGCCATAAGTTTCGGCGTAGGCGCGGCGATCCATTCTGTAAGGCATAATGGCACTCGTGGGGGTGGTGTTACTTTGATTATTTTTGAGCGAGTTTAGAGATATTCAGAGGAAATTTTGTATAAATTTATAATTTTATTGTAACCCTAGATGTAGTGAAATAAATTTTAATGGTAGTTAAAGCGAATTTATAAACGCGAAAATCTACAATGATATTAGGAACATAGGCAGATATAAAACTGAGGTAGAATGTTATCTAAACTGAGAGTTCAGCATTACAAGAGCCTCTTTGATATCGAAGTTGATTTAGAACCATTAACTGTATTTATTGGACCGAATGGTTCTGGAAAGTCGAATATTTGTGAAGCTTTATTTGTATTATCTAATTTTTTGGAAAGATTAATAATTAATATTAATTATGAGGAATTAATACCTTTTTTCGCTCAATCTTTAATGGCTGTAAATACAAATCAGCAGAAAATTGAATCAAAATTATGGCAGGGTAAGCAAGATTATCTGTTCTTTGAGGTTACTTATCTTCAAAATAGAGAAAGTCAGCAATCAAGTTCAACTATATCAACTCGTATTGATTATCCACAGCGAATAGTGACTATTAACAATCAAGAATATTCCGGCAATACTGCTACTGGAATAAATCAGTATACACATACACAGCAACTAAGAAATTTTTTAGTTTCTAATAACTATTTGGATTCTCCTTTAGCCAAGGCAATCAGAAAAGTTAGTATTTATGACTTTGCCCCAATTAGTCTCTCTAATAATATTCCATCAACTGGTGGAATGGATAAAACAGGACAGGGAATTGTTGATGCTCTAGCTGATATTTTGCTGAGTAATCGTAAAAGTTTTGATGAGTTGGAGGAACGTTTGACACGGCTTGTTCCTAATATACAGAGAATTTCTTTACTGCGTAGAGAAGATAGAACTTTTTTACTGGAATTAATCGACAGATATTCTGAACATCATATCCCTGCTTCGGATATATCTGATGGTACACTTAGAATTTTGGCATTTCTAACCGCACTTTATCAAGAAAATACCCCCAGTATTATTTGTTTTGAAGAGATAGAAAACGGAGTTCATCCTTGGTTGTTACACAAAATGATGGAATTATTGCAAATAATTTCTACAGAGGGGATTACAGGTAAACCTGTTCAAGTATTAATCACAACTCATTCTCCCGTTTTGCTGAATTATGTCGAACCTCACCAAGTGCGTGCTGTTGAGTTAGACACCGAAGGTAAAACTCAAATTCATGCCTTACCCATTGATTCAGAACGCTTTCAAAAAGCCCTAGAAGCTTATGATGGAGCATTAGGTGAACTTTGGTTTACGAATGTGTTTGGAGGTAATCCGGTATGAATCGGGCGATTCGTATTGGGCTAATTGCTGAGGGAGAAGCAGAACTCGGAGCAAGTATTCCCTATATTAAACCAGAAGATGGTGGAAAAGTTATTGAAAGAGATAGAGAAGGGGCACTTCATACCATAATCAGACGAGAAATTAATAATTTGGGATTGCCTGATTGTGATTTTGTACAAAGACATCCATCCATCAGCGAGAATCGAGTCTTTAAACGGCGTGTAGGACACTCAATTTTAGATCCAAAATATTTAGCACAGGTGATTATCGCGTGGAAACCTGAAGAAGTTGATATGATCCTAATTGTGGTTGATGCAGATGATAAGCTTCAGCAAAGGCAAATTGACTTGGAACGGGCTTTAAATAAAATCCGTGATAATCACCTGGATGTTAATGAGCAAAAAATTAGCGATCATAGTGCAGGAGGTTTAGCGATTAAAAATTTTGAAATGTGGTTGTTGGCAGACACTCAAACTGTATCAAGCATTTTAGGTGTAGAGCTTGAACCTCTGGAAAATTTAGAAGAATTAGATGGTGGAAAAGGTATTTTAGAAAATGCGATCACACAATCAATATATCTCTCTGAAAATAGTAGCAATCAACGCCCTCTACAAATTCGATGGAAACTTGCTTTTGAGATTGATTTAGCAATTATCAAAAATCGTTGCCCGAATGGATATGCTATTTTTTCACAACATTTAATTGCGGCTACAACGGTAGTTGCTAACTCAATCGCAGGGACGTAGCATTTATTCCCTACTTAGTTTAATTAGAATAGCATCTAATGATTTTAAGTATCTAAATTTCCGTTAATTTTGGCGTTGAAGCCGTAGACTTGGCGGCTACCAACTAAGGGGACTAAAGTTACTTCTTTTTCGTCGCCTGGTTCAAAGCGAACTGCGGTTCCGGCGGGGATATCGAGGCGCATTCCTCGCGCTTGTTCTCTGTCAAAGTTTAAGGCGGCGTTGACTTCATAAAAGTGGTAGTGGGAACCGACTTGTATGGGGCGATCGCCTGTATTTGACACTTGTAATTTTACAGTTGGACGACCAACATTCAGCTCAATTTCACCTGCTGGTGTAATAATTTCTCCAGGTATCATCATAAAGTCAAAAATTAACGAATTGGATTATGTACCGTCACTAACTTTGTGCCATCAGGAAAAGTTGCTTCTACCTGCACATCATGCACCATTTCTGATATCCCTTCCATGACATCATCGCGCGTCAATAGAGTTGTACCATAACTCATTAATTCAGCTACAGTTTGCCCATCTCTTGCCCCTTCTAAAATGGCAGCAGAAATATAAGCGATCGCTTCGGGATAATTCAGTTTTAAACCCCTTCCTTTACGTCTTTCTGCTAATAAAGCAGCAGTAAAAATTAATAGCTTATCTTTTTCCTGCGGCGTAAGTTGCATTTGTACTTCCTCCTCTGCGGTTCGTTTAAAGCTGCCACACTCTTGGTATACAATTACCACGATTCAAAAAAGAAACTCGCAGCAATTGCCAAACATCAATAAACCAGTTTCTCACCTCAGATGTAGAAGCACCGCGATATCGACACAATAATCCATGTTGTAACCTGCTAACACCCGCTTCTCCTTCCCCATCCCATAAATTTCGGGTTTTTTCGACAATCTCTGCTGAAACTGTTCCACCAACCCAAACTAGACTACCTACTATTGGTTTTCCAGCCAAGCCATGAGGACTGTGGAAAATGTCTTCGCTACCGGGTAAGTATTGCCGATCAATCCACAAAGGAACACCTTGCTGCCAAATTTCGGTGTGCGATCGCCATTCTCCTTGCAAGAATTTCTCTCCTCTAGCACTACGACCAAATCGGGTAATTTCCCAGCCTAACCAACTGCCCCCGGTTGCTAATTCTACCCGTAAATCTTGCCGATAAATCGCGTTGTTAAATAAAATTGTCTCTTGCGGCAACCATTCTAAACAAGCACCAGCATCAACCTGCATCTGGATGTTTTGTCTAGCTTGTAAGCCATTGCTGCGGTATATCTTGCTTGCCGCCGCCGTAGTGATTAAAGCTTGGGCTTGGGGTTGGAGGTGGATGTTAGAGGATAAGCGATCGCCTCCTACCATTCCCCCAGCCGTGTGTAAAATGACGCTATGACAAACTTTTTCCCCTTCTGGATAAAATGGGCGTTGTACCTTCAGGGGCGCTTGTTGGTGATTGTAAATTAATTGGGTTGCCCCCTGGCGATCGGCATAGACTAAATTAAGTTTGCCATGCCAACCTTCTGCTATTTGTGAATTGCAGGTCATTTATAAATTCAAGATTAAAGTTCAGATACTTTATATTTATTTAATGCATTAAGTAGGTGGATCTAAATAAATATAAGATAGTTCGTCATTGCTTTGGCGTAAGCCTTCCCGCAGGGTACGAAGTGTTCGCGTAGCGTCTCTAAGAGTTGCAATCGCAAAGACTGAGATTGCCACGCTTCACTTCGTTCCACTCGCAATGACATTTTATATTTAATTGCGTCTACTTACTTATTTACTGCTTTATCTGCAATTTATTCTTCACTTGTTGGTGAAGTGTGGACTGATTATCTTTGAGGCTCAAAACATAATCAGCATTTGCGGCTATAATTTTTTGGGCAATCGATTTCTGAATATCTTTGTTAACGAACTTTGGGGGTTTAAGTCCCCAGCAATACAGGCAGCCCGTTTTGGGTCGGGGTCTAAATCCCCGTCGCAAAACGTAATTGCGAATTGCGAATTGCGAATTGTTTTAATTCTTCCCCATTTCCCATAACCAAAAACTCCATCACAAAGGGATGGAGTTTTTCATTACCACATTACCTACTAGGCTTGATATGATTGCTAACTACTTAACTATGCTTTAGTAAGAATTCTTTGGACAATTTGCACACCAGTAACAGCCTGCCAAGCAAAAAGCCCCAAAAGGGTGAAATTTATCAAAATGTGAGTTGCACGCGCCCAATTTGCCCCTTTCTGCATATAGGGGGACAAAGCAGCAGAAAATGCTATTAGACTTGTCATGCCCAGTCCTGCTAACAGGTGAGGCTGGACAAACAATTTACCATTATTGATGTAAGTGACAGCCATCCCACCGATCGCACCTGTGACCATTAAAGCTAGGAGTATAGACCCGATTTGGTAGTGTCTGACGTTATATCTACCTTTTATCAGTTCTTTCTTTTCTTCTCCCTGAGCATTTCTGGTACGCTGTACTTGCAGCCCCAAGTAGGCAGCATAAATTGAGAATGCTAATAGCGCCCACATCAGCACTGGATGGAAGAAGTTCAACCAATATTTCACCGACGCAGAAAGTTCCAGACTCATTGTGTTCTCGCCTAATTCTTAAATCTTCATAAAAATTAGCATAACTCTATTTTGTGTGCTTAATGTTGCTCAAATTAAAAGAGGCTGAGGAATCAGGACAGAACACAAGAGTAAAGCCTCACTTACTTTAATTTGCATCCAGTAAAGAGATAAAATGCTTGCCAAGACTGCAATTTTGAATTTTGAATTGCATAACCCTCTTGCCAAAGTGGATAAACAATCTCAGACTAAATTTTGAGGGGATACAACAAAACCCCCAGCGTGGGATCTCATTCATGACTGAAAACAACGATACTTTGCTGCTAAAAGCTGCTAAAAGTGGTGATATCAAGGGGCTGTGTGCGTTACTGGCTGCGGGTGCGGCGGTGGACGCGTGCGATCGCCAAGGCACCACAGCGTTAATGTTTGCTGCTAATTTAGGTTATACCGAAATTGTGCGATCGCTTCTGGATGCTGGGGCAGATATCAACTTGCCCAGAAAACTCTATGGTTTGACGGCTTTGATGTTGGCGGCTAGTGCAAAACAACTTGACATTGTGCAGCTTTTACTATCCAGAGGTGCTGATGTCAATGCCACGAATGAAGATGGCAGCACAGCTTTAATGGCAGCAGTCCTCAAAGGTCATATCGATGTAGTGCGAGTTTTATTAGCTGCTGGTGCCCAAGTTAATATCGCCGATAAAGATGATGATACGGCATTGAAACTCGCTGTTAAGCAGGGAAAAATAGAAGTTCTAGAAGCAATTCTCCAAACTGGTGTCAATGTCAATATCCCAGATGAGGAAGGTGAGACACTCTTAATGCTAGCGGCAGACTTGGGACATCTGAAGATTGTGGAAGCATTGTTAGCAGCAGGGGCTGACGTGAATGTGAACAACCGTGATGGTGGAACTGCCCTATCAGCCGCCGCCGCCGCTGGACACAGTGCGATCGCAGCAGCTTTACTAGATCGAGATGCCCAGATTAATCTCCAAGACCAAGATGGTGAAACTGCCCTACATCTTGCCGTTGTGGAAGGCTACATTGATGTCGTAAAAGTTTTACTTAACAGGGGTGCAGATGTCCAAATTAGGAACCACCTGGGTGATACACCCCTGCTTGTAGCAGCATTGCAGGGACATAGCCAAATTGTCGAGGCATTGCTGCATTCTGGGGGAGATATTAATGGGAAAAATCTTGGTGAAGTACCTTTAACGTTGGCAGCATCACAAGGACATACCCAAACAGTGAAAGTGTTGCTAGACTATGGTGCTGATGCCAACATTCCGGGGGATGATAGCAAAACTGCTTTGATCAAGGCAACCGAACGCAAGCACACAGAGATTATAGGTTTGTTGCTAGCAAAGGGGGCAGATGTGAATTTTCAAGACTCAGCAAGGGCAACATCATTAATGTGGGCTGCCTCAGCAGGTTATAACGAAATTGTGCAGTTATTACTGCAAGCCGGGGCTGATGTAAATTTGAAAAACCGGGGCGGTTATACGGCTTTGATGATTGCAGAATTTAATGGTTATAAGAATGTGGTGCGGAGTCTGCAAAAAGCTGGAGCGCAAGAATAACGATCGGAATTTTTCATCTAAAATATTTTCAGAAAAATCTTGACAAATCATTAAATGAAGGTTAAACAATTTTAATATCAAGAAAGTTTAAAAAAACCAAGTTTAGACCCAATACGGTTCAGTTAGCGCCAAAAACCCCTCAGATGCGTAGGTTGGGTGGAGGAACGAAACCCAACATTTTCGCGGGTTTGTTGGGTTTCACTTCGTTCCACCCAACCTACGATTATCCTTAACCCAAGCGTATTGAGTTTAGACCGAAGAAACAAACAAAAGCAAAACTCCGTCGTAACTGTTGTGAACTGGCTACGGCGGAGAAAAGAAAAATTAAAACGCCAAGAGGGAGCAGGTTAAATGCTTGTGTCGCAAGGATAGAAAGAAAGCAAAAATGAAGAAGTAAATTTACCTTTTATTTTTTACCTTGTACCTTTTACCTTTTACCTGCTCTCCCCCTTGACGTTTCCTACTGTGCTAGATGTGCAAAATATATAGTTTTTACTTGAACAGAAAAGTATTCTAAGGATCATTTTTTATGTATAATCTTCAAGGCTAAATACAAACAAGTCACCAAAAAAGGTTGATGTGCGACGATTTAGGCGATCGCTATGGAAAAATAAATAAAAAATAAATAAAAAATTAAATTTAGTAGGATCACTGTAGTGAATTCCCTGTCACCATAACTAAGGCGCAGTCTCTCATAGAGAAAGAAAGTTTTCATTCATAATTTTTCCCCTGCCTCCTCCTCCTATAAAATTTGCAGAACAACTAATGTCATATCATCAGTGTTTTGCCTGTCATCACCAATGAATTGCTGAACTTGGTCAAATAGGTAATCTACAATCTCCTGTGGGCCATTGCAGTACTTGCAAGCCGTATTGAAGCTAGAGACAAAATTATCTTCATCGAAGCGATCGCCACCAGCAGCAGCAGCATCGGTCAAACCATCTGTATAGTAAATAATTGTATCCCCAGGCTCTAACTGTACCTGGCCATCTTCATATTGGCTATTAGCATCCAAACCGATTAGCATTCCCAAAGTATCTAAACGGCTGACAGTTTTTGTCGCTGCATGCCACCACAAAGGAGGATTGTGTGCCGCATTGCTATAAGACAAAATTCGGCTATGGGGATTATATTCTGAATAAAATAGCGTTACAAAGCGGTGGGAATTTTCCAAATCCGCATACATAACTCTATTTAAGTTTTGCAGAATTCCGGCAGGGGAATTACCATGTAGCACTTCTCCCCTTAACATTCCCCGCATCATCGTCATAATCAGCCCCGCAGGGACACCTTTGCCCATGACATCTCCAATCACCAAACCCCAGCGACTATTTTCCGTACCGCCTTTGATCTTGGGCTGAATCTTATTGTTACTGGTAGCAATAAAATCGTAATAGTCTCCACCAACCCGATTGGCAGGTTTACAACGTGCCGCCAGAACCGCACCAGGGATTGTAGGACATTGACGTGGCAAAAGTCGCCGTTGAATTTCTGCGCCAATTTCTAGTTCTTGGTCTAGGCGTTCTTTTTTTCTCAGTTCTACAGCTAGTTCATCATTTTCGATCGCTACTGCTGTTTGGTCTGCCACTAACCTAACTAACTTTTGCCTAGTTTCTGTCCAACTATATTCTGGATCGCGACTCAAGACGTAGAGCCATCCCCGTTCTGTATGCTTCACCAGAATTGCCGTACCAAAGATTTGTACATCTGGCCCCAAATAGCGATGCATTTGGTCATCCAAAATTCCCGTAGCATTCGCTAAAGGGGCAGCATTGGGTACAAGTGTGATTTGACTGCTAGCTATTTCTAGCGCCTTGCGGATATTCTTTCGCTGGCGACTATCTTGCCAATGTAACTGCTCTAACCTAACTTGACCATTAGGTTTATAGAGAAACAGGGCACTACCGTCTGCATCTGTCACCCTTGTTGCCATCAGCGGTATTAGTTCCAAAAACTGATTTAAATTATTGAAACTTCTCAGGGCAAATCCTAAAGAACTTAGCAAATCTTGAATTTTGTTCTGTTCCCGGTGCAACCTTGCCACGAGTTCTTTAAGCGCCACGACTGGGGTGACATCAGTTGCAGCACTACTATTGTTATCAGTGGGTTGAGAGGGAAGTTGAGACACAGGTACGGGTATTATTGCACTTTAATATTGGCGGATTTTAGATTACTTATAAATCTTTTGGCTTTGCCATTGCTAAACCATATTTAGACAAGACTTGTCATTTTAGCAAGAGTATAAAGACGTAATAGGCAAATTTCATCAGTATTCTATTTGCTTATTCTATTTTTGATGGAATATTTAGTCATTTCAAATCATATATTTGTAGTCCAAACCCAAACCGTAAAAATTACTAGTTTCAGTGATCGTTCATAAAGCTTTTCATAACTTAATTCCCAAAGCATATCTCTAAAGTTAGAAAAATACTTTATTCAAAGAATAATTTATAACGCTTTCAGAGTGACTGGTTAAGCAGAAGCAACTAGGAGACTAGAAGTCTTTTGAGCGAAAAGCTCTAGAAGCGCTCAAATCAAACCTGGTTTGGTAAAAACCGACTTACATTAATTTCCAAACCTGAAAATATGTAAATAAGTCTTCAAATACTTAATTTGTATACCATAATTGCCGGGATAATTGCCAAGATTGAGCTTTTGAGTTCACAATAGATAATTCTCCGAAGTTTTGATAGTCGGAAGCCGTACTTTTGTTGAGATAGGTGCTGGGCAAATAGCTGACACTTTGCTTGCCCGTCAAATTGCTGTAAGGTGCAAGTTTACAGGCTTTTGTGTGTCACAAAATAGCCGTATTGCTACATTGAAAAAGCCCATTTTGGGTGTCAAAAAGGGCATTAGCTGGAAAAAGGGACTGGGGACTGGGGATTAGGGACTGGGGACTGGGAAAATTGTTCGGGGATTCAGACCCCAACCAAGTTTTGTTCGCGCAGCGTTCGCACGAGAAGAAAACTCTTCCCAGTTCCCAGTCTCCAGTCCCCAGTCCTGGAGGGGCATTCCTAAGAGACTTGCTGCGCCGAAGTCGGGGAATCCTGGCGCGACCCGTTGAAATGCTAGCAAAAATCACCCATTTACTGAGAGAAGGTAGGAGGCAGGAGGAAAGCATACGTGTCAACTTAACGCGAAACCGCTTGTCCGCCGGGAATTGAAATTCCCGTCTCATAGCGAAAGTCATCTGAAGATGACTAAATATCGCCAAAAATCCCCAGTCTACTGAAGTAGACTTAAGCTAAAAGCCCGTGAATTTATTCCCTGGCGGGCATGGAAGCCAACAGATAAGCTATTTCCAGCTTAAGTTGACACCAATGGGAGGAAAGTCTCTCTTGAATGTTACAAACTTATGGTTTTAGTACTTGAGCCGTTTCCAGCATTTTATTTCTAGTTAGTTCAAGTGATAATACCAGATCAGTTATCCCTAAATTTATCAGTTTGTCAAGAAAAATTTTTGACCCCAAATTTTTCAATTAGCCACTCAAGAGAGCTTCGACAAACTCATAGCTCGAAAAGGGTCGCAGGTCTTCAATTCCTTCGCCAGCACCAATAAAGCGAATGGGTAAACCTAGCTGTTGTACAACGGCCAGGGCAACGCCGCCTTTGGCAGTACCATCGAGCTTAGTTAAGACAACACCACTTAGTTGGGCAGCTTGAGAGAAAACTTCAGCTTGCCGTAGTCCATTTTGCCCTAAAGTGGCATCTAGAACCAAAAGAGATTCTACTTTGGCATTTGGGGCTTTTTTGTCGATAATTCGCCGAATTTTACCAAGTTCGTCCATTAAATTTTTCTTGTTTTGCAGTCGCCCAGCTGTATCTACCAGAAGTAATTCAGTTTGACGCGCTTGAGCGGCTGCGATCGCATCAAATACAACTGCTGCCGGATCTGTATTCTTTCCCGGATTGGAAATTACTTCTACGCCACTCCTACTACCCCAAACCTTCACCTGTTCCACAGCTGCGGCGCGGAAGGTATCTGCTGCCCCAATCAAACATTTATAACCAGATTTTTGTCCGAGGTGGGCAATTTTGCCGATGGTGGTAGTTTTACCGGCACCATTTACCCCAGTGATTAACCAAATATTTAAGGTTTCTTTTTCTGGGGTAAAGCTAGTTTTGTGGGATGTTTTGCTTGGCGCATCCAGCATATCTCGGAGGATTTTTTTCAGATAAGCGATCGCTTCTTCCGGTGCAGTAACTTCTTCTCGAAGTTTTTTCTGTAGAGCATCAATAATAAAGTCTGTTGCCTCTACACCCACATCAGCTTGCAGGAGCAATGCCTCAATTTCCGTCACAGCAGCTTGATTAAGCGGCCCTTGACCGACGATCGCCTTTAGTTGGTTGAGAATACTACGGCGAGTTTTGTCTAACCCTTGCCGGAGCTTTTTCAGCCAGGTGATTTCTTCAAGAGAAACGTCTTCTGCACTTCTACCTTGAGCTGCCAGGACTTTCGCTGACCAGACAAACCCATCATCAAATTCCAGTCCGAGAATTTCCTCTCCCACCTCTGAGGTTGCAGCTATTGGCTGTGTTACCTCCGGTTCTGGGACTTCAATAGCGGTGGCTATTAGTTGTTCCAGCTTGGCTTGCCGTTCTGCCGCCGCCCGTTCTAAGAAGGATAAGGCGGCTGGTGCTGCCTCTGGTTCGGTGGGTATTGGTTCAACTTCCCTGGCTGTGAGTTCTGGGCTGGAGACATTTGCCTCTTCGGTAATTGCTGCCACTGATGAATCTTCTGTATTTTCCTCAGTAGCAGCTTGGATTACTTCTGACTGTGCAGCTTCTAAGGTTGTACTAGCAGGTTCCTCAGTTACTTCTGGTTCAGTAACTTCTGCAATTGGCGTTTCTGCGGTTTCAGGTTGTGCTGATGGTGCTGGGGTTTCTACTACCTCGGCTTGTTGTTTTTGCTGAATATTTTTGTAGGCAGCTTTAGCAAATGCCAACAAATCTGCCGTTGTGTCTGGTGGAGTTTCAACTGGCTCTGTTTGGGGTTCTTGTACAGGAGGAGTTTCTTCCTGCTTCTGATCCGAGGGAGTATCAGAGGAATCATTATGTTGACGACGGAACCAATTAAAAACCATTGCAGCAGTATTGGTTATATGAGTTATAAGTTATAAGTTATGAGTTTAATTTAACTTGGGGCATGGGGCATTGCTTATTTCTCCCTTATCCCCTCATTTTGCTCACCAAATACCTCGCGCCGAGGAAGCCCCTGCTTTCAGTATGGGGTTTCTGACTTTTGGAAGTAAGTATAAAAGGCTATGCTGTTTTTTTCTGCTCAGTGACTCGGCGCAAAACACCGTTAATAAACCGATGACCATCATCGCCACTGTAGCGTTTGGCTAATTCCACAGCTTCATTGATGGCGATACTATCTGGAACTCCTAAGAACTTCATTTCTGCCACAGCGATTTGCAAGATATCGCGGTCAATTTGGGCGAGGCGAGTTACTTGCCAATCTACTAAGGCATTAGAAATAAGTTCATCTATAATGTGTCGATTTTCGTTGACGGTAATCACAAGCTCTTTAGCGTAATTCCGAACTCCCTTATCCTGATTAGCTAACTGAATTAATACTGGGAACTCAATTGCTGTACCCAACTGATTGATTGCTGTCTGGGTACAGGCGATCGCTTCTTGAAGCATTGTTCTGGCAGTATTGAGGTCAGAAGCGCGAGTTTGACTGCTTAAGAGGCGATCGTTACTGCGTTGCAGTTCACCTGCGGCATTATCAAGAGTATCTTGTACTTCTGAGGTCAGAGTCCGTACTGCTCCTAGTACCAACTTGGATACTAGTTGATCGTCTTCCAATTTATCTAATTTTTTGGGGTTGACTGGCAATTGACTAAGGCTTAAAAGCGCCAATTCACGAGCAATTTGCTGGGGTTTACGGGGTTGCATAAAAATGAGGGGTGATTTTGCGAGAACAGATTAATTAGATTGGACAAACTTATAATTATACCAATTTTGGCACAGCCAAACAATAAAATTATGGATTTACTTGTGACTTTGCCAGATAGATTTTAACGGGTCGCGCCCAGGATTCTCCAACTTTTCTACGAGATGCTACCTAAACAGCTAATAAGAAGGTACTGGGGATTGGGGATTGGATAATGGGTACTAGAACTTACGCAAAATAAAAAACGAACTGTATAGACGCGGAGGGTCTTCCCGCAGGGTAGGACGCAAAAGCCACAAAGGAATAAGAGTTTCAGAGAGTAATGGCACTAAGAAAAGCCCAAAGACTTATGTAGCCTCGTTCCCAGCCTCCAGGCTGGGAATGTATTCTGAGAGGCTCTGCCTCTCATCAAGAAAGAGGAGGCGGAGCCTCTCAGAGTTGGTTCCCAGCCTCCAGGCTGGGAACCAGTTAGGACAAAGCTTATAGCTTTTCTTAGTGCCATTCGTTTCAGAGAGTTATTGCGTAAGTCCTACTAAAGAAGAAATTCTTCTAAGATTTGCTTAGTGCATGAATCCACATACTCATCTTCCCCAGTCCCCAATCCCCAATCCCCAGTACCCAGTCCCTAGTCCCCAGTCCCAAATTCAGTAATAACCTGCTGCTTGGTTTCTTCGTGCGTGACTTTTAGTGTGGATTCTTTGGGGAAAATCAAGGGTGTATTTGGAGCAACGATGCCACCTGATACAACTATTTTAAAGGCGTCTTCAATAGACATGGAGAGGTTCACCACTTCGTCTTCAGGAACGACTGCGTACCATCCAGTAGTTGGATTCGGGGTGGTGGGGATAAAAACACTTAGCACGGGGCGAGGCATCTGGGCTTGGATATCACTGCTGATTGCACCAGTAACAAAAGCGATCGCCCAAATTCCTCGGCGGGGATATTCTACTAAAATTACGCGGCGAAACTTGCCATTAGAATCCTTTAGGATTGTTTCTAAAATCTGTTTGAGAGTTTTATATACCTGTCCTGCTAAAGGAATTGCCTGTAATAATCGCTCACCAAAATCTAACAACCATCGCCCAGCTATATTACGAGCCATTAAGCCCATTAATAATATACTTAGTAAAGGTACAGCCAACCCTACTAGTAAATTCAGTAGATTTACTAGAACTGGGTTTAAGCCATCAAAGGGATTCAGTTGTTTGGGAATTTGGGTGAGGAAGTTGATTACCCAATTAGCAATGGTAATTGTCAGCCAGATAGTGGTTGCTAGGGGAATTATTACCAATAAACCAGCAATCAGGTCGTTTTTTAAATCCTGTTTTAGGCGATCGATTACCAAGCCCCGATTCTCCTGTTTTAAGCTAGAGGAACTTTTGTTATCGGTATCCATACCAGCAGATTCGTCAAATTCCGAAGACTTTAACTTTAGGCAGTTTATGCCGCAAGTAACTTCCAAAACGCTAGCAACTTGGATGCTGCCGCAAAAATACGTAGGGATTGCTGAAAATCAGCTATTTTCCTATAAGCACACACATAGACGTTAACCAATCCGATAGCGACTGGTTATTCTCAAAGGATGTTACTTTTCTTTGTCAGACTTGTAAATGATTGTTGCAAGTCCTTGGTTATTACTAATCTACCGCGCTTAATCAAAAGCTGCTGATGATTGTGAAAGTCTCACCAGGTAAACTAAGGAATTATTTTATCTGGCCAGTCACATTTAAGCAGGAGCGGCTTTTATGAAAATGTTCTGTTAAAAATATTAATTTATGATGGTGGTTTTGTTTAGATGTAACACTCAGTAGTGGCGTTGCAAGCTTAAAATAGTCGATTAGACGTAGGTTGGGTGGAGCGGAGCGCAACCCAACAGATAGGATTCGTATTTGATTGCGTGAAAAAACTCAGTACACGTCTATTCCCTTCTTCCCTGTTCCCCGTTCCCTCCCTATACAAGTAAGTTCAGTAATCAAATCGGATTCCTATATATCAGGATATCAGGATGTTGGGTTACGCAAAGCCTCCACCCAACCTACAATTTTTTGGCAACATTTTAGCCTTGACACGCAAGTAGGGTAGCACAGCTAGCTGTGCTACCCTACTTCTAAACATTCTGATTTTGCGATCGCGCACCCTCTCGCGGCTTGTTGATCTTACTAGGAATCCTTCTAATCTCCAGTTCCCTTTACACCAGATCAACATGAGTACTTTCAGAATCCCTGCACTGTAACTGTTGTGTGTTCTCTTGTGCCAGAATTGCTGTTGCGTCTAAATTAGGTTTTGGTAGATACTTCATTTCCCAGACTTTGAGCAAAATCAGGTATTCATAGAATGCCTGCAATGTACACCAAGCGATTCCAGCGCGTCCATCTAAACATCCGCCTAAGATAAAATACATATATATAAACCGTAGCAAGGGTCTGGCGGGCAAACGCAAAGACAAATCTTTCAAAGCGCGACGTTTTTCAATTTCCGATTTACCAAAGAATAAATCTCGCCAGTTAACTGTTCCCTGTTCTAGTTGATAAAGTGTTTCTTGAGCTTCATCTGTAGAATAACGGTTATGCTTGTCAATCCATCGGCTCAAGCCTTTGCTACAAGTGTAATGTGGGTATGTTTCTTTTAAAAAGCTAGTTTCACCCTCACAAACTTCTCGCTCAGTATGACCATAGTCTGTAAACCACACTCTACCGTGGCGGAAGAGTCGCATTTGGTAACGGGGATATTGTGTGCTATAGCGAATCCAACGATTCATAAACATGACACGTTCAGCCACGTAGTAACCGATGTAGTCTGGATTCTGACTTGCACTTTCACATTCTGCGAACAGTTCTGGTGTCATACGCTCATCAGCTTCGAGAATGTAAACCCATTCATGCTTCGGGGTGATAGACTCTAACATCCAGGTGCGTTGGCGTCCGTGGCTTTCAAAAGCGTGTTGGACAACGCGGATGGGATAGCGATCGGCAATTTCCACAGTGCGATCGCTACTGCATGAATCCACAACAATGATGTCATCCGATAGCATCGCCGATTCGATACAACCGGCAATATCTATTTCTTCGTTATATGTCAGTATGTAAATTGAGAACATTACCCAAGTTTTATAGTGATTTTACTCAGTGATAATTACTTTTTTATTGTTAATGAGCTATTAGCTGCATGGCAGTATCAGCCGTCAATAATCTTTAGAGGATGTTTGAAAAGTTTTGGGCGAATATAATTCGCTACTACACTGGCATTGTCCGCCTGCACGGACTAACCAAAAACTAGGTCTTTCAAACCCACGGAGGTGGGTTTTGTCTGTATAGCCGCGATTTCTAATCGCCAGGGCTAGTATTAATTTAGACTTTTCAAACAACCTCTTACATACGTTATTACTGCCATGCCAATAGTGGATTAGCGTGCGGCAACTCTAGGTTTACCACCTTGTACAGTACCCCTACCTCTTAACCCTGTCCAGCCGATAATAATGTAACCAATAGCCAACAGCAAACTGCTAATCCCAATCCGCAGTCCAGATTTCCAAGCAGTATCTTTAGCTTGTTGCAGCGCTTCGTCTCTGCGCTGACGAACTTGGCTCAGTTGTTGAGTTTGCAGCGCTTGAATATCTGTTTGTTGTTCGATAGCTTTGTCAAGTGCTTGGGGATTTGTTTTAGCCTTCTTCAGTAACTCTTTAATATTTGCAGGAATTTGAGGGCTTTCAAGTGCTTGCTTATATTTTTGGTCATCTTTGAGGATTTCACTAAACTGAGCTTTGGTTTGGTTTCGCAGCTGTTCTAGTTGGGCTTTTCCTTGCTCAGTATTCAGTTGTGCTTGCAATTGCGATAATCGGCTGTTCAGTTGATTTTCTGCTTGATCTGCTTCTTGAGTGATGCGGTTAAGTGTTTGAGCCTTAGCTTGATTGACATTATTCAGGTGCAGGGGAAAAATCAGCAAGAACATCAACCCTAAAATACTTGAGAGGATCAGGGCGGGAAATCTTAAATCGATACCTTGGGGGCGATCGCTTCCGGCATCAGCATTATCAACCCAATAGGCAGCAAACAGAAGCCCTAAACCTACTAAAGGAACAATTCCCCGATCGACGAGTGCTGTGGCCAAGTTGATTTGCCATACCCGATCAGTTGGTTGAAAGGGTAACAATAGAATCAAAAAGTCAACGAAAAAAGACAAAATGCAGATTATGCCAACTACCTTAAGTGTGAGGGCAGGACTTACGGAAGCAAAACGGTTAACCATAGTTTTTCAAACTGGCGGTGAATACGAGTGATTTTCATATTTCAAGCTACTTGAATATTGTGCCCATGACCGTGACTATTGTGTAAAAACACAAAGCAGATTCAATCGTGGTAAAGGCTATCTGCCTCTTGGTTTTCAACTAGACCACAGTAACATTTGTTATGTATAGTGTCTTCAGGAAATCCCTGGTGTTTTAAGATACGAAACTAATTCGGGGATTTCATATATCTTGCATCCATACAAAAATTGCTATATCTCTACTCATCTCCTTCATTTTTCCATCTGACTTGCAAAGGCTTGTTCCCAAATCGGTAGATCCTCTGGTCGGTCAACATCAGCTAAAGGCGACAAGCTCACGTATGATAAATGAAGTTTCTGGGCAATGTCCACGGTTTTCTGGAATACTCGATCGGTTCCCCAGTCGATGTTAACGAATAACTCCGAGATAGGTTGACGCAAACCAATTAAGTAATATCCACCATCGATCGCAGGGCCAAGTACTAAGTCAAAGGCGTGTAGCTTCTCAAAAGCTGTTGCGAGAATCTGGGCATTCACTCCAGGACAATCTGTACCGATGATAATTACTTGTTCCATACCAGATTGAAAAGCCTCAAAAAGCGATCGCGCCATCCGCGAACCTAGATCCCCTTCACCTTGAAACTGATAAACCAAATCCAACCCCAGCCAGTCTGCCATGAGTTGCAAATCGCCACCTGTAAACCGCACTTCTACAGATATGTCAATAGCCTTTTGCAATTCTTGAACCTGAAATATTGTATATTCACTCATTTGGCGTTGAAGATTAGCAGCACCAACAGTTCCCAAAACAGGTATCAATCTAGTTTTTGTCTTACCTGGTTCTGGATAGCGAGTAAAAATAATCAGGTGTCGTTTTGGGTTTCCTGGTAAGTTCAGCACAAAATAGCTTGTTTTTTGAAAAAACTAAGAATATTTTAATAACAATACTTATTATTATTGGTTTTATTATGCTCCTTTGCCGTTCGCATTGCCCCTAAAATTGTAGAAACTATGACACAACGTTTAACTTTACCACCAGACTTGCTAGATAGAGTGATCCGTCCCAATGGTGGTTTAGTGACACTACCCTTGTAATCAAATTGGATTTGCTTGATGCCATTTGACTCTAATAAAGTTGTTTCCTCATCCAAGCGCACATTGGAATCTAAATTATTCCAGTTAGCGTTAGATGGGTTTACTGTCGCAGGATGAACCGCCCATTGAACTATGCTGTTTTGTTCACGAAAGCTGGCTTGCCAAGTCAATTTCTCCTTGGTAGCTTGCCTTTGGGCTTGGCGCATAGCATAATGAATCTGGTTTTGGGCAGTGTTGAGACGGCGAGTTTCCACAAAAGCTAGCCAGTTGGATATTCCCAATGTGGCTAATATGCTAATTAATACAATGACTACTAACATCTCTAATAAGGTAAAACCACTGTTAGAGTGCTTATTCCAGAGATTTTTTGCATTAGCTAGAAATCGTAACTGCACCTGGATATCCATTTTTTCTTTCTGGACGATTTTCAACTACCCAAATGTTGAGCAATCTTTCAGGTTCTTGGTTTCTTGCATCGCGCCGATTAAGAATACTGTAGAACAAGGTCGGCGAGATAAAAATTATGACAATTTTCAAGAATAATTTTAAGGTGAAATTTAAATTCTCAAGTCTTGAAGGATCGTTAAGAAAATACTTCCACAGAAATCTAACAGATGATAGAGATTTTTGACGATTAAACGGCTTTTGTAGGGCTTTACAAACCAGATATTTGTATAAATTTGCTAGGCTTATATCCCAACTATTTCTAAGAGTTGTTCGCGTAGCATCTCGTAGAGAAGGTCTTTCTTTATATGCTCTCGCAAGCACTTGTAAGCAGGATTTTTCCTGCCTGGCAAGATTGGAAGAAACTGAATTAGCACTTATGCGATATAAAATTTGTACAGATGGTACACATATAAAATCAAACTTAGAGGCTAATCGCAGCCACATATCCCAATCCTGAGCCGCCTTTAGAGATTCGTCAAAGCCACCTAATGTAATTAAAGCTTTTTTACAAATTAAGGGATTGGAACCATTCTCTAAAAAGTTATTTAGTAATAGTTCTTCATAAACATTTCCATTTAAATTAATGCGCTTACCTGAAAGAAGAAATTTACCATCAGTATCAATGTAATCAGTCCAACCGTAAGCAACTTTTGCAGTCACGTTTCCTTGCAAAGCTTTTAACTGAGATCGAAGTTTATCAGGTGTCCAAAGATCGTCTGCATCTAAGAAACTAACAAATTCTCCAACTGCATGTTTTAGCCCTCGGTTACGGCTGACATTTCCCCCAGCGTTGGCATAGGAAAATACTTTTATTCGAGAATCTTGAAATTGTCTAACAACCTCTAAAGTTGAGTCTTGTGAGCCATCATTAATTACAATTAATTCTAGGTTAGTAAAAGTTTGATTTAAAACAGATTGAATTGTCTGCCTAATAGTATTTTCACTATTATAGGCAGGAATTATTACAGATATTTTTGGTAATTTTTTCCTGGCTTTCATTATTTTATAGGGCTAATTTATTTTGGCTCTTCCGTACCTGTTATGCGTAACCTTTATAAACATCAGAACTAGGCTTTAAAATCCGGGTTATAAGCCTAATTTTCGCGTATGAACATAAAATGCTAGTAATAACGAGCGCTATTGTCTAGCAAAGATTTCAAGCTTTTTAGTAGGCGGATTTAGCATACTAAGTAATAAAGATACTTTATTGTTTAATACTCTGCCTAAATGACATTTTAAGTAGTAGAAGGGACTCATCATACTAGCCAAGTAAAACTCCATCTCAAAAAGTGCAATAAGATTACTTTTCAATTGCCATCTATACTGAATTAGATGCTGTAATACTCGGCGTAAATTACCTAAAATAGTTTTCACAAACACTATTGGTTTTTGCCAATTTTTAGTATTTATCAAGCGTAACTGGAAAATACACAAGCCACAGCCGCGTGACAAAGTTAGAAGGTAATCTTTCTCAAATCGCCAATGTGGTATTTGATGATAAGTATGCATAGTGGGGTTATACCAAATTTGCCAGCCTGCATAATGTATGTAAAGCAATGGTTCATAGTCATCACCCTGCACCAAAATACCAGGTAACTTACCGCTTAAATTAGGTCGTTGTGGTACATTTTCACACCATACTTCTTTCCGAACAACAAGCGCCGCACCAGGAGGAAGTCTTAAATTATCCGCATCAAATAAATGTGGTTCTGAACCATGTTCTCTGATAGCTAAAAAAGCTTGAATTCTTTCAAAATTTTCTGGCGGATTTACTTCAAAATCACCATGAATTTGTCCACTCCAAGCACCTGCTTGAGGATGCTCTAATCCAAAGGTATACGCTTCTGATAACCAATTAGGAGCAGGTAAGTTATCATCATCTAAAAATGCGATTAGCTGCCCTCTGGCTTCACGCACTGCCCGCAGTCTGGCAAAAGCGGCTCCCTGTTCGGGTTCTAAAAAATATCTTATATGAAATCTTCCATCATATATTTTTTGGTAATTCTGAATTACTTCAAATGTGTTGTCAGAACTATTATTATCCACAATAATAATTTCCCAGTTAAGTTTTTCTACTCCTGTTTGGGTTAAGATTTTATCCAAAATTTTCGGCAACCGGGTTGCTCCATTATACGCAGGGATGGCTACACTAATATCTAACTTTTCAACTGCTAATTCAGTCATAATATCTAATACTTTGATGGTTTATTTTTTGAAATATCCATTTTTCCACAGATAAAAAGGGCTAATGAAACTACTTACAAAAAGCTCCATTTCGCAAGCAAGTACCAAATCTTTTTTGAGTTTAGTCCTATGTTTTACTAAATGTAAAGCGATTTTTCGCAGGTCATTTACCATGTAAGATAAAAGAGTAACTGGTCTATACACATTTTTTGTATTTACCATTCTAGTTACATGGCGGCTAAGTCCAATACCTCGAAAGAACGGAATTAAATAATCCTTTTGTAACCGAGATTTGGGGATTTTGTGAGAAATCTCCATTTCGGGGTTATACCAAATTTCCCACCCTGATTTTTGGATGTAAGACAACATTTCTAAATCTTCACTGGTGAGCATATTGCCTTTAACTCTCCCAGTTAAAATAGGCTTATCTGGTACACTTTCTAACCACGCTTGTTTACGGACAACAAGTCCAGCAGAGGGAGGTAGTAGTTTTTTGGCTGGTTTATATAATAGCGGTAAATCACCTCGCTCTGTAATTGCCAAAAATGGAGCAATTCGCTGAAAGTTTTCTGGTGGTTCTACTTCCCAGTCAGGGTGAATTTGGCTGCCATAAGCTCCGGCTTTAGGATGTTTTTCACCAAAGGCATAAGCTGCGGATACCCAATTTGATACTGGATAGTTGTCATCATCTAGAAAACCGATAAGTCTACCTTTAGCTTCTGCTACTGCTCTTTTTCGTGCATAAGCTGCTCCCTGTTGCGCTTCAAAGCAATACTTTAAAGGGTAAGGACGCTGCCAATTTTGTTGATAGGCTTGAACAACTTTAGCTGTGTTATCAGTGCTGTTATTGTCTACAACTATAATTTCCCAAGATAAATTTTCGGTGTGAAGTTGATTTTGTAGTCGCTCTAGTAGTTCAGGTAAACGACTTTCACCGTTATAAGTTGGGATAGCTACAGTAAAGTCAAGATTCTCAGTCATTTAACAAAAGTTACATTTTGATACGTTGATTAAGAGAGTTTTTATATGTTCATCGAATGGCTAATTTAGCAAACATTAAAATTGCACATGATGTTTCAATTTTGCTATCAATGTGCAATTTTATATACAGTTATATTACGTATTTTTAAACTAAAAATTGCTACTTCAACTACTTAATTGCATTGAGCGTCTTTTGCTGTGAGCATTGAGCCTAAGAGAGTTTTCACAATGACGCATCGCTTTACGCTACTAGCCAATGTAGAATTTGCAGAGCTTGGTACTGCTACCACTATTTTTAACCCAGGTGGCTCTGTCGAAGGCGCTGTAGGTGTTCCAAAGCTTGGAGCTGATGGAGATGTTGAAGTTGCTAAAGCTCCCGTAGAATCAAAGGTAATCGTTGATGGAGGTGGAGATGCTGAAGTTGCTAACGTACTTGAAGCAGGGTAGGATACAGTAGAAGTACTATTGACAATGTTTGCACTACTGAGATTTACCCCCAGCAGTAATTGATTAGAATTGGCTCCTACATCTCCCCCTAAAGATTTCCACGGGAGGGCTATAGGGGGTACAGCACTAGTAGGATAAGCATTAGGACTATAAATAGCAACCACTATATCTTGATTTGCGCTATTTTTCTGAAAACTGACACTGTAGCTAAGTTTAGTTTTCTTAGCTTGGCTCTGTGCTTCTTGCAGTGCGGCTAAAACTGCGTCGTTAGCCTTATTTAGCTGCTGTCGATTTGCAAAGGCAAGCCAACTAGGAGCTGCGATCGCTGATAAAATTCCGATCATTAGCACCACAACAAGCATTTCTATTAAAGTAAAGCCAGCATTGTGTTCAGGATTAAATCGCTTCTCGGTGTCTTTATTACACATCCTAGTGTGGAATAACTTTAAAGTTAGGTTGCCCATAATGCCCCACTATTAGTTGTGCTGTTTATTGTGAAGTTTATTTAGTATATAAATATCCACGTCCTTGCACGCGGACACTTGCCGTCGGAAAGTAAGTTTGGTTAGTTGAAGAGTAATCAAAATTGCTATTTTGCAACCTAGCTAGTGCATTGCCTCGTAAAAACACCTGTGCTGTTGTGTTGGCAACATCAACGCAAGTATAAAAGCCCATAAAACTACCGTAGCTAGGTGTTCCAGTAGAGCAAGTAGGGGTTGAAGCAATAGAGGTTTGATCGATATAATCAATTAGTACTAAAGGTTGTTGAGTGTATGCTGCCGAGGCTGTTTGCCATGAATTCATTTGCTGAGTTATACCTACGGCACCTGCGAGATTCAGGTTAAAACGCTGAAAACCTGCATCGGGGCAGTGGCTAGTGTCAATATATGTATCATTGGAATAACCAGTACAATTCCCAGCAGTACCAGTAGTAGTACCACTAGCAGCCAGAACTCCATCGCTAATTTCAAATCTGGCAATACGAGCCGCATTTGACCAAGTGGTGCTACTATCTTTGATTAAATAGTAGGCAATTAGTGAGTAAACAAAAGTATCATCTTTTGTGTTTGATGTAGTGCTGCTAGAAAGTGTAATTGCACCTGAGACAAACTTGCGTTTCCAAAACACCAAAATTGGTTGACAAGTAGTAGTAGAACTACAAACACCAGCTGCTTTAACAGGGGGTATTTGGTCTTTAATTCCTGAGCTTGCTGGAACAGTATTTGAATTGGTAGTTAGTGCAGTTTGATCATATATGTAGACAGCTTGTTGTAAATCATTGGCAATGTAATCAATTGCTGTCTGGATTTCTTGTTCAGAATTTGCCTTTGCTTGCTCTTTCTGATCTGTAGTGAGAATATTAACCATGAATCCTAGCAGTGGTGTAAGCACCAGGAATGCCAGCAATAAGGCTACCAACAGTTCTATCAGGGTAAAACCATTAACTTGTTGAACAAACTTAGAGTGTTTCAGCTGAATGCTGAGAAGAAATTTGAGTCCATTCTTCATAACTGCGGTATGCCCCTTAGTGATAGAAATACATATATTGAATGATGGTGTAAATATCCAATGTTGTAGCGTGAGTATCTTGCCTGCTCATAGCCAAAGGCGGGCAAGATGCCATTGGTGTCAACTTAAGCTGGAAATAGCTTAACTGTTGGCCTCCATGCCCGCCCGGAAATAAATTTCCGGGCTAATGGGCTAAAGTCTACTGAAGTAGACTAGAGATTTTTGGCGATATTTAGTCATCTTCAGATGACTTTAGCTATGAGACGGGAATTTCAATTCCCGGCGGACAAGCGGTTTCACGTTAAGTTGATACCAATGGCAAGATGCCCACCCCACAATAAGTAATTGAGTATTTTTTATTTGGAAGTCACTAATTACAAGTGGTGTTAGTATCACTAGTTCTGCTAGTAACAGCAAGACGCTGACATAGAGCATTGAAGGTAGTGTTTTTAGAAGCAATTACAGTCGTCATTTCCACTAGTGGGGATTGGGTACTGCCCAAACTCCCAGTGAAAGTGTTTTGTCTATTATTGTTACTACTGGTGCTAGCGTTGACAGTTTTAGTAAAGTCAATATCTGACCGATAAACTCTAATTCCCAAACCGTAACCATCGATTGGTTGACCTGTTGTGGTATTGATTGGGGTACTTCCTGTTACTATAACTTTTACAGCCTGAATGTAAAATAGGTTGCTTGTACAGTTTGGGGCACTAATAGTTAGGTTGTTGTTTGCGTCTTTTGTCACGCAATATAAGGATGTTGTTGCTGTAGGAACTGGCATACTTGTGGTGCTTGTGGTAAGTAAATTGCCAGCTAATGTTCCATCGGGTGTAATAGTGGTAGTAGGGGCTGTCACTGCTCCAATTTTTAAACCGTCAATGAAAGTTCTGACAGCTTGTGTGGCTAGTTCTACGCGTTTTGATTGAACGCGGGTTGCTGTTGCAATCACGATGGTAGGCGCGATCGCTGCCAGTAAAATAGCAACTATGATTATTGCTACCAGTGACTCGATAATCGTAAAACCAGACTCACCAGATGGTTGACTTATTTGCTGTGGTTTGGGCTTAATCATAGTTACTCACCAGTTTCTAGGAATTAAAGATTAACTACAGCCAGAGGTAGGACGTTGAGTGGCATCGATGGCATAACTACTGTCTGAGGCTTTTTTGGCACATAACAAAGTTTGCACCCATGTATCATCTCGACCAACTTCCCGGAAATACTCATTGGGTTTGTTATTTGGCGTTATCGCTAATTTTTGTGAAAATGCGTCTGGTGATTGCGATAGCAAGGCGACATCATAACCCCACTGCCGATTGGGAGCCAGGTAGAAAGGTACTTGACCACTACTATTAGCGATCGGATATACAGTATTGCTGCTAATACTGGCCGAATTAGTCAAGAATGCCGTAAATGGTGCAGTAGCATAGGCACTACGAGTTCTTTGGATAAAAGAGCCGTTAATTGTAGCTGCAATAGCTGCACTTATGTCACCAGTTGGGTTCCAATTTTCCAGAAAGCGGACAAAGTTGTGTAAACCACCATTATCTTCTGTAGGACGAGCTGGGGTGTCTCCCCCTGCTGCGACTAAGTTGAAGGTGGTAGGTGTTGCTTTTTGCAGCCAATAAGAATCCTGTATGTTGCCAGGACCTATTCTGTTACTTGATGTTGGTGATGCAGTTTGATCAGTGCCGAAAGCTACTTGAATTTGTAACATTGGCGATAAAGCTGGTTGATTTGTTGTACCAGTAGTCAATGGTAAAACTATTGGGGGATAATTATCATTGTTTTGTTGTGTTGTTAGAAACCAGAGAGCATTCGCTGCGGAATCTGGTCTATTGCTAGAACTAAAAGTACTCAGTGGGAATTGAGTTATTGTCCCGCCTTTGATACCTATAATGATTGGTTGATTATTAGCATCAGGCGTGAGTTGTCCAGATGTAGTATCACGCAGAAAGGCAACACGGCGAGGATAGCCTAGATATTTAGAATTAGAACCAGTCGGTGATTGTGATTGTGCTGTTGTACCTGCTAAATGGGTATTCAGAGAAAAATTCTGTCCAATAACAGATGAGGCTTTTACACTACCGTCTACTGTCCAATCACCTGGAAGACAAGCGGAAACAGGTAGTTTCGGACAGACTTCCATTAAATACTCTGGAGCAGATTTCCTTCGCTGGATGGGTGTCACAAAGTTATTGAGGTAAGAACTGTTTGCAGTGGCAAGGGGCAAGTCACTATTAGCGGAGTCATACCAGAGAGCATTGACGACATTACTGTTGTTGGTAGGAACTACAGCATTACTACTATTGACAAAAGCAAACCCATTGTTCTGAAATGCGGTAATAGAAGTGTTATCCCCCAAGTTATTATTCAGGTCATAGTCTCCATCACTGCGGTAGCCCGTCACATAACTATTAGAAAGAAGTGTGATCGCATCGGATAATACGCTGGCAGGTCGCCATGCGTCCCCAGTAGTACAATTTGGTAGTCTAGGATCACCAGTACGACAAGCAAAGTTTGGATTCAGGTCTGATGCAACGCGAGAGTAAAAATTGCTCCAATCACTAGCAAGAGCTGTATTAAACTCTTGCTGTGTATGTTTATTAAAGTCGCCTTGAATATATACAGGCAAGTTAGAAGCTAGAACCAAGCCTTTTTCTGCATCTCTGTAAGCCTGAACACGCCAGAGTGGGTTGCCATTGATCAACATGATTGCGTTGGGACGGCGAGTTGGATCAAGTTTATAATCTACAGGGCTTTGTGATTGTTGAGTAGCTTGTTTTGTTTGTATTTGTGTCGCTGTGTCTGTTGCTGTAATTCCAGCACCATAACTCAAATCCGGCAGTGCATCATCACGAGTAGCGTAAATAATACCGCTATTGGGAATTAAGTATTCTTGTGGTGTTGCTGTACCATAAGTTGTTGTCCGCAACTTATTAATGTCTAATACAGTGGCGCGAATTTCCAGAGGTTGGCGGGTTTCTTTGGCGAGTTCATAGTCTGGAGCCGACGAACTAGTAGATGGATTTGGTACGTTTGCTACTGTCCCAGCTGCATTAATAGTACAGGGATATTGAAAGTAACAAAGCGTTGATGTCCCAGTTCCATTTCCATTTACACCATCAGCGTTGGTGAAAGTATTTACACCAGGTGCTGTTGGGTCATCTTTATGAATTGCCTTAATCTGTCTCGCATCTAAAAAAGCATTTTCGTAAATTGCGCCGTGAGGGATGACGCTAGTAGTTGGAGAGCCGATACTACCATCTAATATTTGGATGGCACAAACAGAAGCATCAATAGCAGACTGCTCTGATATTGTGAGTGTCCCAGAGGTAGCGACTAGCCCCATAGCGGTGTTCAGTGTTGGATTTACCAACCGCCCATTAGGATACATTAAATTAGCTTGGTATTTTAGTAAAGCTAAATAGTCAGAAACACCCTTTGTTGGAGCTGCGTAGACAATACCATTATGGGAGTTACCACTGGCATTGCCGTTATATGGAAGGGCTGCAAGGTTCTTAGCTGTATTAATATTTGTAGGATCGTAGAAGCTACTGATACAAGCAATTGGTTTAGGGCTTGTTGCACTGTAGCCACTCGCTTGGTAGTGATAAACTGCTGTAGCCCTCATCCGTAAATACGGTGTGTTAGTAGTATCTGGTAATACTACATTAGTTTTGTAAGTATCTGGATTAATGCCACCAGCAATAGTATTAGGCACGGGCATCATATCTGACCAAATTCTATTTGTAACCGCCGCTGCCGCATTCAAAGCAGCTTGGGTGCTACTAACAGTAAAAGTTGGAGGCAAATAAATTCCTGCACCAGTGACTACCCGCAAGCCACCCACAGGAGCGCCGGCAGTAGTTGGTACTGTAGCAGCTGCTGTTTCCCAATCTCCATCTCGAACAACAGTTCCTAAATCAGCTAGTTGCTGTACACGACTACTGCGAGTGCGAGTTCCACTTCCGTTATCCCAGTTAATATTTGCAATATTTTGGGTATCTGTGGTAGCATCCGAACCAACAAATGCTGTTCCGTTCCACCACAATGCAGGTAAGTTATTGCCAAGTAAAATGCGATCGCCAACGTATTGTTCTTTACCTAGTTGTTGTTCTGTAGTTGGTTGTGTAGCACTAGGTAGAAGTTTAGAACTACTAATGTTAAGTGTTAAATTGGAATAATTAGTTTTAGTTTGACCATCACTAGGTTTAAAGGGATAAACCCAAGTGTCTGGTGGACGCAGTGACTGACCACTTCCTTGTAAAACTGTACTAGTGGTATAATCTGTACTAGTTACAGGATTTGTGATTGCATCTGCACCAAAAGCAACTTCAGCATAGGGTACACGGCGGGTACGTTCTTGAAAGTAAAGTTGTAACTGGTTATTACGTACACTAGTTAGTTGCGCTGCACTGGCAGTTGATGTGGTTAGATTTAATAGTTGTAGTTGCTGTGTAATGGCATCTTGGACTTCCTGTGGGTCAGTAGATGTAGCGTTAGCCATCTGTGCTTGCACCAAGAGATTGATGCGCTGTGTATAAGCTAGGCTATTGTAGGCAATATTATTAGGTTGTTCAGTGACTGATTTATTAGGTTGAACACTAAGACTTTGATTTGGACTAACGGCTTGGCCTTGGAATAAATGCACTCCAGTACTGTTGCTTAAATCACCAGTACTAGTGAAACCACCTGCTCCTAAATTGCCACCAACAACAATTTTGGCATTATCCTCACTGTAGAAACAGGAATTTTGACTACTAACCTGATAAAGCGTGATAGTATTAGAGCCGCTACCAGTTAGGAAATTACTATTAGTCAAGATCCGTCCATTTAGGTTAAATTTAGTACCAGGGGTAAGTTCTATATCATCGTTATAAACCACCGCATTGTTAACTAGCGGTAGCTGTACACGGTCTTGTTGATACTCTAAACTTGAAAAACCTTTATTCCCATTAAAAGCTTCGTAGTTACCTGCATCACTACCTGTTGGTAGGTTAGCGTTAGTGATAGGAACATTAGCAGTGTAGACAAAAAAGCTTTTTTGGAGCTGACCAGCAATACTAACCCAGCCCGTACTCCCTACCAAAGTAGCGCTTGTTCCTACACTATTTTGACAACTGTTGCTTACAGTACCAGAAGTCATGGGCGGAGTTCTTGCCTCTAGAGGATTTCTAGGGCGGCTGTATGTGCTATTAGTTATAGGCGGAGTTCGGAAGTAAATTCCATAAAGAGTATAGCTGTCAAATTTCCCATTGTTATTTGTATCAATGGGGTACATCCATGCAGTTGCTAAATCTGATGGCTGACTTTCTCCTGTTGGTGCAGTTGTATAAGCATAATGCAGTTTTAGTGGAGTTTCGTCTCCAAAAGTATATTGAGGCAAATTAACACTACTACTTAAGGTACTCTCTAAAACTGAATCTGAAGGTACAGATCGTGGTAGTTGGCTATCAGTAAATAGCTTGTTTAATTTTGCTCTAGCTCTGTCAAGTGCTGGTGCTGCGGCGTTAAGTACAGCTTGATTAACTCGGACATTACTAGCATTTTTGGAGCGTTCAAAAGACCGAAATAAAATAACAGTGGTCAACAAGACGACTACTATCAAAACCATTGCCACTGTCGGCAACAAAAACCCAGCATTCTCTGAGCCGTGTTTTCTTCGAGTACCAAAAATAGTCCGCAGGAGCCAAATAACTTGCTTGTTAATTGCAGATAAAAACTGCTTGCTAATTTGTTTGAAGGTTTTTTGAATTACCTTTAATAGCTGACGTTTTCGAGACATAGCTGCTTCCCTGTCAAGTGGTCTTTAGTGAGGTTTATATTTTTTTGATATCTTCGTTTATGACTGTCAAGTATTTTCACAGACATAAGATGAGGCTATATTTATGTGGCTACTGCATCTGGTCTGACGAAATTCCAAATGAAGTAGCTATTGCAAAAGAGAATTTGTTTAAAGTTATATCATTAATAAATTTTTGATTTTATCCGGTAAACACTGATTTTTTCAGAATTATTTAATTCAAGCCCGGTCAAGAATAAGAGCATAACGTCACAGTAAAATTGCGGAAATGTATTTTATTTGAAGGCAGATTTATGAAGATGTTGTTAGCAGAGTAGACTTATAATACCCATCTGTTAAAAGAAAAATATCAGTTATTGCAGAATAATCAGATGTTAAGCGAAAATTCCCGAATTCTTCTTAGAGAAGTCGGGAATTTTGCTGTTCACATTGTTTTTATTAAGAGGTTATTTATAAAGAAAGCTAGGGCAATCAATACGCTTAGGTTAAGGGCTACTGGCAACAATTTTGGGTTTTAGAGACGCGATAAATCGCCGTCTCTACAAGTGTTTTGGGCTTATCTGAACTGTATTGGGGCAAATGGAATGATGCCTTCGGCACGCCAAGGCAAAGGCATGTACACAAACATAGACGCTTTGCGGCTTCCCGTAGGGTATAGCGGTTCTTAATTGCATAGAATACAGACCATTATTTGTAGGGGCACAGCATTGTTCATTGGTGTCAACTTAACGTGAAACCGCTCGTCCGCCGGGAATTGAAATTCCCGTATAATAGCTAAAGTCATCTGAAGATGACTAAATATCGCTAAAAATCTCCAGTCTACTTCAGTAGACTTAAGCTATTAGCCCGGAAATAAATTTCCGGGTGGGCATGGAAGCCAACAGATAAGCTATTTCCAGCTTAAGTTGACACCAATGGCATCTTGCCCACCCCACAAGAGTTTTAATTCCAGGCAATATGCAGGTTAAACGTCCAACAGCTTAACCACTGATTCAATGTAAGTTGACATTAAAGAGAAATGTCTCTCATTGAATTTGCCAGATGCTATGTAGCAATCTGTGGTACTGACACCTTCACCAGCACTTTTTTACTAAAAGACAGACCGTTTTCATTTTTGTCAATGATAATCGTGTCTCCAGAGATAAAAGTATTTTCCAATAGCTTGGTGGCGAGGGGGTTTTCTACTTCTCGCTGAATTGCCCGTTTGAGTGGACGGGCACCGTAAACTGGGTCATAACCTGATTCAACAAGGTGATCGCAAGCTGATTGGGATATCTCAAAGAAGATTTTTTGCTCGCGGAGGAGATTTTCTACCCGCTTGAGTTGAATGCGGATGATCTGCCGCATTTCTGTGCGATTTAAGGTATGGAAGAGAATAATATCATCAACGCGGTTGAGAAATTCCGGGCGGAAATGCGATCGCAACCCATCCATTACCCGCTTCCGCATCGTTTCATACTTAGAATCATCACCAGATACATCCAAAATATGTTCGCTACCTATGTTACTGGTCATGACAATGACGGTGTTACGAAAATCTACTGTCCTTCCCTGAGAGTCAGTAATTCTCCCATCATCTAACACTTGCAATAAAATATTAAACACATCGGGGTGCGCCTTTTCCACTTCATCCAGCAGCACCACTGAGTAAGGACGGCGGCGAACCGCCTCGGAAAGTTGACCGCCTTCTTCATATCCTACATATCCTGGAGGCGCACCCACTAACCGAGAAACTGAGTGTTTTTCCATATACTCAGACATATCTAAGCGCACCAAGGCATCATCAGAATCAAAGAGAAACTGAGCTAATGCGCGGGCGAGTTCGGTTTTGCCCACACCTGTAGGGCCCATGAACAAAAATGAACCAATGGGACGAGAGGGATCTTTCATCCCCGCACGGGCGCGACGAATTGCGGCGGCTACTGCTTCTACAGCCTCTTCTTGTCCAATGACTCGTTGATGCAAATGACTTTCTAGTTGTAGTAACTTTTGCCGTTCCGATTCCAATAGGCGATTAACGGGAATTCCTGTCCATTTAGCGACGATTTCGGCAATATCGGCTTCGGTGACTTGTTCTCGCAGTAACGTGGAACCTTGGTTTTGAATTTCTAAAAGGCTCGCTTCTTTGGCTTCGCGATCGCGCTGCACTCCCTCCAATTTGCCATACTTCAATTGGGCAGCTTTATTCAAATCATAAGCACGTTCCGCCTGTTCGATTTGCACTCGCAGCGCATCTTCTTCTTTTTTTAAGGCGCTGATAGCCTCAAGTATCTGCTTTTCACCTTGCCATTGCTCGTTAAATGTCAGCTGTTTTTCCGTTAAATTGGCGATTTCTTGCTCAATTCGTTCTAAACGTTCTTTAGTTTGGGGAGTACCCTTTTCTTCGCCAGCTAATGAGAGTTTTTCCATTTCTAACTGCATGAGGCGGCGATCGATGGTTTCCAATTCAGCTGGTTTGGAGGTAATCTCCATTTTCAACTGGGCTGCGGCTTCATCTACTAAGTCAATGGCTTTATCTGGTAGGAAGCGATCGCTAATATAACGCGCTGACAGGGTTGCTGCTGCTACCAAAGCCGAATCAGAAATTTTGACGTTGTGATGCACTTCATAGCGTTCTTTCAATCCCCGCAGAATGGAAATAGTATTTTCTACGGTTGGCTGATCCACAAATACTTGCTGAAAGCGGCGTTCTAGGGCGGCATCTTTTTCTATGTGTTTGCGGAACTCGTCGAGGGTAGTAGCGCCAATACAACGCAGTTCTCCCCGCGCCAGCATCGGTTTGAGCAGATTTCCGGCATCCATCGCCCCTTGTTGGTTGGAACCTGTACCGACTACGGTATGCAGTTCGTCAATAAATAGGACGATTTGCCCGTTAGATTCCGTAACTTCCCGGAGAACAGATTTTAGACGGTCTTCAAATTCACCCCGGTATTTCGCCCCAGCAATCAAACTACCCATATCTAAAGAGATGAGTTGGCGATTTTTTAGCGATTCGGGAACGTCGCCATTGACCATTCGCTGTGCCAAAGCTTCTGCGATCGCAGTTTTACCTACCCCAGGTTCACCAATCAATACGGGGTTATTTTTGCTACGACGAGACAAGACTTGAATTACCCGCCGAATTTCGTCATCTCGCCCAATCACTGGGTCGAGTTTTCCCGCTTTTGCCTGTTCTGTCAAATCTCTGCCAAATTTTTGTAAGGCTTCATAGCGAGATTCTGGGCTTTGATCTGTCACCTTTTGGCTACCGCGAACGGCTTTGATCGTAGCTTCTAGTTTAGCGGCATCCGCACTAAAGCCTTTGAGGATCTTTCGTCCAATGCGATCGTCTTCAGCAAAGGCTAATAGTATATGTTCCACGGAAATGTAGGAATCTTTCATCCTAACTCTAGCTTCCTCGGCTCGGTCTAGTAAAATATCCAAATTGCGGCTAAGGTAAAGTTGATCGTTTTTACCAACTTTGGGCTGACGTTGGGTAAAGGCTTCTAGCTGCTGTTGCAAGCGGATTGGATCGACCTCAGATCGCGCCAGGATACGTATTGCTAGACTAGTGGGTTCTTCTAACAGGGCAATAATTAAATGTTCAACATCTAATTGCTGTTGTTGATAAGCACGGACTATATCCTGAGATTTAACAATTGCTTCCCAGGCTTTATCAGTAAATTTATTCGGATCTGTAGGTTGCATCTTTAGAATTTTGGAATTTTGATTTTTAGTTTAGGGATTGGGAGTGGGGATTGGGGATTGGAAAAACTTTCTCTAGTCACTAATTCCTAGTCACTAGTCCCCAGTTCCTAATTATCCAAGCATTCTCAGCGTATATCCGTGTGTATCTCCGGTGGCAATTTTGGCTTGGTAATTGGTGATAGTTTAACGTGTCGCAGAATTCCCCACCTTTAATGTACTCATAAGGTGGGGATTGAATCTTCCCGCGTCTGGTTTAACTTTTCAAGATATCTCTTAAGCAAAAGTTGCTATCCAGATCCCCGACTTCTTCAAGAAGTCGGGGATCTAAACCCAGCTTAAGTAGGTGATATTCCACCCTAGCGGATAATTTATTTTTTTGGAAATCCGTTATAAGAATTACTTACTCACAAGTTGCTCTTGTGATTCCTGTTTGACTGTTGACCCTTGACTTCCCAGTTGAATAAGTTCAATTTTATACCCATCGGGATCTTCCACAAAAGCAATTACTGTCGAACCATGTTTCATCGCCCCTGGTTCACGCACGACTTTACCGCCCTGACTGCGGATTTCCTCACACGTAGAATAAATATCATCAACGCCAAGGGCAATGTGACCATAAGCATTACCCAATTCGTATTTTTCCACTCCCCAGTTATAGGTTAGTTCGATCACCGCCTCGTTACTTTCATCACCATAGCCAACAAAAGCGAGGGTAAATTCTCCTCCTGGATAATCTTTTCGGCGCAGCAGTTTCATTCCTAGAACTTCACAGTAGAACTTTAAGGACTCTTCAAGATTGCCCACCCGCAGCATGGTGTGTAGTAATCGCATATTGACCTTTTCTCTGTAATTGATTTAGTGTTATTCTCTGCCAACATTTTACCTAGCTCAAAGTCTTAAGGTAAAAATGCCGTCACAGAAAGAATTAAAAGTCTAAAGGACAGGATAAACAATTACCCATTCTTGGCATTGCTCCCTATCCCTATAATGGAAATCTTCTTTAATCTCAGCCAAAAAAGCCTCTTAACAGCATAAGCTAACGATTGGGTTAGGCAACTGGACTGGATGCGTAACACACTCGAATAAAGGATAAAGTACAGATGAGTAAATTTCTAGATACTGCCATTGAGGCGATCGCATCTCGTGAAATTCTTGATTCACGCGGTAGACCGACAATTGAAGCCGAAGTGCATTTAGTCAACGGTGTTGTCGGACTGGCGCAGGTTCCCAGTGGTGCATCTACTGGCACTTTTGAAGCCCACGAACTGCGTGATGGCGATAAAAGCCGTTATGGGGGCAAAGGCGTACTCAAGGCAGTACAAAACGTCAAAGAAGCACTTGCACCGCAATTGTTAGGCTTGGATGTCCTCAACCAAGAACTGCTAGACCGCACGATGATCGCCATAGATGGTTCTCCTAACAAATCCAATTTAGGCGCGAATGCGATTTTGGGAGTTTCCTTAGCAGCAGCCAAAGCTGGTGCTGAATCTCTTGATATTCCTCTATATCGCTATTTGGGTGGCCCTTTAGCGAATTTGCTCCCAGTGCCGTTGATGAACGTGATTAACGGTGGCGCACACGCATCAAATAACGTGGATTTTCAAGAGTTTATGATTGTCCCAATTGGTGCAACTTCCTTCCGAGAAGCATTGCGCTGGGGTGCAGAGGTGTTTGCGACTCTTAGTCAGGTATTAGATGAAAAGGGTTTGCTTACTGGTGTAGGCGATGAAGGCGGTTTTGCCCCTAATTTAGAGTCCAATCAAGTAGCTTTGGAATTGTTGGTTGCTGCCATTAAGAAAGCTGGTTATAAGCCAGGGGAAGAAGTCGCTTTGGCGTTGGATGTAGCAGCTAGCGAATTTTACAAGAATGGTCAGTATGTTTACGATGGTAAACCTCACGCCCCAGCTGAGTTTATTGATTATTTGGGACAACTTGTTGATCAATATCCAATTGTGTCAATTGAAGATGGCTTGCACGAAGAAGATTGGCAAAGTTGGCAATTACTCACCCAGAAGTTAGGTTCGCGGGTGCAGTTGGTAGGGGATGATTTGTTTGTTACCAATGCCACCCGCTTACAAAGAGGCATCCAGGAAAAAGCTGCTAATGCCATTTTGATTAAACTCAATCAAATTGGTTCACTTACCGAAACCTTAGAAACGATTGATTTAGCAACTCGCAACAGTATCCGTTCAGTAATTAGCCATCGTTCTGGTGAAACCGAAGACACAACGATCGCTGATTTAGCTGTAGCAACCCGTGCCGGTCAAATCAAAACAGGTTCTCTGTGTCGCAGCGAACGCGTAGCAAAATATAATCGCTTGCTGCGAATTGAAGATCAACTAGGCGATCGCGCCGTTTATGCTGGTGCTGTGGGGTTAGGGCCGAAGTAGGGGCTAGGGACTGGGGACTGGGGACTAGGGACTGGGGACTGGGGGCTAGAATTCTTCCCAATCCCCAATACCCAATACCCAATCCCCAATCCCCAATCATGGATAAAACCCCAATTTGGGCAACCCCAAGGTTTCATCCCAGCCCATCATCAGGTTTAGACACTGAATCGCTTGGCCCGCCTGTCCTTTAATTAGATTGTCAATTGCTGACATGACAATTACGCGACCTGTGCGCGGGTCAACTTCTACACCGATGTAACAAAGATTGCTGCCATTAGCCCATTTGGTTTGGGGGTAAATACCGCTACCACAGACTTTTACCCAAGGAGAGTTACGGTAGAAAGCTGAGAAAATTGTGATTAAGTCATCTCGCACTAGACCAGGATCGCTCATTTTGGCATATACCGTTGCCAAAATCCCGCGTACCATTGGGATCAGGTGCGGTGTAAATTGGATCATGAGTTCGTGACCGGCTAAGTCACTGCAAATTTGCTCAATTTCTGGGGTATGACGGTGACGACCAACGTTGAAAGCTGCGATTGAGTTGTCTGCTTCAGCTAGTAATAAGTTGGTTTGAGGCTGTCGTCCACCGCTAGATGTGCCGGACTTGGCATCGATAATAGCTGTTTCTGGTACGATTAAACCTTGCTTTAAGAGTGGCGAAAGTGCAAGAAGACTAGCAGTGGGATAGGAACCAGGACAGCCAACGAGTTGAGCTTCGGCAATGCGATCGCGATAAAGTTCTGGTAATCCATAAACTGCTGTCGCTGCAATTGTGCGATCGCTTCTCTCAATGCCATACCAATTTGTATAAGTTGTCAAATTACTAAACCGATAGTCTGCACTCAAATCTATAACTTTACATCCTTTTTCCAACAGTTTCGGTGCAATTTGGCAAGCCAGACCATTTGGTAAAGCCAGGAAAACTACTTCACAGCGGTGAGCAATTATTTCTGGTTCTACTGCTTCTATTAACAAGTTAGTTGCATGAGCTAAATGCGGGTAGAGATCCCCCAAGGATTTCCCGATACTACTTTCACCGCCTAAATAAACCAGTTCAACTTCTGGATGATCCATCAGTAATCGTACTAACTGTACTCCGCCATAGCCCGACGCGCCAACAATCCCAACGGGTACGCGTCTAAATTTGCCCATGATCTGAAATCCTTATCCCATGAATAGTTAATTCGTTCTCAGCTATCAACAATATCAGCGACTAGACGTGTAGCGCACAAAACGCCCCAAACGGGGAGATGGGGGAGCAGGGGAAGAGTTTTGCTTCCCCTGCCTCCACTGCCTCCACTGCTTATGCGAGCAGTATTGCCCCTTATCCCTCTCATCCTTTACTGTCGCTGCACTTTATCCCTACTTTTAATGACATAAATTCTTGTCACGCGATCAAATTATTGTAAATTAAAGGGTTGAAAACCCCTATATCTACATGTAGTAGCCATTTCAGTCGGGGTTTGTCTTGAGAAATCGCTCCACTTGGGCTTTGCCCAAGACCACGTTTCTCGCTAAATCACCGTCTGGAATGTCTAAAATGTTTGAATTTTGAATTTTGAATTTTGAATTGTTAATGCTAGTCTACTTCTCTGCCTTATAAAGGAGCTACAATCTAAAAGGAGAAATTGTAAAAAAAATTTACGTTTATAGCTGGAAATCTTTCTGTGTCACAGCCTAATACTACCCAAGCTTTTAAATTTGATTCGATTGATGCCGCCTTAGCAGACCTAAAAGCTGGTCGCGTCATTGTAGTGGTAGATGATGAAAATAGAGAAAATGAAGGCGACTTGATTTGTGCTGCCCAATTTGCCACACCCGACACGATTAATTTCATGGCGGTGGAAGCGAGAGGACTGATTTGTTTGGCAATGACAGGCGATCGCCTAGACGAGCTAGACTTACCTTTGATGGTAAGCAACATTACAGATACTAACCAAACTGCCTTCACTGTCAGTATTGATGCCGGGCCAGAATTAGGCGTCAGCACAGGCATCTCAGCCGAAGACCGCGCCCGCACGATCCAGGTTACTCTCAACCCAGCCACAAAACCTAACGATTTACGTCGCCCTGGTCATATTTTTCCCCTTCGGGCTAAGGCTGGAGGCGTACTTAAACGCGCAGGGCATACGGAAGCGGCTGTAGACTTATCTCGACTAGCAGGGCTATACCCAGCTGGGGTAATTTGTGAAATTCAAAACCCCGATGGTTCAATGGCGCGGTTACAGCAATTAGTTGAATATGCCAAACATCATAATTTAAAAATTATTAGTATTGCAGATTTAATCAGCTATCGCCTAAAGCACGATCGCCTAGTATATCGTGAGGTGATTACCAAGTTGCCTAGTGAATTCGGTCAGTTTGAAATTTACGCCTACCGCCATACCCTAGATAATACAGAACACGTTGCAATTGTCAAGGGCGATCCAGCTAACTTCAAAGATGAGCCTGTAATGGTGCGGATGCACTCAGAGTGCTTAACTGGTGATGCTTTGGGTTCTTTGCGTTGTGACTGTCGGATGCAGTTAGAAGCAGCACTGAAAATGATTGAGGCTGCTGGTCAAGGTGTAGTTGTATACCTACGCCAAGAAGGGCGGGGAATCGGCTTGATTAACAAGCTGAAAGCCTACTCATTACAGGATATGGGGCTGGATACAGTAGAAGCAAATGAGCGTTTAGGATTTCCTGCTGACTTGCGAGACTACGGGATGGGGGCACAAATGCTCATGGATTTGGGCATCAAAAAGATTCGCTTGATTACCAATAATCCCCGTAAAATTGCTGGAGTCAAAGGTTATGGGTTGGAAGTGGTCGATCGCTTGCCATTGTTAATTGAGGCAACCCAGTACAATTCCTATTATCTAGCAACAAAGGCGAAAAAGCTGGGTCACATGCTGTTACAAACTTATTTAGTAACAGTAGCAATCCATTGGCAAGATGACCCGGAACCGGTGAAAGAACGCTATGAACGCTTAGAAAAACTGCGACACTTAGCGACAAGTAATGATTTATTGTTGCAGGAAGAAGCACGTCCCTTAGCGATCGCTATATTTGACGAGCCATCTTTAACAGTACACTTGGGTTTTGATCAGCCAAAAGTTGCTAGCTGTGATTGGTATCAACAAAGTGGTCATCCTTATATACAAGCTGTCTTTCAAATTCTGGACAATCTGGCAACCTTGCCATACATCCAAAAACTAGAATTTCTGATTTCTTCTGGTTGCGATCCTTTGAGTAATTTACAAGTCCAACTAGATCGGCAGATATTCACCGATGGTACACTGCCTTCATCGATTAGCGATCGCTTGGAGACACAGCAAATTTACAGCTTTAGCAAATAGCCACAACCCTAAGAGCTAACCTTTTACAGGGGTTGTAGGGTTTATTGTGTGTAAGTCCTACATCCCCCTGAACTTTTCAGCCATTCTTTTATATAACAATGAGAGCAATCAAAATTATTGTTGAAAAACATAACGACGGTTACGTAGCCTATCCCTTGGGTATAAAAGGGGTTGTAGTTGGCGAAGGTGACAGCTATGAAGAAGCACTAGCTGATGTTAAATCTGCTATCCACTGCCATATAGAGATATTTGGTCAAGAGGTTTTAGAAGAGGAATCACCAGTCCTAGAAGCTTTTGTGGCGGAAGCTGAGGTTCTTATTTAATGGTTAAATTCCCAGTAGATGTACTTAAAGCTAAAGTTATTAAGACATTGGAATTTCTGGGATTCACTGTTATTAGGGAGCGAGAGCATATTGTTATGGAACGAGAAAACGAAGATGGAACAAAAACTCCATTGACTATGCCTAATCATTCTCAAATTAAAGGTTCGACCTTGAGATCCATTTGTACTCAAGCGGGTATCTCAAGAGAGGATTTTTTGTCTGCTTATGAGCAAATCTGAAAGCAATACTGCGTAGGTTTTGACTAAAAGATAGAAATGTGTAGCGAATTAGGGACTTCCAAGAAATAAATTATCCAAATAAACGTAGACGCGGAGCGGCTTGCCGCAGGCTACCACAGAGACACAGAGAACACAGAGGAATAAGGAGGAGAGAGTTTTTTCACCAGTTTTTTGAGTATTTTTTTATTTGGAAGTTCCTTAGGCGATCGCTTTGGAACTGAAGTTCAATTATAAAACTCGCATTACAGATACTTTTGTGCCAACCGTTCATCTAGCATGGCTTTCACTTCTTCATCTGTAGGTGGCAGGCTGTCATTCTTGGCAATGCCGATTAAACTTGCAGCTAAACCCTTCGGCTTTGATGTTGGCTGAAGTTTTGGTTGGAGCGATCGCACTAATGTATTGATTAACTGCCAACGATCCTCGGCAGATAATCTCAGTGCTTGATCTTCAAGTTCACGTAAATTCATAGTAATAATTTCTAACAGAGAGCGTTGGATTATTTGAATAAGAGTTCATAATCTTCACGTTCCTTTCGAGTAGCTAGACGGGCACTGATGATACGGATAGCATTGGAACGTTAGCTATCCGCTATCAGAACTGTTTTGCCCAATGCCCCATGCCCCATACCCAATTAATAATGAGTTGCAGATTTGCGATGATGCACGGCTGTAACGCCATCAGTATCTAACAATTTGCCACTCTCGACAGTCGCATAAACCAGCCAATGATCGCCAGATTCCATCCGGTTTTGTACGGAACATTCGAGATATGCTAGGGCATCGGTAAGTATGGGAGAACCATTTTCAGTTTCTTGGGTGGCGACATCAGCAAATCGGTCTTGTCCTGGACCAAAGGGTTTGAGGAAGTGCTTCATTAACCCCAAGTGATTACCTTCTTTAAGGATATTGAGGACAAATTTGTTTCCTGTATGCGTCAGTGTTTCTACTGCACGGTCTTTGGCGACGGCGATAGTTAAACCAGGTGGATTAAAGCTGGCTTGAGATACCCAAGAAGCTAACATAGCACTAGAGCGATCGCCTTCTTTTGCAGTCAAAACACAAAGAGAACCCACAATGCGACCAACTGCTTGTTCTACAGTTGTTGCAGGTTGACTTGGTGATCGCACTTTTCTGGCTTTTTTCAGTGCTTGGGCAAAGTCGGTTCCAGCTTCTTCACACAATTGCAGGGTAGCATCGTCGGGTTTGAATTTGACGCGGATGGTGTCAAAACCAAACCGATAGCCAGCATCTTTTAATTTACTCTCAATTAAATCAACCGCTTCCCCACTCCAGCCAAAGGAACCAAAAGCACCAGCAAGTTTATTGTTAGTAGCGGTGGATAGCACAATTCCTAAAGCTGTTTGCACGGGTGTAGGTGCATGTCCGCCAAGGGTAGGAGAACCGATGATGAAACCAGCAGATTTTTCCACAGCCGCCCGAATTTCTTCTGGTTCAGTAAATTCGCAGTTAATTGATTCTACAGCGACACCAGCTTTGGTGATGCCACGAGCGATCGCTTGGGCTAATGTGGCTGTATTTCCATAAGCTGAAGCATAAATTAACGCTACTGTCAAGTCGGCAGATGTTTGCTGTTGACTCCATTCCCGATAAGCTTTAGTCAGTTCAATTAAACCATAGCGCACCAAAGGCCCATGCCCATTGGCATACATTCGCACAGGAAAATCGACAAGTTTATCCAGTGCTGTTTCAACTTGACGGGCGTGGGGAGCCATGAGGCAATCAAAATAATAGCGCCGATCCTCGTTATATACTTCCCAACCTTCATCAAATACCTGATCTCCACAAACGTGCGCCCCAAATAACTTATCTGTGTACAGAATTTCTGTTTGCGGGTCGTAGGTGCAGAGTTGATCTGCATAGCGGGGATTGGGGGTGGGAATAAATTGTAAATTATGCCCATTACCCAAATCTAGTGTTTCTTCACCCCGCATCACAAAAATTTGTAAATCTGGATTTTCTAGCGCTGCACGTAAATTTATTGCCCCTGGATTAGAACACACAAAGGTGATTTGCGGGGCAATTTCCAACAAAGCTTTTAAAGTTGCGGCGCGGTTAGGATTTACGTGTCCCAAAATTACATAATCTAAATCTTCAAAATGGAAACGTTGCTTCAAAGCTTCTAAATAAATTTGCGTAAACGTTTCCCCAGGAGGATCAATAATGGCAGTTTTATCGCTTTCAATTAAATAAGAATTAGCAGTTGTACCCTTAGCAAGAGCGTATTCAATTTCAAATCTGAGCCTTGACCAACTGCGCGATCGCAGTATTCTCGTATCTGTAGCTATTGGACAAACTTGAACATCACGGGGTTTATTTTGTGACATGGCGGAAACAATTTTAGATTTTAGATTTTAGATTTTGGATTGTTAATTAAACACCCCAATTCTGGATAATTATGGATATTAAGTAGGAAGGGCTATACTGCACAAACGCTTGATTGAGTGTTTTTGGATTTTGGATTATTAATCTAAAATCCAAAATCCAAAATCCAAAATTAGTAGTGGTTTCCGACTTTACGGTGATGTACAGCAGTCAAAGCTTCTGGCTTAGAAACCCGTCCGGCGTAGACTGTGCTGTACACTGCCCAGTGGTCGCCACAATCCATTCTACTGGTGACTTCGCACTCCATGTAGGCAAGGGCATCGTTGAGGATGGGGGCACCATTTTGGGCTGGCTGGGTTCTCACACCTTCAAAACGATCTGCACCAGGGGCGAACCGCTTCAAAAAGTGCTTCATGAGTGGTTGGAAATTGCCTTCTTCTAAGATGTTGAGAACAAAGCGATCGCCTACCTGCATGAGTGATTCAATTGCCCGATCTTTGGCGACTGCAATGGAGAATCCCAAGGGTTTAAAGCTGGCTTGAGCAACCCAGGAGGCTAACATGGCACTGGATACATCGCCTTTTTTGGCAGTGATGATATATAATCCGCCGCTAATTCTACCTAATGCTTTATCTAAGTCAGCACCAAGAGATTTCATAGCTTTGATGCTGCGATCGCGTGTTACCCATTGAGCTAAGTCTGTACCTGCTTCTTCACACAGCTTGTAAGTGTTTTCCGTAGGTATTTCTTTAATCCGAATCGCTGGAAAAACTGTTGTCAAACCCAAATTGCGGAATTTACTCACCAAAGGATCTATCGGTTCATCATCGCCACCGCCAGTTTCAAATACGCCGATGGCTTGCTTTTCTTTAGCAGATCCTAAAATTGTGCTGAGTGCAGCTTGAATACTCGCAGCCCCAGAAGCCGGAGGTAGACCAACGATTAGCCCAGCACAACGGCTAACTAGTTCCCGCAGTTCTTGTAAATCAACTTCAGATCCCAAATCGACGATTTCCACGGCAACACCAGTTTTACCGATACCGTTGGCAATTGCTTGGGCAAGGCGATCGCTATATCCGTATTCGGAAACGTAAAATATTCCAACTGCTGTTTCTGGCTTGGCTTGGGTTTGGCTCCAAGTGCGGTAACGTCCAACTAGTTCTTCAACATTGTGAGATAACAGTGGCCCGTGTCCTGTGGCAATCATGTCGATGGTTTTCAGTTCCGCCATCCGCTTCAGGGCAGACAGAACCGATCGGGCATTCGGCCCCATCAAGCAATCGTAGTAATAATGAAAGTCTTCTTCGATCGCTGCCAAGTCTTCATCAAAGGTGCTATCTGAGCAATAGTGCAACCCAAAGGCATCACAAGTATAGAGAACTTTGGTTTTGTGGTCAAAGCTGAAAATGGTATCCGGCCAATGTAAATTTGGGGCAATCACGAATTCAAATTCATGCCCATTGCCCAAATCTAAGCGATCGCCATTTTTCACAATTCGCCGTTTAAATGGCTGATGTACCAAATCCTCAAGAAACTGAATCGCCACCTTAGAACCGACAACGGTTATTTCTGGAGCCATAAGCAGCAAATCTTTAACTAAACCGCTATGGTCTGGCTCAGTGTGGCTGATAATCAAATAATCAATATCTGTTGGCTTGATTAATCCGGTGAGCGTATCAAAATATAGTTGACGAAACTTTTCGTGGGAGGTATCAACTAAGGCAGTCTGCTCGCCACGAATGAGAAACGAGTTGTAAGTAGTACCGTTTTGCAGACCAAACTCAATATCGAAGCGATCGCGATCCCAATCCAAAGAGCGAATAGCCGTCGTCTCTTGAGCAATCTCTACAGTCTGAATGGTGAGCCGTTTTTCAGTTTTTTCGGTGAGCGCTACCATAACTCCCCTCCTTAATACAATGAGTATTTCTTCCTCTTATTTTATTGTGACACGGCTTGAATGTTAATTTTTATTAAAAAGCCTATGGCTTACTTAAAAAAGTTAAAAGTGTGAAACCGCAAAGGGATTGGGGAGATGGAGGAAGTTTGGCTAGCATTGGAAATTGGGAACTCTCGGCTACATTGGGCGTTGTTTATTGGCAAAAAACTTTACTCAACTTGGGATAGCGACTATCTAGCTGAGTCTGCCATACAACAGTTAGCTAAATGTCAAACTCTAGATCATTTACTACTGGCAATTTCTCCACCCCATCAGAAAATTAGGGTAGAAAATACTTCCTCATCCCTCCCTCCCCTCCTCCTCGCCTCCGTAGTTCCCGGCCAAACTGCTATTTGGCAAACTTACCCAAATACTCGCGTTATTACCTTAGAGCAAGTACCACTCAAAAATGTTTATCCCACACTGGGAATTGACCGCGCTTTAGCTTTGTGGGGTGCGGGTAAAACTTGGGGTTTTCCCATGTTGGTGATTGATGCTGGTACAGCGCTGACTTTTACAGCTGCGGATGCTAATGAGTCTCTAGTTGGAGGTGCAATTTTGCCAGGACTAGGTTTGCAATTTGCAAGTCTCGGTCAACAAACAGGACAATTACCATTTGTAGAAACGCGAAAATTCGCACCTCTACCACCACGTTTTGCGCTTAATACTACAGAAGCAATTCAAAGTGGAGTAATTTACACAGTATTAGCTGGAATTAAAGATTTTCTTGAGGCGTGGTTGCAATTATTTCCTGATGGGAAGATTGCAATTAAAGGTGGCGATCGTACTTTATTAGTAAACTATCTGAAAGCTTTGTATCCTGAAATTATAGCACCTTTAATTGTGGAAGAAAATTTAATTTTTTGGGGAATGCGGGAAATAGTAATGGGTGACAAAAATGTGGTTAATGACAATTCCTACAAGAAGGCAAAAGTAAAAAGGCAAAAGTAAAAAGAAAGAATGCTTATTTTGTAAGTTTTCTGGCTATTTTAAATGGTTGGTTTCTCGTAAATTAAAGGGTTTAAGAACCTGCAATCTACATGTAGCACCCATTTCAGTCGGGGTTTGTCTTGAGAAATCGCTCCACTTGGGATGCATCCCAAGACCGCGTTTCTCGCTAAATCCCCCGTTAGCGCTAGCGTAAAGCCTTCGGCATGGCTTCGCTTAGAGCGACGGAGGAGCGTCAGTTGCCACAACGCGGGGAACCCGCGCAAGGCACTTCTCTTCTCTACGAGACGCTACGCGAACGTCTGAAATTTCTTTAATTTTGAATTTTGAATTGTTAATTACGCCGTGTTGTATTAGGTTGGGGCTGTTCTTCTTAGGTCTGTATTGAACTCAACTGAAAACCGCTACAGTAGCGGCAACAGTAGTGTCACGAAATAATAAACCAAAGGAGCAGTAAAAATATAACTATCAGTACGGTCTAAAATACCACCGTGGCCGGGGATTAACTGTCCAGAATCTTTGACTCCAGCATCTCGCTTCAGCATAGATTCAGTGAGATCCCCTAAAAGACTAGCAATGCCAATCAGCAAACCCAATGCTAAACCAGTGAAAGGGGAACTTGGCAAGTGGAGATAATAGGCTCCTGCTACGGCTACAGCAACACTTGAAGTAATGCCAAAGACAGCACCTTCTACAGTTTTTTTCGGGCTAATCTCAGATAGACGGGTTTTTCCAAAGAATTTGCCAATGGTGTAAGCACCGATATCGGCTGCCCAAATACACAAAAAAGTTAGCAGTGTTGCTGTAAAACCTTGTGGTAGAGAAGCGGCATTTGCCTTCTCCCAGAAATCCATCCAGTTTGTGGGCCAGTAACCTCCAAAAGGGAGATTGCTAAAAGCAGCACTATCAATTGCTCGTAACCGCACCCAGTAACTTGGTAAATAACCTACATAAAATAGCCCCATAATGGAAGCGGAAACATCAGCGATCGTGGCAAATTTGGGTTGAAACAGCAGGTAAAAACAAATAAGTGTGCCAGCTATTGGCATCACAGCATCAGCTAAACTGCCATCTAGCGTGCAAATTACCAGCAATACTTGGCTAGCAGCCATTGTGGTTTTAGCAGCAGGAACTATACCTCTGGCTCGCACCAAATTAAAATATTCCTGTTGTCCTAAAAAGACGATAACCGCAAACATGATGGTAAAGTACCAACCACCCAAAAGGGTAACTGAAAGAGCAAGAGCGATCGCAACAATTCCACTAATAATCCGAGACCAAGGCATAGAAGTATTTTGGATTTTGGATTTTGGATTTTGGATTAGAGATTAGGTATTCGAGATTAGGGATTGGTAATTGTGGCTTGGTTTCTTATGACATATCACCTAAATCACCAATCTAAAATCTAAAATCTAAAATCTAAAATCTTTTTGATTTAGTCCAGTTTCTCACCACTGAGGATAAAAATGGGATCAACGGCGGTAAAGCTTTGAGAAAAGCCGCGCGTCTCTAAGCGGTTAACCGCAGATTGGACGACTTCGATATTTCTAGCTCTTAACAGAGAAAAGCTCTGAGAAATAGCATATAGACTTTCTAGATTAGCAGCTGTGGCTACAACCCGACCGGATGGCGGTAAATAATGCCAAGCTGCTTGCAGTATTTCTTGGATGGGCCGTCCTCCCTCGATACAAATGCGGTGAGGGGCAACCTTAAGATCGTGTAAACACTCTGGGGCGCTACCTTCAATTACTTCGACGTTTTTCACATCAAAGCGATCGCAGTTACGCTTGATCAAATTAGCTACTTCTTCATCCCTTTCGATAGCGATAATCTGTCCACCTGGACACAATAGCCCCACTTCTACCGGAATTGTACCCGTCCCTGCGCCAATATCCCACAGCACGGAATCTGATTTTAGCCGCAGTTGGGAAATTAATAGCAGTCGGACTTCTCGCTGACTCAGGGGAATTCCTGGCAAATGTTCAAATAATTCATCGGGAATACCAGGGGTAATATAAGGCCAAAGTTGGGAGGGCATAGAATTACGCAATTATACTAAAGATATTGATTTGCCATATTGAAGAGCTATAAGCTATAAAACTTTTCAACGGTAGCATTATAAGAAAACATAATGATTGGCGAAATATTAGGCGAACGCTACGAAGTTCAGCAGCTACTAGGAAAAAAAGCAGGGCGGCGGACGCTATTAGCTCGTGATTTGCAAACTCAGGAATTAGTTGTCATCAAGTTACTCTCTTTTAGTAGTGACTTTGAGTGGGATTCACTCAAGTTGTTCGAGCGAGAAGCTGAAACTTTAAAAAACCTAGCACATCCCTCAATTCCTGGCTATTTAAACTATTTTGAGGTAAATCTACCAACCATCAAAGGATTTGCTCTAGTACAAACTTATATCCCTGCACAAACTTTAGAGCAATGTTTACAAACTGGACGGACTTTTACAGAAATTGAAGTCAAAGAGATAGCTAAAGCACTTTTAGAGATTCTCATTTACCTACATGAGCTACATCCGCCTGTAATTCATCGTGATATTAAGCCTAGCAATATTTTATTGAGCGATCGCTCTGGTAATAGTGTCGGTCAACTCTATTTGGTAGATTTTGGTTCAGTCCAGACAGTCCTCGCTACAGAAACCGGCACAAGAACCGTGGTAGGAACTTATGGCTATATGCCACAGGAGCAATTTGGTGGACGCACTGTTGCAGCATCTGACCTTTATAGTTTAGGTGCAACCTTAATTTATTTAGTGACGGGTACTCACCCAGCCGATTTACCTCAAAAGGATTTTCGCATTCAGTTTGAGCAAGTGGCTAATCTCAGTCCCAGCTTTAGCAATTGGTTAAAGTGGATGGTTGAACCCAGTTTAGAACGGCGTTTGAGTTCTGCGAGTGCTGGACTTGCAGCTTTAGAACATCCACAACTTTTACAACAACCGCGCCCAGCAGAAATTAACCTGTCAGACTGGATTAGAGGTCATTGGCATTGGAATGGAAATAATTGGGTTTCCTCTGGGTATGGAGATAGTAATGATCTGACTATTCAAGTTTCCAAACCAGGTGGTAGCAAAATTCAACTAACCAAAAATGCGGATTCTTTAGAAATTATCGTTCCACCTGCTGGTTTTGATTCATCAATAGTATTCACAGGTTTATTTGCGATCGCCTGGAATTCATTTATCCTGTTTTGGACACTTGGCGCACTCTCAGCACCTTTTCCTGTCAACATCCCCTTTGCCTTGTTCTCACTTCCTTTTTGGGGTGCTGGTTTTGGCATGATGTATAAATTTCTCTTTGATTTATTTGGACGCACCTGCTTACGCCTGAATCCAGAACAAATTACCCTAACCTTGGATTTGTTTGGTTGGAAATTTTATCGCCCGCGTGCATCGCCAAGACAAAGTATCACTAGGTTAGTTTACATTCCACAACATTTAACTAAAAGAACTGTAAGAGGAGATGAAACTACAAGTCTCGTTCCCGCGCAATTGGATATTTGGGTAGGAGTACAAAAATATCAACTTCATGGTGTTAAATCTGAAGCAGAACTGGAATGGCTAGCCCGTGAATTAAGCGATTGGTTAGGTATTCCAATTGAGCGGAAATAAACAAAAGGAATAATCTGAAGAGGTCTAAAAATGGCAACTACAAATAAAAGACAATTCCTAATGGAATTAATTCAAAAACAATTAAACATCACACCCGAAAGCAATGAAATAAAGAAGTTTAGAACTTTTAGAAGATGAAAAAGATATTAGAGATGCTAGTGCTGAAATAGATCCCCGACTTCTTAAAGAAGTCGGGGATCTTGTTTCTCACGAATGATTTAGGATTGCTATATAGAACAGTTAATTAAAAATTATTGAGAGGAACTGTGTATGTTGTTTGGACTGGGATGGCCAGAGATAGCTGTAATTACCATAGTCGCTATTCTAATTTTCGGCCCAAAAAAAATTCCTGAACTGGGGACTGCACTGGGCAAAACCCTACGAGGTTTTAAGGAGGAGATGAAAACTCCCAGCGAGGAAACCAATCAGGAAGAAGAAAAACAGTAATCAAAGTAGTCAGGAGAAGTCAGCGCACTGACTCTTCCTGACTACAGCAAGGTATTGACAACAGAAGAAGGTGTGATCCCATTTTGGGAATCGACAATAGTTGTGCCAGCATTTTGTTGGTGTGTCTCTTCTTTCGCTAGGCCACGCAGCTTAATTAATTTAATCGCCCGAGTAACGCTTTCTGGCAAAATTACCACCAGACTGTTATCGGGAGCCATGTCTAAGCCTTTATTTATCGCTTGGGTTTCATCCAGAATGGATTCATAGCGGCTATCAGGCTTAACTTCGGTGATGCCTTGAATAATCAATTGGGCGGCTGATCCCCGTAGTCTTCCCCGTGTGTCATCGTCTTCTTTGATGATGATATAATCAAAAATTTGTGCTGCTAGCTTACCCAAAGTAACAAAATCTTCGTCGCGGCGATCGCCTGGCCCACCAATTACGCCAATCCGTTGTCCTGTAGTCCAGTTCCGCACAAAGGAACCTACAGCTTCGTAACTGGCTGCGTTGTGGGCATAGTCTACCAAAGCGTGGTAGTTTCCTAAATTAAATAAATTCATCCGTCCCGGTGTTTGACTAACTGAAGCCCGGAAAATCCTCAAACCAGCCCGAATCTGCTCAATTGTGACGTTTTGCACGAATGCTGCCAAACTTGCAGCTAAAGCGTTGGCAATCATAAACGGCGCACGTCCGCCCATTGTTAAAGGTATATTTTCTGCTCTTTCTATGCGGTGTGTCCAATCACCTTTAACAATTGACAAATAGCCATTTTCATACACTGCCGCTACTCCGCCCTTTTGGATGTGCTTCCGCACTAATTCCGAGTCGGGGTTCATGGTGAAGTAAGCAATATTAGCCTTAGTTTTTTCTGACATGGCGGCGACACGGCGATCGTCGGCATTGAGTACCGCATAGCCATCAGGGAATACGGCTTCCGCTACTACACTCTTAAGGTTAGCTAACTGCTCAATGGTATCTATATCGCCTATTCCTAAGTGGTCTGAGGCTACATTCAATACCACACCTACATTTGCGGCTTCAAAGCCCAATCCAGAGCGAAGAATGCCACCACGAGCCGTTTCCAGTACTGCTACTTCTACTGTGGGATCTTGGAGGATCACGTGGGCACTTTGGGGACCGGTGTTATCGCCTGCTTCTACTAAGTAATCACCGATATATGTGCCATCGGTAGTTGTATAACCTACTACTTTACCAGTCTGTTTATAAATATGTGCTAGTAGGCGGGTAGTGGTGGTTTTGCCATTAGTACCCGTGACGCTGAGGATGGGAATTTGGCTAGATTGCTCGTTGGGAAACAACATATCCATCACTGCGCCAGCGACGTTGCGAGGGATGCCCACACTTGGGGCAACGTGCATCCGAAAGCCGGGAGCGGCGTTAACTTCGACAATTACGCCATCTACTTCCCGCAAAGGACGGCTAATATCCGAAGTGACGATATCGAGTCCGGCAATATCCAAACCGATAATCTTGACTACCCGTTGTGCTAACCAAAGATTTTCGGGGTGAATTTCATCGGTACGGTCTACAGCACTACCACCTGTACTTAAGTTGGCTGTTGCTCTGAGATAACAAATAGTGCCCTTGGGTGGCACGCTATTTAGGGTGTAACCTTGCCTTTCTAACAATTGGTAGCTAGTGCGGTCTAGTTCAATCTTGGTGAGGACGTTATCGTGTCCTTCACCGCGATTTGGGTCAAGGTTGGTTTCTTCGATGAGTTCGGAGATAGTGGATCTACCGTTGCCAATGACATGAGCCGGAACCCGTTCGGCGACTGCTACGACTTTGCCATTTACAACTAATACTCTATGGTCGCGCCCAACATAATATCTTTCGATAATAATTGACCGAGAAACCTGTCTGGCAGCTTCGTATCCAGCTTCAGCTTCTTCCCAAGTTCTGATATCAATGGTGATCCCACGTCCATGATTGCCATCCAGGGGCTTGATGACGATGGGATAGCCGCCCACGAATTCAATGGCTTGTTCTAAATCGTCTAAAAAGTTGATTACTGTACCTCTGGGTACTGGCGCACCAGCAGCAGCGAGGATGCGTTTAGTGGCTTCTTTATCGCAAGCTAGTTCTACACCCAGAATGCTGGTGTTATCGGTCATTGTCGCCTGCATTCGCTTCTGGTTGACGCCATAGCCTAGCTGAATCAAAAAGCGGGCTTCCAGCGACATCCAGGGGATACCTCTTTTTTCTGCTTCTTTGACGATCGCTTCTGTGGAGGGGCCTAGTGAAGCATCACGGGTGAAGTCTTTCAGGTCTTGGATATCTTGCTCTAGTTCTGCCTTGGGATAACGGCCTCGATCAACGATACTCTGGCATAGCCGTACTGCGGCTCGTCCAGCGTAGCGTCCCGCTTCCTCATTCAGGTACTCGATCACGACTTGGTAAATTCCGGGTGTGGCAGTTTCGCGGGTGCGACCAAAGCCCACATGCATACCTGCTAATTCTTGGAGTTCTAGGGCTACGTGTTCCACGATATGACCCATCATAGTGCCTTCTTTGACTCGCATCAAAAAACCACCACGACAGCCAGGCGAACAATAGTGACCCTCCAGACTCGGCAGCGCCTCAACTAATCCTTCATAAAAGCCAGGGATTTCATTCGAGGGCGTCTCGCCAAGGGTTTCTAAATCGAGGCGCATGACGATCAGTTTGTGGCGTCGAATGCTCCAATAGTTTGGGCCGCGTAAGGTCTGGATCTTGAGGATTCTCATGGGAATAGGTAGATGGAGATTCGGAACCAAAATTCTAGTTTCTTACTGGAATTGACCGCTAAACTGTTCATGAAAAACAGTTTTTTCTTTTTACATGGTATTCTTATCATTTTTTTACGGTAAGAAATAATCAAGGTGCGGCCAACCAATTTTGAATTTTAGATTGACATTTTAGATTGTAAAGATACTACTAGAGTACTTAACTCTCTGAATTTTAGATTGACGATAGTGTAGCTAAACCGAGTCATTGCAGGTCTTTTAGATTGGTTTTGTCTCCTTTCTGGTATTATGTACCGAAAAGTTCTTTTAATCTAAAATCCAAAATCCAACATCTAAAATTTGCGGTCAACTCAGTGTAACCTCAGATACTCTATGCCGTCAGCTGGAGATTCGATGTACAGCAGGCAATACAGTCCGCTGGTACAAGTGGAAGCGATCGCCGTAGCTGAGGATATGAAGACGTAAATTATGTACGGTTAATGGTTCATTAGCACCAACATGCGGTTCGTTAGTGTGGGTCAACTCAGTGGGATCAACAATGGTGACACTGCCTTTACCCATAACTTGTAACCAACCATCACGTTCAAACACGGCACAAGTATCTTCGTCAATGCCAATACCTAAGCGATCAGGATGAGCTGAGATCGCGCTAATCAATCGCCCCATCCGATTACGGTTGTGAAAGTGTTGGTCAACGATGACTTCAGGAATAAATCCTAAACCAGTTGCCATATCCACTAGGGAACGATTTGGCGTTTCTCCACTACCGCCGCCTGCAATCATGTGATGCCCCATCACCGCCGCTCCTGCACTGGTGCCTGCTAACGTCAGTTGCCCCGCCCTCACCCGCTGACGAATAATTTCCATTGCTGGCGTATCTGCCAATACGCCACAAAGACGCAGCTGGTCTCCTCCTGTCAAAAATACCCCACTACAGGCTTCTAAGGATGCTTTAATCTGGGAGGTTTCACACTGTTCTCGTTCGCGGATGTCTAAAATCTCTACTTTCTGGGCACCCATTTCTTCAAAAATGCGAATATACCGACCACCGATGATGGCGGGTTCGCGAGAGGCAGATGGAATAATTGTAATATAAGCCTTACTAGCACCGGCGCGTCCAAAAAAAGTTCGTAGGATTTCGCGCCCATGAACTTTATCTTCTGCACCTCCGATAACCAGAACGGCGGTTTTAGTTGCTTGGGGTGTCCTCATTTCTAGCGATTTAGCTTGTAATTGCGGCATTTTGTTTCTCCTGTCAACAACTTCAGGTGAATTTAACAAGGTTTGGAAGCAGCCATGATTTTTGCGCTTTGCAACTTTCGAGAGGACACTTTTTGGAAGTTTGGAACTAGCCCAGCCACTCTCCAAATTTTCGCCTAACGCTCGCGTTGCCTCAGTCTAAACGTGTTTGTTTCCATTCCTCAAAGCCAGTGCCTTGTTTTTCACCTGTCCACTTGCAGCAGGGCAAAATAGTCTTTGGAGGCTAGATTCCCCCTTTAGGATTGGGGACAAGCATTTAAGACTACGCTTTTTTCTGAGGCTGGCTTGATGCATCCTGGAAGTTGTTAACTTGATATGATTATTAATTTAAATGTAGTTGTGACAACATTTAAACATAAATTAAGTAATTAGAAAAACTTTTGATTCCATCTAAAATCCAAGAGGTCTGGTAGTTTTAGATACTATTGATAAAGTTTAACTGGAGTTTAACCCGACCTTGGCTTGCTGGTGTTTGCTAGACATTCAAATTTAAGATTAGTGTCCTCGAATACGAATAACTGTGCGCTTTGATATAGTTACGCTTTTTCCTGACTGTTTTAACTCTGTTCTCAATTCTGGGCTGCTGGGTAAAGCCTTAGCCAAACAGATTGCCGAAGTGCATCTGGTTAATCCACGGGACTTTACCACTGACAAGCACCGAAAAGTAGATGATGAACCCTACGGCGGTGGTGTTGGGATGCTAATGAAGCCAGAACCTCTTTTTAGCGCTGTGGAGTCGCTGCCGATTCTACCCCGAAGAGAAGTAATTTTGATGAGTCCACAGGGTCAAACAATTAATCAACCCCTTTTGAAAGAATTAGTGACAAATTATGACCAGTTAGTAGTAATTTGCGGCCATTACGAAGGAGTGGATGAGAGGGTGCTACATTTAGTAACTCGTGAGGTATCTTTAGGCGATTTTATTCTGACTGGTGGAGAAATTCCAGCAATGGCTTTGATTAATGGCGTAGTGCGACTAATACCCGGAACTGTAGCCAAAACGGAGTCTCTCACAGCAGAAAGTTTTGAAGAAGGGTTATTAGACTATCCCCAATATACTCGTCCTGCCAATTTTCGCGGCTTGAAAGTGCCTGATGTCTTACTCAGTGGGAATCACGCAGCGATCGCCCGGTGGCGTTACGAACAACAAATTCAAAGAACCCGCGATCGCCGCCCCGATCTCCTGGAGAAATTGGAGCAGGGGGAGAAATTGAAGCAGGGGGAGCAGGGGAAGCAGGGGGAGCAGGGGGAGCAGGGGAAGCAGGGGAGCAGGGGAGCAGGGTGAGAATAATAATTTCTAACTCTTGACAAATGACAAATGACAAATGACAAATGACAAATGACAAATGACAAAAATTCGTATTGGTAACGGCTACGATATTCATCAACTGGTGAGCGATCGCGCTTTGATTTTAGGTGGAATTCAAATTCCCCATGAACTGGGTTTGTTGGGGCACAGTGACGCTGACGTACTAACCCATGCGATTATGGATGCGATGCTTGGGGCATTATCCTTGGGGGATATTGGTCATTATTTTCCGCCTAGCGATCCCCAATGGGCGGGAGCAGATAGTTTAGTACTATTAACTCAAGTACATCAACTGATTCGCGATCGAGGTTGGCAGGTGGGAAATATTGACTCGGTAGTAGTAGCAGAACGCCCAAAATTAAAACCGCATATTCACAATATGCGTGACAAAATAGCGGCGGTTTTAGAATTAGAACCAAATCAAATTGGCATCAAAGCTACCACTAACGAAAAATTAGGCCCCGTTGGACGTGAAGAAGGTATATGTGCTTATGCTGTTGTCTTGCTAGTTGCTTCAGAGTGAATTTTATTTTAGCCTCTGATAAAGATATTGAAGATTGATTAGATGGAAATAAATGGGAAATTATGAAATTTTTTAGGAAAATATTTCTGGCAATTAAATATTTTTGGTTGCCAATAATTTTGACTTCCGTAACAGCACTTATACTTACCGCCTGCAACCCCACTAACTTTAAAAGTGCAGCTGCTCAAGTACCGCAATTGGTAACTGCTATTCTCAGCGATCCTAAAACCTTTAACTACCCTCTGAGTCAAGAGTTTCCTAATGTTTTTTCTCTAATTTACGAGGGATTAATCACCCAAAACCCAATAACTGCCAAAGTTGAGCCGGCATTAGCGGAATCTTGGCAAATTTCTGATGATAAATTAAAGATTATTTTTACCATACGGCAAGGGTTGAAATGGTCTGATGGTCAGCCACTAACAGTAGATGATGTGGTATTTACCTACAATGATATTTATTTAAATGAAGCAATTCCTACAGATGTGAGAGACAGCTTGAGGATTGGTAAAAGTCGGAAACTGCCCACTGTCAGAAAAGTGGATGAACGCCGGGTTGAGTTTAGCGTACCGGAACCTTTTAGACCTTTCCTATTGAGTACAGGTTCACCAATTTTGCCAGCCCACACCTTGCAACAATCGGTAAAAACCAAAGACCAAGATGGGAAACCAACCTTTTTGACAAAATGGGGCGTTGATACTCCTCCCGACCAAATTATTGTCAACGGCCCTTACAAAATAGATCGCTATGACACGAGTCAGCGTGTGGTTTTTCGGCGCAATCCCTACTACTGGCGTAAAGATGCTCAAGGCAATTCCCAGCCTTATATTGAAAGGGTAATTTGGCAAATTGTAGAGTCAACAGATACCTCGTTACTGCAATTTCGTTCTGGTGGATTAGATACTGTTGGAGTGTCCCCAGATTATTTTTCTTTGCTAAAAGTGCAAGAAAAGCAGGGTAATTTCAAAATTTATAATGGTGGGCCAACATCTAGTACATCGTTTGTTTTGTTCAATCTCAACAAAGGTAAAAGGGACGGAAAACCATTAGTAGATCCGGTTAAGTCTGGGTGGTTCAATAATGTGCAATTTCGGCAGGCTATAGCTTATGCAATTGACCGCCAAACGATGATTAATAACACGTTTCGCGGCTTGGGTGTGGCACAAGATTCACCCATTTCTGTACAAAGCCCCTATTATCTTTCTGCTAAAGAAGGGTTAAAAGTTTACGATTACAATGTGCAAAAAGCGAAGGAATTACTGTTCAAAGCAGGATTTAAGTACAACAACAATCAGTTAGTAGATGCTCAGGGAAATCGTGTCCGTTTTTCTTTGCTTACCAATGCTGGAAATAAAATCCGTGAGGCAATGGGATCGCAGATTAAACAAGACTTGAGCAAAATCGGCATTCAAGTTGATTTCACTCCGTTGGCTTGGAATACCTTTACTGACAAAGTTTCTAACTCCTTAAATTGGGAAGCTTCTTTGATGGGTTTGACCGGCGGATTAGAACCAAATGATGGTGCTAATGTCTGGGCACCTGAAGGTGGATTGCACATGTTTAATCAAAAACCTCAAGTAGGACAAAAGCCGATTCAGGGTTGGGAGGTTGCTCCTTGGGAAGCGGAAATAGGGAATCTTTACATTCAAGCTGCACGAGAATTAGACGAAGCTAAAGTTAAAGCGATTTATGTCGAAACACAGCGGATTACCCAGGAAAATTTACCTTTTATTTACTTGGTTAATCCTTATGCAATGTCAGCGGTGCGTAATCGTTTTGAAGGCATTAAATTCTCTGCCCTTGGCGGTGCATTCTGGAATATTGAACAAATTAAAGTAACTGATTAGGGATTGGGGATTGGGGATTGGGGATTGGGGATTAGGGATTGGGGATTGGGGATTGGGGATTGGGTAAAATAGTTCCGTTAGCGGTAGCAGTGCGTTGAGCCAGTGCTGAGTTGTGAGTAAAGAAGTGAAATTCCCAACTTAATACGGGCTAAACGCCCCGCTATCGCTAACAGCACTCAGCACTCCTGAATGGTTAATCAACAAAATTAGTTATTAGACGACTGATAAATGACAAAGAACAAAAGACAAAGGGCTAATCACTAATGACCGATGAAAAAACTTTGCGATCGCTACTTGTTGCGGTTGCTAATGGTAAAGTTACCCCAGATACGGCATTAGACTCACTCAAAGACTTGGCTTATGAATCTGTGGGCGAGTTTGCCAAAATTGACCACCATCGTCAGCTAAGAACTGGTTTCCCAGAGGTGATTTGGGGACCTGGTAAGACTCCCGAACAAATTGCTCAAATTATGGAGGTGATGCGTCTTCGTAATCCGGTGGTGATGGCGACTCGGATTGAACCAGCAGTTTATGCCGTATTAGAATCAAAAGTTAGCGGTTTGCGATATTACCAATCGGCGCGAATTTGTGCGATCGCTCCCCTTACCATCGAACCACAATTCGGAGGTGAAATTGGCATTCTTTCTGCTGGTACTGCTGATTTACCCGTTGCTGAAGAAGCTGCTGTCACCGCTGAACTTTCAGGTTTCCGCGTCCAGCGCCTTTGGGATGTTGGCGTTGCTGGGATTCACCGTTTGTTAAGTAACCGCCACCTGATTGAGTCAGCATCAGTGTTAATTGTCGTGGCGGGGATGGAAGGCGCTTTACCTAGCGTTGTCGCTGGTTTAGCGAGTTGTCCTGTGATTGCTGTACCCACCAGCATCGGTTATGGCGCCAGTTTTGGCGGTTTAGCGCCTTTGTTGACAATGCTCAACTCTTGTGCTGCGGGAGTAGGTGTAGTAAATATCGATAATGGTTTTGGCGCAGCAGTGTTGGCGGGACAGATTTTGCGGACTGCCGAGAAATTGCGGTTGGCATCGGCTGTATCTTGAGTTAAGACATTGAAGTTATATCCAATATTTCAGTAAATATCAGTACTTTATCTAAAAAATGCACTGATGCTGAAATTTGCCAGCCCTAACTTCTTAAGCACCAAATATGAGCCACTACAGCGATTTGATATCTCAGCTACTTTGGCATTTGCCTGTAAATTTGACAGACATAGCACAGACAATTACTGATCCGCATGTTTTGGATCAGATTCAAAAAGCTTGGAGCCACTTTATACAAACAGGTCAAGTGTGGGCATTGTTGATTGGTTTATTCATTGGCTATATCATTCGGAATCTAACTAGCTACGGTTAAAGTAATTTTGGATTTTGGATTTTAGATTTTAGATTAATCCAAAATCCAAAATCTAAAATCCAAAATTGATGCCCCTCCCTGATAATTTATGACCACAAAAGAAACTTGGAGCCAGCGCTTTGAATCAGCATTGCATCCAGCGATCGCTCGTTTTAATGCCAGTATAAGTTTTGATATTGAATTAATCGAATACGATCTCACTGGTTCTCAAGCCCATGCCCAAATGCTCGCTCACACGGGCATTATCTCCCCAAAAGAAGGAGAGCAACTGGTTGCAGGTTTAGAGCAAATTCGCCAAGAGTACCGCCAGGGGAAATTTCAGCCCGGTGTGGATGCTGAAGATGTACATTTTGCAGTTGAACGACGACTGACAGAAATTGTCGGCGATGTGGGTAAAAAACTGCATACGGCGCGATCGCGTAATGACCAAGTTGGTACTGACACTAGACTCTACCTCCGCGACCAAATCCAACAAATCAAAAGCGAATTGCGAGAATTTCAAGGTGTGTTACTCGATATAGCCGAAAAGCACGTTGAAACCCTGATTCCTGGCTATACTCATCTCCAACGCGCCCAACCTGTGAGTTTAGCTCATCATCTATTGGCATACTTTCAAATGGCTCAACGCGACTGGGAACGTCTAGGTGACGTTTCTCGCCGTGTGAATATTTCACCTTTGGGGTGCGGTGCTTTAGCGGGAACTACTTTCCCGATCGATCGCCACTACACAGCCAAACTCTTGAATTTTGACGATATTTATGCTAACAGCCTCGATGGAGTGAGCGATCGCGATTTTGCGATCGAATTCTTGTGTGCTGCTAGCTTGATTATGGTTCACCTCAGCCGCCTTGCAGAAGAAGTCATTCTTTGGTCATCGGAAGAATTTCGCTTTGTTACCCTGAAAGATAGCTGTGCTACTGGTTCCAGTATCATGCCCCAAAAGAAAAACCCCGACGTTCCAGAGTTGGTACGAGGGAAAACGGGGCGTGTATTTGGTCATCTCCAGGCAATGTTAGTGATTATGAAGGGGCTACCCTTGGCATATAACAAAGACCTACAAGAAGATAAAGAAGGTTTATTTGATAGCGTTAAGACAGTCAAAGCCTCTCTAGAAGCAATGACGATTTTGCTCAGAGAAGGTTTGGAATTTCGTACTGAGCGGTTAGCATCAGCCGTGGCGGAAGATTTTTCTAATGCTACCGATGTCGCAGATTATCTGGCAGCACGGGGCGTTCCTTTCCGAGAAGCTTATAACCTCGTGGGTAAAGTCGTAAAAACTAGTATTGCCGCAGGAAAACTCCTCAAAGATTTGACATTGGAAGAGTGGCAACAACTACATCCGGCATTTGCAGCAGATATTTATGAGGCGATATCCCCCCGTCAGGTTGTGGCAGCCCGCAATAGTTACGGTGGTACTGGCTTTATACAGGTCAGCAAAGCACTTATAGCCGCCCGCGCTCAAATTGAGCAATAGAGAGAGGGAGTAATAATTTTAGATTTTAGATTTTGGATTTTGGATTAAAACAAGTCGCAAGTCGCAAGTCGCAAGTCGCAAGTCGCAAGTAAGTTTTGTGAAAGCGACGCGCAAAGCGAGTCTGCGATAGCGCCGGCGGCAAGCGAGTATTTTCGAGTCGCGTCCGGGGATTTAGCGCTGCATTGCGGTCTTGGGGTCTCCCCAAGAGGAGCAACTTTGCAAGACAGACCCCGACCCAAAACTTACCGGTTATTCAACCGGGGGACTTAAACCCACCATACTCTGTTAAATTTCAATCTAAAATCCAAAATCCAAAATCCAAAATTGAATTGCCCAATGCCCAATAATAAATAAGGGCGTACAAATAAATGTACGCCCTAAAAATTAAATAACCCAAACAATAAGGATTTAGGCAGGCAGCTTATTCAGTGTCAGCTGCTGCTGCGCCTTCTTCTTCCTCACTCTTTGGTGGTCTTTGTTGGAACCTTCTCTGCATTCTTCCTGTCGTAGTTCGTTTACGAAACTTTCTGGCATACGCCTGGTTACGTAGCGCCTTTTCTTTTTTCGGGTTACGGCGCTTGGCCATGTTCACCTCATTAATAAACAACAAAAAAGTAGCAACTAGGCATCACGTAGGCAATATTAGCTACCAATGTTATTGATATACTTGTAGCCTAGTGCAGCAATAAATACGCTTTAAACAGTGTACTATTCTACCGCATACAACCTTGTTCTGTCAATAAAAATTCTAAATTATCCCTCCCAGGTAGACGAAAAATACCTTTTCTTAGAGGTTGTTTGAAAAGTCTAAATTAATACCAGCCCTGGCGATTAGAAATCGCAGCTACACAGGCAAAACCCACCTCCGTGGGTTTAAAACCCTCAATTTTTGGTTAGTCCGCGCAGGCGGACTTAGTTTGTGTAGTAGCGAATTATATTCGCCCAAAACTTTTCAAACATCCTCTTAGATTTTAATCTGTTAAATAGATTGTAAATTAGCTAACTACTTATTGTTATTGAAACAAACCAATCTTATCAGGAAAGAATTCAGATTATTTTTTAACGTGTTCTGAAAAACTATTAGTAATAGCTAGTTTCAGCAGCACGAATGCTAACTATAAACTGAAGATTTTCTTAATTCAAAAAATATTATGTATATATAAACATAGTGCTTCTCTTGAAACTTAATGTTAGAATTAATAATATTCTACGTAAATCGTGAGAATAAAATCTCAAGCCACAAACATTTTTGTATAAAACAAAACTCAACCAAAATTTTATTAGTTGAGTCTATGTAAGTGGTAGGGAACTATAGAATACAACACAAAAAATTTGAAGATTGAACGTTATTGCTTTTTTTCCGGCAGCTGTACAGTCCACACGTAGCTTATGGCGTATTGGACAAACAGTACTGGGTATAATATTTCGTCATCCCATTACTGGCACTAGCATCATCCCAATTTTACCTGATGGTCGAATAGTACTGATCCGGCGGCGTGACGATGGTCTTTGGGCATTGCCTGGGGGAATAGTGGATTGGGGAGAAGATATTCCCAATACAGTCCGCCGGGAATTGATGGAGGAAACTGGACTAGACTTAGTGAAAATTAACCGTTTGGTAGGGGTTTACTCTGCACCAGACCGCGATCCCAGAATCCATTCAATTTGTATTGTGGTTGAAGCCGAGGTGCATGGGACAATGGAAATTAAGGATACTTTGGAAGTTATGGAAATCCAAGCTTTCTCTCCCAGTTTCCTACCTTTAGGACAGATGTCTCACGACCATACTCGGCAGTTGCAAGACTACTTGAAGGGCTTGACAACATTGGCATAATAATATTTTGTCATTAGTCATTAGTCTTTTGTCATTTGCTACCAAGGTTACGATCTAAGGAAGCATCTCTTCTCTACGAGAGGCTGTGCGAACGGCTCACACTTCTCTCTTTGTAATTTGTCCAAAACTAATAACCAATGTAATGACTATTTATTATGGTGCTAAAAGTTAACTACTAAATAAAATGGATACACTATTCCGTAACTCCCGGAGGAAGCTTTCTCAAGGGCTAATATTCTGGCGTGAAGTCGGTGAAAAAACTCCTATAATTTTTTTACATGGTGCTTGGAATGAAAGCAGTCAATGGTTATCTGTGATGGAGTCCCTTGCACAAGATTTTCATTGTTTTGCACCTGATTTATTAGGGTTTGGTGAATCAGAGAATCCTAATATCTACCATTCGATAGATTTACAAGTTGAGTGTCTAGCTGAATTTTTGCAAGCTGTCAAGTTAGAAAAAGTATATTTAGTGGGGCATTCTCTTGGGGGTTGGATTGCTGCTAGCTATGCTTTAAAGTATCCAGAGAAAGTTGATGGTGTGGTACTACTAGCACCAGAGGGCGTAGAGATAGCCGGACAAGAACAATATTGCCGGAAGATGCGGCGATTATTGAATTATCCACCACTAATAGTTAAATTGTTGCGATCGCTAATTCCCTTGACTAAAGTTCTGGGTTGGCAGGAAAAAATTGTCCAGGATTTGCAATTACGTCAGGAATTGCTGCGTTACCCCATAGCTTGTCAGTTACTTTTCAAACGACGACAAGTAGAAATTGAGGCGGAATTAGTGCAAAAGCGGCTTTATATGATAGATGCCCCGGTTTTTATTTTACAAGGTGGCCAAGATACACCAGATGCTTTAGCCAAAAGTCGGGTTTATGCTCAACTGATGCCGAAAGTAGAGTTAAAAATGATTGCCCATGCTGGAAATGATTTACCAGAATCTTCTGCTGAGGTTGTGGCGATGGAGATTCGGGAGTTTATTAAAGGTAATTAGTAATTACAGAAAACTTATATCTAAAAAACGTTTATTTATATTAATTAAATAAACGTTAGGGTAAATATAATATAAGAACAAAAAGATCCCCGACTTCTTCAAGAAGTCGGGGATCTGGGTCTATCGGTGGAGAGCAAATCAAATAGGATTGCTATAGCTAGGTCAAAATTTAAGTTATTGATTTTCTGCGATATCCATGCTTAGTCTATCTCCAGTTTCCGCATCCACTACCATTAAAATTTTCGATTTTTTAAATTTTTCTGGATGTGGTGTTTTTTCATCACGGACTCGTTGTGCTACATCAATCCCGTTTGGTGCGTCAATTTCAATTAACCAGACACGACGGTTAGGATGTACTTAAGCGTTTTCGATGATATCGCCGCCAAGTTTACTTTTAAATTTGATGTAATCGGCGTAAGTTACAAGCCGTGCATTTTTGAGATTCAAACCTTTCTGGCTATTTTAAATGGGTGGTTTATTTACGCCGTGTTGCACTAGATCATTTAAAATGGTGTATTACCATTTTTAAATCAGTGTTCATCAAGGATTAACGTTAATCTTCCCACGACACACCAGTTTACCTGGGATCAGTGTTAGTTCTTGGATATCGACATCTGAGCCAAGATCCAGATTGTACTCATGATTGTCCTCTAACGTATTTGCTTGAGCAGGCTGGATTGGAATCAGTGTCACTTGCAACTCATGCCCACTGAGTAAATGTGAGCTTAGACAAACTTCTAGAGGCGTTGTTTCACTATTGGTTACTCTCAAACCTCGCAGTATAATTTGGTTGTTCCCCAGAAGAATTTCTTGCCAGTTAATTGGTTGTGTCTGTGGGTAATGTGTTGGTAAAACCTTAACCAGTAGATCGCTCAAAGCAGTCGATAATAAGTTAGATGAGAGAGAAGCATTGAGATCCTTCTCGTCTATGATTAAATCGCCAACCACTGGTACTGTTTCTAACAGTCGTAAGGGTTTTCCCTGGAGTACGGAGCCGATGTTTATCCGAATATTTTCTGCTGTTAATTTAATTTGTGTAATCTGGAGACCTTGATAAACTGCATGAGTAGCAAAAATAGATACCGAAGGGATGCGCCCAGAAAGAAGTTGGCGATCGCTCGTTTTGATCTCCACTTCTAATTCTGATATTTGGCTGACTTGCGCTCTTAACCAAAGCTTGACTGCCGTTGTTAATACCTGCGTAATTATGCGGATTTTATTTACATTTGTTGTTTGGGAATTTTGCTCTGGCATTTAACCAATCTGTTTATGGGTATTTGTTCAACATCTGAACAGAAATTAAATAAGCCTTAAATGTAACATTTATGCCTACTCGCTACAAAATGCAAATATCATTTAATTGTTAACAGTAAATAAGCAATTTCCACATGGAGGTACGGCTACAAAAAATTATTGCTCAGTGGGGTATCGCCTCTCGTCGTGAAGCCGAAGAAATGATTAGGCAATCACGGGTACGGATCAATGGAGTATTGGCACATTTAGGTCAAAAAGTTGATCCCGAAAAAGATGCGATCGCTATCGATGGTAAACCTGTATCCGAAAAGCAGCGTCCGGCTTTAATATATCTATTGCTGCACAAACCAAAGGGAGTCGTTTCGACTTGCTACGACCCTCACCACAGACCAACAGTTCTGGATCTACTACCGAAAGAATTACGGGAGGGTTCAGGTATTCACCCAGTTGGCCGCCTAGATGCAGACTCCACAGGAGCATTAATCCTGACCAATGACGGAGAACTGACATTTGGGCTAACCCATCCCCGCCATAGTATTTCCAAGACATATCATGTTTTGGTCAAAGGACACCCACCAGAAACAGTACTCCAAAAGTGGCGTCAGGGTGTGATGTTGGAGGGTAGAAAAACCAGGGCTGCTAAGGTACGTCTAATCGAACGTCGTGCCGAGCAAAGCTTTTTAGAAATAGTGTTGCAGGAGGGAAGAAATCGCCAAATTCGCCGTATAGCTCAACAGTTAGGATATCCAGTCATTAAACTGCATCGGACTGCTATCGGCCCAATTCAATTACAAACTCCAAAGGAACCCTTTTTGTCAGAGGGTAAATATCGTTCCCTCAAAGATCATGAGATTCACTTTTTGCAAGGGCAAATAACGCAACCTAATTATTGATTCAGCGGAATTAAGGAGTGTCAGTAGGCATGAAATGGCTAAGAAAGAAGAATAATCACCAGCCATCACTTTCATTAGAGGAACAACGAGCCGAAAAGTTGGCAGAATTAGGCGCTCAACTTTGGGCATTACGGCAAGAACAGGGTCTTTCTCTAGAGCAAGTAGTTGTATTGACCCGAATTCCTCGGCGATTATTGCAAGCGATCGAAGAAGGTAATTTAAACGATCTACCAGAACCAGTCTATATTCAGGGTTTGATTAGGCAATTTGCGGAAGCTCTCGGCTTAAATGGAGTAGAATTTTCTGGCACTTTTCCAATCAGTTCTGCACAAGCGAACTCCCAAGGTATTGGGAATACTTCATACCTGGCTCAACTACGTCCCATTCATCTTTACTTTCTTTACATATTGCTAATAGTATGCTCTGTAAATGGGTTATCTCAGTTATTAAATAACGCAGTACTACAAGCAAGTAATAGCCAAAATCAGCCATATCCCAAACAAAAGTCCGTTGTCAAACCAGAATTAGCCCAACTAAAAGAGTCAATAGAGGTACAACCCGTCAGTGACAACCTGAGCGGTGTCCAAAAGGGACAGGTTGTACAGATTGGTGTCACCTTGAAAGCCTCATCTTGGATTCGTGTAGTAGCCGATGGCAAAACCGAGTTTGAGGGTATTCTGCCAGAGGGAACTCATCGAATTTGGAAAGCCCAAGAGCAGCTGACAGTGAAAACTGATAATGCTGGCGGTGTTTTGATGAGTGTCAATCAGGAGAAGGCTAAAGAAATGGGAGAACCGGGGAAAGAGGAAGAAGTTAGGATTGCTGCCAAGCCTAAGTTTTGAAATATGGGGCATTGGGCATGGGGCATTGGGCATTGGGCATTGGTTATTAATCTCTTCTTCCTCTGCTTCCCCTGCTTCCATTAAATACTAGAGCATAGCAAAAGCGATCGCTTTGCACCAGATATAGCGATCGCTGTTCTGAAGCTTGAAAACTCAATACTATTTGTTACATCCACGACGCTCCCACTCGCGCAACTTTGAATAATGACGCAGTGCATCACAAGACATATTGTCGTGCATTGCCTGAACGTGTGGCGGCACTGGCGGCTCTGAAGTTGAGCTTGGCGAATAGCTTGGCTGTTTTAAAGCGTCACTAATTCCAATACGCACCGCATTAAAAAGTATCCAAGCTAAGAGTATCTTTAACACTATTTTTATGAAATTAGGTTTAGAAGATACTTTGTCCGCAGGTTTTTGATTGAAATTCACCATACCATATTTTCCCTGTAAACCACCTACTTTTACTTCCCCACGGAGGTGATTAATTTGACATGATAATCAGAACTTAAGAAGCGATAGCCAAAGGAGGAGATTAATTGGAACCAACACCAAAACAATTACAAGCGCTGTATCGCCGATGCGTAGCAGCAAGTAATTTGATGCAGCCAATCAACGTAGTTCGGATGGACGAACGTAGCAAACGAATTTTTGTGTTGATTGGAGACACAATTGAAGTAGAAATCTTTCCAAATGGGGAGGTATTTGTCAAGTGAGCCAAACTAATAATTTTGATGCAATGTCTGATGCCCAATTGTTGAGTTACATCAGGACTCATCCACAGGACACAGAAGCATTTCACAAGTACATGGACAGATTGAGTGAGCGTCCAGGCGTGCTTTGCACAACAGATGAAGAGTTTGAAGCCGAATTGCAAAAGCGAATTAATTCTTCACATGGACGTTAAGCGATCCTTCACTATTATTATGCCCAAAGCCGAATTGAGGGCTTACGTGTTGCAAAATCCTGAAGACAATGAGGCTTTTTAGGAGTTGTCTGACCGGATCAAAGCCAATGCTAGACCTTTAAATCCAGATGAGTTGCCTGCAATTCTTCAGCGTAAATGTGAAGGAGGAGCGCAAAAAATTTAAGACTCAAATCAAATTATTGCAATAAAAGCGTTGTGTTAGTAGCACAACGCTTTTATTTTAGTTTACTGCGATCGCTCCTCAAGACTATTAATTCCTACCAACCACGAGGGCCGATTGAATATTCTGGTGAGGTTGAGATTTGTAAAGAACGCCCACTCCTCACTGGGCTTCTGGGGCGCGTCCATTAAGTCTAGTCAGAACTTTTAAGCGATCGCGCCATTCATCTCTCAAGGCTCCTTCTTGATAGCGCCATTCCCAGTTACCCTCAGCAATACTGGGAAAATTCATCCGCGCTTCGTTTCCTAATCCCAAAATATCTTGCAAAGGAATAATCGCTTGGTTAGCTATGGAACTTAAAGCTAGGCGAATTAAATCCCAGTGGACACCTTCAGGGCTGATACAACCTAAATAAAGCCATAAGTTTTGCTTTTCGTTGTCATTAGCTGTGTTGAACCAGCCGATGGTTGTGTCATTATCGTGAGTTCCAGTATAAACTACAGCATTCCGCGAGTAATTGAATGGCAAAAATGGATTAGCGGGATCTGAACCAAAGGCAAACTGCAAAATTTTCATTCCCGGAAATTCATACTTATCTCGCAGCGCTTCTACCCCTGGTGTAATTACCCCCAAATCTTCCGCTAAGACGGGTAGCTTGCCTAACTTCTGTTTGATCGCTTCAAAAAAAGCGTCTCCAGGTGCTTCCACCCATTCGCCATTAATAGCAGTTTCTTCACCTTTGGGTACTGACCAATATGCCTCGAAGCCCCGGAAGTGGTCAATGCGAATTATATCGACATAATCCAGCATGGCCTCAAAGCGCTGTACCCACCATTTAAAGTCTTGTTTTTGCAGTTCCTCCCAGTTATAAACCGGGTTTCCCCACAATTGACCGGTGGCGCTAAAGTAATCTGGTGGAACTCCTGCCATTTGGGCAACTTCTCCCGTCTCTTCGTCTAAGCAAAAGATGTTGGGATGCGCCCACACGTCGGCACTATCATGAGCTACGTAGATGGGGATATCGCCGATAATGTCAATGCCGCGCATATTCGCATAGTTTTTCAGGTCTGACCACTGCCGGAAAAACTCAAATTGGATGAACTTGTAATAAAAAATATCTCCGTTGAGCCGGCTTTCTACCTGAGCTAATGCTTCTGGTTCCCGCTTGACAAATTCAGGCTCCCATGTATGCCAGCTTGCTCCATTGTTAGCATCTTTCAGCGCCATAAATAAGGCGTAATTATCTAACCAATAGGCTTTACTGTCGCAAAAGCCTTCAAACTCTTTATGCTGGATAGGCGTAGCATTGGCTCTAAAGTTTTCACAGGCTTTTTTGAGTAGCCCAATTTTAATCGGTACAACCTGCTCAAAATCTACCTTTTCTGTCGGAAATCCTGGTAAATTAGCAAAGTCTTCTTCAGATAGTAAACCCTCTTCTAGAAGTTTTTCTGGGCTAATGAGTAGGGGATTTCCCGCCATTGCTGAGTAGCACATATATGGGGAATTACCGTATCCAGTGGGACCCAGGGGTAAAACTTGCCAATATTGTTGATGGCTTTCTTTGAGAAAATCAATGAAGCGATAGGCTTCTAAGCCTAAATCCCCAACGCCAAATCGACTGGGAAAGGAGGTAGGATGCAGCAAAATGCCACTGGATCTAGGAAAAGGCATAAGTAACCTGAATTATGAGAGGGAGCAATTGTCTGATGGAGACGCGATGCGATCGCATCGAATTTATCACGCTAAGTACAGCTTTAAAAGTTGGTAGAAGTGGGGAGTAGGGGAAGCAGAGGAGAATAATTAATCACCAATGCCCAATTCCCAATCCCTAATTAATCCAAAATCTAAAATCTAAAATCTAAAATCCAAAATTCCATGTCTTACCGAAATCCTACACCAACAGTTGATATCATCATTGAACTAGTAGATCGACCTCATCGGCCAATAGTGTTAATTGAAAGACATAATTTACCTTTAGGTTGGGCTATTCCTGGTGGCTTTGTAGATTATGGCGAAGCAGTGGAAGTGGCGGCGCGGCGAGAAGCTGAGGAAGAGACAGGTTTACAGGTGGAATTGGTTGAACAATTACTGGTGTATTCTGACCCCAATCGCGATCCGCGTCAGCATACGATTAGTATTGTGTTTTTGGCGACAGCTAAGGGTGAACCAAAGGCTGGCGATGATGCTAAGGGTGTAGGGATTTTTGAGTATTGGTGTGTGCCTGGTAATTTATGTTTTGACCACGATCGCATTCTGCGCGATTATTGGCAATATCGGCATTATGGGATACGTCCAAGGTTGGGGTAGGAGAGGATGTCAAAGCCAATATTCTAAGGCTAAGGCTTGTACTTGTTGTATCCTTTGAAAATTGTTGGTATCTAAGAGGTACATTACTAAAATTCAGATGGGAAAAGGGTTTCGTAAACCAATTGCAAGCACTCTTCAAAGTCATCTCCTTGCCAGGTTCCGGCAAATTTTAGCAAGTCTTCTGCTTTCGAGCCTCTAATAATTTGGTGTTGCTTCCTGTATTTCCGGTTTTGTTTGATGATTGGAAGTATGATCATTTTTTTCCGTTGATAGGTCAAGGCATATTTCCTCGGTTGTTGGTTTTGTCTTGAGAAAACGCAAAAAATCTAGTGTTTGGGCTAGTAGAACATCTGAGGATGATTCAATTTCTTGGAGTAGTAGTTCTTGAATATTCATAAAGGATATTTTGTAGTCTGTTGTAACAGTATTATAGGAGTGCGATCGCGATGCTGACCGGATCGTATTATTGGGATACGTTCGAGGTTGGGGTAGGAGGAACGAACCGCAGAGGCGCAGAGAGCGCAGAGAGAAGAGGGGAGAAGAATACCTGTGACACAAAATTTTTGTGATTATACTGTGTCAGTGGTATTTAAAGGTGCATTATGGATGCTAGGGAACTGTTGGAGAAATATGCCGCAGGTGGACGGCACTTTCATTCTGCAAATCTTAAAGGGGTAGACTTAAAAGGTGCAGATTTAACTCAGATAGAGCTATACAAAGCAATTTTAAATGGGGCAGACTTGAGTGAGGCAAAGCTAACAAAAGCTAACCTTGTCCAAGCAAGCCTTTCTAGGGTATCCCTAAGATGTTCAAATTTAATGTGGGTGCAAGGTGAGTCAATTAATTTAAGTTGGGCAGACCTTAGCAATTCAGACTTAAGTTATGCAAATTTGAAAACTGCAAATTTGACTGGAGCAGACTTGACTAGAGCAAACTTTACTCAGGTAGAGCTAACTGGAGTAAATCTTCAAGGTGCAAATCTCCATAAAGTTATACTCCGGGGAGTTAGTTTGGAGAAATGTAATTTGTCAGAAATGAATTTAGCTGAGGCTGATTTGGTTGGGGTATACCTAGAACAAGCAAACCTAAAAAAAGCCTGTCTACAAGAAGCAAATCTAGAAAGAGCCTGTCTGTCAAATGCAAACCTAATGATGGCAAACCTTAATGGTGCAAACCTGAAAAAGGCAAATTTAACTGGCGCAAATATCTATGGGGCAACCTTTAAAGATGCTGACCTAACTGGTGCGATAATGCCAGATGGAGAGGTTTACAAACCGATCGCTCCTCAATCGGAAATCGGTACACAGGAAACATCGTTAGAGAAAGTAATATCTATGACCCGTAAAGTAATTAATACTGATAACGCACCTGCACCAGTGGGCCCTTATAATCAAGCGATCGCAGCTTCAGGTCAATTTGTATTTATTGCTGGACAAATTGCCATCGATCCCCGCCTTGGTGATGTCGTCTACACTGATGATGTCAAAAAGCAAACTGAGCAGGTATTAGCTAATCTTAAAGCCATCCTCACAGCAGCCGGAGCGACTTTTCAAGATGTGGTAAAGACCACTGTATTTTTAGCTGATATGAATGATTTCGCGGCGGTGAATGCCATTTATGCTAAATATTTCCCCGAAGATACAGCGCCAGCACGGGCTTGTGTGCAGGTATCGCGCTTACCTAAAGATGTGTTGGTAGAAATTGATGCGATCGCTGTAATTAGCAGTTAGTACCAATACACTCACAAAAAAAGCCTACAACTCTCCAAAGAAACTAAGTTTTATTATTGACCGAAAACGAAAAGGATACAAGCCCCTAAATTTATTTATGGGGATCATTAATTTTGAATTTTGTTAGCGCAGCGTTAGCGAGTCTTCTCCCAAGGGGAGACGCTAAGAGCGAACGAGCGTCATTTTGAATTTTGAATTCGAGCGTACCCCTGCGGGGAAGCAAGCTACGCGCAGCGTCTCGTAGAGAAGCGACGTGACTTTTGTTCTTAAATTTTGCTTGCGTAACCATTTAAAGTACTTATTCTAACGTTGCAAAAAAGCAATAAACTGTTACAACCTCGAAGATGTAAAATTTTTGTTAAATTCAACGAGCATCTACAGTTTCACCTCATCGTCAATAAGGTACTCAGCATGACTGCAATCTCCCCAAAGGCATCTTCAGCGCCTCCCAATTTTTCTGAAGGGATTCAATATTTTGGTGAAGCGTTACCAGATTTTGAAACTTATGGTGCAACACCTGCTATTGAGTCAGGCAAAATTGCGATCGCATCTCCCACAGAACCAAATGCAGTATATCAAACTTTACTGGCTGCCGATGCCTTACGCTACCTGACTTTACAAGTTACTGGTAGTAAGGCTTCTGGGCATCCCGGCGGATTCGCTAGCCAAGCAGAAGCTTACGCATCTCTTGTCATGCTGGGATACAAGAACATTATTACTGAAGTCGGACACCACGCCCCTGGATTTTATAGTGCCATGTTCTTGGATCGTTCGCTAGAGGACATGGGAATTTTTACAGTCCAACAATTGCGCGATCGCTTCCGAGAAAAGCACGGACTTTTAGGACACCTTTCTGGTTACATTCCCGGTATTCTCGCACCTGCGGGGCCTTTGGGACAAGGGCAGCATTTTGCAATGGCGGCTGCACTGTTACACAAAGATAAGTTGTTCCCCTTTACAGTTGGGGATGGTGGATTGGGTGAGCCTTATATTGTAAGTGCGATCGCACATTTCCATACAGCTTATCCTGCTGTCACCAACTTTTTACCGATATTGGTGTGGAACGGTTACAGCCAAGAACATCACAGTATGGTTTCTCTGAAAACCAACGAACAGATGCAAGCATATTGGCAAGGTAATGGTTTTGATGAAGTGGTATTAGTGGATGCCAAAGATTTCGACGATCAAAACCAGCCAGGGGATTACGTTGATAGTACCGCCTTTTCCTTTGAGAAGCGGCTAGCATTTACGCAAGCAGTACTTTCCGGTGTAGATAAAGCAGCGCGTTTTGCATTGGGCGGTAAACTTACCGTGTTCATTATTAAACAACTCAAAGGTGCAGGAGTCCACGCGCGGGGTGCAAAATCTCACAATCTGTATCCTAAAGATACGCTAGATGCACCTCATATTATCAGTGCATTGCAAACCCGTGCTTTGTCTGCGGAAGCTTGGCAATTAGTCAGAACAAATGCCGAACGCGCCGGTGGTGGCCCAGCAGCAAAAACTGTAGTTACAGAATTTGAATTACCATTACCAGAATTAGGCGAATTACCTTTAGAAGAATATGCAGTTGGTGGCGAACCCAAAGTTTCCACAACCGCAATGGGACGATTGGTAGGAATCGTAGGAAATAAAGATCGGAATTTCCTTGTCACCAACGCCGATGGTAATGAAGCATCAGGAATTGCCAACATCAACCAAGCATTAAAGATTATCCACCCCACAACCGATGATTTATATTTCCAAGCACCAAATGGACAAGTTTATGAACCATTAAGTGAAGATGCTTGTGCTGGATTAGCTGCCGGTTTAGCGTTAATGGGTGCGAGAACTTTGTGGTGTTCTTACGAATCTTTTGCCATCAACGGATTACCAATTTGGCAAACTGTAACCCAATCAATGGCAGAATTGCGCCGTAAAACTCCCTCGACTATTACTTTATTCACAGCAGGCGCATTAGAGCAAGGGCGCAACGGTTGGACTCATCAACGTCCAGAAATTGAAGCTTACTTTGCTTCGTTGATGCGAAATGGAAATGTTTTCCCATTATTTCCGCCTGATGCTAATAGTATTCAAGCTTGTTATGAGTGGGCGTTGAAAACTAAGAATAAGGGAATTGTGATAACTGCAAGTAAAACGCCATTACCAATTCGCACAACTTTAGAACAAACTCGTCAAGGGTTACGCGATGGTGCGGTGCTATTACATGAAGTCGCTGGTGATAAACAAGTTGTATTTGCTGTAATTGGCGATTTAACATTAATACCAGTATTTGAGGCTGCTGCTTTCTTAGAAACTGAAGGTATTGGCGTGAAGATAGTTACTGTCATCAATCCTCGGCAATTATACCGTAGCCATGATACTGCTTGGGATACTTGTTCTGAACCTGAAGGCGGTTTCTTGGATGATGCGAAATTTGCCGAATTATTTTATGGCGATGCGTTAATTGCGGTGACTGGTGGTGCTGCGGGGATGCTAGAACCAATTCTGTTACGAACTACAGCGAAGCGCGATACCTTTGCTTGGAAACGTGGAGAGACTACAGCCAGTGCTGGTGAATTGATGGCGTTTAATGGATTGACTGCTGAAGCATTGACGAAGAGGGCGATCGCGTTAGTTCATTAAGAATTTTCAAACCGCAGATATACGCATTTAAACGCGGATAGTTTAGCGTATATTTGCGTATATTTGCGGTTTTTATTATATAGCTTTTAATGTTTCTATAAAGCATAATTAAAAATATATATCTTTTCTTTATAAGTGTCTAATTTTGCTAGAAAACATCAAAATATCTCAATTACCATCAGTTTATTTGTTGGACAAAGATCGTCTTCCTAATTGTGCAGCTATCTACTTTGTCTTTGACAGTAAAGATCAGATTATTTATGTAGGTAGAACTATTAATTTAGTTGAAAGATGGAAAGCACATCATAGATTTAATCAGCTAAAAAGATTTAATCAGAAAAATCCTCTTAGTATTAGTTGGTTGACTTGTAGTAGTGATATAGAAAATCTATCAAATCTCGAAAATGAGTTTATCAAGTTATATAAACCACCCCTTAATTGGTCTAAAGTAGTAGTACCAATTAGAAAAATAACCCCAGCCGAAATTGCTTTGCAGCAAAGTCTTCAGCAGTTAGCCAAGTTCAATGTTATGATAGTTGGCTTTGATCCAATATCAGATGGAGAACCACCAACAATATATTTAGTATATCCTGTTTATGGAATGAAAGGATTATCTGGAACTATTAGAACTGCATTAAAAAACATTAACAAAAAGGCTAGCTCGCTAAAGTGGAAAGAATATAAAACTTATCCTAAATCTTCAGGTAAATTTGGTTTCTGGGAGACTGAATACAACGGTTTAAGAATAGATTTATCACCATTTGATAGTTTAGTTTACTTCATGGAAAATTCAAATCGTCGGACTCTAGCTGGAATAGAACTTATGGCATTTAGTAACGAACAGCTAGAATTAATTTTAGATAATAAACAAGAAAATGACGAGAATACATCAGGTTTAGAAGTATTAGAAGATGATCCTATTCCAGTAGAAAATATTTATAAAAATCAACCTTTAAATAGTAATTATAAAAATCCAGTTGAAGTTGAACCTTGGGAGGAATTAGAACCAATGGCTGAAGGTGAAGTTAGAGTAATGACTCGTCAGTTTGTTTATGTAGATGATATAGAAATAGAAGTATGACTAACGACAATGGGAAGCATTTTATTAGACACAATCTTTGCTTGTGGATAATGTACAAAAAGAAAAAATCTGATGTTCCGAATGATATTACAATAAAACGCTTACAAGATGAAATAGATAGATTACCTACTATTAGATCGTCTGGCTGTAGGTTTAGATATGAAACGATTAGATTTAGTGAAGATGATGCAGAAGTTGATAGTTTACTACTTCCATTAGCTATGTTTGAAGACTTAATGAAAGACAAGTATGGCTATGGCGTTCAGAATACCAATGCTCTAGAAGAAATTAAAAAGGGTGAGTACAAATCAAAGCCAAATGATAGTGAAAGGATAAAATTATTCGCATGGCTTCAATCCAATTCTTTATCTTCGCTGCTTCAAACCAATAATAATAAGTAGGTTGAGTTGAGAAAACCCAACAATATAATGATTCATATCCCCGACTTCTAAGATTGATTTTTTAGGCGATTAATTACAGCAAGCAATAGCCTTGTATCTAGCAATACACATCGCCTTATCACGAACCGTAAGCATCCATATAATCTTTATTGGTAGATAAGTCACTCGCTGCTTCCACACAATCAATGTATTCTTGAGCCAGAGTCAAAGCTGAAACCCCTGACTTTATTTTTTGAGCAGATAACTCTTGCTTTTGCATTTTCGCAAGTAAAAATTATACAAAATCTAATGCCTATTGTTGCTTATTAGGAGGTAATATTTTTACCTAGTCTATAATAATTTCCTCAATGCTCATTTTCTCTAGCCTCTAAGATAAACTCATATCATATATGTTAGCGTTTAAAATATTAAATCTTCCAAAATGAAATCATGACCACAGATGCAGAAAATCAAGCAATAATTATTAGTTATGACTGGGATAATTTAATGATTTTATGGTCAGAAATTAAAGCAAGAAATACTTCAAATTTTTGGGATGCAGGTAAAGCATTAGAATATTTAATTTTACGCGCATTCCAGCTTGATGGTGCGGAGGTAGCTTGGCCTAATACTGTAAAAATTCAAGATAAAATAGTAGAACAAATTGATGGAGTGGTATATACAGAAAGCCTAGCCTGCCTGATAGAATGTAAAGATACAACTGAAGAAGTTAATATTGAACCCATAGCAAAGCTACGAAATCAACTACTACGAAGACCAGCAACGGCAATTGGTAGCGTGTTTAGTCGCACTGGATTTACAGAAGCCGCCGTAATTTTAACTGGGTTTGTTGCTCCTCAAACTATTCTCTTGTGGGGAGGAGAAGAAATTGAGTATTCACTAGTAAATAAATGTATATGTAAATTCCTAGTTAAAAAATATCGTGTTTGTGTTCATAAAGGTATCCCTAATCACGACATTACAACGGAGATTTTTCCATGACATTAGCATACATGATTACAGAAAGTAATAAAGATGTAGAAATTTTACAGAAATTACTGCCAAAACATCTGAGTGAAGATATCAAATTTATCGCAGGTGAAAGTTCTTACAGAGCGCGTTCTTTAGGTACTTCACTTCTTGCTACTCGTAAAACACCTGTTGCTCTTGTCTTAGATGCAAACACAGATAACGAATCTCAAATATTTGAAAAACTTGATTTAATTAATTACGTCTTAAGGCAAGTATCATCTGGAATTCCCTTTCAAGTATTTCTTGGAGTTCCCCAATTAGAAATTGTATTTCTCCAAAATAAATCATTAATTGAGAAAATAGCACAACGCCAATTTAATGATTTGGAATGGCAGTTATCTCAAAGTAACCCTAAAGAGTTTTTAGAGACAGTATTTGGTAATAATCAACAAATAAACGCTAGAATATTTAGCAATATAAATGATGAAGAAATTAGGATACTACAACAACATCCATTAATTCAAGAAATAATTACTTTCTTATCATCGTTGATTACGTCTTCTGTTGCAATTAATTAGCCATCAATATAGTATTAATTTATCAGCCGCGATCGCACAATTTCTCTTCTACCAATAGGACGTACTTGTATGCTGTAGAGTGAAACAATTGCCACAGTTTCCCCATCCAATGTGACAAATTCAACCTCATATCCTTTGCCACCCTGATGTACTAAAACAACTGTTCCTATATCACCCTGTTCTAAACTATATTCTGGGAGATCACTAGTTAGAATAACCCTATCCAGTTCTTGAATCATTGTTCTCTCCGTTTTAGTGGGTATGAAGTAACAAACTTAGGAATAGTTTCCCCTGTTTCAATAAACCAAGCCGAACAAATCACAGGGTTTCTACCATCTGGTGAAAGCAGTGTACCTTCTACAGCATATCGAGTTCCGAATGGTGAATCTTCAATATTTAATTTGTGAGAATTGCAAGACCCAGATCCCCGACTTATCAAAGAAGTCGGGGATCTGTTTGATCGCGAATGCAAAAATTATCGTAAATTAAAGGGTTTAAGAACCTGCAATCTACATGTAGCACCCATTTCAGTCGGGGTTTGTCTTGAGAAATCGCTCCACTTGGGATGCATCCCAAGACCGCGTTTCTCGCTAAATCCCCGTCTGAAATTTCTTTAATTTTGAATTTTGTTAGCGCAGCGTTAGCGAGTCCGCGAGCGTCATTTTGAATTTTGAATTGTTAACTGTCTCTGTAAACTGCATTAATTACAATATCTTTGATACTCAGGTAAAGAATTAATAGCAATAATAGAAATTGCTCAAATTGAAGAACTGGATCTAAACGCCAACCTTGATAATACAAAATTGCTCCACTTAACAACATTATAATTGGCGTAAATATAAGTTGGATAATGTAAAGCGCTAAAGCCCAACCTCTAAGTCTAGTACAGCACGGCGGAAATAAACAGACCATATTGGTGGGAGAATAAATAATCAGGTTAAAACCCATTTGGGGGGCGTATCAAGGACTGAGGGT
>NZ_JBALEJ010000051.1:0-46180 GCF_036917975.1 Nostoc sp.
ACGGTAAAACCATTGCCTCCGCCAGTGATGACAAGACGGTGAAGCTGTGGAATCTCCAGGGGCAGGAACTCCAAACCCTCAAAGGCCATAGCAGTGGGGTCTCTAGCGTGGCATTTAGCCCCAACGGTAAAACCATTGCCTCCGCCAGTGATGACAAGACGGTGAAGCTGTGGAATCTAAATTTGGATAGCCTAATGGAAAAGGGTTGTGATTGGGTAAGCAATTATTTGCGGAATAACCCCAATGTGAGTGATAGTGATCGGCATGTGTGTGATGGAGTTGCCAGGGATAAGGGAAATACCAAGTCTGTGACATCTGGCAACAGATAAAACCTTGATTGAGTTGGTTAGATCAAAAAATTGGGTGAGTGCGATCGCAAGCTCGACAACCCACGCGTCCGCGCACCTCTTCAGTTTTATTAGTTAACCAGAATCCGCTCAATGCCCCGCAACGCGCGCAAAGTCAGCATTTTGAAAACCACCATTAGGAGTCCACACCGGAGTAGCTGGGCGAACTAAACCGCGCGATCGCTCGAACTGGGCTAATCCCGCATTCAGAGGGCTATTGGCGATCGCCACTGTTTCATCATGGTGCGATCGCACCCGACGACAATCAAAATTCAGCACTGGCGGATTCGTCGAAGTGATTCTGAATTCTGCCCTATCCGCTTGCCATCGCTCTCAGCAAGAGCAACATCCTTTTCCACTTGAGCGTAATACCAGGAAAATTTTCCTGGATCTGTGGCGATCGCCAAATCTTTGATATTTTATAGAGGCAAGTAGACTGCACAAGTACATCCAGGAAAATTTTCCTGTAACTTAACGCTTTTGAGCGCAGTTTAGGAACAACCCTGCCCTAGCTTTTTAGGTATGACGAACTCCTTCATGAGCTTTTATGGTTTAAGAAATCAATTCTCGATAATCTCCTAAGTTACGTGACAATAGCCGATTAATGAGATCGCTGGCTAACCTCTGGGCAACTTCGTCTTCACTTTGTATAACTGCTCTCAATATGCCACTGTAATTAACACTAGAATACGACAAAAACCATTCTCTTGCTTGATTACTATCAGCCATAATACACAAGCATTGAACAACATCTTGTGGTAAGGTAGATGCTAAAGTTTCAAGGGTTTCAAGAAAATTACTGGCACGATGCACCGTTCCAAGTAACTTAAAGACATTCATTAGCCTTGCGATCGCCCATTGATTATCGAACTGACCAGAGGCGAACCACCAACTAAAGTACTTGAGATCCGATACTTGCTCAAGTGGAAAAGTAGAGTTGTTAGCTTCAGCAATACGCCACTCTATAAGTTTCTGGAGACGCTGGCGCAATTCTTCATTTAGCTTAAGATCGCCGTAGAGTAATTTCCAGCTAATTTGTCGCATAAACTTTTGACGAAGATCCGCACTAGCATTAGCAAAGAATTTTTGGAGTAAGCTATCAGATTCAGTTATATCTATTTCTTTCCACAAGAATAGATAGACCAAGTGATTAGACAAAGCTCTGCCTGCTTCTGACTGTTGCCGAGAGGTAGGATTTCTGACAGACAATTGCTCTAAAGCACGATCGTATTTTTGTTTTAAAACGCTGAAAACATCATGAAAGATATCGTTGTCAATGTATCCTTCCCAAGCAGCTTCAAACATCCCTTGCAACTCTGGAGACTCAGGGAAAATTCGATCTACGTTGTTCAATGACCATTCTGAAGCTAAGTTGAATAAATGGGGAAACTTGTTGCCGTAAACTGCACGGATAGCAGACGACGGATCTTGCTGAGGATCGAGGTGTTGCTCCAAAATCTGTTGGACTTCAGGTAAGTCATTGAAATCTTGAGAAGCTACATTTTCGTTAGTATCTCGTCTAACCCACAAGGCATACGAAATAACTGCGCGTATCGCTTTGCCCCTCACTGTATTACAAGAAGCATCATAGGCACTGTAATTGCTGCCCTCATATTGAGGGGTAAAGCCTGGTGTAACGCGTGGGTCATCGATGGCGGATTGCAAGAGCTTCCAAACCTGACTGCGAAGTGTCAAGGGTATTTTGTTTGATTCGTTTGCTGAAAGTCCAGATGCAATCAACTCAACAATCGCATCACGAATTCGACTCCAGTCTGAGTATCCGTTTGAGATAGCCTTATTACGTATTTCGTGCAAGTTCTCCTGCATCCATTCGCAGAAATTAACTACAGGTTGCCATGAAAAAAGTGGTTGTCCGCTGACCGAACCTTTCAAGGCTTGTTGTAGTCCTCGAAGCAGCCACTCCATGTACGCCGGATCGAGTTCTTGAAATCTTTCTATTTGACTAACAAAGCTTTCAGGGTTGAAAGCAATCACCTGTTCAGCAAGCTCCAAAGCCAGACCATTCCTGGATTTTCCACCTAAATCCCCAGAAGGCTGCCATTCTCGCAAATAAGTAAATAGCTCATCGATGTTATCTTGAGACATCTGAGCCAATTCAGCCCCTGATTTAGGAGGGACGGAAACATACACAGTATAGCTAAACCTATCATTTACCGAATCTAGAGATATGGGTGGGCCGATTTCCTGGACAAGGCGATCATAAAACTGGTTTAACTCTGGGGGAAGATAATCACTAATAATAGATAGCCAATCTCGTTGCCAATGCTTAATGTAGCTATCTCGTTTATCTTCTTCAATTTCTAGTGCGTCTACCGGCCCTTCGGCTAGCCACTGAAATATTTGATTTTGAGCTTCACTCGGAAGGTTGGTGAATTGCTCCTTCAATAACCGTGCATGTTCGTGTGAGTAACTAAGGTATTTTTCAAGGAATTGAAAACGATCTTGCTGTGTCAAGATCTCAATAATTTTTTCTGAAGCTTGTTCCGGAAACTGCCTTATCAAATGGAGAGCAATGCGATCGAAAATTCGCCAGCGATGGTTTTGGAGTTTTTGCAGCAAATTGTTTACTTGATTTTTATCTGCCTCTGAAATACGTTTAACAACATCAAAAATAGAATCCGTCAAAATGCTTTTGATTCCATGATAATGTCGTTCAATGCTGTCGATGTTGGGACACCACGAATATGAATGATCTTCATAAATTCGATTTGTACGACCAAGCCCTGAAAAGTTTAAATAGCTATCCAGCAAATCACAAAGCATTGTTAGGACTTCATGAGGTTGACTGTCTGCTAATACAGACACATACTCAGCGAGTATTCTGTCGTAAGAGTATTCATCAAAACGAATGACGGGTTGCTTAAATGATAAACTCTCCCCATTTTCAGGCACAAATGCAAGAAGTTCAGTTGCCAATTCAATAGCTATGTCTGCTTGATTTTCAATGCTAATAAGGCGAATAATTAATTTGCCAAACCTGTCTGGTAACTGTCCAAAAAGGTAAGTTTGTTTCTTAAGCCACTTAATTGCTTCCTTAGCCCAAAGGGCGGCTATCTCAGGCGGCATATTCAGAGCGGCTTGTGCTAAGTCCTCGTAAATTCTGATGTTATTACTGCCTAACTCGAAAAGCTGTTTGCTAATTTCCAAAACAGTTTCAGGCTCGTGGGAAGCAACTTTTATCAAGTACTGAGACTGTTGCCAAATAGGAAGCCGAAAGCCCCCAGAATCGGGATCAAATTCTATTGCTGGTGGATTATTGAAAAAGCCTTCTTTTTGGAGTGGTTTGAGCCATGTAGGGGATTCTAGGCGCTCAAAAAAGTATCCAAGAGCAAAGGGACTATTGGGCGTCTTAAGTCGCAAGTAATCAATATGTTGTTGACTTGGTTCGGCTTTAAGTAAATTATCTAGATTTCCTCGAATCAGAGATGCACGAGTTTCAAACCTATCAAGAACTACATCCAGAAGCTCGTTGATTTGTCTCCAAAAGCTTTCAAAATTCTCATCTATTTTCCTGGGCGGAGCTAAATCGTCGCGATGAGCACGCCTATGTAGTCTATCTTCACTGTCTTTATCTGCCAACTTAAGCCAAGTTTCGCCAACAGCAGATATTTCAGGAATTTCTAATGTTTTCAGTACCGCTAGGATTTCGTTTTTGTGGTTGTCGTCGCCAGATTTTTTCTTCCCGTCAGCTGGAGCTAAGATGGGTTTTAGAACGCTGCGGAGAGAACTCTCAACCTCTCGCAACGAATGCCCTACAAAGTGTGTCGTAGATTCCAATGGATCGTCCATTTCCATCATGCGGCAAGCATCTTTATAAAAACCTGCTGCGCCTGGGCCTACTAGGGCGTTTAATCTACGGTAAATGCGCTCCTGTTCAGGATAGGTAAATTTATGAGGTTTCATAACTTGTCTGCAACTAGTTCAGCTGTTCTAGCACAACTAGTTACTTGCTGCGGGAGCATAGGAATTAAAATAGCCTCAGGCTATTGGAGGCTGTTTTACTAACTAGTTTTGAACGCAGGCGATCTGTACAGCTAATCCAGGAAAATTTTCCTGGATTTGTTTTATGAAGTTCTTTTCCTCATCTAATTTCTCGCGCTAATGATGCGAGCTTTGCAATAGCGATAGCTACTTCCAGCAATCATCCCCGTACAAAACCTTTTGGCTACCATCAGGGGCAAAACGAATGCACCAGCCTTGTGTTCTAGCTCGCCATTCATGGTAGGCTGTTGCAGCTATAAATATGGCTAACGTGCCCAATCCCGTGGTCAACAACACCCGCTTCCAGCGCATATTTTTCTTAGCTCTCAGTTGCCATGAACACCACCGTTTCTAGCATCTGCGGATGTGATTAGCAAGGTACTGCTGACTGAAAACGCCACCTAGTCGAGTGGCGTTTTGCTGCGTGAACGTGGAAACGTGAAAAATTTCACGATTTTAATCTTTCTTCCGCAAATTGCGATTAACCAGTCGCTTGTTACTTCCCTCTGCGTAGGCATTAAAGCCCAACACCCAAACAACCCTGTGCAATTCTGCTGGCTTCCACCCTTCTGCGCTTGCTAAATCAAGAATTTGCTGGTGAAGTTCCTCTGGCACAGCAAAAGTTATCTTGACCATCTTGGGGGCGTTCGTTTCTGGCATGGTATCCACTTCATATACGGCTGGTTGTTCCATAATTTTCGCCTTAGTGGTAGCTACTTGGTAGGGTTTAATTAAAAATAGTTTACCATAGGTTTACCTAGTGGTAGGCACTAGGGTGCTTTTGCAGTACAATGCTTACAAAAGTTAAAAGCGATCGCATACTTAGCAGACCGTGATCGCTTCCCCCCGAAGGCAGTTCCATCCAAACAAGACTTGGAGGCAAATTAATAATGGCACAGATCGCAGATGCTCAACACTGCCAAATTCCTTTCAGTAACGAGCAAAAACTAGAGAAGATAGCTCAGGATTTATTGGATAAAGAAGGCTTGGCAGGAAAGTTTTACCCGAAAGAACGTGACTTTGTAATGGCTGCATCGCGTTTGGTTATGAAAGTAATCGAAAATTTCTACAGTGCTTCAGGCGGGCAGCCTCCAACATTAAGCACGGTGAGAGCTTGGTTTTATCGAGATTGTCCCGACTGGGCGATCGCAGTCCTAGCAAACCAGGTTCAGCAAAAATAACTGTGGGAAATCCCACAAATCTGTAGCGCCATCAGGCGCTTTTTTTTATTGTTTGAACGTGGGCTTTTCCTGAACCGACTGTGAACTGACCGTGAATAAGACCATGACCCGATCGCGGCCTAGAGAGTTTTGCCGTTCGTGGCAGGACATATACCTGAACGAATGGGCGAACAAGGAGATAGACGATGTTCTTCCCCAGAGAGTCGTTCATCTACCAAGAGTAGCCGTGTGCCGAGAGTTGTATGGGGGATCGGAATCAACTTTGAAGAGGGATCTATCGTGCTTGGTGCCGATGAAAATTAAGCCAAAAGGCTTTGACTTCAAGCCCCAAGACGAGGGATTCAGTAGAGAGACAATGCAGGTTTTGTTTGAATTTCGGAAGCTTGTAAAACGCTTCCAGTACGAAACTGCCGTAGACAAAATTCGCCAAAGAATGGAGGAGATTTATGGGAATTCAGAATGCTCAAGCCAAAGCTAGAGGCACCGCCAAGCCTGCCGAAACTCGGTCAGAAGAGACAGGACAAGAAGCTGGGTATCAGTTGGATGAGCAGTTTGATGCCTTCGATACAGCTGTTGCAGACAGCATTGTTGATTTGCGCGGCGCTCGGATTATGCAGCTAGTGCTGACCCGAATTGCTGGTGGCGACATGGGACGAATCGCCCCGAAGATGTTCAAATCCTTTGAAGCCGGGACTTTGGCGACGCTGGGGGAGCAAGCGAAGCAGCTGACAGAGTGGCACGAGAAACCTCTGAAAGCCCTAGCGCCAGCCGACAAATCGAAAGCATCATAATGCTGTTTTATATGAAGAAAATTACCCAGTTTGTTGACGTTTTACTTTGGGTTTTGGTTTTTCTGGGAATTATTGGGGGAGGACTTTCTGCCTATGTAATTTGTAGTTTTTTGGTTAGCGGCAATGGAACAGAAGCAACAGTTCAGCCTGTTCGACCTGTTTTGGATGGTGGCGATCGCAGTCGTGATCGTTTTTCTCTGGATGGAAAACTCTCGACTGAAGCAGGGGATTCAAAACAAGGAATTAGATAATGCCGCCTGTGGCGCTCAACTTGAGCGCCAGAAAGCGGAATCCGAAGGGTTGATAAAAGGCGTTCTTCTTAGGAGGTGAAAAATGGCAGATAAAAAAACATTCGCTTCAGCCTTTGCAAGTGCCTTAGTCAAGGTTAGAAATGGTCAAAATTCGTCAGTGGCGGACAGCCCTGACACCTCGAAAAGCACTACTGACAGGGCTAACACTCCCATCGCGCCGTCAGTCACCGGATTAATAAAATCCTTTGATTCAGCGCCCGAAATGCAGGGATTGCTGAACAGCTATTTTGGCATTGGGGACTTCCTGACGACGCTGCCAGGGATGACACCGAATGAAATAGGCCAGATGGCTGATCAGCTAGATCAGCTAAATTTCCTTCTGGATAATTTGCCTGCAATTGAGCAGAACCTGACGAGCTATATCGGTGGGATAGTTAAATATCACGAATTCGTGAATCGCTGCGTCAAACAAGGTGTAGCAGGCATTGAGAAAGTTGATCAGTCTGTTTTGGATATCTTCGTTGCCCACAAGGGGCATCTAGGAAATCAAAAGAAACTCGCGGCGGATAGCAGAACGGCTGTTGAGCAAATTGAGAATGAAGTTAGCAGCCATATTGAACTCCAGGAACACAAGCTACAGGCGGCCTTAAAACGGGCTGCTAAAAAGCTCAAAGCTGATAAGGAAAAGGAGACAGCCAAGGCTGAAACCGAACCCAACGAAAAGCCTGTAGAGATGGTTGCGGTGCTGGACACTAGGGCTAGACTAAAAAGGTTGATGCAATATGGGACGACCAGCCCGAAAGCATTCGCCCCAACCAAATCGGCTGCTGTCCCTGAAGGCGGGATGAAAAATGGCACCGCCGCCAACTCAGTTTTTGAATTCTTGTCAGGTAAATAGCCAATGGCGAAGATTTCAAAGCGTCTCAAAATGATGAAACTTGTTCATTTTGGCAGCGCATACGGATTTTGGTTTTCGCTTGGTGTGAGCGCTGCTCACTTCTCCCGCCTGTTGGTAGGAGGCTGGATTATTTACATTGCCTTGAAGCTGTCGATCGCCGGCTGGTTGCTCCTAATCCCGCCCGAAGATGCCTCCCAAGAAACCTTGATGCTTCGGCGGTTGAGTGGGTTAGCGATGGCGCTCTCGATCGCGGCGTTTTGGGATGCACTTTTTATGGTTTTGAACAACCCAATTACGTTGGGCAGTTTGATTCTCCCGACATGGCAAGTTGGCTTTATTGGGTTGGGTGTCGTGATAGCGATGATGATGCTGTTGGTATTTGTGAAGTAGGGATTATATGCTGCACAGACTTTATGCTCCCGCGAGTGCGGGACTTTTCATTTGTGGAGCTATAGCTGCAATCGGTAGCTTATCGGGATATTTCAATTCCCGGCTGGAGTATTGCGACGCGGCGACAAACCCATGTACCAGAGTTGCAATTTCTGTTGATGTCACACCTCCCAAGACAGCGCAGAATGCAGTTGTGCTGCCAGGGAACGGCAAAATGCGCCTGTCTCTCGGATTAGTGGCAATGGCACTTTTGGCTGGGGGTTATGTTGTCTCCGGTTTAGAAGTTGAAAGTTTGGCGATCGCCGCCAAAGAGGAAGAAAACGATGCTGAACTTGAGGAGAAGCGACAAGCGATTCTGGCTGACGAGGAAGAGAAAAAGCTGCTTTTGTCGTCGGATATTCGATTTAAGGATTTTGAACAGCAGCTGCTTGATGGGTATGCCATGCTGCTGCTGGAAAACAATCCTGAGTTAGCCGAACAGATTTTAGCCGAAAAACCATCCGCTCAGATTGAATCAACGGGAGTAGCTGCCACAGCCACAATAGATGCTGCCGCTACTGCAATCGACCAGGATTCGCTTGATACTGTCCAAGACACATTTTCCCCTCTAGTAGTTGGCGATAATGCCTTAAGCTCGCTTATCGCCGCTGGCTCACGAGCAATTGACGGGCTAATCGATACCAGTCAAAGCCTAATTTTCCTGGGAACGCCCGGAGCCGGTAAATCAGTATCGCTGGGAATTGTGGTTGGTCGAAAGAAAAAGCGGTTTGGTGATAGGCTTCGCTTGTATGCGATCGCCATGAAGAACGACGGCTTTTCGGGGGCGACGGTTGCGCGGCTCAATGCTGATTCCAACCAGTGCTATGACATTTTGTTGGAGGTAATCACAGAACTACGCAAACGGGCGGCTATGGCGAAATCAGAAAGAGAGGAATACTGTGAGGAAACTCCAGTAATCCTGATTCTGGACGATTTCATGTCTCAACAAAAACTACTTAGTTCGTCGCTGAGTAAGAAAATTGTCAGGTATCCAGAGGAGTCTGGAGCTTATCAGAAAATCTCTTTGGGCGACGCTTTCAACGCTGCAATGGCAGAGATTATTTTTAATGGACGAGAGCTTAATGTCGCTGGCTACGTTGGAACCCAGTCATCGAATATTGAAGACTTGAAATTCTTGTCTTCCAAGGGTGGACGAGCAGGCGTTATCCTGATGTACCAGGCGTTCCGCAACGTGAAAAAGAATCAAGGTAATTACGAAATTATTAGTCAGGCGATCGGCAACCAGCACGTCATTGCTGATGCCAAAGAAAGGGAGCGGATGAGGGCGATTTTCCCAGAAGCTAAAGCTTTGTCCGTGCAAGAGCAGCGCCCGATGGTTTTGTCCTCGAACGCAGACACCGGAGAATTTATTCTTGGCATCGTCCCTGACATGAGGGAGGAGTACAGGGAGTACGAACGCCTTTACAACGGTGCAGATGATGAAGTTGCTAGCTTTGCCTGGACGATTCGCAAGGTCAGCGACTTGTACCCAGACACTACGGCAGACGCCTTGTTCAATGAAATTCGCAATCGGGTAAACGATGGGATGTCAGAACGGGAAATTATCAGAACCGTTCTTAAGTGCGCGGAGAACAAGCAACATTCCACGCGATCGTACAGCGTCCACGGGAAAACGTTGTTCCGTTGGCTGATTGATAACTACGACAACGGCGAATTAGAAGCAATGCTGGAAGCTGATGGCAATTAAAACCACCTTTGAGTACGCTGAAAACTGGCGGATGACCTGTAAGAGGGGATTACGGTTGATGCCATTCTGTACATGCAATCCCATGCATGGGAGAGCCGTAGTCGTGCATCACGTTAAGTACAAGCGCAGTCCAATCCGGCGATTGCTGGGACTGCTTTTATTCCACAGCCCTAGAGCAACTGTGTCTGGGCGGGAGATTATTGGCTACGATGCGTTTCCGATCTGCGAAAATTGCCACCATAACGTTTATGGGCGTAGCGATCGCCCAAATAGCGTTCACTACACGAAAGTCTGGAAGCAATTGGGTGGTTTGGATAACCACAATGTCCCAGCGCTGGCTTGGCGATTGAGATTTAAATTTTGGTTTTGGGTAATAGTTTTGCACTCGATTAGGTTCCTGAATTCATTATTTAGAAAGGCAAAGTAATGTTTATTGTTCGAGATATTTTAGTTGAAGTTAGTTGGTGGAAACACCAAGAAATTTATCACTGGGTAGCGTACCAAAAAGGCGAGAAAATTCTAGATAGTCAGTGTTGTAGCGGGTTTGAGAGAGAATCTGACGCGACCAAACACGCAGAACAGGAAGTTAATTATTATTTAGAAAATCAAGAAGAGGCAGAAGAGTGATGCTTGATCTAAGCCAGAAACAACTCGAATTCCTAGCAATTGTGGACGGACAGGATGACTGGAACCCATCAGCCTTCCTTGATGTGGTTACAGAGCATTATGAAACTGCTAAAGAGAAGCCTTTCGACAAAACAGAATTTGAAAAAATGATGCAAGAGGTAAGAAAGTTGACAACAGAAAAGATTGCCGAATTTCAAATTGCACTCAATATTATGGAGAGTTTATGATCGAACTATCTGAAGCTTTAACAATTCTTGCTACCAGCCCAGTTGCCAAAGATCGAGAAGCGATCGCACGCCTCGAAAAAACTGCACAAACAGACATTCACAGCATCGTAAAGGGGCTAGAAAACCAATCCACACTGGCAGAAATTGGACTATTCGATTCACTAGGCGAGAGAAGAAAAGCAACAACAAGGCTGATTGTCTCTGCGGGGTTGATGTGCAGTGGGTTATCCTGTATAGTCGCTATTTTGTTCCGCCCGAACTTGGCGATCGCAATTACGCCAGTTGGCTTCATAACGGGGGCGGCGACAAGTAGTTTGATATTGGCGAATGAAACTAGGAAAAACTTGAGATAATCATCTCTGTCTATAAAGAACCTATGTTCGCTTGAAATGCTGATACAATGCCAGACGAAAACGAACTTCGTATCAAATTTAGAACCGATGAAGAATGGGATTTACTGACGCTCCTTCGAGTCAAGTCCCATTCTGAAGGGTTGTCTGTGGAGCAATATATTATCAACGAGCTTAAGAAGTACGTTGAATTTTCAGCCCCACCTCCGCCAGCAAATCCTACTCTTTCTCTAACTCAAATGGACGAGGTTCGACGACGGATTAGCAATGTTGATATGTCCTGCCGCGGTGAAATCGCAAAAGTCAAAAAAGATATTAATTTCTTGGCGGAAGTGATCGCTGCTATCCAAGCCGAGTTAGATAGTAAAAATAATATAAGTTAAACTACTTTTAACGATGTAGTTTTTATGTTTGTGTTTGTTTATTTAGCGCAAGCATGGAAACTAGTGGTGGGCAATCCCCACCATTTCTTGTTTGGTAAACTACCCGCCACTGACAGCCGTACAGGTACAGTGGGGGCTTTCAGAAGCCCTAGAAATATCAAATAAGTTTAGTTGCACATACTCAGTCTTTTTACTAATACGCACATCTAACTTACAAGATAATCCCGAACCACGAGGCTGGTTTACAATCACAGCCCCAATTGTAGAAATGTTTTTCGCACCATTCAAATCAGCATCACCAATCCGAGTACTTATCTGGTGGGGGACTCCTTGCTATGGAAGTTGATTTGTTTTGATTCGCGGTTCCCGATCTGGCAGTTGGTTGATAACTAGATTTCCGGCACAATTTTACCGCGAACTCGTACTTTGCTACGAGTTTCAATCCAAACCTTAGCACCACAAGGTAAAGGCTGATACGGTCGGTAAACAACGGTCGCTATTACCTGACCATCGAAATCCAAAATATCAACACGATTCGCATAAATATTTTCCTCAGCTAACTTAACAGAAATTACTGGTAACTTTGCGCCTTGGTTATTAGCTCGGATGTTGTGCTGATTGACATGAATTCTCAGAAGCATTTTATTCAGTGTTAGCATAACCTCTTTTCTGTAACCCCAGTGATTGTCCGGTTGACGCTCAAAAGGCTCACTTCATTATTCTTGAAGAGGTATTTCAGCTTTCTTGTTGTGCTACAAAATCAAAATCCAAGAACAGAAAAAATTACAGAAAACTGGGCATATTACTGCGGCGATACTTTTCAATTCTGGACAGGGCCAAAACCAGCAGATGGCGACCCGCATTCAGAAACAATTACCAAGCAAATTGAAGAAGGATATATTTCCAATAATCTCATCAAAGAATGTGTCGATCGCAACGTAGCAGCAATGATTGGCTTGATGCCCCACTGGTTTTTGTACAGCGGCAGTGAGGTAAGCGACCCAAATAAAGAGGAGCGATCGCCCCAAATTATTGAAGCCGAGAAAATCTTGCAAACTTGGATAACTCAAATGCTCAAGCATATTGCCATGCAGGACGCTGATGAAGATGCCAACCCCTTAACAATGGCAGTTACCCAAATGCTAGTAACTGGCCGAGGCTACCTGCGGCTTTATCGCCCTAAGCGATACAAAAATCTGCGATCGGCCAAACTCTATCAGAAAATTCGTTTGCATTGCCCACCACTCGGAAGCGTCAGAGTGGATAGGGACGACGATGGCGAGATTGAGCAGATTGCTTATACTTACAAAGGCGGAACTGAAATTCAATCTTTAGATCCCGAAACTGGGAAATTGACTTTTACAGTTACGCATTCCGGCGAACATAATAATAGTCAACAAAACCAGTCAGAAAGCTGGGAAGCAGACTTTGGTGGGCGGTGGACAATTTACGAATTGCGATCGCCTCCAATCATTAATAAAGACATCAAGCGTTTGCAAAATGCCATCAATAAGGCTCTAACTATGTTAGGGCGAAACCTAGATTTAGCAGGCTTTTTGGAGCGAGTAATCACCAACGCTCAAACCCCAGGTGAGTGGGTTGAAGATTTCAATCGCCCAGGAAAACAGCGCTTTGTGCCTGATAAAAATGGGTTACAAATGGGAGCAGGAAAAACGACGTTTTTATCTGGGATAAAACTTCAGGGTGGGGATTACACTACTCCTGGTGTCACCTACCGCGATCCAATTGACATTACAACTTTTGTAAGTTCTGTTGGCTTATTTGCAGCACGGCTATATTTGGCCTTCAATCAAGGACATATTCTAGCCTCCGGCGATGGCGCAATTTCGGGGATATCCAGAGTGCAACTAAGACAAGATGCTAACTTGAGTCTTGACCGTCCTGCCCCAGTAATAGAAAACGCTTTTGCCAACATATTAGAAGTAGTGCTACGGTTCGTTGAGCCAGTTAAATATAAGGACACCTTCGCGACTGTAAAACTTCGCAAGGTAATTAATTATATCACTCCTGAAGAGACAGCAGAAACCCGCACTAACTATCAAGTTAGACTGATTTCTCGAACTACTGCTATGAGTAATTTAGGGATAGAAGATCCCGATGCTGAGGCAGCTCTAATTGATGAAGAATTAGCCAAAGATGCGATGAGCGCCGCATTTGCTATTCCTGGGGCTTTGGGAGACCCCACCCCCAAATCGGATAATCCATTGGAGAAATAGGTTTTTGTTCTGAATTTAAGGCTGATTTCGCTCGTGCCAGCATTCGGAATTCTTCATTCGATCGCCGATTAAGATAATTTTGCAAAAGCTCTTTATCTTCAAATATCAAGCAATCTTCTAATTGCTCGGCATCAAAGAAAACTCGAATCCCATAGAAGCAAATATGCGGGACTTGGAGAGCGTCTGGGAGTATCGCCGTATTTTCTCCAGCCCTAACTTCTGTAAAATGCTTTTCTAGCATCTCCCTTAAATTCTCTCGAAAAACTATTCCAACAATTGTTTCCTCAGTGTTAAAAAACTTATCTAAATAACTAGCGCTAAAGTCCATAAATTATGAATGATGCCTTTGATGTGGTTCGCCGTTTTGATAGTATTTTACAAACTTCGGAAGAGTCTATCATTAAGCAGATATTTCAGGCTCTAGCCACAAGCTATGCCCAATTAGAGGATAGCTTAAGGCGATCGCATGACAGGTTTTCTTCTACCGCTCAACCCAACTTAACTGGTTTACAGCGATCGGCATTGCTACTGCAAGAAGTTGAGCAGTTACTAAATTTACTCCCCCCAACGACTGCGGCAACCCTCGAAACAGAAGTTACGCAACTGATAAATCAAGCTGCCCAAAATGGAAGTTCAATGGCGCGAGAGTTGGTAGCAACGATCGCACCCGACACAATCATATTGCCGAGTACCGTGCCTGTCGAGGCTTTGAAAAGTGCGGTATCCGATGCCATGACTTGGTTAACAGGAACTGGAACAGAATTTAAAACCGCCGCCAAACAAGTCATCGCTCAAGGCTTAATTCAAAACAAGGGAACTGTTTGGACAATGGGTGTGCTACGGCGCAATTTGGGTATCTCAAAACGCAACGCTGAAAGTATCGCGCGCACTGCCACACTCCAAGCTACCGACCAAACGACCAGGGAATGCTACGAAACTAACTCTATCGGTTATGTTCAAAGAGTTTCAGCAGAAGACGAGCGGGTTTGTGGCTTTTGTGCGTTGCGCTGTGGAAATATTTATCGGTTGAACGAAGCGTTTGCCATTCTCCATGTCCGATGCCGTTGCTATCTGATGCCTGTTAAGCCAGAGTGGATTGCGTCGGGGTTGGTCGATTTGGAATGGATGCGATCGCACCACGCCACCACAGCCGCGATTGCCCAAACTCCCCTCAACCCAGGTTTGGTTCAATTTGAGCGAGCGCGCGGATTAACCCGTCCAGCTACCCCGGTGTGGACTCCCAATGGTGGATTTCAAGATGCTGACTTTGCCCGCGCTGCGGGTGGCTGAAACAGGCTCCTAATCTTGCATCCAGTTTCTTCGCTACAATCCCTTCCAGTTGGGGTTTGCTCGTGAGTTTTCGGTATTATCTCTGGCTTGACCTGCTCTTAACAAAAGTATATAAGGAGAACCAGGAAAATTTTCCTGGTTCTCCTTATATTTTCTCAAGATACATACACCCATCACATGGGCCAGATGGATTTATAGTGCAGCGTAAATGCTGTGATCTAGCATTATATTTGCAGTTGCGATCGCCTATTGTAGGAATTTGAAATAACGGAATCGCCATGCCCGTTATATAAGCTTCTGCTTGTGTGGATAATAGCTCTCCATTAGAAGTGCTGGATATTCTAATGCGATCGCTAAGACTTGAACCTAAAACATTAAGACATCCTCTAAATCGCTCAAGATATCCAAGTCCTATTACAAGATCAGCTCCAGTTCGTAGTCCATCAGAGTCGCGCCATCGAAAGATGATTGTCCAGTTTCGCCATTCTTGATACAGATATGCGTCAACTTGTAATAATCCTGGGTCAAGTTGTTCGATTACAAATTTAAGTAAGTGCTTGATATCTTTCGTATCAATTTCGTGGGTAGCATCACTCCACAGGTGTAAATCGCAGTTTGTCAGAAATTCTAAAATGCTCTCAATCTGGTTCATATTTACGGTAGCTCGCTTGAAAATTTTCCTGCTTCTAAATTATTCCGTGTCCCTCCGAAGCGAACCGTCACCGCACATAGCAGCTTGTTGCCGCAGTGTCGGTATCTGGACGAAGGACAAAATATTGAGCGCTAGGATCTATAGGTGTCCCGTCCGCTTTTTGAATAATATATTTACCGAACAAGCCTGTCATCTAGTACTCCAATCTGGACAAGGTATAAAGTTTAATCCCATTGGATAAATAACACACAAAAAGCCTTCGTTTGTACTAGCCCCAGAGGCACATTGCAAACACTGAATGGTTTGCTGTTTGGCTAAATTACGAGAGCGAAATATCTTTTCTCTGTTAGCTTCAAAAATAGCTATGTGGTGATCGCGTTTGTCTAACCATTCGGCATAAGCCTCAGCCCTTTCGGCTAAGAAGCTCTCTACCCTTTGTCGGGAATAAAGTTGGATAGGGGCTGCATTGCGTCCGTGGGGATTATCAAGAGTGCGATCGCACTTCCCCAATTCTTTAATCCAACTTGGCGACAGTAGATATTTTTCCCTAAGCGCACTTTTCGTTAACCAGCTATCTTTCGGTTGCCATCTGCAACTAGTGGTGCGGTAGAGTGAAATCCATTTGCCACATTCCTCGTCGTTATCCCAGCCCCAAGCAACCCCGTCCGGTTTTGTGTCGGGAATTGGGGCTAAATTTTGCTTTCGTAATTCCCCTACGGTTTGCAAGTCGGCTCTATCATCCCATTGATAAATTTGAGGTAAATTGCGATCGTCTATCTCGCAATCCTTCTCATCATAAAGCCAGATGTAAATTCCTTTCTTTTGAAGGTAGATTACTCCGGCGGCGCATGTACCTACTTTAGGTTTTAAGTTCTTTTTGTGGAGGTTTACTCGGCTTTTTAGATGGTCTGGATTTGAGCCATATTCATAGCGAATAACTCCAGGGCAAGTCGTTACCGTGTTTGATGTTTTCCACTCCCAACGACAAACTTCACATTGAAAACCAAGAGAGGTTTTTACTAGCTGATGGCTCATAAAAAATCTATGTCAGCACACACTTGTCAGTATTATACTAAGCAAACGGACAAAGCTTTTTTGTGCGGAAATACTAGCATAATTAAACCCTGCACGAAGCAGGGTTTTACTTTTATTTAAAGCCTAGCTATAGCCCCCTCAATTGAAATTAGTCGGGAATGAGATGCATAGCCCGCAAGTCGGATATCGATTTCTCGTCCCATTCTATAGGGCAATTCGCTTTAACGTTTTCAGCAAACTGAGTAGCTTCCTGAAAACCACCGTTGTATTTAATTACGATTTCATAATGAATACAATGCTCGCCCTTAAATACCTTTAAAGTAAAAATTTCTATGCAGTGAAATATTTTTATTACTTACACCCCTTATTTTATTAACGGATAATACTTAATCCGCCTATAAGGGTATCCGCCGAGATACCTGCACAATGGTACACGTTTTAAAGTTATGTAACGAAGATGTTTGAAATTTTTGATTTTACTTTGTTCCAATACCGGATTGAGCGAGCGTATTCCTTCTTCTAAAAACATCCCTTAAAAAGCTCATTAATAGGCAAGTATCAGCAACGAAAAGTTATAAAAGCTTGCTTTAACCGGGCAAAATCCTGATTCGTCCGGTGTCATTTCGGGGAAGTTAGTAAATCAATAAGGCGTACTCTGCAATATTTATTTACAACGTATCCTATTTTGCAAAGCTCAATGGATATCCTATAATCACTTGAAGGTGTGATCGACATTTAGCGACCGCACCAAAGAAAAAAACAAATACTAGCTTAATCGTTCGTTTACTTTATTTACGCCGTGCCCGATAATGGACACAGCAAGGAGATTAAATGACTGACGATGTTCTTGCAGCGCTAAAGCTACTACAACAGCGTTCTCGTATCTATTTTTACTCTAGTCCTTATTTGACTGAGCAAGTTGATAGGGCAATTGATACTATTCTTCGCAACCCAAATACTTCTGGTAAGCCGTTTCACCTAATTAAGAATGCATTAAGTGATGCCAGGAAAGTTCTTCGCCGTCGCAGTCAGATATGCCCTTGTGCAGAGATAAAGACTTGTGAGGATGACCGTTCCGAACGCAACATTGAAATGGTTGCAGATCCTCGTTTCAAAGACTTAGAGGCAGTTTTTCAACTTGAAGATTGGCTTGAACGAACTTCTTTAAATAGCCAAGATCGAGTAGTACTCACCTTACTTCTAAATGGAAGTGAAGCCAAAGAAATTGCTGAGAACCTTGGCATTTCAGTTCAACAGGTTCGTGTTTGGATCAGTCGTGCCCGGAAACGTGCCAAGAATCGTTGGGAGGTTGATACCAATGTTTAAGCATTCTCAAAGTCGCCTATATAGCCTCAGCTTAGAAACAAGGAGAAAATCATGATTCAAACTAAACAACAAACTATACCTCCCACTTCAGAATTGATTGAAGTTGACAAAGCTCTTGAAAGTATGCGTGAATCAGGCTTTGACCTTGCAGCTGCGAGTGGTGAAGTGGTAGATAACTCTTATGAAGCTAACGCAACAGTTGTTCGGATTAAAACCTTTGAACAAATCACTTCCACTGAAAGCAAGGGAAAGTCAAAATCTAAAGAATCTAAAATTATCGAATCAATTGCATTTGCTGATAACGGAAATGGAATTCCTTACAAAATCCTACCCAATACACTCAAGCTAGGATTTTCAACTCGGTACAACCAGCGTAATGGGTTAGGACGTTTTGGTGTAGGTATGAAGCTCGCTGCTATCAGCCAAGCCCGACGCATAGACATTTATACCAAGCCCCTTGGTGATGAAAGTTATTACCATGCTTACCTTGATTTGGATGAGGTTTCTAATGGCACACAAACCTCTATTGAAGGCAAAATTGTAGAAGGTTACCCGCCAGAGTACTCCAACCTTATGCAATATCCCCAGGGTAGTCATCATCGCCAGGAGGGTAAACCTTTTGAGTCAGGAACACTGATAGTTTGGTCTAAAGTGGATCGTCTAGTTGATGGTGGTAGCTTTGGTGCTGCTATTAGTGAACGCCTCACTGAACTCGCTAAATTTCTGGCGCGGGCATATCGCATCTTTATTAATGAAGGTTTCTACATTGAACTGGATGGTAAGCATATCACTTTGCACGATCCATTATTTTTGCTTGAAAACCCTAGGGTAATAACGAATTTTCAGAAAGACCTTCGAGCAAAGATCCTTGATGAAGGCGACATTGAAATTGATGGTCACAACGTGCATATCAAAGTTACACTTTATCCGGAAAATTTTCGACGAGTAAGGGGTAAGGGTGGTAGAGAGAAACAAAACTCACGAGCTAAGGAAGAAAACTCTCTGTTTAGAGGATTATACATACCGGACAATGAAGGTCGAATAAGTATCGTTAGAAACCGCCGAGAAATTTACTATGATATTGTTCCAAAATTATTACCTTCTGGAGTTGAAGATAAAGATCGTTTTATTGGGATTGAAGTCAGTTTTCCTGCTGTTTTGGATGAGTATTTACAGGTACGCCATGTGAAAAGGGGCGCTGAACCAGTCTCCAAACTTCGTGAAGAATTGAGGAAATTTCTAAAAAGACCGATAGAAGTAGCACGTAACGAAATTGCTAAAATTTGGAATGATACCGCCACAAACGAATGTAATAATCTTCCAGAACACGAGCAAGCAGAAAAAGCTGTTCAAAGAGCTGAGAAAACGCTCCCTAAAGGGAAAGGAGGTATGAATCTTGATGCACAAACAAAAGATAAAATTTTCGCAGACTTACTTTCGGATTTAGGAATTGACCTAAAGCAAAATTCAGAGAGTGCTGAAGAAATCAAACAAAAAGTTCAGGAATTTGCTATTACCATTGTAGATGGTTCGTGGCCTGGGAAAGAATTGTTTGAGATTACTCATCTCAATGGTAGGGCAATCATTAGAATTAATCACCGCCACCCTTTTATTCAAAAAGTCTATGACCCTTTAAAGGACTTAGCAAAATGTGATTCATCAACAGTTACAGCTGATGAGGCTATTGATGTTGCGAGAAAAGCACAAATAGGGCTTGATATACTCTTCATGGCTTATGCTAAGGCAGAAAATATGCATTCAGAGCCAGACAGTGCTTACGATGACTTACGGTCGTATTGGGGACAACATGCTCATGCTTACACTCGTGAAGCATTGAGCTGATATTGAGAGAGAAAGGGCTACTTTGTGACCGAAAGAAAGCATTATGGAGCAAGTAACTTGAGTTTAAAAGATTTGACAATACATGATGAGTACCGAAGCGATCGCTCTGACCTTATCCAAGATTTTTATATTCCCTGTTTAGAAAAAGCCACAGTTTACAGTCGAGCCGTAGGTTTTTTTTCTAGCTCATCAATGGCTGCTGCTGCTCAAGGGCTAACAGCCTTGATCCGCTCCGGTGGAAAAATGCAGTTAATTGCTTCTCCTTATCTGTCGTCGGAGGATGCAAATGCGATCGCTCAAGGATTAAAACAGCGAGAAGAAATTATTGTTAATGCTGTAGTGAGAGAGCTAGAGGGAGAATTTGAACAAATTGTTAAAGACCGCTTGGCAAGTCTTGCTTGGTTAATAGCACAAGGATTTTTGCACATAAAGCTAGCAGTAGCTAAAAATGTTCGTAAATCTGGCATTTATCATGAAAAGTTAGGTATATTTAGTGATAGTGAGGGAAATATTATTGCTTTTACAGGTTCTGCCAATGAAAGCTCTACTGCCCTAATTGATAACTTTGAATGCATTGATGTGTTCTGCTCTTGGCATCCGGGTGTAAAAGAGCGAGTCTTGCGAAAAGCGGAGAATTTTCAGCAGCTTTGGAATAACTGTACTCCAAATTTAGAAGTGATTAGCTTCCCAGAAGCCGCAACTCGTTCGTTATTGCGGTTTTGTCCGGAGTCTCTACCCCAATGGGAACCAAGTTTGCAAACTTCAGTTATAGACAATTCATCTCAGCCATCAGAGGAGTACATATCGCAAGTAGATCAGCAATTCCTTGGATGCCCTAAAATTCCTTTATATATTCAAGTGCGCCCATATCAGCAGCAAGCAGTGAATAACTGGCTTGCCAATAAAGGTCGAGGTACCTTGAAGATGGCAACAGGCAGTGGTAAAACAATTACCTCACTCCTTGTTGCTTGCGAACTCTATCAACAAATCGGTTTACAGGCACTGCTTGTGGTTTGCCCTTATCGACATTTAGTCACTCAATGGGCAAGAGAATGCCAGAAGTTTGGTCTAGAGCCAATTTTAGCTTTTGAAAATGCACGCAAATGGCAGGCGGATCTGTCCACACAACTGTACAACCTAAATTCTAATCGCAAGCAGTTTCTCACGGTCATTACGACAAATGCAACCTTAATGAGTCAGGCGCTGCAATCCCGACTGTCATATTTTCCAAAAAAAACCCTAATTGTGGGAGACGAAGCTCATAACTTAGGGGCGCGTCAGTTAGAAAAAAGCTTGCCACGAAATATAGGACTGCGTTTAGCTCTGTCAGCAACACCAGAACGGCATTTTGACGATAAAGGTACTGAAGCACTACTGAAATATTTTGGTTCTGTCTTGCAGCCAGAATTTACTTTGGCTGATGCAATTCAACAAGGTGCATTGGTGCATTACCTGTACTATCCCATTCTGGTGGATTTGACAGAGGCAGAAGCAGAAGCCTACGTGGAATTGACGGCAAAAATTGGACAAGTCATTGGGATGGGTGGGGATGAGGAAGACCTTACAAAATTATTAATGCAACGTTCTAGATTGATTGGAGCCGCTGCTAACAAGTTGCAAGCTTTACGAGACTTGATGCGGGAGCGGTTGAACACTCAACACACCCTATTTTACTGCGGAGATGGTTCTGTAGAAGATGAGGTGAGTGAAGAAAGTTTGAAGCAGTTGCAAGCAGTTGTTAGGATTTTAGGCTCCGAACTGAGTTATCGAGTCAACACTTACACTGCTGAGGTGCCTCTAGAAGAACGAGAGGACTTACGGCATCAGTTTGAAACTGGAGAATTGCAGGGCTTGGTGGCAATTCGTTGCTTAGATGAAGGAGTGGACATTCCCGCAACTCAAACTGCGGTGATTCTGGCTAGTAGTAGTAACCCGCGACAGTTTATTCAACGTAGGGGGCGAATTTTACGACCGCACCCCAACAAACGGCGAGCTACATTATTTGACATGATTGTTTTACCTCCGGAACTAGAACGGGAATCATTAGAAGTAGAGCGCAATTTGCTTCGTAAGGAGCTAAGGAGATTTGTGGAGTTTGCTGACTTAGCGGATAACGCTGGGGAAGCCAGAGTAAAACTTTTAGAGATACAAAATAAGTACGGATTGCTTGATATGTAAGGTTGCTAAAAAATGACTCAAGACTACAGTGATATTAATGATGAAAAGGAGCTATATCAGAGTGCCTCTCCTAAGGTTCAAGAGGTTATCAAGCAAGTTCTCCTAGCAGAAGTTGACAAGCTTTATCAAGAAAAACCACAAATAAAAGCAGATATTATCAGAATTCTAAAGGAAGTCGTCAATGAAAATACTATCGATTCAGATGTATAATTATCGTCCTTTTTACGGCGAAACTCCAGAGATTCTATTAGCAAGTAGAGCAGGAAATAACACGACAGTTATTCATGGAAATAACGGAGCGGGTAAAACAGCAATTCTAAATGCTTTTACCTGGGTACTGTACGAAAAATTTACTCCAGGATTAGCTTGTCCAGAGCAACTTGTCAATAAACGAGCAATAGCCGAAGCCAAAAGAGAAGAAAGGGTAGAATGTTGGGTCAAAATTACTTTTGAGCATGGAGGAAAGAAGTATTTAGCCAAGCGGATTTGTTATGCTCTCAAAACTAATAATGGGGTCGTTCAGGAAAAAGGTGATTTAAGTTTACAGTATGCAAATGATGATGGTCGTTGGATAAAGCCTTCTCAACCTCCAAAAGATGTTATTAACCGAGTTCTACCAGAAAGTTTACACAGATATTTCTTCTTTGATGGAGAACGAATTGAAAAGATTGTCCAAACTGATAAAAAAGCAGAAATGTCAGCCGCAACAAAGATACTGTTGCGTGTAGAAGTTTTTGATAGAGCAATAAGACATCTAGCAGACGCTAAAAAAGAATTAGAACAAGATTATCAAAAAATTGCTTCTGCTGAAACTGCTAAGTTAATTCAGGAAAAGAAAAATCTAGAAGATGAACTTCAAATTTTAGAAGAAAGACAAAATGAGATAAAAGAAGAATTAAAACATCAACAAGAATTAGAAAATAATGTTGAAGGACAACTCCGAGCCTTAGAGAGTGTTCAACAGCTTCAAGAACAAAGGGACGCACTTCAACAAGAAGTAGATTCAATTCAAGAAAAAATTAAGCAGGGGAAGAACAATTTAAAAAGTTTAACTTCAAGAAAATCTTATGTAGTTTTATTATCCGAAGCCATTGTTGAATTTCGTATTATTTTAGATGGATTGAGAAAAAAAGGTGAGTTACCATCTGGTATCAAGCAACAGTTTGTTAAAGATTTACTTCAACAAAAACGTTGTATTTGTGGGACAGAACTCATTGAAGGTAATCAATCTTATAGCCTTGTAGAAACATGGATGAATAGGGCTGGACAAGAGGATGTCGAAGAAACTGTTATCCAAATGAATGCTGAAGTTAAGTCGATTGATAAACAAGTTCCTGGCTTTTGGAAAGCTATTGATGAGGAACAAATCAATCAAGAACAGCTAAGAAAAAGGTTGGCTACAATTGAAAATCAACTTGAAGATATTCACGAAGATTTGAAAAACAGTCCAATTGAAAATATTCGAGATCTAGAAAATCGTCGGTTACAAATTAAAAAATCAATCAGAGATTTAACATTAGAAGAAGGAGAAAAGAGAACTAATGTTGAACAACTCAAGAATGATATTAAAAGAAAAGATGATTTGTTAATGCAGCAGAAAGCCAATGAGAAAAGACAAGCAGTTGCTCTTAAGAGAATTCAAGTAGCTCAAGATGCTATAAATCGCTTGTCAAGAATTCGAGAGATTAGAGACAAACGTTTTAGAACAGAGCTAGAACAAGCCGTAGAGAATATTTTTAAGCAGATGTCATTTAAACCTTACGTTCCTAAACTGAGTGATAATTATGAATTAAAACTGATAGAAAACACCTCTGGGAGTGAAGAAAATGTAGCTGCATCTAGCGGAGAAAATGTCATGCTTAGTTTGTCATTTATCTCTAGCATCATTGGCAAAGTCCGCGAATGGAGCAAACAACAGAATTTGATGGATTTGGGTAACAGTATATTTCCAGTTGTTATGGATAATCCTTTTTCATCTTTAGATACAGAATACAAAAAGCAAATAGCTAGAGTAGTTCCTCAATTAGCAGATCAACTCGTTTTGATAATTAATAAAGCACAATGGATTAATGAAGTTGAGCAAGAAATGACTAAATATATAGGAAAACAGTACGTATTGACTTACTATTCTCCAAAACATGACTCTATCGAAGATAATATTGATTTATACGGTCATAGTTATCCTTTAGTTAAACATAGTCCAATAGAGCAAGAGTACACAGAAATTTTGGAAGTTAATAAATATAACTAGTTTATAGCAGAGTAGGTTTTAACAATGGCTGATAAAAGAATTAGGATTTCAAAAGATAAAGCTACCCTACTAGAATCATTAGTGGAAGAAGCAACTAGTCCTTTTGACACTTATGCAGATGTTATGGTTTTTGCAGCTTCATTAGGAGCTAAAAGAAAAAAATCAGTTCCTTTGGAAGAATTTGCCAAAAAGCCAGAACCTATTAGGCAATCTATTTTTATTAATAGAGGGTATGATACTGTAATAAATTTATTGGCAATATCACATACTAGAGACCCAAAAATTCTTGCTTCTGATGAAGACTCAGAAAATGAGAAACTGAAAATTTTTGAAGAGTATGCTAATGGGGGACTTGAAATCTTAAAAGATAAACTACAAGGGTCAGTGGATTACCTAGAAACCATTTTATTACTGCTTGCATCAGAAAGAAATAGTTCTCAAATAAAGGATGGAGAGTTTGATTTAAGTGACTTATTGTCAATGTAAAAGTTCATTGGTGCAAACTCCACATCTTCTATAAAGATAAAGAAGAAGCGATCCCAAGTACGGTAGCCACTGAGATAGGCATCACCGTGCCAAAAAAGGTTTTTTGTACGAATCGAAAAATTCAAGTGCCTGAAACGACGATTTTTCGTTCAAACTCGATCAAAACTAGCAGCATAATCATAGTTTTTTCATCAAAAAGCGCTTCTTGAAACGCTTCCCTCATCTTACTTTCAGCCTTAGAGTACAATTAACCCGGTTTGGCACGCTGATGCCGTGTACTCCAGAAACTTTAATCTGGTTTCAAAATTAATACATTAGCAAAGCTCGCCACACACTAATCTTTACAAATAAGCTCCAAACACTGAATATAACACACATGCTGCTAATAATTATATATTAGCAGCATGTGGGTCAAATTAAGGATTGTGGGACTTGTATTCAACTTTAATCAACACTGGGTTTAACTGACAGAATACTTGCCCTAATTCTTAATACAAATACTAGCCATATATAGATTGCACTTTTCCTTTTTTTGACGAAGGCAATGGTTGTTGTATTTTTATCCAAGATTTATATCCAACTGAAAGTCAGCCTTTCCTCTCAAGGATTTGGGAATGGGGAATAAACGAAGCAATTGCTTTTTGTAAATCTTAGATTCGTTCTGCGCCCGGACGTGATAATTAGGAATTCCATATTGCTGATATCCTTCTTCTGCTGGCACAGACCCAAGCCTCAATTCGTCATCCATAAAAACCTCATATAAATGGGCAACTTGGGGGAAGATAAATTCCACCCAAATCACCAAACTCAAGGCAGATATAAGTTTGGCGAATTGGAAATATTGGAATTGAGAAAATAACAAAATTGAGGATTTGAAATATTTCAAATCCCCACTCATCTAAGAATAGATCGGGGGGAGAACCCCCCAATATCAATTAATTAAACAATGGATGCGCGGGATCGAATTCCGGGTGATTTGGAAGGAATACAAATTCTCCATCCAAAAAGGCATAACAACACAATAAACAAGCGTGGCAATTAGTTCCAGGAATAATGTGGAATTCACCCTGACAATCTGAACCTAATTTACAGGCACACCCCACCTCATTCTTAACCGTCTCCACTACCAACTTTATCTTTTCAACTTTCAATTCATCCATATTTCAAACCAGCCTTTTTAATTATTTGCAAAACTCATATATCTGGGGCTGGATCTCCAGCCCCTCAACTACTAAATCGATCGGCTCAATTTATATCCAGCGATCGCTTCCGCCTCCGATTCATAGAATCCCTGCAACTTCCAATCATCCGCAGCCCCACCCAAATAAGCCCACTTACCCAAATGCTCCGATCCCAAATAATCCGATCCGTCAATATCCTCCTGCCCAACTTTCAATATATTCAATTGGGCTTCAATCGCTTCCTTCGACGTATTAAAGAAGCCTAGAATTTCCCCCTCTACCAAGTAACACCACTTCCCCAAATCCTCCTGCCTCAATACCTGACTTCCATCAATCTGTTCCTGTGTAATCTGAAATACTCTCATTTATATCTCCTTCGCGGTTGATTGTTTGCCACATCTTGATCCTAACACGTTTTTTTTGATTTCTTGCAACATCTTATTTCCCCGAAAATATTGCCCGGCAAGGGTTCTGGGTTCCAAGCGGCTCCTCAAAAATAGCGACGCAGAATATTCCATTTAAATATGGAAAAATAAAACTGCGATTATTTTTAAATTCCCAAAATAATCCGATTTTTGGAAACTCTAAAGAATAACTATTCTCCCCAATAAAAAAGTTCTGCGAGGTGCATCGCAGAACTTTTGGAAAAATGCTTTGTGAATAAAAAAACCAGCGTCTAAATCCTCAGAGATTTTACAAATTGGACTAAATCAAGCATTAGCCCAGCTCCATAAAATCGATTCAAACCAAACAATTGTAACTTGTTAACCAGCAAGGTCGTCCGTATTTTCCCACTGAAAATCAAAAAATCAGTACTGATACCGATTTTAAGGATTTTAGGCGCTCGTAAGATGAAGGGGCGAAAAGTATATAATCTTATTTATTGTTATGGACTATATGCAAGCTCTGGGATGGCTGGATGAGCAGGAAGGCGGCAAAGAAGCGGCTGAGGCAATCCGCAATCACGTTAGCAGTGTAAATAAAGAAGCCCAAAACTGGCGGCAGAAATTCAAAGGGGCGACTAGCGAACAAACCACCACTGCCGCCGAGATTGAGCAATTGCGTACTGAAAATGCTGAAGGGAAAACTCGCATCAAAGCTTTAGAAACAAGTGAAACAGAACTCAAAAATCAAACCAGCAACCTACACGGACAATTGCAGCAAGCAAAAAGTGACCTCGAAACCGAAAAAGGGAAAACCACAGCAACCGAAACGTCCCTAACTGAAGCGACTACTAAAGTTGCAAGTTTAGAAACTCAGATTGCTGAGAATGCAACAAAATTAACTGCTTTGGAATCTGAAAAGCAAACCTTAGCGCGATCGCTTGGTGTCACGGAAGCAGCGACTTTAGCTGGGGCACAGCCTAAAGTGTTGCAGACTTTGCTTCGTGATGATCATCAGATAGTTGTAGAAAACGACAAGGTATTTGTAGTGCAAGGTGAGACTCGCTCCGAATTGCGAGAATATGCTGATGCGAATTGGAAAGCTTTTGTGCCAGCTTTGTTTCAAGGTGATCCCAGTCCCAGGCTTCCAGAGGGCGGACCGAAAGGGGCTGGAGAGAAAGGCAGCGTGGTTAATAAGACCCTTGCTCCTCTTTACGGGACACCAGCTGTAAAAGCCTAAAAACTTTAATCGTCCTTGGTGGACAATCTTGACCTTGGTGGTCAGCCAAAAGTAGCGCAAGGTCAAAAATATTGTGGCTAGATTAGAATTTTCCGGGACGCGGAATACTGCGCCCCGATGGATGGCCGATTTTGGCGATCGCGATAGCTTGCTGCCTGGAGGTGTGCGAGTCAATAAGTATAAATTTGCTGAGTCCAACAGCATTCGCCAAATTTCTAGTGGTGTGCTTTTGGGAAGACGAGCTAATGCCACCCACTGGGAGCCAGTCAATAACAATTTAAATACAACTCTCTCCACTATCCTAACTGCGGCAGTAGCAAGCGGTGGAACGATTTTGCCAGTTGGCAGCACATCAGGATACCGGTCTGGAGACGTTCTGACTATTGCAACGGTAGACTACACCATTGCAACAAATGGAGTCAACGACCTTAATCGTACTTTGACTATTACGGCTGGATTAAGTGCATCGGCAGCGAGTGGCGTGGCTGTAGCTTTGAAAACCGCAGTCGCTCATGATGACTTTTATCTTTTGGCTTACGACATTGACGACGCCAACCGCAACGCCGATGCCACGCTTTATCGGCATGAAGCTTTAGTCTATTACAATTATCTCCCTGATTACCCATTCACGGGACTTTCCGCCGTTTTGGCAAAAATTAAAGAACTTTATCCAACTACGCAGGGAGGTTGAGATGCCAGAAAGTGTCAGCGCTCTGTTGGAGCGGTTGAAGGCGGAAAACGTTTTAATAGATACGGTCAATTATCCCCGATTACAGTTCGGCCCCAGGACTCGCAGATATTACTTCAGCGAACTTCTCCCTGAACGGAACGTACCTAGAAATGAGTTCCGCGAAGAAGAAATCAGCTACAAGACTATCATGCCTAACTCCGGCACTAGATATTCGCCGGTAGTAATCAAAGGTGGGGCGCGAGTCGGTTCTTTTCTTGTGGAGCTTGGAGAATCCGATATTGGGTCAGAATTTACTGGGCAAGCTTTCGACACCCTAATTGAAAAATTAGGACAAAATAATGTCGATAGTATGCAACAAGCAGAAGAACAAATTGTCAACTTTACCGATCGCACTATCGGCAGAGCGCTGGCTGAGTATCGAGAAAAGCAGCGGGCTGATGCGATCGTCAAGGCTCGGATAATTCGCAAGGGTGCCAATAACTATCAAGAAATTGTTGACATCCCCAACCCAGCGGGACATCGAGTGACAATTCCTAGTGGCAGTGTAGGTAGTCCAACTGGCTGGTACAACGATGGCTATGATGCAATTGAAGACATCATTGGTAAAATCAACTGGCTCAAAACCGAGAAAGGTTTGATTGTTACTCGTTGTGTCACTTCAACCAAATTGAAGATGCGGTTGGCAATGCTTCCGAAGGTGCAAGCCTACGGTGGCGGGATCACAATCATCCAAGGAAGCTTGGCAGGTACTGGACCCAACGGGACAGCTAGCGTTGTCGATTTGGCATTCGCCAAGAACGAAATTCCTCGATGTGATACCTACGACCTCCGCTTTTTCAATGGCGACGGGTCAAGTGAACGGTTCATGGACGAAAACGCTTTCGTTCTCCTGTGTGAAACCGGACGTGACCAGACGATTGATTTGGGTGGCGAGGAACCAATTCCCCTCTATAACACCTTGGGTTACACCGCGATTGGTAGACCAGTTGGCGAAGCTAAACCTGGTGTAACAAACCGCGCCACCTACAAAGATGACAAGCCCCCACGCATTGAAATGCAGGGGTGGCAAACAATTCTGCCAGTCATTCAAGATCCAGAAGCGATCGCTGTTCTGAACATTCCCGATCCAACTTGAGCTATGACACTTATTGAGTTTGAAGTTCCTTATGCAGTCGGCTGGCGTGGGAAAACTTATCAAGCGGGGTTGCAATCAATTCCTGAAGATTTAGCTGTAGCTTTAGGGTGGTCGCCCACGGAAACAGAGGGTGTATCTGAGGTAGAGAAAAATTCACCCTTGACGAAATCCCCACCCAAATAATCGACCTTTTGCCGCTCCTCTACTACAGCTTAAGGTCGGGGGCTACCCATCTTTTCGCAATGGGTAGTACCTTTTTATACTTTGAGAAAAATTATGGAAAAATTGCATCGTCCCACTTTTATAAATTTTTCTCTCTGGGCAAGCGACCCCGATAACGTTGGGCAACTCAAAGTATTTCATTGTGTCTGCTCAGTAATTAACCCGTCGATTGGGATAATTTGCGACGCATTTGGGTACGCAGGCTATCTACACATAGTCGCTATCCTAATCTTGTTTTTCGCTGATTTACTCAACGAGGATCGTGAAGAGGCACTTGATTTAATCAGGATATTTACCCTTCTACATGATGCCGGAACCGCAGCAACTACCCCAATCAATCCAGCTTCAGAGCAATTCCTGGAACGTTTATTTGAAGTTAATGACTTCCGAGACATCACCGAGGAATTTGTAGCAACCTGCTTCCAACCATTGACCAATGACTGATTTTTCTGATTACCAAACAAACTTTGATCTAGTCAAGACCTTAACAGGTTTTGATGATGCGACAGCAGTCAACGTAGAGATTTATCTTCGGGAATCAGCGGCGGTGGATGCGAACCAAATTACTCAGTTTCGCCCTTACTGGGTGGTTGCCAAAATTCTCGAACAAGCTAAAGAGCACCAACAGCTATCTAATGCTGACGGGGTAGGTTTTACAGGGATGGTTCGCCCGATTGAGTCATATCTCGATATTCAGCGGGGATTAGATCGCAAATATGGGTGGACTGTTCCGGCGGGATTTGTAGCTCTGATGGTTGGCGTTGATTTGCCACTGCTAAATGCTGGTACAACCTCAATTCCCAATATCCCGGTTTACTGACATGCCGCAATCGCCATTTGCTAGTTTCGCCAATGCCACGCTGACTTGGATACTTCCTGGAGCAGCGGCGGGTGTTGACCCTATAACGGGCAATCGGATGTTTGCGGCAGGCGAGTCCCTAGTAGTGGCAGCAATGCTTAAAGCTGCAAGCGCCTATAGAAAAGAGCGTTTGCCTGGAGTCAGCTTACAAGCAGTTTATTTGGAGGGACGTGTGGTTTCTGTTTCCTTAAATGGTCAGCCAGGAACTCTGCTCATACCAAATACCATCCAGCACGAAGCTAGAGCATCTGCAACCTGGGACGAATTAAACGGGGAGTTTGTGATTTTGAGGAGAGGGCGCTCCCCCTTCAAAACCGAGGAAATTATTGGCGATCGCCTAATTGGATGGTTTGAAATCAAATGACAGCAAACCTTGACTTTTCAGAAGCAGAGCGGGCATTGGATGAGGCTTTCAAAGAAACTGTGTTTCTCTTGGGACGCGAGTTTACTAAATCTATTACAGCCAATATTTGGCAGTGGCCAACCGCACCATCTCCTCGAAACATTATTGACAGAGGAGGGTTGCGCTCCTGTCAGCAAATAAGTTTTCAAGGATTAGGTCAAGCAACATTTGCATGGCCCGTTGACTACTCATTTTATGTTCACCAGGGCTACACCATGCCCGATGGGACAGTCATCCCAGGAAGACCGTGGACAACCTATACCTTGGCAACGTTTAACGTTGCTGGCACTGTCAGCACTCTCGCTCGGAGGAAACTTGGCAATGGCTAACGCGGCGAATATATTACCAGAACTTCAGTCAGCACTTGCAACGTCGCGATCCAAGATCGTGACTGCACTGGCTGGCGAAATCGGAACTTACACTTTTCCTGATGGCACGACCGACCCCGCGATCGCTCTTTTAGGATTGGGGTCAAATGTCGAGGTTTACCCACCTGTTGGGACTTCTGTCGCTGGTGGCTTAGAGGTAGTTTTAGTAACGCTTAATTCTGTACGTGTAGGACAACGACTGGATGGCATTATCCAAAGCGTTGTTACCCAGATTATTTTAAGACAATACGATGTGTCCAAAAGCACCATTGAGCCATTATTCAAACTTCTAAGCGTTCTCGATATTACCGGCGATCCAATTCGCACTATCAGCGATCCGTTCATTGGCAATATCGAAACCTGCGAAATGCAAATCCTTCACTCTTTTTATACAGGTGACTTATGACCCAAGCTATTCAAAAGTCAAAGGGTACGAAATTATACTTGGCACTTTTGCCCACTGGGGTAAGAGCCAAGCCAGTAGATCAAACTCTAATTGCAGCCGGAGTATCGTCTGCTGCGATCGCCAAAGCAGCAACTAGCATCCCATTGGAAGCTGCGCTGACGGGATTGATACCCAAGGGGCAGTGGCTATTATTCAAGGATGAAAGCGGTGTGGAGCGATTAGCCCAGCTTTCGGCGAATGCTGTTGTTGGCGCAACGGCTCTTACTGTTTATGCCTTGCCAGAAGCGATCGCTGATGGAGCTACTGCTGAATTTCCTGTAAGAATTCAAGCTCGGTCTGGAGCTTCAGTAGCCCGCAGCGCGAATTTGCAATCGAGCATCACCTTTGATTCTGGATCAGAACGCGACGGGACTACCACTAGTCGAGAACGCGGTTTGTCCGCCGCGGGGAATTACCTCTATTACGATGCTGGACTGCGAACGGCTGAATATGCCTACGAAAACGATCAAGAAGTTTGGGTGAGACGGATGCTTCCGCCTCCATCAGAGGCTTACATCGCGGGCAAGGTAACTGAGGGACCCGCAGCAGTAACCTCAATTCCCGATGAAGTCCCGGCAGACGGGTTCGTTAGTCAAAATTTAGAAGTTGCATTCCTCGGCTATTGCAACGAAATCCAACCGAAGCCTACAACTTAGTCCCTATGGGTTTTCATCGTAGTTTGCAAACTAGAGGTTTATTTGCTTGCCACTGTCAGGTTACAAAGCAGCAAATTGCGGTGGGGATTCTGCTAGCAGATCCGGATGAGGAGTTGAGTGATTTCCCCATCCTCATAGACCAAGAAAACGATCAAGTGAAATACCAGGTATCCCTGGTTGATGTCGTTCTTGAAACTGTTAATTACAATTTTGTACTGAGGATTATATGAACAAGCAATTACCCTGGAAAACCGAACCTCAACAAGCGCAAGAGTATGTAGAGGTTGGACACCCCGACTATGGGGTATTGAAAATTCCTCGCTTAGGGTCTTTGACACCGAATGAAGAATTGGCGATCGCAGATTATTATGTGGGGTTAAAAAACCAGTCGTTATCAGAAGCCAAAATCGAAATTGCAACGGTTCTATTCAAGTACAGAGTCGATCCTAATTGGACTCGCAAAGATACTTTAGAAAATATTCACAGCTTTCCCCTGATTGAAGATTTGTATGATTTTGTCAACAACGAGCGCACCCGTTGGGTTGGTGACAGCTATTTGGTTAGGCTTCAGGGAAGCGATGCTTATATTGCCGCTGCCGATTATGCAACTACTTGTGGGGGCGTAGTCGCAAGTCGCCCAGACATTGTAGGTACTTACTTTGTATTTGCAGAACAATCAAGCGTACCTCTGGGTTTTGTTGTTGCCGACAATTTATCTGAAGCTGGTATTGCCAACTCAGAAGAAGCAAAAAAGTAGAGCTTGTTGATTGGAGCGCTATTTACTGGCAATTGCGTCAAGGCTACCCAAGTGAAGAAAGGTTTGACTTTCTAAACTTTGGTAATCAGCCGATTTGGTTGATCGAACAGGCTGTAGCGCAGATGCACCAGACGAAGCTTGTTGACGCCTACCATTGGGCTGCTCCAATTGCCAGCGTCGGCATGGCGCTTTGCTATTTGAAAGGAGTTAAAAACCCAGATTCCAACTGGTTTAACCCTTATCAACAAAAACTATTTACAAAAAATGCTCGCCTCACAATTTCTCAAGCTACGGCCATTATCTTTTTGGATTTGGCACAGGAGGGACTATTGCCTACTTGGGTAGGCCCTTTAGTCGATCTTGAGTTGATTAGGGCAGCGGCTGAATAGGGAATGGGGAATAAGGCAAGGGGGCAGGGGAGGCAGTTCTTGATCTGGCGTTGTAGGGAAGAAAAACTATTGATTATTGCCCAGTCCCCAATACCCAATACCCAGTCCCCAATACCCAATGCCCAATGCCCAATGACTAATGACTAATGACTAATAACCAATGACTAATGTCGGCACTGTAGATATCCAAGTTCGCTTGGCAAGAGAACAACTTGCCAGGGATATTGCCGATCTGCGAAACTTGTTAAATAGCCTACCTGATGTTGGACTCAACACCGATCCAGCTAGGAGTGGTTTGAATGGAGTTAATGACTCTGCTTCTACACTACAAGCCACTCTTGGCGGGTTGAGTGCTACTGCTGGCATCGCGTTATCAATCGTCGCAGATAAGGCCAAAGAAGCCGCGATCGCTTTTGATTCTGCAAAAGCCAAAGCAGCCACCCTCACTGAAGATAGTAATGGGTTGGCTAAATCGATGCGGGAACTGTCGGCTGATTTGGGTTATCAATCCACCTCCACCGATCTGCTTAACAGTTCATACGATGTTTTATCGTCGGGTTACTCTAAAACCGCCGACGTTACCAACATCCTCAAAAACTCCACCTACGCTGCGATCGGTGGATTTAGTAATGTGAATACGGTAGCAGATGCGACTACCACAATTCTTAATTCATACGGGCAATCAGTTGATAAGGCTGCTCATATTACGGACGTTTTAATCGCCACACAAAACGCTGGAAAAATAACCGTAGCGCAGTACGCGGGAATAATCGGGCAGGCTGCAACTACAGCGGCGGCAGCCGGGGTGAGCCTTGAGGAATTCTCTGCCTATGTAGCTGGTGCAACCGCCAAAGGTGTGCAGGCTTCCAGTGCTGTGGCAGGTATTCGCCAAGCGATTACCTCGATTCTATCACCGACCTTGGTCGCCTCCAAACTAGCCAAAGATTTGGGTGTACAGTTTAACGCTGCGGCTTTGCAGTCTAAGGGGCTATCCGGTATTCTGGCAGACTTAAACGCCAAAGGGGCAGCTACTCCCCAGGTTCTAACTGAGTTATTTGGATCGGTGGAAGCTGTGGCAGCAATCATGCCCAGCGCCGGACAAAATGTAGAATTTTTCAATAAGAACTTAGCCTATATTCAAAACAGTGCCGGACTTGCAAAAGACGCTGCCGACAAAGTTTCAAATTCTTTTGAAGGTCAACTTAAACGTTCTGCAAACCAAGCTAATGAAGCCTTTGTTAGTTTAGGACAAGGAATACTTCAAGTAGCATCGCCCGTCGTTGCAGCCACAGCTACAATTCTTCAAGCTTTTAACTCCCTGCCCGAATCTGTCAAGCAAACCTTGGGTGTAACCATTGGGTTGACTGGAGGGATGCTCACATTGGGAGGAGCGATCGCAACTGTTGGGGCACTGACTCCGATATTTACAGCTGGTTTTACAGCAAGCGCTGCGGCACTAGGTTTAAATAGTGCGGCAACAGCAGCCAATACCGCAGTCACCGGGACTTCTGCTGCTGTCACCGGAGTTCTCACCACTGAACTTTCTTTGAGTAATTTGGCGTTGGCTGCCAGTACTATTCAGTCGGGGGTAGCTACGACAGCCCGCAATGTATACGCCGCCGCCACAGGTACAGCTGCCACAGCGACTTTAGGATTTGCTAGCAAACTGGCAATCCTGGCAGTTCAAGCAGCGTTGGTAGGGGGTGCTGTCTACGCGGTTTCTGAAGCTTTTAAGCGTTCGGAAGGGGCCAAATTCAGTTTTACGGTTGAGGACAACACCCGAAAAATGCTGGAGTTTGAAGCCAGCCTGAAAAAGGGTAGTTCTGCGCTCAGTGAAACTGCTACCAAAACTGCTACGGCAGCTAGTGGTTTCGATCTATTAGGGCAGACACTGGCAAAATCTGGGCCAATTGAAGCAGCGCGGGCGGGATTGGCTCAACTAGACCAAGCGCTTGGGGGAACTAGCGATGTCACTTCAACTTATGGAAATTCGTTAGCGATTCTCACCGCTGAACAGCGCGGTAATCAATTGGCGATGTTTGCTTTGGATAAGCAACTCGACCAAACTGGAAAAACTATGGATGTCTCCAATGACATCCTGGCTAAATATGGTTTGATGACAGTTGATGCTGCTGACAAGCAACGGCTAGGTGCTGAGGGGATTAAGAAATTTAAACAAGAAGTTTCTGGGCAAATCAACGTACTCGATAACTACATCGATACCCTCAAATCTCAAAAAGCTCCAACTATTGAGCAACAGCAATTAATCAATGAAAATATTAAGAATCTAGAATCTCAAAAACAAGCTTTACGGAAGCGAGTTTTACAGATTGAATCTGATACTCAAGCGAATAAAAACAACTCTCAATCCTTAAAAGATTTAATTCTTGATGTCGAATCTTTAGGTAAAGCTTACGATAAATCTACCAAGGATATTGCCCTTGCTACTGACAAGAGAAAAGCCAGAATCAATGAAGAGGTAGCAGCCGGAACTATTACTCAAGAACAAGCAAATACTAAACTGCTTGAGGTAGAAAAGAAGGGACTTGATGATAGGAAACAATTAATTGCAACTGAGATTCCTAAATTAGAAGCGGCTAAAGTGGGAGCAAAGCCAGAAGAAATTGAGAAAGTTAATACCAAAATTAAAGACCTTGAAGGCGAAAGTGCTAACCTGCGATCGCAGATTGCTCAAAACTTGGTATCTCAGAAAAAAGCAGCTAATGAAGAAGCTTTAAAAAATGAAGATACTATTGCTAAAGCTTCTGCTCGGAATATTATAAATATTGAAACTGAAAAATCTATCGGGATTCGAGAATTACAGCTTAAAGGTGTCATTTCAAACGAAGAAGCAACCAAGCAAATAGCTGAAGCTAAAATTGCAAGCACCAAGACTGAAATCACATCAGAGGAAAATAAATTAGACCGGATTAAAAGTTTAAGAGCGCGTAATGCAATCACGGCTCAAGAGTATGCAAAACAAGAAATAGAAATTAACGGCAATATCAAAAAGTTAAAACTTAAAGATATTGAGGATGAGGTACAAGCTCAAGAAAATGCTCGTGCCCGTGAACTCAAAGCAATTGATAAAGTTAATGCTAGAAAACTCTCATCTGTTGATATTAAGGGTGATAGAGCCGTTATTGGTGTCAAACAGCAGGAAGCTGATGGCACAATCAAGAGTGAAGTTGCTGCTAAGAAAATTCTAGAAATAGAGCAACAAGCTGTCAGTGCAAGAATTGAATTAGCCAATAAAGAATATAGCCAAATTAGCGAATTAGAAGCTAAGAAACTCATAGACAAGGAACAAGCCGCTGACCGTAGAACTGAAATTGAAAAGCGAGTAACAGCTTTAACTCTTCAAGAAGTCACTAAGGAAGTTGAAGCCCGCAAACAGGCATTAGACGAAGCGATTAAAGGTATTCAAGAGCGTGCTGATGCCCAGAAGAGGGCAATTGAAGAAACTGTAAATTTGCTGGAGCAGGAGAAGAATGCTCGTAATAACCTGCTGCAAATTCAACAGCAAGAGAAGGATTTACTAGAAAGTCGTCTAAATCTAGAAAAGGCGATCGCCGGATTAAGTGATGTCAAGGCAAACAGCAAACTGGCATCGGTGGATCGGGCAGTAGAAGCACGGCGTAAGCTTGATAGCGATCCTAATTTAGATCCAGGGGTTGCATCGGTACTCAATGCCCAGTTAAAAGCTTCTGGATTTGCAAATACTTCGGAAGCCGATATTCTAACCGAACGGCGTAAATTACAAAACACACTAGCCGAAGAACAAAATACTGCGGCTCTGCGCGAGGAAAAGGCTGCTCGAACTTTATTAGATATTGAATTAAATAGATCCAAATTAACAGCAGAAATCGCTCTTTTAGAAGCTCAAATTCTCGATTCCAAGGCTAGTCAATCACAAATCCAAGCTAAGGCAAATTTAGAAAAAGCAACACAGTTAGGTGACAAAAATGCGATCGCCTCAGCCAATGCGGATATAAAAACCGCAGATTTATCCAAAGAAGTCGCCGCTAAATCTATAGATGCTGCCAAGCGCAGTGTCGAAATGCAGGCTGAATTAGCCGACAATGCGAAGAAAGCGCAGTTGGCTCAACAGGAAGGGGCGCAAGCGCAGCGGGAGGCTGCCCATGCAGCCCAAGATCAAGCGGCGGCTTTGGAAATAGCTGAAGCTAGGGCGAAGGAAATTGCTCGGATTGAGGCCAAGGCTAAAGCTGAACGTGAGGCAGCAGACAAGGCGGATCAGGAAAGAGAGTCTCAAATCAAAGCAAATCAGGAAAAAGCGACAGCATCAGGTACGGGTGGGATCTCGCCCAATGAAGTTGTTCCGAGGGAGTCCAGGGATAAGGAAGTTACCCCTCCTAAAAACAGTAATTATTACAGTCCTGTCAGCCGCAGTGCTGCTCCCGATCCATTTACCAAGCCGCTGTCGGCACCAGATAAGCCGCCTGATTTTTCTAATACCTTAATTAACGTCAGTAATGGATTGGAAGATTTAGCGAAATGGAGCAACCAAGTGTCAGGTGCGATGGGTGATGCAGGTAAGAGCAGCACATCAATGGAGTCCAAACTATCGAATCAAGATGTTGTCACTGAACTGCAAAAAATGAATGCTAACTTAGTGGCGATCGCTTCTCGCCCATCTGCACTTAATGTTACCACCGCAAACCCTGTGAGTGATGCAGCGGACATTTACAGCAATATTTCCAAAAATGCGGTGAGGAGTGCCAATTTATGAGCGGTATTACCTTAATCCTGGATAGTCTTTCTGTTAGCTTCAGCAATTTTCTAGAGCCAAAATTCCCCAGAGCCAGAGCTATAGATGGGGGGAAGCTGGAATATTCAGCCAACGGAAACGGCATTGGTGATGGGCCAGCTTTTGAGCAACCACACTTATGGTCATTCAGTGTTTATTGTACCGAACAGCATATGCGTATTTTGGGAGCAATGTATCATGAATCCGATGTCAGACGGAGGGTATTGCCCCAAATTAGTGCCGAGATTACCCTGATTGATAAGGTGCGAGAGTATCAGGAGCGATCGCCCAGAACTCGGGTAATAGCTCCTGGTACTAGCGAGATAATGGTGGGTGCAAGTCACGTTTCCTATTTTGCTCAATTTCATGTTTGGTTTGTCTCTGAGCCAGAGTTTGACAAGGCAGGGGACAAGCGAATCGCTCACCTTTCTTTTCAGGAGACAGAGAAGTTCGCAGTGTGAACAGAAGCAGGAAAATTTTCCTGGAGCTATGGCGATCGCAGCGACTCAATCGACTTAAATCATATCCGGCGATGGGGGAATGTCCACCTGATGAATTCCTGCAAGAATGTCAAAGTGACCCGGTGTTGGCAATTCAGATTAAACGAATGGCATTGCTTAAACTTTGGTAACTATTCTCATGCAAAAATAAGCAATATCTGACGATTCCTGAATTGAAAGCAGTGAGCGTGTAGTAAAATTTGCTCACCTCCATAAAATGGAACATGGCTTTAGACTTCTCTGGTCAAAATCTCCAAGGACGAAACTTCAAAAGACAAGACCTTGCGGGTGCAAACTTTAGCTATGCCGACATCCGAGGGGCAAACTTCACCAACGCTAATCTAACAGGTGCAAACTTCAGCCATGCCATAGCTGGACTGCAACGCTGGTGGGTAATTTTCCTAGTCTTTGTCTCGTGGTTGTTGTCGGGACTGTCAGGATTGTTATGGGCTTTCAATGGTTCCTTCGTGTCACAAATATTTAATTCCAGACCAGAAACTCATATTATGGGCTGGACTGTCCTAATCCTATTAATTGCCTTTTTCTTGGTCACAATTCGCCAAGGAGTAGTAGCTGGTTTAGGAGCCTTGACCTTCGTCGTCGCCGTCGCCGGAGCTGGAGCTGGAGCCATCGCCGTCGCCGGAGGCGGAGCCATCGCCGTCACCGGAGCCATCGCCGAAGCCTTCGCCGGAGCCGGAGCCTTCGCCGGAGCATTCACTGTCGCCGTCGCCTTTGCTGTCGCCTTTGCTGTCGCCTTTGCTGTCGCCGGAGCCATCGCCGTTGCTTTCGCTATCGCCTTTGCTGTCGCCGGAGCCTTTGCCGTCGCCGGAGCCTTCGCTGTCGCCGTCGTCGGAGTGTTATTTAGTATTTACATTGGTTGGCAAGCGATGAAAGGAAACGAAAAATATTCCTTAATTCGCAATATCGCTGTTGCCTTTGCAGCTACAAGAGGTACAAGTTTTCGTGGCGCTGATTTAACCAATGCTGATTTCACCCAAGCTACGCTCAAAAGTACAGATTTCCGAAACACTATCCTTATCTGTAGCTGTTGGCATCAAGCCAAAATGCTTGACCGTGTTCTTCCTGGTTTGACTTATCTTCAAAACTCACAAGTACGTCAACTGCTGGTTACAGGGCAGGGACAAGACACAAACTTTGACCGTCAAAACCTGCGAGGTATCAACTTAAAAAAAGCTAACCTAGCAGATGCCAGCTTTATCGGTGCTGACCTCAGTGAAGCTAATTTCCAAGATGCCGATTTGTCAAGAGCAAAGCTAAAGCAAACGCAACTAGACGGCACAGATTTAACAGGTGCAACACTCACGGGCGCGTACATTGAAGATTGGGGCATTACAAATACAACTAAATTGCATGGGGTGAGGTGTGAATATGTCTTTATGCGCTTACCCACCAAAGAAGACCCTGATCCCCTCCGCAAACCTGATAATAAACAAGAGGTATTTGCAGACAGGGATTTTGCCGAATTTATCCAGCCAATTTTTGACACCCTCGACCTTTACCATAATCAAGGCGTTGACCCTCGCGCTGTTGCGATCGCTTTCAAAAACCTGGCCGAAAACCATCCCGAAGCCGAGTTAAAAATTGTGGCAATGGAGAAACGCGGCGATGATAAATTCTTACTCAGAGCCAAAACCGCAGTAGGTAGCGATAAATCTCAACTAAGTGCAGAATATTTTGATGATTATAATCAACTCAAAGCTTTATCGCAGAGTCAGCAATTATTGCTGGTAGAAAAAAGCGATCGCATTCGTAATTTAGAAAATATGATTACAACTGCACTTGGGCAGCCGAAATCTTATACACAAGGAAATACCATCATGTCTGATATCAGTGGCATCAATATTCAAGGTAGCAGTAATGTTAGCGGTATCGCTGGCAATAGTTCTATTGCTAATCTAGGAACCATTAGCGGTAATGTGAGTATTGCCCTCAATCAATTGCCTGATTCACCAGATGCCGAGAAACCAGGAATTAAAGAATTGTTGACGCAGTTGCAAGAAGCAATTTCACAGTCGGCAGATTTGCCAGAAACAGACAAAGCTGATGCATTAATACAAATACAAGCAATAGCCGAAGCAGGTAAAAGTCCCCAAGAATCGACTAAGCAAAAGACTGCAAAAAACGCAATCACCATGTTGAAAGGGATATTTACAGGCTTACCTGCGATCGCCTCGGTGGTGGAAGCGGGTAATAAATTATTGCCTGCGATTTCTAAATTATTCGGTTTAGGGTAAAAGATACCTAACCCCTCATTTTAACAACACCATCCCTGCTGCTTTCGGGTTAATTGGAACGTCCAAGAGGTCTGAAATAACTGGTAATATTTACTGAAAGTGGGATATAGAGGTAAGTTGTGAACAAGCCAAACCCTCAAGTTTTAGAGACAGCGATCGCAGCAGCCAGTAATGCTCATACAGGTTTGCATCAAGCAATTCATGAATTGCGACATGGTTCGGTGGCTGAAGGAAAGCAGATAATAGCAAGGCAGATTGCGGCGCTGGCTAATGCGTTAATGATTTTGTAAGATGTTGGAAAATTTTTCAGGATGAGCTAGTTTTAACTGGTAACAGCAATGTATCTTCGTCTTAGTTAAAGTGCGATCGCCACTGGCTAAAAAGTTTTTTTGCTTTGGCGATCGCCCTCCGGTTCTCAGTCCAAAATAACTATTCTTCAAAAACTCCAAAAATTGATAAATGCTTTTGGTGAGAGCGATCGCCCCGAACTAGAGCGATCGCTCCTGGCACTAGCGAAATACCAGTGGGCACAAGCTACGTTTCCTATTTTGCTCAATTTTACGTTTGGTTTGTCAGTGAGCCGGAATTTGATAAGGCGGGCGATAAGCTCATTGCTCACCTTTCTTTTCAAGAAACAGAGAAGTTTCCAGCTTGAAGCGATCGCTACTACGAAAACATCTCAAACCCTTGTCAGCCTGCAAAGCTCTAATTGCGATCGCGGTAATTAGCTTTGAGCTTTTTAATTAGACTGGTGCTAAGTTAGGCGATCGCCCAAAGATTTGAGATTTTCACGGATAGTAATTGTGTTGGGATGATTTACCCCTAAAGTTCGTTCAGCAATTTTTAATGCTTTGATGTAAAGTGGTTCGGCTTCCATGTACCTTCCTTGGGATTCATAGAGGAAAGCCAAGTTGTTGAAACTGCTGGCGACATCGGGATGCTTCTCTCCCAGCAGGCGTTGCCTGAGTGATAATGCTTTGATCAAAAGTGGTTCGGCTTCCGTGTACCTTCCTTGGGATTCATAGAGTAAAGCCAAGTTGTTAAAACTGGTGGCGACATCAGGATGCTTCTCTCCCAGCAGGTGTTGGTAGAGTGATAATGCTTTGATCAAAAGTGGTTCGGCTTCCGTGTACCTTCCTTGGGATTTATAGAGTTGAGCCAAGTTGTTGAAACTGGTGGCGACAGAGGGATGCTCCTCTCCCAGCAGGCGTTGGTAGAGTGATAATGCTTTGATCAAAAGTGGTTCGGCTTCCGTGTACCTTCCTTGGGAAAAGTAGAGTGCAGCCAAGCTGTCAAAACTGCTGGCGACATCAGGATGCTCCTCCTGTCCCAGCAGGCGTTGGCTGAGTGATAATGATTTGATCAAAAGTGGTTCGGCTTCCGTATACCTTCCTTGGGATCTGTAGAGTAAAGCCAAGTTGTTGAAACTGCTGGCGACATCGGGATGCTCCTCTCCCAGAAGGCGTTGCCTGAGTGATAATGCTTTGATCAAAAGTGGTTCGGCTTCCCTGTACCTTCCTTGGGATCCGTAGAGTAAAGCCAAGTTGTTTAAACTAGTGGCGACAGAGGGATGCTCCTCTCCCAGAAGGCGTTGCATCAGTTCTAATGCTTTAATCAAAAGTGGTTCGGCTTCCGTGTACCTTCCTTGGGATTCATAGAGTAAAGCCAAGTTGTTGAAACTGGTGGCAACATCAGGATGCTCCTCTCCCAGCAGGCGTTGCCTGAGTGATAATGCTTTGATCAAAAGTGGTTCGGCTTCCGTGTACCTTCCTTGGGATCTGTAGAGTACAGCCAATTCGTTAAAACTGGTGGCGACATCGGGATGCTCCTCTCCCAAACGGGATTTTACTAGTGATACACATTGCTCCAACCAAGGTTCTGCCAGCGCATAGAAACTTTGTCCTTGATAAAATCTACCTAAGCCTATAAAAGGCCAGATTAAATTTTCATCATTAACTGCATCTAATAAGTTTTCTGCTAACTCCGCTAAATGTGGGATAGCATCTTTTACTGAGTTAATTGATTCTTGAGTTGGTGACTGCGGTATTGTTTGAGCAATTGCCACAAACACTTCTACAAAGGCGCGTTTCAAATTATCGGCTTGTTCGCAAGCTCCTAGCTTGAGTTTCAGAAACTCCCGAATTAACGGATGGATTTTGTAGCCATCTTCTGTATTTTCTACCCATTGAATTAAATGGCGCTCGTAAAGTTGCTCGTTGGCTGTTTCAACTTCACTTGCAGTCAAATCGAGCAACCCACTTGCCGACTCTACCCATTTCCAGGCAAAGATAGCTGGTGCAAATAAGCTTAACAACTGTGCAACAGTTTGTGTCGGGGGATGGAGTTCTTTCCAGCTTAATTCAAATGCGGCTTTGACTCCTCGTTGTGCTGTACTCAAGCTTTGTTGTAATTGCTGTTGCTCGTAGTTGATTGCTTGATCTTCTAGTCGCTGTGCCTCTAGCTGTTGCAGCATCTTCAATAAAGTCCATTGAGGAGGCTTCTTCGCTAAATACCGTCCCACTAACTCCAGACCCAAAGGCAAATACCCCAACCATTCACACGACTGTTTCGCTGTTTCCAATTCCCGTTGTACCCGCTTTTCCCCCACTAAGGCTGTTAACAATTGCAAAGCCTCCTCTGGTGAGAGCACATCTAAGGATAGTTCTTGAATATTGGGGTCTAGGTTTCGCAATCTTGTTGTGATTAACACTTGGAAACGGTTAGCTGTTGGCAGTACTTCTCGACAATTCCCTAAATCTGTTACATCATCTAAAACTACCAATACCAACCCTTGTTGTGGTTGCCAATTCTTCCAGCACCAGGCTACCTGTTCACTGATACTTAGCGACTTTCCTTGCCAATCCTGCTGTGGCACTTCCAGTTCCATGTCAAGCTGGGCGAATTGCAGGATTTGTGCTGCCAGAGTCAATTCTCTGGCATTTAACCAGCAAATTCCCCCAGGGTAATCGCTTTCATGTTCTCGTGAGTATTGTATTGCTAATTCGCTTTTGCCAACTCCACTCATCCCGGACACAGCAGAAATTGCTACTGTACCTGATTGCTGTAACTTTTCACGCAGTATCGTCAGTTCATGCTGTCGCCCAACGAAGTTAACTGCTCCTGTGTATGGAATATTATTTGGGGGATTTAACTTTGTCCGTTCCCCTTCAGACGACTCTAGTCAAATGTGGAAAGTACTACCCCTTTGGTCAATAGTTTGATTTTGAGCTACATTAATAGCTTTTTGGATGTTTTGAATAAAAGCCGGAGTATATGGTTGTTGAGATTTCTCTATAGCTTCTTTAATTTCTAGAAGCACTTGAGCCAAATTCGATGGTGGATTAACTTCTGCTGCTGCTACCAATTCCTGCACAGCTTGCCTAACTTCTGGATTAGCTTTAGCTGCTGATTCTACCTCTAATACAGCTTTGCCATAATCGAGAGGTTGTTCTGGCGCTTTCTCAATTGCGTTTACGGTTCCAGGGGAATGTTCTTTGAGCGATGCGAGAAATTTACCACTTTTATCCCATAGAGTTTCCCCTACCTTTTCACCCGTTTTTTCCAAAGCCTTAGTCGCAATCACAGTCCCTATAGCGATCACACCAGCAGTTAGTGGCTCCATGTACTACCTCGTAAGCACAGCATCCTTATTTATTTTTTACCACATCTGAAGTTCTGATCGCGCCATCCAAGTCCTGTATTCAACGAAGAGCCGGTGCGACAGTACCAGGAGCGATCGCTCCTGAGCGAAATAGCAGTGGCAGCAGAAAAGCTAATTGCTCACCTTTCTTTTCAAGAAGCAGAGAAGTTTGTAGCTTGAGTAGATCCAGGAAAATTTTCAAGCGAGGTTGTGGCGATCGCAGGGGCAGTATTTTTGGCTATGTCAACCTGACCATAAGTTAGGGGCAGAAGTAATAAAATCTTTCCATCCCCGTGAGGGGTAAAGGAATTAAAACACGAACTCTGGGGTCGCATCTGGGACTGTCAATACAAAGAGTTTCCATCCCCTTGCGGGGCGATGTGATCGGAAAGTTAAAATGTATGGAATGTCTAACTGCGGTGATTGAGAATTCAAAAAATCGATTTTAAGTGGAGCAATTCTTGTGACGAGAAACATATCCACGCCGGCGAGAAAATCAACCACGCCGAACGGAATCAAAATCACCCCGAAGTGGAACAAATCCACGCTGATTTGGAAACGTTCCAAAAGAATGGTCAAAAAAGTGAGGATTTGCAAGGGTTTCAAAATCCTAACAACGTGGCTAACAATTCTTTAACTACCTACCAACAACCAACTAAGGTTGTTGGTAGGGTAGTTGGTTCTGACGCGCAATCCGAAAATTCGCGTGGGGAGGAGACGGCTCACGCGCCCTTGGGGGGCGCGTCGCCTCAGTCAATCGAAAGCGCGTCAGAACTTGAAGACTCGCCTATGGCGACTGACTGCACGACGCTGGCGCTTGTGGATGAACCAGAAGGTCAACCCACTTCGTTGTCAACAGAAAACCAAGTCTCTGGTGTTGAAGTGAAAGACTGTCATGAGGGCACAAGTTCCGCCGCGCCTGCCGTGTTGCCTTTACAAATCCTTACAAAAATAGAGATATCAGATATTCTAGATGCTGCAAATCTGGGGATTTGCCCAAGCCTTGAAGCGATCACAGCCCTGTTAGAAACACCTCATGCGCGAAGTCTCTTGGGCGCAATTACAAACAACCCGCAGTGGGATATCAAGCTGGCAGATTACTCAACTGTAAGTGCTCAAGGTGTGCAAAATCGAGAACTGCGATCAGGGCGACTCAATCGACTTAAATCTTATGCGACGATGGGGGAATGTCCACCTGATGAATTTCTGCAAGAATGCCAAAGTGACCCAGTGCTGGCGATTCAAATTAAACGAATGGCTTTGCAAAAACTTTGGTAAATATTCTCATGCAACAAGAAAGAATATCTGACGATTCCTAAATTTTTGGCGTTGAGCGTGTAGTAAAATTTGCTCACCTCCGTCAAATGGAATATGGCTTTAGACAACTCCCATCAAAATCTCCGAGGCCGCAACTTCCAAGGTGAAGACCTTGCAGGTGCAAATTTCAGCTCTGCCGACATCCGAGGGGCAAACTTCACCAATGCTAATCTGATAGGTGCAAACTTCAGTCATGCCAAAGCAGGACTGCAAGGACATTGTGCTTTTTTTTTAGTAGGTGTTTCCTGGCTGCTATCTGGAATTTCAGGATTATTCTCAATCAGCGTTGGATTGTGGATATCTTTCATATTTGACAGTTCAAGTTCAGGAAATCATGTTTTTGGCTGGATTGCCTTAGTAACAATAATTGTTTTATTTATAGTTATCCTTCGCCAAGGATTAAACTCAGCCGTCGCCGAAGGCGGAGCCTTCGCCTTAGCCGGAGCCGGAGCCCTCGCCGGAGCCCTCGACGGAGCCTTC
>NZ_JBALEJ010000052.1:0-23865 GCF_036917975.1 Nostoc sp.
TCGAAAAAATTGATAAATTCTTCCTATTCTAATTGCCAAATCTCAAATTAAAATAACCCAATATCATACCACAAAATATTTATGCAAGAGTTCTAATTTGTGATTTTCCTCTCAACGCATAACGCGTCTAATTTTTCGGTAGTGCAGAAAACAGCGATCGCATAATTCTCCAAATCTGTATAATTTGATTCTAAATTAGGTATCGTTCAGAGTTAAGATGACACAATTGCGTCAAATTGTGGTTAAAACTACAAAAAATTGTTAAAACAACTAACTAATACCGTATTTCCAGCCTCAGTCTTCCGACTAGAGAGTGGTTTAACTTTTATTCATCAAGAAATTCCCACCACTCCCGTAGTTGTGGCGGATGTTTGGGTGCGTGCTGGAGCCAGCCTAGAGCCAAAACCGTGGTTTGGTATGGCGCACTTTTTAGAACACATGATTTTTAAAGGTACGGCGACGCTACCCCCTGGGATGTTCGATTCCAAAGTGGAAAATCGGGGTGGCGTGAGTAATGCGGCGACAAGCTATGATTATGCTCATTATTCAGTCACTACAGCCGCCCCTTATTTAAAAGATACTCTGCCCTACTTGGGAGAACTCCTGCTCAATGCAGCAATTCCAGAAGATGAATTTAGCCGCGAACGCGATGTAGTGCTAGAGGAAATTCGCTCTTGTCAAGATGATTCCGACTGGATAGGATTTCAAGCGCTGATTCAAAGCATCTATCCACATCACCCTTACGGACGTTCGGTGTTGGGTACTGAGCAAGAATTGATGCAGCAATCACCAGAAGCAATGCGCTGTTTTCACCGCACTCACTATCAGCCGGAAAACATGACGGTGGTAATTGCCGGAGGTATAGCCCAGCAACCAGCTTGGGAAATGGTAAATCATTCATTTGCTGATTTTGCCGAACGCTGTAATTGTCCGCAATTTGAAAAAGTGGCAAAGCCAGTCATAGCAGGTATTCACCGTCAAGAACTGTGTTTACCACGCATAGAACAAGCGCGATTGTTGATGGCGTGGCTGGTACCAGGAGTAGAAGATATACGTACTGGCTATGGTTTAGATTTCTTGTCAGTGTTGTTGGCAGAAGGGCGGACTTCGCGTTTAGTGCGTGATTTGCGAGAAGATTCGCAATTGGTACAGGGAATTTGCAGTAGTTTTTCTCTACAACGGGAATCAAGTTTATTTACAATTACTGCCTGGTTGGAACCAGAAAATCTAGAGGAAGTTGAGTCTTTAATTTGCGCTCATTTGGATGATTTGCAGACTAAAGGAATTAGCGAACAAGAACTTGCTCGTACACGCAGGTTGCTATGTAATGAGTATGCGTTTTCTACCGAAACGCCAAATCAACTGACAGGGCTTTATGGGTATTACAATACCATTGCCCAAGCTGAATTAGCTGTGACATATCCCCAGCAAATTCAGTCTTTTGATGCCCAAGAACTGCAAAAATTAGCTAAACAGTATCTCTCGCCGGAGAATTATGCGGTTACTATACTTAAACCGTGTTAAGTATTGGGCATGGGGCATGGGGCATTAGTTTTTGACAAATGACAAATGACAAATGACAAAGGACAAATGACAAATGACAACCTTGCTGCAAAAATCGCCCATCCATCGCACCGTATTGAACAATGGGATTGTCGTACTGGTGGCAGAAAATCCGGCTGCGGATATTATTGCAGCACGAATCTTTGTGCGTGCTGGTAGTTGTAATGAAAACCGGGAGCAAGCAGGGTTGGCACATTTGCTCTCAGCAGTGATGACAAAAGGATGCGATGGACTTTCTAGCTTGGAAATTGCAGAAATTGTCGAGTCTGTAGGGGCGAGTTTGAGTGCCGATGCTGGCACTGATTATTTTTTGCTATCTTTCAAGACGGTAACATCCGATTTTGCGGAAATTTTAACATTGGCGGGGCGGATTTTGCGATCGCCTACTTTTCCCGAAACTCAAGTAGAACTAGAACGGCGTTTAGCACTCCAAGATATTCGTTCCCAAAAAGAGCAACCTTTCAATGTCGCTTTTGAACAAATGCGGCAAGTAATGTACCAAAATCATCCCTACTCTATGTCAGTACTGGGAGATGAATCCACCATGAGCCGCTTAACTCGTGCGGATTTAGTGGAGTATCACCAAACTTATTTCCGCCCAGATAATGTAGTAATTAGTATTGCTGGTAGGGTTACACCTACAGACGCAGTGGCATTGGTGGAAGAAGTTTTTGGTGATTGGCAAGCTACAGCCCAAGCACTGCCAATACTGAATTTACCTGAAATTAAAATAGAACCGCAGGTAAGACTAAAGCCAATACAGACACAACAATCAATCGTGATGCTCGGTTATTTAGGAACATCAGTGAATTCTGTTGACTACGCCCCATTGAAATTGCTGTGTACCTACTTGGGAAATGGGCTTTCTAGCCGCTTGTTTGTCGAATTAAGGGAAAAACGCGGTTTAGCTTACGAAGTATCCGCCTTTTACTCTACAAGGCTATTTCCAGCATCCTTTGTGGTTTACATCGGTACAGCACCGGAGAATACCAGCATTGCTCTAGAAGGACTGCGTACAGAAGTGGATTTATTGTCTACCACCGAAGTATCCGAAAGCGCACTTCAAGCTGCTAAAAACAAGATTTTGGGGCAGTACGCTTTAGGTAAACAAACGAACGGGCAAATTGCTCAAATATACGGTTGGTATGAAATTTTGGGCTTAGGAATTGATTTTGACACCAAGTTTCAAGAATTGATTACGGCTGTGAGTGCCCAGGATGCGATCGCCGCAGCTTATAAGTATTTAAAAGAGCCTTATTTATCTTTAGTTGGTCAAGAAGAAGCAATTAATCGTGCGATGTCTACGACGGGCGGAGCCTACGCATAGGCTGACTTTAATGATTCAATGAGTAATGAGTAATACCCATTACTTATTACTTCAAAATCAAAGACAGTTGGAGTCAGGCACTGTTACCCAACTCAAATGATACTACGTGTAATGGTTGGGGTCTTAAACCCTTGAATTTACGATAATTGGTAGAGGGCCAAAGTTAATGAGATAGATTTTCAATAATCTTACTGCGATCGCTTGACTCTCTGGTACATTACTCGAAGTGCGGGCTACGCCAACGCATTTGTTATTTCAACGATCGCATTTGCTATTTTGGCGAACTCATTTGTGATTTCGGCAGTTGCATTTGCTATCTTGGCGATCGCATTTGCTATTTTGGCGAACTCATTTGCTATTTTGGCGATCGCATTTGCTATTTTGGCGATCGCATTTGTGATTTCGGCGAACCCATTTGTGATTTCGGCAGTTGCATTTGCTATTATTGCGATCGCTCAATACACACATCAAATGATTATAATGGTAGCGAGCCGACAGATGCGATCGCCCATCATCACACCTATATAAGAATTGACAAAAAGTTGCGATCGCTTATCGTCCACAGCTTGCAGGTAGACACGATCAAGAACGTGGGGATCTGAGAGTTGGGATTAGGATGAGAAACAGGAATTGGGATTGAGACTATTACCGAGAACTGCTCCTGTATAATAATGAACGTAATTTTCAATCCAATCATTTTCCTTAGTTGCATAGATGACATTAAATGGTGCATCTGGTTTTGTCGGTACATAAATCCTCTGAAGTTTGGCATTAGACATCTCCAGAAATTAAATATGCGTTATCCAGAATCCTTGTAGAGACGTAGCAGTGCTACGTCTCTACATTCATTTTCACCAGATGTCTATTGGGCTGACTCGCATAGTTGTTTTTCACCGTATTTACAACCACCTCAATCGGCAGCATTTCCCCTTGAGGAATGATAGTGCCAATTTTTTGATACCTTTGAAAGGCAAGAATTTCGGATTGGAAAACCAGCAGGCTACCAGTTAAACCAACAATAATCGCAATTAGTCCCACCGCTAAACCGATGTAGCGATGGGCTTGGAAGGCAAGGTTGCGAATTTTTCTGGTGTTCATCGGATTTGGTTCATATGCTAGATTGATGGCAAAGCTTCAAATTTTTATATATGCAACTAGAAGACTATTTCAATTTTTTATCCCCTGACGACATTCGGCTCAAAGGCACTCGTATTGGCATTGAGACTATTCTTTACGACCATATCTATCGCGCTCGCACTCCCGAAGAAATTGCCCAGACCTATCCTTCTCTGAATTTGGAGCAGGTTTACGCCACAATTTTGTATTACCTTGAGAATAGGGAAACTGTGAGTAAATATTTTACTGACTGGATCGAACATGGTGAAAGAATGCGAGCAGAGCAGCGACTCAATCCATCGCCTGCAAGACTTCGATTTGTGCGATTCGTTGGTTAGTAAATCACGGTAATCAGTCCGTAAATAACTAATCCAGCCCGACAGCAGATTACTGTCACTAAAGGCTGAACTCTCGGTCAGATGTAGGTGAAAGCCCTACCATTCAGACTCAGAATTGACTCCTTATCTGCCCACACCGAACAAGCTCGGTACTTGCAGAGTGAAGCTCTTAACTGGGCGCAATCAGACGACCGTTACGGGCTGACACTGGCGCTAACAGGGAGTTCCTATGATGAAACAGAGCCATTGCCTTTACGGGTACTAGTTGAAAGCGTTTTACCAGCAATGAGCGTAGTTACCAGGAGCAACCCCAGCCCAAGCAGCTAAATGTTCAGCACTTGGGAAACGGCTCATATCCATGCCGATTTCGGAGACAATAATCTCCGCAGTTCGACGTGCGATACCTGGTATAGTATCAATTAACTCTACGGCTTGCTCAAAAGGACGGCAGTATTCCTCAAGAGAGTTGATCAAAACATTTAATTGTTTCGTCTATGCTATCAATTTGACACAATAGCTGTGCGAGAATAAATCGTTGATGAGGACGAACTCTACCTTCGAGTGCTTGAATCAGTAAATCATGCTTTTTTCGCATGGAACATTCGCCAAGTCTGCCATTAGTTCAGGACTAGCGCTACCTTCAACAATCGCAGCTAGCATTGCCCGTCCTGATACACCCATTACATCACTGGCAACTGATGCAAGTTTAATGTTGGCAGCTTCAAGCACTTTTTGGACTCGATTCACGCCTCTTGACTCGTTCTCGAATAAAATTGCTACGATGACGAGTTAAATCGCGCAAATCTCTTTGCTCCACAGGGGGAATAAAACTCGCACGTAACAACCCATGTTGTAGTAGTTCGGCAATCCACTGCGAGTCTTTGATGTCTGTTTTACGTCCTGGCACCGCTTTTATATGACGGGCATTAACTAACATAACTTCAAAGTTACCTTCCAAGATGTTAAATACAGGTCGCCAGTACTCACCAGTACTCTCCATTGCTACATGAGTGCAATCGTGACTTGTTAACCAGTCAGAAAGTTTTAACAAGTCCTGAGTCATTGTAGTGAATGCACGTATTTCCTTATGCCATCCGGACGGAGACTTTGGAGTAATTACACAAGCTACCACCGTCTTTTTGTGTACATCTAGTCCTGCACAACGATTGTAGACTACCTGCATATCTCAATACCTACTACAACTTTCAAAATTGATAGGGGGCTAATATGTGGATATCTAAATAGTAGATTCTGACTTGCGTGCTCACTAAAACCTCAAAAATTGCTCAGTGGCGACAATTGGTAATTCCTCTCGATATCCAGGTTAGACTGCCCTTCAGGCTCTAGTGCTCTAATAAGGAAACAACCTCGCTTGTATCAGCCTTATCTTGGAAATTACCACATTTTCATTCATGGTGATGAAATTTTTTCATTGGGACTACCCTCTGCCTTCTGCCTTACCCCAACCAATATCACCAAAAGTTGCCAAGAACCCATTAACAATGCAACCCGACGCATTGGCATTGTAGGGTATTGCCAAATTTAATTCGCTATGAATTAATGAAATGCTGTACTTAGGGACTTCCAAATAAAAAAATATTCAATTAACTCTTGTGGGGTGGGCGTCTCGCCCGCCCTATAGACTGGGCGCTCATGTTGCCCACCCCACAATATTGGATAATTTATTTCTTGGAGTTCCCTTAGCGATCGCGCAACGACTCCACAAAGTATCGCGTTCATAGAAAATGGATAAAGTCAAGGGAAGGAAAAACTGTTTGTCAGTGAGGATACAATAACTTCAGTGTCCCTGCTGCTAAACTTTTTCGTTCTATGCTGCCAGTCATCTATTCTGACGAATTTTTAGATCACAAGACTGGAAAATACCATCCTGAAAAACCAGAACGCTTGATAGCGATCGCAAATGCTCTCAAAGAAGCTACATTTGCAGATCAAATTACCTGGCGATCGCCTACACCAGTATCTGAACAGCCTTCACTGATGTCTTCTTTGGTTAGAGCGCATAGCCCAGCCTACATCAAAAAACTTTGGCAAATCGCCTCTAGTGGCGGCGGCCCTTTGGATGGAGATACGCCAGTTTCCCCGCGCAGTTATGATGTGGCATTGTTGGCAGTCAGTGCATGGTTGGATGGAGTTGAGCTTGTGTTAAAGTCGGCTAATCCAGCTTTTGTACTAGCGCGTCCCCCAGGACATCACGCAGAAAGTGATGCGGGGATGGGCTTTTGCCTATTTTCTAATGCCGCGATCGCCGCTTTATTTGCCCTCGAACAACCTGAAGTTAACCGCGTCGCCATCCTCGATTGGGATGTACATCACGGTAATGGTACTCAGTCCATTGTAGAAATTTATCCCCAAATTGCTTATTGTTCGTTACATCAGTACCCTTGTTATCCCGGTACTGGGAGAGCTACAGAACGGGGCTTTCACAATAATGTCCTTAACTTGCCCATACCTCCAGGTAGCGATATTACAGCATATCAGCCACTATTTGAAAATAAGGTAGTACCGTTTTTAGCCAACTTTCAGCCAGATTTACTAATTGTCAGTGCTGGTTACGATGCCAATGCGGAAGATCCTTTGGCAAGTATAAATTTGCAGCCAGAAGACTACGCTTTATTTACTGATTATTGTCTAGGTGTAACTCGTAAAATTCTGTTTGGCTTAGAAGGTGGCTACGACTTTGATACTCTTTCTCAATCAGTTGTAGCAACGATTGAACGTTGTTTGGTCTAGGCTTTCTCGTCTCCATGCTGAGTTTCGAGCCAGCGATCGCTCTTGGCCTCTCCCATTGGGAGAAGTTTTGATGATTGTGGCAAGCCTTCTAGTGCGCGATTCCTAACTTCTCGCTGAGTGGGGATTCTCAGTTATTCCTCGGCAATGCTTCGGTCAGAAAAAGTTCTTGACTTATCTTTTGATAAGATGTAATTTATCAATATTAAGGCATAACTACGGTAAACCAATAAATTCACAGTAGTTTTAATAAAGTCAAGATTCTTTATATATCAATATAAGAAATTATTCAAGTAAAAAACTGAATAATTTCTTTTTACTTGAATGTTAGGAAATCTGAGTTTTTAATTAGTAGAGTAATTATTGCAAATTATAAAAAATAAAGCCTTATTTCAGAATAGATATGAGGTTTAGAGTTGTTTGTGTTGAAGTCAAAATCAGCTTTTTTCGGATTTATCAAGGCTGGTGAAAATTTTACTATTCTGTTTATGAACTGCAACCGCCCAATCTAGGGGGTTAATTTCTACAATGTCAAAGCCAGGGAAAAATTGTTGTTTTCTCACTTTTTTAACATTACTGTTTGTTCTCTTGATTAACTCAACTGCATTTGCAGCCACGATTGATACCACACAAAGTAACTGTCCTCAAGAGATGGTGCTGATTCCAGAAGGTAATTTCAAAATAGGGTCAGATAATTCTAGTTTTGTCGAAGAGCAATCGGCAGAAAATGTAACAGTCACTTCCTTCTGCATTGACAAATATGAAGTCACAAACGCCCAATTTGCTCAGTTTGTCGAAGCAACTGGATATGTGACAGTTGCAGAACGTCCTTTATCTAAAGAAGAGTTTCCCGATCTACCTGATGAGCAGCGATCGCCAGGTTCCCTCGTATTCCAGATCGCAAAGCCAGGTGAGAGCTTTTTGAGTTGGTGGCATTGGACAACAGGAGCCAATTGGCAACATCCCTTTGGCCCCGACAGTGTAATCGCTGCAAAAGAAAATCATCCAGTCGTTCACATTGCCTACGAAGATGCCGCAGCCTACGCCAAATGGGCAGGAAAATCACTACCTACTGAAGCTCAGTGGGAATACGCCGCCCGTGGTGGATTAGACAACACAACCTACATTTGGGGCAATCAGTATTCTGAGAAAAAAGCTAACACCTGGCAAGGAATATTCCCTTTTTTCAACACTACAAGTGATGGTTATCTGGGCACAGCTCCAGTCGGCTCCTTTGCACCCAATGGTTATGGTCTTTACGACATGGCTGGTAACGTCTGGGAATTGACCCTTGACTGGTTTGCTTTAGGACATGACAGCAAAGCTCATAGTATGAACCCCACAGGCCCAAAGCAGAGTTTTGACCCCAACAAACCCACAGAGATTGCTCTACACGTAATTAAAGGAGGCTCTTATTTGTGTGCGCCCAACTATTGCAGCCGCTACCGCCCAGCAGCACGCGAGTCTCAAGCCCCCGACACCGGAACAACGCATATCGGCTTTCGCTTGGTGAAGAACTTGAAGTAAGTCGAAGGGATTGGGTATTGGGGATTGGGGACTGGGTATTGGGGATTGGGGATTGGGCACAAAAAAGCCAGAAGGGCGAAGGGTAAGACTTACTCCAACTTCCCATCTACTCCCAGTCCCTATTCCCCATTCCCCAGTCCCTATTCCCCAGTCCCCATTCCTAATGATTCAAAGGATTAAATGCATGTCACGTTTACTTTGGCGATCGCTCGCCCTCTCTTTCCTCGTCGTCTTGTTTACATTCACTGGCCCTGCCCTAGCAGCCACATCAAAGGTTCTACCGATTCCTGAAGAGTCATTCAAAGGTAAAATCGGTATCACCTACAAAGATTCAAAACCGGATTTTCCCTCATCAATCACTGCTCCGGCACAAGCTCCCAATGTGCTGCTAATACTACTGGATGATGTGGGCTTTGGACAAGCAAGTACCTTTGGCGGCCCAGTCGAAACTCCTAATTTGACTCGCTTGGCCGAAAGAGGATTACGCTATAACCAATTCCACACTACAGCCCTCTGTTCACCGACACGGGCAGCATTGTTAACTGGGCGCAATCATCACTCAGTAAGTACAGGTGTAGTCACAGAGTTAGCCACAGGTTATCCAGGTTACACGGCGATTTTGCCTCAGAGTGCTGCTACTGTGGCAGAAGTGCTGCGTCAAAATGGCTATAACACGGCTGCTTTCGGTAAATGGCATAACACGCCAGACTATGAAACCAGTGCCGCCGGCCCTTTTGATCGCTGGCCGACAAGGTTAGGATTTGAGTATTTTTACGGTTTCTTAGGTGGTGATACTAACCAATGGTCTCCGGCTTTGGTAGAAAATACCAAGCGGGTGGACAAACCTAGCGATAACCCAGATTATCACTTGACCCCGGATTTAGTAGACCATGCGATCGCCTGGATTCGCTCTCAACAATCTATTGCTCCTGACAAACCTTTCTTTACTTATCTTGCTACTGGTGCTACCCACGCACCCCACCACGCGCCCAAAGCCTGGATTGATAAATATCAAGGCAAGTTTAACCAAGGCTGGGATAAATTGCGGGAAGAAACCTTTGCTCGTCAGAAACAACTGGGTGTGATTCCAGAAAATGCCCAGCTAACTCCCCGTCCGAAAGAACTACCTGCTTGGGATTCCCTGTCAGCAGAACAGCAGAAACTTTATAGCCACATGGTAGAAGTTTTTGCCGGATTTTTGGCACATACAGACTATGAAGTAGGACGGTTGATTGATGGCATAGATCAACTTGGTGAACTAGATAACACCTTAGTAATTTACATAGTCGGGGACAATGGTGCTAGTGCCGAAGGTGGTTTAACAGGTAGTGTCAATGAGTTAAAAGTCTTCAATGGCGTACCCGAAAACCCAGAACAACTACTAGCCTCAATTGATGAATTGGGTAGTCCTAAGACATTCAACCATTTTCCTGCGGGTTGGGCATGGGCGGTGAATACTCCCTTCCAATGGACAAAACAAATCGCCTCTCACTTTGGCGGAACTCGCAATCCCTTAGTAATTTCTTGGGGCGATCGCATCAAAGATCGAGGAGGACTCCGCAGCCAATTCCATCATGTAATTGATATTGCGCCCACCATTTTAGAAGCTACTGGAATTACTGCCCCCACTCAAGTTAATGGAGTCAAACAACAACCAATTGAAGGTACTAGCCTTGCCTACACCTTTGATGATGCCGATGCTCCTTCCCATCGGAAAACTCAGTATTTCGAGATGCTTGGTAATCGAGCCATTTACGATCAAGGCTGGATTGCGGCGGCTCGTCATCCTCGTTTGCCTTGGCAAGCTACTATCAAAGCTGACTTTGAGCAAGATCCGTGGGAACTATACAATATTGAGAAAGATTTTAGTGAAGCGAACAACTTAGCCGATCAAAATCCCGAAAAGCTGCAAAAACTCCAGAAGTTGTTTTTGTCTGAAGCTAAGAAATACCAAGTATTACCATTAGATGATCGCGCTTTTGAACGGTTTGATATCCAACTCCGCCCCAGCTTACTCACAGGACGCACCAGCTTTACTTACTATCCGGGCACATTTGGAATTCCAGAAGGTAGTGCCCCAAACATCAAAAATCGCTCCTTCAGCATTACTGCAAATGTAGATATTCCCGAAAGCGGTGCAGAGGGCATTCTATTGACACAAGGCGGACGTTTTTCTGGTTGGAGTTTCTTCCTTGAGGATAGCAAACCGACTTATGCTTACAATTTCGTCAATGCTGAACGCTACATTATTCAATCTCCAGAAACAGTACCCACAGGTAAATCTACACTGCGATTTGATTTTGACTACGACGGTGGCACTCTTGGTACTGGTGGAACTGGCAAACTATTCATCAACGACAAACAGGTAGCCGAGGGTCGAATTGCCAAAACTATCGCTTTTCGTTGGGCCCTTGACGAAACCTTTGATGTCGGGCGCGATACAGGTACACCTGTAGTTGAAACTTATAAAGTCCCCTTTGCATTCACAGGTAACTTACAGCAAGTCACTCTTGATATCAAGTCAGCACAACCTCAAATAGAACAGAACTTAGGGATTTCCAAGAAATAATCTTGTGGGGTGGGCATCTTGCCCACCCCACAATAGTTAAATAATTTGTTGAACAACAGCAACAAATCGTTCCATATCAGGGTGAGTAATAGCTCCCATTGTTGATACTCTAAAAATAGATTGAGCTAAATTTCCTTGTCCAGAATAAATTACATAATCCTCAGCTTTGAGTTGGTCGTGAAATTCTTCATAACTGAATTTATCTGGTAAATAGTAGGCATTCAAGACAACCGATGAACTGCCAACAGGAAGTAGGGGTTTAATTCCAATTGAGGCTAACCCATCTCTGACTAAGTTTGCAAGTTGGCTGTAATAGCTGTGTCTAGCACGCCATCCTCCGGCTTCTGCCATTTCTTGCAAAGCTTCTGTTAAGGCATAAAATGTCTGTATTGATTGCGTAAAAGGTGTGCCGCCTCGTTCTTGCTGCTGGTAATAGGTTGCTAAATCTAAATATAAGGTGCGGGGGATTGTGTCTACTGACGGCAGTGCATCCCGTTGCAGGATGACAAAGGATACTCCGGGGACACCATGCAGACATTTATTAGCTGTCGCAGCGCAAGCGGTGATTCCCCAATCTGCAAAATTTAGTTCTTCAGCACCAAAGCTGCTAACTCCATCCACTAGTAGCTTGATGCCGCGTTCTTGACAAATTGGGGCAAGTTCCACCAAATTATTTAAGCGACCGGTAGTAGTTTCATGATGGACGACAGCGAGGTGGGTGATATCAGTATTTTCATCCAAGAGTTTGATTAAAGCGTTGATATCTATTTCAGCATCCCAAGGATGGGAAAGTGTAATGTAATCAATGCCGTGGATTTTGGCGATTTTGGATAGTCGTTCGCCATATACACCGTTTTCAATTACTAGTAATTTCCCGTCTGTGGGTACTAAACTGCTGATCATCGCTTCCATCGCGGCGGTACCGGAACCAGTGAGGAGAACTGCTGCCCAGTCGCTTCCAAGACCATAAACTTGAAGTAGCTGTTCGCGGATTCTGCTTTGAAGTTGGGAAAATTCCACCTCACGGTGACACAAATCGGGACGCAACAGGGCATTTCTGACGCGATCGCTCAAATTAACGGGGCCGGGGTTTAGTAAAATCATTGCCAAAGTTAGGAGTTAGGAGTTAGGAGTTACCAATTAGAACCAATATGGTTCATAAAGCGTTGTAAAACTTCTTCCGGGGTGAGGTTGGGACGGGGTAGTTTTTCTAAAGTTCCGGGACGGATTTTTAAATGAGCGAATTTAGGTCTGGTGTTGGTATCTACGGTAAATAAAGCATCTAAAAGGGCGGGATCGTCTCCAGCTAATGTAACGCCATAACCGCAGGCTTCGGCAATTTTGGCAAAGGAAATACCCGCCGAAACAGTAGCTTGTGCGCCTGTGGAATCGTGGACTTCATTATCTAAAAGAATATGGGTCAAGTTAGCACCGCCATAAGTGCCGATGGTAGCAAAATTACCCATTCGCATTAATGCTGCCCCATCGCCATCAATTACCACTACCTTGAGGTCTGGACGTGCTAAAGATAGTCCCAATGCCATTGAGGAAGCGCAACCCATCGACCCAACCATATAAAGATGATTAGCGCTGTCTTTGCTGGCAAATAGTTCGCGTCCCGTGTAACCAGTGGTGGCAATTACTACAGTATTTTCTGGATCAATCAGTTCCACAATCCTAGCTAATGCTTCGCTGCGAGAAATGCGTTGTTCTTTGCGATCGCGAAAAAAGCTTTGTTGAATATGAGTGCTATTACTATTTTCTCGTTCTGGGATAGAAGAACGGATGAGTGCATGGGGGGCAATTGTTCCCTTACGCATAATTAGAGCATAAGGTCGGCGTTCTTGCTCCATATAGGCTGTGGCTCTTTGCAAAACGGGTTCTATTTCTGCTGCATCTGTGGGAAAAAATTCCCAAGGTACAGACATTGTTTCCAGCAATTTATCTGTAATTTGCCCCATTAATTCATGTTGCGGTTCATCTTGTAAATTTGGATCGCCTCGCAGGGTACAAATCAGCAGCAGTGGAATCCGAAAGATGTAAGTGAGAGAAGTTAGTGGGTTAACAGCATTCCCCAAACCAGAGTTTTGCATCATTACCACAGCAGGTTTACCAGCAATTGCGGCTCCAGCTGCGATCGCTACAGCATCTCCCTCATTGGCTGCACAGATGTATTTAAGTTGAACGTCATTGATGACGTAGTTAATAAAAGGCGTGAGAAAAGAACAGGGTACGCCACTGTACCACCCAAAACCAAGATTACGCGCAACTTCTACAAATTCTTCTGCCTGGATCATATTAAAACAAGTCGCAAGTCGCAAGTCGCAAGTAAGTTTTGTGACGGGGATTTAGACCCCGACCCAAAACTTACCGATGAAGAGAACCGGGGGACTTAAACCCACGGTTCTCGGTTAAGGGGAATGGGGATTGGGGATTGGGGAGTTGAGAAGAAAAATTATTACTTCAGCTTCAGAACTCGGAACTTCAGGCTCAGAACTCGGAACTTCGACCTCAGAACTCGGAACTTCAGCTTCAGAACTCGGAACTTCAGGCTCAGAACTCGGAACTTCAGCCTCAGAACTCGGAACTTCAGCCTCAGAACTCGGAACTTCGACCTCAGAACTCGGAACTTCGACCTCAGAACTCGGAACTTCGACCTCAGAACTCGGAACTTCGACCTCAGAACACAAAGCGTCAAGCCCCACTTCCCAGTCCCCAGTCCCCAGTCCCCAGTCCCTAGTCCCCAGTCCCCAATCCCCAACCCCTATTGTTTCAATTGAAAAGCAAGGTCAAGATCATCTAAAGAATTAACATCTAACCAGTTACCGCGAATATAAAGCACCTTGATCGGTTTTCCTTGCCCGATTAAATAATTGCATAATTCTGGCAAACCCAAACTGTTGAATTCCGGTCGTTTTTGCAATTCATTGAGTGCTTCACTCACCCACTGTCTACCTTGACTCCGCAAGCGCAACATCCCAATCCAACGTCCGCTAGATTTTCCTAATTGCGTTTGTGTGGTTTTAGAAATGTCCAACAGGTTGACATCCTGTCCAAAGAGAGAAAGATCGTCTGGGATGGAACAATAAGCGTAGTCAGGTGAACCGCTAACAGACTTACTGTTCGCCACAGAATCAACTACAGCAACAATCTCTCCGGGACATTCCAATAAATCTCGCAGAATGTAGCTTCTAAATAGTAAATCGCCGTACAGTACTAACATTTCTTCGCCGAAGCTGGTTTGAGCTACGGCTAAGGATGCTAATTCTCCTGTTGTTTCATAATCTGGGTTACAGATGACTTTAGTCCCCGGAACGTTAATAGTTTCTGCTTTGTAACCCGCGACAACGGTAATATCATTGATGGCAAGTTTCTTGAATTTGTCCACCAACAATCTGAGCAGTGGTTTACCTCCAAGGGGTAACATGACTTTTGGTTTATCTTGCGTCAAACCTGCTAACTCTTGGCCTCTGCTAGCAGCCAAAACGATCGCTTGAGTATGTTGTCGTCCGTTGTTAAAGTAGCGTTTTTCAGCTTCTATGAGTTCATCCGCCCCCTGTAGCCGGAAAATTTCTTTTACGGGAGCAATATCATCTTCAATGTTGATTAAAGTTTCGCTGGCTTTCACTTCACGCGCGATCGCCTGCATACTAGCAACAGCAGCTCGAATCAGATGGTTTGCCCAGATGACCAAATTAACTTCCGCTTTGCGAAAAACATCAGTAGCAGTGCTGTAATATTTAGTCGGTATAAACACTAACGGGGAACGACCCGCCCATTCTTTAGCAAAAGCTAGCACTTGGTCGGGACGCGATGATTTACTGTGAATCAGGATGGCAGTTGCTCCAGCTGCGTGGTAAGCTTCAGCCCGGCGCAATGCCTCCGAAAGATCCCAGCCAGCAATCAAAGCTTCCAGTCGGGCAACGATGCAAAAATCTGGGTTTGTCTGACTATCTTTACCCGCCTTAATTTTGCCGCAGAATTCATCAATTTCAGCCAAAGGTTGGCGACTCCCGTTGATGAAACTATTGGTTTTGGGAAAAAGCTTATCTTCAATACAGACTCCAGCAATACCTCGCTGTTCTAATTTTTTGACCAGGCGACGCATATTATTAAAGTTGCCATAACCCGTATCCCCGTCTAACAAAATCGGAATGTTGGTGACATCAGACATGAACTCCAGCATTTCAACAACTTGAGTCCAACTAGCTTCATTATTATCTCGAACGCCATATTGAGCCGAAAGGGCTAGTCCACTAGCCCAAATTCCTTTAAATCCAGCCTCTTCCACAATTCGGGCGCTAATCCCGTTGTGAGCTTCCATAATGAAGTCGAGCTGAGGCGATTCTAGTAATAACCGCAATTGGGCACACTTATTTAAGTTTGCGGCGGTGTCAGTGGGTGCAAATATTTGATGCATCTATGTCTGCTTTTCTCAACCTATATAATATAACTAGCGTGTTCTCAATTGCAATGAACGAGAATCACCATTGGCAACATTAACTAGATGAGCTAAAGCATCCACGTCAATTTGTACTGTTAACTTGTCATAACCGCGTTCCAAATCAGCTAGTGTTTGCTCAACAATTTTGTATAAATCTTTATAAGAAGAATTCAGAACTCAGGAGCGGAGCCGGAGATGCTCCGCCTCCGGTCAGAATTCAGTATGAATTCTGTAGGAGTGGGTGATAGCGCCGATGGCAAGCGAGTCCGCGATGGCGGGGCGTTAGCGAGTATTTTCGAGTCGCGTCTGAATATTAGACATCTCCGAAAAAGAATGTAGAGACGTAGCAGTGCTACGTCTCTACAAGGGTTCTGGGTAACGCATATTTAATTTGTGGAGATGTCTATTGGTTAAAACCGTACAACTCTTAGAGACGCTACCGCGTAGCAAGATCCCCGTAGGGCTACGTCCCGCTACGCGCTTTCGCCCGAAGTTAAGCGAAAAAATTAAAATATTCTCGCCTGAAAACTCTATCCCTTTATGGGTAGAGTATTCTGAATTCTGAATTCTGAATTCTGTATTCTGACTCCTGTTTTATTTCCGCCGACCTGTGTACTAGGTTAAATTATTTGCTTCCTCAACTGCTTTTTTTAACTCTTCAAAGGTAATACTACCATCTTCGTCTGAATCATAATTTACTAGTAATTCCTGGGGACTATTGGTATTTGTTTCGGATGAAATGATTGCACTTAAGCCAGGACTTAAAAAAAGATCATTAATGGATACTTTGCCGTCTCGATCGCTATCTAAGGTATTAAAAAGAGATTGAAGCTCTTGCTGGGTTGTCATAAGTTTCTATGTGAATTAGTTTTTCAACTCAATATCTCAATATCTCATTAATCTCTGATTAATCTCTCAAAATTAAATAAACTTGTATCTTTAGACGTAGAAACGGCTATCGCTGGTTGAATACGATTGAACCTTGTAGAGACGGCGATTTATCGCGTCTCGAAAGCTTAAAATAGCGCATTCGTAGGTTGGGTGGAGCGGAGCGCAACCCAACATATATCAGGATGTTGGCTTTGGCAAAGCCTCCACCCAACCTACAATTTTTTTTGCAGCATTTTAGCCTTGACATGCTAATAGGTCGGATTTCAAAAAAATACTTTCCCTGATACTTGTTGCTGACTTAAGTAATCTTACAGTGGGGCAGTAACAAACAGGAAAGCTATAAAAGCAACAAAGCTTTGGAGTCACGAGCAAATGACAAGTCAAGAATCGCCAGATTCTCACCAAGAAATCCTATTGGAACGGTATCAAGTCCAACAAGAACTAGGCAAAAAAGCCGGACGGCGATCGCTGCTAGCTCGTGACTTACAAACTCAAGAATTAGTAGTAGTCAAAATACTGTCTTTTGGTAATGAGTTTGAATGGAACGACCTCAAATTATTTGAGCGGGAAGCTGAAACTCTCAAAGCACTCTCATACCAATTATTTTATCTATCCCTGTATTGCCAATTTTTATTGATGGTAACATTGTTAACTTGGCATCTTTGGCATCTTTGATATTATTTTTATCCATGATAATTTTATTATTTATTTTTATTTTAATAGGTGTATTTGGGAAAAAGAAGCTTTGTATTAATCATCAGAAAATTGCCTTAATTTATGAATTGTTCGGAATTAAACGGTTTCATCCATCTCCAAGTTCGAGACAAGATATTCTACGTCTAGAACGCGGTAAGGATACATATAATCAACCTTGCTTGACAATCTGGGCAGGAATAAAAAAGTATGATATTTTAAGTGGTGAATTTTATTTTTTTCCTGCTACTCCTCCAGAACTTGATTGGCTAGCTCATGAACTTAGCGATTGGCTAGGCTTACCAATTACTAGAGAGTAAACTACAAACTAAATTCTGCTGCGCCATCCTCATCCACATCTGCATCCTTACCCATAGCAGTAGGTTTAAATTTAGAACCATGAATTAATTCACCAAATGCAATTCCTGGATTTTGGTGAAGAATATTCAGCACACTCATAAAATCTCGCACAATTTCCCCAGGTGTCAGTAATGCTTCTGCACCCAAGCGATTAATAATTTCTTGCACAAAATCCTTCAACTCACGATTTGTCAAAGTCTGTTCATACCCAAAATTGAGTGCATGAATCTCAGCTAAACGTTGCAAAAGCGTCAATATTTCCGCTTCACTCAACGGATTTAGCCGAATTACTGGCCCTAAATGTTCCTGAACATTAGCTTGTGCAACAAAACGACTTTCTTTTGTGCGTCTTTGCCAAGCTTGGTCTGCAAAAAGTCCCCGTTTGGGGTCTTCTAAAAATTTAGTTGTTCCACCAACAACAATGCCAAGATGTTCCGCTTTGCACTGCATGGTATCGTTAAACATTGCCAGGAGTCGATTATAATTCTTTTCTCGTGTAACGGTGGTAGATATTTGATATAAATGTACAGCTTCATCAACTAAAATTAACAGTCCTTTATAGCCAATCTCAGCAACAAACTTCGCAAACAGTTTTATATAATCATACCAACTATCATCATCAATAATAACGCGCACTCCTAAAGCTGCTTTTGCCTCAACTTTAGTAGTAAATTCTCCCCGTAACCAGCGCATTGCCGCATTTTTTAAATTATCATCATCCATTCGGTAGCCACGCCAATAAGCGATAATCACGCTACCAAAATCAAAACCGTGAACTAAATCTTCAATATACTGAACTACTTCCCTAATTTTCGATTCAACTTGGTCATCAAAACCATCGTCATTGGGACGCATTTCAGTTTCTTTAACCACTTCTTGTTGAATTTTATTAATCCATCCTTCTAAAATTGAGACTAAAGCACCACCATCAGGACGAGTTTTTGTAGCTAGATGGCTCATTAATTCTCGATAGGTAGCGACACCTTCATTGTTGCTTCCAGCTAATCGGCGTTCCGGGGATAAATCAGCATCAGCTACTACAAAACCTTGCTCCATAGCGCGGTTACGAATTAGTTGCAGTATAAAACTTTTCCCAGAACCATAATTACCAATTATAAAGCGAAATGCTGCTACACCTTCTGCAATATCATCGAGATTTTGTAATAGGCTTTTTAGTTCTTTTTCTCGGCCTACTGCGATATATTCAACTCCTACTCTTGGTACTACCCCCGCACCAAGGGAATTGATTAAAGCAGTGGAGATTTTTTTCGAGATTTTGAGCTTTGCCATGTATTACACTTCACTTTATTTTAAACACAGAAGCACACAGTAAAAATGTCCCTAAACCTGGCAAATAGAATTCGCGGCTATACAGACAAAACCCACAAAAGTGGGTTTCAAATTTTTCAGAATCCGCGCAGCCGCGATTTCTAATGGCCAGGTATATTTGCAAAGGTGAGATATTCGCGTAGCTTATGTTACATATTCACATTACTACTAAATCTTACGACAGCAATAATAATTTAATTTTAATTTGACGAAGTATGTCTAGCCATAAGGTCTTCATACGTTGTAATCATTTTCCTGATATGGGTTATATGCTCCTGATAAACTTTTGGATTTTCCGAATCTGTATTAATTATTAATTCACCAATAGTATCATTTGCCCGTTCATTTATAGAATCGATTAATAGATTCGGCATAGTGATGTTTGCTTCGGCAATTTTTTTAATAGCACCATTGGGATTATCTTGTTCAACTATAGCTTTTAAGACTTGTAACTCATGTCCTGGGAGATTTTCTAGAAAATTAGTCCATTCTTCGGGTATATTCTCCGATGTTTCAGCATCCGAAGTTTTAATGACGGCTGGAGTTTCAATTATTTCAGAAAAAGGAAACAATTGAATATCATCTTCTGGGGAATTTTCAGTAAAAGGCTCGGGATTCAATGTTTCTACTTGTTGTAGTAATTCCCATACTTGATTTTGCAATGAATCTCGCTCTTCTTGCAATAACGAAACTTGCCCTTGCAACTGCTGTAATTCGGCTTTTTGTTCTGCTATTTGGGTTTGTGAAGAATTCAGGATAGCTTGGATATTTTCTCTTTCAGTTTTTGTTGCTACAAGCAATTGATTTTTTTGGATTGTCTCAACTTCTAGCTCTTGAATTGCAATTCGCAATTCGTATAGTTTTTCTTCTAATTGGGGTTTGAGTCTGCCTAAAAGAGTTAAATTGCTTTCAACTTCTTGTTTCTCATCTTGCAGTTCAGAGATTTGACTTTGCAACTGAGTGATTTCAGCACGAGATACATTACAATTAGATTCTAGACGACGTTTCTCTGCTGTGAGGATAGAAAAAGCATTGTTCAATTCGGTTTGATTTTCCTGCAAGTTATCAATTTCAGTTTGCAGACTATTGATTTCATTTTCTAGCTGCTTTTTTTGTCCAGCAAATGTTCTTAACTCTCGATGTAGACTATCTCTTTGATTACGGCTTTCTGTAACTTGATTTTGCAGATGTTGTGATTCGGCATATAATAAATTATGATGTTCTTCGATTTGATTTATTTCTCTGACAACACGAGCTTTTAATCCCTCCATATCTTTAATTCGCTTGCGGAGAGAACCTAAAACAAACATTTCATAATTTCTCCGTCGCTTATCTACGAATACTGCTGCTGTATAGATAGTTGCGGCAGTAATTACACTGGTGAGAAAGGCTTTATTAAAATCCCAGCTTGGGACAAGGCTAAGTCCAAAACTCACACTAAAGGCAACTATCACTAGTATAAATCGATTGCTGATCATTACTGATTGCATATTGCTGGTTTTTAGCGTAGTTAAATTATCAGAATAAGTAGCTCTCATCGTAATTCGTAATTAAAATACATATAGGAAAATACTTCATGCTACGTGTTGGATGTATTATTATTTCCATGAAAAAGTGTTAAATCTGCTTTGAGAAAATCAATAAACTGCCGTGCTGTACGTCCAGAACGACCATTATGGCGAGTTGCCCATTGTAATGCTTGAAATTCCAAATCTTCTTGGGTAATATTAATTTCAGCTTGGGCGGCTAGATGTTGTACAATTTTCAAATAAGTTTTTTGATTGGCTGGTTCAAAGGTCAAGGTTAAACCAAAGCGATCGCTAAACGAAAGCTTCTCCTGCATCGTATCCCAAGCATGGATTTCCTCGTTATCCTTCGGTGCAGGTCTATCCACAAAAAACTCCCGAATCAGGTGGCGGCGATTGGAAGTAGCGTATACCACTACATTTTGAGGCCGCGCTGTTAAATTACCTTCTAAAACTACCTTGAGAGCTTTAAAAGCTTCATCATCTTCTTCAAAGGAAAGGTCATCGACAAAGATAATAAATTTTTGTGACACACCTCGTAAATGTTCCGCAATTTCTGGTAAGTCTTTTAAATCAGATTTTGCCACTTCCAACAAGCGGAGGCTACGATTGCTATATTCATTCAACAAAGATTTCACCAAAGAAGATTTGCCAGAACCCCGACTACCGTAAAGTAATACGTGCAGTGCCATCTCTCCTGATAATAAAAACTCTGTATTTTTGAGCAAAGCATCCCTTTGAGACTCGTAACCGACAAGGGCACTCAGCTTAATTGGGTCAGAATACCGAATACCGATAAACTGACCAGCTTGCCAGCGTAAAGCGCGATATTCTGCAAATAAACCAGAGCCACATTGCCGATAATAAGCTGCTAACTCTTCTACAGCATCACCCCAATTATCTAACTCTTGTAGATATGTAGCGAACTTTGTCTCTACTCCTACCAATTCTTGCTCTTTATACCACACTACCGGTGAAATCGGCATGTGAGCAACGCCTTGTACCCACTCGCTTAAAGAAGCGCTGCTACATTCATAGAGACTTTGCAATACTTGTAAATCATGGTGAACTGCTGCAACTATTGCTGGGGACAAATCTTTAAATTCTCGCTGTTGGGCCAACCTTGTAAAGGGATTCTCAGAGAAGAGAAGTTGAGTAATTAAATAATCTTCCCAGTTTTGATTTCTAGCAGCCAAAGCGTGGAAGTAACTGCCGTAGGCTTGGAGACAACCTCTTGCATCGGCTTCAGTGTAACGTATAGCTTGCAACAGTTCCAGAAATGCCATCCCCACTTCGCTTTGGAGAACAGACTGGTACAGTAAAAGTGAGGCTGCTTGGCGCTGGAGATGTTGAACCTTTGTATATGAGGAAGTACTTGCCATTGGCATCGCTTGATTATCCATCAATCAATTGTGTGGTATAGCTAAATAGCTATGGTAAATTGTCTGCTGACCCTGGTAGTAAAGTCAAAGTCTATAGATGTTTTAACAATGAATTTAGGTATAGTTGCTGCTTTTGCCTACGGCATTTTAGCGATTGTTGGTGGCATTATTGGCTACATTCAGGCTACAAGTATAGTTTCACTCCTAAGTGGTAGTATTAGTGGTTTATTACTAATAATTGCCGCTTTTTTTCAACTCCAAGGGCATACCTGGGGTTCGATTTTAGCAGTATTAGTTACTGCTATTTTAGTGCTATTTTTTGTATTTAGATTAGTGAAAACACGTAAATTTATGCCTGCGGGATTAATGACGATTTTGGGTATGCTGGCATTGGCGGTGATGGTGAATCAAATGGTGGCTCTAAGGTAATATCAGTCTTCAGCATTCTAAATTCAAAATTTGACAGGGTGCAGAAATAACTTGAGACTGAGAGCAGGCAAATTCAAGTCAGAGTGATGTTTGGATTAAGAGTGCTAAGTTTTGTGAGCCTACTGGGATTTTTGCAGGGAGTTATTGAGACAATCAAAGACCCAAGGCAACCGGGCAATGCAACTAAATACACAGTCAAAGATGCAATGTAAGGTAGAGGTGTTGCCACTTGTTTTTACAATCCAAACCTTAATGCAGTATGGTAATTGCGATCGCTATTAACCCTATGCAAATGTACTATTATCGCCTGAATCTTTAAGCAACACTTCTGTCTACCGTTATTCGACAAGCGATCTGCCGGAGGCTTTACGCTATCGCCCAGACAGCAGATACAATATTTTAGTTAATAGGGCAGCATCTTTCACCGCATCCCTATTGTGTAAGAGGTCAAGATGGTACAGACTCCCACCAGCCCAGAAACCGAAACCCTATCGATTGAGATACCAAAGACAATTGGGTTGTACGTCACTCAAGAACAGTTTGCAGCCTTAGCAGCAGCCAACCGAGATTTGAGACTGGAAAGAACCGCACAAGGAGAGTTAATTGTGAACCCACCAACTGGCTGGGAAACTGGTGCATACAATTGGAGTATTTGTGGAGAGTTGTATTTCTGGTGGCGTAATTCGGGCGAACCGGGTAAAGCCTTTGACTCTTCTACTGGCTTCATTTTACCCAATGGTGCAACTCGCTCTCCCGATGCCTCTTGGGTCAGCCGAGAACGTTGGCAAGCATTGACTCCCGAAAAAAAAGGAACCTTTGCTAATATCTGTCCCGATTTTGTCGTTGAGTTACGCTCTAGCTCAGATCGGCTTGCTTCCCTACAAACTAAGATGAGAGAGTATATCGATAATGGCGCTCGGCTAGGCTGGTTAATCAATCCGCAACAGCGACAGGTGGAAATTTATCGACCAGAATTAGCCGTGGAAGTGTTAGAGAATCCGTCCCAGTTGTCCGGTGAAGCAGTGTTAGTGGGTTTTGTACTGAATTTGCGTCGGTTGTGGGATTGAAAAATGCTTATGAGGCGATCGCTTGACAGTAAATTCAGAATTCAACATTTCTGGCAGGGAGGTTTTGAGTTACTGTATTCCTGCCCCAGAAAACAATAAAACCCTTGGAGTACAAGGGTTTTGGTAACTGTATTTATTAGAAGGCGGCACCCGGATTTGAACCGGGGGTGGAGGTTTTGCAGACCTCTGCCTTACCACTTGGCTATGCCGCCACAGCAAGACTCCCTGGACTACTTTAATGTTTCTAAGATGTCTTAGTAGGCATTTAGTAACCATAGGATGCTAGTTTAACCATGATAGCATAGGATTCTAAGGTAGAGATAGTGTGTTAACTGGATGTTTCTGGTAGTCTTTAGGCCTAAGAGAAATTGGCAAATAGCTTAACGATAGCTGTCTTTTCTGGTTTGTTCGTTATCTTACACTAATTTTGAAAATTGTTCTAAAAAATTTTTCTAAGTTCCAATTATTCATAAATTCTTGCTCTAGTTGATAGTGAAGCCGATCTATGCGGAGAGAAGTTGAATATCATTTAGCTTCCTTATCGCCTCTTTTAGTA
>NZ_JBALEJ010000053.1:0-15142 GCF_036917975.1 Nostoc sp.
CTCAATGTGATTCAGTATATCACTCATATTTTCGTGTTAAAAAAGTTCTCATGATCTTCTTTTACCACAAAATATACTATTTTGGAGATGTCTAAAGAGTCTACGATTATCATTGAGCATTTTTGTAATTACAGAATCATCCGGTGGCACTGCTGTTCGCAATAGAGCAAATAAAAACACAACCTTCTGGTTCGGAACCCGGAAATTGGGTAGCCCGAAGCGTTTAGTTTTAACTGGATACAGTAAGATTGGCCCAGCTCAAAATCGCGGATGTCGTCTGTGATACGTTGCCTGATGCTGACTTCTACACTAATCGTTGTATACTTTTGTTCCTCCCGATTGAACGTACTTTGTTCACTATTGATATCTGCGGCGAACTTGATGTGGGTTGATTAGCAAACTGACTCCAAGTGTCCAGCCCAATGCCACCATCCATCCTGCTAATACATCACTTGGATAATGGACTCCTAGATACAAACGTGTCCAACCAATTATTAAGACAAACAGGGTTCCGATAATCAGAACAAACCAACGCCAACGGCTGTTCCAACTCAAAATGCTCAAAGCTGCCACTAAAGTCATACTAGCCATCGCATGACCACTAGGAAAGCCATAATCAAATTCTGGAGCAGGTGATGTCCACAGATGAGGACGTGCCCGGTGCAGCAACAGCTTAACCGTCTGATTAATGATTATACTGCCCACCGAGACGATGAAAAAGTACTCTAAAGCACGCCACCGTTGTCGAATCAGTAGGAACAGCACAATCATGGCTGCTGCTGGGAATACCCCCCAAAACACCCCTAACTTCGTCAAGTGTGACACAAAAACGTCTAGTTTCGGTTGAGCTGTCCTGTGAATCGCTAATAATAGAGGAACATCGAACCAAAATCCGCCTTGTTTCCAGACATCCTCTGCTAAGTCCCCAAATATCAGTAAGGGAATAAATCCGCCAAGCAGTAGGAGCAGTACTGCCCTTCGGCTTCTGGTGAGGCGCATCAAATCAACTTACTCCCCCATTAATTAATCTTTCTCTAATACTAGCGGCATAAGTAACCAAACAAAATTAATTACATGGCGATTCTTAACTAGTAATTCGCTTTCGTGACTTGGCGGGGTAAAGGCTAAGGGGGAAGGTGGGGTCCCCTCTGGGGATAAGGGGCGGGGGGAAAGGGTTTAAATCTCTTACCCTTTTCCCTTTCCCCTTTCCCCTTTCCCCAGTCCTCACAAGCGCATTTTTGGGTTGGCAGACTACTAGGCAAGAACCATGTTTTTTACAGAATTCTTGGGTTACTAATTCTACTTGTAAAGAGGTGCTGATTGCTCCCCTTAAGGATTTGATTACGCCAATCAGATCAGTGAGCAAACTTGATTAAATCATCTGCTCTCGCAGCGGATACGCGATGTCTACATCGGTAAACTACGCTCATCTTTTCCTCGCTTGAATCGGGAGAGCGAGGAAGTGCGGTGGCTATTGGGCGTCGCCAGTGTTAATCAAACAACCATATCGCTACCAAGAATTTCACTCCCAACCCGAACATTGGAAACTGGTAGGTTCTTAACCTTCCCATGCGCCACTATTACAAAGGTCATAGTATAAATCATGACTTTTAGCTCATTCAGTTTTGATCATAGATTCCTATGATAATGACATACACAAAAAGCAAATTTACCTCTAAAGTATGATGAAACTTAATAAATTAATGTCTGTTCTTGCAAGTCTTGTAGCAGTAAGTGTTGTTGCAGTTCCCTTTACTGTTAAAGCAGATGCGATTCATAATGGACAGCCATTGCTAGCACAAGCTCAACAAAATTCTCACAAAAAAGAAGGCGGTCGCTGGGCAAAATTAAATCTGACTGACGCGCAAAAACAACAGCTGCGTCAAATTGAAAAAGATAGCAGGCAGCAACTCGAAGGTGTTTATACACCACAACAACTTGCACAACTGAAAGCAGCAAGAACACAGCATCAACAAGGGCAACATGCTAATCGTCGTGATGTCATGAAATCTCTAAATCTAACTGATAGTCAAAAGGCTCAAATCAAGCAAATTAGAAAAGCGCAAAAAGCGAAGATGAACTCTGTTTTCACTCCTGAACAGAGGCAGCAACTCGAACAGCAACGGGCACAATGGCAGCAACAGCATCAGTAAGATAATTAAATAAATGAGTAATGAGTAATGAGTAATATCTATTACTTATTACTTATTACTTCAAAGAGTAATTAGTTAAACCATCCTGAAAACTAGTAACTTGTACTGTATTTCATCCGCTCAATAGCTGAAAACAGTATTGATCTACTATTAATTTTTTCTAGGAGTAAATAAAGTGACGGTCATTGCGACACCTAAAATCAAAAAGATTACACAAGAGCGTTTATGGTTTCTACATTGGCTGATGGCAAGTTTCTACTTGCTTTTGTTTGCTGGTGGAATTTACATGATTCACTTAGGACGCGATGTTTTATATCGACGACCTTTGTATGACTTCCACAAGACTCTTGGAGTTATAGTCATGAGTTTGTTACTAGCACGAATTACTTTCCTGTTACCTGTTCAGCTAAATAACAAGCGTTTATCACAGCTGAAAAAGAATTGGATGCAAAAATTTGTTGTCCATACATCTCTGTACTTATTTATGATATTTGTCCCTTTAAGCGGTTACTTATTATCTAATGCTGGTGGTCATGACATCATTATCTTCGGTACTAATATTGCTTTCCCACAGCTATTTGTTAAGAATAGGCAATTAGCCCTTTTGGGTACAAACTTACATTTTTGGTTATCTTACACTTTTCTCGTTTTCATTATTTTACACACCCTACAACAGTGGAGATATTTACGGGGTATTTGGCGGAGATTCTATAAAATGTCAGTGTAGTTTTTAATTATCTGAGATTCATTTTATACGTAAGAGTTGATTAGCGATCGCTCTCCTGGTGGGGTCATTTCACAAAATCGCATTGCTCCCGAATTTAGTGCCAGAACATAAATATTTTTCCAAGACTCTTAGACAATTGTTAACTGAATCTTAACCTTTTGCCACTATTTATATTTATACACTCACTAAGAGTTTGTTTATCTTTGCCTAGTATTTCTTTATTTTAGGCACCAAAAATACATTTGGGAATAATTAAAGAATATATAGCCATTCTGCTTCAACTAAATACTCCGTATAATCTAACCCTCTAACCTCATTTCCGACTCGGTAATCGGAAATTCAAAGCTTCTCTACAACTTGTAGAGAGGTCAGAATTGCATTTTATCCAATTGCATCGCGTTTTCTTTTTATGGGAAATGCGATTGCCCTCGAATCTGAACCTTTACAGACTGCTAAAACCACAAATCATTCCTCCAATTTAAGTACACACAATGAAGAAAATGCTTTTCATCTGCTCCTCAGTTCTACTGGGCGTAGCGGCATTTAGTGCCACAAGCTATTCCTCTGTTCCAGAAAACTCGTGGACTGCTGCTACTGCCCCGGTTGAGGCGAAAATTACAGGGGGTCCTTGGACTCTGGGACAAGGACCAACAACTAAAACACTGCCTTCAGTCGGCTATTGCGTAAATGGTGTGCCTCAGTCCAATATCGGGACTAATTTGATGCAGCCCTACTACTATCCATTTGTTAGAGGAACTGGAAAAAACCTGCAAGGCTACTTTGACTACCGAGCTAAGGACAGCAACGAGGCAGTTGTAGCAGCTAACTCCAAAGATGGAGGATTAACTTGGACTTTTCAAAATAAGGTACTGGAACTGAACCCTGGATTGTGTCCTTCATCAAACAGTACGACTAATGCTCAAACCTATCCAGCCACTACAACACCAAATCCCTATCCGAACCCACCGGCTTCTAATGTACTTCTCAGCAACGCAGCTGGTAGCCCTGGTGCCACCGACGACGGGCAAGGACACTCAATTGTCTTGAAGATTGGCGGTGTCTCGCGTCTTTATACAATAGACCGTTCTGTAAATCCCGGAGACAATAGTGTCGATAATTTGGGATTAGTTGTACATACTTTGACCTCACGGACCCTGAATGGAGTTGAAGCTACTTCCCCAGATACGGTTCCTAACAAGGGGACGCGCACTACGGGTCTACTCAATCCTGACGGAATCCTTGCTGAAGTTCCAGGCTCGTATCCACGCAAAGTCCTTTACGTTCAAAAACAATTGAACGGAGATACAACCCTCCTTCCCTCCAGTCAATGGTGTTCCAGCCCTACCATTGGGTACCAGAAAGGTAAGAAACCCAACACAGATTATGTAACAGTACGTTTGGCAAGAACAAAGGATGGTGTGAATTTTACCGACATCGGACCGGTTAATGGACTGAATGATCAAACTGATACTTCCCTTACAGGCACGCGCTATGTTGCCTCCCGTGGCACCCTCATCCACTTACCCGATAACCGTTATGGATTGTTCTTCTCTGGTGGCAACTGCCTAGATGCCGACTCAGATGCATTCCACTATATTGGTTACGCTGAATCTACGGACCTCCAGCACTGGAAGGTAATCAACGCACTTAATAACCCTATCGCTTCTGTTCAGAATACTCAAGTCACTGACCCATCAGGTCCTGCGATTCCTTCTATCCCTCCCCTGATTCCCACACAAGTCTGGTTTCAACAAAGGGTGTACACGCCTAATGCCATTATTAATGATAGTAATGATCGCAAGCAGGTATCGCTAATTTTTGCTGGTTACAGTGTCAAGGGACCTAGCAGCGACTACTCTAACTATCGGACAATCACCCAGGTCTTTCTTAATTCTGCTCTTCCACTACACAGATTTGAGTCTTCCGATCTTCAGCAGTTAGATAGATAGGTTTTGAACGCATCGCAGCAACCCATACCCTCAATGTACTGATAGGCATATCAACCACATCAATCGCCCCCATATTCTGGGGGTATTTTTCTCGCGGTAGTGCCTTAAGCAGTGCCTCGCAATATTGGGCTGTCTTAGCGTCTGGTACAAACAAAGCTAAAAGAAAATTGTAAACCAAAGAACCGTAATTGTAGTTTTCATGTAGTGCAATACTGCTCGGTTAAGGAAAGAAGGTAGGCTGAAACCCTTGAAATATCGTCGTCTATAATGCCCAAAAGAGGCTTAACCGAGCAGTATTGAGTTCTAATGTTTCTTACTTTGAGGTTTTAAAAGCATTTTTCGCCTCTGCTTGCGGCTGGCGATCGCTAAAAAGAAGAGATGGGAAATATCAATTTTGTCGTTAAATGTCTAGTACAACACGGCGGAAATAAACCACCTATTCACAATCAGTGAAATGCTTGCGCTGTATTAATTTGGAATTTGGAATTTGGAATTCCGCCTTGCGGTACTAGTGTCCTTCGACACTAATCTCAACTTGCTGCCAATTTTGGGATTAGTCTCAGTGTATTAGCAGTTTTAGCTGTTACCTGATTGTGTTCCCACTTCTAAACTGAGGGCGCTGCCTTGATGTTGTGCTAGATAAGCATTAACACCATCAGCATAAGAAGAGCAAATCTGCCTTCATTTGGGCATCCATTTGCTGGATTTCTTGCTGTGCTACTCTTGCCCAACCCATTGTCCGCAGATATCTGTCACTTTCTACTTGAAATGAACCAAACATTTCTGCTAGTCGCCCTGAACCGATGTGTCGCCAAAAGTCCATTTGCCAAAAACGGTCTTGGGCATGGGTATAACCTTGCGCCATGAATAAATCATGAGAGTTAGCAGCCCAAATATAGGGAATTCCCCAGTTGTCTCGCTGAACTCTAACAACAGCTGTCAGTCCAGACAGCACAATCGTGCCACTTTCTACAGGAAAAGATTGGCGCACAGTATAAACAGTAAATCCAACTAGCGACAGCCCCAGTACTAACACCCAAACCAAGCCGATTTTGAGTTGATTACGCAACCAACGTTTCTGGGACTTTTTCATGTATGTAGGTATCGTCGCATCATTAGTGAAACCACGCGACATTATACCAATTCAATTAATGTTTGAATTGTTAATGGGTGAATTGTTAATATTGCTCAAAGGCTTTATGGTACTATATCAGAGCCACGGAGTAGGAGCATTCTTCTAAACGTGATTCAACTTTCTGGCGTTGAAGTGAATAGATAATCGCTAAACACTACTGAGAAATTTTGTATACATGAATCACCTTTACCGTTCCCTGATTCTGATCGGCTTGACTTTGCCCATCCCATTGGGGATTTTAGCACCTCCAGTATTTGCCCAAACTGGCAATCGAGTGCAAAGTCCTGTAGCGACTTCTATTGGAGTTCACATCTTCTACAATTTTCCGAAAGAAGGAATTACCTACTTAACAAATGGCCCTCTTAACTACAAGGGTCGGAACTTTCCACCTAATGAAATTAATATTGTTACCTCGGCGATTGGCAAAGAAGTAACTGTCAAGCTCGCAAATGGAATTGACACTCTTACAACCTTTACACTTCTTTTACCTAATAGCCCGATCCCGATTGATGCCAAAATCACGGCTGTGGGAATTACAGATAACTTCCTTGCTCCTAGTACAAACAACGATTCTTATATTCTCCTGAATGGCACAGCCTCCACTGTAATTGTCTCCCCACCAACTAATTAAGTACCTCGGCAAAATTAATTATACATTTCGTCCACAGATATAAATCCCTGTAATCTGCTTCTGTTCCCTGTTCCCCATTCCCTATTCCCTTCTCGAAATGTGCAATTTATTTTGCATGAGTACTTATTAACAATTTGATTATTCACGCATTCACGCATTCACGCATTTTCATTCATTTTAGACATTTCAGACTCTTGATTTAAACCCCGATGGTTCCTGAGCCTGCGTCGAAGGACTGAAATGTGTATTATATGTAATGGTTGGGGTCTTAAACCCAGCCCTTTCAACGCGAACAGATGAACTACTGAGGTAAAGGCTGAAACCCTCTCCCAACACAGGTTATTAATGATGAATTCAAGGTATCCTGGGCAATATCAGTACAGGGTACTTGAAAATGCTGTCTTCTCTCTTTGAGCAATTTGTAAAAGAAAGTCCAGTAAGCGTAATGATGCGAGGCTTAATGTCGCATATATTTGCAACGGAGAGAATGGATAGGTTATTTACAAAACATGCACAAGTGCAGTATCAGCAAGATTTACTATTTTCAAGTCAAGTAGATTTAATGAGTTTAGTAGTGTGTGGAGTCCAGAAATCTGTTCACGCAGCATACAAAGCCAGGGCAGAAAATTTAAGCGTAAGCACAACAGCACTATATAATAAACTTTGTGGTATTGAGCTAAGTGTAAGCGAAGCATTAGTAAGAGAAACAGGACAAGACTTAGCAGAATTAGTGAAATTAGTAGGTGGAGAGCAAACAAATATACTACCAGGTTATTGCATAAAAGTAGTGGATGGGACTTGCTTGAAAGGAACAGACCATAGACTAAAAGCGATCAGAAATTTGGCAGCATCCGCACTCCCAGGAAAAGCGATAGTAGTACTAGAACAGCAGTCAAAAATAATCACAGATATTGTTCTTTCTTGTTGACGGTCATGCACAAGAACGTTCCGAGTTTGATGCAGTATTAAAGAAAGTAAAACCACAAGATTTATGGTGTGGAGATAGGAATTTTTGTACATTAAAGTTTTTATTTACAATACAAGAGGAAAAAGCATTTTTTGTAATTAGGCAACATGGAGGGATGGGATTTAAAGAACTAGAAGAATTAAAACCACTAGGTTCAACAGAAACAGGGGACTTATTTGAACAGAAGGTAGAAATAAATTACGAAGGGAAAACGCTAATATTAAGACGCATCGTATTAAAGTTATTTGTCCCAACAAGAGATAAAGAGTGGGAAATAGCGATTTTCAGCAATTTACCAGAATCTGTACCAGCTACAAAAATCGCTGAAATATATCGTAATCGGTGGAATATAGAAAGCTTATTTCAAACAGTAACTAAGAATTTTCATGGAGAAATTCAGACTCTAGCTTATCCAAAAGCCGCTTTATTTTCATTTTCAATGGCATTAGTTGCTTATAACATACTTGCAACTTTAAGAGGTGCTTTAGGGGGCGTACATGGAGTAGAGAAAATTGAAGCTGGATTATCTGATTTTTACTTAGTTGATGAGCTTCAAGGCACGTACAGAGGAATGATGATTGCAATTCCTCCTTTGGAGTGGGAGGTATTCCAAACTTTTTCAAGAGAGAAAATGGCACAATTTCTACAACAATTATCAACAGGTGTTAATCTCAAACAGTTTTTAAAAGCGATTAGAGGAGTAAAGAAACCGAAAGTCCCAGTAATTTATGATAAGAAACAAGGGCATGTTTCAACAATTCGGCTTTTAGAGCAGTACAATCATTCATAAAAAAAGCAGTTAATCACAATTAATAAACCGATTAAATACACTGGCTTACCTGATGTAGCAAATTGGTACAGCTAGAGATAGCTTATTGCTTATTTTTTGGAAAAAATCATGATTTTTAGCTGCTGCAATCTCTTAATCGATGATTGTATCGCCCAAATTTCATCAGTTCGTGTCTAAGTTTATATAATTCAATAGCTTAAACATTTGTAATTGCTAAAAGATACCTTTTTTCTCACAATTTGCAACTCGAATTACTAAAAAGAGGTTGTAGTTCATCTGTTCGCGTTGAAAGGGCTGGGTCTTAAACCTTTTAATTTGGCAAGACCTGGACTTTCCAGGATGAGAAGTTGGAACTTGTGGCGTCGGCGCACCGTTTTTGTTTATCTGGTGAAGTCGCCCCGTCAGATTAATTACAACGACTTGATTTGTGGAAGTTCAAAATTTACCAACTCCAAGTCAGAAATTTTGAAAACAGCCAAATGAGTAAAACTACAAAGGAGATAAATCAACATGGACCAGAATGATAATCCACAACCAGAACCACAAGAACCCCAACCCACAGGAGATAGACCACAACCTCCTAAGACAATTGGAAAACCAGTTAAGACTGAATTCATTAACTCCTCACAACACCAGAATCATAGGAGTACGCGCTCTTCGGGAAACCAGCGCGTCGATTTCGGCGATTGGCTGCCGCATTCGCTCTCTTGGCAATCGCATTATCTTTGTTTAGCCCCAGCGATCGATCCATAATATACAATTTATTTTGCGTAAGTACTTACATAATTAAAATACGTAGTATCAATATCCAAGCCCCTAACTTTAGTTATGGGGTAATAATGGGCGAAAAAGCGAATTGGAAATGACGCATATATTCTCTTCAAGAAGAAGAAGCGATCGCACCCGCCCAAACTCTACAGGGTTGCGATCGCCTCCTAATATTTAACTTCTCGGTTTTCTCTGGAAATTTGGCATAAGAAGCGATCGCTGGTTCCCTATTTTTCCTCGCTTTAACCCTGTTTTGTCACTTTCGGAAAACAATAATCGAAGCGAAATTCTCAACCTTTGATGTAATGAAGCTTTGAGCCTTTATTTTCCAACAGTAACTAAAATTTATAGCCAAAACCAGCCGCACTGCCATTTTGGTTGTAGAACAATTGCCCACTCAACGGGTCGTAGACAATTTTTGCCGTGCTAGTCCCAGCTTTATTAGTGACTTGAAAATCACTCTTGTGACTAAAACCTGTTCCCGCAGCAGAAGCGATCGCACTAAAGGTAGTTTTACCCAGTACAATCTTGTCACCTTCAGAACTGTTAAAGTCAGTAATGGTATCTACACCAATTGCAGAGCCTTTAAAAGCAGTACCAGTATTGTAAAGGAATCGGTCAGCACCCGCACCGCCAACCAGAATATCATTACCCGCACCACCGATGAGGGTATCATTCCCAGCACCGCCTCTGAGTATGTCATTGCCGCTCAAGCCATTAATAATGTCATTACCCCCTTGACCATTAATCACATCATTGGAGTTGTCAAAACCCGTGATGTTATTGTTTAAGTCATTGAGGAAGGTGACAGTGTTTTTGTTGAAAACGCTAGTTTGAGTGGAATTGGCATCAATGACATCAAAGCTGTCGGTGATGCTGGTTTGCCCATCAAACAGAATATTACCAATAGCAGGTCTTGAAGAAGTTGCGGGTACGTTATCCAGGTTTTCTAATTGGAAGTTTTGCAGAGTGACTTTAGTGTTAGCTACATTTTCAAAGCTAACTTCTAGGTTATTACCATTTTGAGTGAGTTGCAGATTTCGGGCAGTTAAACCCGAACCTGTAAATTGCAAGGTATCCAATTGGCTAATCACTGCTGCTGATGGATTTGAACCTTTGCCTATACCACCAAAGTCGGTGATGGTGTCATTGCCATCGCCACGGTGAAAGACAAAAGTATCATTACCAGTACCACCCGTGAGAATTGGGATCGCTGTCGTTGGCTAACACTCCTGTAGCTAAAGGGACAGTTAAGGTAGTGTTTTTACTAAGGCTATAGCTATCGTCTTTAGCTTGAGGGGGTGGGTTCAGAATACCCGGAGAATAATTAGCGACTAAGTTGTCTACTTCAAGCCCAGTCGGAGCACCATCGTTGTTGACTACAAAGTCTAGAGTATTAGTGCCAACTTTAAAGTAACTGGAATTAGAAATGGCGAAACTAGTCAATTGAGAGAACTGATTATTATTAGTAATTCCTATAGGATTCCCATTGAGAAGTATATTCACACCCTCATTGTCAGTTGCCCATTGACCAGTAATTGAGGCTGTAGAAAAACTAGTAGGTATAGTAAAGGTAGTTTCATAAGTGTAACTACCAGCAGGTCCATTAGCCGAACTAGTATTAGGACCAATCCATCGAGAAGTTGTAGTATTAGCAACCCAATAACCGAAAGGATAATAACCAGCAGGCACAGTAACAGCAGGTGGAACTCCACCACTAGGAAAACTTGTTAGGGTGTAGTGAGGATCTGCAACGCCATCGCCTAAGATATTTCCTGAACTATCAACACCTGTATCAAAAATGTCAGTGATAAAGGATTTACACTTCAATAATTAATCCTAAAATTCTATCCCTGAGTTTATACCCAGGATTTATTCAATTACACAGAGTTTCTTTAAAAATGCACTACTTTGCACCAGTGATTGTAAAGAGAGAGAAGAGTATGCTCTCAGGAGATAGAGTGATGGCAGGAAAAATTAAATTAAAGATCGGCAACTCGGTCATTGTTAAACCAAGCGTACTAGACCCAGATTTGGGAACTGACATTAGTGGTTGGCAAGGAAGAATCTCAGAAATTAATCCAGAGAACAATAGCATTTGTATTGATTGGGATAGCATCACCTTGAAGAATATCCCGTCAGAAGTGATTTTTAAGTGTGAAGAAGAGGGTTTGGACTGGAGCCAGATATACCTCGAACCAACAGATGTGGAATTAACTCAAGCAAAAGACACAGAAAAAGATGTTGCTGCCATAATTGAGGAAATTGAGGCAAAACATCGTTGGAGTCATTTAGGAGAAGAGGGAAAGCGTATTCAAGCAGTATTAGTGGATGTTGAACCGGATGATGAAATAGCGGCTTTTGAAACTTGGTCAGAGCATCTGAAAAAAGTACTGAGTTTTCCTTTTAAAGCTAAAGTCGCCGAATTTCAAGAAACAGGTCCACTCAGAACCGACGAGCAAATAACGCTAGAGGGAATTACATCTGTAGAGGATCTGTACGGTATTCTTGTTAAAGTTAAGCATGAGCGCAGAGGATATGATTTTCCCCTTTGTGACTTGGAGGCGACCGATTCCAAATCGCCAAACTATGGATTTCTGAGAGATTATGTAGTTTGGTTCGCCAATCGGTAAATAAAACCCGTGGCAAACATAAAACCCTTCTGCCTTCAGCATAGATGCCTTCTTCAACAGCAGCACCCGCAACATCTGAGGAAGCACCAGTTCTTCAAACTGAACTATTAACTTCGATTAATCTCTAGTCGAAGACAGAGTGAGAATCCCACCAACTAGCAGTGCTGCTGCCATTACTTGCAGCCCGCCACTAAAACTATTAGTGGCATCTTTAACTAAGCCGATAACATAGGGAGCAACAAATCCTCCCAAATTGCCCACAGAGTTAATCAATGCTAAGGAGCCAGCTGCTGCTGTACCGCTTAAAAAGGCAGTGGGTAAAGCCCAAAATGGTCTGGCTTTATGCCTGCTGGAGTATTGGCTTGCCCAAATGACTTTCGCTGTTCAATAAAAGAGAGAGCCATTAGCCGATGTTTTTGGCAATTTGGCAGATCAACTATTTTTGATACTGGTATTTTTGGGATTGTGCAACAAGTGTAGCAGAAGTTGCCCTAACGAGGTGTCGAAATTTTGAAGTTACTTCTGTAATTCCTTGAAGACATCAATTGCAGCTAGTGATTTCAACTGAGATGTAAAAGTGTCGGTGCATAATCAACTCATACAGGAGATTAATTATGTCGGGCGTAATTAAACGTCGTCAATTTCTGAAGGCAACGCTGGCAGCAACGGCAAGTATCGCTGTGCCTAGCATTGCTTCTGCCACCTATCGTGGTGAAGAATGTCTCGAAGCGCTGATTATTGGTAGCGGTTTTGGTGGAGCCGTTGCAGCATTGCGCCTTGGTGAAGCTGGAATTAAAACTATAGTTTTGGAGCGAGGACAACGATGGCCAATTAGCGCCGCAGGTAACACTTTCTCCACATATCAGAATCCAGATGGTCGGTCTACTTGGCTAAGTCCGACTACAGTTATCTTCAACAAAGTTCCGATTGATGTATACACTGGTGTTCTTGATGTCAAGGTAGGCGATGGAATTATTGCCTATCGTGGGGCAGGGGTGGGAGGCGGTTCACTAGTCTACAACGCAGTTAGTTATCAGCCAACTAAAGAACTTTTTTATCAAGTCTTTCCACGTAGCATCAAATATGAGGAACTGGATAAAGTTTACTACCCAAAGGTGCGTTCCATCCTCAAACCATCTCCCATACCGGATGATATTCTCAACACTGACTACTATTTGGCAAGCCGCATCTTATTAGAGCAAGCTGGCATTGCTGGTTTAAGAGCTAGGAAGCTTGATGTCGCTGTTGATTGGGATATCGTTCGACAAGAAATCGCGGGTCAGAAGGTTCCTTCCGCGATCGCAGGTCAAGTTTACTACGGTCTTAACAGTGGTGCCAAAAATAGCTTAGATCGAAATTATCTCAGCATGGCAGAAGCTACTAAAAACGTGGAAATCCGACCCCTACATGTGGTAGATACAATCGAGGAATACCATGCCGGGCGTTTCCGAGTTACCTGCAATCAAATTAATCAGCAGGGAGTTGTACTGGCTAAAAAATCCTTTATCTGTCGCTATCTGTTTTTAGCAGCCGGTTCCATTGGCACCACCGAATTGCTTTTACGTGCCAAGCATGAAGGGACATTGCCTCGCCTCAACAATCAAGTCGGAAAATTCTGGGGAACTAACGGTGATGCAGTCAGTGCGATCCTTACTTCTGGTCAAACTAATGCCACACTCGGCGGCCCAGCATCGGTAGTAATTGAAGACTTGGACAATCCCATCGCTCCATTAGTTATCGAGCAACTTCCTTTTCCGATAGTTCCACAAGGTGTATTAGCCCCTCTGAGCCTCGCCATCGCCAAGCCTGAGGGCTACCTGAATTACAATACTTCTACCCAATCAGCTAATCTTTTCTGGCCGAAAAACTCAGCCAACAATCAGAAAATTACCCAGGCTAATCAGTATACTTACCAACGACTAAATCTTGCTAATGCAACCACTTTTGCTGCACCGCTTGACTTTAGCGCTACAGCACATCCCCTTGGTGGTGCAACTATCGGTGCTGTATGCAATACTTACGGAAAAGTCCACGGCTATTCTAACTTATTTGTTGTTGATGGTTCTCTCATTCCTGGTTCCACTGCTTGCAGCAACCCATCCCTAACTATCGCGGCTCTTGCGGAGCGCTGCATCGATCGCTTTCTCAACAACAAGCTTCCTGAAAGCACAGAGTGGCAATAAGAAGACAGGAGGTAAAGATAAAGATCGCTTCAGTAAGCGATACTTAAACTCTGCTAATGACACGGCTAAAGGAGTTAAGCCGATGACATTACCACTCTTGCCGGCGATACTATCATCACCCTCTAAACTCCTAAAATCAGTTTTTTACTCTTGATTGAGACAATGGAATTATGATTGCAAATTCTGTACCTTTACCTGGTGGAGAAATACATTTTAATTTCCCTTGATGTTTTTCCGTGATAATTTTGTAACTAATAGATCAGCCTAAACCTGTACCTTTACCTACGCTTTTAATGGTAAAAAATGGGTCAAATAAAAACTTTTGCAGGGTATGTTCACTGCGTCCGATCCATTGTTCTGGATATTCAGGTAATTTTGGTAGCCATTTTTGGAGATGACTTCCCAACAGAATAAACGGATTGATACCAAAAAAAATTTCTGTCGCTGGATTTGCTTACCGGATTATACCTTGCTCATCCACCACTAAAATACCATCCAAGGCAACAGTAAATAGATGTTCCGCTGCTTCTTTTGCTTCAGCGATTGCTACTACTTGGGGTAAACTTGTCCAACAGGCGGATCGTCCTGTACTTGTCTCCTGTTAGCCCTCAATCCTCTGACAGTACCTTAATTCCATCTGTTAGTTCTCTATCTGACGATGAAGTTTTGGCATTAAGCGAATTGCAAATGTCACCAGATCGAGATTACTACTTAAGTGAACTACTTGACCGTCAGCAAGCTGGAACGCTAACTGATGCTGAACGTCCTTACTTAACGGCATTAATGCAAAATTACCAGGAAAAACTGCTACTCAAAGCTCAAGCCCTGCGAGAAGCAGTACAGCGCGGTTTGCGAGCATCCCTTGAATCATGAGTCCAGGATCGATTTCTGACGAAATGCGGACAAAAATCCGCGTCCAAGCATGAGTCCCTTTACCCTTTAACTTTTTACTTTTGCTTTTTTGGTAAGCTACTAGATCCGAATGGAATCAGAAAGTTTATGAGCAAGCAAAAGCGCGGAAAGTGAAACCATGATATACGCCGCTATGACGCATTTAATGTTACGTCGATTAGCCCGTAATCATAGTCGCTCAACCGCTTAAGAATTATTTTACGCCTTATGTGAATTAAGCCACAGGATGTTGTTCAAAAGTGAGGACATCAATACCAAAACGCTGACGTAGAAAAATACGCAGAGTATGACTGG
>NZ_JBALEJ010000054.1:0-2733 GCF_036917975.1 Nostoc sp.
TGGAAATTTTGGAAGCAATCTGTCGCATAGTTTAACGGTAATCAAGACTGCTAGAGAGATCACGATCGCTAATGGGTTAGCATGGGGCAGACCTTCAAAGGTATTAATGATTTGCTGGATTGGATTATTTCCCCCACCCTTAAGATCCAACAACCCACCTAATTGACCGATCGCTACTTGAATTCCTACCCCAGTCAAGAAACCTACCAACACGGTACGCGACAGAAAATCCGCCAAAAAACCCAGTCGAAACAGGCGTGCTAACAGTAAAAGTCCAGCTACTAAAATGGCGACTAATTCTGAATCCGCTAAATATTGGGAACTCCCTAACACTGCCAAGCCTGATAGCCCAGCCGCTAGGATTGCCGCTGTTGCAGAGTCGGCAGCGACCACCAGATGGCGAGAAGATCCAAAGAGCGCAAACGCCAATGCTGGAAGAATAAGTGTATAAAGACCTGTGGCAATGGGCGTTCCGGCAATCTTTGTGTATCCCATGACTTCAGGAATGCCCAGTGCTGCTAGCACAATACCCGCAACGATATCATTCCCAATTGTGGCTCCAGCCATTGGTAAAATTCCCTGAAACAGGCGAAATCGCTTTTTAGTTGGATGCTGGGCTGTATTTGCGTTCAATTTCTTCATTATTTCGGATTGAAATCCTTGTCCAAAATTATTCTTCGATTGCCTTGACCTGCCCTGCCGCAACTGCATCAGCTAGTGCTTTGTAATCCCGCTCGGTCTGATCGGCGTAAGCTACTGCAAAATTAGCGATCGCCTGCTCAAATGCGTCACTTTGACCGAGATAACCACTAATAGCAAATCGATTCCCCGAACGAGCATGACTGTGCGCCAGCGCCCAACCACATAAATGGGAGTAGCCCTTCAAATCCGTCTGTGACATTCCTTCAATCTCGACGGAAGTTTTCATATCTCTGAGTTGCCGCAGGTAGAAGTCATGACCACTATCGCCTTTTGTCCAGCCCAAGAAGATATCGCTTGCTTCTTGCATCAGATGCTGTCCTGCTACAACCCGTTGGGCATGGTTCTCATAACTACTTTTCCCGGCATAGGGTTCCAGTACTGAAGGACGAGCTTCTTTAATTTGTAGAAACAAAGGGTCATTATCCCCTGTCACCAGGAGGGCAACACCACAGCGTGTACCGACACTGCCAACACCCACTACCTTCATTGCTACATCAACAATCTGATATTGGTCTAGTAAAATACGGGAATCCTCACGTAGGGTTTTCCGATATTTATGAAAAACGGATAACATCTCTGATGCAAGGCGATCTCCAGGTGACGGATGGAATAATTTGGGAGGATTGTCAATAAAACGGCACTGTCCATCCACCGTTTCAGTTAATTTGTGCAGATCCAAGACAGGCTTGAACGCCCTTGCTTTTTTCACTTCACTTTTGACAATATTTAGTTCTTTAGTGTGAGTAGTAAAAGTGAGTAGCGATTCCACCCCAATGTGGGCATACCATACCTCCAGAGCAGTCATTTGGGCGTACTCATTTATATGTTCTCGGTAAGACTGCACAGATGCAATCGCTGCTGCTCGACTGATTTTTTCTCTTAGTTTGAGGTATCTACCTGCTACCACAATACTTGCAGCTAAACGCTTAACATCCCATTCCCAAGGGGCTAAAAGGGTTTCGTCGAAGTCATTGACATCAAAGACGAGATTTCTCTCTGGTGTACCGTATCCACCAAAGTTGGACAAATGGCAGTCTCCACAAGTCTGTACTTTGATTCCTGTCTTGGGAGTTTCGCTCAGATCGGCTGCCATGATATTGGCTGCCCCCCTCAGAAATGCAAAAGGAGATTTCAGCATTCGTCCATACCGAATCGGTACTAATTCCAGTAATCTTCCTTGGTTGGATTCCTCCAGCAGCGCAACTGAGTCAGGACGATTGGGGGCAGGTTTCCACTCTTCATGGCTAGATCGCGGCACTTTATCCCGCAGGGCTTTTCCCATCGCGCTACCTTCAGCACGAGAGAGCCACTGTGGAGGTAAGTTCTGATTTTGCATTTAGGGTTGACCCATCAGTGAGAGGTTAAGGCTATTTAGCTCTTGTCAATAAGTAATAGTAATTGATTGATATTATCTAGATAATCGGGTTCGTCAACAGAATTTTTAGGTTAGCTATGCCGAACTAACAGTCTGTCTCCACTGGGGTTTAGACTAGATTTTCAACTTCTACTATATAGCGGGAGAAGGTGCATTGCTCCTCCGCCTCTACCCATACACGATTATCATTCTGATCAAGGGGATTTTGAGTCTTTTAACTGATTGATAACTTTATCTTAACCTATTACGGATGTAACTATATCTACTTTCTAGCCTCTTACTCTTTTTAGTAATGCATAGCCAAAAGCCCATTGCTCAAAACCCTGAGACAACAAATCATCCGGCTATGTCTTTACCACTCAAGTAATTCATAGCTCTGGGTTTTCTTTTCTTGAGAGGGACTACTGATTTCTTGGGTGCTTGTGGCGGACGGCATTTCTCACAGTAGAGCGGTCGGACACCAAACGTTTCTCGTTGTGTGGGTTGTTCGCACTGCTTACATACAAAGTTAAAAACGCGAGTATGAATTTCCCGCTTGTGCGCTCTAACGGTGTACTCTCTGACTTGGATTTCTTTGCTTGCCATTGCTTATTGCAATTAGTAACTTTTTGGATCTTAGCCTTTGCTAAGAAGATTTCAATGCTCTGGGTAAACAT
>NZ_JBALEJ010000055.1:0-8358 GCF_036917975.1 Nostoc sp.
TGCCCGCCCTCCGCGATCGCCTTTTTGTATGCTCAGTTAAGCAAATTCATACATAGCAAGCTTTTTGCGCTTTTCTATCCGTCGAACTCACGTTAACTCGACTTTATTCAAAATTCAGAACTTGATTCTCCTTATAGAGTAAAAATCCTAGTTTTTTACAAAGGAATTGTAATGATAAATTCTGTACCCTCACCCAAAACAGAGTTAAAATTCAATTTACCGCCGTGGGTTTCTTCGATGATTTGCCGAGCGATCGCTAATCCTAATCCTGTCCCTTTACCCACGGCTTTTGTAGTAAATAAGTGGTCAAAAATCTTTTGTTTTACTGATTCACTCATCCCCTTACCATTATCAACGATCGCAATTTTCACGCCTTCATTTACCAGTGAGGTTTTAATTGTAATTCGGTTGGGATTGTCCTTAATTTCTTTGAAAGTCCGTCCCGTATTTGATTCATCCAGCACATCAATGGCATTGGCAAGAATATTCATAAATACCTGATTTAATTGCCCAGGAAAACATTTAACTTGGGGGAAATTACCATAATCAGTTATCACTTCAATTGCTGGACGTTGTTCGTTTGCTTTCAGGCGATGTTTGAGAATTAAAATCGTGCTGTCAATACCTTCGTGGATATTAAACGGCACTTTATAATCTTTATCAGCGCGGGAAAAAGTTCTTAAACTAGTGCTGATATTTTCCAGGCGATCGCACGCCATCACCATTGAATCAATTATCTTGGGTAAGTCTTCTAAGGTATAACCCAAGTCAATTTCTTTGGCATGGTCAATAATTTCATCACCTGGATTGGGGAAACTTTCTTCATAGAGTTTGAAGTGTTTAACAATATCCGCAAGGCTGGGTTTAGCTTGTTGGAGGCTGGCAGAAATAAATCCCAAAGGATTATTCATTTCATGGGCTACCCCAGCAACTAAGTTACCCAGTGCCGACATTTTCTCACTTTGCACTATTTGTAATTGAGCTTGTTGTAAATCTTCTGATTTTTGCTGCAATTCGGCAAATGATCGCTCTAGCTGTTGGGCATTTTCTAGCGATCGCTGATAAAGTTGGGCATTTTCTATGGAAATTGCCGCTTGAGCGCAGAGTAAATTTAGCAGTTCAACGCGCTCGCTTGTGAACGCCCTCGTCGCTAAATTATTTTCTAGATATAAAATGCCCAGGAACTTACCTTGATGCAAAATCGGGCTACACAAAATACTATACGGCTGCTGACGCATGATATAGGGGTCATTGGCTAAGGTCGGATCAGCCGTTGCATCCAGCAGTACAACAGTCTGCTTGTTGTTCTTGACTTTGTAAATCATTTTTAGGGGAATGTCCTGGCTATCCTCAATGGGAAGGGGCTGCAACACAATTGGCTCCGAACCCTCAATAATTGACCCTTTAATTAGTAAGCGCTCGTCTCGCATGAGCATTAACACGCATTTATTAGCCCCCGCATTTTCGATGAGGATTCTAAGCAACGATGAAAGCAGTTTTCCCAGTTCGATTTCGCTTGAGATAGTTTGGGAAGCTTTGAGAATAGCAGCTAAATCAAGGGAATGGAAGATGCTGGTCGAAGAACTGGTAGAGGTAACGGTTCCCAAGGGGAAGACTGTTTCGTTGACCGAGAAAGCAGTGCGAGTTTGTTGGAGGATGGGAGCCAGCAGTTGGGGATAGCCTCTTTCCAAGTCGGCAACTTTGGCTTTAGCTCCCCAACGGGCATAACAATAGTATGCTTCTTGTATATATGCTTGAGCGACTTTTTCTTTGCCCCAGTCGAGGTAGAATTTGGCTGCTAATTCATTAGCTAATGCTTCTTCTTGGATATAGCCGTTTTCTTTGGCTCCAGAGATAGCCTTGTCATAAAACTCAATGGCTTCAGCTTTTTGTCCTAACACTCGACATTTTTCTGCTGACACCAAATCAACCTTATGCTGATGATTCATTGGGGCATGGTGCGCCCATTCCCCAAGTTTTTTCTGATTTACCCTAATAAGTTCAAGGGTATTTTGCTGCTCTAATTCTGAAGAGTTAAAAAATACAGCTAAACTTGCCAGAGACTCGTAATAGTAAAAAACAGGAACAATCCCTTGCCCCAATACACCGCCAATGTATTTGGCGGCAACAGTAGAAAAATCTACTGCCAAAGAGTATTCTCCAAATAAAAAGCAGAGTATGAGTTTGTGCAAGTATATACAATGAAGGACTTGTATACTGTTTTCTTTTTGATATTTTGGTAATAATTCTTCTTCGTTAAAGGCTTCACCAATTAAATAGCAAGGATTTTCGATATTTCCTATTATATTTAGAACAGCTTGTCGCTGAATTTCATTTAGCGCTAACTGAATTTGATGCTTAGTTTGCTGAATAACATTGCTTCGAGCCTGCATTTTTTGCTTTAACTCTGAAAGTTCTTGCCCAATCAGGTACGAAGTTTGACATTCATGAAAGCAATTCCAAGCTGTATTTTCTAAATCTCCAGTTTCTAGTCCAATTTGATAACCGCTCTGACCCAACAATAGAGAATGTTTGGGATGAGATTTCCAATGCTTAATAAAAGCCAACAAGAATAATAATGTCCGGGAATGGAACTGTTTATCTGATAGCTGGTTCAATAAATTCAAAGCTAATGTACCGAACTCATAGCCCCGTTCTATGTCATTTGATATACAGCAAAGCACCATCCCATACAGTGAATAAAATGTAGCTGAAGAAGACGAATTCCCGTACTTAATTGATAGTTCAATAGCAGAAACTACAGTTAATAAAAATAAATTTGGTGATGTTTGATAAGCTGGAACTACCAGAAGGTTTAGAAATCGCATCGCAGCCAATATATAAGCATCTGTCATTGTAGGAAGATAAAATAAATCTTCAATTTTCTGCTCGTGCAGAAGATTTGTAATATTTGCAAATGCTTCTTCCACATGAATGTCAGTGGGAAAATTAGAAATATTAACTTCTAGTAATTTTAATGTTTGCAGACAGATTTCAATCGCCTCTGTAAATCTCTCTTGAGCAATGCAAATACTAAGTTGAATTTCATAAACTTCTATCCGATCAAGTAAAGATTTGGCATTTTCTAAAATAATATCAGTCCACTGTTGTGTTTTTTCAAAGCTGCCAGTTAAGTAGTTAGCTTCAGCCGCCGCAATATATAGCTTCAGTGTGAGTTGATACTGACTTTGCCAACAATCTGACTGAAGTAGCTCAATCCCATTTTGGAGATATATTTTGGCGGCGGCATAGGCGGTAGAGTTTCTAGCTTTACTACTAGCTTTCAAGTTTAGTTGAGCTAAATCTTCCCGCTCCTGCTGTTGATTAATTAAGCCCTGTCCTAAATTCAAATGCCCGACAATATCAAACAGTTTTTCTTCTCGTTCTATTTCTGAGGAGTTTTCCTGAAGTAACTGTCCAATTTTGAGATGTGTTGCTTGCTTTTGTTCATCAAGAATCAGAGAATAGGCAGCTTGCTGTACTCGGTCATGTAAAAATTTATATTGTGCTACTTGTTCGCTACTATTCTCATGCTTTTTTTCCCACTCGCTACTCCCATATTCCTGATAAAACTTATAAACATCACTAATTGGTAAAATCAAGCCTTCCTGTAACGCTTTCCACAAACAAGTCGCAGTTTCAATTGACGATGATTCCGAAACAATAGCTAAAGTTGCTAAATCAAACTTATTGCCAATACAAGCAGCTAGCTGCAATACATTTTGCGTTGATTGCGGTAGTTTGCGTAATTGAAATGCCATAAAGGCAACAACATCATCTGTTAGCGCTTGCTGAGTTACCTGTGTAATGTCACATTGCCAATATCCTGATTCAAAGTTAAATTCAATTAATCCATCTTGATGCAATGCTTTGAGAAACTGTGTAGCAAAAAATGGATTCCCTTGAGTTTTTTGATAGATTAATTGAGAAAGAGGTGATGCCAAAGTTTCTGTACATTTCAGGGTGTCACCAACTAACTGATTTACTTGCTCTTGACTCAGTGGTGCTAAAGTAATTGTATTAATTGTTGCTTGACTTTTTTGAATCTCGCTCAAAGTCAACATCAATGGATGTGCTGGAGTGACTTCATTATCACGGTACGCACCAATTAACAGCATATGCTTTGTATCAGCCATCAATAGCTGTATTAACTTCAGCGATGCTGAATCTGCCCATTGCAAATCATCTAAGAACATCACTAATGGATGTTCAGCACTAGTAAAGACTTGGGTAAACTTTTGGAATAATAAATTAAATCGATTTTGTGCAGACGTTCCTGATAATTCTATGGCAGGTGGTTGTTCACCAATGATTTTTGATAATTCGGGGATAACTTCAATTATTACCTGTCCATTTTCCCCCACAGCCGATAATATTTGGTTTTTCCATTGCTCAATTTGTGCATCGCTTTCGGTTAACAATTGCCCCATTAAATCCCGGAATGCTTGCACAAATGCACTAAAGGGAATATTTCGCTGAAATTGGTCATATTTACCTTTGATAAAATAACCGCGTTGCCGCACAATTGGTTTATGAACTTCGTTGACAACCGCAGTTTTTCCAATTCCCGAAAAACCTGCTACCAGCATCATTTCTGTTGCACCAAGGCTAACTCGCTCAAATGCTTGCAGTAAGGTTGATACTTCGGTTTCTCTGCCATAGAGTTTGTCGGGAATGATAAAGCGATCGCACACATCCCTTTGGGCAATTTCAAAGTTCTCAATGGAACCCGTTTCTTGGAGTTGAGTTAAACAATTTTCTAAATCAAATTTAATTCCTAATGCACTCTGATAGCGGTCTTCGGCATTTTTCGCCATCAATTTAATCACAATGTCACAAAGAACTTGAGAAATCTCTCTCCTATCCCCTAACATTGGTGGAAGTTTTGCAATATGACAATGCACTAACTCCATTGAGTCATTTGACTGAAACGGTAATTCACCAGTCAGTAATTCGTAAAAAGTTACGCCCAAAGAATAGAAATCAGTGCGGTAATCAATCCCCCGATTCATTCTGCCAGTTTGTTCTGGGGAAATATAAGCAAGTGTCCCTTCTAAAACATTGGGATTGATGAGTGTTTGAGTTTCTCGTGGCAGTAAAGATGCAATACTAAAGTCAATTAATTTAACTTGTTTGGTTTCGAGATTAATTAAAATATTGGCGGGGTTAATATCTTTATGAATAATCCGCAAGCGGTAGAGTATATCTAAGGTATTGCATAGTGCGATCGCTATTTCTAAAAACTGTTGTAGAGATTGTCCCTTTCCCCTCACTCCCCATTCCTTGAGAGAAATCCCCCCAAAGTCTTCCATTACCAACGCATAACCATTCTGATAGTGTTCCAGGTTATAGGTTTGGACGATTAGAGGTGAGTTGAGATTTTTGGCAATAGTGTACTGATTGCGAAACGACAAGAGTTCAGAGAAGTTGGGATAAGGATTTTTCAGCAGTTTAATCACCACTGGTAAGGAGTCAGTCTCTCGATACCCTCGATAAACTAGAGTTTTGGAACCATTGTAGAGTAAATCATAGATGCGATATCCCGGAAAAGTACTAACCATGCTGCTAAATCCTTAAGGCTTTTAGATTTAGTATTCCCGGATATAGGAATCGTATTTGATTGCGTGAAAAAACTCAGTACACATCTATTCGCTTCTGTTCTGTTCCCTGTTCTCCTCCTACGCAAGTCAGTTTAGGAATCAAATCGGATTCCTCTATCTGAGGTTGTTTAACAAAAGAGCAAAAATTTACAAAGGAATTTCGCAACTCCCTAGCTAGTTGCGAAGGCTTATACTGCTGTTAGAAAATTTGACCCCTCAAAACTTTTTAAACACCCTCTAAGCAGTAACATTAAGTCTCAAATTTAAGAATTTAAAAAACGGTAGAGAGATTAAAAATCTACCGTTTTTTATATATGTTGAACGCGGTACTCAAAAGTCAAGTGATATTTTTCCTTGCTTTCTTGTGTTGGTGAATTTTGGGTATTTATTTCTCCACAGGTGTTAATTTTAAAGGATACAATGGCTCCAAGCCATTTAATTGCCAAATTCTAAATACCAATACAGCAGCAACAGTTAACTATACACAAGAAAGTGATAAAGCCATTCTCGCTACAGGATTAGTTTGCCAATAAATGACCGTCACCAGTACAGCTTTTAAATCTCAAAGCATTTACTGGCGTGAAGTTTGTGCCACAATGCTAGAAAGTCATCAGGAGGCTACAAAACTTAGATGCAAAGCAACAAAACAAGGTTTTGAAATGAACGTTTATGTTCCCTTGGAGTTGCCAGAACGCAAACAGCAGCAACGCCGACAGCCAAATGAACAGCCAGACAGAAACGATGTCTACAAGTTAACCCAAAAGAGTAACTCAATTCAACACATTGCTTCTAGTCCCAATCCAATGGCATTTGAACGACAATTAATTATGAGTAACCCTCTTTCCCATCCCGAAGATCCAGGCTTCCATTCATCTATTCAGGAGAATCTAAAACAGCTTTCTGCTCAGTTGGGATCTCCTTTGAACGAATTATCAGTCATGGAAATATACCAGAATGCGTGCGATCTACTAAGCCACGTTTCTCCATCACCTCTTACTCTTGCCCGCGTTGCCGGAACATTACTGGTTTACCGAGTCCAGGACACAGAACTGGAAGAATCCCAGTGGTTCAACAATCAAGTGAAACAATGTCTGGACGAAGAAAAAGTTGAGGAGTTAATTGAATCCATACATCGCACAGATGCTTTATAATCGCTGAAAAAGCGGAAGTTTCGCGCACATCGGATACCGCCGCATCATCTCTTGCAACACCACCGCCTCACCTTCTGGCGTAAATATCACACTACCTGACATTGCAATTACAATCCTCTGCCGCCTCGCGCACTCAAACCAATCCTTTACAGCAGATTTTACCTGCGTGGACTCCGGTTTTCTCCCCTCCTTACAAGCAGCCACAAATACGGCCTTCGGTGACTTTACCCCTTGCCAAGTTCGTAACACCTCCTTCAAATAAGCGATAGCCGTTCGCGCTAGTGTCTCTAAAGGAGAAGGTTTAAGAATAGCTTATCGCACCCAGTACATTCTCCCAACCTCGATTAACTGTCTGAGCTATCGTCTGAATCTAAATAATCTTTAATTATTTTAAGTCAGGAGAGTAATATTCTTGAATCTGTCCTTGTAAATACAAGATTAATTGTTTTGCTTGGATGTAAAACAGGTCTTCATAAGTACATTTGATTTTGATCTGGGGGTAGCTGATTTCCGTAGCCATCTTGACTTGGTAAGCACGGGTAATTGCTTGGGCTGCAACGAGCGGCAGTGTGTTTTCATCCCAGCATATATTAAAATCCTGCGGTGTTATATAGCCACGATTCAAAATAGTCTTCACGCAGGCGATCGCTAAGATTTGGAATTCTGTAGTTAGATTCGGTGATTAGTCCCTTGGTTTGGTGATGGTTTTGATGCCAGTAACCAAGATTAGGGTTTAGCCCCACTGAGAAAACAGCATTTTTGATTGATTCTTCCAAAAGATTCTCGCTAAAGTCAAGCATTCGGCAAACAGGGGAATTATCATGCCGCGAAGTAAATCTCCAATCCGGGTTTATGCACTGGGGAAGTATACGATAAAAAATCAGCATTGCCTGCCCAATTAACCCTTGCAATGAGGCAATAGAATCGTGGTTAGTAATGCAATTACTAAGATGTAAAATATCCTTGGAAGCTTGACTAATTTCTACAGCACCGTCACGCCCAGAGCGTTGTAAAAACCGCAGGAGGCGACGGAGGCGACCCCAGGCTGCACCTTGCATAATCTCGACTCTCATGGCATCGGTCATCATAGCTTGGCACTGCATGATATCTGCCCTGATTTTGTAATCTGGTTCAATCCTTCCCAAGAATTCGCCAGATTGAGAAAATAAAATTACTGGAATACGCCATCGCAGAATTTTTGTTAGCGCTGACGATTTAATTTCTGCTTCTGTTGCGATAATGGCACGAATATCCGTCAATTTAAATATGCTTTCTTGTCTACCTACAGTTATTTGTAATACCGATGGATCTGGATCTATGAGTTGAACTATTGCCCCCGGATTTAAATATAAAGTCATCCCCGATTGCTTTATTATTTCTACAAGTTTTGGACTTGGCTTTGGCACGTTTGTGTAAGCTCGATATTTAGTTGTCGCCATTATTAGTCTCCCAGAATCTGCCACCGTCAACTTTAACATTGAGTTTCAATCCCTAATAGGGAGTTAATGAAATTTGGCTCTTCCGGTAGTTTTATGGTGATTATTAAAATTCACCAAATTTTAATAACTATAATTTAGTGATGTCAATGACTACAATATAGATTCTAT
>NZ_JBALEJ010000056.1:0-13113 GCF_036917975.1 Nostoc sp.
TTTTCATCATACCCGCCAAACTGATAGCGCATAGCTGACAAAAGTTTCTCGGCAAAGTTTGCTTCTCCACGCCAGCTAAAACGAGCAAAGAGCGCTTCAGAAGGCAGAAGTACGTTCGCGCAGCGTCCCGTAGGGAAGGCAGAAGGCAGAAGGGAACCCACGTTTAAAAACGTGGGATTGAAGCAATGACGCTTTGTATCTCGCGGCACTTTCCGCGACGCTCGTAGACTCGCTAACGCTGCGCTATCGATACAATTCTTTTTTTAAACTGGGCAATAACCCAGAACTAAAGTTTTTATTAAAATTCCTTTCATAAAAGCCTTCTGCCTCCTGCCCTCTGCCTTTCTTGTAACTTTTCACCGGAGTCGCTACAGATTCAATTGCTGCGTTCGCATGGCGCCCTTCGCCAGAATTTGATACACGACCACCAAACTCTTCTAAATTGCGGCTTGTCAATAAGGCGATCGCTGTCAAATCCAATTAGCTTTGAAGCAATTTCACTACCCCGCCGCCAGACTTCGGCAACATCTGCCAAATTAAACTCATACTGATAATACCATTGGCGACTTCAAGGTACTGGAATTTCAGTTTGCTGCCATCTAATTAAATCGCTTAAGTTGTATATCTTTTTACTTATTTATGCTATTTGTTCGTTTCAGTGGCTACTTCGTGTCTAATACTGGTGGTCATGACATCATTATATTCGGTACTAATACAGCATTTACGGCTGTTATGAGGTACAGTAGCAGCAACTAGCAAACCAGTTTCTTAAATGTTGAGGATTTATTAAGTCGAGTGCAACTGAGATTAGTTGATCAACCATTTCTGTTGTAGTTGGAGCAAAAGTGCGTAAAAAAGATTTAAGTTGTGACCACCATAAATGCTGTATAGCAATGGTTTGAGGTTTAATTGATAGTTAGAATTATTTAATTATCATAAATGATACAGAAATTAGAGTGCATATCAAAGCAAACATTATCGCGTGTTCCACTTTCCTACTAATAAGATTAATTGCTATTGCTATAGAGAAAATAAAAACAAATACTAATAGTTTTAAAAGATTTTCTGATTGCCAATCGATTAATGGATCGTTAACCGATGTTGCCATTACTTGCATTAATAACTGTTGAAGTTGTATATTCATTGACAGCTAAGTTTTCCAAGTGATTTGCTGATTATATATAATATCTATATTGCCCCTTACTCTCAAGTCTTCTATCTTCAGGAACATTAGAAGGGAGAATTCTGGAGTCAGCAGGAAGAGTCCGGTGGTCTAGATTTTCCTGATGAGCGTGACCCAGATTACTGGGATTTTTTATATTTTTATTTTGTAATAGGCATGACTAGCCAAGTTTCAGACATTCAAACAACATCATGTGATATGAGACGATTAGCTTTGATACATGGAGTACTTTCTTTCTTTCTTTTTCAATACCAGTATTTTGGCTATGAGTATTAATATTATTGCATCCATGATCTAATTATCACAATCGTAATTCCAAATGACTTCACCGCCGAAAAATCATCATTGGTTGGGGCATATTCCTCTGACGATACAAATTGTTATCGCTTTGGGACTTGCAGTGTGCTTCGGAATCGCACTCGGTGCTGGAAATCCCAGTCCCAACAATACCGCATTGATCACTAACTTAGCTGTTCCCTCAGAATTAGTGTTGAAAGCTTTAAGTACCCTCGCTACTCCCTTGATTTTGATGGCAGTGCTGCACACTTTCTTAACCACAAATATCCCTGGTATAGCCGGACGACGACTAGCGGTAATACTTTTAACCAATACTACAGTTGCCATCTTGATTGGGCTATTAGTCGCAAACATTCTCCATCCTGGGACTTGGAACCATTTAACTTTTTCTACTAATCAAGCCACAATCACTAGTCAAAGTTTCGATCCTTGGGGACTTATTAAAGGCGCTGTGCCAGAAGCCATTCTCAAGCCATTAGTCGATAATAATGTCATTCAACTAATTGTCATTGCCCTTTCCTTTGGCATCGTTCTACGAGCATTAAAGTCTGAACAAATCGCCGCAGGCAAGCTGGGATATCAGTCAATTGAGAATGTGATTGCGATTTTGTTCGAGTCTGTAATTCGTATTCTCAACTGGGTTATTGCTTTAGTACCCTTTGCCGTTTTTGGGATTGTCGCTAAAATTATTGCTCAGAAAGGCTTTGCACCTTTTCAAACACTAAGTGCCTTCGTTCTTTCCGTACTTTTGGGGCTATTGTTACAAGCTACTTATTACATCACCAGAGTCCAACTCGGTTCTTGGGTAAAGCCCCTCAACTTTCTTCGTGGCGGAGCTGATGCCCTGTTAACAGCTTTTTCCACTGCTTCCTCTACCGTAGCAATGCCCATCACTTTTGAGGTTTTGCAGACTAAAATTGGCTTAAGAGAATCTTCTGCATCTTTAGGCGCTTTAGTCGGCACAAATTTCAATAATGATGGCACTGCCCTTTACGAAGCCATGTCTGCCTTGTTTATCTCCCAAGTCTTAGGATTACATTTGAATTTAGGACAGCAATTAGTTGTAATTCTCACCTCGATTTTTGCATCCGTCGGCGCAGCAGGTATTCCAGAGGCCGGATTAGTCACTATGACATTGGTGTTCAATTCCGTTGGCTTACCCAAGGAGTACATTGCTTTACTCCTAACTGTAGACTGGTTTTTAGATCGCTGCCGGACGGCAATCAATGTCATGGGCGATATGACTGTTAGTGCTTTGCTAGATGGTAAAAAGCCTCATTCTCTGGACGAAATTTAATCAGAAAGAAGAAATCAGGAATCAGAATTCGGAATTGGTGAATACTCTATCCCTTTTTGGGATAGAGTTTTTATATTTCTATTAAAACTACACCCTACACCCCAATACTTGTCTGGTTTTGGGGAAAACAGCAATTCTCATCGTGAGAAGAATTATCAGTATCATCGTCATCTATGCAAAATTTTCAGTAGTTTTGAGTCAGTAGTTCTACAAATGGGAAAATGGGAGAGCTACCTAGACCCCGACGTACCTTAAAAGCTCGAAAGTCTAAAAAGCCCACCGTACAGGCAGTCCCGGCTTAAGTTGTTACCCTTGAAGACTCCAAAATGAAATAACACTTTTTTTCAAGTTAATACTCTCTCTATAGTTGCAATTATTGCTTACAAATCCTGACTGTCTAGTATATTTAGACTTATCGTTTAATAAATTGGAGATTATTTTAGTGAAAGCTATTATCCACAACTCCTAAACGTAGTGCAATACGTTTATATTTTGTTGCATCATACGGCATACCTCGGTGCATTACCTGTGAGTTATCCCAAAAGATAATATCTCCTTTTTGCCAAACATGGGAATAAACTGGTGTTCGCTCTAGTACAGCCCGAAACAAACTTTGGCAGAAATATTTTGCTTTTTCTGGTTTATCCTCCATACCTACAGGCATTGCTGTGTCTATACCCAGATACAGTCCTTTTTTGCCAGTAACTTTGTGAGTTGATACGATTGGATGCGCTTTTTGGAGAATAACAGCTTCTTGAGAGAAGGCTGGTGCTTTGTGATACATTGATAAATTTTCTAGTTCCTCCTGTTGTTCATAGTCTAAATTGTTGTAAGCTTCTATCAAGTCAACAAATTGAGTCGTATGTAGCTGTCCATCTAGATCCAGAGCAGGTACTTCCACCCCGTAAAGCATCACAACATACAGTGCATTCATATCCAGTCCTGAAGTGCGTGGTAGTCCATCTTTGTCTTGATGCCATTTCCAAGCGAATTTTTCCGTTGGTTCTGTTTCTCCCTTCGGATTACCCAAAATATAAACGTATTCGCTTTGGAGGTCTGGGCTAATATCAGGATCTAATGTTTTGTTGCCACCGAACATTAGAACTCCAAAGGTCTGTCTTGAAAATTCCTCCAATTCTGATGCAGTAATAGTTTGCTGTCTAACTACAACAACACCATGTTCCCAAAGAGATTTCTTCAATTCATGTCTTTGTAGCTCGGTGAGGTCAGGAAGATTGTGTCCTTGCAATACTTCAATTCCGAGTCTTGATTGATACTGATTTTTTTTATCCTGTCTGTCTGAAATCATGGGAGGTACTATAAGTTATTGAAACAAAAAGCTAATCATAAATTTTGCACTCATAACGTTTTTTTTGAAAAAATATCACAAATTTTATCTGGAAGAGAAAAGTTTAAGCCAGTGAAGATTAGGTTTTTGATATTGAACTTAAATATTCTGTCGCTTTGGCAGAACTGAAGAAACTGACTAAGTTGCGACTCCAAGCAGCATCCTACGCCAAACGTGTAGCTAGAGAGTACTGCCTGATTGCGCGATACTTGATTGGAGGCAAAGAACGCGAACGTTTGGAGCAGAGTGCCAAAATGCAATTTTATCTCGATTCGGGCAACAAAACTCTAATTGTAGAAGCCAACGAGTGGGCATCTGCCAATCCGGGCTGCCTACCGTTTTCGTTGGAGTTAGGGTTTCAAGAAAGTGAGACATGATGGCTGAATTTCACAAGTAGGGGTGATTTTAAACGACATCTAGAGCTAAGGAGCGAGTAGGCGCTAAAATTACGCTGGGTGAATCTCTCTCAATTTTGCTTTTCTTGTGGACTCCAAGACCAGGATGAATATAACCAAGCTGAGTGCGATCGCTGCACTGGTATATTAGACTTATTCACAAATGAGCATATAAACCTTGTACAGCAAGGGTCAAAACCTAATTTTCGGACAAGTCTATTTGTAATTGGGTTAAAAGTAGCGGTTGACACTGTTGGCGAAATATTGCTTAACAATTTTGGGATGGCAACGTAATATTGCACGAAAATTCTGATTACTTCCGCAGCGATAGGATAATTAAACCAATTCGCAATTCGTGCTGCACGAATTAGGCAGGGGAATTAAACCCCTAAACTTTGTTAAACCAATTTGCAATTACGTTTTGTAACAGGGATTTAAGTTAGGCGTTCAATTCCTGATGCCCTTGAAAGTCCAGGGACTTAAACCCCCACCACTTGTTAACATGAAAATTTACTCTCGGCTAAAAACAAACTATGCCCAAGACTTGGAACGTAAAGATAGATAACTATATTCAAGCCAACCCCAATTGCATCATTGCCACCGCCCATGTAGACTCGTTCCCGATAGACCTCCCACTAGAACCCAACATCAGGGAACCAAACCGTAAAAGCGCGACCTACAGACAAATCTTCGACTCACTGACCACCGAACCTGGAAAATTCCAGGAATTACGCATTGACAAATTAGACAACAAATGAAGTAAGGAAAAGAAGAAAAAATATGCGATCGCTAGTCGGTAGGTGAGTGGAAAGATGGATAATTTACATGGTATTCAAGTAGAAAAAACCTAAAATTCTTTAAAAACAAGGAATTAGAGTTTTTAACTGGGATAGCCAAGAATCGCTTATGTTCCGTCGATGGTAAAAATTATTTTATGCACCCATTCTCAATTCCTTCCCACACTCCCTACACTGGGAGCAACGCAAAAAAGTGAGATCCTCGTGAAATAGGTTTTCCGATTGCTGGGGGAGCAGGGGAGCAGAGGGAGTAAAGAGACAAAATTTGAGTACTTTTTACGAGCGTTAGAGATTGCTTATACACTTATTTCTTCCTCTGCCTCAAGAGCCTCATGAAAGTTAGAGTCTGTTTGAAAAGTATATTTGGCATACTGAATGCAGTGAAGTAAAGCATCTCAATTCCAACGAAAAATTGGGATTATTCGCTTCACTTCGTTTTGTTCAGAATGATGAATTATAACTATCTTGGACTTTTCAAACAGACTCTAATGTATATCTTCCGAAGATGACGTTGAAATGGGTGGATTAGAGCCAATCTCTTCAGGTTTAGAATTAAAGGGTGTTTTCCCTTCCCAGGAATAATTGCATATTTTAGTATGAAGCAGTGTTCCAAATGTGATATTAATTACAAAGGCAAAGGAATCTACGAAAATTATGTCTATAGCCCGATTAATCATGAGTCCCTCTTCAGTTGATGAAAACATCAATTAATGTTTGAGTTGGAATTATAAATTGACTACACAAAGCATAATGATTATTCCAGAAATCTCCAGCAGTACTTAGAAATTAGCGATATCTTTCTAATTACATATATGAAAGGTATTGTGATGATTAGGGATTAGTTTGTGTTTCGACATAAGACTTGAGGTTTAAAATCTCAATATCAATCTGATGAGATACAACTATTGTAGAAATATCTGACACAATCACTCATGAAAAAAGTCATGATTCTGACCATGACTTGAGCCACAAAATATCGGTTTAGCCAGTTGTTATGGATTGTTGAAGAAGGCAGAAGGCAGAAGGCAGAAGGCAGAGGGCAGAAGGTTCTTTTCACTTATAGGATTCAAACCCCTCCTGAAAAGGAGCCACCAAATTTTAAATTTGGTGGGGGTCTTAAACCCTTGCTCCTTCTAGTCGCGCAGACGGTGACGCTCCTGCGTCGCTAACGCTGCGCTATCGGGCAATCAGAGTTGGGATAAATCCCTTCTGCCTTCTGCCCTCTGCCCTCTGCCTTTCTTCGATAAAGTCTGGACGATTCTCATCATCATCATAATATGCCAAAGGATATATACCACAGACTAAAAAATGTTCACCAGACTTCACCCCATGATAGTTAGAGCAACCGATGCAAGCGACTGGTCTAAATACTTGTTCGTCAAACTCGAAACCGAAATCCTCCGAGTAGTCTGCATGAATCGTGCTAGATGTCACCTCAGTCAGATGAACCTGAAACCCCACACCCAAAAACCAGTAATATCAAGGGTTAGCGCTTTTCAAGCGTGCCATTCAATTATGACCCAACATTGGGAATCAACTTAACCGAAACATGATCTTGGCAAGCTTCCCAAACCCTTGAGTAAAGGCATATTCAATCTCTGCGGGATCACAAATCTCTGTTAGTTTGGATTTCAGCCCAGGAAGTTCTCTAACCTCAATACAGATATTTACATATACATCTTTAGTTTCCACATGGAATAGTCCAGCATTTATGTTTAAAAAATCACCTGTTAGCATTGAACAGTAAGTTAAAGATTCTTTCCATTGTGATTTGTACTTCATTTTAAAATAATTATCGCCTAAATTCTTTTTGAACTTAGATGACTTTTCCTGTGGTTTTGGTTCCCAGAATATACTATTCTCCAACTGCCCAAGAGCTTCTATTGTCGTTACATTAGTCGCCACATTGCTACTGCCTTGTTGTTTTAGCTTTTTCTGTTCAACAAAAGACATAGCCAAGATGCGGTTCTTATGTCGTTCAAAAGCTTCCTTATACAGTTCCCATGCTTTTTTGGTAATTGCTGATTGGGATGGCTCAACCATTTTAACGATTTCGCGCCAATCTCCAAGAGTAAATCTAGTAATATTTTCAATAAAAGCGATGAAAATTGCGCTATAAATTTTAGTGGGACTTGCACCCCGTAAACCCTGCCTTCTAAGCGTATCAGTAACTAAGTCTAATCTGTAAGTAGAAACAGAAAGGTCAATTTCTGTAAGCTCAAGGCTAAAACCCTGTCTAAGTCGGATTCTGCTAAAATTTGGCTTTGCAGGACTCTCAATAGTTGTAAAACAAATTGTTTGACCACAGCTTGGACAAATAGCTTGGTGATGTTGAATCAGCACTCCATCGTTGTCAACTTCGGCTTCAATTTTAGCTAATTCATCAGTTAGCGGTTTAAAAATATGGGTGCAATGCTCACATTGGATTAAGCCTTTGTTTTGTATTTCTGATATAGTTTCAGGCAATAAACTCCATTTGCGGGCTTCATCAGGAAGTCCATGTTTTTTCCAATTATCGGTAATGTCAATGATCACCGCAGTTGGTTTTAAAGTGTAGGTTCTTAAAACTCGTCCCAGCATTTGCAGCCAAAGAGTAGAGCTTTCAGTCGGACGGACACAGTAGACGCACTCAATATTAGGACAATCAAAGCCCTCGGTTAAGATTTCGTAATTAGTAATTACTTGGGTAGTGCCATTGCGAAAACGCTGCAATATTTCTAATCTCTCTTGTGGGGGAGTTTTTCCATCCAAATGTTCGGCACTAATATAATTACGAGAAAATTCCGCAGCCAGGGCACGAGAATGTTCTAAGCTACAGGCGAAAATAACTGTACGAAGATTTCGTGCATATTTAAAGTAATTCTCAAGGATTTCGCTAACCCCAATCTGGCTAGTGACGGCAACCGCTAACTCTTTGGCTCTAAAATCCCCACGAGACTTTGCAACTCCAAGAGTAGAAATAGTTTGATTCGTTGCAAATAATCGAAACTTACTTAAATACCCAGCCTGAATTAATTGAGCAGTGTCAATGCCAATAACCAAATCATCAAATAAATCAACAAAACCTTGACCGTCAATTCTCTGGGGGGTGGCAGTTACACCTAATATCTGGGCACTTTCATAATGTTCAATTAATCGCCGATAAGATAAAGCAGTTGCATGATGCGCTTCATCTAATATCAAAAGTCCAATGTTCATTGGTAAGTCTAATACCTCTCGTCTGCTCAACGTTTGAACGCTAGCAACTTGGATTCTCCGTTCGGGATTAGCCAGAACACCTGCTTTGATAATCCCAACTGGTTCACCAATAATTTCTGAGAGTTTTTCGGCAGCTTGAGATATCAACTCAATCCGATGGGCAATGACTAAAACTTGCTTTCCTTGGTCAAAGAATTTATGAGAAATATGTGCAAAGCACACCGTTTTCCCGGCGGCTGTCGGGAGTTGTGCAAGCACCCGCCTATTACCATTCTCCCAAGAATTCCAAATATCTTTTATCCACTGATGTTGATAATCTCTAAGTTCGTAGGTAACAGGCATTTAATCTACCTCAACAATGATTTTTCTCCCGTGGGAATATTGCTCATTATGCCACAAGCTCTTCAAGTTAAGATACCGATAATCCCAATTCTAAAAGTAATAAAGATGTTTTGGGTTGAGTTGATGCGATTTTACTTCCTAAAGAGCAAATTATATAGACAATAAGCTGGAGATGATACACTGCATATCAAATCTCGCCACTGCTGTAAATGACTATACTTGCTTTATTATATTGGCGAGTTTTATACTGTGCGATAATGCTGGACGCGAGCGCTCACGGGAGACGCGGCAACGCCGTTGTCGTCTTTTGCAAGTGGTATTAGATTTAAGATGGGGAAATATACTTCTTGAAAAATCAGAAAATTTGGCATCAAACTAGCAAATTAAATTCGCAATCTCAAATGCCAGCGATATTTCTAGATAAAGATGGCACTTTAATTGAAAATGTACCAAACAATGTTGCTCCGCAATTAATCGAAATGAAAATCGGTGCTATTGAAGGATTAAAAATACTTAGCAAAGCTGGATATAAATTAATTGTGATTACTAACCAGTCGGGAGTAGCACGGGATTATTTCCCAGAATCTCCCTTAATAGGAGTGAAAGCCCGATTGAATGAAATATTAGAAAAAGCGGGTCTATCGTTAGATGGATTCTACTACTGCCCTCATCATCCAAATGGTGTAATATTTGAGTATGCAATTGCTTGCGAGTGCCGTAAACCTAAACCAGGCTTGATTTTACGTGCAGCTAGCGAACAAAATATAGATTTAGCAAATTCTTGGTTTATTGGCGATAATCTCAGTGATGTAGAAGCTGGACATAGTGCAGGGTGTAAAACGATTTTGATAGATCAGGGTAATCAGTCTCAGCCCGAAATGTCTCGTTTAGGAATTGCTGACTATATTTTGGCTAACCTTTCAATAGCAGCACAGGTGATATGTAAGCATTCAGTATTTAATTTTTAGGATTTCTGGCATGAAGTTATAGAAATTGCTGGAACAGTAAACCTAGAAAAATAAACCTAGAAAAATTAAAATTGTACAGTGACTTTTTATTTGTCGCTATGCCAAATTAGCGTCATTGAGGGTGTAAAGCTTGCACTCAAAGAGGATTAAGCTTAGAAGTAGCACTGGGAGTTTACAACCTACATCAACACGGCTTTGTTGCAAGCCTAAACTGGGTAAGGCTGAACTCGATGACACGGATTTGTCTCAACGTAATTTAATTAGTCACTGTACAATAGTTAACGCACTGAAGTGCCGTTGAGCATTGAGATAAATGAATTCGCAAAATAAACTCCTAAAACAGCAGTTGATAGAAGCGATTTCTTGTCAAAATCTGCAAGAAATTCAAGAAATCCTAAGCCTAGCACAATTAGAGGATGAGACAATAATCCTCAAAGAAGCTCTTGTACAAGTAGAGGGGAGCAAATTTTGTTTGGTTCTTGCAAGAATACGTAGGTAAAGAAAGTTATCAACAAGCCGTAAAGGATGTATCGACAAGCATGACTCAAAAACTATTTTCTTGGAGGTTTCAAGCCAGGGGTTGATTTCAACTTACACCCAGATGGTAGGATGTTGGCATCAAATGAGGCAAATGAGTATTTAGAAAATTATCATTCTAAACAACTAGAAAATAGCCAAATTTCTGTTGTAGCTTATGTACTACCAGAGCCAATGCAGATGTTACAAAAAGCTTTAGGTGTGCGATTTTTTGAGAATCTTGAGAGAGTGGCAGCTAAACGTTTAGCCACAATGGATGATGCAACAGCCAGTATTTATGGTCTATGGCTGATGCAAGGGATCAGTGGTCGTCATCCATTGCTGGAAAAAGATTTTTGTGAATGGTTCATGATTGAGATTTGTGGTGAGCGATTGTCAGCTTTAGCATCAGCCGAGATTCAAGGCTTAGAGTTTAATGGCTTAGTGGTATTTGAAGATTTGTTGATGGCACTGGGCAAAACAAATATATCGATAGTGAAAGAGAGCGACCTAACTCTTGAAAATTTGCGGTTACTAGATAAAGTTTGGAGGGGAGAAAATATGCGAGTGTTTGAATTAATTTCCATCTTGGAAAAAGATGGTGAACGAAATTTTTAATCAAGATGCGCTCGCTACGGCAAATGTGCGGATTCATGAAGTTAGCTGATTAATAAGTCCCGCATAAACACGGATTCATTCCTGCTGCCTTTCAGTAAAACTGCATTATACAAGTTTTGAAGGTGCATTTATGACTGATAGTGCAATGTTAGATAACCGTATAAATAAGCAAATAAAATTTGAACCATTAGAAGCGACAGTAGCAGCAACAGAAGAAGAGTCAGTAATATTAGCCGAAAAGCTCACACAGATGGCAATTCCTTTAGAGGTATTGTTACAAGCCCTGAATATAGCGAAATACGATAAGGCAGCAGCTTTTTGCTACGCTGACCAATATCTAAACAATATCAAAAAGTCAAAATGGGTTATTATCAAAACGGCTTGAAACTTTCCCATAAAACGCTCGGCTGAATATTTTTCTCCTGATGTAAATTCTCAGTTTTGATTATTCCAGCATCATTTTTCCCCATCATGGTCAACAACTTTACAAGCCTTACTTCTGTACCCTGCGTCCTTGACAATATGATTCAGTTTCAATGCATTCAATTACGTCAAAAAGCTTGTTAGCAACATCTAAGGAAATTGATTTAGCCTGCGCCATAATTACCTCCCAATACCGGGAAAAACTTACTCCAAACACTTTGCTCTTTTGTCCCTAATTCTTCTGAACCTAAGACATTCTGTAGCCCTTGCTGATTACTCTGAATCTCCTGCATATTAAGAGAATGAATCACCTGGGCTAACTCTGGATTCTCTTCTAACAGTTCAGCCTCAAAGCTTAACTCCTGCTGCAACAGTTGGGCATTTCGGCGCAAGAACATCTGCTGATTGTGTCGTTGTATGATTTGGGATTCAGTCAGGTGTAATTGTTCTTCAAAACTCAAATCGTCGTATTCGTTATACATTTTATTCAACTCCAATTAAACCAAAGTATTCTGCGGAAAGTTCCATCAAGTATTTGAGAGCTAAACAGTCGCCATAACTAGTGCATATTTGAGCAGTAGAGAAGTACTCGGACGATTGAAGTCTACGATAATCCTTACTACTCCCAACGAGCCGCAACGTATATTGACAACCTTGTAAGATAGTCCGAATCTCTGATGTAGTTAATTTAATTTCCATCGTTGTTCCTCCTAAAATTTGTCCCGTTGAATACTGAAACTCGCTCCAATCAAAGCACTGCCCAAGAAAGCTGAAAAGCTCACCAACATTCCCCCCAGGCAAATGTTCTTCTGATGCTGCCAATATTGAGAACTTGTAGCAATCTCTATTCCCCAGCAACCTGTTGCCCCTACTCCTGCAAATCCGGTAAAAAGTAGGGATACAATTGCAGTTGTTTCTATGGTGCGGTCAATGAAAATCCTGGGGTTGAATCTTTTTCGAGTCCGGCAGCGAAGAAGCAATTTACTTTTGTGGTCTAATTGGGATTGGTAAACAACTTGTTTGTGGCTAGTCATTTGGCATCCTCCAATTCAACAAAAAATCCCGCACCAGTATTATTAATCTTCACTAACTTTTGATTGACCAGTGTTTGAATCACCCGCAGACTTCGCCAAAGCAGTCCAGCAAGTTGCACCAAAAACTAAACGAATCACAGAAAAGGAAAAAAGTCAAACGCAATTGTGTAAATCGGTCAGGATTTCCTCACAATCACATCCCCGTTATGGAGAGTCGGGAGTGATTGAGGCAGACGCGCCAAACACTTCACAGCAGATTGTGACTTTCAGCGATGGTGAAAGGCTGCTGGTAAACAATGCTGATTTAAATGACGCAATTGTGTCCGAATCGAGTGAGCGTAAATACCCCAAAGAGTATTCTGAGGCGATCGCCCAAATCAAAGAACAACACAAGCTTGAGTTAGAGCGCCTCTCTCAGGAATTGAGAATTGGTTTGCAAGCAGAAGTATCGGCCAGAGCAGAAGAACAAGTAATTGAGCAAATTCAATCTCTGCAAAACCTGTACAAGCAGCAGAAAGAGCAAAACATCCAGTTACAGCAGCGTTTGGATGAGATGGAGGGGTTAAGAAAGCTGGAGATTGAGAATCAGCAACTCCAGCAACACGTGAGTTCGACGGAACTAAAAAACGGCAGGAGGTAATGCAGGCAAATCTTTTGGGTAAATATCAATCGACGGTTTTTTGGGCAAATAGGTGTA
>NZ_JBALEJ010000057.1:0-11287 GCF_036917975.1 Nostoc sp.
AGACTAAGCCAATACCAGTGAGGATGGTGGCTTCCCCTCCCCTGTCCCCTACTGCACGGCTTATGGGTAAAGCTTGGTTGAAGTATTTGAGCGCTGATTGCTTTTCTCCAAGTGAGTCGTAGACGAAGCCAATATTGTTGAGGGTGGTGGCTTCCCCTCCCCTGTCCGCCACTGCACGGAATATAGGTAAAGCTTGGTTGTAGTATTTGAGCGCTTCTTGCTTTTCTCCTAATGAGGAGTAGACTAAGCCAATACCAAGGAGGGTATTAGCTTGCCCAGGTTTATCATCAACTTGTTGCCAAAGCTTCAGCGCTTCTTGCCATTTCCCAATCGCCTGTCGCAGTGATTCTGCTGTCCCTTGCTGATAAAGTTCCTCCCCCTCTTGATAAACCCGTTCCGCAGCAGCGCGAGTTGCATCTTGTGACGTTGTTCCTGGCTGTTGTGCTATCTGCAACGGTGTACCTCTCGGTGTTGCCCCCACTGCATCAGATAGCAAAACCATACTCAGCAGCAAAGTTAAACTGTTACGGGTAAATTTTGTTAGAAAGCACCAAAAAACCCACTGAGACTTTACACTCCCCATCATTGTTTAGCCTCAATCTGTGATTATTAACAACGCTATTTCTGCCGAACCCAGTCCCTAATATTAATAAATTATTTACTTGTCATCAGGGATATTGCGGAAACTTTGCTGAAACTTTAAATTGATTTTATGGGTGCGGTCAAAGTTTACGGTTCTGGTTTCCGTTTTTGCAACGAACTCACTGGAGTTTACCCAAAATTTCAGGACTAGCCCTTTCAAGGTGACTCGTAAAATCTCTGTTTTCTCTCTGCGCTGCGCCAGTTGCTTCTCCCTTAGCGCTAGCCTCTCCCTTTGTGAGAAGGGGAGAAGCTGCGCGTAGCAAGATCCCCGCAGGTACAAGTCGGGGAACCGCAAGAGCGCACTGGCAACTCTATTGCCTCTGCGGTTTAAAAGTAATTTATTTAACCACTCCAGACGAAGAGAACACAGAGTTAGAAAACTCCACAGAATGATTGATCCAAAAGCTGTCATTGCGAGCGAAACGGAGTGTAGCAAAGCAATCCCAAGATTTTGCGGTTGCTTCATTTCGCTTCGCTCCATTCGCAATGACAATTGGGCATTTCTTTTTGTGGAGGTCTCTTAAGAGATTAAAGAGGAATTTTTTGAGCAAAATTTTTACTCACCTTGAAAGGGCTAATCCCAATACTGCTCGGTTAAGAATCGATCCCCCCAACCCCCCTTTTTAAGCAGGGCCGATTCATTCCCTAAAAGGCTTTAAAAATCAAGGGTTCAGGAGATGAAAAATAAGCAAGGCATTCAATCTTAGGCATCAGTATGGTCAACAATTCATGACTTCTGCCAGAATATTTATCGCCAATGGTATTGACAAAATACGTACCTTGTCGAATGAATCAGCCCTGCCCTTTTTAAGGGGGGTAAGGGGGATCTCCAATGACTATGCACCTTAACCGAGCAGTATTGGGGCTAATCCTGATTCTGTACTCCACACCACACTTTTACTGCGTTGGGACTTTAGGGACTTGCAGTGTGGCTTATGATATTAGCGGTCTAGGCAATGACGCTTAGTTAATTCTAAAGGGGCATCTTAATATATATGCTGTCGCGAGTTTTTATCTATTGATTAGGAAACAACTGTTGTCCGAGCTTGCTTGCGATCTTCAGGCTTTCTTTTGATAATAATTTCTACATCATTATCTAAATCATTCAAAAATTGAAATAGTCTATCAATTGAAAAACCTGAAAGTCTACCTCTAACTAATGCTGATATTTTTGGCTGATCGATTCCTAAAAGTTCAGCAGCTTGGACTTGTGTTAAATTGCGGAAAGTGATAGATTCACTGATTTTACGTGCTAATTCAGCTTTCACTAATCTTTCTTCAGAATTAGGTAAATCTAAGTCAGAAAAGACATTTCCACTGCTAGTATAAACGCTATTTTCTTTAGTCACTCATCTACTCCTTTTTCTTTAGCAGCTTGTTCTAAATAGTCTTCCTGGGCGGCTTTTAACCTCTTTTTTACTAAATCTATATCTTGTTGTGATGTAGCAATACCGTGCTTTGATTTCTTTTGAAATGCGTGTAATAAGTAAACAAACCCCGCAAATTTCACAGTGTACACTGCTCGGTATCTATCTCCATCAAAATCATCTACGACCTCTAAAACCCCACCCCCTTTAAAACCATGCAAGGGTTTTGCGTCAGGATGCTTACCCCTATGTTGTGCTAAATCAAGAGCGTAACCCATTACGTCCTGCACATCTTCAGGGAAATCCTTCAAGTCATCTAGAGCGCTTGCAATGTATTTGAGAGGTTTTTGGTGAGTTTCACTCATGTAATAGTTAGTATGCTAAATCTAGCATACTATGTCAATAAGTGGATCAGTATCCCAAAATTAAGCATTTTATTTTAGGCTCAACCACCGAGCTTACACGCGGATAGTAATACCCTGTTGCCTTATCTAAGGAAACTCTAAGAAATAAATTATCCAATATTGTGGGGTGGGCGTCTCGCCCGCCCTCTGGACTGGGCGGGCAAGATGCCCACCCCACAAGAGTTAATTGAATATTTTTATTTGGAAGTCCTTAATTCAATTTCAGATTAACGCGACTGACCAAAATAGTTTTATGATTCTCTACGAAAGCATATTGGAAATGATTTAGGTCTATTACCAAAATATTCTCAAGCTCATTCTGAAACATGGTGAATAACCTAAACCTTCTTCCAAGGTCAAATAAAGTGCAGGGAGATGAACAAGTATGGCTGAACACGTATTTCATGACCAACTGAGTCTAGAGGAACAAACCGAAAAACTCGCAAAGCAAGCATTAAGCTTGGGTTTGATTCCCAGCTTTGTGGTGCATTACTTTCCCGATACCTGGGTATTTTATATCCCTAATGAAAGTCAATCCGAACCTATGACACCAGAAGAGGCATACTTTCGTTTAAAACAACTGGTTAAATAATAGATATTTTAACGACGGATTTTTGAAGATAACGGCTAGGCACTGCAATTGTTGAGTAACAGTAATTATGGCGAAACCAGCAATTTTAACAGTATCGCGTAATTCCCCATCCCTCTACAGTGAGGTGTGGGACTTCTGCTGAAAAAGTTAAAATCAATTTGCTATGATACTCAGCTAAATTTCAATTCTGGAGTTTTGTGACTCTGTGCTTACTCAGTTACCGACTATCAACGTCCTGAAACAGCCCACTAGTTTTGCTTGGGTTGAACAAGCGATCGCTAACTTAGATATCATTTTACTCGACCACTCCCACTGTGAACGCAAAGCGGCAGGCGTGGCCTTGAATATGATGTTTCGCTACCCTTCCAATACTAAAATGGTACGGGAACTAACTGCGATCGCCCGCGAAGAACTAGAACACTTTGAACTAGTTAACCAATGGTTAGAACGCCGGAATATTCCCCTGGCTCCCCTATCACCGCCTCCCTACGGCGCGGGTTTAAAAGCGACAGTACGCCCCAAAGAACCTGAGCGATTTCTGGATTCCTTACTAGTCACTGGTTTAATCGAAGCTCGCTCTCACGAACGCCTGGGACTACTAGCTGCTCATTGTCCAGAGCCAGAGTTAGCAAAATTTTATCGTGGACTAATGGCATCCGAAGCACGCCACTACGGTATATATTGGGTTTTAGCTGCTACTTACTTCGACAGAGAAATAGTCATGCAACGGCTTGATGAATTGGCAACTGTCGAAAGCGAGTTGCTGGCGACTTTGCACCCAGAACCGAGAATTCACAGTTAGTAGACCAAGGGAACAGATATGAAGCTTCAGTTAACACACCTGAGACTACTTGTCTCAAACTATAAAGATTCTTTTCTGTTCTATCGGGATCTGCTAAAATTCGATGTCGATTGGGGCGATAAAGATAGCGGATATGCTGAGTTTAATACCGGATATCTCAAATTGGGTTTGTTTAAAAAAGAATTAATGGCTGAAGTCGTCCCCAGAATCGAACAGCCTTCTTATGTTGTCAGTCGAGATAAAACTGTCTTAGTTTTCGCAGTCGATAACGTGGATGAGGTCTATGAACAAGTAAAGGCTCAGAATGCGATCGTTGTGACTGAACCACAAGATCGCTCAGACTGGGGAATTCGCACAGCTCATTTCCGCGATCCTGATGGCAATCTCATCGAAATCTACAACAATCTCGGAATTATCAGTTAATTACAGTTCTAATCAGGCTCACTTCGATAATTCTGGTTCACCGAACAAGGCAAAAGTAAAAAGTAAAAAGGCACTCATAAAGAAAAAGAAAAATGCTTTGAACGCGAGTGCGTCTCCAAGAGTTGCCCCTAAATTTATTTATGGAATGAAATAAAAACATTTATAACGATAGCGCCGGCGGCAAGCGAGTCTTCTCCCAAAGAGAGACGCTAAGAGCGAACGAGCGTCGTGGCGCAGTGAACCAGCGCTGTAGGCGGGTTTTCCGCCGTAGGCGACTGGTTTTCCCATTGGGCGCGAGAAATAATGCGTCCGTGATTATTTCCCCTCAATTTATTTATGGGGATTATCTTTTTACTTCTTAATGTCTATGTATAGCGGTTCCCATTCAGATGAGGTACAACATTATACCGCAAGGTGTAGGGGCACGGCAGTGCCCATAGGTGTCAACTTAACGTGAAAACTAACCTAGTACAAGCTTTTAGATATTATCTCGTTCCCAGTCTCCGACTGGGAATGCTCGTCTTTGAGGCTCCGCCTCTCTTACTGGCGGCAGAGCCACTTTTGAGTTGCATTTCCAGCCGGAGGCTGGAAACGAGATTTTAAAAGGGTTTGGGCTTAAGGGACTGACAAATAAAAAAATACTCAACTACTTCTTGTGGGGTGGGCGACACGAGAGCCTATATACAAAGGCGGGCAAGATTGCCCACCCCACAAGATTGGGTAATTTATTTGTAGGAAGTCCCTAAGTTGACACTAATGGGCAAAACTCTTCCCCTACATCCATTGCTCCCCCTGCTTGCCTCAACCAAGAAATTCCAAAACCTACGCACTATTGCTCCCCTTGTCATTTTCGGTCAATTCCCGCAGTTTTGAAGTTCTTTTTGACACAATACCTTTCTATGTCCAATGAATCTCTTTGGAACGAAAAGCTCTATCCCAATCGTTAGCAATCACCTCCATCATATTGATCATGCCTTCATAGCCAAAATATGGCTTGTCAACATAAGTTTCTCTGTTAGTGGGGCTAAATACATCAAAAGCAATTTTGATTCCTAGTTCCTCTGCCATGTATTTTTCCCATGCCGAGCCAATGACAGCATCAACATCAAACTCTTCTAAAGTCTGTTTTACCTGATAGCCATCTGCCGAAAATATTACGCGGGAAGTAAGACCGAGGCTGTGCAGTTCTCGCTCCAGAATTGAACGAGAATCAGGCATCGCCGAGCGAAATAATAAGACTTCTGGAATCATCTCCAATTCTTCAAAGAGCATTCTCACCAGTCCAATGCCAAGCGTCCCATCCGCAGAGATGGCAATTCTACAGTTACGATATCGGGGAATAATCATCAATGCTCGTTTGCGGAGTGTATCTACGACCATTTCTTCGCCTTGTTTGATGATTGGCTCTACTTTTTCATCTATCTTGAAATGTGCCGCCAATGCTTTCAACCACCGAGTAGTGTTGTTTACACCTATTGGTAAAGGTATATCATCAAGGATCAAAGGGATATCATGGGTCTGTTGCATTTTCCGAGCAAACTTATACCCAACATCATGACTGAGAACAATATTGGCGGTTGCCTCACCAGCTTGCTCTAGTTCTTCAAAGGAGGTATTATGAGAGAAGACCGTCTGTACTTTAATCCTTAAAGATTTTAACTTCTGCTTTACCCATTCTAAATCAGCCCACCAAGTAGGATTCAGATTTGCCTGTGGTGCAATGATATTTACAATCCTTGGCTTCCTGCCCCTTCTCTTAGTCTGCCTTTTTTTGATAAAAGGAATTAAAGCCTCCAAACCCATCTCCAAGCCATCATAAGCATTGCCCCGAAACCCACCAGCAAGTAAAGGAACGAGTTTGGCTTTGATATCTGGCTGAAGTTGGTTGCACAATCCCGCAATATCTTCACCAATGATGTCTGCCGCGCAAGTACCAACGACAAACATCACCTTAGAATCAAAAGATTGATCCGCCTCTTTAATCATATTTTTGAGTTTATCAGACGCTCCCATCACAATGTCTGACTCAAAAAGACGAGTACAACCTACTTTCCGCTTGGTGAAATCAACCTCATGAGCATCATACCCAGCTGCGACGGTGGACGCGCAACCCTGTGGAGACTGAATCACAATACTGACATCTTTAATGCCAGCAACTGTAGTTGCAATACCTTCAAGGGCGCACCCAACTACTGGGTCTTTACTATGGTTACAATTGTCAAAAGTCGTTTCAGCAGACATTTTTTCCTCCTGTTTTTCTAAGGCTTGACTATGGTAAAAGCTTTTCACGCAGCCTGTAGCGACTTCTGCCTCAACGTTTTCGTGTTTTGTGCAGCCTGCAAGAGCTTCTGTGTTGACGTTTCCGTGTTTCGCGCAGCCTGCAAGAGCTTCCGCCTTCCCTGCAAGAGCTTCTGTGTTGATGTTTCCGTGTTTCGCGCAGCCTGCAAGAGCTTCCGTCTTCCCTGCAAGAGCTTCTGTGTTAACGTTTCCGTGTTTCGCGCAGCCTGTAGCGACTTCCGCCTTGACATTTTTGACTTAAGCCTTTTCTTGTGGGGTGGGCGTCTCGCCCGCCCGTATCATACAAAGGCGGGCAAGATGCCCACCCCACAAGATTGGGTAATTTATTTGTTGTCAGTCCGTTAGACAAAATTTCATTTATTACTCGTTAAAGCATTTTCCCCGCTTCTTTCCTGCTGCATATACGGTACAATCAGGCATGTCTTGAGCTAATTTTCCGCTTAGTGATTGAGTAGATGCTAACCCGGAATTTTTAGGGAATACCATTTGCTTGGTTAAAGCACTCCGAGGTCTAAAGCCATATTGAAGTGCTGTTTTAATACACCTTGCGACCTTTAAGGCTCCGCGATAGCCAAATCTGGGACGATTTAAGATAGCATTTAAATCGACTACGGGAATATGGGGGAAACTTAAGGAAGAACCAAAATACACTACCGATTCTGCATCAAGACCACCAATAAAATCCAGTAATTCATCTTCCGTTTGTTTCATGGACTCATACTTACCAAAGGCCAGTGTCCCCTTCGTAATTAGGATTTCCGGGTCTAACCCTGTTTCCAATAGGTAGTCTACACTGGTTTCTCGTGCTTCTGTACTCCAGGGATGGAAGTTATAGATTACTACACGCATCCCAAAATCACGATCCAACATGTGAGCAAGGGATAAGCACTTGATAGCATCATGTCCTTCAATAATCGCTAACTTCCCTTCTATATAACCCTTAGCTGCTTCAAATTCAGTCTTGATTGCGGCATATTCCTTTTCCATTAGGGCAGCCGCTTGTTCTTCCATCCCTAAATATTTTGCCGCCCCTTCGAGCCATTTTTCTGTAGCGCTGATTCCATAGGGGAGGATAGTAGAATTTAATGGAGTACCAAACTTGTCTGACATGGCTTTGCCGATGGTATAGCCAAGATCCAAACATAAGGTACAGTTGACTGCTGCACTTGGCGCTTGCTTGAGTTCTTCTAAGGTACAATCACCTGCGATTACACTGTGAACTCTTGCCCCCATTGCTTCTATCAACCGCACCAGTTCCTTGACATCGGTTTCAACTTCCGTCCTTTCCGGGCCCATCTTTGCGCCCACAATATTGACAGCATCCGCAAGTTGTGCTTTACGCTCTGGAGTTGGTGGCTCCATAAAGTCTACAATTTGCCGAAATACGATATCAAATCCACTGCGATACTCCCCGGCGAATCCTTCACAATGTATCGTCATGATTTCGGCATCGATTTCGCCACGTGCCTTATTTACTACGTCATCAACACAGTCGCCAATAATACCAGACGCACAACTAGTAGCAACAACGATCGCATCGGGATGGTATTTTTCATCTACTTCTCGAATCGCGCCTTTTAATTCTTTTTCTCCACCAAAAATTACCGCCTTCTCACTCATGTTCGTAGTTACCACAGGTTCATAAGGGGAACCACTGTTGCGGCTATTGGTCAACTTGTATGCCCGCTTGACACCATAAGCACAGCCACTCGGCCCGTGAGAGATGACGATCGCATTTTTAATCCCACTTAAAATCTTCGTTGCCGTCCAAAATTTACAGGGGCGGGTATGACTACCTTGTAAAGTCGTCTTAATCTTACCCTCTTTTGCCAAGCGATACAATTCACTCAAATTTCCGTAAAATACGACATTCTGATCTATCATCATAGTTCTCCAAATATTTCATCTTTTTTAAACGCAAAGGATCGCTGAGGTTGGCGCAGAGGAACGCAAAGTTTTGAATAGAGGTTCAAACTCTGCGCTCCTCTGCGTTTTACTCTGCGTTGAAAATTCAATCTACCAGACGTTTAAGATCCACTCGCGCTCGTGCTTGTTCTCCATATCTGCAAACATGGCGTTAGCAATGTTATCTGCTAGCCATTCTGCTCCTTTATAGCCAATCACAGGATATTTCCACAAACCTGCGCGGTCAAAGCTGGGGAAGCCTACCCGAACCATCGGAATTTTGTTGTCGATAGAAATATATCGACCCTTGGAATGACCGAGAATCAAGTCGATTTCTAGAGATTTATCTGTAATGCGGCGCTCCAATTCCCAGAGGTCTGCATTCCAGATGACTTCGATATCACAAGCTGCTTGCTTCTCTAACTGGGCAATTCTGGGGTCTTTGGTGCAGGCTTTGTTGTCGTCTCCCAACAACATCAGCACTGGCTCTAACTCAACTTCTAAGCAGAACTCTGCTAGACCAATTACTAAATCGGGATCTCCGTAAATAGCAACCTTCTTGTTAGCGAAGAACATGTGGGCGAGATCGGCGATCGCATCAATAGCTTTACCACGTTCTCTGACTAAAGATTCTGGTATTGGTTTACCAGTCAGTTTGCTGATATTTTGCAGCCAGATATCGGTATTTTTGATCCCAATTGGTGTTGGGCCAATGATTGCCGGAACCTTAAACTTTTCTTCTAAGAATTCGGCTGCACTACCGCCTTCATATTTGCATAAGGCAATAGTTCCCAACGCATTGGCAGAATCAGCAATGTCTTCAATGGTAGTATTCCCAAAGGCAAAACTTGTCTTATCGGGCATTGTGGGCGCATCGAAGGTTTCTGTATCCAGTAAAATGTTTCCTGGAACGTCCATCTCTTTTAAGATGCGTTTAACTTCAGTGACATCTCCAGGGTTCAGCCACCCAGTGATGATGTTCAACTTGCCAGTTGGTTGGCCTTTTTTTGCTAGAGTAGAAATGATTGCATTTACGCCGACATTATAGCCAGTGACTTGACTACCTTTGTAACTGGGAGTATGTACAGGAACCAGGATAACCTTGCGATCGGGATAAGCTTCCTTTAAATGGACGTTGAGCTTGTTAATGGTTCCTTCGATATCGTCCCCAATTGTTTCAGTTGAACAAGTCGTAATAATTGGGATAATTCGTAAATCGGGATATCGTGCAATTAAGGTCTTTACACCTTCCTCAATCCGTGGTATACCTCCAAGAACAGCGCTATTTTCATGGAGTGAAGAAGAAGCAATGTCAAAATTTTCCTTCAAATGCTGGGCAAACAGGAGACGAACGAACATACTACACCCCTGTCCTCCATGCACCAGGGGAATACAATCTTTGATTCCGATGGAAGCGTATTCAGCCCCAGCAGGCTGACAGGTAAATATAGGATTGATGATTCCCTTGCGTTCTTTCTGTTTTACGACTAAAGACATTCTCTTGACTCCTATGTGGTAAAAAATTGCGTGGTTTTGTTTGGCGTTGCTGAACGAAGAGATGAATTGTCTTTTTGAGCTTAAAAAAGTGGAGCGATGTCTGCGGCGAGCGATCGCTCTCTACTCTGTAAGTCTCTACTCTGTAAGAAAATTTCTGCACAAACACTAACAGGATGACAAGACTCTAATTCATACTCTCATTCAACAACGCCGTTCGTTTGTAGGACTTACGCAAAAACTCTCTCAAACTCTCATTCCCCCGTGGCCTCTGCGTCCTCTGTGGTTTCTTTTTCTTACCTTTGCGTAAGTCCTAGTTTGGTTGAATTACCGATCTAATTGCTTTAATAAAGCGAATAATGCAATTCACCATTCTTCGACTTGGTTATTACAATATCGATCAGCATTGCCTTAACAGCTTCCAGTACTGCTTTCTTTTGCGAGTTTTCCATGCTATTTAACCATGCAAACCTAATTTCTAGGTCAGCCGAAAGGATCTTCGCATCTGCATAAAAACCTCTCTCAATCAAGGTTTCTAGAACCACCTTTTCTCCAGTCAAGATTTGGGCGGCCATATTGAGAACACCATTGATGTTTTCTTCCCGATCCCATGCACGAGAGTGAAACTGCCACAAACAACGTTCTTGAATTAATTTTGTGACTTCCGCAGCTCGCTCTTGAATGTATGACGCGATTTCCTTAGCTTGCACTTGAACCTGTGGTGCAGCTTCCTTAGCTTGGGGTTGAACCTGTGGTGCAACTTCCTTAGCTTGTGGTTGAACCTGTGGCGCAACTTCCTTAGCTTGGGGTTGAACCTGTGGTGCAACTTCCTTAGCTTGCACTTGAACTTGTGGTGCAACTTCCTTAGCTTGCGCTTGAATCTGTGGCGCAACTTCCTTAGCTTGTGGTTGAACCTGTGGTGCAACTTCCTTAGCTTGGGGTTGAACCTGTGGTGCAACTTCCTTAGCTGGCTTTTGAACCTGTGGCGCAACTTCCTTAACTAGCTGTTTGACCTCTGAAGTAGCTTCCTTAACTTGCTGTTGAACTAAAGAAACAACTTGCTCAGATAGCTCTTTGGTTGCTTTACCATTGCCATTACCATTGGTACTTGGCAGCTTTTGCCCATCACGGATATCAAGGTTAGCCAACTTCATCAAAGGCGAGTAGATGGCATTGTACATATCCCGCGCCATATTCACCGCACCTTCAAAACCCATATAAGGGCCATTGTGGTAGCCATGACCATTCACATAAGGCAAATGCAACTTCTTCACTAAAGCACCCACCCGTGGTCCAGTCAAAACCAAATCTGGCTTGACCATCTCCAGCACTTCAAAGAACTCAAGTTCATTGCCATCAT
>NZ_JBALEJ010000058.1:0-3145 GCF_036917975.1 Nostoc sp.
AATTGAGTCTACGATTCCTGCCACTATACCCAAATGGTCAATATTCTTGATTTCAATATCTTTGATATTAAACATGATTAGAAAGTACCCAAAACCATATCAGTTAAAATTTTCACATTTTTTGACAGCCTTTGTGGGATAAATTGGGAGCAATGCGATTTTGTTAGATCGGACTTTAATTCTCAGTTAGAGAGCTAAATTCTCAATAAAAACAGTTATTTAGCTGCGATCGCACCCCTAAACAGGTGATTTAGCACCCGAATTTTAAGCACCTCACAAAATCGCATTGCTCCCGATAAATTTCAGTTGCTTATACAAACACCTCTCTCCACCCGAAAATTGAATCATTATCGAATTAAAAAACATGAGGAAAGGAGAGGCTGCTATTGGCAGCCTCTCCTTTCCTACCCCCCGATAAGAATGATTATTATTTTTATATGCTACCCAGATATCTGAACTTAATAGAAGTTATTCTTATTTAGCTGTAATAAGCTCTCCTAGTAGATAGTTCCTATGTACTATATATATCCGGATATATCCGGTTTTTTGGGGTGTGACAGTTCTGGGTGCGGAAGATGGGATAAAGCTTTACCAGGAGTAGCCCCAGGAGCGCGACTGTATTCAGATGCTGTAGGTGATACAAAAAAAATGGCACAGCCACAAGAGTGCTTATCGGCACAATACATCGCCTTGCAAAACGGCGGTGATGTTCGCGCGATCAATTTCAGCTTTGGTGAACCACTAGAACGCGACCCACGACCAGAGCCTGTTTTAGATGGTAATGCTTTACTAACATTATGTGTTGACTGGTCGAGTCGCGTTCATGATACTTTATATGTAATTGCGGGGAACCAAGGCAAAGGAGGGATTTCAATTCCGACCGACAATTACAACGGAGTGAACGTGGCTTTTTCATCCCAAAAGAAAGGTATTTTTAACAAAGTAGCTGTTGACAATTTGGCAGGTGATGGCAAAGGAGTAAGTAGTCGCTTAATTGGTAAAGAGTTTGATATTAAAGGTCGTCACTCTATTAGTTTAGTAGCTCCAGGCAGTAATATTGATTTAATCAATCCAGATGGTCAGGTAAATCCGGGTTCAGGGACAAGTTTTGCTGCACCTCATGTTACGGCCACTGTTGCATTGTTACAGGAATTTGGGGATCGACAGCTGCGTAAAAAACAACTCCATTGGAGTGTTGCTTCCCGGCATCACCAAGTCATGAAAGCTGTATTGCTCAACTCCGCAGACAAAATTCAAGATAGCGGTGATGGCTTACGCTTGGGAATGATGAAAACGCTGATTGATAAACAAGACAAAGACTGGTTGGCAACTGATGCATATAAAGAACCAAAAATTTCTTTGGATGCTCAAATGGGGGCGGGTCATTTAAATGCATTTCGAGCCTATCAACAATTTAGTCCCGGTGAATGGCAACCATCTGATGCTGTGCCTAGTATAGGCTGGGATTATGGCACAGTCAACGCTGGAACATCTGTAGAATATACACTAGCAAAACCATTAAAGGCGAATAGTTTTATTGCGATTACTCTGGCTTGGGATCGGCTAGTAGAATTAAACGATCTCAATCACAACCAGCAGTATGATGTTGGAGAGAATTTTCGCGATCGCGGGTTGAATAATCTCGACCTCTACTTGGTAAAAGCTAATGCTTTAAGTGAGGATATGGGTGTAGTTTGTAGCTCAATTAGCCAAGTTGACAGCGTACAACATATCTTCTGCCCTGTTCCGACTCAAGGTAATTATAAAATCCGGGTTCAGTTTCGCCATCAGGTAAATGAATCAACTCAACCTTATGGTTTAGCTTGGTGGAGTGTACCTGTTAACTAAAGAAGTAAAATTGAAGGTGGTTTCTACTCAAACCCTTGTTTTATATTTAACAGAAATTACGCATTGACAAATAAGACTATTAGCGGCACATCTATGGCTTCCCCTTACGTTGCTGGTGTAGTTGCTCTAATGCTTAGTGCTAATCACAACTTAACTGAAAGCCAAGTACGTGAGATCGTCACAAGTACGGCAGGAAATAGTACACAATCCTCAAGCTATACAAGTGAAGTTCAGAGTCTCCCTTCTAGCTTAATATTTGCTCATCAACTAAAAACTAAGAACCAAAATCGCCAGTTTTGAGGGCAGAGTCAAGTCTTGCTGATTGCTATTCGGGACTGCCATGTTGGGCGAAGGTTCGTACTTGCACAACTAATAATCAGCTTGAACTCTATGGGCGGGTAGCTGCAATGGCAATACTGCTCCGAACTGGGTTCGAGTTTTGGGTAAAATTTTTCCCTGTCCCCAAAACCCGACAGCTACTGAGGCATATTATGACTTTCTTTTTAACCCTGTTTTGTCACTCTGGGAAAGTAAAAATCAAAGCCAAATTTTGAACTGTAGATAGAACGGGCATTTGAGCGTTTATTTTCTAACACAATGGCTGAAATCATGGTTTTTTGGTAAAAGTCTTATGCTGTAAGCATTCCAGATTATTCTCTCCCGAAAGTGATAAAAGAGGGTTAAATAAAGTATTCATATACTGCTAAACAAATTATCAGAGATGCTGAGATAATTCCCGACCATTTAGCAGAAATTTTAGAAGTGAACTTCTTCCCCATAAAATATCCAAATTTAATTGCTAACAGACTAAATAAAAAGGTTATAAAAGTGGTAACGGGAATATTTAAACCAGAAAGTCCGGCTCCAAAACCACCAGCTACATTGTTGATTGTTAAAGCAAACGCTAAAGCGAGAGACTCTCTAAAGTCGATAAAACGAGAGTTATCCAAATCTGCTAGTTCTGGTTTTTCTAGGAAGATAGTGTAATCAAGTTGATTAACAGAAGATTTGTTTCGATTGACGGTTTCTTGTCTTTTGGATCTAAATGTATCCCATATCCCCAAAATTCCTACGCCTAACAGAGCAATAAAACCTACAAAATTTGCGACATCAGCAGATAAAAATCTTCCAAAAGTTTCTCCTGCTGACATAGATAAATATGCACCAAAAGCGGAAAATATTGCAATAACTAAGTTAGCAAGTATACCGATTTTTATGTTTTTTACCCCGTAGGCGATTCCGACAGCGAAGTTATCAATATTAGATGATACTGACAGGATAAAAGATGATAGAAAAT
>NZ_JBALEJ010000059.1:0-136980 GCF_036917975.1 Nostoc sp.
GGGCTATTTTACCTTCAAATCTTGCACCGGAATATACTTCTTTGGTCTGATAATCTAGATACTGCAACCTTGTCTTTCTTTTTCAGCAACCCCTAATTAGTGATTCAGTAGTCACACCACCAGAATTTGCTGATGGTTTCAGCGAGAAGTTAGTCACCTTACCCCACAGCTATCAAGTTAACGATCATCAACAAGCGATCGCTTCTACCCCTGTGACTCGTTCTGAGTATGCTTTACCAGAGTCGGGTTTTGTCTTTTGCTGCTTCAATAACAACTATAAAATTGAACCGCAGATTTTCGATATTTGGATGAGGATTCTCGCCGCAGTTCCAGGAAGTGTGCTGTGGTTACTTGTCAGATTCCCTATTGCCGAGGATAATCTTAAAAGAGAAGCTCAAGCTAGGGGAATTAATAGCGATCGCTTAATTTTTGCCCAATATCACTCCAAAGCAGAACATTTAGCCAGACATCAATTAGCAGACTTATTTCTAGATACCTTTTATTGTAATGCTCACACTACTGCTAGTGATGCTTTATGGGCAGGTTTACCAATTATTACCTGTCTAGGAAAAACCTTTGCTTCTCGTGTTGCTGCTAGTTTGCTAACAGCAGTTGGTTTACCAGAGTTAATCACTAATAACTTAGAGCAATATGAGCAATTAGCCATATATTTAGCTCATTCTCCTACAGCATTGCAGGAAATCAAACAGAAATTAGCACAAAATCGTACCACTTACCCACTGTTTGATACACCACGTTTCACCCGCAATCTTGAACTTGCCTACCGTGTTATGTGGGATATCTACGCTGCTGGGAAATCACCGCAAGCCATAGAGTTAAAAAGTGAAAAGTAAAAACAACAAAGATCCCCGACTTCTTGAAGAAGTCGGGGATCTTTTTGTTCATAACTATTTTTTAAATGCTATATCAGCACCTACGAATTATCATCTTTACGCTTATCGTAAGGCTCACCTGTAAAAGGTTGTATCCCAGTAGCAGGATAAGCATCATCCGTAGGGCCAAAAATCCGCATCGCAGCTTCAGAAATATACTGGGTTATGTTAGCAATGATTTTGGCAATAGCCATAATATTTGACTCCTTTTTTTGAGTCTATTTAATTGTGATGCTTCCACTCTAACGCTAATATTCTTGGTTCGCTAAAATTCTCAATATATTGAGAATATATGCAATGTTTATTTAGATAACTTCGCAATACTTTAGCTTCTCAAAAAGCCAAACTTTCCTCTTCGATTCTAATTGTAACATAGTTATTTCTTCAACCCTAGTCGGGGAAAGAGGCTGGCAAACAAACTTTCTCTGACAGAATCTTGTTTTTTCATTAGCCGCCCGATCTGATTAACATTATTGCTAGCTATTACTATTAAAAAATATTAAGTATTTGATAAAGTTAGTATTAATTTGACTATGAATCTGCCTTTTGACAGGGATCTCAGAAAATATACTTGCTGGTAGTTGACATTATTTATGGTAAATATTACCATAAATGAAAGAAGCATCTTGTAAGGAAGCTCTTGCATGACAACTTTGCCAGATTTGAATTATGTACATAAACAGCAAAGCCAGCAGAACCAGGAATTAAACCTTTCTGCGGATGAGTACAGCTTGCTGACCGACCTTTACCAGTTAACAATGGCAGCTTGTTACACAGGTGAAGGTATAGAACAACGACGGGCAAGCTTTGAATTGTTTGTCAGACGATTGCCAGAGGGTTTTGGTTATTTAATTGCAATGGGGCTGACCCAGGCATTGGAATATTTAGCCAAAATCCGCTTTAGTTCGGCGCAAATTGCAGCATTACAAGCAACGGGAATTTTTGTTCACGCAGGCGATCGCTTTTGGTCACTTTTAGCTGAGGGAAAGTTTACGGGTGATGTTTGGGCAGTACCAGAAGGGACGGCTGTATTTGCCAATCAACCACTGTTGCGGGTGGAAGCACCCCTGTGGCAAGCCCAACTAGTAGAAACTTACCTTTTAAATACGATTAATTACCAGACTTTGATTGCTACAAAAGCAGCCCGGTTGCGGGATATTGCGGGGGAATCAGCAACACTTTTAGAATTTGGCACAAGACGAGCATTTAGTCCCCAAGGGTCTTTGTGGGCGGCGCGGGCGGCTTTGGCAGGTGGTTTAGATGCCACCTCCAATGTGTTAGCAGCGCTACAACTGGGACAACAACCAAGTGGTACGATGGCACACGCCCTGGTGATGGCGTTGTCAGCAATAGAAGGCACTGAAGAACAAGCCTTTAGTGCATTTCATCGATATTTTCCGGGTGCGCCGTTGCTGATTGATACTTACGATACCATTGCTGCTGCCCAGCGCTTGGCTGAAAAAGTAAATTCCGGGGAAATGCAATTGACAGGAGTGCGATTGGACTCAGGAGATTTAGTTACCTTATCAAAACAGGTGCGATCGCTCCTTCCCGGTGTGCCAATTTTTGCTAGTGGCGACTTGGATGAGTGGGAAATTGCCAGATTAAAAGCTGCTGGGGCGCAAATTGATGGTTACGGACTGGGAACGCGATTAGTTACAGGTTCGCCTGTCAATGGAGTTTATAAACTTGTAGACATTGATGGCATCCCAGTGATGAAGCAGTCTAGTGGTAAAGTTACTTATCCAGGACGCAAGCAGATTTTTCGCTCGTTTACGGGAGGTAAGGTAAAAGCAGACAGGTTGGGGCTTTTAGGTGAAAGTTCTGTGGAAGAAGAACCTTTGTTGCAGTTGGTAGTGCAAGAAGGTGAACGGGTGCAACCGTTGGAGTCGTTGGCAACAATTCGTCAGCGTACCGCCGCCTCAGTTGCTAGTTTGCCACAGGAGACACGGCGTTTGGATCATCCGGTGGGGGTGCAAGTGGAGATTTCTGCCGCACTGCAACAGTTAACGGAGGAAACTAAGAAACGAACCGCAGAGGCGCTGAGTACACAGAGATAAAAGTACTTTTTGAGTCTGTCTTAATTACGAATTACGAATTACGAATTACGAATTATTATGAGAGTTGCTTTGTTTGGTACTAGTGCCGATCCACCAACTGCGGGACATCAAAAAATTCTGAGTTGGCTGTCTGAGGGTTATGATTGGGTAGCGGTTTGGGCCGCGGATAATCCATTTAAGTCCCATCAAACACCCTTGGAACATCGGGCGGCAATGTTACGATTGTTGATTGCGGATATAGACGCACCACGGCACAATATTGCTTTGGAACAAGAATTGAGTAGCTTTAGAACACTGGAAACAGTCGAAAAAGCGAAGGTTATTTGGGGTGAGGATGCTGAATTAACAATGATCATTGGTTCAGATTTACTGAGTCAGCTACCACGTTGGTATCGCATTGAAGATTTGTTACAGGAAGTGCAACTACTGATTGTACCGCGACCCGGATATGCAATAGATAAATCTAGTTCAGAGGTAGTGCAAAAGCTGGGAGGGAAGATGGCGATCGCTAGTCTGACCGGTCTAGATGTTTCCTCAACAGCGTACCGCGAACATGGAGATTCTCAAGCCCTCATAGCCCCTGTAGTTGCCTATATTAATCGAGAGCATTTGTACGAATGCCAGGACGTTCACAAAAAAAGATACCAACTCCGTTAAACCAACAACCTTTGGCCGATTTCAAGGTTGGTGTTGATAATGTAATTTTTTCTGTAGATACTGTACAAAATCGGCTGTTAGTTCTATTAGTAATGCGACAGCAAGAACCATTTTTAAATCATTGGAGTCTTCCCGGTACTTTGGTACGTCCTGGAGAGTCTTTAGAAGATGCTGCCTATCGCATTATGGCGGAGAAAATTAAGGTCAATAATCTCTACTTAGAACAACTGTATACCTTTGGCGGGCCGAATCGCGATCCACGGGAAGCAACTGATAGTTATGGCGTGCGTTATCTATCAGTTAGTTACTTTGCCCTAGTGCGATTTGAAGAAGCCGAATTAATTGCCGATCGCATGACTGGTATAGCTTGGTATCCGGTAAAACAAGTGCCGCAACTAGCTTTTGACCATAATGAAATTTTGGCTTATGGCCATAGGCGGTTGCGAAATAAATTAGAGTATAGCCCAGTAGCTTTTGAAGTCTTGCCAGAAATGTTCACCTTGAATGATTTATATCAGTTATACGCCACAGTTTTAGGTGACAATTTTTCCGATTATTCTAATTTTCGGGCGCGTCTACTCAAGTTAGGTTTTTTATGCGATACCGGAATTAAGGTATCACGGGGTGCTGGCCGTCCGGCTAGCTTGTATAAATTCGACGCGGAAGCATTTGCTCCCTTAAAAGATAAACCTTTAGTGTTTATTTAATGCACTGTTACGTAGAGTTAACTGGTTCCCAGCCTCCGGGCTGGGAACGTATTCCGAGAGGCTCTGCCTCTGGTCAAGCCACTGGAGGCAGAGCCTCCGAGGATCGGTTCCCAGCCCGGAGGCTGGGAACGAGGCAAACTTTTGATCTCAAACTCCTAACTCCTAACTCTTAACTAAAATGAAGATTGCGATCGCTCAAATTAATCCTACTATCGGTGATTTGCTTTTAAATGCCCAAAAAATCCTGGAGGCGGCACAAATAGCAGCATCTAGCGGTGCGCGTTTGTTGTTGACACCCGAACTTTCTTTGTGTGGCTATCCACCAAGAGATTTATTACTAAATCCTAGTTTTGTAGAAGCGATGGGCATCACTTTACAAAAGTTAGCTCAAGATTTGCCAGCAAATTTAGCTGTGTTGGTAGGAACTGTTGAACCGAATCTCCAAGCACATATTAGTGGCGGTAAAACTTTATTTAACAGCATAGCTTTGTTAGAGAATGGTAAGGTTGAGCAACTTTTTCACAAGCGACTTTTACCTACTTACGATGTATTTGATGAACGCCGCTATTTTGAAGAAGGCTTACAAGCTAATTATTTCACTCTCGATGATATCCATATTGGCGTAACCATTTGCGAAGATTTATGGAACGATGAGGAATTTTGGGGTAAACGGAGTTATGCAGCAAATCCGATTGCTGACTTAGCAATTTTGGGTGTAGATTTGATTGTAAATTTGTCTGCTTCGCCCTACACGGCTGGCAAGCAGCAGTTTCGTGAAACTATGCTTAGACATAGTGCAGTACGTTTTCAACAACCATTTATTTATGCCAATCAGGTCGGGGGAAATGACGATCTAATTTTTGATGGGCGTAGTTTTGCCTTAAATCGTCAAGGTGAAATTATGTGTCGCGCCCGTGGTTTTGAAACTGATTTATTAGTAGTGGAATTTGACGAGGTGCAACGTGATTTGCAGTTGGGTTCTGTAGAACCGATATATGAATCGGAAGATGAAGAAATTTGGCAAGCTTTAGTTTTGGGAGTGCGAGATTACGCTCGTAAGTGTCGTTTTTCTAAAGTAGTATTGGGTTTAAGTGGCGGGATTGACTCGGCAATAGTAGCTGCGATCGCTACGGCTGCACTTGGTAAAGAAAATGTCCTCGGTGTTCTCATGCCTTCCCCTTACAGTTCCGAGCATTCCATTAGTGATGCTGTGGCATTAGCCGAAAATTTGGGGATTAAGACTAATCTTTTACCAATTGGCGAGTTAATGCAAGGCTTCGATCAAACATTAGGTGAATTGTTTGCAGGTACGGAGTTTGGACTAGCTGAAGAGAATATACAGTCTCGGATTCGCGGTAATTTATTAATGGCGATCGCTAATAAATTTGGCTATCTGCTTTTATCTACCGGTAACAAGTCAGAAATGGCTGTGGGTTACTGTACCCTCTACGGCGACATGAATGGCGGGTTAGCGGTGATTGCAGATGTTCCGAAAACCCGTGTGTATTCACTTTGCCAATGGTTAAATCGCAATAATGAAATCATCCCGCAAAACGTCTTAACTAAACCACCCAGCGCCGAACTCAAACCGGGTCAAGTGGATCAAGATTCTCTACCGCCTTACGAAATTTTGGACGATATTTTGCAACGCCTAATTCACAACCACCAATCAGCAGCGCAAATTGTCGCAGCCGGTTACGATGCGGTGATTGTAGATAGAGTAATCCAAATGGTAGCGCGGGCTGAATTTAAACGGCGACAAGCACCCCCCGGCTTAAAAATCACCGATCGCGCCTTTGGAACAGGTTGGCGAATGCCAATTGCTAGTAACTGGGTTGGTGTCAAAAATGCTTACCAGGCTAAAAGCATAGCTACACCTACCTCAATACTGCTCGGTTAAGGAATTTCTTGGTTGAGGTAAGCAGTTCTTGAGTTTTGCCTCCCCTCCCTCAAGAGCTTATCCGAGCAGTATTGACATAACTCATGTGGGGTGGGCGTCTCGCCTGCCCAGGCTATATGGCGGGCAAGATGCCCACCCCACAATATTGGATAATTTAATTTCTTGGAGTTCCCTTAATAGCGATCACACCCAGTCTTTTTTTCACTAATGATTCAGGATTGCCGTAGTACTTTTAAATCTGGGTAATCAATTACGAATTACGTAGCTTGCTTCTCGCCGGAGATGAGTATTACGCGAATTATCTTGACACTTGCGCTACGATATCCCCTATTGCTTGCGTGCAATGTATATGAGGAGTAGTGCAGGTCAAACACATGACAGAAGAAATCAATACACAGAATACCCGAAACCTAGTGGCGATCGCTAACCAATTCGCCCAACTGGGGAAGGTTACAGGCGTTAAAGTCTTTGGCAGTGGTAATATAAATGACACCTTTTTAGCAACTCTAGATTCCTCAAAAGAACAACATTTTGTCCTACAACGCATTAACACACAAGTGTTTCGTCAGCCACAACTGATTATGCAGAACATGCGTACTTTCACGGAACATGTTCACAAACGGTTGCATGATACACCCCTTGATCGTCGCTGGGAAGTGCCACGCGTACTGTTAACCAAAGATGCTCAAGACCATTGCAAGGATGCAGATGGCTCCTTTTGGCGGGCAATTAGCTTTATTGAAGGCTCCCAGTCTTTTGATAGTATAGGCGATCGCTCACACGCCAAAGAAATCGGTTATGCCTTGGGGATGTTTCACAATCTCATCAGCGATTTGCCACCAGAAAAACTTGCTGATACTCTCGAAGGGTTCCATATTACACCGCTTTATCTCCAACATTACGAGGAAGTTTTGGCGAAAACTAGCGTGAGTGAATCTACTGAAGTTAATTATTGCTTACAGTTTGTTAGCGATCGCCAAGTCTTTGCACATATCCTAGAAAATGCCAAATCTGAAGGCATTCTACCTCTGCGTCTGATGCACGGCGATCCAAAAATCAATAACGTGATGTTTGACACTGTTACTCAGCAAGCCGTTAGTGTTATAGACCTAGACACAGTTAAACCCGGTCTGGTACATTACGATATTGGTGATTGCCTGCGATCGGGTTGTAATCCGGCTGGTGAAGAAACCGATAATTGGGAAAGTATTTATTTTGATACTGATTTGTGTCAGGAAATTCTACAGGGTTATCTCGCTGTGGCTAAGGCATTTCTGACTGAGAATGATTATGCATATATATATGATGCAATTCGTCTAATTACTTTTGAACTAGGACTGAGATTTTTTGCTGATTATTTAGCAGGGAATATCTACTTTAAAGTGAAGCATCCAGAACATAACTTGGCAAGAGCGATCGTTCAGTTTAAGCTTACCGAAAGTATTGAATCTCAAGAAACGCAGATTCGCAAAATTATCCAAGACATGAAATGAACAACCAGATATTTTCCCTGCAACCTTTCCCTTCTACTGAGTCCTTTCCTAATTTGAAAATTACAGGCAATATCTCCCGGAATGCTAATCAACTTGCCATCGACTACAACCTTGGAGGCGACTTAAAAGAAATTGCAATTTCTTCAGCATCAAATGCACCATCACGCAAGTACGAATTGTGGGAAGACACTTGCTTCGAGTTCTTCCTTGGTATCAAAGATTCTCAACGGTATTGGGAATTTAACCTCTCTCCTGCTGGACACTGGAATGTCTATCGTTTTGATGGGTATCGTCAAGGGATGCAAGAAGAAACAGCCTTTGAAAAGCTACCGTTTAGTGTTCAGAATCAAACCGATGCTTTGGTACTGGCGTTAGATGTCGATTTGGATAAAATCGTTTCGGTAAATCAAGCCATTGAAGTTGGCATTACTACCGTTATTAAACATAGAGATGGCGAGGTAACTTACTGGGCGTTAACTCATCAAAGCGCGGAGGCTGACTTTCATCTACGAGACGGTTTTATTATTGAGTTGTGAGATGTGCTTGCTGCTACCAATATGCCAGAACAATAAACCAGCAAATAAGTCACTCATTTGGATGAGAAACAAATCACCCGTTTGGGTGAGTTAATTGTATAAGTTAATTTCTATAAATATAAATTAAGAGGAATCTATTAGTAGAAACTATTGATTCTACTTCCCTCTAGTTAAGGAGTAGGTTATGAAATTAACAACATTGATAAATTCCACAGTGATCATTGCTTCTCTTGCGCTCACATCTGGTATTGCTAGCGCTCAAACAGCCGCAAACAACAATACAAGTACTGGTGCCACTACTGGGAAACCAATAAACACAGCAGTTAATCCTGATGCATTAGGCAGTAATTACACCAATGTTGGCTATATTCAACCCTTTAATCTTGTTAATCTTGCTTACCAAGGTGGTTTTAAAGAGCAAGGAATTCCTAGTGGAGGAACTTTGATTTCTGAAGGACAGCGCGGAAATATTACTCCGAAAGATTTAGTAAAAGCTGCGATCAAAGCTCACAAGTTACCGGCACAAGTTTTAAACAATCAAGCTTACATAGGCGCTGTTAGCTCACAATTGGAGACATTAACCGGAGCAAATTATCCTGGATAAGTACAGCTTTGTCTATGGCTCTTTGTAAGTTTGTAATTTGATGCAACACAAGTTAACCTTTTCTTTGAAATTTCCCTGCAAGCTGAAATAACCCCTGTACATTTAAGGTATGGGGGTTTTAGATTAGACATCTCCAGAAATTAAATATGCGTTATCCAAAACCCTTGTAGAGACGTAGCAGTGCTACGTCTCTACATTCATTTTCGGAGATGTCTATTAGGTTCTTCGGCTATTTATATTAAGTAAGAACATTACGTGCCTGCTATCTTAATCGAATTATGCCATTCGACAGTTGAGTAACGGGAGCATCCCAAATGTGCAAGTTATATCAAACTCAGGTTACAAATTGTCATTGCGTACTCCTTCGGAGAACCCGCAGGGTACGCAACGTAGTGGAGTGAAGCAATCCCATATCTTGCGATTGCTTCACTACGCTATCGCTTCGTTCGCAATGACAAACATGTTCTTGCAAAATTGGGATGCTCCCTGAGTAACAGCGATCGCATCCTATGTGAGTTGTGAAAATTGTAACCCACACTGGCTGTTAACTGCCTCAACATTGTTAGTTCAATTGTTTTAAACTTGAATTAACTAGCCATCGCCAAGAGTTAATAGAGGTGGCTTCATAAATGGGTGTGTCTTTTACTCCTGATACCAAATGAAGAGGCGCTAAACCATATTTAAGTACAAGGAAGAAAACGAACCGCAAAGGACAGAAAGAAAGAAAGAAAGAAAGAAAGAAAGAAAGAAATATCGTGGATACTGGATAAGTCTTAGAAAATAGCGATCGCTACATCTAAAACGTGACGATTTTACGCAAAGTTATACTTAGTGAGACAATTGTGCTTTCAGATGGTCTGCCAATCTGATTGCCAAGGCAACAATGGTGAGCGTAGGATTAGCATAGCCTCCTGTAGGGAAAACAGAGCTACCTGTCATGAATAAATTAGAAATGCCGTGAACTTGACAATTTGCATCGACTACTCCTTGTTTTGGGTCATGATTCATACGCGTTGTTCCCATATTATGATGGGTACTCAGTGAAGCAACTGGACGATCTCCATCTAATTCAATCTGCAACTCACCCAGACCGACACTAGCAAACTCTTGTGCAAATACTAACTGCGATCGCTTCACACTGCAAATATCTATTTCGCCCCAATGATTAATTAATTTTGCTTGAGGACAGCCAAGTTTATCTAGTTGATTACTGAGTGTCACCCGATTATTTGGATTTGGTGTTTGTTCGGTTTGGCTGAGAACTTCAAACTTTGTATATTTCTGTTCATTACCTTCATGGTCAGACCATCCTCCATGACTCAAATCAGGAAATAAATATTCTTTTTTGACATTATACTTATACCAATCAGCTACTAAATCATCAAGATTTGTAATGACTTTTTGTAAATGTTGAAGAACATTCTTAGGTAACTGTCTTTGCCGAAGTGAAGAGAATAAAATTTTTGCAGAAGCCTTTGCAGGCGATCTAAATCTTTCATCTCTGGGATATAACAACGCGGTCATATTTAGTAATTTTTCGCGGCGCATCACTTGTTCAGTTAGGGCAAATTTCCCCATGACTGTGACATTATTAACCCGGCGTAAGTCATACAAAGCCATCGAATTAAAGATTTTGCGATTTTGCGGAACAAGCATACCACAACGGATAAAAGGATGATCCATAAAGAATCTACCTACTAAATCATGTTGATTGCCTAATCCATTCTTTTGAATTTTGTTTGATAGTAATAATAAACGTGCATTCTCAATACCACCTGTGCCTAAAATAAATATTTTGGCAGCTACCCAAAATTTATTACCAGATAAACAAGCTACTTGTACGCGTTTCACCGTTTGGGCTGCTTCGTCGGCCTCAATTTCTACTACGTTGGCGTTCAGGAATGTGGTGATATTAGGAGATTGATTAATTTGGTGACGATATTCATTGGTGAAAATATCGCGTGGGCCAAACTGAAACATACTAGTAGTAACTCGGTCACTTGTGAAATGTGTCCGGGGAGATTGAGCATTTTCCCAAGCCTCGGCTTCATAAGCAAAGGAACCGAGTTTACAGACTGCTTGAGCGCGTTCATAAAATGGATTCAGATGAGATTTCTCAAAAGGCCAACCACTATATGGAACCCAATCTCTTTTTTCAAAATCTATTTCGTCTAATGGCACATGCCTCAGACCAAGTTGATTTTTATTAATTTCAATATTCCAGACATTCGCCAATCCACCAAATTGACGATGGCGCATATCTTGCAGTGGTGGAAAAGGATCTCCAACGGTTTCGCCTTCACCAAGAGATGCAGTCTCTTGATTAAATTCAATATCACCACTTTCTAGTAAGCAAACTCGAAAGTCTTGCCCAATTAGTTCTCGTGCAAGTGTAATTCCTGCTGGGCCAGCACCAACTATACAAACTTCGGTATTGATAATTTCATCTATTGGCACTTTGCGGCTATCAATCAACATTAATTTAATTCCTTTTAATCTAATTTATTTAGGACTTACGGAAAAGCGAACCACAGAGGACGCAGAGAACACGGAGAAACAAGAGTCTGAGAGGTTTTTTGCATAAGTCCTATTATTATTTGTAACCACAGATGTATACAGATAATTAATCGATGTAAATCTGTGGTTTCATTTTTATAAAATTGACTTTTGCAAGAAGTTTACTGTTTTATTCAGCCTATGAAATGCTTGGGATTGCAGAACGAATTGCATTAATAAAATTTTGGGCATAATTCTGTGTTGAGAAATCGAGGGCGCGTTGTCTGGCAGCTATTCCCGCACTTCGGGCAAATTCTTGCTCGTCAAGATAGCGGAGAATTGCGATCGCTAATTGATCCGCATCGCCGTAAGGTGTTAATAGTCCATTCATGCCATCGGTAATAATCTCTGTCGGCCCGCCTGCACTGCCAGCAATTACAGGTTTACCCAATGCCATCGCCTCAATAATCACAATCCCAAAGGGTTCTTTATCTGACGCATGAACGAATACATCCATCGCCTGCACCCACTCCGGGATATTACGCTGTAGTCCAGCCATAATTACTTGGTCTTTTAAGCCTAAAGCGGTGATTTCAGCTTTTAAGAAGTCCTCATAATCCGGTTCTAAATCGTGCTTACCGCCAACCACCACACAATGGGCATCGGGATACTTCTGTAAAATTTTGGGCATCGCTTGCACCAGTACGTGCATTCCCTTCCATCGTTGCAATCGTCCTACAATTCCAATCAATGGCCCGTGTAAAGGTAAGCCTAGTTTCCGCCGTGCTTCTTCTGGAGTTGGTAAAGCATTAGGCTCAAATCGGTCTAATGCGACACCAGGATAAACCAGAGGCGTTGGTCTGTGGGGCCAAATCTCTGCCTGTGCTTGCTTGCCATCTTGCGAAAGGGTGATAATTGCACGGGCTGGAATTAAAGTAGCAATTCGTACTAACCAAGTTTTATCAGTAGGTACTTCTAGTTGATACCACACAGCAGGTAAGCCCGCCAGCATAGCCGCCAAACCTCCTGATATATGCGTGATCCACATCCAATTGACAATTATATCTGCACGTTCGCGGCGTGCGATCGCAGCTATCCGCAAAACAGCACCAATAAAACGGTGGATTTGGCGTAAACGTCCACTTTCCACAACTCGCGCATCAATACCGAGAGACTTTACTTGTTCGACCATTGGGCCGTTTTCTAAAAATATCACCAGCCACTCGACACCAGCATTACGTCCCTGCTGCACCAAATCCCAAAGCATCATTTCACCGCCGCCTCGTTGCTCGGCCAGTGGCATTACAATAATTACTTTCATAATCTATAAGAGTCCTATTTAAGTTGTAAGATTTATCAAATTCTCGACTTCTTAGAGAAGTCGGGGATCTTTAGGATTGCTATAGTACTTATGTCCTGCCATCGCCATAGCTAAAAATCCCCAAAGAATCATCCCGGCTACGCTCAACATACCGCTACCGATAACTAGCTGTGAAGCGGAACTGATACCAATGGCACGGGCAGCACTGATAAAGCTATCAAAACGGCCTTCACCATAACTGCTAACACTAACAATTAACAAAATTAATCCACCCATATAAAAGATGGCTCCAAACCAGCCAAGGGTGAAAAACATATCTAAAATGCCACTATCAATTACCACCACTTCAATTTGACCAGTTTTTTCGTTGACTTTCCAGATATTTCCTAAGCCGTTACCTAAACCATTAGAAAGGGCTAAACCAAGGTTTTTGTCATAACTTCCCGATCTATCTTTAAAGCTACCATCTTCTTGAAGATTAGAAAAAGTTTCCAAACGGGTTGCTACAACTCCAGCAATTGGCTCAATAGTTGTCAACGGCACAACGCAAATTGCCATAACCACAATTATGGTAATTAAGCGCATTTGAATTTTGGCTTTGACTGAACCCATAATCATAATTATTCCAAATAACCAGCCTCCCCAATTAGTCCGTGCTTGTGTCAATAAAAAAGATAAGTAACCAACAGCTGAAGCCGGAAAAATTAAGTTTCCTGAACTGGTAAATAACAACAGTAACCCAGCCTGCATAACAGAACCAAAGGGGCCGACTGAGTGTAATGTACTCCAGACGCGCATCCCAAAAGGTACAGGATTTCCAGAACTCATGAATAGTTTTGATTGTATTAGCCAGTACCTATCCCACTCAGGAGCTACCACGAATTGATATACGCCATAAGTTCCTAAAATCAACACACACCAGAGAAATGTTCGCTGAAAGTTTTGGCGATAGCTGGGATAATCTCGCCAGTTAATAAATAAGTGAAAAGCGAAGATAATCGGACTGAGCCAATCCATTAACCCCCGTGCTACAGGGATAGGTGGGTTATAAACCAGACCGATGAGAAAGCCATAAAACACTCCGATAAAAGCCAAAACAAACGGCAAAGCCCCTTGCCGAGAAGCGCGGGGAAAGTGTCGGAAGAATGTTGCTATGGTGACAAACACTACCAAGTAAGGTGCTATCAGCATTTGACGAGTAGCGTCCCAACCCACTCGATAGTCAACTAAGCGCGTAGCTAAAGGTGTGAGAAACCAAATCCACCAGGTAAAGCTGATATAGAGAATGGGATGGCGCAAGTATAAAAATATGCCTACTGCTAAAGCTGTCACCGGGTAAATTAGGCGCAATGCGGCAGTAGCACCAGCAAAATAGCAAACTACAGTTAGTAGTATAAAACCTGCGATCGCCATCCACCCCTGTTGCGATCGCTCTTCGGGAGAATAGTTTTCTTGTAAAAAACTATTGAAAAGTATCTGCTTAGAATTCATTCAATTTTGGATTTTAGATTTTAGATTTTGGATTACTGGCTCTCTAGAGACAGCAGCCCAAGCATCTTAATTCCCAGTCTGGAAACTAGAACTAAGAAGAAATTGAATTCATTTTGAATTTTGAATTTTGAATTTTGAATTCTTGATATCCTTGCCAACGTCCCCGCCAAGATGCTAGCAATTTTTTCCCTGCCAACTGCCCTTGACTAGGTAAAAATCTCAGCCATTGTACTAAGCCCAAACTATCGCATGTACCGACGAATATTGCCCAAAATAAAAATACAATCCGGCGGATAAATGGCAAATGCTCTAGTAAAACTAAGGTTTCATTATGGACTAAATTAATAAAGGCAATTTCATTAAAGTTATTTCGCTGATCTTCATCAAAACGTTGTGCTGGATAGTGATCTACAGCAACGTTTGGATCGTAAATTATCTTCCAACCAGCCCGCTTTAATGTCAGAGTAAATGCCATTTCAAAGTGTACCTGCGCTCCAGTACCACGCATCCGCTCGTCAAAGCGTAGTTGTCCGATTGCTTGGGTACGAAAACTCATGTTTACGCCCTTGAGAATATCCACTTCACGGGGTTCTCCCACTCCCAGATGATGGTTGCCAATGACTCGCCCAAACCACTGCAACTGTCCCACCACTGGGCGGGATTCGTCTTCTAATTTGCTGCCGTGATGTATCCAATCACGCCCACCCAGACCGCCGAGGCGACTATCTGAAACAAAGTAAGCAGCGATGCGCTCTAACCAATCGGGGTGAGGTGCGGCATCATCATCAGTAATGGAAACAATATCGCCCTCCACTGCTTCTAGTCCGGCGTTGAGGGCTGCTACTACCCCAGGTTGCGTCACTTTTATGGTATGCAGTGGCAAATTCTCCGTGTTTAGTTGCGCCAGAAATTGCCAAGTTTCTGCATCCGTATCGCGGACAACCACTATCACCTGATCAACTGGTTTAGTTTGCTCCTGTAGCGCCAAAAGGCAGCGTGAGAGGTCTTGTGGACGGCGATAAGTCGGTATCAGAACGGTGTTCCGCATTCTTGCTTAACTCCTCGAATAGATCCACATAAGTTTGTGCCATAGTAATCCAGCTATGTTGTTCTGCCACAGAACGAGCTGCTTGACTCATCTGTTTCATCAGGGCAGAATCCCTTACCAAGGACATCATCGCCACAGCCAAAGCATCGATATCATTTGAGTCGGTTAAGACAATGCCACATTCTGGTGTCACCAACTCTGCACCCCCGGTAGCTATGGCAGTAATTACTGGTAGTCCTGAAGAAAGTGCTTCTAACAATACGAGGCTACAAGCTTCATATCGGGAAGGAAAAATAAATAAATCTACTGACCGCATAATTTCGGGGATATCACGGCGAAATCCGACAAAATGAACGCGATCGCTTAACCCCAAGGATGCCGCTAGTTGAGGGAAGGGACTGCCTTCGATATGACCTACCACCGCAAGATGTAAATCGGGAACTTGCACCAAGGCGTGTAGAACTGTATCTAAATTTTTTCTAGGTGTGCGGATGTCTCCGGCGAACATCGCTAAGGTGACATTCTCCGGTAAACCTAATTTTTGGCGATTGCTTTCACCGGGGGTAAACTCTTCTAAGTCTACTCCATTGACAATTACCCGAATCCGAGAACGCGGTACACCAATGTTGACTAATTCTTGGGCTATCTTTTCGGATACAGCCACCACAACCTGGGCTTTTTGGAAAGCCTGTTTTTCCCAACGGGCATTAAAAGCCGTAAATAGCCATTGGTAGAAACCATATAAATCGCGGCGATCGCGGGAAATATGAACAGGCGATCGCAACCATGAACTGTGGACAAAATGTACAGCATTCACATCAGCCGCAGCCAGATTAATTGCTCCATTGACTTTAACAAAATCAATATTAGAGCGATGTTTACGTAACCAATCTGCACTTTTTCGGGCAAATATAAAATTACGCACAAATTCCGTTGGATAGCCTTTAACTGGAATTTTAATCCAATTAACTTGGTTATTATTTTCTAGTTCTGGTGCGACTTCACTAGCTAATAATGTCAAATTATGACCACGACGAATTGCTTCATTAGCAACCTCATAGTTTACTCGTCCCTGACCATCACCTTTTTTGATTTTATGAGTAACAATACAAATTTTCATCCAATATCTTCCTTAGTAATATAAACTCACATACAAGTGCAAGCCAATAATTAAAAATATTCTTGTTTTTATTCTCTCTGTGTCCTCTGCGTCTCTGCGGTTAGTTTAAAAGATAACTTTTATAACTTAGGTGCAATTCCTCGATTACTTCGATATTTTCATTAACTTATTAGCTAAAAAACGCGGAGTAAAACTCAGACCAAATGCCGCCAGAGTTCGGACATTAAACTTTTGTTTTTTCAAGGTCTTCCAAAAATAAGGACGTGATGCTGCTATCTGTTCACTTCGTAGCAAACCAATTCCAAAAGTGGTATTAGCTTCTAACCATTTCTGTTGAAAAAAAGTTCTAAATTCTTGTAGACGAGCATCTTCCATAAAGACTTGATAACAAAACATTTCGCTTTTAGCTTTGCGGAGTTTTGCCTGCACATCTCGACTACCACTGAGCATAGTATCAGTTTGCTCATGGGCACGATATCGCGTCAATCTTTCTGGATAATAGTAAGCGCCATGACCAGATATACAGCATATATAAGCTAAATATAAATCCCACATACCGCCAACTTCTGAGGGAATACTATCCCAATTCACAAAATTATTGCGAATCACACAAGATGCTGCGGTAGGTATGCTTTTATCTACCAATCCAATTTTGTGAAAAGGTTGATGAATTCCTTTTGCTAGTTTATCTCGCTTATAACCACGTGTATTTTCTTCAGTTCCAACATCATTAATTATGCCATCAGCATCTATGATATATTGATCACAAAAAGCGATAATTAAATCAGAATTTGCTTCGAGTGGTGGTACAAGCTTTGCTAAAAAATCTTCATTCCAGATATCATCGTCATGGAGACTAGCAACATATTTACCTTGCGCCATCTTGAAGCCATGTAGCTGATTAGCTAACATACCTACATTTTGTTGATGTCGCCAAAATCTGATGCGTGAATCACCAAAAGATTCGACAAGTTCTTGGGGATTTTCTGAACTACAATTATCAGAAATAATAATTTCAATATTTTGATAAGTTTGTTTTATAGCACTAGCGATCGCTTGCTTGAGATACTCTGGTCGATTATAGGTGGGGATAATAACGCTGACTAAAGGTTGTTGGGATTCTTGATGCAATGACATATTTTTCTCTCTTTATATTTCATAGATAAAAGATGCACCATTTAATATGTTGACCAAACTAAACTTTATTTAGCTTGAGAAATGCTATATATTTTTTTAGCTTTATCAGGAAATTGAGCTATTGTTTTTGCATAAATTTTTCGGAGATTATTTACATGAGTAGCCATTGTAAATTCCTTCATCAATAAAGCATGTCCTTGTTCACCCATATATCGGCTTTTTGGATGATCTATATACAACTCATTAATAGCATCAGCCAGCTTTTGGATATCATTAGCTGGAACAAGAATACCTGTTTCTCCATCTTGTAAATGTTCTGGAATCCCTCCCACTGCACTAGCAATTACAGGTCGGTAACGAGCATAAGATTCTAGAGTTATAAGACCAGCAGGTTCAGGCCAAACACTGGGAAAAATAACTGCAAAACACTGTTGATAAAGTTTATTTAATTTGTCAGCATCGCACCAACCATGCCAAGTAATCCGCTTATTCAATCCAAGGGTATTTGCTAACTTTTCTAAGCGTGGTCGTTCCCAACCTTCACCTGCAATATCAAGTTGAATTTTCGGGTCTGTATGTATTAAGGTTTTGAGTAACCATTCCAGACCTTTATCAGAAACAATCCGTCCAGCAAACAAAATTCTATGATTTTGATGGACTTCTAAACTCAAAGGTGTTGTTGCTGTTTGTGGTATAGAGATTCCACAGTGTAGAGTTACAGTTTGTTCTGGAGGTACACCATTTTTAATTAACTCTTGCCGGACATATTCGCTATTAGCAATAAAAGTAATTTTTATCTTTTTTAATACATCCAAAAACTCATGAGTGGTTTGCAGTTCTTTAAGGGTTCTTAAGGGTTTACGGCTACCACACTTATCTACTAATTTACCCCAGGTACATCCTACGTAAGAAAAGTTGCGATCGCAGACTGTCTGTTGCCCTGCTAAATACTTTGTGCCACTGGGACAGTATAATGAGTGATTATGAACACTGAAGATAGTCGGACATTCGCCTGTAAGCTGCAATAGCAAATCTGGACTGTGGATGTGCAGCAGTTTGAACTGGCTTTGATCGATATTTTTCAGTGATTTTAACACGCGATCGCTAATATCAGGTGGTCGATGTTCAAATAGAGAAGCTAAATAAGTTTCAACACCTCCGCTTCCACCGACATTAAAATTGGAGCATTGATAAATCAGGTTTTGGTCAACTATCTTCTGATACATATTTCTGTTATTGTTAATACCGTTTCTTTGTGAAGCTGCGCCAAATCTCTTAATTTCTTATTTATTGGCGTACTTGGCGTACTTGGCGGTTCGTTCTTTATTTCTTGTAGCGCATCTTTATACAGAATTGGTATAAGAATAGAGCATTAATTTTAAACATTTATTTGTAGAGATAATAAGTATTTAAAATCCTGTTTTTTTACTAGTTCACAAAACTACTGATACATAGTTATAGATTTACGGCTGTAGAGATGTACAGCCGATAAATATGTTGCAAGTACTTTGGTAATTGGATATTATTTCTAATCCAACGGTCTTACTTCATACTGCATTTGATGATATTTCCAAAGCTTACCTTTGAGTTCCAAGAGTTCTTGATATTTACCTTGCTCTACTATCCGTCCCTGTTCTAAAACTACAACTTTATCTGCCTTAGAAATGGTAGAAAGACGGTGAGCGATCGCAATTACTGTTTTACCTACAGATAGCTTTTCTAAGGAATCTTGAATTAATCGCTCAGATAGTGAATCTAAGGCACTGGTTGCCTCATCTAAAATCAAGATTTCTGGGTTCCGCAGTAAGGCACGTGCGATAGCAATTCGCTGCCTTTGTCCTCCAGATAATCTAACACCTCTATCTCCCAATTGGGTATCAAAACCTTCGGGCATTTCCAAAATAAATTCTAATGCGTTCGCTAGTTTGGCTGCTGCTTGAATCTCATCATTAGTCGCTTCTGGAGTCCCGTAACAAATATTCTGCCAAACATTAGTATTGAAGATAAAAGTATCCTGACTGACGACAGCTATTTTGCGACGTAAGGAGTTAACTTCAAACTGCCGTACATCAACTTCATCAATGTAAAGATATCCATCTGTAGCATTATAAAAGCGGGGAATTAAATCAGCAAGAGTTGTTTTACCAGCACCAGAGGCTCCAACTAATGCCGTCATTTTTCCCTTTTCAATCGTCAGAGTAATATTATGCAAGACTAGATTTTCTTCATCATAGCCAAAATCCACAGATACTAAATCTATTGATCTTTTTAATCCCTTGAACTCAACTTTGCCATTTTGAAAGTAATATTTATCATCGCTTTTCAACAGGTTTTTAATGTTGTCTGCTGAACCATGTAAAGTACTAAGATATGCTCTCGTGCCATTAATATCTTGAACAAATGGGATGAAGCGAAATAGCACAAAGAAAAAGGTTAGTAAAGAAGCAACTTGTAGTGTCCCGTTGGTGACAAGGCTAGTGAAAGCCAAAATAATCATTCCGATCAATACTGTAGTCGCTACCCCTTCGGCAATTGGCTTTACAAGTGTCCAGGTAAACACAACTTTTGTTGTCGTACTTATTACCTTATCACTAGCTTTATAGTAACGTTGACGCTCAAATTCTTGAGTACCACAGGTGTGAACAGTACGAATGCCATTAATAAATTCTATGGCTGTTGATGTAAAATTAGCATTAGCAGTTGTCATGCCAAAACTTGATTCTCTGACTCTAGCATTCAGATTTGACAACCCTACGCCTAAAAGTGTGAATAGTAATGCTGATATCACTGTCAGTTGCCATGATATCAAAAACATTGATATTAAGTAGACAAAGGTTGTTAGTCCTCTGGTTACTAAAAATGCTCCGCCACTGAAACCCTGTCTAATCCTTTCAATTTCTGTGGTAATTGTGTTGATTAGTTCACCAGAACGAGTTTTGGCAAAGTAACTGAGTGATAAGGATTGTAGTTGTTCAAAAATTTGCTTACGTAAGCGATCGGCAAGATGTAGTTGAGATAATTCAGTATAAACTTGAGAAAAATAATTGAAGGCGGCACGTAACCAAGTACTCAATAAAATCAGCAAAGATATACGGTATAAACGATTAATTGCTGATGCCTTAGCTCCCAAAATCCAAATATCAAACCAGCCTATTCCTGTTTGGACAGGTTGAGCGTTGGGGCTGGTTAAACTTTGCAAGAAGGAAAGTAAAAAACCAATACTCACGCCTTCAAAGGTTGCTGCAAAAATTGAAAATATTAGAGCTAAAATTGCAATTTTGCGAAAGTGTTTAAATTCTCGCAATATCAAATAGTTGTCTTGCCAGAAGCTAGTAGCTTTGAGCAGATTACTGAGTGGTTGTGGAAGATTCAAATTCATGAATTTTATAATAATAGTTTGGCAAGGTAGATAGACCGCTATAGATCAATACGGTTCGGTTAAGGATTAACTATTTGTCAAAGTGATTTTTTTTAACGAACCGCAGAGGCACAGAGGACACAAAGAAAGAGAAGAAAGAGAAGGAAGAGAAGGAAGAGAAGCTTAACTGAACTGTATTGTGCTATGTATTCTATGTGAGCAATTTTTGTTTGAGCCTCAGTGCGGTAGATCAAATGATCAATTACCGCACAGATAAATTACAGTGTTTGGCTATCTAGATGTAACAGATGGGACTGTGGTTCTACTTCCCATGAAGCTGTAATTTCTGGTAGTTTATTTAGCTGTACTGCATCTTCTAAAGTCCAATAACAAGATCCGGTCAAACTTATGTCACCCCGCAGAACGTTAAATAACTGTGGCAAATTGTCAAGACCGTATTTATGCATCCAACGCCCTAATGGTGTGATGTTGTGCTTTGTAGTTGTGCAAAACTTAATCGCCCGAAAAAATTTACCCCGTTCTCCAACACGCCATTCACGACAAAAAAGTGATCCTGGTGAATAAACCTGCATTAATACAATCAATCCCAATATGACTGGACTTACTAATAGCAGCAATACGCAAGCAGCAATCCAATCAATTAGTCGCTGTAATTGTCTCCAGGGTTGGTTAGGCAGTTTCTTACTAGCGGGTAAGCTGAGAAATATTGGTTTTTGAGCTTCTTCACAAGCATCTGCCCAAAACCTGAGCAAAGTTTCACCCAGTTTGGGATCGATGCTTACCAAATTTATAGGAGAATGTTGTAAGCATTCTACTAGCGATCGCTTATTATCTAATGCAGGTAGATATGGTTGTTTAACTCGTCCAAGCGGCTTCACCAACAACTTACCCCGTCGCCACTGGAGTGTGCAGTGCCCAGAACGATTAGCTTGCTGTTGCTGGGTTACATCATATAAATTCTCTAGAGTTGGAATTATTGAAGTTGCCATAAGTCTTTGGGATTATACAGGAGTGAATTGCTGAGGAGTTATCAAAGGCTATCAATGCCAAAGACCCAAATCCAAATCTTGTTGTAACTCCAAAAAATTGGAGATAATTGAGGGCAAAATATGTTATTATTTACCACTCAGCCAAGCATATATTGTGCAGAATTCTGCTGATGTAGAGATGTACAAATTAGACAGATACTAATTACATAGGTCGCAGTCACCGAACAAGGTAAAAGTAAAAAGTTAAAAGGCAAAAAAAAGAAAAAGAAAAATGGTTTGAGAACAACTAAATTTATTTATGGGGATTATCTTTTTGCTTTTTACTTTTTACTTCTTAACGCTACTATTAACATTCATGGGTAAATCATGATTTTCCGGGAACTACTGACAGTAGTAAAGTGTAGAGGTAAATTACCCATGAATTTATATCTATGTTTAATTAGGCTGAGGTGTTCATGTGTCGATAGATTGCACAAAATTAGTCTACAGTTGTGTTCTAGCCTTTTTGAAGGTGCTTTAATCTCTAGAATATAAGACTATGTAGAAATAGCGATCGCTCAAATAAATTCTTTATTTACTCTTTAAACGAGTCAGTGATTTCTCTGAAAACCAATAAAGATAGCATAAATATACTTAATTTTTCCTGATTGCAACAAAATGAAATTTTGATTACAAATACGAAACGCAAAATCCCCGACTTCTCTAAGAAGTCGGGGATTTATTATCTAGCGATACTAGCTACTTTTCTACAGCTTGACGTAGAGCTAATTGCTGTTGTTTGATATTGGGTACGTAATTAATACTAGAGTTTGATACCCCATTAGCTACAACCCCAATCAAATTTAACTTACTCAGCATGGCTGTCGCTTGAGTAAGCTGACTTCGTGTCACAATACCAATGCTCGCCACCATGACCACACTACGACAAGATGATGCAGTCAGCATGGCATCTACTAAGCCGAGAACTGGCGGAGCATCTATGAGTACCAAATCATAGTTTTCCTCAAATGCTGCCATTAATTGCATCATCCGTGGGGAACTCAACAGATTCGCGGGGTCGGCAGGTTTGGGGCCAGCAGTCAAAATATCGATGTAGGAGGAACCTGAGTATTGAAGACTAATTTGGTTGGGTAGAGTTGTATCACTCGCCAATAGAGTTGAAAGTCCCTGTTCATTAGGAAGATTCAGTTGTTCGTGCAAACTGGGATCGCGTAAATTGGCATCAATCAGCAACACCCTTTTGTGTAAACGGGCAGCACTCATTGCCAAACCCAGCGCCAAAGCTGATTTCCCCTCATCGGCTAAAGCCGAAGTGATCATCAAAGATTTTAAATTAGTAACAGTATTTAAAAGTTCAATGTTTTTGTAAATCAGATCCAGTGATTCCCAACGCGGTGGAGATTGCAATACCTGAATTGTCCAGGGGGCGAGAACTTCTGGCTTGCCAAAAGGCAACTTGATCATTGATTCTTTGGGTTTGGCTGGCGGTAACTTGGGGGTTGTTCCCAATAACGGCATGGCCATTTGCTTCTCTAATTCAGCAGTGGTGTGAACTGCATCATCAGCTGATTCTCGAATAAAGGCAGCAATACCTCCTAACATTAACCCAACTACACCACCTAACAACAAGTTTTGTTGGAGATTTGGGCCTAATTGTCCGCCTTTTTGAGGTTCTTCTACCACTTCCCAATTAAATCCACCTTTAGAAAGTTCTTGCCGTAATTGCTGTTCTGCTCTTAAAAGTTGCTCCAACCTTTCACGACTAAATTGCAACTGTGGTAGCATCCGATTGTAATAAGCCAACAGAGGCGGGAAACGTTTGATTTCAAAACGCAGCTCGTTTTCTTTCTGAGCCAAAGTTTGATCGCGAGCAGTTAAAGAAACTATAGTGGTCTGCGTTTCCACTAGCTGACCAGCAAGGCTGAGATCAATTTGGCCAAGTTGTCCTCGTTCGAGGAGAGAATCTCCAGAAGTGAATGCACCAGAGGACTTTCCGCCTAAAGTTCTTCCTACCTCTTGTTGCAATAATTCCTTCTGTCCTTGGAGTTGTTCTTTGAGCTTTTGCACACTCGGAGTTTCATCTGTAAAGCGTAAGCGTTCTTGTGATAGTGCCAGTTCGCTTTTTTGAATTTCGTTCAGTAAGCTTTGATAGCGAATAGACTGACTCAAACGAGAAGCAACTAGAGCATTTTGAGGAGAACGGTTAAGTTGTTCTTCTAAAGATTTTTGGCGTGCCAAAGCTTCCCCATACTGGGCACGAGTTGTTTGTCGTTCTTGGGCAATATTGTTCAAAGCTGTTTCAATCGCTTTGGCTTGTGACTCTGGATCGATTAAGTTTTGATTTCTCCGAAATCTTTGTAAATTTGTCTCAGCTGCGTTTACTTCTTCACTGGCTTTACTTAACTGTTCCCTGATAATTTGCAGACCTTTTTGTAAGCGTGAATTCTGTTGTTGTTTATTATATTCCACATAAACTTGGCGAATTGCACTCAGAACTTTTTGGGTCTTTTCTGGATCTCCAGCAGTGTATTCAACTTGAAAGATTTTTGTAGCGACATTATCTTCTTTGCTCCTTAATTGAGTTAAGACCAAAGAAGCTTTAATTTCACCTGAAGTTATATCTGGATAATCAGATTGAAGTTTATCAACTGCTTTTTGGATAAGTCCTGAACTTTGCATCAAGTTAAGCTGGGTGGCAGTATCGATGACCACATTAGAGTCAGTAAACTGATTGTCTACCCCAGCACCTTCCGCTTTACCTTGATAGTTAGGTTCTACTAGCAGTTGCATTGAACTTTTATAAGTAGGTTTTGTCTTAACAGTTACTACGCCTGCAAGAGCTATGGAAGTAATTAATACTGCTAAAAACCAAGGGAATCGCCGCACAAGCACGGCAAATAATTGTCCGTAACCTGCTTCATTTTCAGAGGTTGGAGTTATATGAGGATTTAGACTAGCTTGAACCACTTTTATTATCCTTGTCTTCGAGATTTACGCTAAGAGATAAAGAAGAATTCAGAATTCAGAATTCAGAAGTCATAATGTAATCAGTAGATAATTTAAATTGGTCACTGGTTGAAGACTAGTAAATATTGGATAAAACCAGTAAAAGTAAATTTAACCTATGATTTCGCTAGTTTGGCAAAATTCATGCTGTTAGCGGTAGCGGGGCGTTTAGCCCGTTCTGAATCCTGAATTCTTTATTATTTAAAGATGCACGCCACAAGCTTGATTAATTATTTGATCAACCTTACCAAAGAAGGCATTCTCTGAGAAATTTGCTACTGCATGATTACGGATGCGATCGTAATCCCAATAAATGCCGTTAGCTTCTAGTAATGCAAGTTGTAGAGATTCGGGTGTTTGTCTTTTGAAAAAGACTCCTGTTTCACCTGGGATTTGAGTATCTAATACTCCACCTGCTCCGTATGCAATGACTGGTGTGCCGCTAGCATTAGCCTCTACTGGCACTAATCCGTAGTCTTCTAAGGCTGCGACAATAATAGACTTGGCTTTGGAAAACAAGTCTTTGCGGGTTCTATCACTTACGTGTCCCAAGAACACAATATTTTGTAATGCTTTGGATTTTAACCGTGCTTGTTCTGGCCCATCACCAGATATTAATAACCGCCACCCTAACCAATTAAAAGCTTCGACTATTATATCAAGTCGCTTATAACTGATCATCCGGGCGGAGGCGAGATAATATTCATCTTTTATATCTGAAAAAACAAATTTACTAGTATCAATTGGATAGTTCACCATCATTGCCTTTTTGCCATAGATATTTTCAATCCGGCGGGCAACAACACTAGAGTTAGCAATGTAAAGATCAGGCTCCTGTGCATATTTCAGGTCTACCTTTCTCATTAATTGAAATACTTGTTCGATTAAAGGAGCAAAATATCTATAGTCTCCGTACTCTCTTAAATAAGTTGCTGTATCCCATAAAAAACGGGTGACGTTATGACAAAAACAAATGTGGCGAGCCTTAGGGTTTTTTCGTACTGCTTTGGCGAAGCTGGTGCTACTACTAATAATTAAATCATAGTCTTGCAGATCCAAGGCACGAAAGGCAGGAAAATATAGAGGAGCCATTGACCTAAAATATTTTGCTGCACCAGGAATCTTTTGTAAGAAGGTTGTATTAACGATGCGATCGCCTAGATCGATAGTTTTTTGGGGATCGTACAAAGATGTGAAAATATCTGCTTCAGGATAGCGCTTACAAAGCAGTTCAAACACACGCTCTGCCCCACCTCGCTGGGTTAAATAATCGTGGACGAGAGCAATTTTCATGAATTTGACCTAAAGTTTCGATCAGGGTTGTTTAAACGCTCCCCAGCAAGTTACTATCAACAACTTTAGTGTCCCGCAGTTAAATCGGCGGTTAGAAACCGCGTCTACACGAGGCTTTACCCACCTCCGTGGGTTTCAAACCCTCAATTTTTACTTAGTCCGCGCAGGCGGACTTTGCTTGTGTAGCCGCGAATTCTATTCGCCCTGTCTCTACGCCCCTACAGCCAATTCATTTGTGGCAAATATTTTTGAAACCGATATTAGGGACTTCCAACAAATAAATTATCCAATCTTGTGGGGTGGGCATCTTGCCCGCCTTTGGCTATGGGCTATCGTGTCGCCCACCCCACAAGAAGTAGTTGAGTATTTTTTTATTTGTCAGTCCCTTATCCAACCGCTACTAAGATTTTTTCTGGAGCGAAATAGGTGTTTTGCTCAGATCGTAGTTGGTCGCAAAGTCTGCCTTCGGGTAATTCTACATCCTCATAAGTGAGGACTTGATCTTTAGAAATATCTCGTTTGAGGCGGCACCCTTCAGCTAGACCGATTGGTAGAAGATTTTGCTGTTGGACGATATCGGAATTTTCACATTGTCCGTAGGTCATGTAGTAGCCGATGCCATCTAAGGTTTCTCCTGCTTTCAGGTCGATTTTGGCAGTGGTGACAACATCTACTAGCGGGCCTGCTAGTGGAGACATAACGGCATCACCGAAGAGAACAGCACGCGCTACGGACAAGGGAACTTCAAAATGACAGAGGTGATAAGGAGTATAGAAGCTGTAAAGCGGGCCTTCGCCTAATTTGTATAAGTTGAGATAGTGCTGTTGCTTGGGGTCGTCGTGAGTGGCAAATACATATACGCCTGGGCCTGGTTTTGCTCCAACTACATAATCGACAATGCCGCCCAGTTCTTTGAGTTGTTCAACATCATATATATGGGCCATTTCATCGACATAACCATTGAAGTTATATCCCAGCATTCCCCGTTTGGCAACTTTCATGCCTGTGGCATTGGCAACGATCGCTTGCTCAAAGGAAATTTTAGTTCCATCAGCGAAGCTAGCCACCATGTGGGGCTTTTGACCCCAACGTTTAGCAAATCCTTCCTGGGTGGTGGGATTGCGATAAGGGTCTTGGAGTCCTTTAATGTTACCGCATAATAAGGGAGTTAAACCAATGCTTTTGACAAAGCGGTAAAGGTTCATTTGCACCCCTGGCTGATCGCCATCACAAGCGCTGAGAATAACGCCTGCTTTGTCGGCATACACTTTCAGGATGGGGCCAATGGTGCCGTCGAGTTCGGCATTCATCATGATCACATGCTTGCGGTGGGCGATCGCTTCCATAACGATGTGAGCGCCAAATTCCACTGCACCTGTGACTTCGATTAATGCATCGATCCCTTCAGCCCGACACAGTAATTTAGCGTCTTCTGTGACTGCATATTTACCGTTAGCGATCGCATCTTCTAATTCGCTGACAGTTGCAACAACTTGAATATCTTCAATTCCGGCTTCCGAATAAGCTTGTTTTGCTGCATCAATCTGGCGATTGGAGATCGCAACTAACTCCATTCCTGGCACTGAATTGACAATTTGGTTGGCAATTCCTCGACCCATGAAACCAGCACCGATCATTCCCACCTTGATAGGATTTCCTGCTGCTGCTCTGGCTCGTAAGGCGCGATCGATAATAATCATGAACTAAACTCCTTTTTGGAACTGTTTGTTGTGTTACAAATTCGCGATATTTTTGCACTTAATAATTTATTACAGCTAAATATTAAGTACATTTTGTGTTAGCGACATCTTAAACCAAGCGACTAGAAGTCGCGGCTACACAGGCAAAACCCACCTCGGTGGGTTTTAAACCCTTAATTTTTCCTTAGTCCGTGTAGGCGGACTTTGTTTGTATAGCCGCGATTTCTAATCGCCAGGGCTAAATGCTAACCAGTTGTTTGCTAGATGTCTGTTTTTTCTGGCTGTGATTTTCGATAATTTGCTCCACAGCATTTCTGTAGGCTTGAGCAAACTTTTCTTTAGTATGATTTGCTCTTGCGTATTCCCATGCTTTCCGAGACATCAGTTTTAGGTCTTCAGCAGGTAAATTGGAAATACTTCTAACTTTCGCCTGAATTTCTTCAAGGGAAAGGTTATCGAAAATGACACCAAAATCATGAACATCCACACCAGATTCATAGCTTAAAATCGGAATTAACCCGGCTTGTAAGCTGGTGATTACTGCACCTGCCTGTCCTTCAGAAACAGAAGGATAAACAAGTCCCAAACAATTATTTGTAATCTTTAAAAAGTCAGGGCTACTAACATCAATCCAACCATAAGTATGAATGTTTGGTGTTTCGTATAGTTCTTTATAGAAAGCTTGCTCAAACTCTTTGTCATTACTTACTGGGCCACAAACTGTTAAATGGTATTCCGGCATTTGGGCAAAGGCATCTAAAACTAAGTCTAATCCTTTGAGAACTAAAGCGCTACCACCAAACCAGATAAAATTCTTTCTTACCGCTTCAAAGTCTTTCTCTTCAGGAGAAGGATAAACGAGTGACGAAGAAATGGGAATACGATACATTGGTTTGTTCGCATATTTGAATGTATCAACTGTAAAATCGTTGCCCAGTACAGTAGCGTAATCGGCATATTCAATTCCTAAGTTGGGCGTTTCAAATCGCTGTGGACGTAAGGTAATTCCTCGGCGCTGTTGAAGTTCTAGAAGTCTGTTGCATTCTGCTGCATTGCGAAAAATCATATTAGCAATGTCAACGTGGAAAATCTTAATGCAATCTTTATTCAGTTTTGGTGCAAGCGCTTCTAGACGATGACGGATATCAATGAAAAATGCGTAGTCTTTTTGAGGAACGAATTTATCATTGTGGAATTGGATAACATCAACGTTATAGCCCAGGTCTAAAAAAGTTTGGGCGATTAGTAGACATTCCCAGTTCCAACTCTGATCATTGGGGACAGTCTGACCTGGTTTAATGAGAAATGGTTCAATCCGATAAGAAAGAAGTACATTTCCTTTAGAAGGCTGTTTAGGCTTTAGGGAAACAACCTGTAAGGTCTTAGCGTAATTGATGCGAGCTTGGACTTTGTTGGAGACAAATGAGATAGTATTTCCAACACGAGATAGAATATTATTTGGCATTTATTTCTACCTAAGTTAATTATTTTTTCATACAGAATTAGTATGAAGATGCACCAAACTATATGAGGAACGAACCCCGAAGGGCGCAAAGGACACAAAGAAAGAAAGAAAGAAAGAAAGAAAGAAAGAAAGAAATGGATATCAGATGGAGGTGTAGATAAAGAGTTTAAATTTATCTAGAAGCTGTACCACCAACAGTCATCATCCTCAACAAAGGCCAATTTAAATCTTTCTCAGATATTTCAGTTACATCTAGAGGCCAATCAATGTTAAAGAATGGGTCGTCATATCGTAAACCTCTTTCATATCCAGGGGTGTAAAATTCACCTACTTGATATACAACTTCCGTCTCATCTGTAAGTGCTTGGTAGCCATGAGCAAACATTTCTGGAACATACAAAGCGCGGCGGTTTTCTGGAGTTAGCTCTACACCAATGTGTGATAAAAAGCTAGGAGATTCAGGACGCATATCAATAATTACGTCATAGATAGCGCCTTTAGTACAACGAATCAATTTCGTTTCTGCTGCTGGCAGAATTTGATAGTGCATTCCCCGGATAGTGCCTTTTTTGTAGTTAAAAGACAGGTTACATTGAGCGACTGTTGGCTTTAATCCGTGTGCTTCAAATTCTTGAGCGCAGAAAGACCGAGCAAAAAAACCACGGTGGTCTGGTTTTTCTTCTAAGTCAATAATGAATGCGTCTTTGAGTGCGGTTTCGGTGAAAATCATGATAATTCCTTTGAGATGAATGTTGAGTCTTAGAACGTCCGCAGATTAAAGGATTTCCAAGAAATAATAAATTATCCAATTTTGTGGGGTGGGCGTCTCGCCCGCCCAGTAACCAAGAAGATGCCCACCCCACAGTAAATATTTAGTCCCTAAACAGACATTACATCTGATGCAGAACGTAACTCTGCTCTGGGATAAGTATCATCCCAGTATTGGGTACAAAGGTCTGGTCTTTCGGGAGGATTAGCAGTGTAACAAAAGAATAGCGCTGACCGGTCTTCTGTGCGGACTGTACCGTGATGCAAAGCATTCTTCGTATCTACAATAATCACAGTACCGGCTGGACCTGGGCAGGATTTCCAAGCTGATTTGGGGATGACTGGTTTTACTTCTTCATCATCGATGCCCATATAGCCTGACTTCCAAAGTTTGTAGAAAAGCTGAATATAATTCCAACTAAAGAAGGGAGTTAAAGAGCGAGGAATGTATTCAAAAGGCCCAGTTTTTTCTTCTACATCATTCAAGTAAATAAAGATTTTGATAATCCGACGGTCTTCGGCATCGCTATGCCAAAGCAGTGTCCCAAACTGATGTTTATTATTGAAATCTTTGCGTAAATGTACACCGTGGAAAGCAATGGGAAGACCAATATAATTTTCGATGATATTGAGAAGTCTTTTCTCCATTCCCCAGGCATAAAATTCTGGTAAGCCTGTAACTGTGGAAATTTGTGGCCATTTTTCGTCTAGATGGTCATTGTTGGCATTTTCCATCTGAGACAATTGATGGTAAGAAGCTTTGAGCAGTTCTGAGCTAGAGTTTAACTCTAAATCTGCCAGGGTTGTGATGTAAACGCCATCTTTTTTGAGAGCATTAAGGATTTTGCGATCGCGCCCTTCCAATGCTGGCAGATTTTTGCTATGCTTCCAACGTGCTAGATAATATTCTAAGTCAGAAGATAGTGTAGATATTTTGCGTTTAATTACACTAAACATGGTGTCAATTCCTTGTAGTTTTGATGTAAATTTATCAGTAGCTTATGGCTTATAGCTCTGTACTTCTTGAGTAGATATTTCACCTGATTCCGCTAAAGTAAATTCTTTAGAAACCATCACGTCAAAAGCACACAAACCAACTAAAGCCAAAAATGGAACTACTGTCTTGATTGCTGACATAGGCCATCTTCTTAAAGCACCCAAGAAAACTTTCAAGTTGACTTCTTTGCCGTTTTGCAACAGCATCCGCCGACAAAACTGCTTAGAATATCCACTCTGCTCCAATTTCAAAATCACTTCGGGTATGTGTTTGTATTGCATTAACAGTGCAGATTTTGGTTCTTTCTGCCAATAACTCACACCAACAACACATTCTAAATAAGTCTCTTTCGTGACAATTACACGACCATTGGCAGCACAATACCCGGCTAAATATGCTAAAGATATCCAGTTATTCTCAGCATCTTGCCAATTTTGGAGAGCGCGTTTTACTAAATCAGTGCGGTAGATTGTAGCAGTCAGAAAAATTACTGCACCGACACTTTTTGAGAAACAATGCTCAAATATAGCTTTACCATCACCATCACCTTCTTCACTATCTATATCAAACCAGCGATTACCAACAATTGTGGGTGGATGAACTGCTTCACCAGTAATTTGGTTGCGACCGGAAAAGTTGAGAAACAATAAGGATAAATCTTCATATTGCTTGAGCTTGCTAATTACATAAGTAATGGCTCTATCTTGAATCGGGTCATCATCACCAATTGTCCAAACATATTTTGTTATTGTAGAATTTAGGCAATACATGATATTTTTGACAACGCCTAAATTCTGAGGATTTTTATTTGATTTAAATGTGATATTGCTAAGTGTTGCTTGCCATTTTTTAATCACCTCTTGAGTATTGTCTGTGGAACAATTATCAGAAACTAAAATTTCACAATCATCTTCAAAACCTTTGATAGTTTGAGCTAGCCAAGCTAACTGTTTATCAAGTAATTCAGCACGGTTATAAGTGGGTATAGCAATGGTCAGTAATTTAGACATGGTAATAAATAGTAGTTAATAAAATTGATATATGAGTGGTTATCGCCAAGAACTATTGTTAACAATAACTTGGCAATTAACACACTAAGTTACAGGCTATTCTCTAGCTGTTTGGGTGGAAAAAGAATTGCCCAAGCTGATATAGTTAAAAAACGTAGGTAAGGAATAAATATCTTGATTGTCAAGAAAGGCCAGCGTTTTAAAGCACCTAATAAGATTTTCAAGTCATTTTTTTGTTGGAAATTCTGCCAAATCATTTTCTGACAAAACTTATGAGGATATCCTACCTTTAGTAGTTTTATATAAACTTCAGGTATGAATGCATATCGCATTCTAAAGTTCCATGTTGGATCGAGATCCAAAAGACTAGCACCCATAGTACATTCTAAATAAGTGTCTTTAGTGATAATGACACTTCCATGAGCAGCGCAAAATGCAGTCCAATATGCTTGAGATGCCCAATTACTAGTAGCAGATGGCCATTTTTGTAAAGCGCGTTGTACTAAATCTGTGCGATAAATTGCTGCTGAGATAAAAAGTACACCACCAAAGTTTTCGTTTAGATAACTTTGAAATACAGTTTTACCATCAACTCTTAGTTCATCGTTATCGCTATTCAACCAGCGTTCTACAACAAGTTGACCCGTTCGTTTTTGACGACCAGAGAAATTTAAAAACATTAGTGCTAAATCTGCATGTTTTTTTAGTGTTATTAACACATACTCTAGGGTTCTTTCCTGAATTGGATCGTCATCACCAATCGTCCAGATATACTCACTAGTTGGAGCTTTTAAACAACAAGCAATATTACCCATTACGCCAATATTTTCACTATTTCTACTTGATGTAAATTTTACATTATTGAAAATTATCTGCCACTTTTTAATTACTTCTTGGGTATTATCTGTAGAGCAATTATCAGAGATAAAGATTTCACAGTCAGACTCAAAGCCTTTAATTGATTTGGCTAACCAAGTAAGTTGTTTATCTAAAAGCTGGGCGCGATTGAATGTTGGAATGGCAATGGTCAGCAATTTATTCATATTAAGCTCAACTCTGTAATTAAGAAGAACCAGGATTAACAGCAGTTTAGATAATTAAAAAGCTGCTTTACAATTATTTATTTGCGATTTGACGACATAAATTTTATAAGAGATGCGCCTTTTAATTACTCAAAAAAGTTAAATTATTAGTAATAAGAGGCGTTTTTGCTTCTCTTTAGTAATTACGACGCTATTAAAAGCCTATCCGGAATAGGACGGGGATAAATTTTTACTTCAGGAATTGGTACTACAAACTGTCCGCCCCATTCACCAATGAATGCCATTTGTTCCATAATTTCTTCCTTGAGATTCCAAGGTAAAATTAGGACATAATCTGGTTTTGTTTCACGGATTTTATCTGGTTCAAAGATAGGAATATGAGTACCAGGTAAAAATAGTCCCTGTTTATAAGGATTGGAATCTACTGTGTAATCAATAAAATCTTTTCCAATTCCACAGTAATTCAGCAATGTATTGCCTTTTGCCGGTGCGCCATAACCAGCGATTGATTTACCTTCTGCTTTCGCCTTTAAGAGGAAATTTAATAGCTTGTGCTTTGTTTTTTTGATTTTTTCTCCAAATGTAATGTAAGTCTCTATGCGATGCAATCCAGCAGCAATTTCCTTAGCTTTCAAATGGCTAACTCGTTCACTAATGCTGAGATGATCGGCGTAGTCATGTTTGACATAAATTCTGAGTGAACCGCCATGAGTTGATAATTCTTCTACGTCAAAAAGTTGCAAATTGTGTGCTGCAAAAATTTTCTCGATCGTCAGGAATGAGAAGTAAGAAAAATGCTCATGATAAATCGTATCAAACTGATTTTTTTGAATGAGTCGTAAGATGTGAGGAAACTCCATCGTCAAAATGCCATTAGGTTTGAGGATAAGTTTCATCCCAGCGATGAAATCGTTTAGATCCGGTACATGAGCTAAAACATTATTACCGATCAAAAGGTCAGCTAGTTTTCCTTGTATCACGAGTTCTTTGGCTGTTTCGACTCCAAAAAACTTGTTAATACTAGGAATGCCTCTTTCTTCAGCAACCTTGGCAATATTTGCTGCTGGTTCTATGCCTAAAACAGGGATTCCCTTCTCTAAAAAATATTGCAGTAAGTAGCCGTCGTTACTAGCAATTTCAATAACTTGATTATGATGATTAAAGTTGAACTTCTCTACCATCATATCGGTGTAGGCTTTAGCATGTTTTAGCCAACTGACCGAGTAAGAAGAAAAATAGGCATAGTCACTAAAAATATGATCTGGAGTTTCAAACTGCTCTAATTGAACTAAGAGAGTGTCTTCAGAGACATAAGCATGGAGAGGATAAAATTTTTCGGCATTATTTAGCTGTTCTGCTCTCAGATAAGCATTAGCTAAAGGTGACATTCCTAGATCAATAAAGGTTTGATGCAGAGGTTGACCACTAAAACGACATTTTGCGATCGCCATAATTTTCAAGTCACTGATTGCAAATAATTTGATGGATGAAATAGGTCTGAAAACCTTTTTTATGCTGCTATTAGTGTGTATATTTTACTCTCGTAGTTTCGCAATTCATACCTGATTTTTAAAACAAAAATTACGACTATTTCCTACAATTATTTTTTTGTTTACACACTAATAGCTAACTCTAGTTACTTCTTATTCCAGAAGAAATCTTTGTCAATTTGCTCTGTCCGAATCAGATACTCTAGCTGTTTTAAACGAGTAAATCCTCTAAACAAGAAAGTATCTTCAGCCATGTGTATTTGACTAAATAAATCAAATAGTTGCTGGGCACCAAGTCGGGCATTCCAATCACATTTAAATCCAGGTAGGATTGTGTTGATTTTCTCGAAGGATACGCGATAGCTGCGGTTATCTGCGCTGTTGTCACCAAAGGACAATTTACAATCGGGGAAAATATCAGCAATAATTTCTGCGATTTCTTTAACGCGATAGTTATTTGCTGTATCTCCCACGTTGAAGATTTGGTTATGTACAATGTCGCGTGGTGCTTCTAAGGTGCAGACTATGGCTTTGCAAATATCTAATGCGTGGACTAATGGCCGCCAAGGTGTACCATCACTAATCATTTTGATTTCTTTGCTAGTCCATGCCAAGCCAGCTAAGTTGTTTAAAACAATATCAAAACGCATTCTGGGAGAAGCACCAAAGGCTGTAGCATTCCGCATAAAGGTGGGAGAGAAGTCATCGTCAGCGAGTGGTCTGACATCTTTTTCTACGAGAGTTTTGCATTCTGCGTAGGCTGTTTGGGGATTAACTGAGGATTCTTCTGTGACATCACCGGCGGTAGCAACACCGTAGACACTGCATGAAGACATATATACGAAGCGACGCACACCCATAGCCTTAGCCAGACTAGCTAGACGAACTGAACCGACATGATTAATTTCGTAGGTAATATTTGGTGCCAATTGTCCGGCTGGATCGTTGGAGAGTTCCGCCATGTGAACTATGGCTTCAATACCTTCCAAATCATCAGGGGTGATGTTGCGGATATCTTTATTGAGGGTTTTGGGTGTCACGCCACTAGCGTTGTACAGCCAACCAACTTTATAGAAGCCGGTATCTAGACCAATAACTTCATGTCCTCGTTCAATTAACAAAGGGGGTAATAACGAACCTAGATAGCCTTCTGTTCCAGTTACTAATATTTTCATTGTGGTTAATTCCTTTGTATTGATGAGTTAAATTAGGGACGCACAGATGTTCGCCCTATTGGGTGTTGCATCCAAGAGGGAACCGCTATATTTTTCGTTTGTATGCAATAACTCGACCTCACTTCCATTCCTCTCTCCTAAGAGGAGAGAGGCTTTGAATCTTACTCCCATTCCCTTGTAGGGAAGGGGTTGGGGGTTAGGTCATTGGACTAAAACCAGAAGCGCTATGTATAACAGTTTGCCGACTAACCCATTAGGTAGCAGCACTCTATAGCGGTTCTTAATTGATGCACTACACTTTTTATCTTGTGGGATGGGTATCTTACCAGTCTCTTGTATTTCTAGGTGGATAAAGAAAAGATGCCCACTATACAAGATTCATCCCTTAATTCAGCAGTCCCGGAAATAATAACGATGTTATCTATGCAGTTACCACACTATTTAGATGGGAAAGTTGTGGAATTTCTGCCACAAGCGCTTTGCCAATTTCTAGAGAAGATGTGGCAGCCGGAGAAGGAGCATTGCAAACATGAATGGAGTTTTGACCAGAAACAATCAAAAAGTCGTCTACAAGCTTGCCATCGTTCATTAAGGCTTGAGCGCGAACACCTGCATGGGTGGGAACTAAGTCTTGTGCTTGAACTTCGGGAATTAGTTTTTGCAAACTTCTGGTGAAGGCTGCTTTACTAAAGGAACGAATGATTTCTTGGATGCCTTCATCAGCGTGTTTGGCTGCTAACTTCCAAAAACCGGGATAGGTGATAACTTCCAGAAAATCTCGTAAGTCAAAGTCGGTTTTTTTGTAACCTTCGCGTTTGAGCGATAGAACCGCGTTTGGCCCTGCATGAACGCTACCATCAATCATTCGGGTGAAGTGGACACCCAAGAAGGGGAAATCTGGATTGGGAACTGGGTAAATTAGTGTCTTAACCAGATAGCGTTTTTCTGGGGTGAGTTCGTAGTATTCTCCCCGGAATGGGACAATTTTGGCTTGGGGTTCAACTTGCCCTAGTTTGGCGGTGCGATCGCTATGCAATCCAGTACAATTAATTACAAAGCGGGTTTCAAAGTTACCTTTGTTTGTTTGCAATACCTGATTTTTACCACTTGCAGAGATTTTCAGGACTTTTGTATTGAGGTGTAAATCCCCACCCTGCTGTTGAATTAGCTGGGCATATTTTAAACAAACTTGCTTGTAATTAACAATGCCAGTTGAGGATACCCGAATTCCACCTACACATCTTACGTGAGGTTCAATTTCCTTGACTTCTTCGGGGCTGATTCTCTGGACTTCTATGCCATTGTCTAAGCCGCGTTTGTAGAGATTTTCTAAGCGTGGTAGCTCTTGTTCTTCAGTTGCGACAATCACTTTCCCACAAACTTCATGGTCAATTCCATGCTCTCGGCAAAATTCTACCATTGAGCGAGAACCATCACGACAAAATTTAGCTTTGAAACTTCCTGGTTTGTAGTAAATACCAGAATGAATTACCCCGCTATTATTGCCAGTTTGGTGAAATGCCCATTGACTCTCTTTTTCTAGTACTAAAATCCGGGCATTGGGATAGCGTTTTCCTAAAGCCAACGCTGTCGAGAGTCCAACTATTCCCCCACCGATAATCGCAAAATCATACATTAGTATTATCGCACTTCAAATTACAGTCAATCTATAAAGTTATTTGGGATTGGGTACTGGGTACTGGGTACTGGGTACTGGGTACTGGGTAAGAAAATATGAGTAAGATTTGGTTTGGATGTGAATCTTCATTCAAATCTTCCCAATCCCCAATCCCCAATCCCCAGTCCCTAGTCCCCAGTCCCCAATCCCCAGTCCCCAATCCCCTTACCATACCTTCCAAGGAGCCTGATTGTTTTTCCACAGCCCTTCGAGATAGTTTTTATCGCGTAAAGTATCCATTGGTTGCCAAAACCCTTCATGTCTGAAAGCAGATAGCTGTTCCATATCAGCTAGCTTTTCTAATGGCTCTTGCTCCCACACTGTAGAGTCATCAGCAATTAAGTTGATTACTTCTGGTTCTAACACAAAATAACCGCCATTAATCCAAGCTCCATCACCTTCCGGCTTTTCCCGAAAGCTGGTGATTTTGGTTTGCTCATATCCTAAAGAAATAGCACCAAAACGTCCGGCTGGTTGAACGGCTGTGAGTGTTCCTAAGCTCTTTTGCTGTTTGTGAAAGTTAACTAGCTCTGTGATATTAATATTACTTACACCATCACCATAAGTAAAGCAAAAAGTCTCATTACCAAGATGTTCGCTGATTCGCTTTAAGCGTCCGCCTGTCATGGTATTATCACCTGTATTTACTAAGGTGACGCGCCAGGGTTCTGCATAACCAGAATGCACGTTCATCTGGTTAAAGCGCATGTCAAAGGTAACATCTGACATGTGTAAAAAGTAGTTAGCAAAATACTCTTTAATGACGTAACCTTTGTAACCACAACAAATAATGAAGTCATTAATGCCGTGGGCTGAGTAAGTTTTCATGATGTGCCAGAGAATTGGCTTACCACCAATTTCAACCATCGGCTTAGGTCTGATACTAGTTTCTTCACTGAGGCGTGTACCAAGACCTCCAGCCAAAATCACCGCTTTCATGCAATTACCTCGGAGATTTGTAGGGATATAATTATTTGACCGTGCCAATTTCAGATTTTGGATTTTGGATTTTGGATTTTAGATTAAAAGAGTTTTTTGGTACATACCCGGTTATGAAAGTGGGTGTAATAAATCTACTCTAACGCTCGTGACGTTCAATGACTAATCCCAAACCGCAAACCTAAAATCTAAAATTGGTTAACTTTATCGACATGAAGAGGATGCACTTAGATGGAGGAAAATTGATTTCTGATTTCTTTTTCTCCGTCAATAATCTAACTGTAATTTCCGCCAAAATTATAAAGGAAATATAAATTAAAATCTTTTCTATATAAAAGCTGTATGAATATCTATAAACATGAAAATAAACTACTTAATTAATTGAATAAAAATATTACCAATAAAATAGCTAGGATTAGCACCAGCTAACCCTAGTCAGGCTTGATTTTTTCAATCAAAACCAAAAATATGCAGGTAACAAAAACTACTTGTTTCTAGTTAGTTTTTTCCGCATTATTTGCTCCTTGGAATAAAGGATCGCATTTATTTTCTACGACTACACATAAGTTACTGAGTGATTGCTGATAATTATCCATGTCATTTTGCTCAAGAAAGATTTTGGCAGATGCCTGTATGTCTTCGACAGCTTTCGTCTGGTTTTTGCTAGATTCACTACCGCCATATTGTGCCAGTTCGTAGCGAACCATACCTCGTTTGAGATATGCTTTTGCTAGTTTGGGGCTGAGGATTAATGCTTGGTTAAAGTCAGCGATCGCTTGATGATATTCTTGCTCATAATTGCTACTATATTGAGCAATTTGATAATAGACAGCACCACGCTGAAAGTAAGCTTCGGCTTTGGATATATTAAGTTTGATGGCGTAAGTAAAATCTGCGATCGCTCTTTTGTAAACTTGTTGAGATTCACCGCTATATTTAGCCATTTGGGCGCGGACAATTCCCCGTCTGATATAAGCTTCAATTTCATTCTTATCCAGACCAATAGCCTGATTATAGTCAGCGATCGCTAGTTTATACTCTTGATCGGGATCGTTGCTATATTCGGCAAGCATATAGCGGGCATTACCCCGATTCACCAAAGCTTTGATTTGATTGGGATTGATTTGGAGAGCTTGGCTATAATCTGCAACTGCTCCTTCATAGTCTTTCAGGTTATAGCGAGCATTACCACGATTTACAATTGCTCTGGCCTGTGTAGGTTCTTGTTCAATCGCTTCGGTAAAGCTGACAATTGCTTTGTCATAGTCTCGCTCTTTGTAAGCAATATAACCTTGCTGATAGGAATCAGCGAAGCTAAGTTTGTTATTTGGCTTGAGAGAATTGATTGTTTGTTGGGTGTAGGCATTTTGGGATACCAACGGCTGAGTAAATTTAATCATTAAGTCCGCATATCCCAATAGACCAAAACCCAGCAAGCAGAAAACAACCGGATACAATTTTGATTTCTTGGAAGGTTTATAAGATGAACCGCTAGGGGTAATTATTGGTTGCCAGTAATTTAGCTGCGGTGACAGACCACGTTGCGGAAAATGCGGTGTCTGATTGTAGTGTTTTCTCGGTTTAATTCGCGGTTGTAAATGTTCTTTAGCTTCTATAGCCCGATGTGATGGAAAGGGGTCGCGTCCACCTAATCGCACGGTACGTTCACACCACGGACAGCTACGCATGTGGTTGTTGTAGCGATGCTGGGGATTTGTCGTGCAGGTAATCAGGGAATCTTCGGCTTCCGCGATTGCTGAAAGCCAAGTTTGGGCACTGGGGCGCAGTTGTGGGTTGTTGTGACCCTCTTCAAAACAACGGATAAATAATTCTTGTAAGCCGGGATGGAGAATTTCCCAAGGGGGTGCAATTGGTGTCGGTAAGTAGGGTACGTAACGCTTTTCGCTGTAAGTGAAATGACCCGATGCAATACGTGCTTCGTATGGTGGTGGCTCAATCGCGCCTTGAAATATCCCCGAAAATGGGTGAGTGCCTTCCATTAAGAGTTGAAAGACTAGCACCGATAACCCAAATAAATCGTGAGAGATTTCGCGATCGTGTTGGGCAAAAGTTTTATTCTGTAGTTCTGGTGGAGTAAACTCTGGTTTACCCACCGGACAGCGATAAACAATATTGTTGTTTGGGTCTGGTACTTGGAAAGAGTCTGTGTCTATCAAAGTCACCAGTGCGGTGTCACTAACGAGAATATTGGACTCGTTGACATCACCAATACAATATCCACTAGCGTGCAAAGCTGCAAAAGCCGCCGCTAGGTTACGCGCCGTGCGGAGCAGGTACTGATAGTTGAATAGGGGGCAGTGTTGGCGACGGGTTCTGGGGTTGTAAAAGTCGATGATGGGACGCATCCCTTGAATGCGTGGCATCAAAAACCCCAGGATGCTATTTTTGCCATCTGCCGCCCGTAATAAATCTTCTGGCCAAGCGATAGATATATGCCCCAAACTAGCCGTTGGGTTTTCTGGCGGGTTGGCTAGCATCGCCTGGAGTTTATCAGCATGGGCAGTGGTTGGCTTGTGGTAAATCTTCGCCACCAAGTTGTTATCGGATGGCACTGTGTAAACACAAGCTTCACCGCCACGCCCCAAACTGACATTGAGGCTGAGGATTTCTTTTCTAGGGGAACAACGTAGTACCTGCATAATGAAATTACCGCTAACGGGAGTTATTTAAGATGAGAAACCTGTAAATTTATTGCTTATAAGTCGTTGAATGCGGCTATAATGAGTGTCAAATCATCGTCAGTGCGTTGGGTAATCCGCTCTGAGCGTAAAAATTTTACCAATTGCTCCTTAGCTAATGTCTTATCTTCGGTATTGGCGACAAATTCAAACAGGGGAAAAAAGAATGGCTTGTGAGGTTCGCCAACAACCATATTCAAAGCCAACATTTGTAGTCCGTCGGTAATGATGCCAACATTTACTATGTCTGTGCGCCATAATCTCATCTGCGCTCTGTCTATGGCGTTGGGCGAAGTTAAAAAAGTAGTTTCGTTGATATATTCACCGCTATCAGGCATAGTCAGTGCCAATAGATTGCCCAGACGATCTTTTGCCACTGCCAAACCATCACCTATCTGGGCTACAGCGACAACTTCTGGTGTGGCAACCGTAATAATTAAGGTAGTTGCTAAATCTTGAGGCTGTTTGTCTGAATTAGCTGCCTCAGCTTCTACAGCTTTTTTAGCAGCTAATATGGCATCATTTAAAAGCGATCGCACGTAGACATCATCACTCAAACTTTTTCGGTTCAGCCCAATGGTTGAAATGTTTTCTATTGCTGTCTCCACAGCAATCATTGCTCCCACTTTTCCCAGGCTAGCAGAACCCGCACCATCTGCTGCCGCCGCCACCAAAACGTTATCTGACAATATCTGCCAATGATGAGCATCCTGACATAATTGATTGTTTTTTAAGTGACTTGTACCACATACAGATGCAGCCACAATCCGCCATTGAGTAATCTGTTTTGATATGTTCATAGATTTTTTTCCAGCAGCTGGCTGTGTAAATACCAAGCTGCAATTTTAATTAAACAGTCCCCCAACCAATCGGCGGTAGTGCTACCTGTTCGTCTACCTGAGAATGAGAAACAGCTGACATACTAGTTGACAGCCAGACAAACATCTCGATAAAGTTCAGCCCTTTGAGCTTCAGGGGAGTACGTACAGCTATTTGATTTAAACGGGTCATATTCGCATTTTCTACGCCTACCGTAAAAAATGCTACGCGCTTATTCGCTTCATCTCCCTGTAGGCGCTGGGATGCCTGCTCTACAATATGTTCTAACTCGCCTTGCGGTTCTCCATCGGTAATCATAAACACCCAAGGACGATAGTAAGCAATGCCATTGGCACGATACTGAGATTTCCGCTCTTGAATGATGTCCAAAGCTTTATGAATTCCCGCACCCATTGTAGTCAAGCCCTGTGCTGTCAAAATCGGCGGATTGAATTGATCGGCAGTCACAAAGTCTTGTACTACATTGATATTACTATCAAAAGTGACGATCGCTACTTCCACTCGTCTTGCAGCTAAGGAATTTTTGACTAATTCATCCTTTAGGCTGAGTAAACCTTGATTTAAAGCCTCAATTGGATCTCCTTGCATCGACCCAGATGTGTCTAATAGAAGTACACAAGGACAACGTGGCTCTGGGTTCTCAGCAAATTCTACTACTTCATCAAGTCTTAATGTATCATGCATAACTTTTTGTGTTATGTTAAAGTTCAAAGCTTTATTTCCCTTTGATCGAGAGTATGTAATTTCAGCCAGTCGCTTCGGCGACTATAGAATATAGTATCTAGTGGTAGATGCTCTAATCTTTATTAAACAAATTATTTTCATGAAGTTCTCTATATATTTAAGAAGAACTTGAGTACATTTTAGTTTAGCAAAAAATAGTTTATCAAAATTTAGCATTACCTGTTGTAATGTATCTACCAAAAATTTATATCCATTAAACCTACAGTACAATAAATACATAAACTTTCCTAGATAACTTTTTAAAGATTTTATGTAGAAGAACTGTTCCTTAAGATAAAAGTAATTAACCATAATTCAGATCGTTAACTCTAGAAGTATACCAGTGTAACTGCGCTAACTTGGAATCAAATTTGCTTGCTTTTCTGAGTAGGCATAAATAAACGTCATTATTTAAGGTCTTCACCCAAGACTCGTCAGTAGTCAGTAAAGGTTAGAAGCAACTAACATAGACTGTTAGTCTAGCCGTGATAATTATTTACTTTTATTCATACCCACTAATTATTTTTTGAGATAAATTAAGTAGGACATGCCAAATGTAACAAATCGGTTATAAAATTTATAGTTTTTAATATATATACATATTTTCAAAGAAATAATTTGTGCGTAGAGAAATATTACAAAGAAGAAAATACTTCATAACTGATATTTTTAATCTACAAATGTTCGATTCTTGATTCCGCAAAAAAACTTGAAAAATATGAATAACTCAGGCGCATTCACCCAACTACGTCCTCTCAGTTTGTTAAGACAGTTATCCAATTGCTCCGACAGTACTTGTTTGCAAGCATTGAGTAACTCAGTTTCTTGGTCAATTTACTTAGAACAGGGCAAAATAACCTACGCCACCCATTCAGTAGAACCTTTTGATAGACTAGAACGCCATTTACGTCGCCTCAGTCACCAAATTCCACTCCTTAGCAGTGAAGTTCGTGTTCAAGTCAGGCTGATGTTTGAACCTGATGTACACAGTCAGTTAATCGAAGATGACAACAGTTCGAGAAACTATCCTCCTGAGTATCAGGCTATATCTTGGCTTGTTAGTCAACAACATCTACATTCTACGCAAGCAGTAGTGCTGGTTCAAGAATTAGTTAAAGAAGTGATTGAATCATTTTTGCTAATCAAAGAAGGTAGTTATGAATTAGCAGAACCGCTTAGTAGAATGACAAAAATTTGCAGGCTAGATGTAGAAAAGATTCTAGATCGTTGCCAACTAAGATTACAGAATTGGCAAGCTTTTGTTCCCCAAATTTCTTCTCCATATCAACGTCCATATCTGTTGATTAGCAGTAAACTTGAGAACCAAGATTTACCAAAACTTCAGCCAGATTTAACTACTTGGATGAAGGGTTTTAGCCTGTGTCATCTAGCTACAATTTTGAATCAAGATGAAATCCAACTGGCTCACAATTTATACCCTTACATCCTTCAGGGTGCGATTATCTTACATGAACCCGATCCACCTTATGATAGATTACCAAAGATTTTTGAGGAGCAATCGCTTTTCTCAAAATTGATTTCAGGGTTAGTTGACACCAAACAAGAACTAAGCACTACTGTCAATTCTTACCCCAATATTCCTGAAGAGAAAATAGTTCCTGTTCAGCGATTACCACAGATTTCTACTCCTTCAAAAGAAAACTTTCAGGAACCAACAATATCAAATAGCATAAATCCTGCTTCCCAAAGAGTAACGGCTGCTACTGTCACAGCAAAAAAAGTCCATAAAATCGTTTCTGTAGATGATAGCCCGACAATTCTTAAAGAAATTAGCTATTTCTTAGAAAACGAAAATTTTTCTGTAGTGACTATCAACGACCCAGTAAAAGCAGTTTTGTCAATTATAAGGCATAAACCAGACTTAATTTTGCTGGATTTAAACATGCTAGGAATCGATGGTTATGAGTTGTGTCGGATTATACGAAATAATTCAATATTTCAGAAAACTCCTATCATCTTTGTCACTGGTAATAAAGGAATTATAGACAAAGTAAAAGCGAAATTAGTCGGGGCATCTGGATATCTGACTAAACCGTTTACCCGCGCCGAATTACTAAAAATAGTTTTCATGCATTTGGCTTAAATTAACGGTAAAATATAACGACTTTAAGCTAAGGAGTACAAATAAATATGGCTACGGTTTTAGTTGTCGAAGATGCTCCTTCTCAGTTGGAGTTAATCAATAGTTTTTTAAGAGACAGCGGACACACGGTAATTAAAGCTTATGATGCTAAAGATGGGATGAGTAAGGCAATAAATCACCAGCCAGATGCAATTATTACTGATGTAGTAATGCCAGAAATTAGCGGTTTTGAATTCTGTCGCCAACTGAAAAAAAATCCAGCAACTCAAAAAGTGCCAATTATTATTTGTAGTTCTAAAAATCAGCCCATTGACCGGATTTGGGGAATGAGGCAAGGTGCAAATGTTTATTTAACTAAGCCTTTTACGAAACAGCAATTACTAAATGCGGTCAAATCTCTTGTAGAGTAGAAAATGGGGAGTGGGAAATAATCTGCACATGGTTACTAATCTAGAAATTGACGAAAATTTAATTAAGGAAGCTCTCAAACTTGGTGGTCATCTAACTAAGGATGCCGTTATTGAAGAGGCATTACGAGAGTATGTGCAATGTCGAAAGCAATTGAAAATTCTGGAACTATTTGGCACGATTGAATACGATGATAATTTTGACTACAAGCAGCAGCGCCGGAGTAGATGAAATTAAGAAGTAAAAAGTAAAAATATTGATAAACTTCTTAGTTTATTTTAACTTTTAACTTGTGCAAGCGCTGCACGTCTCGAAATAAATGTTTTTATTTCATTCCATAAATAAATTTAGTTGCTCTGTGACCATTTTTCTTTTTCTTTAGAGTACTCCACGTTAAAAAATGCCCAATGACGGGTTTTGGATCATTTATTTTGTGGAGTTCTCTTAAACAAAAATTAAGGGTGGGCAATGCCCACCCCAAATTATTATCCAATCACCTCAGCAGTCTTCTTCTTATCCAGCTTGAGAATCAACACACCCAAAGGTGGCAAACACAAATCCAGAGAATAAGGACGACTGTGCAAAGACCAATCATCCGTCCATTTACCACCTAAGTTGCCCATATTGCTGCCGCCATACTGACGCGCATCACTATTGAACAACTCAGTATAAAATCCCTTTTGCGGTACACCAATGCGGTAATGAGAATGGGGTTGTGGTGTAAAATTGCAAACGACGATCGCGAAATCATCAGAATCCTTGTCGCGACGCATGAAGGAAACTACACTATGGCGATTATCGCTACAATCAATCCACTCAAACCCCGGTTCAGCAAAATCCTGGGTGTACAAAACTGGCTCAGAACGGTAGAGATGGTTCAATTCTTGGAAAAACGTTTTTAACTTTTGGTGGGCTTCATGCTGCAATAAATGCCACTCCAAATCTGCCCAAGCATTCCACTCACTCCACTGCCCAAACTCCATGCTCATAAACATGGTTTTCTTGCCTGGGTGAGCAAACATATAGCTAAATAAACAACGCACATTAGCTAACTTCTGCCATGTATCCCCCGGCATTTTGCCGATGATATTGCTCTTGCCATGCACCACTTCATCGTGGGACAAAGCCAGCATGAAGTTCTCGCTGTGGTTGTACCACATACTAAAGGTGATATTGTTTTGGTGGAACTGGCGGAACCAAGGGTCCATGCTGAAATAATCCAGCATATCGTGCATCCAGCCCATATCCCACTTTAAGTTAAAGCCCAGTCCGCCTGTGTAGGTGGGCCAAGATACCATTGGCCAGGAAGTAGATTCTTCTGCAATTGAGAGAATGCCGGGGAAATAGCTAAAGATAATGTGATTTACTTGACGCAGAAAATCTGCTGCTTCTAGGTTTTCTCTGCCACCGTACTTATTGGGCAGCCATTCTCCTGGTTCGCGGCAATAGTCGTTATACAGCATCGAGGCAACAGCATCGACACGAAGCCCGTCAATGTGGTATTTATCAAACCAGAAGAGGGCATTTGCTGCTAAGAAATTACTGACTTCATGGCGACCGTAGTTGAACACCAAAGTACCCCATCCTTTGTGTTCGCCTTTGCGGGGGTCGGCGTGTTCGTATAGGTGGCTACCATCAAAGAAAGCTAAACCATGCCCATCTTTAGGGAAGTGACCAGGAACCCAATCTACAATTACCCCTATATCATTTTGGTGACATTTGTCAACAAAATACATGAAATCTTCGGGGCTGCCGAAACGGGAGGTAGGGGCATAGTAACCAGTTACCTGATAACCCCAAGAACCATCAAAGGGATGCTCTGCAATGGGCAGCAATTCTAGATGGGTGTATCCTAATTCTTTGACATAAGGAATGATTCGGTCAGCAAGTTCTCGGTAAGTAAGGAACCGTGCGCCGGGCTTAATTTCTGAAACGATAACTACAGGTTCAGTTTCACCATTGGGGAGTTTTGCTGGTTCTGCACTCGAAGCGTGTAACCAAGAGCCTAAATGCACTTCGTAGACTGAGACAGGCTGGGTAAGAGGGTCAGTGCGACGCCGCTTTTCCATCCAGCTTTCGTCATTCCAACTGTAAGCATCTAAATTAGTGACAATGGATGCCGTTTTCGGGCGGGGTTCCTGCTGGAAACCATAAGGATCGGATTTTTCGTAAATGTGTCCTTCAAAATTTTTGATTTCATATTTATAATGCTCTCCCACACCGATTTCAGGAATAAACAATTCCCAAACTCCGGTAGGGCCTTTACGCATCTGGTTTTTACGTCCATCCCAGAGATTAAAGTCTCCCAACAATGAGACATTACGAGCGTTGGGTGCCCAAACGGCAAAATAAACGCCTTTAACACCGTCTATTACTGTGGGATGCGCTCCCAGTTTTTCATATATCCGGTGATGGTTGCCTTCACTAAATAAATGTAGGTCAAAGTCTGTCAAGTTGGGTGAACGGAAAGCGTAAGGGTCATAAATGACACGCTCATGCTCCCCTTCTTGAATACGTAACTGGTAGTTTGCCAGTTGTGCGGTTTCAATGGTGCATTCAAAAAAGTGGGGATGATGCACCGTTTGCATTGGGTATTCCTTCCGTTGTTCAGGAAGAACAACCCATGCTGCATTTGCATTTGGTAAGTAGGCCCGCACAGCCCAGACAGTTTTACCGTCTTGTTCTATGGGATGAGAACCTAGTATTTCAAAGGGATCGTTATGCTGATTCCAAACGATGCTGTTAACCTGTTCAGGGGCGATCGTGGTTATGGACATGAAGCTACCTAAGTGAAATAACGTGATTGACTAAATCTACTTTTTTAAACTATCTATATATATTCTTTACATTTATTTGCAATTTTGTCGCCACCGTTATCCTACATCAGAATGGGGCATTGGGGATTGGGGATTGGGGATTGGGGATTGGGGATTGGGGATTGGGGACTGGGGATTGGGGATTGGGGACTGGGGATTGGGGATTGGGGATTGGGGATTGGGGATTGGGGACTGGGGCAGACGATGACTAATGACTAATGACTAATGACTATTGAGTAATTTGTCAAAAATTTAAAAATGGGAAAAACTGAAATAATGTTTTACGTAAGCGAAGCAAGTAAATCTGTTCTCGAATTTTGGGGTCTAGTTTTGGTGGCGGGACTTCTTGCAGCTGGGCTTGCAACTGGATGTATTCGGCAGCTGTGAGGAATTTTCCATCAATAGGCGATCGCGCTTCTATGATAATCTGTATCCGTAATATTTCTTCTGGTGTATCCTCTGGTGGCGGTAATGCGATTACAGATGACCCCCAATAGCTACTCAATACAAGCAAAGTTGCACTAATCACAATTAAGCTCAGTAATTTTATCGCCTTTCTCGCTTTCACTCTCCCCATATTCTAAACTGCGTTCACAACGCAGGATGAAAATCTATTTTTCCCATGCCCCATACCTAAATTTTTGCAATAAAAATCTGGCAATATCAAGTGACATTACCAGGTCTTTCCTGATACAGGATAGACTACAGGGAATGCTCAAGAGCAATTGCCAGTTAGCGATCGCAATAAATTAAATTATTTTGCCCTCTCAAAACTCAGTAGTCTCAGCAATTCAAAATACCAAAAGAAGGAAGTATCTTGCGTACAAAATGGCTGAGATTTACATAACTCAACTCACTTGGATTAGAAACAAAGTTTTATCAGGCGGACACTTGGTTGAGGAAGGAACCCTCTTTACCAGTGTCCTCTACTTCTTGCCCTACTTAGCTGATATTTGAGCCAACATAAAACATGCAGGTTTTTACGCGAACCTAATTAATTTCAGCTATGTAATCAGGAACGTTGTCACTAAGCAGTTCTGGGCGTGATTTAAACTAAAGTTTAAGATGCCTTATTTAGGAGTAGCAGTGGGAGTAGCAGCGGGAGTCGTTGCAGGTGCTACGGGAGTCGTTGCAGGAGTAGAACCAGGAGCAGGTGCATCAGTTGGTTCACCTGTAGCAGCAGGAGTAGCAGTACCAGTACCACCACCACCACCACCACCACCTTCACAGGCTCCGAGAATTGCAGCCAGACTTAACATTAGAGCAAAACCAAAGATTTTTGTTTTCATAACTCCTCTTTCACCAATTGTGGCTAGAACAATTTTTCGCCTGTTGAATACGATACCGTATTTATTGCTTTTTTTTAATTCTGCGAGATTACATACTTAAAAAAAACAATCCTTCGGGGTATTCTTTTTCAGATTACGCATCCTGCTGAGTTTCTCTTCAACTCAGGAGCAAAACGAAAATTACCAAATTCTCTAGCAAACCGAGCTATGATAGCAAAAATTTTTATTTTTTTCATAGAGTATTGCACCTTGCTACTCGACGTTGCCATACTTTAGGTGCGATACCTAAAGGTTAAGCTGTGCAATTTTTAATCGCTGATTACAAACATTGGATATCTAGGGGATGCAAACACTGGTACAGCTATAGGAATCCGATTTGATTACTGAACTTACTTGTATGGGGAGGGAACAGGGAACGGGGAATAGGGAACAGGGAAGAAGGGAATAGACGTGTACTGAGTTTTTTCACGCAATCAAGTACGAATCCTATACCTATCAGAAAAGTTAAAAGGGTGTAGCCTGTTATGTGTGCTTGTTGTATAGAAGGTGATTTTAACCTCAGCAAAAACAGACAATTAAGACAATCAATCTAAAGTACAATATTTTACATCTAAAAAAATTATGGTAGTTGCTCGTAAATCTACTGTTTCTGCAAAGGCTAATTGGTTCCGGCGAGATTCTATCCTTTCTTTAGGGAGGCGACGCTCTGCACGCTTGAAGTCAGCAGTACGGAGCGTTTCTCCACCAGTATCCTCTCAAAGACAACAGCGCTCCTCGAAAAATTTAGCGGTTTCTCTCACAAATGAGCCAGCTGTAGCTAAATCAGTGAAAGATTTGGGTAGACGACAAGTTCCAAATCTCAATGAGCAGTCGAGTCCGAATCAGAAGAGTAGGGGGCTAGGTTTTCTTGGTCTTCCCACAATGCCTAATTCTGGAGCGACACCTTTGTGGTTGCTGCGCTTGTACACCTTTCATCGTTATTCGTCAGTTTTGGCGTTTTTGTTAGTAACATCAACACTTGCTGTGTATGGCTGGACGGTATATTCACAAGAGCTTTGGGGTCAGTCATATCGCAGACTGCAAAACCTCCAACGTCATGAGCGGCTGCTAACTACAACCACCGCGACACTGAAAAATCAAATGGCTAATGAAGCAGAACAACCAACAGCAGGTTTGGTATCGCCAACTCCTGAAGGGGTGATTTTCTTGCCTCCAGTATCTCAAAGTCCTAAGCAAGCATCGTCTAACACAACGCCAAATTCTGAAACACAACCGCAAACACCCTCGCCACTGGGATACTAATCCCTAAGAGTCATTTGTCATTTGTCATTAGTCATTAGGACTGAGACTTCTGGTTAATCACAAAAGGCAACAGACAAAGGACAAAGGACAAACCCAATGCAGAAGTCACCAAGCAAAACAAAATTCAGAAAATTTCGGAATTCAAAATTTACAGGGCGACACAAGGACAAGGGTGATAAACGAGGGCTTTTGGGAAAATTAGCCTCTAGTATCCAAAACCAAACATCCAGCATTAAGTCCCGACTGTTCATCGTCTGGGGCGTATTAATGGCATCAGGGTTGGGGTTGGCGATTAATTTGTATAACTTACAAATTGTCAAGGGGCCAAAGTTAACTGAGCAGGCACGCAACCAGCAAATGGTGAATGTGCGACCTTTTATGCCCCGTCGCCCAGTGGTAGATCGCAATAGTAATCTGCTGGCGATTGACCGTCCTGTATATACTTTGTACGCTCATCCCAAGCTGTTTGATAAGTCTAATGAGGATATGGCAGAGCGACTTGCCCCAATATTGGCAAAAGATTCTGCTGAATTGGTGAAAACTTTTGAAAGTAAAAGAAGCGGAATTATACTTGCGCCAGCCTTACCAGAAGAAATTATCGATCGCGTCATCTCTTTGCGCTTAAATGGTCTGGAGTGGACTCAAAAATACTCCCGATATTATCCACCAGATGATTTGGTTTCTGACGTGGTAGGCTACGTGAATGTTGACCGTCGTGGTCAAGCAGGTGTGGAATATTCTCAAGAGAAGTTGTTAGAACGTCCTGTGCAAACGGTGCGGCTTAGTCGGTCGGGGAATGGGGTACTGATGCCGGATCATGCACCTGAAGGTTTTTTGCATTTTGATGATTTGCAACTACAACTTACTATTGATAGCCGTCTGCAACGAATTGCTCGGACTGCGCTCAAACAACAGATGCAGAAGTTTGATGCTAAACGTGGGGCGGTAATTGTCATGGATGCCTTGGATGGTTCCTTACTCGCCCTGGTTTCTCAGCCTACTTATAATCCTAATGAATACGGTAAAGCTGATATCTCGTTATTTAAAAACTGGACGGTGGCGGATCTTTATGAACCGGGATCGACTTTTAAGCCTTTGAATGTAGCGATCGCTCTCGAAAATGGTGTCATCAAACCAGATGATATGTTTAATGACTCCGGTTCTATTCGAGTCGCTAATTACACTATCAAAAATGCCATGAATAATGCTAATGGGCGAATTAGCATCGCTCAGATTTTGCAATATTCCAGCAACATTGGGATGGTGCAAATTATCCAACGCTTAAAGCCTTCAATTTACTACAACTGGCTAGAACGCTTGGGGCTAGGACAAAAAGTTGATACAGATTTACCTTTTGAAGTCGGCGGACGGCTCAAAAGTCAAGAAGAATTTATCGCTTCGCCAATTGAACCAGCTACTACTTCCTTTGGGCAAGGCTTTTCCATGACACCGTTACAGCTAGTGCAAATGCACGGTGCTTTAGCTAATGGCGGTAAGTTGGTTACACCCCATGTAGTTCGCGGGCTGATTGATAGCAAAGGGCAGATGCATGATTCACCAAATCACACCACCCCCCGCCAAATTTTCTCAGCCGCAACAGCCCAAAAGGTTCTAGAAATGATGGAAACTGTGGTTACTCAAGGTAGTGGGAAGGCTGCACAAATTCCGGGATATCGCATTGCTGGTAAAACTGGTACAGCTCAAAAAGCTAGTGCGAATGGCGGATATATCAAGGGTGCGAGAATGACCAGCTTCGTAGCTATTTTACCTGTAGAGTCTCCTCGCTATGTAGTATTTGCACTGGTGGATGAACCAAAAGGAGAAAGTGCTTATGGTTCTACTGTCGCCGCCCCAATTGTGAAGTCAGTAATCGAAGCCCTGATTCCTCTTGAGGAGATTCCACCTAGTAAGGTGATTGAGCAGCAGAAAGTGCCGTAGTTGGGAGTTGGCAGTTAGGAGTTTCACTGGTTCCTAGCCTCCAGGCTGGGAAACCATTCTGGGAGGCTCCGCCTCCAGTACTTTGACGAGAGGCAGAGCCTCTTTGAATACATTCCCAGCCTGGAGGCTGGGAACGAGGTGAGACAAGGCTTTCAGCTTTTATTAGTGCCATTCGACTCATACCCAATGCCCAATTCCCAATTCCCAATAGCCCTTTCGTCTGAAACTTAATTTTTCTTTATAACCAGGGAAAGAGGTACAGAAAGCTACTGGTGTGGAAACCTAGATATTAGAGGTGAAAGTAATTTCTCACTTTTTCTAAAGCTACCGAAGATTCCATGCAAAGCAATTTAGTTATATTTCCTAACGCTGGGGCTGCGAAAAATAGCACGCAAACTGAAGAAAGAACAAGTACCAAATACGATCGCGCTGAGAAGCAATTTATAGAATTGCTAGCATTGGAGGATTTGGATAATAAACTGGATGCAAAACCTGCAAGAGCCAGTGAGTTTGAACAATCGCTCTCTAGAGCAATTAGCGCCGCTTATGGAAACGATCGCACTGATGAACAGGCTCACCGTTTTCTCCAACGAATACTTTATCGAATTAATCGGCTAAAGCTGTTTTGGTACGACGATTTGCAAAACTATACCAATGAGCGATCGCTGTATTTATCCTCTTGTCGTGACCAAATCGAAACTGCTTGGCAACAGTGGGAATTAGCACAACTCGATGTGGCTGCACTGCAACAATTGGATGTAAAACACGCTTTAATTGAGCGTGCCTCTGCCGATTTAAATCCCCCTTTGTCGGAGAGTAGCCACTACATTCGTGAGGAAATGACTGAAGCTGGCTATCGTCACTTACTAGCGATCGGCTCCTTTGATGGCTTGGTTGAAGGTAGTCGTCTTTGCTACGTATTGGGTGGTGCTGCTAATGAAGTGCAGTGTACGCTGGTGCGAGTACTAATAGAAGAATACGGTAATGGTCGTTTATCGCGCAAGCATTCGACATTTTTTGCTCAAATGCTGGCTGAATTTGGCATGAACACTGAACCAGAAGGATACTTTGATTTAGTTCCTTGGGAAGTATTAGCTTGTGCTAATCATAACTTTCTGACTACCGATCGCAAACGCTATTTCTTGCGTTACAGTGGCGCGTTGACATATTTTGAGGTGGCTGGCCCTGCGGCTTATAAAAACTATCTAGCGGCGGCGCAGCGATTGGAACTGTCAGAGGCGGCGATGGGTTATTGGGAACTGCACATCAGGGAAGATGAACGCCACGGCCGTTGGATGTTAGATGATGTAGCTTTGTCTTTGGCAGAACGGTATCCCAATGATGCATGGGAACTTTTGCTCGGCTATGACCAGGAGAAACTCATGGGCGATCGCGCCGCTGACGCTGTTGTGCGATCTATACGCGAAGCAGAATAAGTCCCTTGACTCGTTTGAACAATCCAAAAAACTATAAATAGCAGGTTATTTTTAGCCTTTTAATTTGACATTTATAAGTCATTTTATTGCCTACTCACCTGCAAATACATTTCTTTAGCAAAGGGTTGCTAAAGGAATAGTTTTTATTGCCTTTATACAAGGTAATGAATAACCTTGTATGACGCTGATTATACCTTATACCTTGAAGTGCAGTCAAATGAAAGATATCTTTTTTTGTCCAGAAGAATCTAATTTCTACTCCAATTGCTTAGAAAGCTTTGTGATCAGAAATTGTCAAAATTCTGAATCTATTGTGGAGTTTGGTTCAGGAGATGGTAGTCCTGTAATTAATTCCTTATTGAGGAACAACTTTGATGGAGTCATCCAGGGATTTGAATTAAATACTTCTGCATGGAAAGTCGCAAATTCAACCATCGATGAATACAATCTCGCTAATAAATATATCATCCATAATTCATCTTTGTTTAATGCTTCTCAACCAGATGCCAAGTATCTTGTAGCCAATCCTCCCTATCTCCCCGCACCAGATAATGATATTTATATGCCACTCTTATTTGGGGGTGTAGATGGAGCCACAATTACTAATGAGCTTTTATCGTTAGGTTATGAAAATGTGTTGCTTTTAATATCTAGCTTTTCTAATCCCATAAATACGTTGAACATAGCAAAAGAAAATGGTTATTATGTTCAAAATTTCATGGTGTTACCTTTGCAGTTTGGCTACTATAGCTCTGATCCCAAGGTAAAGAAGCACATCGAAAAACTCCAAAAAAATCAGATGGCATTTTATTCTGGCAATTATTATTTTTTAGCTGGAGTTTTATTTAAGAAATACCAGGAGTCTGCAATTGATTTATCTAATCAATTAGCTCAGGTGATGACTAGTTTGTGAAAATTGAGAGTCTCAGATTCCTAACTTGTTGAATGAATCAGTTGGGAATCTTGTTGCTCATTACTACAACTTTGATTTCATGGTGAACCAAGTTGAAATTGAAGTTTCTCCTTCACTGCGAAAGCCGTATCTGGGTAATCACTAAATACGCCATCAACACCTAAATTGAAAAATAGTTCATATTCACCTTGGGGATTTCCTTGAAAGTCCAGTGGTAAAAAGTAGTCTTCATTGCGGAAAGTCCAGACATGAACCAGCAAACCAGCCGCATGAGCATCTGTGACTAAAGATGTAGGCGATGTCTGGCGACAAGCCTTACCATTGCTGTCTCTCGGAACCAGTAAATTTTTATGAATTCCAATCGCTTTTGCATATTTAGCAATTTCTGCCAAACCTGATGCTGTGACTAAATCTGCATAAGTACTTTCACAACCACTAACGACAAAATCATAAGGTTTACCACTGTCATTCAGCAATTGCACCAGAGGTAAATCTGTCTTTGTAGATAAATCTTGTAAATTACTCACTTCAAAAGACTGAATAAAAACAGGTGCGTTAGCTCCCTGATAACCGTTGGCTGTTAAAGTTGCGAGTAGTGGTGCTTCTAGAGCTAATCCAATAGATTGAAAGTAAGTTGGGTGCTTAATTTCTGGGTAAATGCCAATCTCCCGATTAATTTCGCGACTTTTAACCTTGACTAAATCGATGATTTCTTGCAGCGTCGGAATTTCTAAGAGTCCATCATAGGCGGTATTTTGAAAGCGCAGTTGGGGGATTCGCTCTTTAGCTCGTAGTGTTTTCAGTTCTCTTAGGGTAAAGTCTTCAGTAAACCAGCCAGTTTTGGTTTCGCCATCAATTATTTTGGTAGTTTGCAAGTGAGCAAATTCTGGATGGCTTGCAACATCGGTAGTTTCAGAAATCTCATTTTCGTGACGAGCAATTAAAACGCCGTCTTTGGTGGAAACTAAATCAGGTTCAATATAATCAGCGCCCAGGGCTATTGCTAACTCATAAGCAGCTAAAGTATGTTCGGGACGGTAGCCGCTAGCGCCTCGGTGTGCAATGATAATTGGAGATATATCTTGCAAAATTCTACTCATTACAAACTGGTATATAAAACAATACGGTTCAGTTAAGCATTTTTTTCTTCTCTCTATTTCCTCTGCGCCTCTGCGGTTCGTTAAAAAAATTGAGTTTGACCAAGAGTTTTAACCTTAACTGAACCGTATTGGTATATAAAACAGAATTCAGAATTCAGAATACTCTACCCAAGTCAAGGAAACTTTCGCTCTCGCACTTCTGCGGCATAATCTTGCACAGCTTTGGTAATCGTCTCACGCAAATTTGTGTAAACTTTAGCGAATGGTGGATGCTTTTCTGCCAGTCCAAGGACATCTGAGGTAACTAAAACTTGTCCATCACAGTGAATTCCCGCACCGATACCAATTGTGGGAATACTTAATTTTTGGGAAATCTGCATTGCCAAATCTGCGGGTATATGCTCTAACACGAGGGAAAATACACCCGCTTGTTCGAGAGCGATCGCTTCTTGTAAAATTCTCTCACTGGCTTCTTGCGTCTTACCTTGTTGTCGCAAACCCAGTTGATGTATTGATTGCGGTGTCAAACCCACATGACCCATGACCGGAATTCCGGCTTCTACTAAACGAGCCACAGTTTCGGCCATTGCTGGATACCCGCCTTCTAATTTTACCGCTTGAGCGCCCGTTTCCTTCAGCACCCGCCCAGCTGAGTGCATCGCTTGTTGGAGACTTTCTTGATACGTCAGAAATGGTAAATCTACAACTACCAATGCCCGTTTCACCCCACGGCGCACAGATTTGGCATGATAGATAATTTCATCCAAAGTAATAGGCAGTGTTGTTTCATACCCTAGAACTACTGCCATAGAATCACCCACAAGGATTAAGTCTACACCAGCTGCGTCGAGGAGTTGAGCGATCGCATAATCCCAGGCGGTCAACGCCACAATTGAACGTCCTTGTTGTTTCCATTGAATTAATTGCTGGGTAGTGATTGCCATTGCCAATTTTAGATTTTGGATTTTGGATTTTGGATTGGGGATTAGGTATTGGTTATTTAAGTATTGGGTATTAGGAATAAAATTTCCTAGTCCCCAGTCCCTAGTCCCCAATCCCTAATCCCTACTTAACAACGCGGCTGAAAGCAATATGGGGTTTTGCAGTGTCCGTTTTGGGCATTAACCAAGCCAGACCTTCACTAGTGCCTATCCATAATTTATTAGCGATGTCAGGTGCAAGGGTAAGAACCCGACTAGAAGGAAGTCCAGCAACTTCTGCATCTAACACAGCTCCTGTATTTGGATTTAATCGTAACAAACCATTACTAGTCCCAACCCAGAGACTACCATCTTTAGCAAAACGTATCGCTTTCACGTCACGCCCACGTAAGCGAGTTACAGACCGCAACACTGCGCCAGTTTTTGGGTTAATAACTAGCAAATTATTCGCCATTCCTGCCCAAATTAACCCTTCTGGACTAATAGCTAAAGCTTGTACGGTTGTCCCTGGTAAATCAGCTATCCGCTTCATAATCGCAGCACTAGCAGTATTTACCCGCACCAATCCATCAAGAGTGCCAACCCACAGTTGACCTTCAGCATCTAAAGTCAGGGCGTTGGCGCTGACACCAGGCAGATTTTTTAATGTTGTCATAATCAAGCCTTGGTCGGGACTAATTAAAGCTAAACCGCTATCAGTTCCAGTCCACAAATAACCGCGCTTGTCAAGTAACAGTGACAACACGCGTTTAGAAGGCAAAAATAAATTCTGCGCGGTGATTTCGCTAGTGCGGGGGTCTACTCGGATTAATCCTTCATAACTTCCCACCCACAAACGTCCTACTTTATCTTGGGCTAAAGCACCAATAGCAACATTTGGTAAACTAACACGAGAAATAATCTTGCCAGTTTTAGGATCAATCCGCGATAGTCCGCGCCAAGAACCTACCCAAAGATTACCTGTAAAATCTTGCAGCAAATTACCGACACGATAATCTGTTTCTGGCGAATGTTCTTGCACTCCTCGCTCATCGGGTAAGGGTTCTACTCGCGGAGGCGGTGCAGAAGGTAGATAAGCGGGGGCTACATCAGATGAATTAACGTCAGGGGTTTTTTGTGCCCATCCCATACTTGGTAAAGCTATCAACCCCAACACAATAGAAGTAATCAATAAACTAGTACGCTTGCAAAACAATACCACAATGACATTCCCTTTGGAGACAGTACCCATAGCCGTTACCGAAACTAGCTTTGGGTTAATTCCAGTGTTCCCCTAGCTGGGATTTTTTAAACATTGGGGATTGGGGCATTGGGCATTGGGGACTAGGGACTGGGGACTGGGTATTGGGGACTGGGTATTGGGTATTGGGTAATAAGAAAGTATTCCTAAGGAATAAAAATTAAATAACATACAATTTATGTCCCTGGTTTACCTCACCCTCAATCCCTCTCCTTATAAAGGCTACGGTGTACACACAAGTCGAATTACCCCCCTTAATCCTCCCGATGTATTGGGGGAAACAGGAAAATCCAGTTCCCTCCCCAATACATACGGGGAGGGTTAGGGTGGTGTAAAACTTACGCTTCAAGCTATTAGAGTGTTTCAGACTTGTGTGTACACCGTAGCCTTATAAAGGAGAGGAAAGCTAGAGACAGGATGAAGTTTTGCATCTTATTTTTTTTATCCACGTTTCTAAATATTTATTTCCTAGTCCCCAGTCCCCAGTCCCCAATCCCCAATCCCCAAATACCACTAATGACACTTTGTAAAGCATTTGTAACAAAATGTTTAAATCTTTATGTAATAACAAAATTAAATAGATAAGTTAAAAACTTTCAAAGAATAACTTATCGAATTCTTGATATATTGTGAAACAAGTTACAAATTACGTGGCGTGCAATTTTTTTATCTTTCGCTCACCACTTTGCTAAATCTCTGTCAAGTAAATTCTTTTCTGGTATCTTTTCCATCAACGGAGAAGATATGAGGAGTGTAAAGGCGGGAATGTGTGCCAGCCAGCCCAATACCCTGAATATCCCGATTTATGGGGGAATTATCTAAATAAAGCCGCAAAAAGCGGAAGTTTTGATGAAATTGAGAAGGTTTAGTTGGGTGCAATGAAGAGGTAAAAAAGAATTTTAATTTTTAGCAAGAGGGAACAGTAGAAGCGCTAGGTCGTGTATCCCGACAACGGGATAACACTGGTGAGGAGGGCTACCACCGCTACCAAAGTGTCCACCGCAAAAAAACTGCTAACCTTTGCCAAAGAAAACCCCTAAGAAAAATTTTTCCCGATCTTCCCCTCGCTCAAAAGGGGCAAGAATAGGGTGAGGGAAAGTTGCACAAAACGTGGTTTGATAATTAACAAGAGTGATTTCAGGGAAGGATAAAATTATGTCTTACGCTCAAACGAAGACTCAGAGCAAGTCTGGGTATAAAGCCGGGGTTCAAGATTACAGATTAACTTATTACACACCCGATTACACACCAAAAGATACCGATCTTCTAGCTGCGTTCCGCATGACACCTCAGCCTGGTGTTCCTCCCGAAGAAGCAGGTGCGGCTGTTGCGGCTGAATCTTCCACAGGTACCTGGACAACTGTGTGGACAGATTTGCTCACCGACCTCGATCGCTACAAAGGTCGTTGCTATGACATCGAACCAGTTGCCGGCGAAGACAACCAGTATATTGCTTACGTTGCCTATCCTTTAGATTTGTTTGAAGAAGGCTCTGTAACCAACGTATTGACCTCAATTGTTGGTAACGTATTTGGTTTCAAAGCTCTGCGCGCACTACGTCTAGAAGATATCCGCTTTCCAGTAGCTTATATCAAGACCTTCCAAGGGCCTCCTCACGGTATCCAAGTTGAGCGCGACAAGTTAAACAAATACGGTCGTCCTTTACTGGGTTGTACCATTAAGCCCAAATTGGGTCTTTCCGCGAAGAACTACGGACGCGCTGTATACGAGTGCTTACGCGGTGGTTTGGACTTCACCAAAGACGACGAAAACATCAACTCTGCACCATTCCAAAGATGGCGCGATCGCTTCTTGTTCGTTTCTGAAGCTATTGCCAAAGCTCAAGCTGAAACCGGTGAAATCAAAGGTCACTACCTCAACGTCACCGCCCCCACCTGTGAGCAAATGTTGCAACGGGCTGAGTACGCTAAAGAACTCAAGCAGCCCATCATCATGCATGACTACCTCACCGCAGGTTTCACCGCCAACACTACATTGGCTCGTTGGTGCCGCGACAACGGTATCTTGCTGCACATTCACCGTGCGATGCACGCTGTAATTGACCGTCAAAAGAACCACGGTATCCACTTCCGTGTATTGGCTAAAGCCCTACGCTTGTCTGGTGGCGATCACATCCACACTGGCACCGTAGTTGGTAAGTTGGAAGGTGAACGTGCTATCACCTTGGGCTTTGTTGACCTACTGCGTGAAAACTACATTGAGCAAGACAAGTCTCGTGGTATTTACTTTACCCAAGACTGGGCTTCTCTACCTGGAGTATTTGCAGTTGCTTCCGGTGGTATCCACGTATGGCACATGCCTGCGCTAGTAGAAATCTTTGGTGATGACTCCGTACTACAATTCGGTGGTGGTACACTGGGACATCCTTGGGGTAACGCTCCTGGTGCAACCGCCAACCGCGTCGCCTTAGAAGCCGTTATTCAAGCACGTAACGAAGGCCGCAACTTGGCTCGTGAAGGTAACGATATCATCCGCGAAGCTGCCAAGTGGTCTCCTGAACTGGCTGTTGCTTGCGAACTGTGGAAAGAAATCAAGTTCGAGTTTGAAGCAATGGATACCGTCTGATAATTTTAGATTTGCGATTTTGGATTTTAGATTAATCCAAAATCCAAAATCCACAATCTAAAATTCATTGAGGCTGGGGTCAAGCATGAATCTTAAGCAAATTGCGAAGGACACAGCCAAAACTCTCCAAAGCTATCTGACTTATCAGGCTCTAAGGACAGTATTGGCACAGCTGGGCGAAACTAATCCGCCATTAGAACTTTGGCTGCATAACTTTTCTGCTGGCAAAATTCAGGATGGTGAGTCATACATTGAGCAACTGTTGCGAGAAAAGCCAGATTTGGCATTGCGAATCATGACTGTCAGGGAACACATTGCCGAAGAAGTTATGGAATTTTTACCGGAAATGGTTCGCACTGGCATTCAGCAAGCCAACATGGAACAGCGTCGCCAGCATTTAGAACGCATCACACGAATAGACACATCTAACCCCAGTCTGCAACCAGAACAGCAACCAACTTCAGATCAGAATTTGGATAACTTATCCAATTAGTTCGGTCAAACAATTTTGGATTTTGGATTTTGGATTTTGGATTGTTACCAAAAATAAATCTAGTTAATCTATAAGTTCTAGATTTATTCCGTAGTTGAAACTGCGGTGGCTATGTAAAAAAATCTAAAATTGGCAATCTAAAATCTAAAATTGGCAAGGTCAACCCAGTAGTAAAAATCGCAACCCATTATCAAAAGCTATGCAAACTTTACCAAAAGAGCGTCGTTACGAAACCCTTTCTTATCTTCCCCCTCTGTCTGATGCTCAAATTGCCAAGCAGATCCAGTACATTTTGAATCAAGGTTACATTCCAGCGATCGAGTTTAACGAAACTTCTGAGCCAACAGAATTATATTGGACACTGTGGAAGTTGCCTTTGTTCAACGCTAGATCTACTCAAGAAGTATTGAGCGAAGTTCAAGGATGCCGTTCTCAATTCAACACCAGCTATATCCGTGTTGTAGGTTTTGACAACATCAAGCAGTGCCAAATTCTTAGCTTCCTTGTTCACAAACCCAACAAATACTAAGTCTAGTTAGTTGGAATTAATCAGGGGATAGTTCAATTAATTTCTTTATCCCTGTATAAGAGAGGTAGAATTATCTGCCTCTCTTTTTTTATAATTAGGCGTTAGGGAACATAATACCAATTCGGTATGAAGATGCGCCAAACTATATGAGGAACGTAGACGCAAAGCGGCTTGCCGCAGACTATCGCAAAGGGCGCATTCGCGCAGCGTCTCGTAAGAGTTGGACACAAAGAAGAAAGAAAATTTGGCGCAGCCTCACAAATAAATAGTATAAGCATTTATACTTCACTATTTAATACATTATCCGAAGCGTCCCGCTTGATGGGACAATAAAGACGAGAAATGATGCAAGCCTTGTGTTATCTCCAGCCCAAAGGAATCTGTATAAATGTGGAAACGAATTATATTAATTTTGTTATTGGTGTTGAGCTTCAGTCTGAGTAATTCTGATGTGGCGGCTGCGTCTGGACTCAAAAGTTTTGTAGACACTAGTGATGGCTATCAGTTTTTATATCCTAACGGCTGGCTGCCAGTTAAAGTTGCTAATGGGCCAGATGTGGTTTTCCACGATTTGATTGAGGTGTCTGAAAACGTTTCGGTTGTGATTAGCCCAGTTCCAGAAGGCAAAACCTTATCAGAATTAGGAACCCCAACAGAAGTAGGATACAAATTAGGAAAAGCGGCTCTCGCGCCTCCTGACTCTGGTCGTTCGGCTGAATTAGTCAATGCCGCGCAGCGAGAAGTAGACGGTAAAATATACTACCTTTTAGAGTATGAGGTTAAACTCCCCAATCAACAGGAACGTCACAACATTGCCAGTGTTGCTGTGAGTCGTGGTAAACTTTTTACCCTCAACGCCTCAATTCCTGAAAAACGCTGGCAGAAAGTTAAACGAATGATTGATGAGGTTGTTAATTCTTTTTCTGTTTATTAATTGGGGAGTAGGGAGTAAGAATTTTAGATTTTAAATTTTGGATTTTAGATTGAAGTTTAATCCAAAATCTAAAATTGAATTGCCCAATGCCCAATTAACAAATTTTTCTCAAATTTCATGAAAATTCCACCTTTTGTACTTGCTTCAGCTTCCCCAGCCCGACGCCGCTTGCTGCAAACTGTTGGTATTGAACCGATAGTTAGACCTAGTGACTTTGATGAGTCGCAAATTGAACTAAGTGATCCAGCAGAATTGGTCAAAACTCTTGCCGACTACAAGGCAAAAACTGTAGCCCCGCAGTTTGAATCGGCTTTGATTATGGGTTGTGATTCAGTTTTGTCCATGAATGGTGAAATTTACGGCAAACCAGCAAATACTTCTGAAGCGATCGCTCGTTGGCAGATAATGCAAGGTAACTTTGGTGATTTGTACACAGGTCATGCCTTAATTGACCATGACCAAAACCGTACTTTAGTCAAGTCTCAAGTTACAAGAGTTTACTTTGCTCAAATGAGCGATCGCGCCATTGAAGCTTATGTTGCTACAGGTGAACCCCTCAAATGTGCTGGAGCCTTTGCCATTGAGGGCTTTGGTAGTTTATTTGTGGAAAAAATTGAAGGCTGTCACAGTAATGTCATTGGACTCAGTTTACCCCTGCTGCGGCACATGCTAGGAGAATTAGGATACGATGTCACAGATTTTTGGCAATAGTCCTTTGTCCAAAGTTAATGACCAATGACCAATTCCCCATGCCCAATCCCCAATCCCCAATCCCCAATCCCCAATCCCCAATCCCCAATCCCCATTAAGTGTTTGCTTATATTGCAGACTACAACAGGTATGGCACGACTGGTTGTAGACTGGCCATAAGATCGCATTCCCAACTAGCTTATGTCATTTACTTCTATGCCCTCGCTGCGTGAGCAACAACATCCCCTAATTCGTCAGCTAGCTGATTGTATTGAGGCAGCTTGGCATCACCACCTGGATTTATCCCCCTACCATTTGCCTAATGAGTTGGGGTATGTGGAAGGTAGATTAGAAGGCGAAAAACTGACAATTGAAAACCGTTGCTATCAAACGCCCCAGTTTCGGAAAATGCACTTGGAACTGGCAAAAATCGGCAATATGCTGGATATTTTGCACTGCGTCATGTTTCCCCGTCCAGAATACAACCTGCCGATGTTTGGTTGCGATTTAGTTGGGGGTAGAGGTCAAATTAGTGCTGCGATCGCAGACCTTTCTCCTATCCAGGTAGAACGTACGTTACCAGAATCTTATACTTCTGCACTGACACAACTAACAGTACTTAACTTTTCCCAACCCCGTGAATTACCGGAATGGGGAAATATTTTTTCGGATTTTTGTATCTTTGTCCGCCCCAGTTCCCCAGAAGAAGAAGCAATGTTTCTTTCGCGGGTGCGAGAATTTTTAGATATTCATTGTACGCAAGCGATCGCCTCACGTCCTGTTTCAGTTGAACAAGTCACACAAAATCTGGCTGGACAACACAACTATTGCACCAAACAGCAGCAAAACGATAAAACCCGCCGCGTATTAGAAAAAGCCTTTGGCCCAGCTTGGGCAGAAAATTATATGACCACAGTTTTATTCGATCTCCCAACTTAATCATCCCTCCATCTCCCTTATCTGTAGGTTCTGTTACGTTTTCAGGTAACGGATAAATGTAGAATTCATTCAACGAGAGTTTAATGGAGTCCCAAAACAGCAGCAAGGAGAGTAGCAAGGTCTTTGAAGCAAATATCACAAAATGGTTTGTTGTCTTGGGAGGTACAAGCAACTAGAGACAGCTAACTCATTGACCAGAAAGTTAAGGAAACTCTAATGTTAAAAATGCTCAAGTTGACAGATATTTTTTAGTTAGTTAATCGTTGATTCACTTAAGGAAGACTAACTTTTGTAGCAAGATTGTATCCAACAAAGGCAACAGTCTATTTTGATGTTTCTTTTCAATTTTGTGACTAACTATAGCCGTAGTGAATGTAGCAGTAAAGTCAACCAATTTTGGATTTTAGATTTGCGATTTTGGATTGACCCCGACCACGAGGGTGCGGGGCTTGGGGATTTTAGATTGACGATTTTAGATTTTTCCACCCACTAGGGGTGGGGCTTGTACCCCAAAAAATCCAAAATCTAAAATCTAAAATCTAAAATTCGCAGGGTCAATAAGGTTCGGATAAGGTTTTTTAATGACACGCCGCTAATCGCAAAGACGCGATAAATCGCCGTCTTTACAATAATCAGTCCTTTGTAGAGACGGCGATTTATCGCGTCTCTTGTCTTAACCGAACCGTATTAGCAGTAAAGTACCGCATCATACCAATTTAGGATTTTGTGTAGAGACGTAATATATCGCATCTCTACATCTAGATTCATACTGCTTGTGAATTCTGCTAGTTCCCATTGCACTCATGTCTCAATCATACTCAGAGTTATTGAATAGCCAGCTATTCTAGCACTTCTGGGTTTCAATACAGACCTAAGCCCCTAACCCCCTTGCCGACACAGAAAGGGGGAAAATTCAAAGTCTTTCTCTTTTTAGGAGAGAGATTTAGAGAGAGGTCAAAGTGTACTGCATACAAATAAACACCATTTTGCAAAGCCATAGTGTTGAGCGTTCATCACACAATGGATTTTTAAACCATACCCAGCTTTAAACCACCGTTGCTTGTCCTAACGGGACTGGCTGTTGATTAAAAACCCTTTTATTTTTACTTCCATCAGCACAATTCAGGTAAATGGGTAACATACTATGTCAAGGGTGACTGAAAAGCCAAAGCCAAGTGAACAGACGCTTAATAGTGAACAACCAAAGATTTGGTGGGGTATTGCTGTAGCTGTACCAGTAGTAATCGCTGCTGGCATACTAGGCACAGCTAAAATCGAGCAGTTGAGAAAACTAACTACATCTGCACCCGTAATGCCATCTAGCAATAGCATCAGTGCTGTAGGGCGCTTGGAACCGCGAGGCGAAGTTGTTAAATTGTCCGCCCCATCATCAGGATTAGCGCCATCGTCACGAATTCAGCAGCTTTTGGTGAGAGAGGGTGAAAAGGTAAGGCAAGGTCAAATTGTGGCAATTTTGGACAACCGCGATACCCAAATAGCCGGACTACAAGAGGCAAAAGCGAAAGTGCAAGAAGCCCGGGCGAATTTAGCGCAAGTCAGGGCTGGATCTCCAAGAGATATTCAAGCTCAAAGAGCAGTTATTGCTCGTCTACAAGCGCAGTTACTTGGAGAAAGAGATGGTCAACAAGCAACGATCGCTCGGATTGCAGCCCAGTTAAGTGGAGATAAACTTGTCCAACAAGCAACAGTAAATCGCCTAGAAGCTGAACTCAGTGGGCAAAGAGAAGCCCTGAGAGCAACACTTACACGTATTAAAGCCCAACAGCGCAATGCCCAAGTTGATGCTGGACGCTATGATTTTTTATACAAAGAAGGTGCAATTTCTCAGCAAGAGCGGGATAGTAGACGCTTGAGTGCAATAACTGCTAATCAACAGGTGGCTGAAAGCCAAGCTACCCTGAAGCAAACATTGGCAACTATACGACAGCAACTTGCTGAGGCTAGAGCGAATCAAATCCAAAATTCAGCAACTTTGCAACAGCAACTCATCGAAGCCAAAGTTAACCGTGACAAAACTTTAGCAACTTTACAAAGACAAATCGATGAAGAAAAAGCCAAACTGAGCAGAATTTTAGATGTTAGTCCTACCGATGTGCAAGTAGTGCAAGCTCAAGTTAGCAATGCGATCGCAAATGTCAGAAAAGCCGAAGCAGAACTGAAATTGAGCTACGTTCAATCACCAATCGCTGGAGAGATTTTAAAGGTTTACACCAAATCGGGTGAAGCGATCGGCGCAAATGGTATTGCTGAAATTGGCCAAACCAACCAAATGTTCGTAATCGCTGAAGTCGCCGAAGACAGCATTGGTAAAGTGCGTCTTGGTCAAAACGCCGCTATCACCAGCGACAATGGGGCATTTAGCGGTGAATTAAAAGGAACTGTCACAGAAATCGGCAGAAAAATTGGTAAAAAAGATGTGCTGAATACAGATCCAGCAGCAGATGTGGATGCCAGAGTTGTAGAAGTTAAAATTGCTCTGTCTCCAGAAGATAGCCAGAAAGTTTCTGGTTTGACTTACGCTAAAGTTATTGTTGAAATTAATAACTAATTAAGTTATAGGCGAGCAGCAATACCAATTGACGATTTGATATTTTGGATTGAAATGTTCTTGATTAGGCTGTTTAATCAGTTTTAAACATTCTATGAATTCGCTACAAGCCTCACCAAAATGAATTCAAAAAAAATCTAAAATCGCTAACTGTGCTTGGATGCCTATAAAATGAATCAAAAAATCCCTCTGTCTTGGCTACAACTGACAAGAGAAAAAACTCGCCTAGCTGTGGCTTTAGCAGGAATTGCTTTTGCTGATATTTTAATGTTTATGCAACTCGGCTTCCGGGATGCTCTATATTATAGTAACGTTCGATTCCATAACAGCTTGCAAGGTGATATTGTTTTAATTAACAGTCAATCTAACGCAATATTGGCGATGAGAAGCTTCTCTCAACGACGGTTATATAAAGCTTTAGAGTTACCCGCAGTTCAATCAGTACATCCGATATATTTAGACTTTACAATTTGGAAAAATCCTGTAACAGGCCGTCCTCGTAGCATCCTGATATTTGGAATGAACCCAGAAACTAACCTAGTTAACTTACCTGGAGTTCAGGAAAATTTAGATAAACTTAAACTACCTGATGTCGTTCTATTTGACCGTTCTTCTAGGGTAGAGTATGGGCCAATTGCTGCCAATTACGATCAAGGAAAGACTGTAACAGCAGAAGTGCGGAGGCGGCGAGTTAAAGTAGAAGGACTATTTACATTAGGTGCATCATTTGGTGCAGATGGAAATTTAATTACGAGTGATATTAACTTTCTACGGATATTTAACAATCGCCAAAAAGGATTAATTGATATTGGACTAATTAGATTAAAACCGGGAGCAGATGCTAATGTTGTTGCTCAAGAATTACGAAAATATTTACCTAATGAAGTGAATGTTTTAACTAAACAAGAATTTATTGATTTTGAGCGTAATTACTGGGCAAATAGTACAGCTATTGGGTTTATTTTCACATTAGGTACTGTGATGGGTTTCATTGTCGGGACTGTGATTGTTTATCAAATTCTTTATACAGAAGTTGCAGATCATTTAGCTGAATATGCTACTTTAAAAGCAATAGGTTATACACAAAATTATTTATTGACAGTCATCCTTCAAGAAGCTTTGCTATTAGCCATTTTAGGCTATTGTCCTGGAATATTTTTTGCCTTGTTTATGTACAACAGCGCCAGAACTGCAACACTCTTACCAGTTTTTATGAGTTTTGACCGAGCGACAATGGTATTGATTTTGACTATGCTAATGTGTATTATTTCTGGTGCGATCGCAGTTAGAAAATTAAGTTCTGCCGATCCAGCAGACATATTTTAATTAATAGAAATTATTTTCTGACAGACACTAAAATTACATCTCAAAAATGCTAACTTATAGCTAACAAAATCATGATGAAACAAGAACCTGTAATTGCCATTAAAAACCTCAATCACTACTATGGCAAAGGCTCATTGAGAAAACAGATATTATTTGACATCAACCTAGAAATTTATCCAGGTGAAATTGTAATTATGACCGGGCCATCAGGTTCAGGCAAAACAACGTTACTGAGCTTAATTGGTGGTTTGCGGTCTGTACAAGAGGGAAGTTTAAAATTTTTAGGTGAAGAACTCGTTGGCGTCAGTCAAAACAAACTGGTGCAGATGCGACGCAACATTGGTTATATTTTCCAGGCTCACAATTTACTAGGGTTCTTGACAGCAAAGCAAAATGTGCAAATGGCGGTAGAATTAAACGATAATATTTCTCAAGCAGAAGCAGTGGCTAAATCAAAAGCCATGCTGGGGTCAGTTGGTCTAGAAGAACGAGTTGATTACTACCCAGACAATCTTTCTGGTGGACAAAAACAAAGAATTGCGATCGCCCGCGCCCTAGTGAATCGTCCCCCACTAGTGCTAGCAGACGAACCAACAGCTGCATTAGACAAACAATCAGGACGCGATGTCGTAGAAATAATGCAGAGTCTAGCCAAAAATCAGGGAACGACTATCTTATTAGTGACACACGACAACCGCATTTTAGACATAGCCGATCGCATCGTAGAAATGGAAGATGGTCTTTTAACCCGTAATTCCGCAAATGCAGCCATCCAGTCATGATTTTAGTCCTTAGTCCTTAGTCATTTGTCCTTTGTGAATGACCAATAACTAATGACCAATGACCAATGACCGAATTTTAGATTTTAAATTTTGGATTTTGGATTGAAGATTCAAAATCTAAAATTTAAAAAGGTTTCAAGCCCCCGAATTTAAACGCGAGAATAAATCTAAAATCTAAAATCTAAAATTAATTGACAAGCCCATGACTTTAGGCATGGGGTCAATCTAAAATCTAAAATCCAAAATCCAAAATTGTATGACCAATGACTTATTGTCTAGCCGAGCCTGATTTTTTAATTCCAGGTGACTTTGGCTGAGTTGGGGTATTTGGTTGGCGACTAGTACGGAACGTTACATTGACGCCTTCATTCGATTGTTCTAGCACCAGTAAAGGCGTAGGTTTAGCCTTTTGATCCCAATGCATAGTAGCAATTCGACCTTGAATTATTGGTTGCCAACTATCTTCATCTTCTATAGGGCTTAAGTAAGTTTCTATACAATCAATAATTTGACTAATAGTTGCAGAAGTTGCTTGCGTCGGTAACTTCATTAAGCGGACTTGAATGCGAAACAGCACTCGTTTAGCAGAATTCCCCGGACTACCAGTCTCATACTCTACATCAAAAAGTTCATCTACTTGCCGTCCCGCGCTATTAGCAATTCCGACTGAGCCTTGTTGTGCTTGATTTGGACGCAGGGCTTGAGAAATTTTCTCTTTAATCTGAATCTTCACTTGATTAAGAATTGCAAAATGAAACACCTCCTCTGACATCCGCATTCGCAGATAATCTAGGTTAAAGTCTCGTGAATTCACCAAATCGGGATTCGTTTCCATTTTGCGAATTGTTTCCAGCGCTAGCTTAAACTTTTTCTCTAGTTCTCGCGCCCGGAATTGTTCAAACTTGAGTTTTTTCTCCAGCTTATCCTTCTGGAGCTTACTATACACAATCAAAGCAATCACCGCTAAAGCCAGTCCTCCTGAAGTTACCAACAATAATGGTGGTATTTGAGGATTACTTGCTGGCACTTCCTGGGATGCCTTTTTAGTCTTTGTCCCGGAGGATTGGGCAAGAAACATCGAAGTGGGCATGGTGGGAAACTGAAAAACTTGACTCCTGATGTTTAGGATGCCCAAAAAACCAATGCCATCTTGCTGTATGATTAATATTTTTTACAGCTTTTTACAAACCGCCTATGTCCAGACATTTGAGCCTCCCTGCCCTGTCTGAGATTTCATCTACTTCCTTGAGCAAGATTCGTCTCATAGCCACAGATATGGATGGCACTCTGACTAGAGGAGGAAAATTTACTCCCGCACTGCTGCAAGCTTTAGAAGATTTAGCCGCAGCTGACATTAAAGTGCTGATTGTCACCGGACGTTCTGCTGGGTGGGTGAGTGGATTGAGTGCGATGATGCCAGTAGCAGGTGCGATCGCAGAAAATGGTGGTTTGTACTTTCCACCAGGGAACCAGAGACCAGTAATCTTAACACCCATTCCCGACTTAGCTCAACATCGCCAGCATTTGGCTACCACTTTCGAGAATTTACAAACTAAATTTCCCCAAATCCAAGAATCTACTGATAATCGCTTTCGCCTCACCGACTGGACTTTTGATGTAACTGGTTTGCGTCAAGACGAACTACAAACCCTAGATCATCTCTGTCAACAAATAGGCTGGGGATTTACCTATAGCAACGTGCAGTGTCACATTAAACCCCAAGATCAAGATAAAGCTGTGGGATTGTTACAGGTATTGCGTGAATATTTACCCCAGTACTCACCAGAACAAATTGTCACTGTTGGCGATAGCCCCAATGATGAAAGTTTATTCGATCGGCGTTATTTTCCTGTTTCTGTAGGCGTAGCTAACGTGCTGGAATATGTAAATCAGTTGAAATATCAGCCTGCTTACATTACCACTGCTGCCGAAGGAGAAGGATTTTGTGAATTATCTAGTTATATTTTGAAAAGCTTGCATATCTCAAGTTAGGAAGAACTAGTACCGCAAGGCGGAATTCAAAATGACGCTCGTTCGCTCTTAGCGTCTCCCCTTGGGAGAAGACTCGCTAACGCTGCGCTAACAAAATTCAAAATTCAAAATTAATACAGCCTAAGCGTTTCATTGATTTTGAATGGATGGTTTATTTACGCCGTGTTGTACTAGAGTTGTTCTACAATAATCTCGTAGCACTGAATCTTACAACCATAACCAAAACACATTCATGATACACAGCGACTGAATTTATTTATGGGGATTGTAATTTTGAATTTTGAATTTTGAATTTTGAATTCGGAGCGAAGCGACATGACTGCTACTTTACCTGTTAGTGTCGAATCAGAAATATTTTACCCCAGTGCTGATGGTCAACCAGTGGCAGAAACCTACGACCACCTTTATGCCTTACTAACTACCTTAGAAGTCCTGAAACAGTATTTGGCAAATCGTCAGGCAACAGTATTAGGAAATCAATTTCTTTACTATGCACAGGGCTTTCCCAAATTGCGGGTAGCCCCAGATGTGATGGTGATTTTTGATGTTGCACCCGGTGGTCGGGACAACTATAAAATCTGGGAAGAGGGTCAAGTACCCACAGTTATTTTTGAAATGACATCCTTTGGGACTAAGGGACAAGACGAAATCTTCAAAAAAACCCTCTACGAGCAGCTAGGTGTCAAGGAATACTGGCTATTTGACCCTAAAGGCGAGTGGATGGAACAACAGCTACGTGGCTATCGCCTGCGCGGAGAAATCTACGAACCTATAGAGGATGGACGCAGTGAACCTTTACAACTGCGCTTGGTGATTGAGGGAAGGCTAATTGGGTTTTATCGAGAGGATACAAGGGAAAAATTACTGATCCCTGATGAACTGGCACAGGCTTTACAACAGGAAGTTTTAGCAAGACAGCAGGCAGAAGAACTGGTAGAACAAGAACGCCAACGAGCAGAACAGGAACGCCAACGAGCAGAACAAGAACGCCAACGAGCAGAACAGGCAGAATCGCAGATAGAACAATTAAAGGCGAGGTTGCGATCGCTCAATGTAGACCCCGATACTATTGAGTAACATACAGTCCCGTGCCCACGAATTTGCCAAGGAAACAATTTGTTACCTGTGTCCTTGCCACATTTATTACCTTAAACAGAATACAATATATAAACGTCCAAAGCGTTTCAATCTTTTAAGTCTCAACAATACTGATTTGATTGAGAATATTGTTTTATACAGTCATTCCCAAGCAAAACTGTTTAAAGGATAAACAAACCGCCAGTCCTTTAAGTACTTAAATACGCTAAGAGACTAACAGATACTTCAAGTACAGATTAGCGTTTTATTTCCCACTTCCATTACAAAGTCCAAGGCTAATGTCGAGTCAATAATTTACCTTTAAATATTGAGGTATAAAATTATGCAAGAAATCGAAAGATTCTTTAGCAACTTCTTCAGTGGCATAATCAACCGCTTTAAGTATTCTGCAATGGACGCTGCCGATCGCAAAATGAGAGAAACTATCGACGACCAAGTAGAACAACGGCGACACAAACCCAAACCCAAGGAGCAAGAAGACCGCGAGTAGGTTTTAAAACAGCAAGATTTTCAAATACAAGCATAGCGTTGCTCAGTTGTTGAGTTGGCAACGCTATTTTTTGCCCTTACTCTGTCAACCAGCTACAACACTTGGGAATATGCTAACCTAGTATGGTTAACTAATCTCGCACATCTAAGAATTCGGGTGTTTCCCAGTTGGGAAATACACTTGGATGGAGGTTTAACCCGAATCGGAGTTGAAAAATATATGCCAGTAGTTTCATTGGCTCAGATGATGGAGTCAGGGGTTCACTTTGGGCATCAGACCCGGCGCTGGAACCCAAAAATGTCTCCTTACATTTATACTTCCCGCAATGGTGTGCATATTATCGACTTGGTGCAAACTGCCCAGTTGATGGATAATGCTTACAACTACATGCGATCAAACGCAGAACAAGGGAAGAAATTTCTTTTTGTCGGCACCAAGCGCCAAGCAGCTGGAATTATTGCCCAAGAAGCCAGCCGTTGTGGTTCCCACTACATTAACCAACGCTGGTTAGGTGGAATGTTGACCAACTGGGCAACCATCAAAACACGAGTAGACCGTCTGAAAGATTTAGAACGCCGTGAAGAAACTGGCGCACTAGATTTATTGCCGAAAAAAGAAGCATCGATGCTACGTCGGGAAATGACGAAGCTTCAGAAATACTTGGGCGGCATTAAAACAATGCGGAAAGTGCCCGATATCGTGGTAATTGTAGACCAACGGCGGGAATATAACGCAGTTCAAGAATGCCAAAAGCTGAATATTCCCATTGTGTCCATGTTGGATACAAACTGTGACCCAGATGTAGTAGATATCCCCATCCCCGCAAACGACGATGCCATCAGATCAATTAAGCTGATAGTCGGAAAATTGGCGGATGCCATTTATGAAGGTCGTCACGGTCAGCTGGAAGCTGAAGAGGATTACGAAGATTACGACGGTAGTGAGTATGACGATGACTACGAAGAAACCGAATATACTGATGCCGTAATCCCCGACGAGGAAACAGAAGAATAGTGTTGAGTGTTGAGTGCTGAGTGCTGAGTGCTGAGTAAGATAGAAAGACTCAGCAAATTGGATAGTGCTAAGTCTTGATTTTTGAAGTTGTAAGTTGTGATTTGTCAATGAAAAGTAAAATTGATAACTGAAACACTCAAAACTCAGCACTCAGTACTAAATTAGGTGAGCGATTACAACTCGAGGTCAAGTTAGGAATTGAGGCAACATGGCGGAAATATCTGCAAAACTCGTCCAAGAGCTACGCCAAAAAACTGGTGCCGGCATGATGGACTGCAAAAAGGCGCTGATAGAGAATGATGGCAACATAGAAGAAGCCATAGACTGGCTAAGAAAAAAGAACTTAGTTTCAGCTGGCAAAAAAAGCGATCGCATTGCGGCAGAAGGTCTGGTAGATACTTACATTCAGCCTAGTGGTCAAGTGGGAGTACTCATAGAAGTCAACTGTCAAACAGACTTTGTTGCTCGTAACGAGGCTTTTAAAGCTTTGGTTAAGAACCTAGCAAAGCAAGCAGCGACAGCTGATAGTGTTGAGTCTTTGCTAGCTCAACCCTATATTGAGAATGAAAGTGGGACTGTAGAAGAATTCATCAAGCAAAGTATTGCCACTCTTGGTGAAAATATCCAAGTGCGTCGCTTTGTTAATTATGCAATAGCAGAGGGCACACAAGGTGTAGTAGATAGCTACATTCACACTGGAGGTAGAGTTGGTGTCTTAGTAGAACTGGGTTCCCAAACTGAGTCGGTGGCTGCTAATTCAGAGTTCCAAACCTTGGCACGGAACGCTGCAATGCAAGTTGCGGCTTGCCCAAATGTCGAGTACGTAAGCGTAGACCAAATCCCTGCCGAAGTTGCCCAAAAAGAAAAAGACATTGAATTGGGCAAGGATGATTTGGCGAACAAGCCAGATAACATCAAAGAGAAAATTGTTCAGGGACGGATTGATAAACGCCTCAAAGAATTGGCTTTGCTCGATCAGCCTTACATTCGCGATCAGAGTATTTCCGTGGAAGACCTCTTGAAGCAAGCGAAGGCGCAATTAGGCGAAGAGATTCAAGTAACTCGCTTTGTCCGTTATATACTTGGCGAAGGCATTGAAAAGCAAGAAATTAGCTTTGCTGATGAAGTCGCTGCACAAATTAGCAGTGTCTAATTATTAGTCATTAGTCATTAGATTCTGGACAAATGACTAATGACAAAACAGGTCAGGCTATTTGCTTGACCTGTATTTTATTTATTACAAACGCGAAATATCGCATTTAATTTAAAATCTAAAAATTTAAAATCTAAAATTCTCTGGAAAGTTATCCTAAAATAAATTTGTACATTTGTACTATGTAATGGTTCAGATGGGCAAGAACGAAAATATATGGCAAGAGCAATCGAGCGAATTGAGCAGGATATTGCAGCACTGAAAGAAGCGATCCGAGCGATCGCAGTAGAACTAAAGACCGCTTATGCTAGTTATCTAGCCACCTTAGGGCTAGCTGTACGAAAACAGTTGATTCTCGCAAGTTACCACCTCTGTACCCAAGGGTATCCCGAAAACTTTCTGCACTTGTCATTGAATCAACGGCAACAATTGCAACAAGCCATCCGCAAGTTAGGTCAACTGGCGGCTGAACAATTGCTCATTTATATTAAAAGTGAGGAAACTGGGGGGGATGAGGGAGATGGGGGAGATGAGGAAAATGTTACTTCCTCATCTTCTGTGACTCTGGACAAGTCTATCCCTGAGCCTCTTACACCCGATACCTCTAATCCTATAGAACTGGCGACATGGCAACAGAAATTAGAAGAGGTCACGCAAGGGATACTGAAAAAACTTTCGCACGATGCTAATCTTTTATTACAAAAAGCTGGGATATTACCCAAAAAATTACCAGAACCGATTTTAGCAGCGGCGGCAGCGGCATCAGAAGCATCTTCCGAGGTAATGCCAGGGCCACCAAACTTATTAAACTTAGTAATTGAAATTGAAAATGAGCAGCAGTTAGAAGATTCTGGACTCACACAAATTATGACTATTAACCTGCGACTAGGGGAAATTGAATTTGCTGATGTGACACTCTCCTCTGAACGCAGGCAAATCCGCAATATTTTAGTTCAGCTAAACAAGCTAGGACGAGAGTATCAAAAGAAACATCGAGAAAGAGCGATCGCGGAAGCTGAAGCCGCATGGCGTTCTAGTTGGTTTGAATAAAGTTATGAGTTATGAATTATGAGTTATGAGTTATTTATTCCTAACTCTTAACTCCTCACTCCTAACTCCCTAACTTCTAACTCTGCTGACCAATGACTAATGAAAAACCAGATTGGATACGATTGCATAAAGCCTTGGCAATAGAAGCCGAACATGGCTTTACAGACTTGGTGGGCAGACAATATCGTTTCAGTGAATTTCTGAGCCTAACTTTGGGCAAATTCCCAACAGGCTTACCCCAAACTGAACGCCGCCGTTGGCAAGGACTGGCGGTACAATTTGCCAGTTATCCACATCTAGAATTGGAAGAAAGACAACACTTAGTAGCTGAAACTCGCAGGTATCTATCACAACTACAGCAAGAGGAGCGGGGGGAGCAGGGAGCAGGGAGCAGGGAGCAGGGGAGAATTAATCAATTAAAAATTCAAAATCCGAAATCTTCAATTGTTGCTGAGGTGAGTCGGAGGCTTGCACCCAACATAGACCAAAAACTCAGTGATTTGCCAGAAATCGGCTTCAAAAAGGCTGATAATTTGGCACGGCTTGGTTTACACACCGTCCGTGACTTGCTTTTTTACTATCCTCGTGACCACATTGATTATGCGCGTCAGGTGAATATCCGCGAGTTACAGGCAGGTGAGACGGTGACAATAGTGGCAACAGTGAAACGTTGCAACTGCTTTACTAGCCCAAAAAATCAGAAATTATCAATTTTAGAACTCGTAGTAAAAGATAATAGCGGTCAAATCAAAATTGGTCGTTTTTACGCAGGTACGCGCTTTAGCAGTCGCGCTTGGCAAGAAAGTTTAAAACGCCGTTATCCAGTCGGTAGTATTCTGGCGGCGTGTGGGTTGGTGAAAGAAAGTAAATATGGTTTGACACTGGATAATCCCGAACTAGAGGTTTTGGCAAATCCTGGAGATACGATTGAGTCGCTAAATATTGGGCGGGTAGTACCAATTTATGGACTAACTGAGGGCGTGGTGGCGAATACAGTGCGGCAGGCGGTAATTACTGCTTTGCCTGCTGCGGCTAACTTGAAAGACCCTTTGCCAAGTGGTTTGCGACAGAAGTATGGTTTGATGGAATTGAAAGATGCGATCGCTAATATCCATTTTCCCAGCGATAGCACCGCCCTACAAGTTGCCCGTCGTCGCTTAGTCTTTGATGAATTTTTCTATCTGCAACTTGGTTTACTGCAACGTCAACAGCAAGCAAGAGCGATTCAAACTAGCGCCATCCTTGTTCCACGCGGTCAACTTGTAGAGAAATTCTACGAAATACTACCTTTTCAACTCACTGGCGCACAGCAACGAGTCCTCAACGACATTCTTAACGACTTGCAAAAATCCGTACCAATGAATCGTTTAGTGCAAGGCGATGTCGGTTCTGGGAAAACAGTTGTCGCCGTGCTGGCTATCCTCGCGGCAATTCAATCTGGCTACCAAGCGGCGCTGATGGCTCCCACAGAAGTTTTGGCAGAACAACATTATCGCAAGTTAGTTAGTTGGTTTAATCTCTTGCATTTACCAGTGGAATTACTGACAGGCTCTACCAAAACCGCTAAAAGAAGACAAATACATTCTCAGTTAAGCACCGGTGAATTACCCCTATTAGTGGGAACCCATGCCTTGATTCAAGACCCTGTAAACTTTCAACAGCTAGGGTTAGTAGTGATAGATGAACAGCATCGCTTTGGGGTAGAACAACGGGCGCGTTTGCAGCAAAAAGGTGAGCAACCCCACGTTTTAACGATGACAGCTACCCCAATTCCCAGAACCCTAGCACTGACAATACACGGGGATTTAGATGTCAGCCAGATTGATGAGTTACCGCCAGGACGACAAAAAATTCAGACAACAGTATTGTCAGGTCAGCAACGCAACCATGCTTATGACCTCATCCGCCGAGAAATTGCCCAAGGTAGACAAGTTTATGTGGTTTTACCCTTGGTAGAAGAATCAGAGAAACTGGATTTGCGATCGGCTGTTGATGAGCATCAAAAGTTACAGGAAAGCATTTTTCCCGACTTTCAAGTGGGGCTGCTGCATGGTCGGATGAGTTCAGCGGAAAAAGACGAATCTATTACCAAATTCCGTGATAACCAAACACAGATTTTAGTTTCCACTACCGTTGTTGAAGTTGGTGTAGACGTACCGAATGCTACGGTGATGCTCATTGAAAATGCGGAACGATTTGGCTTATCACAACTGCACCAACTGCGGGGGCGTGTCGGTCGTGGCGCGGCTCAGTCTTACTGTCTGTTGATGAGCAGTTCCAGAAGTCCTGATGCTCAACAACGTTTGAAGGTATTGGAACAATCTCAGGATGGTTTTTTCATTTCTGAGATGGATATGCGTTTTCGTGGGCCAGGGCAAGTACTGGGAACTCGTCAATCAGGAGTGCCAGATTTTACCTTAGCGAGTTTGGTTGAAGATGAAGAAGTTTTACTTTTAGCGCGGCAAGCAGCAGAAAAAATTATAGAGATGGATGCAACTTTAGAGCGTTGGTATTTGATGAAAGAAGAGTTGAAGTATAGGTATGAGCGATTGATGGGTGGAGCAATTTTAACCTAAATTTATAACGAGTGGCGTAGCGCGTTCGTCTTTGGCATCTCTAGGACTAGTCCTTTCAAGGTGAGTAAAAATTTTTCTCAAAGAATTCCTCTTTAGTCTCTTAACTCTGTGTTCTCGGCGCGGCAGTCGCTCATGGGGGAAACCCCCAAGACCGCACTGCCTTGTCTCTGTGGTTAAATAAATTACTTTTAAACCGCAGAGGCACAGAGAACGCAGAGAGAAAAACAGAGATTTTACAAGTCACCTTGAAAGGGCTAGTCCTAATCTCGTAGAGATAAATAATACATTCTTATCAAATCCCCTCAATTTATTTATGGGGATTATCTTTTTACTTTTTACTTCTTAATTAAATTCATTTATTGTATAAACCATTAGTAAAGTGGCGCGTTTAAAACTAATGTTTATGGAGAGCTAATGAGCAGATCAAAGCAATTAAAGCTAGGCGCGTTCATGCGCCCAGTAAGCATACATACAGGCGCTTGGCGCTATCCTGGGGCTTTACCTGATGCCAATTTTAACTTCCCAGCACTGAAACAATTCATCCAGAAACTAGAGCAGGGCAAGTTTGATGCATTCTTTATGGCGGATCACTTAGCTGTGCTAAATATGCCAGTCAATGCGCTAAAACGCAGCCACACCGTCACTTCCTTCGAGCCTTTCACCCTGCTTTCTGCCCTCGCCAGCGTCACTGAACACATCGGACTCGTTGCTACTGCTTCCACAACTTACGATCAGCCTTTCCACATTGCCCGTCGGTTCGCATCTCTTGACCATATCAGCGGCGGCCGCGCCGGCTGGAACATTGTCACCACATCCAATCCAGATGCAGCGCTCAACTTTGGTTTGAAAGAAGAAGTAGAGCATGATGAACGCTACGTGCGCGCTAGAGAATTCTATGATGTCGTAACTGGTCTTTGGGATTCCTTCGCTGACGATGCCTTTATTCGAGATGTGGAATCAGGAATTTATTTCGATCCCGCAAAAATTCACGTTTTGGATCACCAGGGAAAACATCTCTCAGTGCGGGGGCCGTTGAACATCGCTAGACCTGTCCAAGGTTGGCCGGTGATTGTTCAGGCTGGTGCTTCTGAAGCAGGACGGCAATTAGCCGCCGAAACTGCCGAGGTTGTGTTTGCTCCTGCTAGTAATCTGGAAGCAGGTAAGGCTTTATTTGCTGATATTAAGAAACGAGCTTGGGCTATTGGACGCGACCCAGAAAGCATCAAAATTCTTCCAGGTGCTTTGGTCATCGTAGGCGAAACTGTGGAAGAGGCGATCGCCAAGCGTGCCCATTTAGATAGTCTGGTACACTATGACAGTGGTATTGCTAGTTTAAATGGCGCACTTGGCTACGACGTTTCGAGCTTCGATCCAGATGGCCCATTGCCGGAAATTCCGCAGACTAACGCCGGACAAAGTTCTCGTGAGCGAGTAGTGGCGGTGGCGCAACGTGAGAAGTTGACTATTCGACAGCTGGCTCAACGCGTCGGCAGTTATGGCGGACTGGCGTTTGTCGGCACGCCCCAAACCATAGCCGATGACATGGAGCAATGGCTGACTGAGGAAGGGTCTGACGGTTTCAACATCATGTTCCCTTATTTGCCTGAAGGATTGAATGATTTTATCGACAAGGTTATCCCAGAACTCCAACAGCGTGGAATCTTCCGTAAAGAGTATGAAGGTAACACCCTGCGCGAAAATCTGGGACTAACTCGCCCCATCAACCGTTTTTTCAAGTCTGATATTTAATCTACGATTAGACATCTCCGAAAATGAATGTAGAGACGTAGCAGTGCTACGTCTCTACAAGGACTCTGGATAACGCATATTTAATTTCTGGAGATGTCTATTTTAATAGCTTAGTTTTTCATCATAAGTGCGATCGCTACTCTTTATCTCACTCTCTGAAACTCTTATTCCTTTGTGTCCTTCTCTGACGAGACGCTGCGCGAATGCGTCCTTTGCGGTTCGTTTTTCATTATTTTCCGTAAGTCCTGTAGTCTGAATAAATAAAAACCGTTGTAATCTTGGCATAGAAATGCGATCGCTCAAAATCCCCTAACTTTTTGTAACAATTGCGTAATCAGCGATCGCAATTTTGAAGCCATTGCCTAAATGCGTTAACGCAGCTTAACGTTCGCGCAGCGTCTCGTAGAGAAGTTATCGCTCCAACACCTCTGCTGTCAACCTTGAATCTTTGTTGCAAAAAGACATTAAAACAAATTGACAACTTGTAGAAAATTTGGGATTATCAATCTACGACAATCCGATAGATTTTTAGTAGATTAAAATTTATTTGGATCTCAAGGCGAAAGCACCGATCTCGCCAAAACAGGAAAATCTTTTTTTGGAAATCATCTTTATTCCGTATCAGATTATCTTAATTCACCATAAATAAAATCCAGGTTTTTATCGTGAGTGCTTTCGATTCAAGCGGGGTTAAACCAGACGCAGAACTATTCGATCAACCTCTAGTGCTTGTGGATCTCAGCGCCAGAAGCAAGCGATCGCCCTGGCATGAGGTATGGGATCTTTGGCGTGGTCGGCTGCTGAGAGTAGCCAGCCCAGCATTGATTGTCATCCTCTGGCAGCTGGTTTCGGTATTCGGTATCGTCCCACCGCAGATTCTCCCGTCTCCGACGGATATTTTAGCGGCATTTGCAGAGTTAATCAGACTCGGCGACCTACAAGAAGCACTACCAACTTCCTTATCGCGTTCCTTAATTGGTCTAGCCATCGGCGGCACAATTGGTCTGGGGCTGGGGCTATTTGCTGGACTGTGGCGGATTGGTGAAGAAATCTTCGATGCGCCACTCCAGATGTTGCGGACGATTCCATTTATCGCCCTCGTTCCACTGTTCATCACTTGGTTTGGCATCGATGAGACAGCCAAGATTATTGTGATTACTGTTGCCACCATCTTTCCCATTTATTTAAATACCTACGCAGGTGTTCGCGGTGTTGATCCCAAACTCTTAGAGGCTGCTACCGTCTTCGGACTTTCGCGCCAGGAGACAGTGCGCCATGTAATTCTCCCGACTGCATTACCTTCCATTTTGGTTGGTCTACGCTTCTCCGCCGGAACCTCCTTACTGGCGATAGTTGTAGCCGAGCAAATCAATGCGCGATCGGGCATCGGCTATATCCTCAACAATGCCAACGCTAACCAGCGCGCCGACATCATCATTGCAGGCATCATCGTTTATGCAGCGCTTGGCATTACCAATGATGTTGTGATGCGTCTAATTGAATGGCTAGCTCTACCTTGGAGGCCTAACATTGTCCTTAGTTAATCACGTTTACACACCAACCCAAATTAGCTCGGCCCACGCGGTTGAACTCACCAACGTCCGCCGCATCTTTGGCAAACGGGCTGTTCTCGACGGTATTGATCTAACAATCCGTCCCGCAGAATTTGTGGCAGTGCTTGGCCCCTCCGGTACTGGTAAAACTACACTGCTGCGTCTGTTATCGGGACTTGACAGAAGCGATGGCGGCTCAGTTCGAGTCGCGGCAAACCGCGCAGTTGTTTTCCAAGAGCCACGGCTCATTCTTGCCAAACGAGTCTGGGAAAACGTGGTACTGGGGCACAAAGGACGTGGCGCACGCCGAGATGCACTGCAAGCTTTGGAGGAAGTCGGACTTCGCAACCATGTTGATGCTTGGCCTAAAACCCTCTCCGGTGGGGAAGCTCAACGTGTGGCCCTGGCTAGAGCCTTGGTAAGAGAGCCGAGTCTGCTGCTTCTCGACGAGCCATTCGCTAGCCTTGATGCCCTGACTCGGATCAAAATGTACGAACTAGTCGCTCAACTCTGGGAACGCCATCATCCTGCCGTCGTTCTCGTCACCCACGATGTTGACGAAGCAATCCTACTTGCCGATCGCATTCTGGTACTGGCAAACGGCTCTGTCGGCCTTGATTTAACAGTCAATGTGGACAAACCCCGCGATCGCGCCGATCCGGCCTTTGTAGCCCTCCGCGTTCGCCTCCTGGCAGAACTCGGCGTATTACCAAACCACATTATCGAAAATACAGTTGTGTCGAACTGGAGGCAATCATGAGATTTCGCCGACGTGACGTTCTCGTATCCCTTGGCGCACTGACTGCGGGAGCGATCGCCAGCTGCCGCGATCTTTCCAAAAGCGAAAGTGGCAAAGCTTCAGTCACAGCTAGACCTGTGAGTTCTAGCACTGGGCGAGTCAAGCTGATTGTAGGACAACAGGATAACGCCTTACAAGAAACTGTCGCGGCCTCTGGAGTGCTAGAAGGATTGCCCTTCGATCTGCAATGGGCAGTGATTCCGGGGCCTGCTGCCCAGCTAGCCGCACTCTATTCCAAAGCGATCGATGTCGGTTTGGTGGGTGACAGTACCCTGATTGTAGAACAAGGTAATGCAAAATTTGAATGGACACAGGAAACCGTCCCCATCCAGAACGTAGCTTATCGGAAGAACCCCGATCCAGCATACCGAGCCACCATCACTGCTGTACGCAACAGTGCCAATATCAAGACATTGGCGGATCTCCGGGGTAAGAAATGGGTCTCAAATTTTGGTGGGATCAATTATTTCATGTATGTCTTGTCACGAATCGAAGCGGGGCTGAAAGTGACAGATATCAACTATATACAACTCGTTGATGGAGCTGCTGCTGGTTCTGCATTTAAAGCAGGTCGTGCTGATGTGTTTTCGGGAAGCGTCGGCACGATTAAGGAAGCCCTAGATAGTGGTGAAGCGCGGATTTTGCTTCACGCGGAGGATTTGGGAATGTTCGCTGGTGGTGCTTTCACAGCCCGCACAGATGTCATTCGCGATCCAGATAAGAGCAAGGCCTTGGCCGAGTTCTTCAAGCGAGTCCGCAAGCACTATGACTGGTATGCCAAAAATCTCGATGTCGTCGAAAAGATTTATATCGAGAAACGCAAGCAAACCCCTAAGTTAGCAAAATATTTCGCTCCCCAAGGCTTTGCCGCATTTTTTCCCGTTAATGATGATTTGCTCAAGCGTAACCAAAATCTTGCCGATAGATTGTTTCAGGCGGGAGAGATTTCTAAAAAAATCGATGTCAGCGTTCATAACACCCGGAAGTTCAATTCTGCAACAGTACCATCTACATGAGCAAATCAAATAATTACTAATTAACTGGTTCCCAGCCTCCAGGCTGGGAACCCATTCAGGGAGGCTCCGCCTCCTCTTTCTTGACCAGAGGCAGCAGCCCCTGGGAATACATTCCCAGCCTGGAGGCTGGGAACGAGGTTACACAAGCTTTTAATTTGACCAATCATTTACAACTACACCTAATTATGTACGTACAGCCAAACTTGTGGAGCGTTGAACTGGAGATCACTGATGAGATTTAACAGACGGCGCACTCTTATATCTCTGGGAGCATTTACTGTTGGAGTACTTGCTAGCTGCCGCGATCTTCCCAAAAGCGAAAGTGACAAAGCTTCAGTCATAGCCAAACCTGTGAGTTCTCGCACAGACCGGCTCAAGCTCATTGTCGGTTTACAAGATAACGCCTTACAAGAAACCGTAATCGCATCTGGGGTGCTGGATGGATTACCATTCGATTTACAATGGGCGATTATTCCCGGCCCTGCGGCGCAACTCTCGGCACTCTACTCTAAAGCAATTGATGTCGGTTTGTTGGGTGACACTTCATTAATCATTGAGCAAGGTCGGGCAAAAACCGAATGGACGGAGGCGAATATCCCTCTCCAGATTGTGGCTTTGTGGAAGAACCCCGATCCATCATTTCGGATGTATGTCACGGCCGTGCGTACCAGTGCCAATATTAAGACACTCGCAGATTTGCGTGGCAAGAAATGGGCTTCCAATTTTGGGGGATTAAATTATTTAACATACGTCTTGTCGCGGAGCAAAGCAGGGTTGAAAGCTACTGATATCGAACCTGTGATGCTTGTTGACGGCTCCGCGGCCGCTGCGGCGTTTACATCAGGTCGTGCTGACGTGTATTCAGGAAGTTTGGGCGCGATCAAGGAAGATATTGATAGCGGTAAATCCCGTGTTTTAGTATATGGAGAAGACCTCGGAATTTTAGGGGCTACTGCTTTCGCGGCACGCAACGATGTGATTGGCGATGCTGATAAGAGCAAAGCACTGGCTGAATTTTTAACGCGATTACGCACTCACTGGTCTTGGTTTACCAAAAATCTTGATGCTGTGGAAAAGATTTACGTCGAGAAACGCAAGCAGACACCCAAACGAGCAAAATACTTTGCTTCAGTAAGTTCAGCAGCATTCGTTCCTATTGGTAAACTACCTACACCGATTTGGGGTACCAAATGCGGAGTAGGCTTTGTCCCAGATTTTGCCACCTGTCGGAAACAAGCTGAGTTGTCCTTCCAACAAGCAAGCAATCCCCGGAACTTCGGGGTTGTTTACGGAAACCCCCAAAGCTGCAATGTTTAGCGCAGCGTTTATATCAGCATCATTCTCAAAACCACAATGCCCACACTTGAAAGACTTATTGGAACGATAGGATTTACCTTTAATGGGGTGTACATGGTGACACCGCGAACAAGTCTGACTGGTATACGCAGGTGGGACAAAGACGACTGGAACACCAGCGATATTCGCTTTGTAATCAACAAACATCCGCAATTGGTAAAAAGCCCAATTATTGGTTCTACGGCGTTCTGTCTTGCTACGTGGTTTTTGATTGAGCGATTGTCTGATATTGGTCAAGTCTTCAAAAGCCAAAGCAGAATTACTTCGTTTGGCATCTTGAACAAGTTGCTTCGAGATATTGTGATTCAACCACTTTTGGAACCTTTGTTCTCTCCCAGAGAGCCTTCTCAACAGTTTTCTAGAACTGCGAGTGCGTTTGGATTGAACATTAGCTCTGACTTTACTGTATTGGTCACGAGTGTTTTGAATCTGTTTGCCACTCCAAGAGTCGCCGTTGGAAGTGGTTGCTATGTCGCGTCTGCCCAAATCAACCCCAATTACTTTAGGCGTTTTACCCGTGGGATTTGTAGGAAGGTCAACACAAATATTGATGTAGTAGTCGCCGTGTTTGGTTTTATTCAAAGTCGCTGCTGTCGGTACTTGCCCTTTCAGCAATGCCAGTTGGTAATTACCAATCAACAACTTAAACTTTTTGCGGCCACACATCAAAGTAACGCCCACAGTTTGCAATTCTTCCAAGTACTGAAAAGTCCGAGCATCCAAGTTGATAGATGTTGGTCTGAACTTGTGGACTTGTTTAACTGCCTTGACGTTACCAATCACGCGGCGAATAGCTTGACAAACGTGATTTGCCTTAATGCCCGTAGCTTCACGAATTGGTTTGTAAACCAAGTGGTGAAGTTTGGTGGTATTCCAGCATTTTTCACGCTTTGCAACTTCCAATATCTGATTGCAAGCATCGGCAAATCCCTGCAAAGTGCGGTCTATTTCAAAGCGCAACTCTATAGGGACTTGAATCTTACATTTTACCGATATTGTTTGCATTTGACTGTTTTGTTAACTCATCCCAGTATATCAGAAAACACAATGCATAATTTAGCAGATAACAAAATATTTGCTAATTGCTCAACTGTCTCCCTCATTGTTTGTGCTGTCGCACAAATTCACTCAGGAGACGTTTCGCAATTAGCCCTCCATTCCTCCCACCACCAAACCGAGTACGGTTTTGGTGGGGGTCTCCTGGAGGGTTGAGATGATGATCTGGTGAAGCGTCAACAACGTATTGCCGATATCTTGCTGGAATCGGGAGATATCACCAAAAAAATTGATGTCGGTGTTGAGTTGAGCCGGAAATTCAATTCGGTAACGACTGGCTAATTCGTAATTCGTAATTCGTAATTTAGGGGAGCAAGATAATGAGTAATCGTCGCCAATTACACCTCAATCTACTTTTTAATAATGCTGGCAACTATAGCTCGGCTTGGCGTTGGCCTGATAGTAATCCCAGTGCTTTTAATGCGGATGTTCAATATTATGTGCGTACAGCCAAGCTGTGTGAACGTGGGACTTTCGATGCAGTTTTTCTCGCCGATCATCCTGCTCTTAGCGATCATCCTGAATATCGACCATTTCAATCGCTGGAGCCAACGATCGCTCTGGCGACAGTGGCAGCAGCTACCGAACGCATTGGCTTGATTGCCACAGCATCTACTACATATAATGAACCCTATAATATTGCCCGTCGCTTTGCGTCGTTAGATCATGCCAGTGGCGGCCGCGTCGGCTGGAATGTAGTCACAACGGCTAATGTTGAAGCGGCTCATAATTTTAGCCAGACCGATGTAGTCTCACATGGCTCACGCTATGAAAGAGCCTGGGAATTTACTGAGGTGGTACAAGCCCTTTGGGATAGTTGGGAGGACGACGCATTCATTGGTGATAAAGCTTCTGCACGTTTTATTGATACCTCACGCGTACATAAAATCAATCACAAGGGTAAGTATTTTTCTGTACAAGGGCCATTGAATGTGCCGCGATCGCCACAGGGTCGGCCAGTTTTGGTACAAGCTGGCGGCTCTGATGATGGCCGAGACTTGGCAGCGAAATATGCGGAAGTGGTCTTTACATCTGCCCAATCGTTGCCACAGGCAATTGCTTATGCCAATGATTTACGTGACCGCGCTAGGAAATTTAAGCGATCGCCAAATTCAATTGTCATCCTACCAGGTCTTGTCACCGTTATTGCCAGTACGGAAGCAGAAGCAAAGCGCCGTGAACAAGAACTTTGGGAACTAGTACCAATTGAATACGGGCTTGGTAGGTTAGCTAATATACTTCAGGTCGAGCCTGAGGTTTTGCAGTTGGACAAGGGTTTGCCTGAGAATTTGCCATTGCCAGTAGATGGGAATCAAACTATGTTCAAAGTTGCAGTTGATGTTGCTAGACGTGGCAATCTAACTGTGCGCGAGTTGATTAAAGCGCTAGGCGGTGGTGGTACGATGCACCGAATTATCGTCGGAACGCCGGAACAGGTGGCAAATTCCATCGAGGAATGGTTTCTATCGGGTGCAGTCGGTGGGTTCAATGTAGTTCCAGACGTAATCGCCTCAGGGTTGGAAACATTCGTTGATTTTGTTGTGCCAGAGTTGCGCCGTCGGGGCATTTTCCGCACTGAGTATACTGGCCGCACCCTCCGAGAACACTATGGACTGGAAAGGCCAGAGAGCCAATATGCTCGCCAAAAACGTGAGGCTGTTTCAGTGTTCGGTTAAGCAAGAGACGCGATAAATCGCCGTCTCTACAAGAATAATCAGTAAATTTTGCATTGAGGTTTATATATGACTCTAGCTATAGCACGTCCAGGGTATCGTGATTTTGAAACTGAAGTCGCCAACAAATTGTTCGCTAGACTTGCTCCCCATATTCCAGCCACCCCTGTTGAGGAACCGCGACCTATAGCCTCAAAAGAAGAACTGGAAAACTTTGCTCAGTATCTCATTGCTGGAGCAGCCCATGATTCCTATATTGTTCAAGTTTCTGCCTATGCGATCGCTAACTTAATTCCAGATGACCTCCACTTGCAACTGTTTTTGAGCCGACAGTTAGGAGATGATGGGGCACACGCTCAATATAGCCGCGATCGCGTCCAAACAATCTTGGGATACGATCCAATTAATGAAATTAAACGCCAGGTACAGGAACACTGGAGTTTCATCGGAGATTTGTCTACTCGCAGCTTGTTAGGGTTTCTCGCCTACGAATTTCATTACGAACTCCATATTGTTGCAACCCTACTAATTAATCGGCGTTTAACCAAAATTAATGACCCAGGAACTAGTAAATTTGTCGCTGAGAGAATTCTTCCAGACGAGACAGAACACCGGATTGGTGTGATTGATTGGTGGCGTAACAACTACGGCAATATTTCCCCATCTCAAAAATCTGAACTGATTGAACAGATTATTGAATTAGACAATGAAGGTCAGCGACGACGCAATGCCTATCTGAAAAACTACTGGAAAGTAAATCAAGTTGCTCTTGGTATTGGAGAAGTGAAAGAACTGCCAATAATTTATGACGCATGGCGGCAAGAAATTCTCTCATACGTGCTTGATATTCCAGTTGCTCAACTACCCAAACTCGTCAGTGTGAATGATTAGTAATGTTGTGTCGGTTGGGCAATGCTCATCCTACTAAGTACAGTTTTGCATAAGTTCGTAACTTTTTTTAAACGCAGAGGAATACAGAGGTAAACGCAAAGGTACGCAGAGTTTTGCCAAAGTTAATTCGTTATGAATTGAGGAAAAAAGTTAATTCTTCTTCCCCTGCCTCCCCTGCTTGCCTCAACAGATAAATTTGTTAACCGAACCGTATTGAAACGCCATCTACAAAGGCATGATTGCGCCTGTATTCTAAATGAGGAAATGATCGAATGAGTGTAAAAGACAAAGTAAATAGTTCAAGATGGATAAAGCGCCGCTATTTTCTCATCACAACAGGGTCAGCGATCGCATCGATTTTTTTTGCCAGTTGCACACCAAACCAAAATTCACCAACTAGTCAATTAGTCAGTCAGTCAACTACTCAGCCAGCTAAAAAATCACTACTGAAAGTCGGCTCTCGAAATACTGTCACTGAAGATATTTTAAAATTCATTCAAAAAGAACTAGCTCCTAGTCAAGGCTTAGAGTTCCAAATCGTGACAATTGGTGATTCGGTAAAGATTAATGATGCCCTCAAAAATCGGGAAATTGATGCTAATCTTTTCCAGCATGAACTGTTTATGAAGCAAGCCGCTAAAAGACTGAATGCGGATTTTGTCATGCTCAATCGCAGCTATACTACTGTATTTGGACTCTACTCAAAACGGCTAAAAATAAAAACCGTTGGTGAAATTCCGGTAGGGGCGACAATCGGCATTTCTAATGATGATAGTAATCAGGATCGCGCTTTGAAATTTCTGAAACACATTGGCTTAATCAATTTGAAAGAAAAGTCAGGTGAGTATTTCACCGTGCAAGATATAATTGCCCATCCTAAAAATCTCAAAGTTAAGGAATTAGACAATTACGCCCTTGCGAGAGCGTTGGACGATCTCGATTTAGCTGTGGCATATTCATCCTTCCTTCTCCAAGCCAAGATAAATCTTACCCCCATTGCGTTAGATGATATTGGGATTGCCGACAAAAAATATGCCACAGGCTTGGCAATTTTGCCCGAAAAAGCAAATGACCCCAACATCCAAAAACTCAATAAATTGCTTATAGATCCGAAATTGAAAGATTTTATCAACACTAACTATAAAGGTACTGTCGTGCCTTCATTCTAAACTACAAGATAAAATCTGTATTTTTAGCTACAAAATTAAATGTGCTTACCCTGCCTACGGCATTAGTCAGAGGATTGTCGTCAACTCACTCGCATTCATCCCACGCTTCGGCTAGTGAAACGTGGGACTTCTGCTGAAATTAGTTAAATTTTCACAGCCTTAAGGGTAGGAGCGATCGCTTTTGCTTGTTGTCTGAGATAATACCTCTTGCATAAATCAAAAATAAAAACCTCAAAAAGACAAAGTGTTGCTTTGTCTCCCCTCCCCAAAGCATCGGCTACGGTGTACATACAAATCAAAAAAGCTTAATTTCCGATTCTTCTGTTATTTATGAAAAAAGTGAAGTTTCAAAGCCTCGCCCCATTGTGGACAAAAGAATCCTTAGAGGATGTTTGTAAAGTCTCAATTCATACTAGCCCTGGCGACTAGAAGTCGCAGCTACACGAGACTTTACCTGCCTACGCAGGTTAAAAACCCTTAATTTTTCTTAGTCTACGGAGGTGGACTTTGTTTGTGTAGTAGCGAATTCTATTCGCCCAATACTTTTCAAACATCTCTCTAGGAGTAAATTTTCATGATTAATCTTCCTAAATTAAGTAAAATTGACTTCCTGGTTTTAATTTCTGTTGTCATAATTGGTTTGATACATTTACCTTTTCCATTTTCAGGAGATCAAGCACTATTTACAACAGGTGCTTTAGAGATGCAACAAGGAAAGGTACTTTATCGAGATTTTTGGGATTTAAAGCAACCTGGAATTTATTACTTTTATTTTTTAGCAGGAAATTTATTTGGGTTTAATGAAATTGGCATCCATATCTTTGAACTTATCTATATGGTGCTTTTTTCCATCATATTGCAACTGACTTTAAAAACCTATTTTCGACATCAGATAATAGCAAGCTTAGTACCTTTGTTAACGGTTGGTGTTTACTATATTTCTTCATATCATCGCCAATTTACCCAAGTAGAAGGACTAGTTGGGTTTCCTTTATTTTTATGTCTTTGGCTGACTTACGAATCTTTTAGTCATGAAGGAAAATCAAGATTTATTAAACTTTTAATATCTGGTTTTATGGGTGGGATTGTCCTGATATTTAAATTAATATTTTTGCCAATTTTGCTTTGTTTTTGGCTAACTATCCTACTACATTCTGTATTGATAAAACATCAGAACTTTCAAAAAATATTTCTTCATATTTTCTTGCCAATTTCTATAGGAGTTATCTTACCCCTTCTAGTTGTTTTCAGCTACTTTGCCGAGGTTAATAGTTTATCAACTGTATATAAGACATTTTTTGTATATCCTGGTCAAGTGGTTGCTAATGGTAAATTTAATATATCTAAGTTACTTTTTGGAACAGCATGGTTTTTAAAGAACTTTATCACTTTAGTTTTAATAGCTACTGTTGCAGTCAATGTATCCTTGCGTAAAGATAGGAATTTATTAACTTTGCTACTTGTTGTTTGGTTTGTTTTGGGGCTGATTGTTATTGTTTTACAAACTAGGTCACTTTGGAGCTACCATTATTTACTATTATTTGTACCTACAGGTATTTTAGCAACGAAAGGGGTAGATATATTATGGCAGCCTTTAAAACAATTAAGTTCACCACTAATTAAGATTCTGGTGTCATTTTTGTTTTTATTACCTTTATTATTAAATTTTCAATTCAAGACTGTTGCTTTAGTGAAGAATAATTTTGCTTTAACTGAAGATACACGATTTAAATATCAGACTGTATTTCGAGAAGACTATACATCGCTGCGTTCAGAAGTTGCTTTTCTTTCTCAACCAGGAAATTTACCTGGTAAGATTTTTGTTGCTGGCGACCCGTCTATTTACTACTTATCTGGTCGTACTCAAGCAACATCCCTAAATGCCTGGTCACTTGACTTTTTTCTGCCTGAACAATGGCCACAACTTTTACAGCAGTTAGATTTATCCAAGCCTCCTTATATATTTATTAGTGATAACTATCAGCCTCTTATTAAACAAGAGTTTCCCAAGATTCTAGAATTGATTGAGAAAAGATATCATCTATTATCCAAAAATAATGATGGTGTTTGGTATATTTTGAACTGAGAAAACTGGAACCCTAATACCGCTATAGCGGTTATCGTTTACATGAGGTACACCCGTAGGGGCAATACCCTGTGCATTGGTGTCAACTTAACGCGAAACCGCTTGTCCGTCGGGAATTGAAATTTCCGTATAATAGCTAAAGTCATCTGAAAATGACTAAATATCGCCAAAAATCTCCAGTCTACTTCTGTAGACTTTAGCTATTAGCCAGAGAATTTATTTATTCCCTGGCGGGCATGGAAGCCAACAGATAGGCTATTTCCAGCTTAAGTTGACACTAGCGTCTTTTTCCCCTACTCCCTACTCCCGCCCCAACGGGGCTTGGTCATAACTTATTTTTCAACGCTCTGCTGAAAGCATGATTGCAGTCTCTCTTACCCTTGTTAACCAACAATTATCAAGAATACAGAAGTGCGAAAATCTTATTTGCCAATTATCTTAGTTTAGCGTTTAGAAGGTATATAAACACACTAAACAGTGATATATATATTTATAACTAAAAGTTGAATATAAACAACTATATCTTTCATATATTCTAGTTTAAATATCAATTTATACGTTGTGTTATTAACAAAAAAGCTCTATGCTCAATAGAAGCAGGTATAATCAACAAAAATTGGTGATAAACAAAAAAATGTAAACGTACATATTAGTACAATAGGGTTGCCCAGAAAATTATAACCCAATCAGTATAAGGGTATTAGACCGTATCCACATATATATGTCTTCAATAAAATCGGCAACAAGTTTTTGATATAATTGCTGATAGTTTGAAGGCAAAAATAGCATTGTTTGATTTTGAGTATGCGTTCGATTTCTTATGTGATTTAATCCGCACTAGCCTTTTGGAGTATTAATTTGAGTTAATGGAGGTAGCATTTTATCTCCTTTCTTTGGTCAAATTTAGTTTTAGGACTGGTCTAATCATCTAGATTTTTTAGCTGAGAAAAGTGTAATTGTAGCCAATTATCCAGCGAGTTCATTATGGTTCTACCGTTGTTACGACTATCTAATCAAAAGTATGACTTCAACTCAAACTCAATCTGCTTCAAAAGTTCGCTCATCACAACATAATTATCCAAAAGTTGACACCTCTGGTCTTTACTCAAGAGCAATTAAGGAGTCTTTCGTTAAACTTGACCCACGAATCATGGTCAGGAATCCAGTGATGTTTGTGGTCTGGGTCGGGACTATTATCACGGCACTAACTACCGTTGCTCCAAATTTGTTTGGTACTGTTCCGGGCAAGAATCAATGGTTTTACAACGGGATAATTACCGTTATTCTGTTTTTAACTCTTCTCTTTGCCAACTTTGCCGAAGCAGTAGCAGAAGGACGAGGTAAAGCTCAAGCAGATACACTCCGAGCCACCAGGTCTGATACCTTAGCACGCAAAATTACCCCCAGTGGCTTACAAGAAGTCAGTTCTACTAATCTGCGTAAAGGCGATTTAGTGCAAGTAATTGCAGGTGATATTCTCCCAGCTGACGGGGAAGTGATCGAAGGTGTGGCTTCCGTTGATGAATCCGCCATTACGGGTGAGTCAGCACCAGTACTCAAGGAACCAGGAACAGATATTTCTAGTTCCGTGACTGGCGGGACACTAATTTTATCAGACCAACTAACTATTCGGGTTACAGCCGATCCAGGAAAAGGCTTTATTGATCGGATGATTGCGTTAGTGGAGGGGGCAGAACGGACAAAAACACCAAATGAAATTGCTCTCACAGTCTTACTTGCAGCACTCACCTTAATTTTCTTGGTGGTGGTGGCGATAATTCCACTAATTGCTAACTATCGTCAAAGTCCGGTGAGTATCGCCAACTTAATTTCACTTCTTGTCGCCTTGATTCCTACCACCATCGGTGGTTTATTAAGTGCAATTGGGATTGCAGGGATGGATAGAGTAGCCCAATTTAATGTGATTGCGACTTCTGGTAGAGCAGTTGAAGCCTGTGGAGATGTGAACACTCTGATTTTGGATAAAACTGGTACTATCACCCTTGGTAATCGCCTAGCTGAAGAGTTTATACCAGTTAATGGTTACACTTTAGAACAGGTAGCCGAAGTTGCCTTAGCTTCTAGCTTGTTTGACCAAACACCAGAAGGGAAATCCATTGTTAGACTAGCGCGGCAATTAGGCGCAGAGATCAACTTTGACGAAAGTAAAGCAGAAGGGATTGAGTTCACTGCTAAAACTCGGATGAGTGGCACAAACTTACCAGATGGACAACAAGTTAGAAAAGGAGCAGTTGATTCCATTAAAGGATTTGTTCGTTCTCGTGCTGGTTCATTAAGTCCTGAACTAGATCAAGCTTATGAAAAAGTTTCTCGATTAGGTGGTACTCCTCTGGCCATTTGTCAAAATCAAAAAATCTACGGTGTGATTTATTTAAAAGATATTGTCAAACCGGGGATTAGTGAACGATTTGAACAACTGCGGCGCATGGGTATTCGCACCATCATGTTGACAGGAGACAATCGAATTACTGCTTCTGTGATTGCCCAAGAAGCTGGTGTAGATGACTTCATTGCTGAGGCTACACCAGAAGATAAAATGAGAGTTATCCAAGCTGAACAAGCGGAAAATAAAATAGTAGCAATGACTGGTGATGGTACTAATGATGCACCGGCACTTGCTCAGGCCAATGTAGGTGTGGCGATGAACTCTGGTACACAAGCAGCCAAAGAAGCTGCCAATATGGTGGACTTGGATTCTGACCCCACAAAGTTGATAGATATTGTGACAATTGGTAAGCAGTTACTAATTACCAGAGGCGCACTGACTACCTTTTCAGTCGCTAACGATATCTCTAAATACTTTGCAATTATTCCCGCTTTGTTTACTACTGCTGGACTTGGCAGTTTAAACATTATGGGTTTAGCAAGTTCGCAATCGGCGATTCTGTCTGCTTTGATCTTTAATGCACTGATTATTCCGGCGTTGATTCCACTAGCACTTAAGGGTGTTAAATTCCGACCCCTCACAGCCGATCAACTATTGCAACGCAATGTTTATATCTATGGGGTTGGTGGTGTAATTGCTCCATTTATTGGCATCAAAATCATTGATGTGATTATTGTGGCGATTGGTTTGTCATAGTTAGTTTTTTGAGCATTTGTTTTTCATCGGCGTTGTTAATTGAACTTCACGCAGACGCGCTCCAGCCGCAGACAGGAAGAGTGAAGAATACTTATTTTTTTCTAAATTAAATAACGCCATTTTACTAAAAGTTAATCTTTTAAATCTCCCAAATAAGCATTTTTTCTGTGCTTTGTGTCTGTCTATGAATATTAAAAACTCAGGCATAGACGTAAAAATATAAACATTCACGAGGCTTTGAATATATGACGAAAATTAAGTTAGTCAATGAGATGCTGAGTCAATTGAGCAATGAGGTAGAAGTACTGCGATCGCCAAAATTGTACCGCTCTATTTCTTTCAAAATATTTCTTGCTCTCTGTTTAAATGCAGTTCTTGCCCCTGTTGTTTTTGCAGCAAGCGGAGAAACAATTTCGCGGGGAAGTGCTTATGCGATCGGTGTGCTGGGACTTGTAACAGTAGCATTGGCAATTTATCTATTCATGGTGATGTTACAACCCCAACGCTTTTAAGCTGGTTGACGTATAAATCCCCAATCCCCAATCCCGAATGGCACTAAGAAAAGTCCAAAGACTTATTGTATCCTCGTTCCCAGCCTGGAGGCTGGGAACGAGTTCCGAGAGGCTCTGCCTCTTGTCAAGCTATGGAGGCGGAGCCTCCGAGAATGGTTTCCCAGCCTGGAGGCTGGGAACCAGTTGGGGCAAGGGCTGTATCTTAACTTAGTGCCATTCCCCCAGTCCCCAGTCCCCAATCCCCAAATATCGAAGTTATGAACGATTTAATTTACGTGGCGGTTATTTTAGTTAGCTTTTTAGGTCTTTTTGGTTTAATTAGAGCGTTTGAGACGCTGTAGGGAATCAATTTGTATGATATTGAACATCTTGCAACTGCTAATCATTATCTTAATTATTGGGTTTGCTTTTGTTATCCCAATCGGCAAATACTTAATTAAGATTTTCACTGATGAGACAGATACGGTATTAGAGCGTTACACCTATCGATTTCTAGGGATAAATCCTGAAGAAAAAATGACTTGGCAACGCTATAGTCAGGCGATTGTAATCTCTAATTTAGTTTTCGTGTTGTTGTTTTATGCAACACTACGACTTCAAGATATTTTGCCTTTCAATCCCGATAAAATTTCTCCAGCACCAACGGCAGATCTGGCGTTTAACACTGCAATTTCTTTTGTTACCAACACTGATTGGCAAAGCTATGGCGGTGAAACAACCCTTTCTTATTTTAATCAAATGGTAATGATTACCTGTTTGATGTTTACCTCATCAGCAACAGGTTTAGCGGCTGGGGTTGCAGTCATCAGGGGATTAAGTCAAAACGGTGTTAACAATCTGGGGAACTTTTGGGTAGATTTGACTAGGGCAATTTATCGATTGTTTCTACCGATTTGTTTTGTGTTGTCGCTAGTCTATGTTTGGCAAGGAGTCCCTCAGACATTAGCTCCGGCTGCGATCGCAACTACTCTGGAAGGTGCTACTCAAACCATTGCTCGTGGCCCTGTTGCTAGTTTAGAGTCGATTAAGCAAATTGGTACAAACGGCGGTGGATTCTTTAACGTGAATTCAGCCCACCCCTTTGAAAATCCAACTGCTTTGACAAATTCCCTAGAGATTATGTCAATGTTGTTAATTGTTCCAGCACTCACCTACACCTTTGGAACAATGGTAAGAGCGCGGCGACAAGGATGGATATTTTTTGGGGTATTCACCGCTTTATTCATCGGATTTTTAGCAATCATCCTGCCGGCTGAACAAATTGGGAATCCGTTGTTAACTGAAGTAGGGGCTGATCAAACTTTATCAGCTTTGCAAAGCGGTGGCAATTTTGAAGGTAAGGAGGTGAGGTTTGGCATTGCTCAAACTAGCTTATTTGTCACTGCTACCACAGCCGCTACTACAGGTAGTGTCAATGCCATGCATGATAGTCTCACACCAATGGGAGGCTTTGCGGCGCTTTCAGAAATGCTGCTAAACGTGGTTTTTGGTGGTAAAGGTGTCGGGCTGATTACCTTAATTATGTACGCTGCTGTAACCGTCTTTCTTGTAGGGTTGATGGTAGGACGTACACCAGAATTTTTGAGCAAAAAAATTGAAGCTAAAGAAGTCAAACTTGTGTCTTTAGCCTTACTAGCTCACCCCTTCACAATTCTAATCGGAATCGGACTGGCACTAGTTTGGCCGAAAGCATTAGACAGTTTAAATAACCCAGATGCTCACGGGTTTACTGAACTTTTATATGCTTTTACATCAGTAACGGCTAATAATGGGTCAGCCTTTGGTGGACTCAATGCGAATACTCCTTTCTACAACTCTGTACTCGGTATAGGGATATTGCTAGGAAGATTTTTAGCTCCTGTATTACCCATGTTAGCTGTTGCTGGCTACTTGGCTGTTAAACCGAGAGTACCAAAAACCACGGGTACGATGTCTACAAATACCGTGTTCTTTGGAGTCCTGTTATTAGCTTCGATATTAATTGTTGGTGGGTTAACATTTTTCCCAGCTTTGGCTCTTGGCCCAATATCAGAACACTTTGAGCTAGCATCTGGCAAATCTTTCTAAATTCAGGAATTATCCCCAATGGCAATTCAATCTCGTTCACCCATAATTAGCTTACTGATACCTGCAATCACTACCGCCCTTTGGTTTATCTTGCTTTGTGGTGTCATCTATCCACTTGCAACTACAGTGGTTGCAAACCTTTTGTTCCCTTACCAAGCCCAAGGTAGCTTAATCACTGTCAATAACAAAGTGATTGGTTCTGAACTCATTGGTCAAAACTTCGCTGCGCCTAAGTACTTCCATCCCCGTCCTAGCGCTACAAACAAGACTGGTGGGACTGATGCTCAACCCTATAATGCTGCTAACAGTGGTGCAACCAATTATGGCCCTACTAATAAGAAATTGATTGATGCAGTCAAAGGTGCAATCACAGCCTACCGCAAAGAAAATGGTTTAGCGGATAACACTCCTGTTCCAATTGATGCAGTAACTAACTCTGCTTCTGGTTTAGATCCTGATATATCCATTGCCAACGCCAACCTCCAAGCATCTCGCGTAGCTAAAGCCCGCAATAAACCTGTAGGAGAAGTGCAAAAACTAATTAGTGACAATACCACAGGACGGCAGTGGGGATTTTTAGGAGAACCCCATGTCAATGTTCTCAAACTGAATTTGGCTTTGGATAAATAGGGACTGGGACTGACGAAATAAAGTTAAATAAGTCGGAAGTACAGTTTTGTGATGGGGATTTAAACCCCAACACAAAACTTGCCGCTTTTTAGAGGCGGGGGACTTAAACCCACGGAATTGGTTAATTAGTTGATTTGGTATAGGACTCATATTTGATTTTTGAAAAAACTCAGTACACCTTTATTCCTTCTTCCCAGTCCCCAGTCCCCATTCCCCAGTCCCTTACCTCTACGAGTGATTCAGAAATCAAATCGGATTGCTATATTATTACCATCTTCCAGTAATAGAATTAATAATGAAGCCTTTGTTAAAGTCTTCAACCATCAAAATAGATAAGCTATAGTAGCAGATTTTACCTGTAAAAAAAAAGAAAAGTCTGTATTCAAAGTAAGCTTGTACTATATAAAACCCTTGTAAGATTTTTATGACTTCCCGGATTCGCTTTTTAATGTGCCCTCCTGACTACTACGATGTAGATTATGTGATTAATCCTTGGATGGAAGGGAATATTCACAAGTCATCGCGCGATCGCGCCGTGGAACAGTGGCAAGGACTACACCAAATCCTCAAACAACACGCCATTGTAGACTTAGTACCACCTGAAAAAGGCTGGCCTGATTTGGTTTTTACTGCCAACGCTGGCTTAGTTCTAGGTGATAATGTCGTTCTCAGCCGCTTTTTGCACAAAGAACGTCAGGGCGAGGAGCCTTTCTTCAAACAATGGTTTGAGGCAAATGGTTATACAGTCAATGAACTACCCAAAGATTTACCCTTTGAGGGAGCAGGAGACGCACTGCTAGATCGGGAAGGACGCTGGTTATGGGCGGGATACGGTTTTCGCTCGGAATTAGATTCTCACCCTTATCTAGCTAAATGGCTGGATATTGAGGTGCTATCGCTGCGATTAATAGACGAACGTTTCTATCACCTGGATACTTGCTTTTGTCCTTTAACAAATGGCTATTTGCTTTACTATCCCGGTGCTTTTGATTCTTACTCCAACCGCTTAATTGAAATACGAGTCGCACCAGAAAAGCTAATCGCAATTGAAGAAGCCGATGCAGTCAACTTCGCTTGTAATACGGTGAATGTGGATAACATCGTCATTATGAACAAGGCGAGTGATGCTTTGAAAACCCGCCTTGCAGATGTAGGTTTCCAAGTGCTGGAAACACCACTGACGGAATTTCTCAAAGCTGGTGGTGCAGCTAAATGCTTAACTCTGCGGGTGACAGAACCAGTTAGAGATGAAATTCATGCCAATGTCTCGGTAGAAAGCCGCGTCATTCGCATGGAAGGACATTTGCTAGATGCTGGCTTAATCAACCGCGCTTTGGATTTGATTATAGATGCCGGGGGAAGTTTCCAAGTCTTAAATTTCAACTTGGGAGAACAACGCCAAAGTACTTCAGCCGCAGAGGTGAAGGTATCAGCACCATCTCATGAGGTGATGGAAGAAATCATCTCAATGTTGATTGATTTGGGTGCTGTAGATTTACCCCATGATGAACGAGATGCCAAACTGGAGCCGGTAATCCAAGATGGTGTTGCGCCTGATGATTTCTACGTCAGTACAATTTATCCCACGGAAGTGCGAATTAATGGTCAGTGGGTGAAGGTAGAAAATCAGCGAATGGATGGCGCGATCGCCATTACTCAATCTCCTACAGGTTTAGTAGCTCGGTGTAAAATTTTACGCGATTTAAAAGTTGGCGAACAGGTAATTGTAGACGTGTTGGGTATCCGCACCATCCGCAAAACTGAATCGCGCGAACTCCGCAGCACCCAAGAATTCAGCTTTATGTCGGCGGGAGTTTCCAGCGAACGGCGCGTGGAATTGGTCGTTGAGCAAGTGGCTTGGGAATTACGTAAAATCCGCGATGCTGGTGGTAAAGTAGTTGTCACGGCTGGACCAGTGGTGATTCATACTGGTGGCGGCGAACACTTGGCGCAACTGGTTCGGGAAGGATATGTACAGGCGTTGCTGGGTGGGAATGCGATCGCAGTTCACGACATCGAGCAAAATATCATGGGCACTTCCTTAGGTGTGGACATGAAACGGGGTGTCGCCGTTCGTGGTGGACACCGCCATCACCTGAAGGTAATTAATAGTATCCGCCGTTATGGCAGCATTCCCAAAGCTGTGGAGGCGGGAGCAATTAAAAGTGGCGTGATGTATGAATGTGTCCACAATAATATACCTTTTGTGCTTGCGGGATCGATTCGGGATGACGGACCTTTGCCTGATACCCAAATGGATTTGATTCAAGCACAGGAGGAATATGCCAAACATTTAGAAGGTGCGGAGATGATTTTGATGTTGTCATCGATGCTGCACTCCATTGGCGTGGGGAATATGACCCCGGCGGGTGTGAAAATGGTATGTGTGGATATTAATCCAGCTGTGGTGACTAAGTTAAGCGATCGCGGTTCTGTAGAATCGGTGGGTGTGGTGACGGATGTGGGATTATTCCTCAGTCTGCTGATTCAGCAGTTGGATAAGTTGACAAGTCCTTATGTGAATAAGGTAGGTTAGGAAAACGAACCGCAGAGGCGCAGAGGGCGCAGAGAAAGGGAGATGACAAGAGTAGCTTTTAGTGAAGAGTTGCAGGTTAATTGGGTCAGTTTAATTGCTGATTTTATGTTGGCGGGGATGGTTTTTGGCCCGCCAATTGCTCCCTTTTTGGCTGCGTCTGGAGTGTCTTTGCTTCCTGGGATTGCGGACATCATTTATTTCATGGGTAATCATGTCTGTCCGCAACCAGATATGGGGTTAGATTTAGCACCACCGTTTATTATGGCTGTGTGTATGCGCTGCTACGGCACTGTCACGGGTTTGCTGATTACTCGTCTGCTGTATGGGATAACTGGTGGTAAGGAATTTTACTGGTTGAGTCAGTATGGCTGGAGTGGTGTGGCTTTAGTAAGTGTGCTGATGATGGCTTATCCTTTGGAATTGGCAGCGCAAGTTTTTGGTTTGTGGAATTTTAATAATTATCTGGTTACGCCTTTTGGGTTAATTACGGGTTTGGCGTGGGGATTGTTTACTATGCCAATCTTGCATGGGTGGCGGGGTGCTAAAACTTAATAGATCCCCATAATTAACAATTAAAAATTAAAAATTAAAAATTAAAGACATTTCAGACGAGGATTTAAACCAATACAGTTCAGTTAAGCTTCTCTTCCTTCTCTTCCTTTGCGTCCTTTGCGTCCTTTGCGGTTGGTTAAAAAAAGAATTTTAGCCTTAACTGAACCGTATTGAGATTTAAACCCCGACTGAAATGGGTGCTAATTACCTGTGCAAAATTAATTGTATATTGGCATTGTCTTAAATGCTTATCACAAGCAATACTGTTCGGTTAAGGCAAGAGACGCGATGAATCGGCGTCTCTACAATAATCAGTCTTTTGTAGAGACGCCGATTTATCGCGTCTTTGAGATTTATAATTTTCATCAAAAAACCTTAACCGAACGGTATTGTTATCACAAGGTCATTCCAGCTTAAATAAATGTTCAATTAGTTTTGCGTTAGTACCTACATATTGATAAGCCTACACTGTACCGGACTTTACAGTGTAGGCAGTTGAAGTTATGTCAGGTTAATTAAAACAAGTCCAAATCTGTTACAGCGCCAATACTGCTAGAAGATACTAATTTGGCATATTTCGCCAACACGCCTTTAGTGTAACGTGGAGCGGGAGGTTGCCAATTGGCACGACGACGGGCCAATTCTTCTTCAGATATATTCAACTGCAATAGACGAGCGGGTGCATCAATAGTAATACTATCGCCTTCTTCTATAAGGGCGATCGCACCACCCACTGCTGCTTCTGGTGCAACATGACCAACCACCATGCCATAAGTACCGCCAGAAAAACGTCCGTCGGTAATTAATCCCACAGCATCACCCAAACCAGCACCGATAATTGCAGAGGTGGGAGCTAACATTTCTCGCATCCCAGGGCCACCCTTAGGCCCTTCGTAGCGGATGACTAGAATATCACCAGGTTGAATTTTACCAGCCAAAATTGCATCTAAAGAAGCTTCTTCTGATTCAAACACTCGTGCAGGCCCGGTAATCACTGGTTTTTTCACCCCAGTAATTTTGGCAACAGCCCCTTCTGTTGCCAAATTACCTCTGAGAACGGCTAAATGTCCTTGGGCATACATTGGGTTATTCCAAGGACGAATCACATCTTGATTGGCAGATGGTTCTGCTGGGATGTCTGCTAATATCTCTGCAATTGTTTGACCAGTGATGGTAAGACTATCACCATGTAATAAATCATGCACAAGTAGCATCTTCATTACTTGGGGAATGCCACCAGCTTTGTGTAAATCTGTGGCGACATATTTACCGCTTGGTTTTAAATCACACAAAACGGGAACACGGCCGCGGATAGTTTCAAAGTCGTCTATGGTTAACTCTACATCGGCGGCGCGGGCGATCGCTAATAAATGCAACACTGCATTGGTCGAACCACCCACCGCCATGACTACAGAAATGGCATTCTCTAGAGATTTGCGGGTGATAATTTGGCGAGGCAAGATTTGTTTGCGGATAGCTTCGACTAATACAAGGGCTGATTTTTCGGTGCTATCGGCTTTTTCAGCATCTTCTGCCGCCATTGTCGAAGAATAGGGCAAACTCATCCCCAAGGCTTCAAATGCTGAAGACATGGTGTTAGCTGTGAACATTCCCCCACAGGAACCAGCGCCAGGACAAGCTCGATTTTCAACTTCTAATAATTCTTTTTCGTCAATTTTTCCAGCACTATATTGACCAACAGCTTCAAAACAACTAACAACAGTTAAATCGCGTCCATTATAGTGACCGGGTTTAATTGTGCCGCCATAAACGAATATTGCCGGGATATTGATCCGCGCGATCGCTAGCATTGCCCCTGGCATATTTTTATCACAACCGCCAATCGCTATCACACCATCCATACTTTGTCCAGTACAGACGGTTTCAATGGAATCGGCAATGACTTCCCGCGACACTAGGGAATATTTCATCCCTTCAGTTCCCATCGAAATCCCATCGCTAATGGTAATTGTGCCAAACACTTGCGGCATCGCCCCGGCAGTTCTAATCCCCACCTCTGCCCTCTGCGCCAGTTGATTGATCCCCATATTACAGGGGGTGATCGTGCTGTAACCGTTGGCAATGCCCACAATGGCTTTATTGAAATCTTCATCTTTAAAACCAACTGCACGCAGCATAGCCCGATTAGGCGATCGCTGCACCCCTTGCGTCACTATTTGGCTTCTCAAATTCTCCGACATTTTTTTTCCTTCCCTGGCATCATCGCTTGTATTGCGATTGTATTATCTGATTTTCTCATGAATAAGAACCCCACTCCTAAGAGCGATCGCTTAGGAGTGGGGTTTAGTGACTTTTACAAAAAGTCTATTAAAGGATAATGTCGCTTGCTACTAGTTGTGATGTGCCTGCAAGCTGAATTTCAAACTCAGCTAGTAGATCCCCATGAGTACTACCTTGCAGAATATCTCCTGAATAACATTCTCAATGACGGAGATATTTTAACCAGGTAGAGTTATCCCAGTCACCGCGATCGCACCGGCGATCGCACTAGCCGCAAGGGAAGTAATCGCTGTCCCAAATATCCACCACGCAGCATTAGCAACGGTTTTTTTAGTTTCTTCGGCTTGCTTTTTAGCTTGCTCTTGAATTACTTTCAAGCGTTTTTGGGTTTCTTGTTGGATGCGTTCGGCTCGGTGCAATACGCCATCCCGCGCTGCTTCTATTTGGTTAATTATGCGGTTAGCATCAGCCTCCGAAATATCTTCACGAGAACTCAATACAGCAACTAAGGTATCACGATCGAATTGACTGAGGCGATCGCGCAATGCTTCAAATCCGGCTTGGGGATCGTCGAAGACTTTCGCAAAGTCTTGTTTAATTCCTTCATAGCTGAGTTCGGAACGATCCAGGGAGTTAAGATAGTTGCGAACTTTGGCAAAAACCCCATCTAGCACTGATTGCACTCTCTGCTGAATCTGTTGGAATTGTTCAACAATAGAACTACGAACAGAATCAATTTGATCCACAATTCGGTTAGCTTCTTCTTCTGAGATATCTTCCCGTTGAGATAATAGCGCCACAATTGTCGAACGGTCAAATTTGGAGGCGCGATCGCTTAAATTCCCAAGTCCAGCGCGGGGAGAAGACAGTAGCAATTGTAAATCGCGTTTGATTCCTTCGGGGTTGAGTTCATCTTTGTTGGTATTACGCAGATATTCTTCCAGATTACCTTCAAAATCTAGAGCTTTTTGAGCAGTACGCTTGGCTAAACGTCGTGGCGCTCTCAGGATATCACCAATGGCATCTTGAGCGCGATCAATTATCTGATTAATCTGCTCTTGGCTCAAGTCTCCTCGTTGACTCACGAGTTTAACCAAGGTTTCTCGATCGACGTGAGACAAGCGATCGCGTAATGCTAATGTACCCGCCTTAGGATCATCGAGTAATTTTTCCAAATCGCCCCTGATCCCTTCTGGATCAAGTTCTTCTAGGTTGGTATTGCGGAGATATTCGGCGATCGCTTTTGTAGTTTTTTCGTACTGTTCTTTCGCTTGTTGCGGTACTTGCAAAATACTATCTCGGACTGATTCGAGCTGATCGAGAGTTTGATTTACCTGTTCTTCGCTCAAATCTTGACGCTGACTGAGCAATTGTACCAATGTATCCCGATCAAATTGTGATAGGCGCGATCGCAACAGGCTAATTCCGGCTTGCGGATCGTCTAGCAAGATTCTAAACTCACGTTTGATAGCTTCGGGATTAAGTTCGTCTTTGTTAGTATTTTGCAGATATTCTTCAACTCTTTGGCGCAGTTCATCGGCTTTCGCCTTTGCTTGTTCTTGCAATTCTCTAGCACGATTCAATAGGTTATCGCGGTTGCGTTCGAGTTGACTAACTATATTATTAGCTTCCTCTTCGCTGATATCTTGACGCTGACTGAGCAATTGTACAAAAGTATCGCGGTCAAATTGCCCAAAGCGATCGCTTAAATCTTCAAATCCAGCTTGTGGATCTTCCAGCAACTTCGCAAAATCTCGCTCAATACCTTCAGGATTGAGTTCTTCTTTCCCCGTTGAACGCAGATAATCTTCGATACGGCTGCGGAAATCTTGCCCTTTTTCGCGCGCTTCGGACTGTTTGACAGTCTCTAAAACTTCCAGGCGATCGCTTTCCATTTGTTCGGAAATTTCTTTCACCCTGGCTTCGCTGATATCACCACGCTGCTTTAGTAAATTGGTGAAATATTCTTGATTAATTTCTTCCAACTCTCGTCTCACAGTTGTCGGATCTGCATTTACGTCATAGATGACTTCTTTAAATTCATCTACTAAGGTAATTCGATTGAAGTGCCAAGGAAACGAATGCAATATGTAGTCTTCGACATCTGCCTTAATCGCATTTTCCAGTGATATTGATAATTTTGCAGATACTTGCTCAGTTGCTTGCTCTCTAAACTTTTTGAGTTGTTCTGTGATTTCATCGACATCGACATCTTGAACTTTTCCTTTCAGCTTTTGCAACTGAGTTGTAATTTTGTTCACATCGATATTAGCAAGATTTACTCGCTCCATAACTGCTGGTGCAGCAGCACTCAAGCCATATCGAATTGCTTGCTTAATTACACCATTGCCATTACCGCCTCCCACTGTAACCAGTTGTTGAAGCCGTTCACCCAATTGCTCAGAATTCAGTTCTTCAGGAGTAGCAGACTTAAGTAAATTGATTACTTGTTCTGTAGGATTTTTGCGATTCAAAGCTTGTTGCCAAGCATCTTGAAATTGGTCAGCAATGCCATTGATATCTTCTTTAGATAAATCTGTACGACTGCTGATTAAATCAACAAAGGTTTGGCGGTTAATATTTTGCAGTAAATCACTATTGGCAACAGATTGTAAATCTGTATCTTTAAGAAGCTGGTCAAATTGAGTGCGTATTTCTTTGATATCCAGCTTTGGTAATTGCAGAGAGCTTAAGGAACTTTGGAGCGTATTTTTAATACCTTCAGAATCAAAACCTGAAGTTAATTCTCGTCGGACTGCGGCTGTAATCTCTTCAGCCGTAGAAACTAACTGTTTTTTTGCAGCATTAGCACCAATACCAGCATTTGCTGTACCCATCAGTGCTTGAAAACCAGAAGTGACAGTATTAGAAATAGAACCAATTAAAGAACCAACCGCCGATGAACCCAACCAAATTACTAGTGAGAAATAGATAGACCAGATGACTACACCAATAATTGCTCCTAAAAATGCACTTTCGATTAAGCTAAGTTTTACTGCTAAAAAACAAGCAATAAATAATGCAATGCTCGCGGTTATTAATGCCCAAGCACCAGCTTTAGCTTGAACTTTACGAATAGTCTTACCCAAACCTTGTGACTCATCGTCAGAATCAGAGTCGATTTCCCAAGATGAAATGCCGACTGCGACTGAAAAGTTTGTGAATAACAATTGAAAGGCAAATGCCATTGAAACCCCAGCGAGCATTGCCACTAAGAATTTAGATCCAGAAAAAAGAACTGATGCTTTTTCGGGAGTTAGTATTTCCTGAGCTAAATTTACAGGCTCTAATCCAAAAGGCAACCAGTTCCATCCCAAAATGGTTAAAACACTTTGAAACATAAGATTTTCTCACTTGCACTCAATTACATACCCATTTAGAAAATGGCTTATTTATCAGCTTAATTATTCAGTTATCGACGCTGACACTTTCTTAGGTAGTAGGTTAGTTCGCCAAAAGTTGTATCTCAAAAGAAGATTTTTTCTTTTACTAAGTAATGCAATTCTAGGAAATTCATGGAAATACAAAATCTTAAAAAAGCAATATTTCGTAACATATTTTTTAAAACAATCTATTGATAACTAGTAGCAATCAATATTTAACTTTTTATACTTGAAAATTATTTAGTCATTTAGATAAAGTCACCTATGCCTAATGATAGAGAGAAAAATTCTTCCAAGCGATTGATGTAAATGGGATATAAAAATGTATTAATGGAGGGTATTACAAGCTATAAAATTTGTAGAATAATTAATTGTTGCTGAGGAGAGAAAATAATGGTTGTAGGTGTTGTACATAAACGTGGTGTAGGTGTATTTTCTAATCGCCGAGATGTTGAGAATGCACTACATGAATTGAAAAAAGTCGGCTTTGACATGAATAGAGTTTCTGTCATTACCCAAGATGGAGACAAAGACGATATTGCTGGGGCTGAAGTGCGCGATCGCGTCGGCGATAAATCGGACGAAGGTGCTAAAGTCGGAGCAGCCACAGGCGGTGCTTTGGGCGGATTAACTGGCTTACTAGTCGGTCTTGGTACTCTGGCAATTCCTGGCATCGGGCCAATTATGTTAGCTGGAGCCGCAGCAACTACTCTAGCTACAACTCTTGCTGGCGTTGGTATTGGTGCAGTAGCGGGTAGTTTGCTTGGTGCATTAATTGGTTTAGGAATTCCCGAAGAACGAGCCAGAGTTTACGACGAACGCGTGAGACGAGGACACTATTTAGTGATCCTTGATGGCACAGATGCAGAAATTCTCAGAGCCGAATCAATTCTAAATCGTCAGGGTGTGGAAGAGTTTGGCATTTACGATAACCCAGATGTGGCAAATGTTGGCACTGATTATGTTACTCCTACACCAGCTTATAGTGGTGTCGCTAAACGTGCGATCGGGATATTTTCACATCGCCGAGATGCAGAAGTAGCAATTACAGAATTACGAGATGCGGGTTTTTCTTTAGATAGAGTCTCGATCATCGCCAAAGATACAAACGGTCATGGGATCGCTGGCGTAGATGTAGACAGAAATGTTGGTACAGGTAATAAAGCAGACGATGGTGCAAAAGCTGGAGCCGCAACAGGTGGAGTCGTCGGCGGTTTGACTGGCTTATTAGTTGGTTTGGGGACTTTAGCAATTCCTGGAATCGGGCCAGTGATTGCAGGTGGTGCAGTAGCAACGGCTTTGGCAACAACATTGGCTGGTGGTGCCATCGGTGCGGCGGCTGGGAGTATTGTTGGTGCGCTCGTTGGCTTGGGAATCCCTGAAGATAGAGCTAGAGTATATAGCGATCGCTTCCAAAGAGGCGACTACTTAGTAATTATCGATGGTACAGAAGCTGAAATCCACCAAGCAGAAGCAATTCTCAAACATCGAGGTATTGAAGAATTTGCTATCTATGATGCCACAGAGATTAGTGAACCTCGCCCAGGTTTTGAACAAGTCACGCATAATAGCGATCGCACCAATTACTCAGCAGAGCCTCATAGAAACGATCCTGCCGTCGTCATTGTTGATCGTCGTGATGAAGTACTTTAACCCAAAGTAGTTGTCACTCAAACTCATTGCCCTAAATTGCAGGATAAAGAAATTGAAAACTTTGCTCCTGACTAAAAAACTTGCTCCTCCTTTGTCCCATAAATATCAACAAATTTCACCTTCAGATTGCGAATTAAACCTATGCAAAAGCTAACCCCCTTCTTAATTAGCACCCTCTTAATGTTTGGTGTTGCCGCTTGTGATAACGCTTCTAAAACAAGTGAATCTGCACCCAATAATCCTAATGAAGCTCCCCAAACACCGACTGCAAAAACCACAGAAGCTTCTCAAAAAGATGCACAAAGTGAAGTTCGCAGAAGACAGCTAAATGAGGATATTCGCGCCCGCGAACAGCGCAATAATACCACTGGTGGGGATACAAAAAGAGCTAAAGGTGACTTAGCAAGTGAAGTTCGCTCCAAGTTGGAGGCTAATATACCCAAAGGTGCACTAACAGTTAATGCCGCAGACGGTGGTGTTGTGACTGTTGCGGGAACTGTCACCACTCAGCAGGAATTGGCTAAAATCGAAACTTTAGCTAAACAAATTAAAGGTGTCAAAACTGTAGTTGTTAAAGCAACTGTTGCCACACCAAAAAGCTAAGAAAGCCAACAACAAATCTAATTGAGTAGGTAGGCATAAATAAAATTAAATACTCTTACTCAGTATTAGTGGTCAGTTATACTTATAACTGACCATTAAGAATTGACAACTGACGACTCGAATAATTATTATTTATTTACGATTAGTCAGTTATACAAACTCTTGTAATTGCCCCAAATAAAAACTATGGCAACTGAACAACAGCAACGAGAATCGATCAATGCTTCATTCTCACCAGGTACACTAGCACTTGAAGGTACTGATACTGCAAACTTGCCAAAGTTACCACCAGCCCGTGAACCTGAATCTCAATGGCAACAAATTAGCAGACAAATTACTCAATTTTTGGAGCAACTGCCCCAATACTTAAGTAGCTTTTTTCAAAACTATAAGCAGCCTCTAATAACTGTTGCTTTAATTTTGGCGGCGATTGTTACAGCCAAGGTAGTACTAGCAGTTTTGGATGCAATCAATGATATTCCACTATTATCACCCCTCTTTGAGTTAGTTGGAATTGGTTACGCCACTTGGTTTATTTCCCGTTATCTACTGAAGGCTTCAACTCGGCAAGAATTGTCCCATGAAATTCAATTCCTGAAGAACCAGTTTGTGGGCGAATAAATTTCCTGAACACTAAACTAGCAGTCTGTCCTAAAAGTTTTGAGAGGTTAGTGGTGTTCAGATCCCCGACTTCGCAGAAGTTGTCGGGGATCTAGCAGCCCAACAACATTAATGGGACAGACTACTAGTAGTCTGTCAAGAACTAATTGACGGGTAAATAAATTTTTCAATTTTTCTTCTTTCTTTCCTTCCTTCTTCCTTAGCGCTCTTTGCGTCCTTCTCTAACGAGACGCTGCGCGTAGCTTGCTTCTCCGTAGGAGTATGCGGTTCGTTTCTTTATCCGTCAAAATTTATTTGACAGACTACTAGTACAACACGGCGTAAATAAACCACCCATTTAAAATCGGCAGAAAGCTTACAAAATAAGTATTCTTTCTTTTTACTTTTGCCTTCTTGTACTAGTACAACACGGTGTAAAGAAACCACCCATTTAAAATAGCCAGAAAGCTTTACAAAATAAGCATTCTTTCTTTTTAGTTAAATATTGATTTTTTTGATACCTCAAAAGATAGAGAACATAACATTATATTTAATTTTAAATCACTTCTAAAGATAGTAGTTCGGAGATAAAAAACAGCCTAATCTAGTTCTTGAAGTTATTTAATAGATTCTTTAACGAGGACATAAATTATGGCTAATGAAGCAGTTAATAAAGGTATAGATTCATCTGATCGGGCTGAAGTAGATACTTACGATCGCGGTATTATTCCAGCAGAAACAGCCGCTCGTATAGAAAGAGAAGGAAATAAGTATAAAACACTCCCCACAGAAGAAGGGGAAGCAGATGCCTCCACCGATGACCAAACCGATCCAGAAAGTATACGCACCACTGATGGCTATACTGTGGACAAAGAAGGTTTGTTGAACAACTATGCAGTTGAACCGGAAATTTACTACGAACAGCCAGGCGATGCACGCCAACAAGCAGCAGAAGAGAGAGCAGAACGTATTCAAGAACTCGGAGAAATTAATCAGGACGAAGAAGGCAAGTTAACAGAAAATAATGACAATCGGGGTAGAGGGCCAGGAGTAATTTAATTAGGGAACTCCAAGAAATAAATTATCCAATATTGTGGGGTGAGCATATTGCCGTCATATTGACTGGGCGGGCGAGACGCCCACCCCACAATAATCAATTGGATATTTGTTTATTTGTCAGTCCTTTATGTATTAGCTCAACTTACTACTTTATGGGCAATTACAAATAAATAATCTCCGTGATTGTTTTCATATTTATTGACAATATCAGTGATGCGTCCTGTATTAATATCTGCTGCTAGCCTTTGACACCCGGCGGCGATTTCATCCGCAGAAGCTAGCAAAGCAAACGTCGAAATTCCAGAGCGGACATTTTTATCTAAATATATTTCAGGACGATATTTACCACTATATAAAAATAGGTCTTGTAAGTTTTCTGAAATAGAATAAGGTTTGATATCTACTGAATTAAAACCTGCCTCATTGAGAGCAAATCTGATATTTTCTAAACTTGGCATCTGTTCAGCAGATTTATATATAGCCTCTGGAAAATATTCGACTAACCAATATTGGCTCATTTGCTCTGGTGTAGCAGTAAACAATACCAAATTGCCACCCATCAACACACGGTAAATCTCCTGAAAAACAGGGGTTAATGCAGCAAAATGATGTATTGCTAGAGTGCATAGCACACCTGAAAAAATCCCATTAGCATAAGGTAAAGCTTCAGCTTCGGCAACTTGCCAAGCTACAAAATTACTCTTATTCTTAGCAGCATCAATCATCTGCTTTGACTGGTCTATGCCATGCCAAATACCACCATGTTTTGCTAAAGCTAGCGTGTAATTTCCGGTGCCACATCCCACATCGAGATATGATGAATTTGATTTGATTTCGAGGTGAACAGCTAATCGGACAGCAATGTCAGGGTCAGCCCGACGAGTCAAATCATAGCCTTTGCCAATTTGCTCGTAAATAGCCATTTGTTTAAGTTTTTTACTAATTTTTCAAACAGTATAATATAACTGTGGAGTAATTTTAGCACTTGATAATCAAAGATAAATAAATTGCTTTCCTCACAAGTTCCTCAAATTCTTTTGCTATAAAGATAAATATGAGGCGAAAACATTTAATAAAACAGGAGTCAGAATACAGAATTCATACTGTTAGCGCATAGCTAAGGTTTAGCCCATTCTGACCGGAGCTTCAGAGTCTCCGGCTCCGCTCCTGAGTTCTGAATTCTTCTTATAAATCAATACGGTTCAGTTAAGGATAATCGTAGGTTGGGTGGAACGAAGTGAAACCCAACAAACCCGCGAAAATGTTGGGTTTCGTTCCTCCACCCAACCTACGCATCTGAGGGGTTTTTGGCGCTAACTGAACCGTATTGGCTTAAAACCGTACAACTCTTAGAGACGCTACCGCGAACGTCCCGCTACGCGCTTTCGCCCCTGGTGGGCGAAAAAAATTAAAATATTCTCACCTTAAAACTCTATCCCTTTATGGGTACAGTATTCACCAATTCTGTATTCTGACTCCTGGTTTATTTACGGGGTGTTGTATTATTAAATCGATAACCTCTGTGAGTCAAATTTCCACAATCTATCTTTAACTGCACGGTATTGGGATAAAATTGATTGATCGCTTTTTCAGTAAGAAAGAAAAAGTCCACTACCCAAAATTTAGAGTTGAGAGCGAAAAGTGGATCTATGAAAGAAGATGCTATGGAGATCGCTAGTTTTCACGCTCATGTTTACTTTGATACTGCGAGTCAGGATGTAGCTGCGCGTGTACGTGAAGGATTGGGCGCTAGGTTTGATGTGCAACTCGGACGCTGGTTTGACCACCCCATCGGGCCTCACCCACAAGGGATGTATCAAGTTGCTTTCTTACCGAATCAATTCGATCGAGTCGTTCCTTGGTTAATGCTCAATCGTGAGGGATTGGATATTCTAGTCCACCCAAATACAGGCGATGCTGTCTCAGATCATACGGAGCATTCTTTATGGTTAGGAAAAAAGCTAGATTTGAATACCGAGTTTCTTCGACAGGTTAGTTCAACTTCATCTAATTAAGGGAACTAACCTACTTTATTGAGTAAAAGTTCTGGACTCAGGCGTGAAACTTTTTCTATTGTGACTAACAAAGTCTAATTTCCTGATAAATATAAGTTTCAGCCTATACTTAGGAATAAGAATTAAATAACATACAATTTATGTTAACTGGTTTACCTCACCCTCAATCCCTCTCCTTTATAAAAAGAGGGAAGCTACAGACAGGATGAAGTTTTCCATCTTATTTAATCCACGTTTCTTAAGTTAAGTCTAGCGGAAAATGACTCCTCTTGTAGAGATCGCAAGAGGAGTCATTTTCTAATATATATGTAGTATTGTAGCGTTCTGCATACGCAATAAATAGTTATTCTTGCCTACTTACTTGCTTGAGTAAAGCTATCCACATATCAGATGGATCGGAATAGTAATCAATTTCTTCAACTTGATATTGATAAGATTCACAACCTTCTCGTAAGATAATGCGATCGCAGGGTTTGATGCCTGTCCCTACTCCAGTCATGTAGCCGATTATTCCTTCATTGAGGCGCTCAAATACGTAGTCGCTTCCCCAAATTTGTTGACTGTAATCGTGTATTTTATTCTTCTGTTTTAATTTTGTTGCTGAAGAGATAACCAAAGATAATTTATTTAAAAAACTAAAACTTAAGTTCATACCTATCCTAATTGAAGAGAAGGCACTTAATAAAAATTAAAAAATAGAACTGATAATTTATTAAAGCTAACTTCCTTAAAGTTACGGTAATTTTAACCGTAAATTCAACTGTAAAACCACCTAATTATTAGATAAAGTTTTGTGAGATATGAGTGTTTCTTACTTAAAAATATTATAAAATTTTTGTATCTTGAAAATGTCGTTTATGTATATTTTTTAATATAAATAATATTTAGTATCTACTTATGGGTTTTTAGGGCTACATCTACCTGCTTCAGTAATACTTCTAGGGTGGAGGAGTTATCTAAAACGACATCTGCATGAGCCACTTTTTCTTCGATAGATAATTGGCTGTTAATTCTAGCTTGTGCCTGCTCTCTATTTAAATGGTTGCGCTGTATCAATCTTTGTAGTTGTTGCTCTTGAGAACAACGCACTACCCAGATTTCTGTAACTAAATTAGTCATCCCAGCTTCAAATAATAGAGGCACTACTAACACCAATATTTGTGAGGAAGACTGAGAAATTGCTTTGAGGAAGCGATCGCGCACGTCAGGGTGAATCAAATTGTCTATCCAGTTGCGTTCATCTTGACGATTAAAGATAATTTCGCCTAGCTTTTGGCGGTTGAGGCTGCCATCGGGTAGTAAAATTTGTTCGCCGTAACGCCCGGCGATCGCACCCAGAATCGGCGAACCTAAAGATACTGCCTCTCTAGCATAAATATCTGCATCCAAAATTGGCAGATTATAAACGCTAGCTAAATAATTGGTGACAGTGGTTTTGCCTGTGGCAATACCTCCAGTTAAGCCGATTATACGTTTAGGCATTGGGCATTGGGGATTAGGGATTAGGGATTGGGGATTAGGGATTAGGGATTGGGGATTAGGGACTGGGGATTGAGGATTGGGGATTAGGGATTGGGAAGAGACTTCTTCAATAATTCTCCCTTGTCCTTGATTCCCAGTACCCATTACCCATTACCCAGTCCCCAATCCCCATTACCCAGTCCCCAGTCCCCATTCCTCAATCCCTCATCTAAGAATTTGTCGCCCATAGAATCAGTGCTTGGGTTAAACCATCTAAAGTATATTCTTCAGCTTCTACATCCACACGTCCGAATAAAGTATGGCAAGTTTTGGAGGTTTGGGGGCCGATAGAGGCAATACAAACGCCCTCTAAGAGTTGGCTAGGATCAGAGTTGTGGGAAAATATATTGTTAGTAAGTTGACAGAAAAATTGCACAGTTTTAGAACTGGCAAAGGTAATTACGTCTACCTTGCGGTTTTGCAAAGCTAATTCTGCCGCACGTGGAATACTACTAGGACAACAAGATTGATATGCAGCAACTTCTATTACCTTTGCTCCCTTGATAGTTAATTCCTTAACTAAAACTTCCCTTCCACCGCTTTCAACTCTGGGAAATAAAAGCGTTTTACCATCCAGTTGCTCTGGGAAATTTTCTACTAAAGAATCGGCAACAAAATTGGGGGGAATAAAATCTGCTTGCAGAGAGCGTTGTTTGAGACTTTGGGCTGTTTTCTCACCAACAACGGCAATTTTGATGCCTGCTAAGGCACGGGTATCTTTACCTTGAGCATTTAGCCTTTCAAAAAAGTAGTCTATGCCATTGGTAGAAGTGAGAATTAACCAATCGAAGTCAGATAAATGAGCGATCGCACGATCCAAAGCTTCCCAGCTGGAAGGCGGGCCGATTTCTAAGGTAGGCATTTCGATGACTGTTGCACCTAATGCGATGAGGCGATCGCTAAATTGACTCGACTGACTAACTGAACGTGTCACTAAGATTATTTTACCAGTAAGGGGAGATCGGGAGAAGTTGCTTGACATAGCAGAGGGGCTAAAAGTTTTGGCTGTAGTCGAATCCTGATAATCTATTTTCTCAGGTTGTAAGTACTTGCGTAGCCCAACAACTTCGCCAATCACAATTACCGCCGGAGAAAGTGATAATCCGGTAGTTTGTTCCCAAATATTGCCTAGTTGCGCTGTCCAAATTTGTTGATTAGGAGTTCCCGCCCAACGGATGATGGCAATGGGTGTTAAGTGCGATCGCCCGTGTCGCATCAGTTGATCTACAATCTCTGCTAGATGCTGCCCTCCCATCAAAATTACCAGTGTCTCTAACTGTGAGAGCGCCTCCCAGTTTAAAACCTCTGGTTCGTGCGCTGTCAATACTGCAAAAGCGCGGCTTAAAACCGGATCTGTCAGGGGAATTCCTGCTAACAAAGGTGCTGCAAGGGCTGAGGAAATTCCTGGTATCAGTTCAAAATCACAATCGGATGCTTTCAACGCTTCAATTTCAGAAGTGCAACGCCCAAAAATCAACGGATCGCCTGATTTCAGCCTTACAACTTGTTTACCTTGCTGACAGTGCGTTACAAGTAATTTGTTAATCTCTGCCTGGCTTGTACTGGGTTTACCACCGCGTTTGCCGACATCCAACTTAAGGCAATCATCTGGTACGCACTGCAATAATTGAGCATCTACTAAAGCATCGTAAACTAACACCTGAGCAGCAGCTAAAAGATTGTAAGCTTTTACTGTCAGGTATGCCACATCTCCAGGCCCAGCACCTACAAGATAGACTTTCCCCCTTTCTTGATTCACGATCATTTGTCATTTATGGAACTTATGGATGAAGTAGTAGCTAAGTGGATACAAAATAAACAAATCGCTATAGTTGGTGGCGGTCCCGGTGGACTAACCTTAGCACGACTTTTACAACTCAAAGGTGCAAACGTAAAAGTGTATGAACGAGATTTTAATAAAGATGCTCGTATGGTAGGCTCGCCGCTTGATATGCATGAAGGGTCGGGAATGGCGGCTTTACGCAAAGCAAATTTATTAAGCGAGTTTAAAAAGAATTTTCGTCCCGGTGCCGATAAAATGGTTATCGTGAATGAACGTGCAGAAATATTTTTTAGCGACCACGAAACCAAACCTGATGAAGATTTTGACAGTGAACATTTTCGTCCTGAAATAGACCGTGGTCCATTACGAAATATGTTGCTGGAATCTTTACAACTGAAAACAGTTGTGTGGGACAGCCATTTTATTTCAATGGAAAAACAAAATGTGGGCTGGTTGTTGCATTTCAAAAGCGGTTCATCTGCTTACGCAGATATTGTCATTGCTGCTGATGGCGCCAATTCTAAAATCCGTCCATACATCACAGACATCAAAGCTTTTTATTCAGGCATTACAATGCTTGAAGGCAATATTTATGATGCAGAAAAAGCAACGCCTCATATTTATACATTGCTGAATGGCGGAAAAATAATGGCTTTCGGAAATACAAAGAATTTATTGATGGGTACCAAAGGCAATGGTGACCTAACTTTTTACGCAAGTTTCAAAACAGATGAAAACTGGGCAGCAAATAGTGGCTTAGATTATTATGATAAAACACAAATGCTGACATGGTTCAAAGAAGAATATTCCGAATGGAGCAGTATCTGGTACGAACTGTTTGAAAATGCAGCCACACCTTTTATTGTGCGACCCATTTATTGTATGCCTTTGAATCAAAACTGGGAAGCCCTGCCCAACTTAACCATGCTCGGCGATGCCGCACATGTAATGCCGCCCTTTGCAGGAGAAGGCGCAAACATGGCTATGCTTGATGCTTTGGAATTGAGCCAGTGTTTGTGCAACGAAAATTTTAGTGAGATACAAACTGCTATTGCTTCTTACGAAAACCAAATGAGAAAAAGAGCGGCAGAGGCAGCGCAGGAGTCTTTAGAAAATGGAGATCGGATGCACAGCGCAGGCGCGCTCGAAAAAATGCTGGCGTTTTTTGGCGCGAAGTAATTTCTAATCCTGAAAAAAGAAAGATATTTGCTTTACAATTGCGCCGACTTACTTAAAAAAGAATTCAGAAGTCAGAATTCAGGAGCGGAGCCGGAGACTCCGAAGCTCCGGTCAGAATTAATGAGTGGGGGATTCAGATCCACCACTCGATTATTGCACCACTAAATTGGAGATTTAGTGGGGGAGCAAAAACGCCGTTTATTCAGACGCCAGTGGCACAGAATTCAATTCTGAATTCTGACTCCTGACTCCTGAATTCTGTTTGTTAAATTCTCAATACTTAAATCCTAAATCATTCTGTTTGAGGGCGATCGCTCTATAGTCTGAAACGACGGAATTCCGTCATACACATGATGCTTAATTTGTATAGTGCGTAAGTCCTATTTCCCATGCCCAATGCCCCATGCCCTTTATTCAATTCGTTCGCGTATTAATTTTTTGAATGAGCTGATCGATTTGCTCAACCATCTCCTTATTTTCTTCTGCTTGGAATAACTCTCTGGCTTTTTTGAAGTTTAAAATCGCTTCTTCTAGCTGTTTTTCTCTGCCCAAGGTGATGGCCAAATTATAGTAAGCATAAGCATAATTGGGTACGAGGCTAATGGCTTTTTTGTAATGTGCGATCGCTTCTTGTGGCTTACCTTGATCGTCCATCGCATTTGCCAAACCTGTGTAAGCTTGTGCATGTTTCGGATCGAGGCGAATCGCTTGAGTATATTCGGCGACGGCTTCGGGTAACTGCTCTTGAGCGTATAAAGCACTTGCTAAATTATAGTGAGCATCTGCATACTTGGGATTGAAACTTATAGCTTTTTTGTATTGTGCGATCGCTTCTTTTAGTTTGCCTTGACCATACAGAGCATTTCCCAAGGCGTTATAACCTGCTGGATTTTTCGGATCGAAGCTAATAGCTGCTGTATATTCTGCCACTGCTTCTGTTGGTTTTCCTTGAGCGTACAAAGCGTTTCCTAAGTAATAGTGAGCGTCTGCATACTTGGGATTGAAACTTATGGCTTTTTTGTATTGTGCGATCGCTTCTTCTGGCTTGCCTTGATCGTATAGAACATTTCCCAAACGTGCGTAAGTCGGGGCATAATCTGGTTTGAGGCTAATCGCTTGGGTATATTCGGTAATTGCTTCTGTGAGCTTACCTTGAGCGTAGAGAGCATTTCCTAAGTTATAGTGAGCTTCAGGATACTTGGGTTCGATGCTAATGGCTTTTTTGTATTGTGCGATCGCTGCTTCTAATTGATCTACCCTCGCTAAAGTCAAACCCAAATTAAAGTATGCTCCAGAATCTTGAGGATCGAGGCTAATGGCTTTTTTGTATTGTGCGATCGCTTCTTGTGGTTTACCTTGATCGTCGAGGGTATTTCCTAAACCAATATAAGCTTGTGCAAAGTTTGGTTGCAGTTCAATTGCCTTCCGAAAAGCCGCCTCTGCTCCTTTTAAATCTCCTTGTTTATAGAGATTATTTCCTTCCTCTAATTTAGCCTCTGCATTTTTATTCTGAGGAAGTGCTGCTCGATCTGAGTCGGAAATTTTTGCTAAAACAACACCAACATTTTTACCAAAAGCAGTATTCCCATTGCTCAAACACAAGCAGATAATAGCTGCTACCAATAGATTCTTGTTTTTCAGCATTTTTCTTACCTTACCTGCTTGGTTGACATTTAATATCAAGTTCGGCTAATTGCCATCAAAAAATACCCTAGTACAACACGGCGTGAATAAACTACCCATTTAAAATAGCCAGAAAGCTTACAAAATACGCATTCTTTCTTTTTACTTTTGCCTTCTTGTACTAGCCCCTCTTTGCTTGCTCTGAAGGGAGCAAAAGTTTAGCTTTGGCGGGGTTATAGCACGAATTATAAGTGATTAGGCTAACTTGATACAAGTCTAATGGGTACTGCCGTGCCCCTAGAATGCGGTATGATATTGTACCTCGCATGAGTGGAAACCGCTATATTAGGGGCATACAGATGTCATTGGTGTCAACTTAACGTGAAAGCAAGTCTGGAAGCAGCTTTTAGATTGCCTCGTTCCCAGTCTCCGACTGGGAATGCTTGTCTTTGGGGCTGCCGCCTCTCTTTACTGGCGGCAGAGCCACCAGGAGCAGCATTTCCAGCCGGAGGCTGGAAACGAGATTTGAAAAGGATTTTAGCTTAAGTTGACACCAATGTACAGATGTACGCCCCTAAAGTTGATTTATTTGGAAATCATATTTAATTTTTCTAGTTCTAAATCTAAATAATCGAGCAGTATTGGGATGCGATCGCCTACGGTGGGGTAAAACGCCATCGTTGGTGGAAGATAAAATAATCGAGTAACATCCAGATTCAGGAGTTGGTGCATGACCGATAACGCAGACTACACAGCAAATAGACGCTTCAGTTCAGGTACTAACAAAATTAAAGAGAAAGCTTCTCGAAATCAAGTGATCACGGCTCCATTACCAGACCCGATTGCAAAAAATATTGAAGCGATTATTTCACTTCATAACCAGGAAGTTCGAGATATTCCCGTCCACCAGAGGATACTAGAAGCGATCGCTACATTCTTTGGGCGATCGATATTTATGTATAGTTTGCTAGTCATACTGTCTATCTGGATTTTTAGCAGTTTTTTCGATCGCTTTTTGCCATTCAATCTACCCTCGTTTAGCTGGTCAGGTCAAGGCTTAGATGCAGCGTCATTGGTGATCTCAACCGGAGTACTGGTACGACAAACTCGCCAAGAAAACTTTGCCGAACAACGGGCGCAATTAATGCTACAGCTTAACCTGCTCTCCGAGCAAAAAATTGCCAAGATTATTGCTCTATTAGAAGAACTCCGTACCGATTTGCCTAATGTGATAAATCGGGATGATTCGGAAGCGAAATCGATGCAGGAACCGGCTGACCCGATCGCAGTATTGGAAGCACTCCAGAAAAACCTGGCTGAAGAACTGTCACCCACAGAAGAAAACAATATGAGTTGAGCGCAGTTTTTTAGTAGATTTTTGTTTCTATTGAAAGACAAAACATAAAACTTAATGTACACTCTTTGTATCGGAAATCACAATTTATCGTAAGTTTTACTAGAGGGATGCACATGGCTCAACTGAATGGTGTAATGATGCAGTACTTCCATTGGTATATCCCTCCAGATGGTAATCTTTGGAATGAGTTTAAAGAGAAAGTCAAAGAGTTAGCTGATGCAGGTGTTACATCTGTTTGGCTACCCCCAGCTTACAAAGGAACAGGGGGTGGCTACGATGTCGGGTATGGAGTCTATGATATATACGATCTAGGCGAGTTTGACCAGAAAGGCTCGGTTCGGACAAAGTACGGCACAAAAGACGAGTATATCGCTGCTGTGAAGGCGGCAAAAGCTGCTGGCATTCGAGTGTATGCTGATGTTGTCCTTAACCACAAGTTAGGTGCAGACAAAGAAGAAGAAGTGGAAGCAACGCCCTATAATCCAGACGATCGCACCCAGCCCATCGGTGAGATGCAAACAATTAAAGTGTGGACTCACTTTACCTTTCCAGGTCGCCAAGGCAAATACTCTGATATGGAATGGCACTGGTGGCACTTCGACGCAGTTGATTACAACGTTTACAACGAAGGTGAGAACGCAGTTTATCTATTCAAAGATAAGAAATTTGATGACAACGTTGACCTGGAAAAAGGCGCTTTCGACTATCTCATGGGATGCGATCTGGATATGGAAAGTCCAGAAGTGCGCGAGGAGTTGAATCGCTGGGGTGAGTGGTTTGTAGAAACCACTGATGTAGATGGCTTTCGTTTTGATGCCGTTAAACACGTTAGGGCTGGCTTTTTCCCCGAATGGCTGCAACACTGTCGCCAAAAGGCAGGTCGCGATCTTTTTGCCGTCGGTGAGTATTGGTCTTATGAAGTTGAAGCGCTGCACCATTTCATTAGCATCACCGGTGGCGATGTGTTGCTGTTTGATGCGCCATTGCACTATAACTTTAGCGCTGCCAGCAAACAAGGCAATGCCTACGATCTGCGGCAGATATTTGATAATACCTTGGTGCAACAGCAACCTGCTTTAGCCGTCACCTTAGTTGACAACCATGATTCTCAACCCTTGCAGTCGTTGGAGTCTGTAGTAGAAAGCTGGTTTAAACCGTTAGCTTATGCGTTGATTCTACTGCGAAGTGATGGTTATCCCTGTATCTTCTATGCGGATTATTATGGTGCTAATTACAAGGATAAGGGGCCAGATGGCAATGAGCATGAGATTTGGCTCGATAGTCACAAATGGATAATTGATAAATTTTTGCATGTTCGTCAAACCTATGCCTATGGCGACCAATACGATTACTTCGATCACGCCAATACAATCGGCTGGACACGCTTAGGAGATGAAGAACATCCTGGCGGTATAGCAGTTGTTCTGAGTAATGGAGGAGAAGGGACTAAGTGGATGGAAGTTGGGCAACCCAACAGCACTTACATTGATATTACTGAACATATCAGCGAACCTGTGACAACGAATGATGAGGGCTGGGCTGATTTTCGATGCGATGCTGGTTCTGTTTCTGTGTGGGTTCCACAGTCTTAGTCTAGGTTTTAGTAGCTATTCATCCAGAAAGTTACGCACTTGACAAAATACTGCTTAATGGACTTCCAAATAAAAAAATATCCAATAACTCTTGTGGGGTGGGCGTCTCGCCCGCCCAGTTCATAGGGCGGGCAAGATGCCCACCCCACAATATTGGACAATTTATTTCTTGGAGTTCCCTAAAAGAGAACTTAAGCAGTATTTTGTGGATAAGCCACAACCCTTATTATTCCGTTACAAAGCAATTGAACATTGCCTAAAAAGATTCAATTTAGGCAATGTTTAGTTTAAGTTTCAGCTATGCTTCTTAATGAACCTGACTATTTGTAGAAGTCTGGTTCAAACTATATATTTAGACTTAGGGTTGAGAACGGAGAGGGGGGGATTCGAACCCCCGTTAAGTTTCCCTAAACAGACTTTCCAGGTCTGCGCCTTAAACCACTCGGCCACCTCTCCAGGTGCCACAACTTACGATCATACTATAGAATCCTAGAAAATGCAAAGATAAAGAAAGATATTCTAGATTGAATCTGATAGTCCTAATCCCAAAACGCAAATCCAGATGTCCCGTACATACACAATTAAAGTTCGCGATCGCGCCACTGACAAAACATACACCCTAGAAGTGCCAGAAGACCGCTACATCCTGCACACTGGCGAAAAACAAGGGGTAGAACTACCGTTTTCTTGCCGCAACGGGGCTTGCACCGCTTGTGCTGTGAGAGTGTTGTCAGGAGAAATTTACCAACCAGAGGCGATCGGCTTGTCACCAGATTTACGTCGCCAAGGTTATGCCTTGTTGTGTGTGAGTTATCCCCGTTCTGACTTGGAAGTGGAGACACAAGACGAAGATGAAGTCTACGAACTCCAGTTTGGACGCTATTTTGCTAGGGGGAGAATTAAAGCGGGTTTACCCTTAGATGAGGAATGAATTCAGAAGTCAGAATTCAGGAGTCAGGAGTCAGAATGAATTCTGTATTCTGGCTCCTGAATTCTGTTTCGATAAACAATTCAAAATCACCGAATTTGTAATGGTTGTAAGTCTTGGTGAGTGGGTGCGAAAAATAGCTATTTTGGGTTGCTTATTGCTCTTGGTGAGTTGCCAAGCTAAAAACCAACTGCCGAACAGTCAAGCCCAGGTGAAAGTAGCACGGGTAGTTAGTGGGCAAAGCTTGGAAGTTTTAGGCATGGCTGAACAACCAAATTTGATTTCCCAAGTGCGGTTAGTTGGTATTGATGCTCCAGATTTGCGACAGCGCCCTTGGGGGGAAGCAGCAAAAGAACAGTTAGAGAATCTAATTGGTGGTGTAGAACAATTGGTAACGCTGGAGTTTGATTTAGAAGCAAAAGACAAAATCGGACGAACTCTAGCTTATGTGTGGAAAAATAAGGTGTTGTTAAATGAAGAACTAGTCAAACAAGGAAATGCAATGTTTGTGGAGCGATCGCCCAACCACAAGTATGATCAGCGTTTAGAACGTGCCCAACAATGGGCTAGACTCATGGGGCAAGGAATCTGGAACCCAGAAAAACCCATGCGCCTCACTCCCGCCGAGTTTCGCCGCCAAAATCTTTAATGAGTGCTGAGTGCTGAGTGCTGAGGGGGAGAGTGGGGGAGTGGGGGAGTAGAGGAGTGAGAAAGTGAAGTAGAAGAATTAATAACCAATGACAAATGACAAATGACCAATGATCGAATGGCACTAAGAAAAGCTATAAGCTTTGCCCTGACTGGTTCCCAGCCTGGAGGCTGGGAACCAATTCTGGCAGGCTCCGCCTCCAGTGGCTTGACCAGAGGCAGAGCCTCTTGGAATACATTCCCAGTCTGAAGACTGGGAACGAGGTGACACAAGCCTTTCGCCTTTTCTTAGTGCCATTCGACCAATGACTAATGACCAATGACAAATGACTAATGACTAATGACAAATCTACAAATTTTTCTAGATATTGCTACAGAAGCAGCCTTAGCTGCTGGTGCTATTTTGCAAGGTTACTTGGGTAAGTTAGAAGACGCAATTATTGAAAAAGGACGCCCTGGTGATTTAGTCACTGCTGCTGATAAAGCCTCAGAGGAGTTGATTTTAGAAATTTTGCGCCGCCACTTTCCCCAGCACTCGATCCTTGCTGAAGAATCAGGAAAATTAGGTAATCAAGAAAATGAATACCTCTGGGCAATAGATCCTCTAGATGGCACAACCAACTACGCCCATCAATATCCATTTTTCGCCGTTTCCATCGGGTTGTTAATTAATGGCGTTCCTCAAGTTGGTGTTATTTATGACCCATTTCATAATGAGCTATTCAATGCTGCTGCTGGCTTAGGAGCAACGCGTAACCGTCAAACCATCAAGGTTTCAGCAACATCTGAACTGGGTAAAAGCCTACTAGTAACAGGATTTGCCTACGATCGCCGTGAAACCTCTGATAACAACTACGCAGAATTTAGTCACCTCACCCATCTTACCCAAGGAGTCAGACGTAGCGGTTCGGCATCGCTAGATTTGGCGTATGTTGCCTGTGGACGTGTGGATGGTTACTGGGAACGGGGGCTTTCCCCTTGGGATATTGCCGCCGGAATAATTTTGGTACAAGAAGCCGGGGGCAAAGTCACCGCCTACGATGGTACTCCTGTAAAAATTGAGTCAGGTAGAATTCTGGCTACAAATGGTTATATTCACGACTCCCTCAGTCGCGAACTTTTACAGGTTCCACCACTGTCAGCCTGGGTGTAGTAGGTGGCGGCTTTCCCCCCGACTTTGGGTAAACTAAGAGGAGTCGAACTGCTCCTTTGGTATAAAACCTCTATATGTCTTTTAAAATAGACCGCGGACTATTTAAATATGATTTCATAGATCATCACGCAGTATTGTGCGTTCCAGTTGATGCGGATGTCAAAGAGATTCGCAAACGCTATCTCCAAGTCGCCCGCCGTTTGCACCCAGACAGTAGTTTTACTCAAACTGCTGCTCAAAAAGAGCTAGGTAACGAATTGTTATCAAAGCTGGTTAACCCAGCTTACGAAAAACTTGTTGGCGATCGCACTCGCACTGAATATATTCTAATTTTGTCGCAAATTAGCAAGCGCCTCGTACAAGAGTCTACTTCGGTAACTCTCAACACTGACTTGGCTAAACAGCTAGTTGAGGCGGCTAATACAGATCATTTCTATAAAACTGCGATCGCGAAACTAGCCCTAACCCAATATGATTCTTTAGAGCAAGCGCTGCAAGTCATTGCCCAAGCTAGCGAGTTGAATTTAGTGTATTTAATGCGGAGTGTGAGCAAATTACCCACAGCACTGCCACCGGCTCAACCCAAAGTCCAATTAGCTACGCCTCAGCCAAATGCACCAAAAAATCCCTTACCAGCGCTAGCAAAAGAGGGCTTGGTTGTAGAACAGTATGTTCGTCGCGCTCAATCTTTGATTGAGAAAAACCAGTTTGCCCAAGCCAAAGTAGAGTTGCAAGAGGCCCTAAAGCTAGAACCTAAAAATAGTCGCTGCCATAGCTTAATTGCAATGGTGTATTTGAAGCAAAATCAGCTAAAAATGGCAAAAATCCACTTTGACAATGCTTTAAAACTAGACCCCAGTGACGAAACGGCATTGCAATGGAAACCTAAAATAGATAAGGCTTTAGGACAACAAATTAGCGATCATAAGGTGACTTCATCCCCCAATAATGGAGATAAGCAACCAGATAAATCTGGTAGTGGTGGTTTGTTCGGTGGTTTGTTTGGTGGGAAGAAAAAATAATGGTGTATCAACCAGCAGCGGGAGCCAGGGATTTATTGCCCTTGGATGTGGAGAAAAAACGCTGGATTGAAGAGCGGTTACAACAGGTGTTTCATCGTTGGGGATATCACAGGATTATCACCTCGACTTTAGAGCGAATGGATACCCTAATGGCGGGGGAAGCAATTCAGCGTCAGATGGTGATTCAACTACAGCAAAATGGGGAAGATGATGAGTTAGGGCTACGTCCAGAATTAACAGCCTCTATTGCTCGTACTGTTGTCACTCGGATGGCAGGTCTGCGTTATCCACAACGGCTGTACTACAATGCCAATGTGTTTCGCCGCACTTGGGAAAGTAGACACAATCGCCAACAAGAGTTTTATCAAGCTGGGGTGGAGTTGTTAGGTGCTGGCGGATTGCTAGCAAACGCCGAAGTACTGCTGTTAGTAGCAGACTGTTTAGAAGCACTGGGTTTGCAGGGATGGCATTTAATTTTAGGTGAGGCGGGAATTACGCGATCGCTCCTGAGTGCCTTTCCCGATCATCTCCGAGATCAAGTTCGCAGTGCGATCGCTCATCTTGATCGCATTGCCATAGATAATTTACCTCTGAGCGACAAACTGCGCGATCGTGCCCAAATCATCCTGGATTTGCGCGGGCCAAGTGCAGACGTGTTGCAAAAAGTCAGTAGTTTGGATCTTGATGAAGAACAGCGAGAGGCAGTGAATAACCTCAAATCCCTAGTAGAATTACTAGAATCCGAGAAAAAACTGCCGTTAATCCTCGATCTCAGCCTGATCCAAACTATAGATTACTACACTGGTATTGTCTTTGAGGTTGTCAACGATACCGAATCCCAAGCCAGAGTTTTAGGGCGTGGTGGTCGCTATGACCAGCTTTTGGGGCTATATCATCCTCAAGGAGAAAACATTCCCGGAATTGGTTTTGGACTGAATCTCGAAGATTTATACCAGGTTTTGTTATCTACTCAGCAATTACCACAGGTAACTCCAGCGAGTGACTGGTTAGTAGCACCAGAGACAGCCAGTGCTAACGCCGCCGCTTTTGCCTACGCGCAAAAACTCAGAAATTCCACTGATTTAGTGCGGGTAGAAATTGATTTAGGAGGAAGGGATGCTGATGCTATTCGCCAATATGCAGGCGATCGCAGCATAGCCCAAATTGCCTGGATCAAAGCTGATGGCTCACCAGAAATAGAATCATTGCTTTAGTGGGCATTGGGGATTGGGCATTGGGCATGGGGCATGGGGCATTGGTTATTCTTCTTGTCTCCCCCTGCTCCCTGCTCCCTGCCCCCTGTCCCCTTGCTTCTTCCCCAATCCCCAATCCCCAGTCCCCAATCCCCAATCCCCAGTCCCCAGTCCCCTGCTAGGCTAGAAATAGCCGATACAGAAAAGAGGGAATCGAGAACATGCCGCACACAATTGTTACAGAAGTCTGTGAAGGCGTTGCTGACTGCGTAGATGCCTGTCCAGTAGCTTGTATTCATGATGGCCCAGGCAAAAATGCCAAGGGAACTGATTGGTACTGGATTGACTTTGCCACTTGCATCGACTGTGGTATCTGTCTCCAAGTTTGCCCAGTAGAAGGGGCAATTCTTGCAGAAGAACGACCAGAGTTGCAAAAAACCCCACAATAGTCCATAGTCAACAGTCAATAGTTATGTTTGACTGTTGACTGTTGACCAATGACCAATGACAAATGACAAATGACAAATGACTATTTACTAGATGTTCAAAATGTCCATGCTGGATACATCAAAGATGTCGATATCCTGCAAGGTGTGAATTTCCAGGTTTCACCAGGGGAGTTGGTGACAGTGATTGGCCCCAACGGTGCGGGTAAATCTACTTTGGCAAAAGCAATTTTTGGGCTTTTGATCCCCCACACAGGCACAATTACCTTCAAAGGTGAAAATATCGTGGGGCTAAAGTCCAATCAAATTGTCCAACGAGGAATGTGCTACGTACCGCAAATCGCCAATGTTTTCCCCTCCCTCAGTGTTGAAGAGAACTTGGAGATGGGTGCTTTTGTGCTTAACGTTCCCCTGAAGCCAATTAAAGATAGAATATTTACCATGTTCCCCAGACTAAGCGATCGCCGTCGTCAACGCGCTGGTACTCTCTCTGGAGGAGAGCGCCAGATGTTAGCGATGGGCAAAGCTTTGATGTTGGAACCTGGTTTGCTGATTTTAGATGAACCATCTGCTGCCTTGTCGCCGATTTTAGTGACACAAGTATTTGAGCAGATTAAACAAATTAATCAGGCTGGTACTGCGATCGTATTAGTAGAACAAAATGCCCGTAAGGCTTTAGAGATGGCTAATCGTGGATATGTATTAGAGTCGGGACGTGATGCGATCTCCGGACCTGGTGAAGAATTGTTGAATGACCCGAAAGTGGGTGAGCTATATCTGGGAGCGGGTAAGAGACATTAATCCTTCTTAATCACTCTTGCCCCATTCAACATAACACCAGCTTAATATAGGAGCTTCACTAGGCGATAGCGATGCCTAGTTTAGGCTGCGCCTACGCTATTCTATAACTAATATAAATCCTGCCACTGCCGCGACCGTCGTTTTCGATGCTCAAAGAATTCTCCCCAATAATCCTTGCGTTTCTAATCACATCTACAGCTAGTCAAAAGACAAAACAGGACATTCATTGAGGAAAAATTGACCAAAACGTAAATTACCCCATTTGCCAGAATCCCCATTAGCAATTTGTAATTATGTTGAGTGCTTTTGGCAATTTGGCATCCAAAATTTTTTTGTTGCAGTTTTAATTGATATATCAGCAGGGTTACAGGGAAATTGAGAAAATTCTACAAGGGATTAATTCCCGTCTCAAAAACCCCACCCAATGGCCAGTTGTTGACGCTGACGCTCTCCGAACCACCTTAAGGTGGATGCAGCGCCAACGTCACCGCTTCACTACAACTGGCTAGAAATCAAACAGAAAACACATAGTACAAATGGACTTATACCATTTCAGGAAATACCTGATATGGATATAGGGGACTACAGTCGATTCATTCTGTTGTAAATATTTTTGGCGGAGATGTTAACATACCCAAGCGATCGCTACCATTTATTTAATCTGTAGTTGTCTTAATTTATTATTTGCTGATAGTAGTAATTCTTGAGCTTTCAAATAGGTTGTTGTGCCATTTTGTACCTTTTCTAATTGATGAATAATACTTTGCAATTGGCTCAATACACGATTGCGCTCCCCATCATGAGCATCCGTAGGAATTGAAGCCAACAAGCTTTCGATCTCTCGTTGCGCTGCCTCCAAAGCCTCCACAGCATCCGCCTCAGCTTGCCGTCTAACCTTAACTTGACCTAAATTAGCCTCATAAATTGCTAATAACTTCTGTGCCTCAGTATAACCTGCTACATCTTTTGAAGGAATTTCCTTCAACCGTTCAATTGCCTCTATCCACAAATTTTCTATCTGTCGCCATTCGGTAACAGTGTGCGGCGGATTTTGACCAGCTTTAGCAGCTTGCCAAGAAAATTGTCGCGCTGCGGTGATTAAGGCACTGATGCGATCGTTCCCCGCTGCCAATCCAACAACTTCCTGAAACTCACGCTTATAATTATCTAGTTGATTTTGTACAGTTTTTCCTGCCAGAGTTTGACCAGGAATCTGCTCAAATTGATTCAGGGCTGTTTGCCAAGCAGCTATTGCAGTCTGTTTATCAATTGCTGTTGTCGCCCGTTCATATTGCTGTTTTGCATTCAAGAAGGTCTGCATATTATCGGTAAGTAACGACTGAGCATTCTTTTCTTGAAAAACCTGAGCTTCTAGCTGCCCAACTTTACTGCGAAATGCATTAAAACCGTAGATGCTGAATCGCGAGTCATACCACCAATATCTATATTGTGACCAATCGTTGACAAAGGAAGTTGGTAACTGATCTAAATGTTTTTGTGTTTCTTGTAGCTTCTGTTCTCCCAAAGCCAAATCAGCAGGACTAGTAGCTTTTTCAATCAATTGTTCAGCTTGCTCAACTGATACCAACGCCTGCCGATAGTGATTATCCATGCTGATGTAGCTGGGTAGCAACAAAAAAGGTGCATGGAGCATCACCGGACGGCGAATCACTGGGTAAGGCTGGTTCGCCACCCAAATTGCACCACTGGGAATGCCTATAAGTATTGCTATCCAAATAAGTCTATTACCTATACCCCGCTTGGCTTTACGATGGAATTGCTGAGGGGATGTTTTGAGAACCCGCCTCTCTAACTCCATTTCATGCTCTAATTCAGCAAGGTTTTTAGGGGTTGATGATGTCGCAGGTTGCTTTTGCACTAAAGGTTGTGAACTGGGAGCAGACGGATCTATCCCAGAGCTTTTTGGAGCATTTTTACGTAGTAAATTCCAGTTTATTTTGTTTAAAAAAGCCATCTCTATAGCCAGTACTCTATTAAGTATTCCCAAAAATACAGGAAATACAAACAATAGAGGGTTTTAGCTTTTGACAGAAATTATACTTTTCCGTCACTAAAAGATGATGTATTAGAAAAACTATCCTATTTCTGGCTAACCCTGGCTTTCAATTTGACAAATAATATGGAATTTACTTGACGCATATAACAGTCAATCTGTATAGTATATAGGTTTTAAAATCTGCTCTAATGTGAAGATTAAATGACTCTTAAATCGTGTAAGAAGGTACTCTTACATCTTTCTTAACTCTGATATCTTCTTGGGAACAGCTTTGTTGTTGTCAGGTAGATTGATGAGTCGAATTAATGGATTTTTAGGGCGACGTGATTTCTTAAAATTCGCCAGTGTGGTAGGTATTGCAGCTACTAGTTTTGGTGATAGCTTTTGGAATTCAGAGCAAACTGCTGTTGCTGATATTCACCCGGTTAACCCTAATCAAATCAGTCCAGATGAAGCCATCAGACGCTTGCTAGATGGTAATCAAAGATTTATTCAGCAAAAACGTCAATATCCCGATCAATCACTAGAACATCTACGATTAGTTGCTAAAGCTCAGTATCCCTTTGCTGCCATATTGGGCTGTGCAGATTCTAGAGTACCTGCGGAAATCGTCTTCGATCAAGGACTTGGAGATTTGTTTGTCGTGCGAGTTGCTGGTAATGTTGTCAGTGACACGGTAATAGGTAGTCTGGAATATTCTACAGCAGTATTGGATTCGCACTTGATTGTGGTTTTGGGTCATCGAAGATGCGGTGCAGTAGCAGAAGCAATCAAAAACGAACCACTTCCTGGCAGAATTGGTTTAATTATTGAGGGCATCAAACCATCTGTAGAAAGGGTAAAGTTCAGCACAGGTGATAATATGCAGGATGTGGTTATAGCCAACATTCAGTATCAAACTGAAAAATTGCAAGAAAGTTCAACTATTTTAGCTAAATTTCTCCGTGAAGGTAAACTAAAAATTGTTGGTGCTTGTTATGATCTGGACACTGGCAAAGTCAATATTATTACTTAAGTATCTCACACCTTTTATGAACTTAATAATTTTAGACAAAATCTTAACATAAAGCATTTTTATTGATAGTCTTAATTTATAAAAATACTTAAACTAAACCTCGTCTACCTTGAGAACCGTAGTTTTGTAGGTTGGGTGCAGCGATAGCGTAACCCAACATAAAATTTGGTGGTAATGTTGGGTTGCGTTTCACTCCACCCAACCTACATAAATATATCTTTTAAAAAACTCTAGGTTTCAACATAGATGAGGTTTAAAACCATTCAAACCTTATTCCTAGCTTTAAAATTGGCTATTAACCAATATTTAGGATAATGATTAGCAGCGCCTAAATGCTATAATTAAGTGCCTAAAATGAAATTAAAATACTTTTCAAACATCCTCTAAACTATTTCTCATTTAAATAGTATATTTTAGTATTATTAGGTTTCATGTCTTGAGCTTTAATGTTGAGCTTATGAATATAAAATCTGTAAAAATATGGTAATAAAAGAAATAACAATACATGAAAGAACTAATAATGATTCAGATATTTAAAAGTATTAATACCAGAAAATTGCAGAAATTTGTTAGCTTCAGTGTATTAATATTACTGATATTGGCGACCACTTTTTTGTTAAACACAGACCCAGCTTTGGCACAAGAATCTGCAAATCTAAATTCTTTCAATCCCCAAGCAATTTTAAAAGATGCTTTGCACTGGATTGATAGCCTGGGTGCGCTGGGAGCCATAGCTTTTGTTGGACTTTATGTTATTGCTACCGTTGCTTTTTTCCCTGGTTCTATTCTCACCTTGGGATCTGGTGTAATTTTTGGTGCAGTTTGGGGTTCTCTCTACGTGTTTATTGGTGCAACCCTTGGTGCTACCGCTGCTTTTCTTGTGGGACGTTATTTAGCAAGAAGTTGGGTTGCTCAGAAAATCGCAGATAACAAAAAATTTGCCGCCATTGACCAAGCGGTTAGTAAAGAAGGATTAAAAATTGTCCTATTAACGCGACTCTCCCCCATATTTCCTTTCAATTTGCTGAACTATGCCTTTGGCATTACGGGAGTTTCACTTGCAGATTACTTTATCGGCTCCTTGGGTATGATTCCTGGAACCATCATGTATGTTTATATTGGTTCCCTTGCAGGTAATCTTGCCATGATTGGTACTGAAGCTCAACCTAGCAACCCTACTTTACAATGGGCAATTCGCATTTTTGGTTTGATTGCAACAGTCACCATGACAGTTTATGTAACCCAGATTGCACGCAAAGCTTTAGAAGAGAAATTGTAGAGGTGGACAGTTCCCTTACATCCTGCCTCCTCTTGTAAATTATTGATTGCTGAAACGTTTATACACGAAACCTTCAATTGTATCTGTCAATTCCCAGACGGACAAAACAATTCAAAGACTGTATTCCTTATTAAACAAGCATGAATCAATTCAAAATTCAAAATAAAAGACTGAGCCACCGAAATTGATCGGGATTCTTAATTTTAAAAGAGGTTTTGCCAATGACCAATTCAGATTTAGAAAGAGTCACAATTCGCCCAGTGGATGAGTATAATCAAAAGTTGCTTTCTTACGTCCATCCACCAAATTGGGTTAATCCTCAACCCGCCGATGTTTACGATTTGGTAGTAATTGGTGCTGGTACGGCGGGATTAGTGGTGGCGGCGGGTGCAGCAGGTCTGGATTTGGGTTTAAAGGTGGCGTTGATTGAAAAGCATCTCATGGGTGGGGATTGCTTAAATGTTGGTTGCGTACCATCTAAAACTATTATTCGCTCTGCTCGTGTCGTTGGCGAAATCTTGAATGCCAAAGACTTAGGAGTTAATATTCCCCAATATAATATTGATGTTGATTTTTCCAAAGTTATGGCCAGGATGCGGCGGGTAAGAGCTGATATCAGCCATAATGACTCGGCGGAGCGGTTTCAAAATTTGGGTGTCGATGTCTTTTTGGGTAGCGGTCGATTTGCAAATAAAAATACCGTGGAAGTTGGCGACAAAACCCTCAAGTTTAAAAAAGCTGTAATTGCTACTGGTGCAAGAGCTGCACAACTGTCGATTCCGGGAATTGAACAGGCGGGTTATCTGACCAATGAGACAGTTTTTTCTCTGATTCGGCGGCCGGAACATTTGGCGGTGATTGGTGGCGGCCCCGTTGGTTGCGAATTGGCGCAAGCTTTCCGGCGTTTGGGTTGTGAGGTGGTGCTTTTCCATAGCGGTTCTCATCTTCTCAATAAGGAAGATGTTGAGGCTGCTAAAATTCTCCAAAAGGTTTTGATTAGCGAAGGAATTCGGGTAGTACTGAATTCTAAGTTGGAAGAAGTGGTAACTGTCACTGAGGGAAAACGGCTTTACTTTTCTAGCAATGGTCATCGAGATTCGGTGACTGTCGATGAAATTTTAGTCGGTGTGGGGCGATCGCCAAATGTCGAAAATCTAAATTTAGAAGCTGTGGGTGTAGAATACGACAAGCGCCAAGGTGTAAAGGTAAATGATTATCTCCAGACAACCAATCCTAAAATTTATGCAGCTGGTGATATATGCATGAACTGGAAGTTTACCCATGCTGCTGATGCTGCGGCGCGGATTGTAATTAAAAATACCCTGTTTTCTCCCTTTGGCTTGGGACGCTCGAAACTCAGTAGTCTGGTAATGCCTTGGGTAACTTATACTGACCCAGAAATTGCTCACGTAGGGTTGTATGAACACGAGGCGCAAAAATTGGGTATTGATGTGACAACAATTAAAATACCTTTTAGTAGTGTAGACCGAGCGATCGCAGATGATCAAGAGTCAGGATTTCTCAAAATCCACCATAAAAAGGGTTCTGATGAAATTATTGGTGCAACTATTGTCGCCAGTCACGCAGGTGAGATGATTTCAGAGGTGACTACGGCAATTGTAAATAAAATCGGTTTGAGTAAATTAAGCAGTGTAATTCATCCTTATCCCACTCAAGCTGAAGCGATTAAAAAAGCAGCTGACGCTTATCGTCGAACACTCCTGACATCAAATACCAAAAAATTGTTGGGATTTTTGACAAAGTTATCTTAAATGAAAGGGAGTGGGGAGTAGGGAGTGGGGAGTAGGGAAACTAAGAAAGCTTTTCCGAAAAGCGGGGTTTCAACCAATATGCGATACAAGGATTTTATCGCCCACAAGGGGCGAGGCTTTAAACCTAAATCGAGGGCTAATCTCTTCCCCTACTCCCTACTCCCGCCCCGAAGGGGTCGTAAAATCAGTGAACAGTTATGCGACTGTTCACTGATGCAGCAGTTTTCAACTAGATGAGGCATAAAGTACAGGATTCAAAATCAGGTATAAAAAGTTTACTTTCTACCTCCTGCCTCCTGCCTCCCTGCCTCCTTCAGGTCATCACTAAACAGGTCGGAAGCGATCAATCTCGCCTCCGGTCAAGTTTGCGTAATACAGATTGCCATCGGGCCCAGTGGTGATTTGTGTAGGCAGTCCTAGATTAGGTCTGTCTGTTTGGGAAGCAAATCGCTTAACGGAGACAACCTTGCCCTGACTATCTAAGATCAAAGCATCGATAGTTCCTTGACTGAAATCAGCAATGAATAAAGCACCTTGATAGATTGAAGGGAAAGTACTACCTGTGTAAAAATCACCCACTTCGATTGAATTAGAACCAAAATGCTTGTAAGTGTACAGTGGTGCTGTCGCAGCTGTGCCAGGATTGTATAAGTTTTGCGCGGCAGTAGGTAAGGAAGCGTAGGCTGGTTGTTTCAGGCTGACAGTATTACCATTTGCATCAAGGCCACCTTCATAGAATGGCCAGCCAAAGTCAGCTCCTGGTTTTCCGACATTTACCTCTTCCCAAGTAGAGAAGCCAACATCACCAATGTATGGCGTATTGGTTTTTTTATCAATTGTGAAACGGAAGGGGTTACGCAGACCTAAGTCATAAACTTTGGAAGCATTGCTATTGGGATCGCCGTTGTAGAAAGGATTACTTGCTAAACCTTGACCAGTAATCGGGTCAATCCGCAGAATCTTACCAGACAAATTATTCTTATCCTGGACGCGAATTGCTCGGGGGTCTATCCCATTGTAGGAAGTACCATCTCCTACGCTAACAAACAGAGAACCATCAGTACCAAAGCGCACAGAACCAATTGAGTGAGATTCACTATCATTGGCTATAAAGTTCTGGACATCTTGGACTTTATCAAGATTATTGAGATAATCCTGCAAGCTGGTAAAGGGCTTACCAGTATCTTTATTGATAATTCCTGATGGTGCATAGCCAAGTGAGACATCTGTGCTATTTCCATCTGGATGGCTGATATTCGCCCAAGTGCCATTTGTGCCTAGTAGCACAAATTCGCTGCCAGCAATGGCAGTAGTGTAACCAGTGTTGGGATCAGCTGTCACACGAGTTAGCCGTGCAGTACGATTCCCATTCTGGTCAGGATCGTCCAATGTGCTATTGGGATTGTTTTTAGCATTGTTTGGATTGGTTTCTGGTGGATCGTAGGTATACAACAGATAAACATAGTTGTTGCCGTTGGGACTTTGACCAAAACCTGGATTGACGGCAATGCCTAAGAGACCGCGATCGCGCGTATCATTTACCTCTCCAGAAATATTGATAAATGGTGTTGCTAATAAAGTGCCGTTTTTCACAACTCGCACTGTCCCATCTTTCTGGGCAACGAACATGGTACTGCCGTCAGGTGACCAGTCAAAAGCTGTAGGTTGATTCAAACCAGAAGCTACTGTATCTAGAGCAAAGTTACCAGAGTCATTATCAATAATAGTGATACTTGACTGTGGATTAGTTAGCTGCACTCCAACTGCATTACTGTATTTTAAAGAAAATGTTTCATTTGATTCCCCAATGTTGTCATCAATAATGGGGATAACAATGGTCTTAGTAGTTTGTCCGACTGCAAAACTTAAGGTTCCAGATACAGCCCGATAGTCAGATCCAGCTTTAGCAGTCCCATCTACGGTTGTGTAGTCTACACTAGCGATCGCCGTAGCGTTACCTCGTGTAGCTGTCACCGTAACAGAACCGTCACCCTCATTAACTACTGGCTGAGAGAAGTCGATGCTAGAGCGATCGTTGTCTTGAATGGTAATTCCGATAGTTCTTTGAACTCCTAGTGTTGCCCCCACTGGCTGATCGATGACAAAACTAAAGGTTTCATCGGGTTCCGGTAACGAATCGTCAATAATCGGAATAGACACCTGTACACTACTTTGTCCCGGTGCAAAAATAACCGTCCCAGCGCTTTCCAGGCCTTCACTTCCGTAGTCAACTCCTGCTGTGGCAGTACCAGCTATAGTTGCATACTTGATTGAAGATGTGCCGCTTAAATCACCATTTCTGAGTATAGTTACGCTAACACTACCACTGCCTTCACTCACAGTCGCAGAAGGCGATCCTAATGTGATAGCGGTCTGAATAGCTGCTGAATACAGTTGAGACTGAGGAATAATTTGCTTGGCTTGAGAGGCGCTTGACCAAGACAGTTGGGAAACAGCTTCGTATTGATTGTCGTAGTATTCGAGTTTAATATCGTACTTCTGACCTGCAACCAGTGCAATTGAGCCACTATATTCTGTGGCTGATTGATCGACAAACTGATTGATGATTTGTTGACCATTCACCCACAACCGCACACCATCATCAGCCGTGGTGTAAAAATTGTAAGTTTCGCTGTACTCGGCTTGCACCTGACCTGTCCAACGCACTGAGAAGGTATCTGCGCCCACGGACGGATCTGGAGAACCATCACCCCAGTTAAAGTTTACCGTTGGATCTGTGCGGGTTTGCTTCAGGTTGGTGAAGTCGATGTTGTCGTAATACTGTCCCTGGAGTCCGTTGCCGTTACCAATTACAGGAGATGCAGGTGCAGGTGTGTTGGCATTACTATACAGTTGAGACTCAGGAATAATTTGCTTGGCTTGAGAGGTGCTTGACCAAGACAGTTGGGAAACAGCTTCGTATTGATTGTCGTAGTATTCGAGTTTAATATCGTACTTCTGACCTGCAACCAGTGCAATTGAGC
>NZ_JBALEJ010000060.1:0-1005 GCF_036917975.1 Nostoc sp.
ACGGCTTATGTGAATTGGGGTAGCAAAAAAGAAAGGGAAACCACAAGATAAAGGTAACGACACCAAAGCTTGAGGTCTCCTAATGAATATGGTAGACGGTTCAACCCTGTTGACCACAATTTTTGTGCTAGTGGATGACTGGTATCAGCAAAAAGGCTATCGTTATGTACCGATATTACCGGGTCGTTCACCAAAATTTACAGATAGTGAAATGTTAACGTTACTGGTAGCAATGGATTTCTTCCCATACCCGGGAGAACAGCAGTTTTTAGGGTTCGTCAGAGCAAACTACTTGAGCCTATTCCCGAAATTGTTAGAGCAAAGCCAGTTCAACCGAAGAGCCAGGCGCTTGGAGCGAATGCTCGAAGAACTAAGACGTTTCTGGGTTATAGAGTTGGGGGCAATATTTGAGCGCACCTTGTTGTTAGATACAAAACCAGTACCAGTAGTTGGCTACAAACGCGACAAACACCAAAGTGATTTTACAGGCAGTGCTGATTATGGGTGGTGTGCCAGTCGAAAAATGAATTACTTTGGCTACAAGTTAGTCCTCGTCAGCACCCTGAGTGGTATTCCCTTGGTTTATTCTTTAGTGCCAGCGAGTACAGATGAGCGTCTAGCAGCAGAATCGGTTTTAGACTACGTTCGTGGCTGCCGTATCCTTGCAGATAAAGGATTTATCGGTGGTCAATGGCAAAACGATATCTTCAAAACTACGGGTAATCAAATTTTTACTCCCAAACGAGCTAATCAGCTTCAACAACAGCCAAAAGCCTTTGAGGGTTTACTAAATAGCCTGCGCGAGCGTGTTGAAGGTGTATTTAACGAGGTGCAAAATACTGGACGTAATTTGGAACGTCTACTGAGGATATTGTTGATGGTATCTGCGTCCATGTTGCAGCTAAAATGACCAGTCATACTCTGCGTATTTTTCTACGTCAGCGTTTTGGTATTGATGTCCTCACTTTTGAACAACATCCTGTGGCTTAATTCACATAAGGCGTA
>NZ_JBALEJ010000061.1:0-13992 GCF_036917975.1 Nostoc sp.
TTATCTTTTTCATGTTTTTGGAAGGTAAAGTTGGACATCTAGTTTTGGAAGGTAAAGTTGGACAACCTGTCCAAAATCTTCTTCAAGTCACACTCATCCAAAAGAGGTTGCCAAAGTGATTGAAGCAGCAAGCACATCTGTGAAGTAATCCCAATTTAACGATTTGTTAGTGAGCTAAGTCCTGCGAACCAATGAGACGCAAGTTTGGTTTCTGGCAGAACATTTGGTGGATACACCGTTGGTACGCAGTTAAATTCAGCAGATCGGGTGTTGTAAATGAATAACTAACAGTATTTCAGCGATCGCTCTTTAAATGAATTTATTCTTGACCAGAAAACGAGATGCAAGCCCCAAGATCAGACATGGGGATAAGTCGGGTGCGGCTTTAGCCGCATTGAAAAGATATATAGGACGACTTCATATACAGCACTTCCGGTAGCTATGAGGTACATCATTAAAGCTGAAAGCTATGCTAGGAGAGGATAGGGGAAAGAAAAAGATACATGAAAGGACGTTCATCTCGGTTCTTAAGGCAAGAGTTTCCTTGGGCTTTAGTCACGACTGCCAACACTGTGGACAAACAGCTATTTTGTTTCAACTGTTGTTGCTTGCTTCTATTTCAGTTATTAAGCAATATATCGAGAATCAGAAGAATGTCTAATTATGGTTGTCAACAAGTTTTAATTAGTCCAGACATTGATCTAAGAGCTATCTTAGAGTTTGTCTGCGAAGAGTCAAACAAGCTTGCTAACTGCGGCATATATTATTCTCGGCAGTTATTTTTCAAAACTGGCAGGATACCTAGCAAGTTCGATTTACATCGTTTAATGAAATCTAATCCACATTTCCAATCTCTATACTCTCACGTTGCACAACAAACCTTAACGAGTGTATCTGAGTCTTTTAAATCTTTTCTTGGATTGCTCAAAGGTATTAAAAATGGAACTGTTGAGCAAAGACCAAAGTTGCCGGGATACAAGAAAAATTCGCTCAAGTTAGTTACTTTCCCTCGTGCGGATGTCAAATTAAAAAACGGACAATTACGCTTCCCTCTAGGTAATAAAGTTAAAACGTGGTTTGGAATAGATGCGTTCTATTTGCCGATGCCATCAAATTTAAAATATTCTGATCTAAAAGAGATTCGTATTTTGCCTCGCAACGGATGTTTTTATGCTGAGTTCGTTTATTCCGTTGAAGAAATAAAGGTAGAATTAGACTTCGAGAAAGTGTTAGGAATAGACCCAGGCTTAAACAATTGGCTAACCTGCGTAAGTAATACAGGTAGTAGCTTTATTGTGGAAGGATTACATTTGAAATCACTCAATCAATGGTACAACAAACGGGTATCAGTATTGAAAGAGAATCAGCCACAGGGATTCTGGAGTAAACAATTAGCTGGCATAACTGAGAAGCGCAATAGGCAAGTTAGGGATGCGGTAAATAAAGCAGCAAGAATTGTCATCAACTATTGCCTAGAATTTCAGATTGGTAATGTCGTGTTTGGTTGGAATAAAGGACACAAATTTGAAATTAATTTAGGTTCAAAGACCAATCAGAAATTTGTCCAGATACCGACTGCACGGTTAAAAGACCGTATTGCCCAATTATGTAAACAATATGGCATCAAGTTTGTAGAAACAGAAGAATCCTACACCTCCAAGGCTTCCTTTGTCGATGGCGATTTCTTACCTGTATTTGGTTCCAAACCAGAAGGGTGGAAAGAGTCTGGTATTAGGGTTAGCCGTGGTTTATATCAGGCTTTTAGTGGCTTAAAAATTAATGCAGATGCTAACGGCGCTGCCAATATTTTAAGAAAAGTAGCGGTGAAGCTGGGATTTGATCTCAGTAGAATCAGTAGCGGCGAATTGATAGCGCCTTTAAAGATCCGTTTGTGGACTCTTTAAGAATCCCCCGGCTTCAGCCGTGGGGAGTATCAATCCATTTATCCATTGTAGATAACAGAGGAAGAGAACTTTATGACTAATTATGACTACATTGTAATTGGTGCAGGGTCAGCAGGTTGTGTGGTTGCTAATCGTCTCACCGAAGATCGTGACACAACTGTGTTACTACTCGAAGCTGGGAACCCAGATACTAAACCAGAGATTTTCATCCCAGAAAAATGCATCAGTCTACTCGGCTCCGAGGTGGACTGGGGTTATTTCTCCGAACCCGAACCGTACCTCAATGGTCGCAAAATGTTTTGTTCCCATGGCAAAGTTTTGGGGGGCAGCAGTTCGATTAATTTCATGATGTATGTCCGGGGCAATCCTCAAAATTACGATCGCTGGCAGGAATTAGGAAATCCTGGTTGGAATTACCAGGGGGTCTTGCCCTATTTCAAGAAATCGGAACACCAGCAGCGAGGCGCGTCAGAATTTCACGGAGTTGATGGGGAGTTGAGCGTTACCGATTTGATATCCCCTGCTGTGGTTTCCCAACGCTTTGTAGATGCCTGTGTGTCAATGGGATACAACTACAATCCTGATTTTAATGGTGTACAGCAAGAAGGGGTAGGACTCTATCAGTTAACGGTCAAGGATGGTAAACGGCACAGTGCTGCTGCTGCTTTTCTTCTACCCATTTTACATCGTCCCAATTTGACTGTAACGACAGGGGCATTGGTGACGCGATTGCTGTTTGAAGGCACTCACGCTGTTGGGGTGGAATATCTGCATGAGGATACTCTGCACCAGGTCAGAGTCAACCAGGAAGTGATTTTAAGTGCAGGCGCATTTGATTCGCCTAAGCTGCTACTGCTTTCTGGTATTGGGGATGCAGAATATCTGCAATTGATGGGAATTTCTGTCATTGCAGATTTGCCGGGTGTCGGTCAAAACCTTCAGGATCACGTTCTCACTTGTGTCGTTCAAGCAGCTACTCAAGATATACACCCTGCCATCACTAGTAATGGAGTAGAAGCCGGATTATTTTTGCATAGCAAGGGCAATGTGGAGTCTGCACTCGATTTGCAGTTCTTTTTCGGCCCCATTCAATTCTTGTCACCTGGTTATACTCCTGCTGATTTTGGATTTACGGGTGCAGTCTCTCTTACCCGTCTCCAAAACATTGGCAGTGTTGGTTTGCGTTCACCTGAACCCAAAGACACACCGATGCTTCAGATGAACTACCTACAAAGTGAAGCTGATGTGCAAAAGCTGGTTGAAGGAATTAAGTTAATCCGCCAAGTGTTTCAGTCCAGCGTTTTTGATGAATTTCGAGGTGAGGAAATTGCTCCAGGTGTTAACGTTCAGAGTGATGCAGCACTCGTTGCTTACATCCGGGACACTTGCAGCACAGTGTGGCATCCGGTTGGCACTTGCAAAATGGGCATTGACTCAATGGCAGTGGTCGATCCTGAACTACGAGTACATGGAATTGAAGGGTTACGGGTTGTAGATGCCTCCATCATGCCCACCATCACGACCGGAAATACGAACGCACCCACCATCATGATTGGTGAGAAGGCAGCGGATTTAATTAAAGCAGGTCGCACAGCACGAACGGTTCTCAGCAAATCTAACGTCCAAAATCCGGCGTATTCATCTATTTAGAAACGGGCGATCGTCTTTGATCAATCTCAGATTATCATACCTGTTGAGCGTTTATCGGTCGATGTTAGGCAAACAAAACACTCGACCTCTGTGAAGGAATACACAATGGCACTGATTACAACACCATTCGGACGACATTCCACCGCCGCCGAGGTCGGAGAAGGAATTGATCTTTCCGGCAAGCGGGCGATCGTTACGGGAGCCGCATCGGGCATCGGCGTAGAAACGGCGCGGGCGCTGGCTCAAACTGGAGCGATCGTTACACTAGCTGTGCGTAATACTGATGCTGGAGCGCAAGTCGCGGCTGACATTATGGCTACTACTAGGAACCGGAATATTCATGTTGCTCCGCTTGATTTAAGCGATCGTAACTCAATTGCCAAGTTCATTGCTGCCTGGCGTGAGCCGCTGCACATCCTCGTTAATAATGCAGGAGTAATGGCACTGCCCGAACAGCGCACACCCGAAGACTGGGAGATGCAATTTGCCACTAACTATCTCGGACACTTTGCCCTAGCGCTCGGACTACACGACGCTCTCGCAGCAGAGGGTGCCGCCCGTATCGTGTCGGTTAGTTCTAGCGGGCACCTGATGTCGCCCATTGTGTTCGATGATATTCACTTCATGTTCCGTCCTTATGATCCGTGGTTGGCCTATGGACAGTCCAAGACCGCAAGCATCCTCTTTGCTGTGGGTGCTACTGCGCGCTGGTTCAAGGATGGCATTACCGCTAATGCCCTGATGCCCGGGGCGATCGCAACCAACCTCCAGCGTCATACGGGCGGTCTTAGAACCCCACCTGAGCGGCAGAAGACAATAGCGCAGGGTGCGGCAACTTCCGTTCTGTTGGCAACCTCTCCGCTATTAAAGGGCGTTGGCGGACGCTATTTCGAGGACTGCAATGAAGCCACTCTCGTCACCAACGGGAACGGCTATATGAGCGGAGTTGCCCCCTACGCCCTGAACCCAGACAATGCCGATCGGCTCTGGAATGAATCGTTGCGCCTGCTCGCTTGACCTGGCAGTAACAGTGACTTGAAAACTGGTCTATCACTTAAAAGGAAAACTCAAAACTATGAATTTACAAACAGCTCAAACCACCACTACTGCTGACGAGTCGGCAAACCTGATGAGATTGCCAAAGCTGTTGTCTTTCTCGCTTCAGACGATAGCAGCTTTGTGAACGGTATTGAGTTGTTTGTCGATGGCGGTATGGCACAGATTTGAAGTCCAAAAGGAGTTAAAGATGAAGCTTATCTCTGTTAATGTCGGGCTGCCGCGTGAAGTGATCTGGAAAGGAAAAGCCGTCCGCACTGGAATTTTCAAAGAGCCAGTTAATTCGAGAGTGATGGTGCGTGAACTCAATTTAGATGGCGATCGCCAAGCGGATCTCACCGTTCATGGCGGAGTTGACAAAGCTGTATATGTCTATCCTTTTGAACATTATGATTACTGGCGAAGCGAATTGCCTGACACAGAGTTAACATTTGGGATCTTTGGTGAAAATTTCACAGTCACAGGATTGAAAGAAGAAGAGCTGAACATTGGCGATTGCTTCAAAATCGGTAGTGTGGAACTAATGGTGACTCAACCGCGCTTACCCTGCTACAAACTAGGGATTCGCTTTGGGCGATCGGATATGGTGAAACGATTTCTCGCCAGTCGTCGCACCGGATTTTACTTTCGGGTTTTGCAAGAGGGCGAAGTTGAAGTCGGAGACACTTTAGAGTTGATGAGTCGAGATACCAACAATATTACTGTTGCTGATATCACTCAGCTTTATGTTCGTGAGCAAAACAATCCAGAGTTACTGCATCGTGCTGCTCAACTGAAAGCGTTACCCAAAGGCTGGCGGGACTACTTTCAGGAGCAGATTCGTCGTCAAGATGGGAGATAGATCGACCTGTTGTAAAACGCCATCATGTCACTTTTATTACTTGCAAGGAGTAATTTAATGACTACATAAGCTAATCGGCATTTAAGTTGTATGATCAAGGCGGGCAAGATGCCCACCCCACAAGAATTTGATAAAATTTAATATGCAAATTAGATGTGTTTTAGCTTATCGCCCAGTTTCGATCGATGGTTTAGACATCTTCTACCGTGAAGCTGGTTCTCGTAATAATCCGACGATTCTGCTATTGCACGGCTTTCCAACTGACTAGTTGGAGCGATCGCATCAAGATATTGCAGGATATCTGTAGAATCAGTAAATGTACCAGCTTTCGTTAACAATAATGGCACTGATTTTCCGCCATTGGGACGAGTAATAAGCCAATGAAAACCAGGCACATGACGCTCTTCGATGAAAGGAATATTTAGCCGTTCTAATGCCCATCGTGCTTTTTCACAGTAAGGACTGACCGCAAAAGCGATCGGGCGGGTAGATTTTTCCTTTGAATTAGCCTGCATAATTCAACCCCTCATTAGTAGTTGGTAAGTCCTTGGGTTTGCACTTGCTGTTTACAACTTGGAAAACAATATATTTAACCCTTCGGTCATCGTGGGATGACTCAAAACGCCATCGCGCAGAACGGTGTAGGGCATCTGAGCTTGTATCACCATCTGCACCGTCGAAATAACTTCCCCTGCTTCATGACACAACAGGGAACACCCTATAATACGACCTGTCTCGGTATCTACGATCGCCTTTAGCAGTCCATCGGTTTGACCGAGTGTTTTTGCTCTAGGAACGGCTGACGCATCAACCTTGGCTACGCGGATGGCATATCCTTGTTGCCGTGCTTCAGTTTCGGTTAAACCTACATGAGCCAGTTCTGGATCGATGAACAGACAGGATGGAACTAATCGATCCCGTGTACTCCGGTTGCCCCCATCAATTAAATTAGCTTTGATAATGCGATAATCGTCGAGCGATATATGGGTGTATTGCGGCCCCCCATTGATATCGCCTAACGCCCAAATCCCCGGAATGTTCGTCTCCAGGCGATCGCTAACTTGAATAAATCCGCGTGTATCGGTTGCCACACCAGCAGCAGCTAAATTTAAGCTCTCGCTATTGGGCGCACGACCAATGGCGACGAGCAAATGCGAACCCTGGAGGCTGAGGGAGCGATCGCCAACTTGGATTTGCAGGATGGTTTCATTATCAGTGCGATCAACCCTTAACATCTTCGCCTTTAATAAGAATTCAATACCATCTTGTTCTAAAAGTCTTTGAACTGCGATCGCTATATCTGGATCGTGCTGTGACAGGATTTGCTCACTTTGCCCAATGACAGTAACGCCAGAGCCAAAGCGCCGAAACATTTGGGCAAACTCTAAACCAATATAGCCACTACCGAGAACGATCAGGTGTTCAGGCAGGTATTCTAGCTCCATAATCGACTCACTGGTTAAAAACTCAACTTCTGTGAGTCCGGGAATGGATGGAATTAACGGTCGTGTGCCTGTATTAATAAATAAGCGTTCGGCGGTAAGTAAGCGATTGTTCCCTTCAGGCGTCGTTACTGCGATCGTTTTGGGAGCAACAAATCTTGCTTCGCCAATGATCAAGTTGTTATCCAGAGCCTTTTCTAGATTGTGCAAATTCATTTCACGCGCAGATTGCACAACCGATCGTTTTCGTTGGATCACCTCTGCTAAATTAACGGTGGGTGTGTTTGTTTTAACCCCATAAGCGGCACTGTTTCGCACTGTATTTGCGACATTGGCACTCGCCACCATAGTTTTAGTAGGAATACAGGCAATATTAATGCACCCACCACCAATCATATTTAAGCTACGTTCAACCAGAGCGGTTTTACGTCCGTCAGCAACCAGCGCTGGTGCAAGTGTTTTACCCGCTTTGCCGCCACCGATAATAATATCGTCATAGTGTTGAGTGTCCACTTCCATATCCTTTGGGTTTGATCAGGTGAATACGATTTCTAGAAGGTGTTATGAATTTCAGAAAAAACTGGCTGATTAAGAGGGTTTTAGCGATAACGTATTTGCCCTAGTACTGTGTCAATAAATAATTGATGGATAAATTTCCTGTAGAGACGGCGATTTATCGCGTCTCTTTAACCGTCAAAATGAATTTGACAGACTACTAGCTGGGTTTCCAAAAAGTGCATCATAACACCCGCGCTTAAGATTCAACTTTTTCTACAAGCTTGCTTCATCAAGATACGCTTGTTTTTATACACCTCTAAAGTTCCAGACTGCGGGTTATCCAACGTGCCATCCCACACCCAATATTCATAAATTCCATTCCGAAACTTATACACTCGAACACCTTCTGTCGCTTGGCTAGTTCCTTTGCCCAAACTTAAATTACCGTTGGGATTGGTCGCACGATAGAGCAGTTCACGGGAAGTATGATTCTGCCAAATATTTATGTTGTACCCACCCTGGCATTTTGTACTCAGGATTATGCCAGCAGTAGAGTCAGCAGAAGCTCTTAAGGAAAAATTAGCTAAGATACTGATTGGGAGAGCTAGGAGTAACGCAGATTTTTTCATGAGTTTTGTAAAATTGATGAGTTTGACATTACTGCATTGCTGCTACAACTTCATCTGTAGAAAGAACTGCATTAGCTATATACCCAAAGTTGATCAGTGCTGCCTTGTAGCCGTCACCCAGTTGCGGATGTCGAGGAGCAGCTGTTGCATCCTTAACAACAAGAACCTCAAATCCCTGTTCGAGCAATTCGCGTAGGTGAGCTTCAACACAAAGATTCGCCAACATTCCGAGTAAAATGACTTTGCTGATGTTGCGTTTACGCAGTTGCAAAACGAGGTCGTTAGTTTGCGGCCCATAGACTTTGTGGGGACTAGCCACAATCGTCTTGCCATCCTCAATGAAGGGCTTGTAGCGATCGAGCCAGTCAGCACCCGATCCTAGGAATCCATCAAGGCTCAACGCACCACGGCGATCGAACTCCTTAACCTCAAGCATCATTTGCTCTAGGTTGCCGACAAATTTCCAATTATGGTCGGTGGGGTAGTAATAGTGAGGGGAGATAAAAACCTCGAATTCATTCTGCTTTGCAGCTTTGAAGATTCGCTCGATGTTCTCGACGGTCTTGTTATCTTTAACACTCTCACCCACCAAATCCCAGGAAACCCCTTTTTCGCTCAAGACATCGTTTTGCGGATCGATGACGACTATTGCGGTGTCATTCTTGTTGATGTTCATGGTTTTTCTCCTTGCTTGTTGATTTTCACCGTTCTGTTTCTTAAAAACCATCTGCGATATGCAGCGTTTTCCATGTGATTCAGAATCAGAATACTTACGCGATGTGCAACTTATCCTTGGAACCCCACTTCCATTCCTCTTCCTCACCGCAGGGCTGATTCATTTGACAAGGTATGTATTTTGTCAATATCATTGGCGATAAATATTCGGGCAAAAGTCATGAATTGTTGACCATATTGATGCCTAAGATTGAATGCCAATTAAATACCTTGCTTATTTTTCATCTCCTGAACCCTTGATTTTTAAAGGCTTTTAGGGAATGAAACAGCCCTGCTTCCCCACAGGGAGAGAGGCTTTGATTCTTGCTCTCCAACGCTAGTAGGGAAGGGGAAAAGGGAAAGAAAAAACCTTTAACCTTTTCCCCAAACCAAATTCTGAGTTCAAAATGCACAAAGCGAGTAGTATTGGTAGTCGCCCTACTTCAGACTTTGACACCACTGCCTAAATGCTGTTTCAAAAACGCCAAGGTGCGATCGCGTGCTAATTCTGCGGCTTCTTTGCGATAAGCGGAACTACCCACGCGACTAAACCCATGACTCACTCCTTCATAGCGATAGATTGTTACCAGGGGGTTATCTTTCAGTCCCTGCTGAATGGACGCTTGAGCAGTTGGTGACACAAACTCGTCATTTTCATCCAGATGCAATATCAGGGGTTTCTGAATCTTTGTCGCCTCTGCTAAATTCTTGTCAATCTCAACGCCGTAGTAACTAACGTTGGCATCTGCATCAGTGCGTGTTGCCATGAAATATGCCAGTTTGCCGCCCAAACAAAAGCCCACACTGCCGACCTTGCCTGTGCTGCTGGGATACTGCCGGAGAAAAGACAGACTTGCCTTTAGGTCTTCTACGCCCCTATCCACATCAAATGCCTGGAGTAACTCAATGGCTTTAGCTCCCTGCTCCTGATTGTCAGCATCAAGTTGCACACCGGGTTCCAGTCGCCAATACAAATCTGGCACAAGCACCAAATAGCCAGACTTAGCATAATCATCGGCAATTTGACGCATACTAGCATTTACCCCAAAAATTTCTTGAATCAGCACAATCCCTGCATCAGGCTGAGTATTAGGTGCTGCTAGATAAGCGCTAAAACTACCCCCGGACAAGGCTGGAATGGTTACATTTTGAGTTGTCATGGTGTCCTTTTTAATAATTTGCTATTGAGAGTTTGACTTATCCTGACGACGACTTTGCTCCTGGAAGTAGTCGCGCCAGCTTTCGGGTAAGGCTTCAAGTTGAGCAGCTTGGTGAAGTAACTCTGGATCGTTCTGCTCACCGAAGAAGCGGAGGGGGAGCAAGAGAAGAGTCCCGGAGCCGTGGAGAGGAACATGGGTATGAACGCGAACAGCGTCTCCCGTATTGAGAAGCCCTGCCCTTCTAGGGCGCTCTTACTGGGGCGGAGTACAAACTCCGTCCCAGTTTTCCCCCTTGCTCCCTGCCCCCTGCTCCCCTGCCTCTTTTGACTGTTTTCCCTTTCCAGTTCACAGAGATGAGTTTCATGAGAATTTTAAATTGGGTTAATAATCACGTATCTAAATTGAATCAACAAATAAGTTAATTAAAGGAGTGCTTGATGAATTAAAGGTGCAATGATAGCGATGTTCTTCACCAACTCATCCGAGAGAGAAAATCGCTGTTTTAAGTAATTGGGATCGTTGTAACTCACCCAAACCTTGCCGTCAGTCGCTTCCCATGCCAGTATTTTCAGGGGTAAATCCAGGGCGATCGTTGGTTCTGCCACCATGAGGGGAGTTCCAGCTTTCGGGTTGCCAAACAGCAACAACTGTGTAGGTGGTAGGCTAAGTTCAACTTTTTCGGCTTCAGCCTGTTGATCGATGCGGGCAAAAACGGTGATGCCTTTTGCTTGAAGGATGGCTGCCAAGCGATCGATAGTTTCGGTCACTGCATACGGGCTGATCTGGTTGATGATGCCGTTGTTTGCATTCATAGCAGTGGATTTCTTGTAGGATAAAAACTGGGTAATATGGTCGTTGCTTCGGCTTCTCAAAGATTAAGGTCAGACAATCCGGGATGATCGTCAGGACGACGACCTAGTATCCAGTGGTATTTGCGATCGCTCTCCTGAATTGGCAGGTCGTTGATGCTGGCAATACGCCATCGCATGAATCCGTGTTCGTCGAACTCCCAATTCTCATTGCCGTAAGAAAGGAACCAGTTGCCGGAATCATCATGCCATTCGTAAGCAAATCGCACAGCAATGCGGTTGTCTTGAAAAGCCCAAAGCTCTTTGATCAGACGGTAGTCTAATTCTTTAAGCCACTTACGTGTCAAGAACTGAACGATCGCCTCACGACCACATAGAAATTCTGAACGGTTGCGCCAAACGCTATCCGACGTGTAAGCAAGTGCTACTAGTTCCGGGTTACGTGTGTTCCAAGCATCTTCTGCAATTCGGACTTTTTGGATAGCGGATTCATTATCGAAAGGCGGCAGGGGTAGTCGAGGATTTTCGGGGTTGGTCATAGTATCAATGAATACCACCCGCGATGTGCAGCGTTTCCCCAGTGATCCAACCTGAATCGGAGGACGCGAAGAAGACAGCAGCAGGTGCAATGTCCTGCACTTGCCCGATGCGACCAAGGGGAGTTTGCGCTTCAACGTGTCTGCGAAAATCGCTTTCGAGAACTCCCAATGCTTGCAGTCCCTCTGTTTCTACCATGCCAGGATTGATGGAGTTAACACGGATCTGGCGTGAACCCAGTTCTTTGGCGAGCGACTTTGTGACGGCATCGACTGCTGCTTTGGTGGCGTTATATACCGAGCCGGTCGCGGGTGTGGCGGTGCTGGCGATCGAACTAATGTTGATAATACTGCCGCCCGCCGAGCCAAAGTACTTTGCTCCTTGTTGGGAGGTAAGGATTAATCCCAGCACATTGAGATTGAACTGTTTGTGAAAATGATCTTCCGTGATGTCTTCTAGCGGCAGATATTCATAAATTCCGGCATTATTCACCAAGATGTCGAGCTTGCCGAATGTCTGCTTTGTCTTGACAAAAAGACCTTCGACCTCTGCCTTTTTGGTAACATCTGCCTGTACTGCGATCGCCTTTCCACCTGCGCTGGTAATTTCATCAACTACGCGATCGGCTGCTTCTTTACTAGAGGCGTAATTGACGACTACGGCTGCACCTTCGGCTGCCAGATGTTTGGCAATTGAAGCACCAATTCCTTTAGATGCCCCCGTCACAACTGCGATTTTTCCGTCTAGTTTTTTCATGATGATTTCTTAGGATTGGGCAGCGTGAACTCCACAGTTTCGCTAGTGATTACTTTGTGCATAGGGTCAGCTAGTTCGATCAGCACCTTGTGTACGCCAGGTTCCAGTCCAACCAGGATGATCGTTTCCCCACTGGCATCGACAAAGTGCCACGGCGCGTCGTCAACGGTGATGTGGATATGACCGATGCGCGGTGATACTTCGAGGGCACCTTTGCCGAACACCGGCAACACGCGCAAGTTCTCCGTCCGGTACTGGATAAAGACGCGTCCCTGTGCTAGCGGTTCGGGAAGCGGTGGATCGACAATCAGCTTGGCCGGTGCTTCGTTGGCGATCGCAATCAATGGTGATGGTCCGATAATGTCCCTAGCGCTCGGTGTGTGGGTGTTCATAGCGTAAGTACCTGAGAGTAGTTTATAATATAACGATACATTTGAAGGTAAAACGGCGCAGAGTCATCGCTCCAGAAAAGCCATTAAAGAAGTCGGAGGTCGGAAGTCGGAAGTCGGAAGTACAGTTTTGTAACGGGGATTTAGACCCCGCCACAAAACTTGCTTTTTTATTGAACCGGGGGACTTAAACCAAACCGTTCTAGTTAACGTTTCTTGGATGCGAGTTCCCAGACCGCAGTTGCGAATGCTTTAGGATCTTCCTGGGGCAGGTTATGACCGACGTTTGGAATGACCCGATGCTGACGTTCGCCGCTAAACTTCGCTGCCGTCGATTTCCCATCGGTTGCTGGCACGACACCATCCGCGTCCCCATCCAGCGTGATCGTCGGCACCGTAATGGTCGGTTGCGCGGCGAGTCGCTGCTCAAGTTCCTCATACATGGGATAGCCGGCAGCAAGTCCAAGGCGATGGCGATAGGAATGAATCACGACCTCCACATAATCGGGGTTGTCGAAGGCGCTGGCGTGTTGATCGAGCGTTGCCTCGTCAAAGTGCCAGTTCGGCGAATTGCGAGTCCAGAGAATCCTCGCAATCTCACGTCTGTTAGCCGTCAGTCCGGCGCGTCCGCGCTCGGTCTGGAAATAGTATTGATACCAGATCCCGGATTCGATCGCGGGTGAAAGTGGCAGCCCTGCTTTGGCAATATCCTGGATCAGGTAGCTATTGACGGACACCAGACCTGTGCATCGTTCAGGCCAGAGAGCCGCAACAACGCAAGCGGCTCGTCCACCCCAGTCATAGCCAGCAAGCACAGCACGGTTTAGCTGCAATGCATCCATCAAGGCGATCGCATCAACACCAATCGCGGCTTGCTGCCCAGAGCGTGGTGTGGCGCTGTCGAGAAAACGGGTTGATCCATGTCCCCGCAGGTAGGGAACAATCACCCGACATCCGCGTGCAGCAAGCATTGGTGCAACGTCAATGTAGCTATCGATGGAATACGGGAACCCATGCAGCAGCAACACCGGAGATCCATCGCTCGGTCCTGCTTCGTAATAACCGATGTCAAGGACACCCGCTTTGATCTGCTTGATGGGAGTAAACCTAAATTCAGATCGTTTGGGCTTGTCGAAGCTTGCGTCTGCGGTACCCATGAGTGCCATTTCTGTGAAAATGCTTGCTGCCGCCGTTCCCAAAAAGCGGCGGCGGTTGTGTTTAATTGCTTTGAGCATAGGGTTGACCGTGCCAATTTTGGATTTTGGATTATTTCTTTGGTACAAGCCCCGCCCGATGGTTAACCCTCTTTTATCACTTTCGGGAGAGAATAATCTGGAATGCTTACAGCATAAGACTTTTACCAAAAAATCATGATTTCAGCCATTGTGTTAGAAAATAAACGCTCAAATGCCCGTTGTATCTACAGTTCAAAATTTGGCTTTGATTTTTATTTTCCCAGAGTGACAAAACAGGGTTAAGCGGAACAAATCTAAAAGACGCTACGCACAGTCGTCAAATGCCCGTTGTATCTACAGTTCAAAATTTGGCTTTGATTTTTATTTTCCCAGAGTGACAAAACAGGGTTAAGCGGAACAAATCTAAAAGAC
>NZ_JBALEJ010000062.1:0-79593 GCF_036917975.1 Nostoc sp.
GACAGCATTCGTATAGTCCCCCCATAATTAGCGAGCTATCATCGCGAATTATTTTTCCTTTTTTTGGTTTTCTTGCCAAATTGGGATGCTCCCAATATTCATAGTGTCGCCGAAAGAAATGACTTAAGCGATGAAGAAGTAGAATCAATGTTAAAAGGACAAGTATCACAAATATTAAACATAAATTTAAGTCAATTAAAAAGGTTAGGCATAGATGAAATTGCCTTGGTTAAAGGCCAAGGTAATCCCAAAGCAGTGTTAGTAGATTTGGATACTCATAAACCCATTGAAATAGTGAAGTCCAGAAGAATGGAAGAAATCCGGGAAGTCCTTGTGAGTTGGGATATTCAGGTGCTGGAACAAATTCAAGAAGTGAGTATTGATCTCTGGTCGCCTTATAAAAGCTTAGTAGAAGAATTAATGCCTAACGCCAACGTAACTGCTGATAGATTTCATGTAATGAAACAAGTAAATGATGAGTTAGATGCTATGCGTAAAGCTGAAAAGAAGGCAGCAATGTCACTAGAAAATAAATCAGAAAAAGACAGAATATTAGAGGGATTAAGTAAAAGCAAATATAGCTTCATCAAAAATGAAGACTCTTTGAACGAAAAGCAAAAAGAAAAGTTAAAATCTGCTCAAGAAGTTTCACCAATTTTGGCTAAAATGCATCAACTCAAAGAAGATTTTCGGGATATATTTGAATTAACTAAATATTGGGGAGATAGTGTAATTAAATTATTAGATTGGATGCATGAAGCACTTTCATATTTACCGAAAAGCATTGGTACGATGGTTAGATGGTTTGGAGAAATAGTAGGTTAAATTGAATTGAAAAACTACGAGTGGTACTGTAGAAGGAATTAATAATAAGCTGAAGTTAATTAAAAGACTTGGATATGGCTTTCGTAACTTTAGCAATTTTCGACTCCGCAGTTTATTAAACTGGCACTTTAGTATTAATTCTCCATAAAAGTAACGCAAGAACCAATTATCTCAACAACTAGAAGCTTTAACTTCAGCAATTCTCATTTTGAAAAAAAATCAGATAAAATTCTCTTGTTTAAATAGAGAACTTGTGTCGAAGCATCATTTTTTGACAAATAATTATCATCCAACACTAGAGATAGACAGTTTTTTAAAAGTCTGTCCATGAAAAATTTATTTCAACTCATAAATCCAGTTGAAATTCTAACCAACTTTGTAGTTTTTATTGGTAAATAGCTTTCTCCCCTTCTTTCAAGATATTGACATTTTTTAACTAGAATTTACTTTTTTGAATGGGACATATTCCCTCAGAATGAAGGAGAAAAAATCCGACCAATCTTTAAACCATAAAAATTTTAACAGGGTACGAATATCATTAAAGAAAGAAGTCCTAGTTACTAATAAATCACGAATTTTTTGATAGGTGTAATTAACTAAATCTAAAACAGTATGAAATAAAAAAGATAGCAAATTTAAAGACAAAAAGAACTCGCATAAATGATTTTCACCATGACCAAAGTTATGCTCTAAATTATAACCGTGATTTTTTAGAACGTTATTACCTTCGTTCTCAACTTTCCATCTGCTACGTCCAGCTTTGACAATTTCTTCAACATTATTTTCAGTAATTTTATGATTGGTTATCCAATTATTTTGGTAGATAGTTTTTTGTGTTTTCTCATTAATAACAGTTACTTCACACCAATTAACTTCGAGACTTGAGTCATCATCTCGTAAGGGAAGTCTAGAAGCATAACGATAACGATAAATTAGATTTTTTCGCCCATCCCATTGTTTCTTTTCAATAATTGAAACTTCTCCGCTTCTTTCTAAAAATTCTAGCCATTCATATAAAGTTTTATGCGACGTTTCCAGACAAACAAAAATAAAATTATAACCTTGTTTTAGTGCTAATTCGCAAACAGGTTGGCGAGAATACAAGTCATCCCCTAAAAGGGTTACAGGATAGCCATACTTATTTTTATGATTCTTATTTAACCATCTTTATTATCTTTTCCCTTATTGCTTTTCATTAAACGTTGATGCTCTAAAAAAGACGCTGACTGCGTAAAAAAGATAGAAAATGCTGCCATCACTGCGTCTTCTACCTGATATTTCGTATTATTTCCAGGTTTCCTTTCCGGAGGGTAAGTCATGTAATGATGACCGTAAAAATTGCATTAATTCAGGAATTTCTATGGTCGCTGCCTTTTGAACCATCTTGGAGTCGTTTGACTAATTAATAATTTTCAATTCACCAATTTTACCAAAGCTCGACAACTATTAATAATTTGTTATTTCGATTGAGTTCTATATTCTCATTCATAGAACTATTTTCCTGAGTTTACCCTTAGTTGTCAGGCAATCTCCTCCAGTCTATTGAGTATTTATACTTAGTTGATGGAGCAATTATTTTTTTAGCTATCTCCTTTCTCTAAAAAACTAGTTATTTTGTACTATATTTTGAATTTCAAAATGGGGTTAATACTCTATTTATTTCAAAATGAGAATTGCTGTAAAAAATGTCAATATCTTGAAAGAGGGGGAGAAAGCTATTTACCAATAAAAACTACAAAGTTGGTTAGAATTTCAACTGGATTTATGAGTTGAAATAAATTTTTCATGGACAGACTTTTAAAAAACTGTCTATCTCTAGTGTTGGATGATAATTATTTGTCAAAAAATGATGCTTCGACACAAGTTCTCTATTTAAACAAGAGAATTTTATCTGATTTTTTTTCAAAATGAGAATTGCTGGGGGAAAACCCCATGAAACCAATTCGCAATACTTCTCTACGAGAGGCTGCGCCAACGGCTGCGCTCAGTACAAGTTCGCTTTTTCGCCCATGACGCTCCTACGTCGCTAACGCTGCGCTAACGCTTTTTGATCAAGACAGACACAACGGGAAGAGGGGTTTCTACCTACCTTGGGAAACAATTAATTTAGTAGGCAACTGTTAAACGGTGATGGATATATTGGGGGGTTTCAACTTCATTGACGAAGGCGATCGCAAAATCCTCAGCCGAAATTCGGCTTTCACCCTTTTCGTTGGTCAGCAAGCGGTCAGCCCCAACTTGAAATTTGCCAGTTCGTTCCCCTGGTGCAATCTCAGCCGCTGGACAGACAAACGTCCAATCTAAATCGGAAGTTTTGTAGAGATTATATGCCTGGCGATGAACAAGGCCCAGAGGGCGGTACGCCTCAAAAAAATTGGGGCTATCGACAAATTCAACCCCTGGCTCAACCTCAAGAACACCTGCCCCACCGACAACAACTAAGCGACGAATTCCAACCTGTGATAAACCCTCAATCAGAGAACGAGCCGCGTCTGCAATCACTTCTACTGAAGAACCACTCGTCCCGATGGCACTCAGCACTGCATCATGATCTTTAACAACATCAACGACGCTGGCAGGATCGAGGGCATTACCAGCAACAATCGTCAGGTTTTGATGGGAAATAGAAAATCGGGATGGATCTCTGGTAATGGCAGTTACCTGATGTGCCCGTGACAATGCTTCATCAACAATCCGACTTCCGATCATGCCAGTTGGACCAAATATTACCAGTTTCACCGCCTTCCTCCTGTGCTAGTCAAACGAAATTCTCAACATTAGCAATAATACAAGTACAACTACACCAGTCAGTGACACAGCACCACATACCCCAGAAAATATTGCGATTCTTCGATGGAAGGGGCTGATGGTGAAAATGCAGCTTGGGCTAAATAGCGCTGGGGACTTCTACAGTGAATTAGTCCCAAAAGTTGGCTTTTCTCTTGGGGTGGCTGATGGGGAGCCTTACTGCTTACTACAAACCTATCAAAACTTTGCGATAGACCACTAGGCTAGAACAATAAATTTTGCAAGCTCTAAGATTTTTTAAGCTCTCTATACATGAGATTAATATTGTAAATTAATTTCAATAAGTCTACTACCAAAATACAGAATCGTAATAACTTATGCAGACTTAATATTTTACCTATATTTTTTAATTACAAGTATGAAAAAAGTATTAATTGATTTTTATACCAGCAATTCTCTGATTTTTGTCGATCATTAAAAATTTTAATTTATCAATTTCAATAACTTCGTAATTCTCTGTTATAAATATAGAGTAGATGCTAGCTATCATATCTGCCAAATCTACTCTAGATAATATCAGTAATCGCAAATTGAAAAATGATTTAGGAACAGTTTTAACAATTAAACATAACCTTCCATCATTTACGTGCCATACACCAGTAAATTTATTACCCGTGATAAATTCGCTGGGTTTAGATAAAAGAAACGTTTGAATTCTAGTTTGCTCATAAGTCATATTATCTTTAAATTCAATAGAAATTTTTTCCCAATCTGTATTAAAACGCCATTTTCCAAAAAGTAAAATTTCTATTTCTGTATCAGATAGATTCATATTATTCATTAGCTTTCTCCCCGATTATTAAATAATGTGCGATTCAACTCATGGTAAAGTTTCATGACAAGTTTTAGCACGAGTGAAAAATAAATGCATCTGCCATACTAGCCAAGACCCAACTCGCCAAGCTGCCATTGACAGGGGAGCTGTAGATGAGTGTGGGGGTATGTCTAATATATTTTGGTCATAATGTAACCATTTAACTGGTAGATGTCCCATCGGTGTCGTCGGGGATAATTTAAAATTTAGTTGGTCGTAATTTAACCAGTTTCCCTCTTTTCGCCAACCCAGGCGATCGCCAAGTCTTTTTTCTGTTTCATAATCTATTTGACCGCCTATTTCGTTCCAAATACTTTGCTGAACACTAAAGCCAAAGTAACCATGACTGTATTGTTGCCAAAGTCGATCGATTTTATGAAAAGCTTGGCATGAAAAGTTAAGAATATCTTGTTTATAAACTTCATTCCAATCATTCTTACCCATGACTTGTAGCATTAATTTAGATGTTTCAATATCAGCTTCTTGCCACTTATTCTGCGTAAGAAGGTTTTGCAATTTACTATAATCAATATTCCAATTATTTTTAAATTCTGTGGAAAGCTCAATATCAGTATTATTATTAGGTTGTTCCGCCAATTCTGTTTTCTCGATAGAAAGTTGAGAATAAGAATAAACAATATCTGCTTCTTCTATCCCTAGCACTTTCTTTTGAGCAACCAGTTGAGTAGACATATAATTAGATATTAAGTAAATCGCTTGATTTAAAGTTATCTCATCTTTACTAAAATCAAAGTCATGAACCTGTAAATCTAATAATTTTGACTGAAAAAAAGCATCTTGTAGTCTATCTTTTTTATCATAACTTGCCACTAATAAATTGAGGATGTCATGAGACATAGTACTAGTATCTTGTATCGTTAATAAATTAACTTGAACATTTAAAGTACTACTTGCTAAATTTTGAATTTCTCCTACAATTGCGTAAAAATCTGCATCTACTTTTACTACATCATCTATTAAAGATTGAAACGGGCTAAAGTAATCTTGTAGAGAGTTTTCTAGATTAATTACTGTTTCAGCTATTTTTGCGATTTCTTGACGAATTTTTGTAGCTTTGACTTGATATTCATAAATTTCTTGATACACCTCTATATCTTTAAGTATTTTCTGAATAGCTTGCTTTTGATTTTTGGTATCTTCCGCTAAATTTTTAATTCCTTCGCTGAGTAGTTTTACTTTTTCTAAAATTAAAAAATTAGTATTACTTAACAACAAAATAGATTTTAAATTTTCTTTTTCTTCCCATTTTAACTTGTCAATTATTTGAGAATATTTATTATTTTTTATCTCTAACTTACTTCTTTCTTCATTGACTTTTTTAATTTCATAATATTTTTGATTAAACAGATTTTTCCAGTCATCTATAAATTTTAATAAAAAATTTTGATAACTATTTTTATAATTTTCTAAAAAATCCAGAAGTTGAATATAATCTGTAATTAATAATTTAACCTTTGCTAAGGTTTCTCCTTGACTAATTTCTTTTTTCCATTTGATTATTCCCCAAAAATAAGAATGATATTTAGTACCTTCTTTAATTAAGCTTTGACATTTTCTAATTTTTCTTTGAACTTTTTTTAGTTTGGGATTTTTTAAGGTAGGAAATTTGTAAGGTTTTTCATAAATCGTAATAGATTTATAAGTAACTAATTGTTTTTGCTTTCTAGTTAGCATCACTTGTTTTGAAATATACCAATAGTTACTAAACTCTTACCCATTTCAATACCTCCGGGTTTTTATTATAGCGGTAGGTTACACCATCCTTAGTAGTCACAGACTTTTCTTGACTAGCTTTGCTTCTGATCGTAGTAAGAGAATAGTCTGTTAATGTCTGAAGCTCTTTATGAGAAAGTCCTATAATTGTGACGCTCGCTGCTGATTCTGGTTTCATTTTGAGTTCATTTTTTGGGTAAATATCTATCGTAATTTGCTCCTTTTCAACTGGTTTAATAACAATCCCTTTTTGCAATTGATAATCTGGCATAGAAACAAGTTGCCAATTAGATTCTTGTGAAAGTTCTAACACCCATTGATGATAATTAAATAAGCTTTCTCTATGACCAACGCTGATAAAAGTTGTTTTCGTTGATTGTAACTGTTGATATAAATTACCTTCGTTATTTAAATCTAAAGCACTCGTTGCTTCATCTAAGATAGTGAAACTAGGATGTGTAATTAATAGCCGTGCAAAAGCGAGGCGTTGTTGTTCTCCTAAAGACAATATATTGTCCCAAGGAACTTCAGTATCAAAACCATCGACGCGGGAAAGTAAGTGTTGCAGGTTAACTTGTTGCAAAATCTGTTCAAGTTCGCGATCGCTCATTTTCCTATCTGTGTGAGGATAGAGCAACTGTTGGCGCAAAGTCCCTAAAATAATATAAGGGCGTTGGGGTAAGAATAATACTTCTTTTAGGGGAGGACGCACTAGACGGCCAGTTCCCGCATTCCACAAACCAGCGATCGCTCTCAACAAAGAACTTTTACCCCTACCACTAGGGCCAACAATCAATAACCCTTCACCTGGGGCAACAGCAAATGACAAATTTTCAACAATTACCTGTTCATAATTTGGTGTTTGTAAAGTAACATTCTCAAAAGCTAAACGTTCTTCTTCTATAATTTGAATAGTACTGGCGTTCTCTGGTTGTTTACTAGCAGCCTGTAGCGCATCTGAAAACTCTGCTAAACGCTTTACATAGCCAGAAAATCGCCCTGAAATCCCAAACTCAGATATTAGTTCTCCTAGTGCATTAGAAAACATAAAGCAAGCAAAACTAGCTTGGTTTATTTGTCCATAATCAATTTGATCTTGAAGAAATAAAGGTGTAAGAATAAACATCGAGAATACGCTAATGGCAGATTGATATGCTCTGCCAAAAGCGTCTTGTCCCCTCTCTAAATTCAGCCTGCGTTCAGCAGTTTTTAAAACATTATTAAATCGGCGCTGAATTATATTAAATTCTTCATCTTCCCCCTGAAAAAAAGCGATTGATTCAGCGTGATTACGAACATGAGTTAAGCAATATGCAAAATCCGCTTTAAATGCAAGTTCTTCTTGGTTAATTTTATTTATTGATTGATTCAAGTAAACAGCTATTAAATTGCCTATAATTGTATAAATAAACAAATAAATTGCGATTTGTGAAGAAACTGTCCAAAGAATTATCAAAGAGCTTCCCATTTCTAAAGATTTTTCTAGTAAAGAAGATGAGAATCTCAAGCCAATACTAGTAATAGGTTCTATTTCTTGGGATAAGCGTTGATCTGGATTATCTATATCAGATGTAAAATTTATTTTATAATAAGCTTGATTGCTTAAATATTTTTCTAAAACATGAAGATTTAGCCATTTGTACCAGTCAAGAATTATTTTTTTTCTAACATATCTCAAAACAGTTACTAACAAGACCATCCCGACAATAATGAGACTGGACAGCCATAAAGTACCATTGTATTTATCAAGGTCTTTCTGTTCAATAACAATATCAATTACATAGCGATTCCAGTAACTATTTGCAGCATTTGCACCCACAATTACGACTATTAATAATACTAAAGAAATGAGCATTACCCATGAGCGAATCACATCTGAAAATGCTCTTCCTTCTGCTTTTGTTGGATACCAATAAGGCCCGGCAACTACTTTCACATCCAGCCAAAATTGAATCAAGGCTGAAAAAGGATTTGTTGTATTTTGCTCGCGCACAGATGGAGTTTGCATAATCTAAAAATGTAGCCGTTACTAATTACACTAGGAATTTTGAAATAACCTTTGAGAATTAAGTTAGACTCAGAGGCCATTTTTCCTTTTAAAGAATGTCTGAAAACTTTTATGGTGTTGTATTCGAGATTTGTAGATTCCCCTAAATCCCCCTTAAAAAGGGGGACTTTAAGACTCTTATTCCCCCCTTAAAAAAGGGGGGTTCGGGGAGATAAAGAAATCTTTGATACTTCTCAGACATCCTCTAAACCTCCCCGTTTATTGGGGAGGGAGCTAAATTTTATGTTTCCCCTAAAACATCGGGGGAATTAAGGGGGGTAATTTGACTTGTGTATACACCTTTTAAAGGGGAGCCTGCTTTAACGCTGTAAGTGTTAAAGCAGGCTAGCGATTGGCGTGGGGCTAGGAGGATCAAATTGAATGCACTAAATCAATGGTTCCTCATCGACAATTTCGACTGTTCTCGGAAAAGGGCCTTGGTCAGGCTCAGTAACGACTACTGGGCTAATATGATGTTTCAGTTTGAGTTTTAACTCATCTGAAATGGGCAATTCTTGAATTTCTTTGAGAAGAAATCTGACAGATTCAGTTTTGCTACGTTCTGTATAGACGAGCTTGAGAATGTTTTCAATTCCAAATCCCGCTATATATTCCCCTAGAACGGCTACCAGCCCAAGTAAGCCTAAACCTCCTAAGAGGCCTAAAGGCCCGCCCAGCGTTGAAAGCATAGCGACAACGGCAGCGACATTACCCCCTGATGCACCCGTTGCGATCACGAAAAGTATGCCAGGAAGGCCTAAACCAGAAATTTTTTTGACGAGTTCATCCATTGTACTTACCTACAATCCTTATAAAGTGAAAACATGACTAAGAGAGTCATTACTAATTTCTTTTGGGAAGAAATTAAAAATCTTACATTTTGCACCAACTAACTGGTGCAAGATATAAGAAATCTGATTTAGCTCAACAAAAGACTACACAGTTCATCGATTTGTTGACTTTTGTTAGATATTAGTCGATGGGCTATAGTTTGTAACTGACGAGTATTTGGGAGTTTGGTATTATCTATTTCTTCTAGTTCACTATCTAACAATGTTTGAAAGCGATAATAAAAATTTTGAGCTTCTTTATCGCTAGGTTCAAACAATTGTTCTAACTCTCCAGCTACCACTTCACTACCACCGTCAAACACAATATTTAAAAGTGGTCTTCCCCATTGCAAGAGTCCCCAATTTTTAACTTCTTTATAAGGATAGACACTTGTCAGCGAACCTGTACCTAAAGAAACTACTAAAATATCTTCTGTATTCAGGACTTTTTGGGCTTTTCGTTTACTACTAATTTGTGCTTCTAAAATAGCTAAATGGGCTGGATTATTAGCAAATACTCCACCATCGATTAAAGTATAGGCGATGCCGCTATTGTGGGGGTTTACAAGCCGATGAGGAGCAAAATAAGTCGGAGTGGCACTAGTTGCCAATGCTGCATCTAGGAGCGAAAAACCCCCAGATAACTTCTGAAAATTCTTAGATTCTGTTTGCTGTTTTTCTAGTTTGTTTGTAAAAAATATCGGAATTCGCTGCTCGATATCGTAACTCGTTACAAAAACTTCTTTGAGATTATTTTGTATAAGGGCGTTACCAAAATATTGTCTGAAAATTTCTTCTTTGCTTTCGGAAGGATATTTTGGCTGGAGAAATATATCCTCTAACGGGCCAAGTAGTCTTTCAAACAACGGCTCATAAAATATTTCTACCCCATACTCCAGAAATAGCTGTAGGAGATCCTCAGCAGTATATTCAGCTACAGGCAAGTTATCAGATACATCAGAACTTAATCGGGGTTTAGTTAGTCCAAGTGCTAAAATTCCGCCACTGGAAGTGCCAGTAATTAAATCAAACAAACTGAATATAGGCTTTTGTGTCCGCCTTTCAATTTCTGCTAGGAGTAATGCCGGAATAATGCCCCGAATACCGCCTCCATCAATGGAAAGTATTTTATATTTGGGACGGGCTTCTGTATTCATAGTTTCTGAGGATTCCTCCTGAGTTAATATTTGTGCTTGTTGGATATTGACGGGATCTTCAATTTGGTCTGTTTTAGTTTCCTTGTCATCTGGTTCGAGAGCGATCGCAGTTGGAATAATCTCGGATTCTTCGCTGTTTATTTCTGTCTGTTGAATTTCCTTTTCTTGGTTTTCGTCGTCGCTTACTAACGATACCGTTGCTGCTAATAAACTTGTGGTTAGTAGTGAGATATTTTCTTCAGGAATAACTGCTGTCTCAGTTTGGATCTCTTCAAGTTGAATATCTTCTTGATTGGATGGTTCTGTTGCAAATATAACTGGATTTGATGGTTGTGTTGCAAATGGAATTTCTGCTAAAGTCCAAATAGGATTACCACGAAAATTTCCTTGATATGATTTTGCCTTTTGGTTTTTGACCGTTGTACCTTGCCCATCGTCTAATTTCCAGTAAGCCACTAATCCTTCTTCATCTCCGACTATTAGCCCACAACGATGAGCCTGGATTTCTGCTTGAGTACAAGGATAATTCCAAACGCTAATATTTGCTAATTGCCCTTTGAAATAGACCTGTTTATGTAACGTTGCTCCCAGAGTTATAGAACTTGTGGCTTTGTTTAAAGATGAACCTCTAAGAGAATCGTTGTATTCACGATCGTCAAGGTATACGGCTAGTTGACCACTATTAAAAACAATAGCAAAAAAGTGCCATTGTTCTATAGTTAATTCTCCTTGCCCAAAGGTTTTGATACCCTTGCTAACTGTTTCATCAATGTAGACATCTAGGCTTCCTGCTTCACTGATGCCGAATTCAAAATTATCGCTATATCTCTCTGAAGAACGGGCAAAAAATACATTGCGCGTCCCGTAACTAGTGGCTTTATTTGTTAGTTCGTGTGGATTTACCCATCCTGAAACCGTAAAAGCTGAACTCCCTTGAGCGAAAACGCCACCAATATCGTTTCTACCAAAATCTATATAATCATTTACTCCATCAAATGTTAAAACTGTTTGTGTATTTACTAGGTTTATCACAAGGATTTAATCTCCAAATATCAATATTTTATACTTTTAAATAAAGAATTTAATATTAATAAACTTAATAGTGAAATCTTACTAACACATTTCAAAATAGAAGACGATAAAAATACACAAGGCTCAATTCCCTAACTTTTATTAGTCAGTAATACTTCTGCGATCACCTGCGAAATGGGGTAGTGTGGTGGATATATCTCCATCCAAAAAAATTCCCCGACTGGGTTAACTTCGAGGAATACGTGACGACCATCGGGGGTGACAATAATATCAATTGCTCCATAGTTTAAGCCAAAATAAGCCATCAGTTTGAGCAGTTTTTTCTCAATATCTTCTGGCAAATCGTAGGGTTGCCAATTTTTAACTAAGGCTCTCCCTTCTTTGCGCCAGTCGTAAGTAGATCCTGACAAGCTTTGGGAATCTACTGCGGCAGTAAATACGCGGTGTCCGACAATCGTTGTCCGCAACTCCAACGCCTTGGGCACATTTTCTTGAAAGGTCATTGGACAAAAACGCAGTCCTTCCATATTCTCCAGATCGTCATTTGTAACTGGAGTGGTAAACACAACGTTTTCTCGCCCCCGATCGTCATAAATAGCAAAGGAAGAAAGCATCTTGGTAACTATACCTTGCTGACACTCTTGAGCAAATTGCTTGACTGTTTCTGGATTATTTGAAGTCAGAGTGCGTGGAGTTATAAAACCAACTTCTCGTGCAACTTGCAATTGTAGTTGCTTATTATTAGCCCGATCCACATTGGACATTTTATCAAAGTGGAATCCCTGAAGACTGGCAATCATACCCCTGACTGTGGCGCGACATTCGTTAATTGACGCATCTCTGTATTGCTTGTCCATTGAGTCGGGGATTTTTTGTCCGTAGCGCATCCGCCGATACCAAACTGAGGATACCTCGCTCAAATCGAGCTTTTGTTCGCTATCAGTAATAATTACTCGTTCAGTATCGCCAGAGTAAATATCTAGCTTGACTTCGGTGGGATATCTGTCTGTATCAAACCGAAATGCTTTTTCTCCTCTAGCCTCAATTTCTTTGATGACTAGAGGAATGCTTTCGTTGTCTTTGCTAAACGTGACTATTAATACAGTCATAATTGAGTTGCGCCTAAGACACCCTACAGTAATTGACTTTCTTAATTACGAATTGGTACAAGAGCATCTGCGATCGCACTTGCAATCGGTAAGTCTAGATCCTTTTCTAGCATTCCCCACTCCCCCACAGGGTTGATTTCCAAAAAGACGTATTCGCCTGATGGTGTGACGATGAAATCTAACGCTCCAAACAACAGCCCAAATTTCCCCATAAAGTCTTTGAGACGGCGAGTTACTTCATCAGGAAGCTGGTGATGTTGCCATGCGCCAACCCCAACACCTGGTTTTCGCCAATCAACTGCTGCATACACATCTGCATTTAGCGCCCCCACAAATACTTTACCATTCACATACACCACCCGTAATTCCTGTTGCTTTGGAATTTGCTCTTGAAAAACCATTGGGCAATAGCGCAGTGACTCGGCATCTTGTAAGTCTTCTTCCTTGACGATGCTGGTGTAAAGAAAAAACGAGGAGTTAGCTTCCATACTCCGGCAAAGAGCAGTTAAAAGCTTGCTCACCATTTTGCCGTTGACTTGCTGAAAAAACTCTCGTGCTGCTTGGGCTTTGTTGGTGACAAGAGTCTGGGGAATAACAAAACCTACTTCAGACGCAATCCGTAGTTGACGCAGCTTGTTACTTGCATAATCTATCCGCTCTAAATTATCTACCCACGTAGCTCCCTTCAGGCTGTCCCAAAAACCATCTAAAGTTGCTTGTGATTCTCTAAGGCAAGCTTCTCGGAACTTTGGCGCTAATTCTTGACTCAGTTGTGGTTCCCAAATACGGCGCATCCATACAGCTTGCACCTGCTCTGTGCTGATAGAGTAGTTGTTACATTCTATAGTGTGGTAGCTTTTAGACTTATCAAAATGTGCTGTTAATTGCACTTCTAGAGGAAATTTATCAGTATCTAGACGAAATGGTTGCACCCCTTTTTTTGATAAGGCTTCTGCAACTCTATCTATTGTGAAGAAATCACCACTGTGGGTAATTAATAAAACCACATCACGAGACAGGTGCATAAATATTTTTTATCATAATTTCAGGAGGTAGCTATTAAATATTAGCAAACAAATTGCTTTCGATACCCAAAAATCTTTGAAGAATTTAGGGTTAGGAAAAAGCAATCACCTCCATCTTTGGAAAAGGTAATATGAAAGCGATCGCCTACGAGGGGCGCTCTGCGCCATCGCGTCTCTAAGAATAGTTTCCAGTTATTTGATAACTGCTACTCTATTAAATTATGATCGAGCCAATTACAAAGTATCTTCCCGATTAGAAAGGTACTTTCAAATGTAGAAGACTAAATAAATTATTTATCTTCCAAATCTGAAGGATACTTGTAAGTCCAAGGAACATCTGTTCCTTCATCTCCACTAGCTTGCTCTTCCAAGAAACGCGCAAAAAATGGTAACGCCCCAACATCCACTGTTTTGACTTTGTTTTTAGGCATAGAGTTTTCCTTAAAGGAAATTATTTTTTCAATTAAATATATATCAGTAATTAAATATATTTTCAAGGTCAGTTAAGACAGTTAATAAGTAATTATTTTCAAGCATTTAAGAAAGTTAAGAAATTTAGGAAAGTTAAGCAAAGACATAAGATAAATTGATTAACTATTTATCAATATTAAGTAATCAATATCAATCAGCACCCACGAGTCAGGAGCCAGAATTTATCAGGAATCTAGAATGGTTGGTATATTTAGTCATCAAATGTTCTCCTGATTCTTTAATTATTCTGAATTGTGATTCCTGAATTCTTACGTTAAATGTTTGCTTAACTGTCTTAACTATCCACCTTATTATCTAAGTAGGTAGGCGCTAAAAAACACAACTAAATTAAGAAATGCAAATCGCTTAAAAGCTTATTTTTAAAGCATTTAGGGCGCTTTACATCAGTTCACATAGTTCGGTTTAATTGTGTTTATCTACTTTCTTAAATTTCTTAATTTTCTTAATTTTCTTAATTTTCTTAAATTCCACCTTATTATCTACTTAACTGTCTTAACTGCTATTGCATTTTATTGATAAAACTGAGATTATTTAAAAGATTTAGGTCAAACAGACTAATTTCATAAAATTTGTCCTTTAATAGAACAATAATTTCTAAATATTATCTATAGTAAATTGATGTAACAAAAAAAGGCTACTTATGAATTATATTGATATAAAACAAAAGCAAAATTTATATTTTGCAATAGTTTCTCGTTTGCCTAAATTATAGATTAGTAAGTATAGACTTGTAATTTTTAAGTATTATGGTAAAGAGTGTAAAAAATGAGTTTTTTAGAAGAAGAGAGTTTATATTTGAATAAAATACAGCAACTTAAAACTAAGTTTGAATTAGTTTTATTGGAGGAAGCTCCATTAAACGAATGCACAGTGATTGTGAATAAAACATATCCACCGGAAGTCATACTATATATTGTTTCAAGCTCAAATAACTCGCTAAAGCAAATTTGTTCTTATCTTCAAAATGTGTCCGGGGAAACATTATTACCCAAAGCCGTAGTACCAGTGTCAAATATACCTTTAACTGCCACAGGAGAGGTAGACGAATTGGCTCTGATAAACATTCCTATTATTGATGAAAGTTTAATTGAGCAAGTAGAAAAGCAACTTAACTCTCATCACAAAATTGAACAAGCAGTGGTAGTGGTGCAGGAGTTGAAAAAGAATATCCCCTCACTTCATTTATCAGATTTAATCCCAGATTGGCAAGACAAAAACGCGATCGCGGGAGGCGGGGCTTTGCCCATCGCTAACGTTGCCCCAATTCCCAGAGATTCCCAACCAGATACACAACAACATTTCTTAGAGCCAAAGCCACTTGCCATTAGCCACGGCAGTATTCTCCCGGACGATCCCTATGCACCTATTACCTTGCCCGAAGTTTTGCAAAGAGCCGCGCAACAGGTTAAAAGTGCGGGAATTATTTATCTGTTGCCCGATGGCACAGAACTACGCCAATCATACACTGAGTTACTGGAAGTTGCAGAGCAGATTCTTGCTGGTTTGAGAAAGTTGGGACTCAAGCCAACCAACAAAGTCATCTTGCAGATGGAACTTAGCTGTGATATTATTCCCACCTTTTGGGGCTGCATATTGGGAGGCTTTGTCCCCGTAATCATGGAAGTCCCACCGACTTATAGAGAATCGAACAAGGTGGTAGATAAGCTTTGTCATATTTGGCAGTTCTTAGATAGTCCAGTCATCTTAACTACAGAAGCTCTCAAACCAGAGATAGAATTCCTATCGCAATGGCTACCAGCAGAACGCATAAAAATAGGCACAATTGAAGTATTAAAAAACAATACTGCCAGCAAACAATATTATCATAGTCAACCAGATGAGGTAGCTCTTTTCAACCTGACTTCTGGAAGTACAGGAATACCAAAATGCGTTCAATTGACTCATAAGAATCTAATTTCTCGTGCTAGAGGGGCTAACCAACTCAATCAGCATGAGCGAGAAGATATGATTTTGAATTGGCTGCCATTCGATCACATTGGCAGCATTTCCGATTGGCATATCCGGGCTGTGGAAGCAGGTTGCACGCTGGTTTATGCCCAAAAAGAATATATCTTGGGTCGCATCCTCAATTGGTTGGATTTGATTCATAAATACCGCATTACTCATAGCTGGGCGCCTAACTTTGCATACTCTATAGTTAATGATTCTCTCAAACAAGAATCAGAACAGAGTTGGGACTTATCCTGCGTGAAATTTCTACTGACAGCTGGTGAAGCTGTATCTAGTAAAGCTGTGGAGGATTTTCGAGAAAATTTAGTTGCATACAGACTCAAAGCAACGGCAATTCGACCGGCTTTTGGCATGGCTGAGATGGGTTCAGGAATTACATATTATCAGCCTATTAAAGAAGCACCTTTGTTGTTCCATAGAATAGATAAATCTATCTTGCAAGGTACTATTCAACGAGTAGAAATAGACCATCCAAATTATAATACTTTTACCGATTTAGGCTCAGTCATTCCGGGAATTACCATTCGCATCTTAGACGAACAAAACTCTGTATTAAGAGAAGATACTATAGGGCGTTTGCAAGTTCAAGGTGATGCCGTTTCTCCGGGATATTACAACAACCAAAATGCCAACAGTCAATCCTTTTTACAAGATGGTTGGTTTGATACTGGCGATTTAGGATTTATTGCTAATGGACAATTAGTAGTTACTGGTCGTGCTAAAGAAACTATTATTATTAATGGAGCTAACTACTACAGTCATGAAATTGAAGCAGTAGTTGAAGAAATTGCCGAAATTGAAGTTTCCTACACCGCCGCTTGTGCAGTTAGTAATGCTGATGGTGCAACCGAGAAACTAGCTATCTTCTTCAGCTCACCGATTACGGAAGACCAAAAACTATTAGAATTGCTGAAGAAAATTCGTCATACAGTTGTTAGTAAAATCGGGTTGAATCCTGATTATTTAATTTTATTAGCTAAAGAAGATATTCCCAAAACAGTTATTGGTAAAATCCAGCGATTGCAACTTAGCGATCGCTTCCATGCAGGTGAGTTTAACTCAATTCTCAAACGGTTTGATATCTTACTAAATAATACTAATACTATTCCTAATTGGTTCTATCAAAAAGTCTGGCGACCCAAGCAAGCCAAGGCTTTGAAGACGTTATTCAAAAATTCTCTGACTATAATATTCCTCGACGATTTAGGATTGGGAGCATTTATTTGTCAGCAACTAGAACAGCAAAATCTGCCCTATATTTGCATTTCACCTGGATATGATTTTTCTAAAAAAAGCCCTAATTATTTCTCTTTAGCTCCTGGTAATGCAGACCATTATCAAAGATTATTTGAGACGATAAAGGCAGACAATCAGACTATTGGTCAAATTCTTCATTTGTGTAATTATCAGGAGTATAGGGGAGAAATCACCAGCCTAGATGCTCTGGAAATAGCCCAAATACAGGGAACTTATAGTTTATTATTTCTTGTGCAAGCTTTAGCAAAAACTCAGGAAATTCAAGATTTAGTTCAATTATTATTTGTTTCTAGCTACACCCAGTTTGCACAAGCAACAGACAAAATAGCTTATGAAAAATCTCCAGTTTTGGGAGCAATTAAAACTATTCCCCAGGAAATACCCTGGTTAAATTGTCGCCACATTGATTTAGTACCAAATTCGGTACAAGTTGATGGGAATTATATTCTGCAAGAACTCGAAGTTTTATCAAAAGAGCAAGAAGTTGCTTATCGGAATGGACAGCGTTTAATTGCAGGTTTAGAAAAAGTTAATCTGCAAGACAAACCAAAACAAGAACTTCCCTTTAAATCAGGGGGAATGTATCTGATAAGTGGTGGACTTGGGGGCGTGGGAATTGAAATTGCTAAATATCTAATTAAGTCTTTTAACGCCAAATTATTATTAGTAGGTCGGACTCGTTTACCAAGTGAATATATTACATCCAATGTCTCTAGGGAAATATTAGAAAAAGTCAAGCTTTATCAGGAATTAAAGCAGTTGGGAACGGTGGTTTATGAAACAGTGGATATCTGCGACTTTCAAGGTGTTCAACAAGTGGTGTCAAAAGTCAAGGCTAACTGGGGAAGTCAGCTAGATGGGGTGATTCATCTGGCGGGAACTTATCACGAACAAATGTTAGTGGATGAAACACCAGAGAGTTTAGCTGCTATTTTACGTCCCAAAGTGTTAGGTGCTTGGGTGCTGCATCAGGTTCTAAACAAGCAAGGAAAGGGGGTTTTCATTAGCTTTTCGTCTTTGGCGAGTTTCTTTGGTGGCGCTACTATTTCTGCTTATGCTGCGGCTAACAATTTTTTGGAAAGCTTTAATCAATACCAGCGTTCTGTTGGTGAGTTGCACAACTATTGCTTTGCCTGGACAATTTGGCGTGATACCGGGATCAACAAGGGTTATCAGAGGCAAGAAATCACCCAAGCTCAAGGCTTTTATGAGATGAGTCTGCAACAAGGGTTATCTTCCTTCTTGGCTGGTTTATATCATCATCAAGGACAGATGATAGTCGGGTTAGATGGTAGCAATGCCAAAATTCGGCGTTTTACCTCGGATTTTCCGGGGTTACAGAAATTAACTGCCTATTTCACTACACATAACGGTGCTGCTGTACCAGAGTTATCAGATTTTACGGTGCGCGATCGCTTCACAACCACCGTTAACTGCGACTTCGTGCAACTCTCAGAAATGCCCCTCACTGCTAGTGGCGAAATTAATCGAGATTTACTAGCTAGGGGGATGACTCGTACAGAAGCGATGCCTTCGGCGGGCGCTTGCGCCATCGCTCCCCGCAACGAAACGGAACGGCAAATAGCCCAAACCTGGCAAGAAGTTTTAGGCATACCCCAAATCGGCATTCACGACAACTTCTTTGAACTAGGAGGAAATTCTTTGTTAGCCTTCCAAGTCATTTCTCGGTTGCGCGAGACTTTTTCTGTTGAATTGTCGCCCAATCGTTTTTTTGCATCCCCTACCGTAGCTGGTTTGGGAGAAAGTCTGGAGGCGCTGCTAACTGTCGTCAACAAGTGGAATGTCGCTTTTGATGACGCAGAACCAGAATATGAGGGAGGGGTGTTATAAATGACAACAATAGAATTTGTCTCTTATTTAAATAGTTTAGGCATCAAAGTTTGGCTGGAAGGCGACCAGTTAAATTATCGCGCTCCCAAGGGAGTGATGAACCCAGACCTGAAAAGCAAACTGCTAGGGCGCAAATCAGAAATCCTGGCTTTTCTAGAAGAAGCTAAGACTGCAACAGACTCCTTCTTTGAGCCAATACCATCTATAGAACGCTCTAGGGAGTTGCCTTTATCCTTTGCCCAGCAGAGGATGTGGTTTCTCTATCAATTAGAAAGCCAAAGCCCATTTTATAACGAGGGTTTACAGCTGCGCGTTGCAGGTGTACTCAACGTAGAAGCTCTTGAACAGAGTATCAACGAAATCATTCGCCGCCACGAAATTTTACGGACAACATTTCCCGCAGTTGACGGGAAACCCGTGCAAGTCATCTCTCCTAGCTTGACAATCAACATACCAGTGCTGGACTTGCAAGGCTTAGAAGAAGCAGAAGTACAACAGATTGTCACAAAAGAAGCTCGCCAACCTTTTGATTTGAGTAATGCCCCTTTGTTGCGGGTTACTTTACTAAGGCTGGGATCAGAGTCCCATGTGTTGGTGTTGATTATGCACCATATCATCACAGATGGTTGGTCAATGGGGATATTCATCCAAGAGTTGTCCAATCTCTACCGAGGTTTTATTCTTAATTCCCCTTTGCTTTTGGCTGAGTTGTCCATCCAGTATGCTGATTTTGCAGTTTGGCAACGACAGTGGTTGACTGAGGCAATTCAAAAACAGCAACTAAATTACTGGAAGCAACAGTTAGCCGATGCGCCACCCTTATTAGAACTACCCACAGATAAACCACGCCCCGCCGTTCAGACTTTCTGTGGTGCTACCCAGGAATTTCAAATTGACCAGAATTTGAGCAAGCAAATCAAAAGCTTCAGCCAACAGTCAGGAGCTACCCTATTTCATACCCTACTAGCGGCTTTTGCGGTTTTAATTTTTCGCTACAGTGGTCAAGATGATATCTGCATTGGTAGCCCCATTGCCAACCGCAACCGTAGAGAATTAGAATCATTAATTGGCTTTTTTGTCAATACATTGGTACTGCGTAACCAAATCAAAGGAAATCCGAGTTTTAGTGAGTTTCTCTCTCAAGTGCGACAAGTTGCAACATCCGCTTACACTCACCAAGATGTTCCCTTTGAACAAGTGGTAGAAGCATTGCAACCAGAACGTTCTCTCAGCTACAATCCCCTATTCCAAGTGGTGTTTGTCTTAGAGAATTTCTTGTTGGATACATTAGAATTGCCCGATGTAACCCTAACTCCTCAATTTGTAGAACGTGGTACATCTCAGTTTGATTTGACCTTGGCCGTTTGGGAGACAAAAGCGGGACTGATAGGTTCGTGGGAATATAACAGCGACCTATTTGAGCCAGATACTATTACTAGGATGACAAGTCATTTCCAGACTTTGTTAGCAGCGATTATTGCTAATCCGAATCAAGCTATTGGTGAATTACCACTGCTGAGTCAGCCGGAGCGACATCAGTTGTTAGTGGAATGGAATGATACTTATAGGTCTTATCCTCAGAGCAAATGCATCCATGAGTTATTTGAGGAACAGGTAGAAAAAACACCAAATGCGATCGCAGTCGTCTATGAGAATGAGTCCCTCACATACCAGGAGTTGAGCGATCGCGCAAATCAGTTGGCGCATTATTTGCGATCGCTGGGGGTAAAACCAGAGGTATTGGTGGGAATTTGCGTCGAGCGATCGCCCTTAATGGTGGTCGGATTGTTGGGCATACTCAAGGCTGGTGGGGCATACCTACCGCTTGACCCCGCATATCCCCAAGAGCGGTTGGCGTTCATGCTAGAAGATGCTCAGGTATCGGTGCTGTTAACCCAGGAAAGTTTGGTTGCAACCTTACCGCCACATCAAGCGCGGGTAGTTTGTCTTGATAGCGACATTTCCAGCACAAGAACAGAAAATTTACTCCACACAGTCACAACCAACAATCTAGCTTATGTGATTTATACCTCTGGTTCTACCGGCAGACCTAAAGGAGTGCAAATTGAACATCGAGGATTGTTAAATCTCGTCTTTTGGCATCAACAAGCTTTTGCAGTGTTGTCTCTCGATCGAGTAACACAAGTTGCTGGAGTAGCATTTGACGCTTGCGGTTGGGAAATCTGGCCTTATCTGACGGCGGGAGCTAGCATTCACTTTCCCGATGATGAAACCCGGCTTGATCCTGAACAACTGCGAGACTGGTTGTTATCAAAGGCAATAACTATTACTTTCCTCCCGACACCAATGGCCGAGAAAATTCTGTCATTAAATTGGCCGGCCAATGCTGCTTTGCGAACTTTGCTCACAGGTGGAGATCAACTTCATCAGTATCCTTCAACTTCTCATCCTTTTGAGGTGGTGAATAATTACGGGCCAACAGAAAATACTGTAGTCGCAACATCCGGTACTGTTCCTAAAAGACAACAAGCCTACTTACCACCTACGATTGGTCGAGCGATCGCAAATACCCAAGTTTATATACTAGATTCCCTATTACAGCCTGTACCCATTGGTGTGACTGGCGAATTGTACATCGGTGGTGAAAGCTTGGCACGGGGTTATCTCCACCGTCCCGACTTGACAACAGAACGCTTCATTCCTAACCCTTTCGCACCTCAAGAACGACTTTATCGCACGGGCGATTTAGTTCGCTACCAAGCCGATGGCAATATAGAATTTTTGGGTCGCATTGATCACCAAGTGAAGATTCGCGGCTTCCGCATCGAACTTTCGGAAATTGAGGCGACTTTGACTCAACATCCCCAGGTCCGGGATGCTGTTGTAATTGCCAGGGAAGATATACCCGGTGTAAAGAATTTGGCAGCATATATCATTCCAGAACTGACACAGCCTACCAGTAATGAGCTACGCCTGTTTCTCAAGTCAAAGCTCCCTAATTACATGGTTCCTGCATCCTTCACAGTTCTAGAAGTTCTGCCCATTACCCCCAATGGCAAGGTAGACCGTCGGGCATTACCAGTACCAGAGTTCGAGTCCGATGAATCCACTGGCTTTGTCTCCCCCCACACCCACACTGAAGAAATTTTGGCCAACATTTGGCGGGATGTTTTAGTACTAAAACAAGTTGGTATCCACGATAACTTCTTTGAATTGGGTGGAGACTCTATAATTAGTATGCAAATTATTGCCAAAGCCAATCAAGCTGGACTCAAACTGACTCCCAAACAATTATTTCAACAGCAAACAATTGCTGAATTAGCTACTGTTGCTGGTATAATAAATTCGGTTAAATCAGAACAAGGTTTAGTTACAGGGGTTGTCCCTCTAACACCGATTCAGAAGTGGTTCTTTGAGCAAAACCTGCTGGAACCTCATCACTTTAACCAATCCTTCCTGCTAGAAGTTCCCGCAAATTTGCAACCGGAATTATTAAAGCAGGCACTACAAAAGTTACTGCACCATCACGATGCTTTACGCCTGCGGTTTGTGCAGCAGGAGGGGCAATGGCAGCAGTACAACAGTGATGCCAGCGATAAAGTATCGCTGGGCATTGCAGATTTATCATATCTGTCCCCAGCAGAACAATTAAATGCGATCGCACTCAGGGCAGAGGCAGCACAAAGGACGCTGAATTTAACAGATGGGTCGCTGATGCGGGTCATTCTGTTTAACTTAGGCAATTCCCCCGCACGTTTACTTATCGTCATCCATCACTTGGCTGTCGATGGCATCTCGTGGCGGATTTTGCTAGAAGACTTATCTGAGGCATACAAACAATTAGAAGTTGGCAAAAGTATCCAACTACCCGCAAAAACAACTTCCTTTAAGGATTGGGCAATTAGATTGCAGGATTATGCCCGCAGTCCAGAACTCCATGCACAGCTAGATTATTGGCTGGACTCAATGCGGTTCCCAATTGCTCCTTTACCGTTGGATTATGCTGCTGTTGCCCAAGATAACACTGTAGCTTCTAGTCGGATTGTGTCTGTATACCTGAGTGTAGAACAGACTCGCGCCCTGTTGCAGGATGTTCCTGGAGCCTATAACACCCAAATTAACGATGTGCTGCTAACGGCATTAGTGCAGACCTTCACTCGTTGGACTGGTTCTTACTCCCTACTGATTGACTTAGAAGGTCATGGACGAGAGGACTTGTTTGAGGATGTGGACTTGTCCCGCACTGTAGGCTGGTTTACCAGTATATTCCCCGTGCTGTTAAAACTTGAGGATCGCAACGATCCTGGAGAGGTTATCAAGTCAGTAAAGGAGCAACTGCGACGTATTCCCAACAGGGGTATTAGCTATGGCATCTGGCGCTATCTTAGCTCAGATGAGAGCAATCAATTAAAAGCCTTCCCCCAAGCTGAATTAAGCTTTAACTACTTGGGTCAATTCGATCAAACCCAGTTAGCAACCCTGGGATGGAAATATGCCCAAGAATCTAGCGGTTCTATTCACAGCCCCAAAGGACAGCGTAGCCATTTGTTAACCGTAAATGGATTAGTTGTGGAAGGAAGGCTGAAACTAGAGTGGCAATATAGCGAGCATTTTCATTCCTGGGCGACTGTAGAAAAGCTGGCTAATCAGTATATAGAAGCCTTAGAAACTATTATTGCTCACTGTTTATCTCCAGATGCAGGTGGCTATACTCCTTCAGATTTCCCAGAAGTTGAGTTTAGTCAAGAAGCTTTGGACGAACTGCTAGTAGAAATTGAATGAAGTCGTTCACGCTGAGAAAACGTGTTTTTCTGATTTTTTACCCACTATTAAATAACAAATCCTATGTCTTTTATGAAAATCTCCAAACCTGTAGTTACCGGCTTGCTTGAAAAGGAAATTTTGTTTGCTGAAACTGCTTACAAAATTCCTTGTATTTCATATCAAAGTATGCGGCGTTCTTGTCGAGTAATCCGGGAGTTTGTACTTTACTACTTCCCAATTTATAATCTATCAATGAATGATTTCTTTCGATTCTATCCCATACTAGGATTTATTGAAGCTCTAGTTTATCAAACTGATGAAGAAGTCGAACAAATTCAAAGCGAAGCTTATCATCACGAATTTTCAAATTCTCCCTGGGAATCCAAACAAAAAATTATTTTATCTGTACTAGAAGAATTTAATATCAAACATTTCAAAGTTGAATATTTTTTGAATAAGCTCGGAGATTATTTTGAGCTAGAAACGCAGTTATTAAAAACTTCTCATATTACCCATGCCATGATTAGAAAAGCAGAGGAGTTGCGATCTTCTGACTATCGAGTTTTACATTGTACTTTAATGAAGATGCTAGGTCTGAATTATCTACATGAGGAATTAAATGACGAGTTGAAATTGATGTGGCCTTTAGAAGTTTTAAATGATATTGAAGACGATTTGATGTCTTACTCAGAGGATGTAGCCACTAAACATTATAATACTTACAGAATGTTTGTGAAATTGTATGGAGAAAAAGCTCCTTATTATTTAAAAAAAGAGTTAGACTATTATGAAAATCTTTTTCATCAACAACTAGCACTGTTTTCAGACTTGAAGCGAGAAGCTTTTACTAGACCTTGGAATGCCTATCGTTTAGATCATCCAGTGCCTATCATCCCTGAACCGATTTTTGAAGATTAATCTTAAGTTTTGCTAATAGCCAATTTTATTATTTACTGGCTATTAGCAACCTATTTGTTAATGTCATTAAAAGTAGGAAAAAAGTGAAATGTCTTTAGTAAAACAGAAAGCAATATGTCAGCTTTTTGTGGAAATTGGCCGACAACAATATAGCCTTGTTGCTACAGCGATCGCTACTGCTCATAAGTCTCAATTAGCATGGAATAATTTTGTTGCAGCCTTGTTAAATGGAAGGGGTGATCCTGCCATTGAGCAAGCGCATGAGCATTTGGCAGATGTAGTAAATAAATATAATCAAGTTAATCATACAAAAGTTAATCTTAAAACTGTTAGAGATTATTTTGTTGCTAAAATAATTCGTTCAATTACTGTTGAACCATCAGAACTATCAAAAAATTGGTATTTTATTTGTCAATTAGCAGAAATTCCTCACCCAGGAGATTTTGTCACTGTTCAGATTTTTCAGGAACCACTGGTGGCCGTGCGCCAAGTAAACGGCACAATTCGCGTTTTTCTCAACGTCTGCACTCACCGTCAAGCACCCGTTTTTGAAGGTCATGGTTGTCTTGGGACAGATAAATCGGTTCTTTGTCCTTATCATGGATGGGGATTTGGTATAGATGGGCGCTGTAAGAATGCTCCAGGGGCAAATAGAGGAGAATTTGGTGTTGATTTTGACCTCAAAAATTATAGTTTGCAAGAGGTGGAGGTAAAAATTGATGAGAATCAGGCAGTTTTTGCCAAGCTTGTGGGGAACAGTTCGAGTAATAATAGTCATATTCTTCAAGCACCACAAACTGACACCGAGCAAAATATTGGTTTAGCGATGCCTACGGAGGGCTTTGCCATCGCTAAACTGCTAGATTCTGTAAGTCCAGGTTATGCAGAAGGGGAAACTGCATCACTCCCCGAAGAAATCCGCCTTTGGCTCAGGATTGGTTATCTAGAGGAACAGCTAAAACATCTGATTGTAGACATCGAGCAACAACAAAAGATACAAGGCACAGAGGTACTTTTGTCAAGCAATTTGTTGCTTGAGTCATTGATTGGGGAACTCAAACAAGCCATTTTGACTATAGATCATAATTCATCAACACCAGAACTTAATCAAGTACTTCAGCAAGTTTACAGTGGCGAGGTTCAAAAACACCTGACTTTGAAAGAGTTTACCCAGGTTGATGCTGATAGTGTGAAATGCTTAGAGTCGGGTGCATCTAATGAAAGAAGGGAAGCATTACCTATTTGGATTTATGGCGATGCAGAACTATTTGCTCTAGAAGTAGAACACCTGATAAAACCGACCTGGCAGTTTGTTTGCCATCTGAATGAAGTTCCAAAAGCGGGTAACTTCACTTGGCTAGACATTATTGGTGAACGAGCTTATGTGATTCGGGGTACGGATGGCGGAATATTTGCGGGAAAACTCAAGGATGTCAGAGAGCGAGGCAATTATCCTCACTTTGGTTTGCCCAATTACGGTTTAGAACCCATTGATATTGAAGTTTTTTACGGATTTATTTTCATCCGCTTTACTTGGGAAGGTTCGAGACTAGCTGATACCTGGTATCAACCCCACTTATTAGACCCCTACAAACTTCAAGATATGCAACCCATTGGTGGGCCGGGTCGGTATGACATTAATGTGGAGGTTGATTATAAATTGCTGTGGGAAAACTTTCTTGAAGATTACCACTTCCCAATGATGCATAAAGGACTCACCCGGCGATTTGGGGTTTCAAGCGATTGTGAGGGAATCAATGGCATGATTATCCCCCATCGTGATCCACCTTCACAGAGCTTAACCCCAATTGAGTGGACATACTATCACAGCATGAAAACTGTAGCGCGGCATTCCTGGGAGCGTGAGAAGCAGCTACAAGATATTGCAACTAGCACCCAATCTTTGCCTGAGCCTCTATGTTACTCGGCTTTCTGTTCCATGTCGTCTCAAGAGCAGACACCAATGCCTATGTCTTTGAGCGTGTTTCCCGAACACGTCCAAGTTTTTTCGTTAGTTCCCGCAGGCCCTCGTGAATGTCGTTTTCACGTTCGTAGTTACGGTCATCCACTTGATCCAGATGCACCTAACACTAAAGCCATTGCAGACGCACGCCTAGCTAACATCCAACTTTTACTTGAATCTTTACATGAGGACATTCGCGTTAACTATATTACACAAGATAGTGTTTCATCGCGGGTATTTGAAAAGCTAGGAATATTCAGCATTGCTGAATTTGACGTGGCTAAGTTTCAGGAGGCTATTTATACCAAGCTGCCAATAACTCGTCACCAAAAAAGATCATGATCATCACTTAGGAAAAACTATGCTGGAATTTCAGATTGAATTTCAACCTCGTATCCCTCCTTCCAAAAATTTAGTCATAGGTACTTTGGGACCTGCTGCGACTAGTAGTGACTACGCTGCCAAACACATAACTAACCATCTAAATTCAGAACAAGTAACTGTATCAACTCAGTTATTTGATACTTTTACAGAAGTCAGAGAAGCTTTGCTGCAAGACAAGGTAGATATGGCTTTAGTTCCTCATGCTTACGACCGAGTTAATGAGTTTTACATGGAGCCTAATTTTGAGTTAGGCTTCGTTTTTATATTTCCTACTCCAGTCTATGGATTAGCTAAGAAAAAAAATAAAGAGGTAGCTTTCAAAGGTTCTAGAATTGTTACTCATCCGGCTCCGCTACCTTTGTTAACGAAACTCTTACCAGATGCTCAAGATCAAACACAAATACAAGTAGATTTGTCTCCTTCTACCAGCGATTCAGCGATGCAGGTAATGCAGGGTTTAGCCGATTTTGCGATTACTAATGAGAATGCTGTGAAAGCTTACGATTTAGAGTTTGTTTCCACCTATGGAAACATTCGGATGAGTTGGTCAATTTTTCAGAAAAAATTAAATTAACAGTAAGTCATGTCTAAATATTTTCCCCAACCAAAAACCATCAAAATTAATCACGACGTAGAGTTAATTGTATTTCAGTGTGAAGACACAGTTGTGCAGTTAGTCTCTATTCCCCCAGGAGCTACTTTTGAATTACATAAACATCCCGAAAGTCAAATTGGAATGCAAATTGCGGGACGTTTGGAATTTAACCTCAACGGGACTAAAGAAATTCTGGAACCCCTTAGACAAGTTTATGTAGCTGGTTCTAATGTTCTTCATGGTTCTATCAATCATTTCTCAGAAACAGCATTAGCATTTGATGTAAAACGCATCACAAATTCTGAAGAAGCTGAGGAGAAGATTTTAAAAGTTACACCCAATCAAGACGAAGTTACAGGTTTCGATCGCCAGTCTGTTGTTGGTTCCTGGTTTGAGATTTTAATTACCAAGATTCCTCCCAAAAGAATAATACCAATTCGCTCATCTACTAGTGAAATAATGGGAATAATCCTGAATGGTAAATTAGCGATCGCCATAGAAAAACATGAACGACAGTTAGAACATGGTAGTGTTTATTATGCTCCTGCTAATGTTCCCTATGGAGGACATAATCTTTCTGATGAAACAGTATCTTTGATTGAAATTTTGATTAAACCTAGTTCTGATTTCTCAGTCAAAAATATTTTTTCACAAACAGCGATCGCTACTTCTTAAAGGCATATTTATCATGGATTTAGGATTAAAACAGAAAGTAGCTTTAGTGACAGGAGCAAGTGCTGGTATTGGTTATAGCGTTGCCCAAAAGCTGGCAGCAGAAGGTTGTCAGTTAATAATTTGTGGGAGAAATTCTGAGCGATTAGAACAAGCTTATCAAGGTTTGGTTGGTTATCAAGCAAAAGTTATCCCCATTTGTGCTGATGTCCAAAATGCAAGTGATTCCCAAAATTTAGTCCAAGAAGCTCTCAGCCAATTTGGAAAAATTGATATCTTGGTTAATAATTCTGAAGGTGCTAGATTTTCTAATGAACCAGTAGAAAATCTGTCTGATGAAGATTGGTCAACTGTCTTTGAAGGCAAGTTACTGGGTTATATTCGCATGACTAATTTGGTGCTACCTACAATGAAAAATCAGCAATGGGGGCGCGTTATCAATATTGTAGGAACATCAGGAAAAGAACCTTCTAGCCGTCTTGTAAAATCGGGAGTGGGGAATGCTGCATTAATAAATTTTACTAAAACTGTTGCTACGCAAGTTGCTAAGTGGAATGTTTTAGTTACTGCTGTTAATCCTGGTCTGATTGATACTCCAAGGCATAGAGAATATTTAGAAGTGTTTGCCCAACAGGAAGGCCGGACAGTGGATTCAATCATCGCAGCAACGAATAATAATATTCCTCTTGGTCGTCGCGGTTATTCTAATGAGGTTGCTAATTTGGTTGCCTTTCTAGCGTCAGAATGTGCTAGTTATATTACGGGTGTTACTATTCCCGTCGATGGCGGATTGTCAACGTCTGCTTTTTAAGGGATTTGTTAGGTTTTAGATTGATGGGTTTTATTTGATTTGTGACAATTACTTTTTTTTAACTAACCGCAAAGGCGCAAAGGGCGTAAAGAAAAGAGACAGAGAAGATTTTAGGATGGCTTGATAGAGATAAATTAAGTAATTAATATCATCTTTTTTAAAGAAATAAAACAATGGTAGTTGCACAAAACCAAAGTAAAAGTAAAGATATTGAATCTATCTATCTCCTGTCGCCTACGCAGGAGGGGATGTTATTTCATACTCTCTATGAGCCGGAATCGACAATATATTTTGAGCAGTTTAAATTAACTCTTCATGGCAATTTAGATCCAAGTATATTTGAACGGGCTTGGCAACGTTTGGTAGAGCGATATTCGGCTTTGCGGACTCTTTTTGTTTGGAAAAATCGCAAACAATCAGTGCAGGTAGTGCGTAAACAAGTGAATTTGCCTTGGTCTAATTTAGATTGGCGAATATTTTCTCAACAAGAGCAAGAAATCCGGCTCAATTCTTTCTTAGATACAGATAGAAAACAAGGTTTTGAACTTGACAAAGCTCCCCTCATGCGCTTTGCTTTAATTCGGGTAGCTGATGAAACATACCAGTTTATTTGGAGCTTTCATCACCTACTACTTGATGGCTGGAGTTGGCCGATTATCTTCAAAGAATTGTTTGCTTTATATGAGTCAATTCAAAATGGTCAACAGTTATATTTAGCTCCTATTCGTCCTTATCGAGATTATATTAATTGGTTACAACAACAAGATTTAGCTGGAGCGAAGGCGTTTTGGCAACAAAATCTTGAGGGTTTTTCTGCACCTACGCCTTTGGTAAGTGAGCGATCGCTAGGACAGAGTTTTCACCAACAACAAGATATTGAGGTGCGATCGCAAAATCTATCAGCTGAAACAACAACTATTTTAAAATCCTTTGCTCAACAACATCATCTGACCCTTGCCACATTAGTACAAGCCGCTTGGGGGCTATTACTCAGTCGCTACAGTGGCGAATTTGATGTGGTTTTTGGCACTACTGTATCTGGTCGTCCCCATACTTTATCTGGTGTAGAGTCAATGGTGGGGTTATTTATTAATACTCTGCCGGCACGGGTGAAAATCCCTGAGAAAACCGATTTGTTAAATTGGCTGGGGTTGTTGCAACAAGAATATATAGAGCGGGAGCAGTATTCATACACCCCACTGGTAGATATTCAAGGTGTGAGTGAAATTCCTCGAACTCAACAGTTGTTTGAAAGCATTGTTGTATTTGAAAACTATCCGGTAAATGCAACGTTGCAGCAACTTCCTGGAAACTTGAGCATCGGGAAGCTACAAGACAGGGGACAAACCAATTATCCTCTGACACTGCTGGCAATTCCTGGCGAGGAAATGACGGTGAAAATTTACTACGATCGCCAACGCTTTGATGCAGACATTATCGATCGCATGGCTGGTCATTTCCTCACCCTGTTGGAAGGAATTACCATCAATCCTCACCGCACCGCAGGCGAGTTACCGCTACTCACTCCATCTGAACAAGATTTGCTGTTAGTTAAGTGGAATGATAACTCACCAGCACATCTCATCAATCGTTGCATCCATCAGTTATTTGAGGAACAAGTTAAAAAAACACCCCAAGCTTTGGCGGTGGTATATGAAAACCAACAGTTGACTTATGAAGAGTTAAACCAGCAAGCCAATAAAATCGCCCATTACTTACAACGCTTCGGTGTGAAACCAGATGTACCGGTGGGTATTTGTGTGGAACGATCGCTAGCAGCTGCGATCGCTATTTTAGGAACTCTCAAAGCTGGGGGAGTTTGCGTTCCCCTCGATCCTACCTATCCACAAGAGCGTTTAGCCTTCATGCTCAACGATTCTCAAGCACCAGTCGTCTTAACTCAAACGCATTTGCAGTCATTATTTAATGGCAACTTGGCTCATCGTCTAATTGTGTTAGATCAACATGGGGACGAAATCGCCAAAGAATCTGAGAGTAATCTGCAAGTTGAAGTAGCAGGTGATAATTTAGCCTATATCATATATACCTCTGGGTCTACTGGCACTCCTAAAGGCACTCTTGTTACTCAGCGATCGCTCACCAATTTAGTAGAACACCATCAGGCAAAAATGGCTACAGGTATTGGTGTGCTTCAGTTTGCCTCCCTCAGTTTTGATGTCAGCTATCACGAAATATCCGTGGCGTGGGGCTTTGGAGGTACCCTGTATATGATTTCTGAATGCGATCGCAAAGATTTAGATAAATTAATCCACTTACTCGGAAACAACCCCATTGGCAAAGTTTTTCTACCAGTTAGCCTTTGGCAGCAATTAGCAGAAATATACGGAGAGCAATCACATCTATTTCAGAATATTCGGGAAGCGATCGCTTGTGGCGAACAACTCCAAATTACTCAGCCGATGATTAAGCTGTTTAAGCGTCTGGAAAATTGTACACTCTACAATTTCTATGGCCCCACGGAAGCAGACTTAGTTACAGCTTATACTTTTAGCCAAAAACCAGATGAATGGCCGATTTATCCCCCCATTGGTAAGGCTGCCGTCAATGTGCAAGTTTATATTTTAGATAGCAATCTCCAACTCTTACCCATTGGCATTCCTGGGGAACTCTACGTCAGTGGTGATGGTTTAGCTCGTGGCTACCTCAACCGTCCAGATTTGACCAATCAAAAATTTCTCCCCAATCCCTTCAGTCGAAGCGGGGGAGCAGAGGAGCAGAGGAGCAGAGGAGCAGAAATTCTCCCCAATCCCCAGTCCCCAATCCCCAATCCCCGCCTCTATAAAACTGGGGATTTAGCTCGATACTTACCGGATGGGAATATTGAGTTTTTGGGACGCATAGATGATTTGGTAAAAATCCGGGGCTTCCGTGTTGAATTGGGAGAAGTTGAAGCCGTTTTGAGCAAACATCCCCAAATTAACCAAGCAGTAGCAAAAGTGCATGGCGAAAGTGCCAGGGAAAAATATTTAGTCGCTTACTTTGTGCCAATTCCGGGAGAGTCAGTAACAGTCGAACAACTGCGGACTTTTTTAATTGAGCAATTGCCAGATTATATGATTCCGTCAGCATTTGTAGAAATGGCATCTTTCCCACTTACACCCAATGGTAAGGTAAACCGTCGCGCCCTACCAGAACCCACAACCAGCCGACCGGAATTAGGTCAAACTTTTGTTGCACCGCGTAATCCCACCGAAGAAATTTTAGCTGGAATTTGGAGAGATGTTTTAGGGTTAGAACAAGTTGGCATTGACGATAACTTCTTTGATTTGGGGGGACATTCTTTACTAGCAACTCAGGTTATTGCTTTAACGCGCAAAGCCTTTGGCATAGAATTACCCCTTTTAAGTTTATTTGAATCTCCAGCGATCGCACCTTTAGCCCAAAAAATCGTCATAGCTAAAGCACCAGACGGGCAGGAGTTATCTTTAAAACGACTTCCCCCCCAAAACGAACCAATACCAATTTCTTTAACTCAGCTAGAGTTGTGGTTTTTTGACCAATTCTATCCAGGGAATTCCATCTATAATCTGCCTTTGGTCTATCGCATCACAGGCGCGCTGAACGAGAAAGCATTATCAGATAGTTTAAGAGAAATTGTCCGGCGACATGAGACATTGCGATCGACCTTTCAGGTGAAAAATGGGCAAGTCGTTTATGCTGTTGTGAATGAGCCTATCTTTGACTTTTCCGTAATCGATCTCCGGCACATCAGCGAAACTGAGCGCGAAACTCAAGCCACACAAGAGGCTGAGAAGGAAATTAAGCAGCCTTTCGATTTGGCACGAGGCCCTTTATTACGCAGCAAGCTTTGGCGCTTGGATGAACAAGAATATCTATTCGTTGCCGTCACCCACCATATTGTTGCTGATGGTTGGTCTTTTAGTATCCTCACCCAAGAACTAGCAGAACTTTATGCAGCCTTCTCTCAGGATAAGCGATCGCCTCTTTCTGAGTTACCCATCAAATATACCGACTTTGCCCAATGGCAGAGACAGTGGTTACAAGGGCAAGTATTAGAGTCTCAGCTTGAGTTTTGGCAAAAGCATTTAGGCAGTAATCCATCTGTACTGAAGCTACCAACTGATCATCCCCGTCCGTCGGTGCGAACTTTCAAAGGTGCAAGTCAACCAGTAGTTCTTTCAAAGAAATTAACCGATGCCCTCAAGGCGCTGAGTCAACAGGAAGGCGTAACCCCGTTTATGACCTTGTTAGCAGCATTCCAAACATTACTTTTCTCTTATACAAGACAGGAAAACATCATTGTCAGCAGCGTCCTTGCCAATCGCACCAGAGTAGAAACTGAGAAACTGATTGGTTTCTTTGTCAATTTACTGCCATTTTGTACCAACTTAGGAGGAAATCCCAGCTTTCGGGAACTACTTGGCCGAGTGCGCGAGGTAGCTTTGGGTGTTTATGCTCATCAAGAAATGCCCTTAATCAAGCTAATAGAAGAACTCCAGCCAGTGAGAGACTCTAGTTACACATTAATAAATCAAGTAATGTTTGTCTTTCAAAATACGCCAGGGGATAATTTAGAATTTGCCAATCTAGTTTTGAAGGAGCAGTTTATTGGCAGAGATACCAAGGATACCGCAGAGTTTGATTTAGATTTAACACTCGAAGAAACATCAACAGGTATTGAAGGTTTGCTTGTATATAGAACCGATTTATTTGCAGAGTCCACTATTACTAAGATGGTCGATAATTTTCAGACTTTGCTGGAAAAAATAACGACCAATTACAATCAACGTCTCGCTGAACTTGTTTTAATATCTGAAGCTCCAAAATTGCCAATTCAAAATATTATATTCCCGATATCGAAGGACTTTCTTACACCTCAAAATCCTATCGAAGAAGTTGTGTTAACTATCTGGAAAGAAATTTTAGGGCTAGAACAAATTAGCACTCAAGACAACTTTTTTGAATTGGCAGGACATTCTTCTCAAGCTCTTGAAGTTATATACAAACTACAGTTAGCTTTCCAAGTAGATATTCCTTTAATCTACCTGTTTGAGAAACCTACTATAGTTCAACTCGCAGAAGCAATCCAATATCAATTAAACAGTTAAGGAATTTTCATGTAGGGTGTGTTGTCGCCAAGCGCCGCACCATCAACAATCCAAGGTGCGTTAGCCTACGGCATAACATACCCTACGGCTAATACTTAATTAATCTACTTCGATTTATACTCGCCTACTTATCTAATATTTCATCTGCTCTGTCCAACAAAATATCAATTTAGAAGTGAAAAAAAATGGAACTTACAGAAAACAATCAAATAATTGAGAATACCAGACCTAGTATTAGAGAACTTACTCAAATATCTAATGAAGAAATACGTCTATTGCATGAGATTCCTAGATTTAGACCGATTATTCAAACATTTGTCGTCATTAGTACATATTTCATCCTCGCAGCTATTGGTTTCTGGTTGAATAACTGGGCAGCATGGTTATTAATCTGGTTGGTTCAAGGATTTTTATTTGTCTGTTTTTTTGCGGCAATACATTACTGCTCTCATAGTAGTTTGTACAAATCAAAACAGGTTAATCGATTCGTTGGAACCTTCTTATCATTAGTATTATTGATGAATTTTTCGTTTCACAAATATATTCATATCGGGCATCATCGAGAAGCACAAATTAAAGGTAAAATCGTAGGAGATACTTCAGCCTGGCAAACATTTCCTAATATTAAGACCTATTTTCTTGCCTTGACATATTTTTATCCCCTGGCGGTCTGGAAGAACTGGTGGCTAGTGACAAAAGATTTATATTTAGACTCTTTGAAAAGCCATACAGAAGAGGAATCATCTTTACCAACTAGCTTTTATTTGAGCTATTTTAAAACACCAGAACAACGTCAATTTGTCTTACAAAATAATTGGCTACTATTGGGTTGGGTTATATTAATGGCAGGATTAACCGTAATTTTTCCTGGGATTTTATTCTTTGGCTACTGGATACCATTAATAACGTTTGCTTCTCCATTCGGGTTTATTTTCAGCATTACAGATCACTATGGCTGTGAGTCTGACTTAAATCACAACCTATGGAATGATACAAGAACAATGATTTCTAACCCAATCGTTAGGTTTTATTACTGGAATAATAATTACCATGTAGAGCATCATCTTTATCCAAGTATGCCACCTTCTAAATACTCCAAGATACATGAGTTAGTTCAACCTCACCTGCAATATCTGGAAAAATCATACTTGATGTTTCATCTCAAAGTAATGCGGGGTTTGATTTCGGCAAAAAGTCATTAATAAATCGCTCTTATCAAAACACATTTATGATGCAATATCGTAGATTTGGGCGTACAGAATTAGCAATGCCAGTATTTTCTTGCGGCGGAATGCGTTACATCTATACTGAATCTGAGGAACTTCCTCAAGATAAAATTCCCGATGAAAATCAACGGAATCTAGAAGCCACTATTCGCCGTTCTTTAGAAGTTGGCATCAATCACATCGAAACTGCCAGAATGTATGGAACTTCTGAGATGCAATTAGGAGCGATTTTACCTAAGTTGCCTAGAGAAAAAATTATTGTGCAGACTAAGGTTGCGCCTATATCTGACTCTGAAGAATTTCGCCGTTTGTTTGAGAAATCTTTGGTTTTCTTAAAGCTAGATTACGTTGATTTATTAACACTGCATGGCATTAATTATGACCAACAATTTGAAGATAGCATTCGTCCTAATGGTTGTCTTGATGTAGCACGACAATTGCAAGCTGAAGGTAAGGTAAAGTTCATTGGCTTTTCTACCCACGCACCAACAGACTTAATTATTAAAACTATTGAAACCAATCAATTTGATTATGTAAATCTCCATTGGTACTACATTAATCAATTTAATTGGCCTGCTATTGAAGTAGCCACACGTCACGATATGGGGGTGTTTATTATTAGCCCATCAGATAAAGGTGGTATGCTCTATAAGCCTCCACAAAAGTTATTGGATTTGTGCCATCCTCTCAGCGCGATGGTGTTTAACGATTTGTTTTGTTTGAGTCATCCGCAAGTGCATACTCTTAGCTTAGGGGCATCTAAACCATCAGATTTTGACGAACACTTGCAGGTTATAGAACTTTTAGACAAAGCGGATGAGATTTTATTACCAATTTTAAACCGTTTAGAAAAAGAAGCGATCGCCTCACTGGGAAAAGACTGGTATTCTACTTGGCACACTGGTTTACCCAAATATCCCCAAACTCCTGGTGAGATTAATATTCCAGTTATTTTATGGTTACGAAATTTAGCGATCGCTTTTGATATGTGGGAATATGCTACAAGGCGTTACAATCACTTAAATACTGCCGATCCTTGGTTTCCTGGTCTGACAGCAGAACGAGTGAGAGAATTTGATCTGGGCGATTGTCTGCGTCATAGTCCCCATGCTGACAAAATACCAACTTTATTAGAAGATGCCCATAGGTTGTTATTTCAACCTAGTGAAGGATAAATTGTGGAGTGTTTTTGCGATGTCGTATTATCAGTTATTAAAAAATACTAAAAAATATACTTTAATGCGTCATCGTTGGCTAGTAATTTTACTGGCTTTTGTAACTGCGATCGCCATAATTATCTATCATCAAATTACCTTAAAAATCCAAGCAACACCAATATCTGAAATTATTGTCTCTTTCCCAACTGAACCCACAACTTTCAATCCAGCTTTAATTCTAGAATCGGCTTATATTTTAAACTATACTTATGAAGGGCTAGTTAAAGAAAATGCCCGTGGAGAAATTGAACCTAATCTAGCCAAATCTTGGCAAACTTCCCAAGACAATAAAAAAGTAATTTACATCCTCAGAAAAGGGCTAAAATGGTCAGATGGAAAACCACTAACGGCTGAAGATGTCGTTTTTACCTACAATGAAATTTACCGTAATCCAGACATTCCTACTTACGCTAAAGACTTCTTCATAATTGGTAAAAATCGTACCTTCCCTACTGTGCGAAAACTTGATAATTTGCGAGTAGAATTTACATTACCTGAACCATTTGCTCCATTTATTCGGGCTACAAAACTAGAAATTTTACCAGCCCATATTTTTCGGGAAAGCGTCAAAACAAAAGACCAGAAAGGCAGTCCTAAATTTATGTCTACTTGGGGAACTGATACTCCCCCAGAAAATATTATTGTCAACGGCCCTTATACAATAGAATCTTATACTCCGAGCCAGCGAATAGTTTTCCGCAAAAATCCTTACTACTGGCGCAAAGATACTCAAGGCAATTCACAACCATATATCGAGCGTGTAATTGGGCAAATTATTCCTAATCAAGATACTTCTTTAATCCAATTTCGTTCTGGAGGATTGGATTACATCAGCGTCAATACTGATTATTTTTCATTATTAAAACATGAGGAAAGTAAAGGAAAATTTACTATCTATAATGGCGGTCTTTTTGTCGGATCAACTGCTATTACTTTTAATCTCAATAAAGGCAGTAGGAATGGTCAAGCACTCGTCGATCCCATAAAATCTCGTTGGTTCAATACAGTAGAATTTAGACAAGCAGTTGCCTATGGAATTGACCGCCAACAAATACTCAACAATATCTATAAGGGATTGGGTAAACTGCAAAATTCACCGATTGCTGTACAAAGCAAGTATTATTTCCCCGTCCAAACTGTCTATGACTACAATCTTCAAAAAGCGAAAGAATTACTTCTAAAAGCAGGATTTAAATATAACAATCAAGGTCATTTATTAGACAAGCAAGGCAATATTGTCCGCTTTAGCTTAATGACAAATGCTAATAATAATGCATTGCAGGCGATGGGAGTACACATAAAACAAAACTTGAGTAACCTTGGCATAACTGTTGATTTTAATCCCGTAGCTGCTAGCATTTTCATCAACAAATTGACTCAAACTTTCGATTGGGAGTGTCAATTGCTTGAGGTTGCTGTCGGGCAGGAACCAAATGATTGGGCCAATGTTTGGTTGACTGAAGAGGGTTGGCACTTTTTTAATCAACAATCCCAAGCAGGACAAACGCCGATAATAGGGCGACAGATAGCAGATTGGGAACGGGAAATTAGTAATTTATACATTCAAGCTGCGTCTGAGGTAGATGAAGCAAAGCGTAAAGCTATCTATGTAGAAACTCAACAAATTACTCAGGAGTATCTGCCATTTATTTATCTAGTTAACCCTTTATCAATGGTGGCAGTACGAAATCATATCCAAGGTATTGAACACTCTGCCCTACTAGGAACATTTTGGAACTCTTACGACTTGAAACTGACTGAGATTAACTAAAGAGGATATCGTTTGTATGCAAATTCCTATCATTGATTTCAATCCTTTTCTTACAGGTGACTCAACCGCAAAAGAAGCTGTCGCTGCACAAATTTCTCTTGCTATTCACGAAGTCGGATGTTTCTACCTCAAAAATTATGGTATTTCTCAAAGTCTAATCGCTCAAGTTTTTTCACAAACAGAGTCTTTTTTTGCACTCCCTGAGCATGAAAAAGAACAAGTATCTTTCTTTCCAGACCGGAATCTTCGCGGATATCATAATTTTAAAAAAAGTGAAGATCAACACAACGCTAATGAGCTAATGACTGAAGGATTTCATTTTGGAAAAGAAATTACTCCCGATGAAATTGGTGCGATTGAAGATCCTTTTTTTGAACCGAATAAATGGCCTAAAAATCCGACTCAATTTCGTGAAGTGATGCTGGAATTTTTCACGGGTTGTCACGAAAGCGCCTTGAAAGTATTCCAAGCTTTAGCTATTTCTCTAAGAATTCCAGAAGATTACTTTACAAATTTATATTCTGAACAGAATCACGGCATAGTTTTGCATCACTATCCATCTATATATCAGCCTCCCGAACTAGGAAAAGTTTATCTGGCAGAACATACCGATATAGGTACTCTGACATTTTTATTTCAAGATTCCGAAGGGTTAGAAGTATATACAAATGCTGGAGAATGGGTTGTAGCGCCCTTCGTTCCTGATGCAATTATCGTATTGGTGGCAGATTTAATGCAGCGATGGACGAACGATAAGTTTAGCGCTACACGACATCGAGTTATAGTTCCAACTCAATCTCATAGTGCTAAACAAAGATACTCGTGCGCTTTTTTTACTGGCCCTAATTACGATGCTCCAATTAACTCTATTAAGACTTGTTTGGATATAGATGAAGTGCCTAAGTATCCACCTATTCTTGCACAGGAATATTTCAAGCAGCCAAAAGGATAGCTACTAATTCGTAATTCGTAATTCGTAATTCGTAATTAATACATTACTTTAAAAAGGGTTGATACAATTGCTAGCAAGGTCAAATCCTCCAAATTGGTTAAAATTTCTGGTAATTAGCCTGATTGGATTAGGTATTTTCTTTCGCTTTACCCATTTAGGGCAAAAAGTGTATTGGTACGATGAAACTGCTACATCGCTGGCGATATCTGGTCATTCATTAGCAGAGGTTAAACAAGAATTTTTTAGCGATTTGGACAATAATGAAGGTGTAATTACTGTTATTACTTTAGACAAATATCAACGCATTAACCCAGATCGAAATGTTGCTGATACAGTGCGTTATTTAATAACTTCAGACCCGCAACATCCACCTTTGTATTATGTGATGGTGAGATTATGGGCGCAAGTTTTTGGGGATTTGCCGGCGGGAGTCAGGAGTTTATCGGCAGTGATTAGTCTGTTGGTATTTCCTAGTGTGTATTGGCTGTGTTTAGAGTTATTTGAATCATCACTCGTGGGGTGGGTAGCAATGGCTGTGATGGGGGTTTCTCCCTTGCAGGTTTTCTTTGCCCAAGATGCACGAGAATACGGTTTATGGATGGTGACGATTCTAGTATCAAGTGCAGCTTTATTACGAGCCATGCGCCGAGAAAGTTACTTGAGTTGGGCTGTGTATGCTCTCGCCCTAGCTTTAGGATTGTACACCCATTTATTGACAGTAATGGTTGCGATCGCTCATGGCATTTATATACTTATTAGCCAATGGTTTCGCTTTAGGGAACTTCAAGAAATAAATTATCCAATATTGTGGGGTGGGCATCCTGCCCGCCCAGTCCATAGGGCGGGCGAGACGCCCACCCCACAAGAGTTAATTGGATATTTTTTTATTTGGAAGTTCCTTAACAAAACTCTGCGTAATTATCTGCTGAGTTCTATTGCCGCTTGCTTGATGTTTTCACCCTGGCTTATTGTACTCATTACCCAGGTTCACACAGCCACAAATCTCTTGTCGTGGATAACATTTAAAACAGATAGTCCTTTCGACCTGATTGGGATTTGGCTTAGTCGAATTAGCCGTATATTTTTTGACTTTAATTTGGCTTCTGATGATGCTTGGGTCAATAACTTAGCTTCTGAAAGTCCTTTATTCTATAGTATTCCTACGATAATATTTAGCTTATTTTTAATTATTTATATTATTATTTTTTTGACCAAATATTTATCAACTAACACTAATTTATTTATTGCTTTATTAGGGGGATTTCCAGGGTTAACATTGCTTTTCTATGATCTAGCTTTTGGGGGAATTCGCTCTATTCATTTTCGTTATCAAATACCGTTATACCTCAGTATTCAAATTGCTGTAGTCTATATTTTAGCTTTCCATCTTTTCTTGGCGAAGAGTTGGCAGAAAACCTTTTGGCAATTCATTCTGGTGGGATTACTCGTCTTTGGGCTAGTTTCTGATGTTAGATTTTTTCAGGCTGAAACTTGGTGGCCACAAATAGGTGGCAAGAATTTACTGGCAATGAGTAAACGTATTAACCAATCTAATAATAATGTTTTATTAGTAAGTAATAAAAATGATTATAACTTGGGAGTCATCCTCACATTAAGTCATAGTTTAGAACCAAAAATTTCCTTACTTCCCATACAAAACAACCAATTACCAATAATGCCTCAAGATTATAAATCTATCTTCTTTGTTGACGACCTGGAAAATAGTTTAGCTCATCAACTCCAGCAAGATAAAACTAACTCACTTAAATTAGTCTACCCACTTGAAGGATTTTGGCAACTCGACAAAAATCAGAAAACATAAAAAAGTAGAAGTTGAATGAAGCAATATCTTGACTATTTTAATATTAATTATCTGAGAGGTAAAGTCCCCTTTTATCTCCATTCCGCACTTTTTAGCAGGTTTATCCGCTTTGCTGTAGTCGGTTTTAGTGGAGTATTTGTAGACTTGGGAGCATTCTATTGCTTTCATAGCTCGTTATGTTTGGCGTTAACTCCGAGTGCAATCCTTTCCACAGAAATAGCAATTATTAATAATTTTCTTTGGAATGATTTATGGACATTTGGTGATGTGTCTTTTCAGCAGAAAAACAGTCAAAAGCTGCAACGCTTTGTTAAGTTTAATCTCATTTGTTTAATTGGACTGACTTTCAATAGCCTAATTGTAAATTTGCTATTTTATCAATTTCAAGTGAATGAATACATAGCTAAATTGGTAGCAATCGCTTGTGTGACACTTTGGAATTTCTGGCTCAACCTGAAGGTGAACTGGCAATTAACAAAGACAGAAATAGATGTAGTTGTAAATATCTAAGGAAAAATCATGTTAAGACCACTAGTTATGTTTGGTTATAGTTTAATTTTTATAATTACTATATTTCTTTGTTCTGGATTCTTAAATATAGTTTTACCCTATTACAAGACTATCCAAAATCTTGGTGAAATTAGTGTTAAATGGCAATATTTAACTGAACACAAAGATGATTATGACGCTATTTTTCTGGGGCCAAGTACTACTTACTTTGGGGTAATTCCAAAATTATTTGATGAATACATGATAACAGAGGGTAAAAGTGTAAAATCTTTCAACTTTGGCATAGCAGGTGCAAACGTATCAGAAATAGATTTTTACTTACAAAAAATTCTGGCTTTAAAACCAGCAAACTTAAAGTGGATATTTCTAGATTGTTCAGTTGACTTATTTACCAATATTGGCTCTACTTCTGCTCAAGAAATATACTGGCATACTCCTCGTAAAACTATAGAAAATTTCCAATTAATTTTAGAATCATCAATCGATAGTTGGCAAGTAAAAGCTCCATATATTTACGCCAATTTCCAAAGCTTTATCTACCGATGGCTAGGAATTGGTCAGCTTTCCACTTTCTGGCAGGAAAGAATATTAAATTTAGATTTATCAAATGCAGATCCATTAGCAAAAGTATCTGAAGATAGACTCCTACAAGAATCTGGATATTACGCCATAGATTGGCAAAAAAAAGCTGAGAAGTGGAAGACTATATTCCGAACAAATGGTTTGGATACTTATCAAAAAAATCTCAAAAATGAACAAATAAAATTAGCCACTTTAAATTCAGAAAGTGCATTTAATAATCCATCCATAATATATGGATCGAAAATGGTGAAAAATATTGCTTCCCGAATTGAACAACAGCAAATTAACAATAAGAAAATTGAAGCTGTCTTTTTTATTCCGCCACTCCTAGAGACTGATTCCAACCCATCTGCTCTTTACAAAGCATATCAATCAGGATATATAGATACCCTATTTGCTTTTAATAATCCCAATAAGTTTAGTAATTTATATGAGGTGGATCGCCGAATTGATAGCGCCCATCTCAATTACCAAGGCGCTCAAGAATTCACACTTTTATTAGCATCAAAATTTGCTCAATACTTAAATAATTTATGATATTTACGGAATTTCGGTTTCTATTTTTCTTTCTGGTTGTTTTCTGCGTCTATTGGGCTTTACAGAAACACAATCATCGTAAATTCTGGCTGTTAATCTGTAGTTATATCTTCTATAGTGCTTGGGATTGGCGCTTCCTTTTTTTGCTCTTGCTATCGACAGTCATTGATTACTTTGTCGGTTTAATGCTATCTAGACCGCAGGTTAGTGATTTGCAAATACAAGATATTCTCAGCACTGAGGTAGTACAAAAAAAAGAAACTACAAGTTTTTGGAATTGGGATGGCTTGCTAAATAAGCCACAAAATCAGCAACAACGTCAAGCATGGTTGATACTTAGTTTAGTAGCAAATCTCGGAATATTAGGATTTTTTAAATACTATAATTTCTTCACCGATTCTGCTGCCAGTTTATTAGCTTTTTTGGGTTTACCCCTAAGTCTTAAAATCCTTAATATTATTTTGCCAGCAGGCATTAGTTTTTACACCTTTCAAACTCTGAGTTATTCCCTGGATATCTATCTAGGTAAACTCAAACCTGTGAGAAATTTTTGGGATTTTTCTCTATTTGTAACTTTTTTCCCGCAACTGGTTGCAGGGCCTATTGTCCGGGCTTCTACTTTTTTACCGCAACTGCTAACCCCGAAAAATTTAGGCGAGGTTGATTTTAGGGGATGTTTAATACTTTTTTTTGTGGGGTATTTCAAGAAAGCGTGCGTTTCGGATAATCTTTCACCTTTAGTAGAACAGTATTTCAGTAATCCAGAAAATTATACTTTCTTGAGTTGTTGGGTTGCTGTTATTGCTTTTGTTATCCAAGTATACTGCGACTTTTCTGGTTATTCAGATATGGCGATCGCTACTGCTGGGTTACTTGGATACAAACTACCTCTAAACTTTAATTTTCCCTACTTTGCCAGTAATATAACTGATTTGTGGCAACGTTGGCACATTACTCTCTACAGTTGGTTACGAGATTATATCTATGTTCCTTTAATGAGAAGGCGACCAAAATCTGAACGTACAGAACTTTTTAAATACAGAAATCTTCTCATTTTGATGCTTTTATCAGGACTCTGGCACGGCGCTGCTTGGCATTTTGTAATTTGGGGTGGATTAAATGGTATCGCCTTAGTTATTCAAAAACAATGGTCAGATTGGGTTGCTTCTTATAAGGCATTGCTACCTTTAAGAAAGATGCTAGGTATGCCCATTACATTTTACTGGTTTTGCGCTTTTGCCATCTTTTTTAGAAGTAACGATCTTAGCAGTGCGATCCAAATAGAGAAATCTTTTTTGTCCTTGACTTCTCTTGGTTCTCAAAATCTCAATCTCCAAATTGCATGGATTTTTATACCTTTAATTATGCTCCACTGGGCAGCTTATAAGGGTTGGTTTGCTGATTGGTGGCGTAAAATTCCTAGTTGGAGTTTTGCTGTTTTCTTTGGGGTGTTGGTTTCAGCAATATTTCGACTGACAGCCATTAATCCTCAACCTTTTGTTTATTTTCAGTTTTAGTGTCACGCAGAGGTGCAGAGTCGGAGAGAAGGATAGGAGATGGGTAGTTTATTAATTATGAATTATGACCAAACTGGAAATAATTAAAAATAAGAATATTGAATCTATTTACCCTCTTTCTCCTATGCAACAGGGTATGCTTTTCCACACTCTGTATGAGCCGGAATCTGGGGTGTATCTTGAGCAGTTCTGTTTAACGCTCTCTGGAAATATTGATATTACAGTGCTTCAGCAAGCCTGTTTGCGAGTTATGAAGCGTCACCCAGTTCTGCGTACACTTGTAGTTTGGGAAAAGCAAGAAAAACCTCTGCAAGTAGTATGTAAGGGTGTGGAGTTGCCTTGGCATAATTATGATTGGCGTTCGTTATCTTTAGAAGAACAACAAGAGCAGTTAGAAGTTTTTTTAGAAGCAGATCGAGTCCAAGGTTTTGTTCTTGACAAAGCTCCACTTATGCGATTTAGCTTAATTCAAATCGCTGATGATATTTACGAATTTGTCTGGAGTTTTCATCACCTACTAATTGATGGCTGGAGTTGGCCAATTCTCTGCAAAGAAGTTTTTGCGTTTTATAATGCTTTACTTAAAGGCAAATATTTGTATTTAAATACTCCCCGTCCTTACCGAGATTACATAAATTGGTTACAGCAACAAGATTTTAAAGCAGCAGAAATATTTTGGCGACAACAACTTCAAGGCTTTACTAATCCTACCCGTTTGCAACTAAATCGGGGTGAGGCGCAGATTGTACCACAACCAAAAACTTACCACGAGCAGCAGTGCTGTTTATCGGCAACTATAACTGCGGCTTTACAGTCCCAGGCACAGCAGTATCATTTGACACTTTCAACTTTCGTGCAAGCAGCTTGGGCAATTTTACTCAGTCGCTATACTGATGAGTCTGAGGTGTTATTTGGCGCAACTGTTTCCGGTCGTCCTCCCACCTTATCGGGGGTGGAATCGATGGTGGGACTATTCATTAATACTTTACCAGTGAGGGTGAAAATCCCAGCAGCAAAGCCTTTATGGCAATGGCTGAGGAAATTGCAGGCTCAACAGGTAGAGCGATCGCAGTATTCTTGGTGTCCGTTAGTAGAAATTCAGGCTGTTAGTGAAATTCCCCCAGAATCACCTTTGTTTGAAAGCATTGTAGTATTTGAGAACTACCCACAAGATACGTCTTTATCAAATCTAGGTGGCAGTATCCAGATTACCAAACGGCGCGTCATTGAACAAACCAATTATCCGCTCACAGTCATCGCTGTACCAGGACAAGAATTATCCCTACGCATTCTTTATGATGGTAGCCGCTTTGATGGGGAAACAATTAACCGGATGATGGGGCATTTTGTGACTTTGTTAGAGGGGATGGTAACTAACATTGAGCAGACGGTAAGCGAGATACCCATGCTAACTGCTGCCGAGCAACGCCAACTTTTGGTATGGAATGATACCCAAGTAGATTATCCCCACAAATGTATTGCTCAGTTATTTGAAGAACAGGTGGAACGAACACCAGATGCAGTAGCGGTTTCTTTTCAATCCCAACAACTGACTTACCAGCAGTTAAATTCTCAGGCTAATCAGTTAGCGTACCACCTCCAAAAACTTGGGGTAAAACCAGAAGTGCGGGTGGGGATTTGCGTTGAGCGTTCTTTATCGATGGTAATAGGACTTTTGGCAATCCTCAAAGCTGGTGGTGCTTATGTACCATTAGATCCGCGATCGCCCCAAGAACGCTTAACTTATATGTTGAGTGATTCTCAAGCATCGGTGTTGCTGACAGATTCATCAATTACTTTATCTGGGCAACCATTAACAGTAGTCTGTTTAGATACATTGAATTTCTGCCAAAATAGCCAGGAAAATCCTGTTAGTGGAGTGATACCAGAGAACTTGGCTTATGTCATGTATACTTCTGGCTCAACCGGCAAACCCAAAGGTGTAGCTATGAGTCACCGCTCTCTAGTGAACCTTTTATATTGGCAAATGGGCGAAAGTGCTTTAAGTTGTGCCAAAACCTTGCAATTTGCTTCCATCAGCTTCGATGTCTCTTTTCAAGAAATCTTCTCCACCTGGTGTAGTGGCGGAACTTTAGTTGTAATCACCGCAGAAATACAGAAAGATGGGTTCGCATTATTACAGTTAATTGCCAGAGAAAAGATAGAAAGACTATTTTTGCCCTTCGTCGCCCTCCAGCAGTTAGCCAATGCTGCCTCTATTGCTAAATCCTATCCTGCATCTTTGCGACAGATTATGACTGCTGGAGAACAGTTACAAGTTACTCCTGTTTTAGTCAACTTTTTTAGAGAACTTCCTGGTTGTACACTGCAAAATCAGTACGGGCCAACGGAGAGCCATGTGGTAACAAGTTTTACTTTAAAAGATGCTTCGCCACTTCCGCCCATTGGTCGCGCGATCGCAAATACGCAAATCTACATCCTTAATAGCCATCTGCAACTATTACCCATTGGAGTTGCTGGAGAACTGTATATTGGCGGCGTGGCGATCGCTAGAAGTTATATTAATTCCCCAGAATTGACGGCTGAGAAATTCATTGATAAAGACGGGAGTCGTTTGTATAAAACAGGCGATCGCGCTCGATATTTACCTGATGGCAATATCGAATTTCTCGGTAGAATTGACAATCAAGTGAAGGTGCGGGGCTTTCGCATTGAACTAGGGGAAATTGAAACCGTACTCGCCGTACACCCACAGGTAAGAGAAGCAGTAGTTATCCCCAGAGAAGACGAACCAGGAAACAAGCGCCTAGTCGCCTACATTGTCCCCAAACAACACCTAGACACGAGCGAACTGCTTTGTTACCTCAAACAAAAGCTACCCGAATATATGCTACCTTCTGCTTTTGTAAAATTGCTGGATGTACCTCTAACCCCCAGTGGTAAAATAGAACGCCGCGCTTTACCAGCACCTTTGAGTCGGGAAACACGTAACGTTTCTACAGAGTTAATCCCACCCCGTACTGCAACTGAAGAGGTTCTAGCAGAAATTTGGAGCGATGTTTTAGGGCTGGAACAAGTTGGCATCTACGACAACTTCTTTGCATTGGGAGGGCATTCCTTATCAGCAATGCAAGTCATTTCTAGATTGCGAGAAACCTTCAAGGTGGAGTTACCCATCAGCTGTTTGTTTGACTACCCGACGGTAGTTGAGCTAGATCAACAGATTTTAGAATCCCACCAAAATGAGTTGATTCCATCTCTCAAACCAGTAGCCAGAAACACAAAAGAGTTGCCAATTTCTCTAACTCAGCTTGAGTTTTGGATATTAGCTCAATTAAATCCGGGCATTCCCATTTATAATATTCCCCTGGCTTATCGCTTGACGGGTTTACTCAACGTCACCGCCCTAGCACAAAGCCTTGTGGAAATTGTGCGTCGTCACGAAACTCTGCGGACTACTTTTGCGATAGCTTCCAGCGGGGCGTTCGCGGAGCGTCTCGGAGAGAAGCCCATCGCAGATAGACAAGTGGTTCAGAAAATTGCTCAACAGCCCGTATTGCCGTTTTCGGTAGTAGATTTGCGGAAACTTTCTGAGTCTAAAACTGAGCGAAAGACTCTGGCTCAAAGATTTGTGAATGAGGAAAAAAACCGGCCTTTCGATTTAGAAAAAGAGCCTTTATTACGTATTAAGTTGCTGCGGCTATCTGATGCCGAGCATTTACTAATAATAACTATCCATCATCTAGTTTGTGATGGTTGGTCTGTGGGTGTGTTTTTAGAGGAACTAACAAAATTATACGCAGCATTTTCTCATGGTCAGCCCTCACCGCTTGCCGATTTACCCATCCAATATGCTGACTTTGCCCATTGGCAACAGCAGTGGGTTGCTCGTCCTGCTTTCGTATCTGACCTTGACTACTGGAAGCAGCAACTAGGAAACAGCAAACTTTTACTACAGTTACCTACTGACCGTCCGCGCTTACGAATACGAACTTTTCAAGGTGCAAGTCAAACTTTCATCATCCCTAAGAGCCTAACAAATGCTCTTAAACATCTGAGCCAACAGCACAATGTAACTCTATTCGTGACTCTGCTAACGGCCTTTAAAATAGTACTATTTTATTACACCGGACAGTCAGATATTATTGTGGGCACTCCCTTTGCCAATCGCCAGCAATTGGAAACAAAAGAACTGATTGGATGCTTCATTAACACATTGCCAATACGTACATACTTAGGGGGCGATCCAAGTCTGAGCGAGTTGCTGTCTCAGGTGCGTGGATGTTTTTTGGCAGCCTGCGATCGCCAGCAAATTCCCTTCGTGAAGTTAGTAGAAGCACTACAGCCAAAACTAGAACCAAGCCATTCATTGCTATATCAAGTGATGTTTAACTTCTTGCCTCCATCAGATTTAAAACTGACAAATTTAACTGTTCATCCCTGGTCAGTTGAAAGTAAAACAGCAGAATTTGATTGGGATATTTATCTTCAACAAACAACATTAGGAAGTATTGAAGGGAAATGGTGCTACAAAATCGATTTGTTTGATGCTACTACTATTAGTCGTGCGGTAACTCAGTTTCTAGTGTTGCTTGAGTTGCTAATTACTAATTCAGAATGCCGCCTGAGTGACCTTTCCCTACTATTTGAGCGGCATAATTCTCAATGCCGTGTAGGAGGATATTTGAAAAGTTCTGGGCGATTGGAAATCGCGGCTACACAAGCAAAGTCCGCCTGCGCGGACTAACACAAAATCAAGCTTTTCAACCCGCGTAGGCGGGTTTTGTCTGTATAGCCGCGACTTATAGTCGCCAGGGCTAGTAATAAATTAGACTTTTCAAACAACCTCTAATGTAGGTCTTCAGAAAAAAAGGACTAAAGTCCTGACTACAAACTTTATTTCCTTCTGCCCTGTTCCCAGTTAAGAGTTCCCTTCTTACACCAATAAGTTCAGTAATTATATATGTCAAATTTACAAATTATGGAAAAAACCAGACTGACTGTTTTACGGGAAATGCGGCTGTTTATCATTGTTTGGCTAGGACAGTTGATCGCCTTGATTGGTTCTAGTACCACTGCCTTTGCCTTAGATATCTGGGTTTATAATCGCACTGGCTCAGTTACCCAGTTTGCTTTAGTCTCTCTGTTCAATACTCTACCGCTAATCTTAATTTCCCCGATCGCTGGGCCTCTGGTAGATAAGTGGGATCGCCGCAAGACAATGATTTTTGCTGATGTCTTGGCGTGTTTAGGAACGATCGCGATCGGCGTTTTATTTGTCATCGGTCGGTTAGAAGTCTGGCACATTTACCTAGCCAATACCTTCACTGCTGTTTTCATGGCTTTTCACACACCTGCTTATACAGCATCAACAGTCTTAATAGTGCCGAAACAGCACCTTAATCGTGCCAACGGGCTAATGAGTCTGATGTATGGTATTTCCCTGATCGTTGCACCAACTCTCGGAGGTGTTTTACTAAGCATTGTCCATTTGCAAGGGATTATTTTGTTTCACGTAAGCGCTGTATTTATTGCTGTTGTCTCCCTGATGCTGGTTCGGTTCCCGGAAGTTAATACAAGTGCTGTTGCAACTGTAAAAATTTCATTCCTAAGTGAAGCAACTTACGGATTTACATATTTGATCGCTCGACCAGGACTGCTGGGATTAGTATTATTCTCAGCTTCCAGCTTTTATATTGTGGGAGGTATTAATGTCATCACTATTCCGCTAGTGTTAAATTTCGTTTCAGTAAGCTTTTTGGGAACTATTCTTTCGCTATTTGGTATTGCGATTGTGGCAGGTGGCTTGCTCGTCAGCATTTGGGGAGGGCTAGAACGCAACATATATGCCATATACGGGTGTATGCTTTTGAGTGGCGTATTTATTTTCGTCGCCGGTTTGCAACCCTCTCTTGTCATTTTCACTGCTGGTATCTTCTTATTTTTCCTAACACAACCGATCGTTTCCAGTTCCACACAAGCTGTCATGCAAAATAAAGTTGAACCTAGTGTACAAGGTAGAATTTTTGCGATCAAAGGAGCGATTGAAGCAGCCGCTTTCCCTTTAGGCTACATCACGATTGGGCCTTTAGCCGAAAAGGTTTTTGAACCCTTAATGGCTACTAACGGTTATTTAGCAGGAAGCATCGGACAAATCATCGGTGTTGGGTCAGGTCGTGGGATGGGACTTCTATTGATGATTATAGGAGTCTTGACCATTTTAGAAACCTCTATTGCCTACTTGTACCCTCGCCTACGGTTTGTGGAAGATGAACTGCCTAATGTTAGTAATGCAGTTGCAATGGCTGCTGATACAGCTTCTAGTCAGAATGACGCAGTTTCTTTGATATCCTAAATTTGGCGTTGCATAGTGGTGGTTGATTAAGAGGATGTTTTAAAAGTCCCTTATCGGTATCAAAAGTTCAGATCCCCCTAAATCCACGCCACGTGCTTCAAGTCGGGCATTGCCCGCCCAACGCAGTGGCTCCCCTTAAAAAGGGGACTTTAATTCCGATTCCCCCCTTTTTTAGGGGGGCTAGGGGAGATATAGAAGGACTTAAAAGCACAGCCAAACACTTTTAAAACAACCTCTAAAAGCTCTACTAGTACAACACGGCGGAAATAAGCAGACCATTAAAAGCTACGAAAATTTGACTGCACGCTAGGCTTAAAAATGGTATGTGTATTTACGCCGCACGGTACTAGTACAACACGGCGGAAATAGAGCAACCATTTAAAATCTTTAAAGAGCTTATTCCATAACACTTTTGACTTCCGCCTCGTGGTACTAGTTATCTGTCTCATTAATTTTACTGGGTTGCGAGATCCCCGACTTCTTAAAGAAGTCGGGGATCTGAACACCTTAACCTTTCAGAAATAATTTTTGAAAAAAATTCGGTACACCTTAATCTTCTGAAATCCTCTTGCCTATTGCCTTTTGCCTATTGACTACCAACGCAAGTGATTTCAGTAATCAAACCGGATTCCTATATATCAAATCTTGTGTTGTTTAATCATTTAAATTTTTCTGTTTTTCAATCCAAAAAAGATGTTCAGCTTATTTTAGAATATGCAAACCAAAGTTTCTCGCGGTCAATCCTTAAAGAACGATCTTTCTCCTCCGGCTTCTAATAAGTTTTGGGAGAATGTCAGAGCGATCGTTCAGCCTTACTGGTATCCAACAGAGTCCGGGGAAAGAGTATTTCCAGAGGTGATTCGGATATGGGGGATGCTGATTCTCCTGATTTTATTAATAATCGCGCTAGTGGGCGTAACTGCCTTTAATAGCTTCGTTACTCGCTATATAACCGATGTCATTGAAGAGAAAGATTATCCTAACTTTATTAATACAATAGTAGTTTTCGCCGCTGCTCTTGTCTGCATAACACTCTTAAACGGATTTTCTAAACTTGTTAGAAAAAAAATCGCTCTTGATTGGTACAAATGGTTAAATAATCACATATTATCAAAATATTTGAGCAATCGTGCCTATTATAAAATCAACTTTAGAGCCGATGTTGATAACCCAGATCAACGAATATCCCAAGAAATCGAACCCATTACCAGTAATGCTTTGAGTTTTTCAGCTACTTTCCTAGAAAAAGTGCTGGAAATGACTACTTTTTTAGTAATTCTTTGGTCAATTTCCCAATTTATTGCAATTGTTTTGGTTGTTTATACAATTGTAGGCAACTGGATTGCTATTTACTTAGGTCAACAACTGAATAAAATTAATCAAGAAGAATTAGAACGGAAAGCAGAATACAATTATTGTCTGACTCATGTTCGTAATCACGCTGAATCAATAGCTTTTTTTCAGGGAGAAAACCAAGAATCTAATATAATTCAACGAAGATTTATTAATCTCCTGAAAAATGTCGAACGCAAGATTAATTGGGAGAAGAATCAAGAACTTTTTGACGGAGCATATAAGTCTGCTATCCAAATATTCCCATATCTGGTACTCGCACCTTTATATATGAGCGGTCAAGCTGATTTTGGAGAAGTTGTCCAAGCCAGTGTAGCTTGTAATCAGTTTGCCTCAGCTATGGCAACATTAATTAGAGAATTTGGGACTTCTGGACGATTTTCCAGTTATGTTGAGCGTTTATCTGAGTTTTCAGATGCGTTAGAAGCAGTTACCAAACAACCAGAGAATGTCAGTACTATTAAAACAATAGAAGAAAACCGTTTAGCTTTCGAGAATGTCACCTTACAAACGCCAAACTATGAACAGGTAATCGTTGAAAATTTGTCACTTTCTGTTCAACCAGGAGAAGGCTTATTGATTGTTGGTCCGAGTGGGCGAGGTAAAAGTTCTCTGTTGAGAGCGATCGCTGGTTTGTGGAATGCGGGAACGGGTCGTCTGTTGCGACCTCCTCTGGAACAAGTCTTGTTTTTACCTCAACGCCCCTATATCATTTTGGGAACTTTACGCGAACAACTACTTTATCCGCAGACAACTCGTCAAGTCAGCGTTCGGGAACTCGAAGATGTTTTGCAAGAAGTTAACCTGCAAAATTTGGTGGAAAAAGTTGGCGGCTTTGATGCAGAAGTCCCTTGGGAGAATATTCTATCCTTGGGAGAACAACAACGTCTTGCTTTTGCACGACTATTAGTTACTCATCCTAACTTTACTATCTTAGATGAAGCAACAAGTGCCTTAGATTTAGCAAATGAAGGAAGTTTATATCAACAGTTACAAGATACCAAAACAACGTTTATTAGTGTTGGACATAGAGAAAGTCTATTTAATTATCATCAGTGGGTTTTAGAACTGGCACAAGATTCCAGTTGGCAACTTGTATCTGTGCAGGATTATCGGTTGCAAAAAACAAAAGAAATTGTCACCAATACTTCCGAAAATACTGAGATTGCAATAGATAATTCATCTCAAGATAAATCCCAAAATGAGTTAGAAATCAGTACAAGCAAAAGGCTTTCTCATAAGGAAATAAATGCATTAACGCACTATTCGGTTTCCACTATTAGAAGTAAGGCAAGCAAAGGAGAATCTATCACTACTAGGGACGGCTTAATGTATCGTTATGATAAAGATCCCAAAGTGTTGAAATGGGTGAGAGTTTAGCGGTTACATCCGTTAGGAGCTAAGATGAAGCAACTTTTGTCAAATATTTAAAATCCTCAAGTTTTTTAATTAAATGATAATCGTGCTAAGGAAAGGTGAGAAAGCAAGTTCTCCTACTCTTGTGGATCACGAACGCCAAACTTTTTTAAAGGAGGCAGAAGAACGTTCGTGCAGCGTGTCGTAGACAAAGTAGAAGGCAGGAGCTAATCCCCATAAATAAATTTAGTGGATTTATAATGGACGCTGTATTTTTTGCGCTGCGCGTCTGCTAGAGAAGCGACGTGACGATTCTTGCTGCTTGTTTATCCCAATATAATGAGGCCTCTAAATCGGTTTGTCAATAGCATTTGAGATGCGCTTACTCTGGTTCTTAACCGAGAAGTATTGAGTCCAGTCGGCGGTGTTGGCTTAAGTTTCTTAAGTTTCTTAAGTTTCTTAATTAAATGTTTTAACTATCTTCTTAACTGTCTTAAATGTTATTGCATTTTATTGATAAAACTGAGATTATCTTTTTGTTGTATACTTGAAAAAATCAATAAATAATAAATAAATTTAAATTTGTTAATATCAACTTCAGACTAAACACAAGCATAAGGCTTTTTGCAAGTGACTAATACTCTTGTTCACCGTCCATGACTCAGCATTGATGCTATAAGTAGATATACAAGTTTTATATACATTCCTGCCAACATAATATTTATACAAACTATTAATTAGAAAGATGCAGAAAATCTTGACACCAAAATATATTGAACCACGTAATTTAAGTTCTTTTCAAAGGATTTTACTTACAACTGATGGAACATTGACAGAAATCTTAGAAGCTTATCTATTAGAAAAAATTCAATTAGTTAAATTATCAGAAGAAATAATTAAAACTACAAAACCTATTCCCGCTTTAGATTTAGAAGTAAATACTCAAGTAATTAACAGAAAAGTTTTATTACGCGGCAAGATTAGTTTAAATAACTTTATTTATGCTGAATCTATAATCGTACCTGAAAGACTAGATAGTAGATTCAAGTCTAGACTAATTGAATCGCAGGAACCAATAGGTAGGCTCTGGTTAGAGCATAAACTTGAAACTTTTAAAGAAATAATTGATTCAGGTATAGAAACATCTGAAGAATTATTTCATTATTTTAATATCTCAAAAGAAGATAAAATGTTTTCTCGGACTTATCGAGTTTTTTCTAATAAACAACCGATAATGATGATTACAGAAAAGTTCCCACAAAGCTATTTTATCAAAGATAATGAACGGTTTATTTTCTAACTCAGGGCGGGCTTACTTAAGCCTGTATACTTTTAACAAGTAATGGAAGAATAAGAATGTTAAAACAAAGGCTTGTCGAAATTGTCAAAAATTACCCTGATAAAACTGCAATATCCTACAATCAATTAAAGATTAGTTATCAAGAACTCTATGCTTATATTACACATTTAAGTAACCGTTTAAGCAAAATTGGTATTGTCCAAGGTGATTGTATAGCCTTAATTTTACCTAACATTCCAGAATTTGCGCTCGCCTTTTATGCCACCGTTAAACTAAATGCTGTAGCTTTGCCAATCAATCCTCTTCTCAAAGAGGATGAACTTAAATACTACATTATTGACAGCAATGCTAATGCAATTATTACCAATAGCGATGGTGCAGAAATTAGTCGTAAAATCATCTCAAAAATAGACAAAAAAATAGAATTAATTGTCCTTGATGATGTTGCTCTACTTACTAAAGAAGTAAATAACTCAACAATTACAGAAAGTACCTCTACTTTTACAGGTGATGTACTTTATCAATATTCCTCTGGTTCTACAGGTAGACCAAAGAAAGTTTGTAGAACTCAAAATAATTTATATCACGAAGTTAAAAATTTTACTGACACTACTAATATAACTCCAGCAGATAATATTTTATGTGTAGTGCCACTTTATCACGCACATGGCTTAGGAAATTGCCTACTAGCAGCTACTTGTAATGGTGCAACTCTGGTGATTTTAGAACAAGTTTCACATCAAGGAAAAACCATTGAAGTACCATTTGTTTTTAGACGCTCCAGAGTATTAGAACTTATAGAAAAAGAGAAAATTACCATCTTACCTGCTGTTCCTTACATATTTAATACTTTAGCAGAAACACCAGATGACACTCAATTGGATGTTTCTACACTGAGACTGTGCTTTTCTGCGGGAAACTTTTTATCAAAAGAGATTTTTGATAAGTTTTTTCAAAGATTCGGCATTTCTGTGAGACAACTTTACGGTTGCACAGAAGCCGGTTCGGTGGCGATTAATCTAGATGAAGACCTAAAAAACACATACGATTCTGTAGGATGTCCTTTAAAAAATATTGAAATTAAGATTATTGATGATGCAGGTAAAGAACTTCCAACTGGCAGTATTGGAGAAATAGTCATCAAAAGTCAAGCACTGACGCCAGGATATAGTAATAAACCAGAACTAAATCAACAAGTATTTAAAGATGGGTCATTTTTTACGGGTGATTTAGGTAACAAAGATGAAGCCGGACGCATTTACATTACTGGAAGAAAGCAAATCTTCATTGATACAGGTGGCCACAAAGTCGATCCATTAGAAATAGAAAATATTTTGATAACTTATCATCAAGTTAAAGAAGCCGTTGTTGTTGGGATCAAAGGCTTGTATGCAGGAGAAATTATTAAAGCTGTTATTGTACCTGAAAATCGAGATAGTTGTGACGAAAAAGATATTTTAACTTATTGTAGTGGCAAGTTAGCTGATTTTAAAATCCCAAGGATTATTGAATTTCGTGATGAAATTCCCAAAAATCCATTAGGTAAAATATTAAGAAAAAATTTAATTGATAACTTGTCAGAACCAATAAAATTATGAAAAGCATTGATTTAATTGAGGTAAAAACTAAAAACGTTGTCCTAAGTGTTTTACCAAATCTGAATAGTGAAGATTTGTCAGACTCTAGCAATCTTTTTGGCATAGGTCTGGATTCTGTCAATGCCATGACACTTGTGCTAAAACTACAAAATACTTTTGGGATTAAATTTGTAGCTAGTGATATTAATGCCGAAAATTTTCAAAGTGTAGCGAGTATTGTCAAGCTAATTAATGAAAAGCAAGGCTGATCATTTTTAGAAACTCCAGTATATCCCTGAAAACCTGAAGCAAAAAGACTAAAATGAACAACTCTGCGGAAATAAATCCACTAGAACTAAATAAGTCAGTAAAAACAGGAGAAGATATCTGGAAAGCGATCACAAGCATTCTCGAAGTACAAAATCAAGCTCCAGCTTTAGTACCTGTATCTTACAATGAAGACTTGCCTTTGTCTTTTTCTCAAGAAAGATTATGGTTCCTTTACCAGTTGCAGTCAGATAGCTCTACTTATAATGTTTCCTTTGCTTTTCGGCTTCAGGGTTTGTTAAATATTACTGCATTAGAAGATAGTTTCAATGAAATCATCCAACGCCACGAAGCATTGCGAACTACCTTTGTGGCTGTGGAAAACAAGCCCGTTCAAGTAATTTCTCCCAGCCTCAAATTGATCTTACCTGTAGTAAACCTTCAGGAATTTCCTGAACAAGAAAGAGAAACTCAAGTTTTACAACTAGTTAAAAACGAAGTTCAACAACCTTTTAATTTAGAGCAAGGATCGCTGTTGCGGTCTTCCTTAGTGCGGTTGGGTGAAAATGAATATGTCCTACTTCTGAGTGTCCACCACATTGCCTTTGATGGTTGGTCTGAAGGTATTTTGTGGCGCGAACTCACAGCCCTGTACACAGCTTTTTCAACTGGTAAGCCTTCTCCATTGCCCAATCTGCCCATCCAGTATGCAGACTTTGCTGTTTGGCAAAGACAATGGTTGCAAGGTCAAGTCATAGACACTCAACTCAACTACTGGAAGCAACAATTAGCAGGTGCGCCTCCCCTGCTGGAACTTCCAACCGACCGAGTACGCCCACCAATACAGACAAACCGAGGCGGTATCAAGCGTTTTCGTTTAGACGATCGTCTGACTCAAAAACTTAAAAGTCTCAGTGAAAAGCCAGGTGCAACCTTATTCATGACCTTGTTAACTGGCTTTGTCATCTTACTATCGCGCTACAGCAATCAACAAGATATTCTTGTCGGTTCTCCAATAGCTAACCGCAACTGTAGTGAAATAGAATCTCTCATCGGCTTTTTTGTCAACATTTTGGTATTGCGTACTGACGTTTCTGGCAATCCTAGCTTTTGGGAGTTACTGCAAAGAGTACGCCAAGTAGCAATGGAAGCATACTCTCACCAAGATGTGCCATTTGAGCAAGTAGTAGAAACCTTACAGCCAGAAAGAAACCTTAACTACTCTCCATTGTTTCAGGTGATGTTCGTTTTGCTGAATACGCCGCCTGGAAAATTGGAATTGCCTGGTTTATCTATCAATCCTTTAGAAGTAGAAACTCCGACAGCCAAGTTTGATTTAACTTTGTTGATGACGGAAACTGAGCAAGGGTTGAGTGGGAGTTTAGAGTACAACTCGGACTTATTTGAGGAAGCGACAATTACCCGAATGGTGGGGCATTTTGTCACCTTGCTAGAAGGGATTGTTGCTAACCCAGAAGGGCGAATTTCGCAATTACCTTTGCTGACACAACCTGAACAACAACAATTAGTCCAATGGAACGATACTCAGGCGAAATATCCGGCTGATAAGTTCATCCATCAGTTATTTGAGGAGCAAGTTAAACGCACACCCGATGCTGTAGCGGTGGTATTTGAAAATCAACAACTGACTTACCAGCAGTTGAATATTCGTGCTAACTCTTTGGCGCACTACCTGAAGTCTTTAGGTGTAGGCGCAGACGTGTTGGTGGGGTTGTGTGTGGAACGCTCAGTAGAAATGATTGTAGGACTATTGGGCATACTCAAAGCAGGCGGGGCTTATGTCCCACTCGATCCAGACTATCCGACTGAACGCTTGGCATATATGCTCAACGATTCACAAGTACGGGTATTGTTGACTCAAGAGAAATTGTTTACTACCTTACCAGAACATAGCGCCCGTGTGGTCTGCTTAGATAAAGACTGGCAAGACATATCTCAAGAAAGTAAAGATAATCCTGTTACTAGCTCTACAACCGATAATTTAGCCTACGTCATCTACACATCAGGCTCAACAGGTCAACCGAAAGGTACATTAGTCAACCACGCTAATATAGTACGTCTATTTGCAGCCACAGACTCTTGGTATAAATTTAATTCCCAAGATGTCTGGACAATGTTCCACTCTTATGCTTTTGACTTTTCCGTGTGGGAAATTTGGGGCGCATTATTGTATGGTGGAAGACTAGTAATCGTACCTTATTTAGTGACGCGATCGCCCGAATCATTCTACCAATTATTAGTTCAACAACAAGTTACAGTACTCAACCAAACACCCTCAGCATTCCGTCAATTAATTCAAGCCGAACAGTCAGGTGTAAAGGCTGGGGAATTAAACTTACGCTTAGTAATTTTTGGTGGGGAAGCCTTAGAAATCAACAGCTTACAGCCTTGGTTTGAGCGACATGGCGACATCTCACCCCAATTAGTGAATATGTACGGGATTACGGAAACCACTGTACACGTCACTTATCGCCCATTGAGCAAAGCCGATTTAAACCATACAACCAGTGTCATTGGTCGTCCCATACCTGACTTACAGGTGTATGTGCTGGATGAATATAAACAAACAGTACCAATTGGTGTCAGGGGTGAGATGTACGTTGGTGGTGCAGGAGTGACACGCGGCTATCTCCATCGTCCAGAACTGACAGCAGAACGGTTTATCTATCATCCTTTTAGCGACAACTCCCAAGCGAGACTATATAAAACAGGGGACTTGGCACGGTATTTGCCCAATGGCGATTTAGAGTATTTAGGACGCATCGATAATCAAGTCAAGATTCGCGGCTTCCGCATTGAATTAGGCGAAATTGAAGCATTACTGGCTGCACACCCAAATGTTTGGGAAAGTGTCGTAGTGGTTCAAGAAGATGAACCGGGCAACAAACATCTTGTAGCTTACGTAGTATCGAATCAAAAACAATCTCTTACCGTCGCACAACTGCGTCGCTTCCTCAGCGAGCAACTGCCAAGCTACATGGTTCCAGGTGCTTTTGTCATGCTGGAATCTTTACCTCTGACATCTAACGGTAAGGTAGATAGACGCGCCTTACCTGCTCCAGAGTCGCGTGAGGGAATAGAGGTAAGTTTTGTAGCCCCACGCACCCCAGAAGAAGAAATATTAGTCAAAATTTGGGCTGACATCCTGAAAGTAGACCAAGTAGGTATTCACGATAACTTTTTTGAATTGGGAGGAAATTCCCTCTTGGGGGCGCAAGTAATTTCTCGGTTGCGCGTTGCTTTCTCTATTGATTTGTCTTTACACCGTTTATTTGTATCTCCTACCGTAGCTGAGTTAGCTCATAACATTGAGGTGCTGCGAATTGCTACAGAAGATACTTTAAGGACTGACATAGAAGAATACGAAGAGGGGTGTTTATAAAATGACAACAGTTGAATTTTTAGCTTCACTCAAAAGTTCAGGCATCAAAGTCTGGATTGAAGATGAGCAATTACGCTATCGCGCTCCCAAAGGAGTAATGACATCAAATCTGAAACAAGAATTAGTGGAGCGAAAAATAGAAATAGTTACATTTCTCAAACAAGCAAAAGATGTCAGAGGTAATAAAAGTTTAGTAACTGATGTCCAGTCAATATTTGAGTTAGAAAGTGAAAAGCCCAATCAAATTGAACTGTGGCCATCATTAGCAGAGTTCTTTGTGTATGACGAGTTTTTGTACTACGTTCTCACCAACGATCGCCGCAGAAATGACAGCTATAAAGTGGCTATTAATCAGTTAGTTAAAGATAAAGTAGTTGTTGATATAGGAACAGGCAAAGATGCAATTTTAGCTAGATTTTGTGCAGAAGCCAATGCGCGGAAAGTCTATGCAATTGAAATGAGCGAAAAATTTTACAATTCAGCCAGAGATTGTATCAACAAACTTGGATTAACTGACAAGATAACTCTAATTTTAGGAGATGCAACCAAAGTTAATCTACCTGAATTAGCAGACGTTTGTGTTTCAGAAATTGTTGGCTCTATAGGAGGAGTTGAAGGCGCGGCAGTTATTTTAAATAACGCCAGAAGATTTTTGAAAGAAGATGGAGTAATGATTCCGACAAGAAGTATCAATAAAATTGCTGGTGTTTCCTTGCCTGATGAATTTTTGCAAAATCCAGGTTTTACAGAAATTCCAGCTTATTATACCCGTAAAATATTTGAGCAGGTTGGATACCCCTTTGACTTAAGGCTATGTCTGAGACATTTTTCTAAATCCAGCATTATCTCTACTAGCTCGACTTTTGAAGACCTAGATTTTGCAGGTATCGTTGAACCAGAATATAGTCACGAAGGCAATCTCACCATTTTAAAATATTCGAGATTGGATGGCTTTGTCGTCTGGTTAAATCTACACACAATAGAGGGAGAAGTTATCGATGTATTAGAGCATGAATATTGCTGGCTACCTGTATATTTTCCAGTCTTCTCTCCGGGAATTGAAGTTTCTGAAGGAGATAAAATTGAATTCACTTGTAGTAGCTCACTTTGTGATAACAATCTAAATCCAGACTATAAAATAGAAGGTTCATTGATTAAAATTACAGGAGAAAAAATTTCATTTGAATACCATTCTGATCATTATAAAAGGGTATTTAAACAAAAGCCTTTCTATGAAAAAGTTTTTTCACAATATACTGCTGATTCTAAAATAAAAAGCTCTATTATAACAGCAATAAAATAGTAGATATAAATAATTATTGTGCTTTGCTAGTAAAATATAAAAGATATGAATAATAGTAATAAAATCACAGTATTTGAATTTTTATCTTTACTAAACAGTTTAGACATAAAAGTTTGGATTGAAAATGACCAGCTGCGCTTTCGCGCTCCCAAGGGAGTAATGACTCCAACCATCAAGCAGGAGTTGATAGAGCGAAAAAAAGAAATACTTAGTTGTCTTAAAGAAGCAAGAAGGGAAAATAAATTAGCTTTTGAACCTATTTTACCTGTTGATAGAGATGAGCATTTACATCTATCTTTTAGTCAACAAAGATTGTGGTTTATCCATCAGTTAGATAAACAAAACCCTTTTTATAATGGCATTGTAAAACTGCGGATTACTGGTGCGCTAAACGTAGCCGCATTAGAGCAGAGTTTCAATGAAATTATCCTTCGCCACGAAGCTTTACGGACTGTTTTCCCAACAGTAGATGGATTGGCAGTACAGAAGATTATCCCTACTTTGACTATTAGCATTTCAGTAGTGGATGTAGAAGGATTAGAAGCAGTTGAAATTCAACAACTAGTTACTAAAGAAATTCAGCAACCTTTTGATTTAAGTATTGCTCCTTTACTGCGAGTTATTCTACTGCGCCAAGCGGTAGAATCTCACTTATTAGTATTGACTATGCACCACATCATTATTGATGCCTGGTCAATGGAGGTATTTTTCAAAGAGTTAGCAATTATTTATGATGCTTTTACTAAAAAACAACCAAATCCCTTACCAGAGTTAGCGATACAATATGCTGATTTTGCCCTCTGGCAACGCCAATGTTTAACTCAAGAAATTCAACAAAAGCAACTTGATTACTGGAAACAGCAGTTAGCTGATGCACCGCCGTTATTGGAGTTGCCAACGGATTATCCGCGCCCCCCAGTGCAGACTTTTTCTGGTAGCACCAGCAGATTTCAAATTGACAAAGATTTAAGTTCTCAACTAGTAACCTTTAGCCAAAAATCAGGTGTCACTTTGTTTATGACCCTGCTGACAGCTTATGCCGTTTTACTGCATCGTTACAGTGGTCAAGATGATATTTGTATCGGTTCGCCTTTCGCTAACCGCGATCGCCAAGAACTTGAATCACTAATCGGCTTTTTTGTCAATACTTTAGTTTTGCGTACCAACTTGGCAGGTAATCCCAGCTTTCACGAATTACTAGGTCGTGTTCGTGAAATAACAATGGAGGCATACGCTCATCAAGATTTCCCCTTTGAAATGCTGGTTGAAGCATTACAACCGCAAAGAGACCTCAGTCATACACCCCTATTTCAAGTAACATTTATTCTTCAGGATACTTCCATAACTCCAGTAGAGTTGAGTGGGTTAACTGTCACTTCATTGCCCACAGAAACTACAACTACCAAGTTTGATTTAACTTTATTAATAGAAAATACTGCTGCTGGACTGGTGAGTGTATGGGAGTATAACACCGACTTATTTAATACCAGCACAATTGAGCGCATGGCTAGGCATTTTCAGACATTGCTTAAAGGTATTGTTGCTAACCCAGAGGAAAAAATTTCCCGATTGCCACTGCTTACACAAGTTGAACAGCATCAATTATTGGTTGAATGGAACAATACTCAGACCGATTACCCTGGTGATAAGTGCATCCATCAATTGTTTGAGGAGCAAGTTGAACGTACACCAGATGCAGTTGCAGTTGTGTTTGGTAATCAACAACTGACCTACAATAAATTGAACTCTCAGGCTAACCAATTAGCACACTACCTCAAGTCTTTAGGAGTGGGAGCAGATGTGCTGGTTGGTTTGTGTGTCGAGCGTTCTTTAGAAATGGTTGTGGGACTACTAGCCATTCTCAAAGCAGGTGGGGCTTATGTGCCACTTGACCCAGAGTATCCCCAAGAACGCTTACAATTTATGCTGGCAGATACTCAGATAAAAGTGCTGTTGACTCAAGAGAAATTTGTCAAGAACTTGCCTCAACATCAAGCGCGTGTTATCTGCTTAGATACAGACTGGCAAAGTATTCAGGAAGTAAATCAGGATAATCTCAACAGCACAGTCAGTTGCCAAAACCTAGCTTATGTAATTTACACCTCCGGCTCTACAGGAACACCCAAGGGAGTAGTCGTCACTCATCAGGCTGTAAATCGGCTAGTCTTCAATACCAACTACATACAATTAACACCCGATGACCGCGTTGCTCAAGCAGCGAATATTGCTTTTGATGCTGCTACTTTCGAGATTTGGGGAGCATTGCTTCACGGCGCAAAACTAGTTATTCTCAATCAATCTGTAATGCTCAATCCGAAAGAATTTGCTGCAAATATGCGCTCTGGTGAGGTCAGCGTCTTATTTTTAACCACAGCTTTATTCAATCAGTTAGCCAGTTTTGTACCGCAAGCATTTAGTTCTTTACGATATTTATTATTTGGTGGTGAAGCGGTTGACCCCGGATGGGTGCAAGAAGTCTTAGACAAAGGCGCACCACAGCATTTACTTCATGTCTATGGCCCAACAGAAAATACCACATTTTCTACTTGGTATTTGGTAGAGAAATTATCAACAAAAGCCGCTACTATTCCCATTGGTCGGGCAATTTCTAATACCCAAATCTATTTATTAGACCAAAACTTACAACCTGTACCGATTGGTATACCAGGAGAATTGTACCTTGGTGGAGTAGGATTAGCACGCGGCTATCTGAATCGCCCAGAATTAACACAAGAGAAATTTATTTCTAATCCGTTTAGCACTAACCCACATTCGCACCTCTACAAAACTGGGGATTTAGGGCGTTATCTACCGAATGGCAACATTGAATATATCAGACGCATTGACAATCAAGTAAAAATTCGGGGCTTCCGCATTGAATTAGGCGAAATGGAAGCAGTACTGAGCCAAAATCGTGATGTTAAAGTATCTTGCGTCATCGCCAAGGAAGACAGTGTAGGTGCTAAGTGTTTAGTTGCTTATGTAGTATCACAAAAAGATGTGACACTCACAACGGGCAAACTGCGACAGTTCCTTGCTGATAAATTGCCTGGGTATATGCTGCCATCTGCTTTTGTGATATTAGATTCCCTACCTCTAACACCCAATGGCAAAGTGAACCGTCGCGCTCTACCTGACCCAGATTTACATCAAGAATTATCAGATTATGTGATGCCAAATACAGAAGCGGAGAAAATTCTCGCTGACATTTGGCAAAAAGCATTAAAAGTAGAAAAAGTAGGTATTTATAATAATTTCTTTGAACTGGGAGGACATTCTTTACTACTAGTAAAGATTAATCAGCAATTGCAAGAAATATTTGGTTTTGAAGTTTCAATAGTTGATATGTTTAATTACCCAACTATACATAGTTTAAGCCAATACTTAAATAGGAAAGATCGCAAAACAGATAGCATCAAGCAAAACAATTCTGATAAGCAATCTAATAACGAAATAAAATCTTTAAAAATCCAACAACTAGAATCCAGACAACAGTATCGCTCCCAGAGAAATAATGCTCGTGATAACAATTCAGAAATAGCAATAATCGCTGTTGCTGGTCGGTTTCCCGGAGCAAAAGATATTCAATCTTTTTGGCAGAATATACATGATGGTGTAGAATCTATCTCCATATTTACCGATGAAGAGTTGTTAGAATCTGGTGTTTCTCCAAATTTATTGAATAATCCTAATTATGTGAAAGCTAGTCCTGTTGTATCAAACATTGAATTTTTTGATGCAAATTTCTTTGCTTATAGTGCTAAAGAAGCTGAGTTAATAGACCCACAACAACGCTTATTTTTAGAGTTGGCTTGGGAAGCAATAGAAAAAGCTGGTTATGACCCACAAACCTACAATGGTTCTATAGGGGTTTATGCTGGTGTAGGGATGAATCATTATGCAATCAAAAATATATATTCTAATCATCAATTATTAGAAACACTTGACTATCTTCAATTAGTAGTTTCTAACGAAAAAGACTTTTTACCGACAAGAGTAGCCTATAAACTCAACTTAACCGGGCCAGCAGTCAATGTACAAACAGCCTGTTCTACTTCTTTGGTTGCAGTTCATCAAGCTTGTCAAAGCCTTTTAAATCGTGAATGTGATATAGCTTTAGCTGGTGGAGTGTCTCTGGGTGTTCCCCAAAAAACAGGTTATTTGTATCAAGAAGGAATGATTCTTTCCCCAGATGGACATTGCCGTAGTTTTGATGCTAAAGCACAAGGAACAATTGCAGGTAGTGGTGCTGGGATTGTGGTATTGAAAAGATTAGAGGATGCAATCAGCGATCGCGACTACATCCATGCAATCATTAAAAGTTCAGCGATCAATAATGATGGGGCGATGAAAGTCGGTTACACTGCTCCTAGTGTTAGTGGTCAAGCAGCAGTAATTGGCGAAGCTCAATCTATAGCTGGTGTAGATGCCGAAACAATTTCCTACATCGAAGCACACGGCACAGCCACACCTTTAGGAGATCCGATTGAAATTGCCGCTTTAACTCAAGCTTTTAGGCAAGCCACAGATAAAAAAGGTTTCTGTGCTATTGGTTCGCTAAAAAGTAACTTGGGACATTTAGATACAGCAGCAGGTGTCGCAGGTTTGATTAAGACGGTATTAGCACTACAAAATAAAATGCTGCCTCCTAGTTTGCATTTCGAGACACCATCACCCAAAATTGATTTTGCTAACAGTCCTTTTTATGTCAATACAACCTTAAAGGAATGGAAAACAGATAATACTCCTCGCCGTGCTGGAGTTAGTTCCTTTGGTATGGGTGGTACTAATGCTCATGTGATTTTAGAAGAAGCACCTTTATTGAAGCAGGGGGCAGGGGGCAGGGGGCAGGGAGCAGGGAGCAGGGAGCAGGGGAGAAATTATCAACTGTTGTGTCTTTCGGCTAAAACTGAGAATGCGCTGGAGAAGGCAACGACTAATTTAATGACGCATTTAAAAGAGTATCCAGAGCTTAATTTAGGTGATGTGGCTTATACGCTCAATAGTGGTCGCCGGGGTTTTAATTACCGACGGATGTTGATTTGTCAGGACACAGAAGATGCTGTTGAAGGTCTTAGTAATTTAGAACCAAAACAAGTTTTTACAAATTATACAGAGATTACAGAACGGTCTGTGGTCTTTATGTTCCCTGGTCAAGGTTCACAGTATGTCAACATGGCGCGGGAAATTTATGAAACTCAGGCAGTATTTAAAGAACAAGTTGATTATTGCTCAGAAATTCTTAAACCTTTACTAGGGCTTGATTTACGTCATATTCTTTACCCTAATGAAGACAAGATTGATGAAGCATCAAAGCAACTTCAACAGACAGCGATGTCTGACGACAAGCTGCTTCGCATCTACGCTCAACCTGCTATTTTTGTAATTGAATACGCCCTAGCTCAATTATGGCAGTCTTGGGGAGTCGAGCCACAAGCTGCGATCGGTCATAGTATTGGCGAATATGTAGCAGCAACTCTCGCCGGAGTTTTTTCCTTAGAAGATGCTTTATCTCTAGTAGCAGCACGCGGACAAATGATGCAGCAGCTTTCCACTGGGGCTATGCTTTCAGTTCCCCTGCCCGCAGAAAAGGTAAAATTCCTGTTAGGATCAGAACTTTCTATTGCAGCGATTAATCAACCTTCGCAGTGTGTAGTTTCTGGTTCTGTAGCCGCAATAGAGGCGCTAAAAAATCAGCTTGCTGCTCAAGGTATTGAATGTCGCCGCCTGCATACTTCCCATGCCTTCCATTCCCAGATGATGCAACCCATCTTGGACGCATTTGCACAGCAAGTCAAAAAAATTACTTTAAATCCCCCCAAACTTCCTTATATCTCCAACTTGACTGGTACTTGGATTACAGTCACTCAAGCCACCAATCCTGATTATTACACTCAACATTTGCGTTCTACAGTGCTGTTTGCTCAAGGTGTAGAGAAATTATTGGCAACACCGGAACAAGTCTTATTAGAAGTAGGGCCAGGACATACGCTAACTACATTAGTTAAAAGACATCCAGATAAAGTAGCCACACAAACCGTTTTGACTTCGGTACGTCATCCCCAAGACAAGAAATCCGATAATCATGTTTTATTTACTACATTAGGTCAACTTTGGTTGGCTGGAGTCAAAATAGATTGGTTTGGATTTTATAGTCAGGATGAGTATTCTCGTCTTCCCTTACCAACTTATCCCTTTGAACGCCAACGTTATTGGATTGAACCAGCAAAAAAACATAGTGATGAATTTTTTAAAATTACATCTTCATCAAACTGCAATCATTCTCAGCCAGAAAACTTATCTACTATCCACACTAGACCAAATTTGCCCAATTCTTACGTAGCTTACCGCAATGAAATTGAAGAAAAAATTGCCGATATCTGGCAAGAATTGTTGGGAATTAAACTCGTGGGAATCCATGATAACTTTTTTGAATTGGGAGGAGATTCACTAATAGGTGTACAATTTATCACTCGATTACGAAATACTTTTGCTATTCAATTATCTGTAGACAGTTTGTTTGAGTTTCCCACAATAGCAGAAATAGCTCCAAAGCTAGAGCAACAATTAGATACTAACTTAGGTGCAATTGATAGAGAAGAAATCGCAATATAAATAATTACGAATTAGGTGAAGTGGAGGTAATTTCTGTGAATGTCAAACAATTAGTATCTGAACTTTCTCAGCGAGGTGTGAAGTTGTGGGTTGAAGGTGAACAGTTGCGTGTTAATGCTCCCAAAGGAGTATTGACAGTAGAAACCCGTGACTTACTTGCTAAGAATAAAGCAGAACTGATTTTGTTACTTGAGCAGAAAAATGCAATTGCTACCCTCCATGATTTACCTCTAATAAAAAGCGATCGCACTCAAAAATTACCTCTATCTTTTGCCCAAGAACAAATTTGGCTCTTGAGTCAATTAGAACCAGATAACCCGTTCTACAACGAACTATTAGCTTTGCGGCTTCATGGTCAATTAAACGTCCTGGCACTAGAGCAAAGCCTGAATAAAATTATCGCTCGTCACGAAGTTTTACGTACCAATTTCCGCACTATCAATGAGCAATCAGTCCAGGTAATTGCCGAAAGCTTAACCTTAAGTGTGGCAGTAGTAGACTTAACAAAATATCCTGAAAGTGAAAAAGAAATCGCCCTCCAGCAATCAGCTAAAGCAGAAGCTACTCAACCATTTGACCTTGTAAGTTCTCCTTTAATCCGAGCTTCTGTATTTAAACTTACAGAGGTAGAACAGGTTTTGCTGCTGACAATACACCACATTGTTTTTGATGGTTGGTCAACAGGTGTATTGATGCGGGAGTTAGCAAGCATTTACTCGGCTCTGTGCCATAACTCATCCCCACAGCTACCTGAGCTACCAATTCAGTATGCCGATTTTGCGATTTGGCAAAGTCGGTTGTGGCAAACAGGGATAATTCAAAAACAGTTTGATTACTGGAAGCAACAACTCAAAAACGCTCCCTCTTTATTAGAATTACCCACAGACCGACCTAGACCAGCCGTGCAAACTTTCCGGGGAGCGCGTCAATATATAGAACTGCCAATTGAATTGAGTGAAGCACTTGCCAATTTTAGTAGGCAAGAAAGAGCCTCTCTATTCATGACGCTGTTTACGGCTTATGTTACCTTGCTTTATCGCTATACAGGACAAGATGACATTGTAGTAGGTACACCCATTGCTAACCGCGATCGCCTGGAGATAGAAGGGTTAATTGGCTTTTTTGTCAATACTTTAGTCCTACGCACAGATTTATCAGGCAACCCCAGTTTTAGGCAGTTACTAGGTCGAGTCAGGCAAGTAATACTCGAAGCTTACGCTCATCCAGACCTACCTTTTGAGGAATTGGTCAAAGTATTGCAGCCACAAAGGGATCTGAGCTATTCACCATTATTTCAAGTGTTGTTTGCCTTCCAGAATCTACCTGCCTCTGGAGTAGAACTTAGTGGTTTAACTGTCAGTCAATTTGCGGCAGAAAGCGCAACTGCAAAATTTGATTTGACGTTATCAATGCAGAACACTGCCACTGGACTAGTCGGGATGTGGGAATATAACACTGACTTGTTTGATGCAGGTACTATCGAACGGATAGCAGGGCATTTTGTGACCTTACTAGAAGCCATTGTGACTAACCCACAGCAGCAAATATCACAATTGCCCCTACTGACAGCAGCAGAACAACGAAAGTTACTCGTTGAATGGAACAATACACAAGTTGAGTATCCCCGCGATCGCTGTATCCATCAGTTGTTTGAGGAGCAGGTAGAGCGTACACCCGATGCAGTGGCAGTTGTGTTTGGCGATCGCCAATTAACTTACCATGAATTAAACAGTCGCGCTAATCAGTTGGCGCACTACCTAAAAACTTTGGGTGTAAAATCTGAAGTCTTGGTAGGCATTTGCGTCGAACGTTCTTTAGAAATGGTCGTAGGACTGTTAGGGATTCTCAAAACTGGCGCTGCTTATGTGCCACTTGACCCAGAGTATCCAACTGAGCGTTTAGCTTTCATGTTAGAAGATGCTCAAGTTTCAGTATTACTCACCCAACAGCATCTAGTTGATAAATTACCTGAGAATCAAGCAAAGCTTGTATGCTTAAATACTCAATGGAGAAAGATAGCTCAGTCAAGCCAGAATAATCTCATCAGTGATGTACAACCAACTAATCTGGCTTATGTGATTTATACCTCTGGTTCTACAGGAAGACCAAAAGGTGTGATGATTGAGCATCAGTCTTTAGTCAACTTTACCAAAGCTGAGGTAACACAATGGGGCATTAACCAAAAAGATTGCATTCTCCAGTTTAGTTCTTTTAGTTTTGATGTCTTCGCTAAAGATATTTATCCCTGCTTAAGTGTTGGCGGCACATTGGTATTGCGTACAGAGCAAATGCTCAATTCCTGGTTTGCTTTGATTGAAGGAATTGAGCGTTGGCAAATAACCGTACTGAATGTACCAGCAGCCTACTGGCATGAATTAGTTACAGAATTGGCTCGAACAAACAAGCGTTTGTCACCGAGTCTACGACTAATAACCATTGGCGGAGAAAGATTACTCCCAGAAAAAATCAAACTGTGGTACGAATATATACAACAAAATTCAGATTTATATGAAACTTCTCCACAGTTAATGAACGGTTATGGGCCTACGGAAACAACAGTTCAAGCTAGCAGCTTTCCTTTATCTGCCCAAATGTGCGACTCGGCTTTATCCTCGATTCCCATTGGTCGCCCTGTCTTTAACACACAAATCTACATCCTCGACTCAAACTTACAACCAGTTCCCATAGGTGTACCAGGAGAACTGCACATTGGTGGAACAGGATTAGCGCGAGGCTACCTCAATCGCCCAGAGTTGACTAATGAGAAATTCATCCCTAATCCCTTTGAGGAGGCAAGAGGCAGAAGGCAGGAGGCAGGAGGGAGTAAATTATATAAAACCGGGGATTTAGTACGCTATTTACCCGATGGCAACATTGAATACATAGGACGTATAGATAATCAAGTTAAAATTCGCGGCTTCCGCATTGAGTTAGGCGAAATCGAAACAGTACTCAGCCAACATGGAGATGTACAGGCATCTTGTGTCATTGCCCGTGAAGATATTCCTGGTGATAAACGCTTAGTTGCTTATGTTGTGCCGCATCAAGACTGTACACCAACAATTAATGATTTACGCCACTTCCTCAAGGCAAAACTCCCAGAGTACATGGTTCCAAATGCAATAGTGATTCTGGAGTACCTGCCACTCACCCCTAACGGCAAAGTAGATCGCCGCGCTTTACCCGCACCAGATTTACACAGGAAACCCAAAGATAAATATGTTGCCCCACGTACACCCGTTGAAGAAATGCTGGCACAGATTTGGGCGCAAGTGCTGAAAGTGGAACAAGTGAGTATTTATAATAACTTTTTTGAACTGGGGGGACATTCACTACTAGGAACGCAACTACTATCACGGATTAGCAGCGTTTTCCAAGTGCAGATACCCTTGCGTAGTCTGTTTGCCGCCGCCACAGTTGCGGAATTAGGGCATTTGATTGGGCGATCGCAAGCAACGTCTCTACCTCCTTCCCCACCCATTTTACCAAGGTCAAGGGATGCAATATTACCATTATCTTATGCTCAACAGCGTTTGTGGTTTTTAGACCAGTTAGAGCCGAACAGTGGTTCGTACAATATGCCCCTCACTTTGCGGTTGGTAGGAACTCTCAATCAATCTGCTTTAGAAGAAAGTTTACAAGAAATCATTCATCGCCACGAAACGTTACGGACTAATTTTATTACAGTTGATGGAAGACCAATTCAAGTTATTAGGGAACAGGGAATAGGGAATAGGGAACAGGAAATACTATCAGTTATTGATTTAAAGCATTTACCCACAACCGAAAAAGAAATTGTCACTCAGCAATTAGTGCAAAAACAAGCACAACAACCTTTTAACTTGGCAGATGAACCACTAATTAGGGCAACTTTAGTCGCACTGTCTGAGACAGAACACGCTTTGTTAGTGTTTATACATCACATTGTCTCGGATGGCTGGTCAATGGGTGTGTTTATTCAAGAACTGACAGCACTATATAATGCTTATTCTCAAGATCAGAGGCCATCGTTAGTGCCATTGCCGATTCAGTACGCAGATTTCGCAATTTGGCAAAGACAGTGGTTGCAAGGGGATGTACTGCAAAGCCAACTCTCGTACTGGCAACAACAACTAGCCAATGCACCAACTTTATCTTCCCTGCCTACAGACCGACCTAGAGGGGCTGTGCAAACTTACCACGGGGCATATCAAGAGTTTGCACTTTCAAAAGAACTAACTGTTTGGCTCAAGCAGTTGAGCCAAACAGAAAGCGTCACTTTGTTTATGACGCTGTTAGCAGCATTCCAAATCTTGCTGTGGCGTTATAGTGGGCAGGACGATCTCTGCATCGGAACACCGATCGCTAACCGCAACCGTGCAGAGATAGAACCATTAATTGGCTTTTTTGTCAATACCCTGGTGTTGCGTACCCGTTTGGATGGTAATCCTAGTTTTAGGCAGCTATTATCACGGGTGCGAGAAGTCGCTTTGGGAGCATACAGCCATCAAGATTTGCCTTTTGAAATGTTGGTGGAAGCATTGCAGCCAGAACGAAATCTTAGTCACAACCCAATTTTTCAAGTATGGTTTAATTTAATTAATTTGGCAGATACCCAACCGGAACTGTTGGGATTGTCTGTAGAACCGATATCGATACCAGAAGCAGCTTCTAAGTTTGACTTAAGTTTGTATGTTGCAGAACACGAACAAGGAATAAACCTGCAAGTAGTTTATAATTCTGACCTATTTACTTGTGAACGAATCACGGAAATGCTGCAACAATACGATCATTTGCTCAATCAAATTGTTGTTGAGCCTAATAGCGAAATTGCCTCTTATTCTCTTGTCACACCACCAGCCCAACTTTTACTGCCAAATCCCACAACCGCTATACCAGAACCAGAATACGAATTAGTTACAACAACTTTTACCTCTTGGGTAAATAGCACGCCAGAACAGCCAGCAGTACGTCAAGGAACTCGCACTTGGAACTATGGAGAATTAGGCAAATGCTCTCAAGCTTTAGCTAGAGTGATGCTGAGTCACGGCATCCAACGGGGAGATGTTGTTGCTTTGTATGGGACATCCAGTTTTGGATTAATTGCCAGTGCGATCGCAGTGCTTTTGAGTGGCGGCGTATTAATGACAGTCGATCCCCAACTTCCCAGCGTTCGCCAAAAGCTAATACTCCAAGAAGCTCAAGCTAAATACATATTAGAGCTTGATGGTCAGCACCCAGAAACCCCGGAGATATGGCAATCTTTAACTGTTATACGTATAAATAAAGACACAGCAGAACCGATAAATTATCATCACCAGGAAAGTAGTAATAAAATACCCATACCGGAAATATCCGGTGACGATCCAGCCTATATTTTCTTTACTTCTGGTAGTACAGGCGTTCCGAAAGGAGTGTTAGGCTGTCACAAAGGGATAGCGCATTTTATCAGTTGGCAGCGTCAGACTTTTGAAATTAGTCAACAAGACCGCATTGCTCAATTAACAAAACTTTCCTTTGATGCCATCTTAAGAGATATCTTCTTACCTTTAACCAGTGGTGCAACCTTGTGTCTGCCAGCAGCAGGGGATAACTTAGAACCGACAAAAATTCTGCATTACTTGGAACGCGAACAAATTTCTGTCGTACACACAGTTCCTTCTTTGGCACAATCATGGTTAGCGAATGTACCCTCTGAAGTCTCCTTGCGTAGCTTACGCTGGTTATTCTTTTCTGGAGAACCTCTGAAGGAAACACTCATCCGGCGGTGGCGGGATGCTTTTCCCCAAGCAGGAGAAATCATCAATCTTTATGGGGCGACAGAGACAACTTTAGTCAAGTGTTACTACCAAGTACCCAGCGAACCGACACCAGGAATACAGCCAGTAGGAAGGCCAATGCCTGACACCCAAGCACTTGTTTTGAGTGTAAATCAACAAATGTGCGGTATTGGAGAACCGGGCGAGATCGTTTTGCGGACACCATTTTGCAGCTTGGGCTACATTAACGCCCCTGAAGAAATGCGCTTTCGGTTCGTCAAAAATCATTTTCGCAACGATCACCAAGATTTGTTGTACTATACAGGCGATCGCGGTCGCTATCTTCCCGATGGCTCTCTAGAAATACTTGGTCGCCAAGATTATCAAGTCAAGATTCGCGGCATACGCATTGAGCTTGGGGAAATTGAGACAGCGTTAGCACAACACCCATCTATGCATCAAACTGTAGTAACTGCCCATGAAGATGTTCTGGGTGAACAAAGCTTAGTGGCTTACATCATCCCAAATCCAGAGTCAGCACCAAGCATTAGTGAAATTCGCGGCTTCCTCTCTACCAAGCTGCCACAATATATGCTTCCTTCTAGTTTTGTATTTCTAGATAGCTTGCCACTAACAGCCAACGGTAAAGTAGACCGTCGAGCATTGCCCGCACCTTCTCACATCAATAACTTGGGCAAATTTGTAGAACCCCGTAACCAAATAGAACTGCAATTGGTACAAATTTGGTCAAAAATTCTCAAAGTTGACAAAGTTGGAGTACAAGAAAACTTTTTTAACCTTGGCGGTCATTCCCTTCTAGCTCCCTACTTAATGGCTCAAATTAAACAGCAGTTTGGTAAAGAGATTCCTTTAGCCAGCCTGTTCCAAAATCCAACTATTGAACAGTTGGCGACAATTGTGCAAGTAGAATCGGATAGCTCAAATTCGTCTTGTTTAGTACCAATTCAGCCTAATGGTTCAAACTTACCTTTCTTCTGCGTTCCCGGTACTGGTGGTGAGCCTTTCTACTTGTATCACTTAGGGCATTACTTAGGAGCAGAGCAACCGTTATACGGTTTTCAACCAAACAAGTTTGATAGAGAATTAGAGCCAGCCACCCAAATTCAAGAGATGGCTAGTCGTTACATTCAAGCAATACAAACTGTTCAGCCGCAAGGGCCATACTTTTTGGGAGGGCATTCTTTTGGAGGCAAAGTAGCTTTTGAAATAGCGCAGCAGTTGCTTCATCAGCGATATGAAGTTGCCTTGCTCGTCATTATTGATACTACTGCACCAACCCTGAATGAAAGAAAAACACGTCTTGATTGCCTTGATTGGGATCGTGCTAGGTGGCTGATTGACTTGATTAAAACAGTAGAAGTTGCGCTGGTAACGAAGATAGATATTACTGAAGATACCTTGCGATCGCTACCTGAAAATAAGCAACTAAATTACGTTTTAGAGCTTTTCAAAATGATTAATATGCTACCGCCTAACGCGGAAACTACACAACTCGAAAATATGCTGCAAGCTTATAAAACTAACTCTTTATCTCTAATTGATTATGTACCACAACAAATCTATCCTGGTGGGATTAAGCTTCTACGTGCCAGTGAGCCTTTTGGGGACAACTACGCTAGAAAATTACCTGCTGAGATGTTACAAGATTCAGCCTTGGGGTGGAACGAGTTTTCTGGCGAACCAGTGAATGTCGATTTTCTTCCTGGCAATCATGTAACTATGATGTCTGAACCCCACGTTCAAGTTTTAGCCGAACGCTTGAAAGCCTACATCCAGCAAGCACAAGCACAGAGTTAATACCAACTCTCTAAAACTCGACAACATATTTTGTCCGAGTTTTGTAATTACGAATTGGAATACCATAGCAATCAATAATTCAAAGAATATTTATGAATAAAAAACTACCAATGCTTGGAGTTTTAGGTGGTATGGGACCTATTGTTACTGCTGAATTTCTCAAATCTATTTATGAATATAATCAGTTTATTGATAAAGAACAAGAAGCACCCAACGTCATTGTTTTTTCCATACCCTCTGCACCCGATCGCACCAATTCAATTAATAGTGGGAATGAACGAGAATTTATTGATTTTATGCAACTACATCTAGAAAGCCTCAATAAATTAGTTGACCGTATAGTAATTAGTTGTTGTACATCTCATTACGCTCTGCCTTATATCCCAGAACACCTCACTAATAAAGTAATTTCCTTAATTACAATTGTAGACCAACAACTACAAAAACATGATGAACCTGCCCTTTTACTAGCAAGCGCAGGTACTTATCGCAAAAAACTATTTCACGAAGGTTGCACTGCTGCCAATCGAATTATTTATCTATCTGAAAAAGACCAATACTCGCTCCATGAGATGATATATAGAGTATTGAAACGAGGACAAGAGCCACTCACAATTCTTGTAGATATCCAAGATTTGTTACATCAATATAAGACCAGTTCCTATATTTCTGGTTGTACAGAATTTCATCTGTTCACCAAATCGCTCAAGCTACATGGAATTGATTTTATCCAAGCGATCGATCCTTTAACTACAATCGCCAAAAATTTTTATCAGCTATTAGAAACATCCACGTTTAATTCTAATTTATTTACAGAAAATATAAAACTTACTAAGCAATTTAATTCAGCAGCTACTAACACTAAAATATCTTTATGTGAAACGATTTAATTGTACATAAAATTTTTTATTATTTGATTACTATGCCTAATGAAATAGAAAGCAAATTTTTACTGCCTCCTACCTTATCCTTACTATAAATAGTATTGCCGACTTACTCATGCAAACTCAAGCTTTTCCTAATCAATCTTTAAAAAAGACTTTTTTTCTTTCAACTTTTACTCAATTTTGGGAAAACATCAAAATGATTGCCGGCCCTTACTGGTTTCCTACAGAGGTAGGAGGAAGGGCATTTTCAGAAGTGATACGTTCCTGGGGGATGTTAATTCTCCTGATATTCTTAGTAATGGCACTTGTGAGCGTAACTGCCTTTAATACTTTCATTACTCGCGATTTAATAGATGTTATTGAGGAGAAAGATGCTTCTAGATTTTGGCAAATGATATTGCTTTATGCTGTTGGTCTTTTGTTTGTAACACTCCTGGTAGGATTTTCTAAATTTGTTAGAAAAAAAATAGCTCTTGATTGGCACCAATGGTTAAATAATCAAATATTAGAAAAATATTTGCGTAATCGCGCCTATTATAAAATCAATTTTAAATCTGATATTGATAACCCAGACCAACGTCTAGGGCAAGAAATTGAACCTATTGCTAGAACTGTTCTTAGTTTTTCAACTACTTTGTTAGAAAAAGTTTTAGAAATGGCAATTTTCTTGAGTATTCTTTGGTCAATTTCTCAATTTGTTGCATCTGTTTTGCTTGTTTATACAATCATAGGAAATTTAATCGCTCTTTATTTAACTCAAGAACTAAATAAAATTAATCAAGAAAAGCTGGAAGTTGAAGCAGATTATAATTATTCCCTAACTCATGTTCGGAATCATGCCGAATCAATCGCTTTTTTTCAGGGTGAAAACCAAGAATCGAATATCATTGGGCGTAGATTTAGCCAGGTTATTAAAAATATTCAACGCAAAATTAACTGGGAAAGAAATGAGGACATATTTACCAGAGGATATCAAGCCCTGATCCAAATATTTCCTTTTTTAGTGCTTGCACCTTTATACATAAATGATGAAATTAATTTTGGACAAGTTAGCCAAGCTAATATGGTTGCCAATCTATTTGCTGGTGCGCTAGCAACACTCATCAGTGAATTTAGTACTTCAGGAAGATTTTCGAGTTACATTGAGCGTTTAACTGAGTTTTCAGATGCGTTAGAAGCTGTTACCAAAGAGCCAGAAAATATCAGCACCATTAAAACTATAGAAGAAAACCGTCTGGCTTTTGAGAATGTTACCTTACAAACGCCTAACTATGAACAGATGATTGTTGAAGACTTATCATTAAACGTTCAGCCTGGAGAAGGTTTATTAATTGTAGGGCCGAGTGGTGGAGGTAAGAGTTCTCTGTTGAGAGCGATCGCAGGTTTGTGGAATGCGGGAACTGGTCGTCTGGTGCGACCTCCCTTAGACGAAGTGTTGTTTTTGCCCCAACGTCCTTACATCATTTTGGGAACTCTGCGCGAACAGTTACTCTATCCTAATACAAATCGCCAAATAACTGATGCAGAACTCAAAGAAGTTTTGCAACAAGTCAACTTGCAGAACTTGCTAAGTCGAGTTGAAGGCTTTGATACAGAAGTTCCTTGGGAAAATATATTATCGCTGGGAGAACAACAACGCCTAGCGTTCGCCCGATTATTAGTTACTCATCCTAGCTTCACTATCTTAGATGAAGCAACAAGTGCCTTAGATTTGAATAATGAAGGTAATTTATATCAACAGTTGCAATCAGCAAATACAACTTTTATCAGTGTTGGACATCGAGAAAGTTTGTTTAACTATCATCAATGGGTTTTAGAACTCTCACAAGATTCTAGTTGGCAACTTGTGACTGTGCAGGATTATCGGTTGCAAAAAGCAAAAGAAATTGTCACTAATACTTCCGAAAATACTGAGGTCATCTGAGAATCTCATCAACCAGAAATATCCACAGAGATAAGTGCTTACGCAAAATAAATTGTATATCATGGAAATAGTAGTGTAAAATATCTTCTTGGCAAGAAGAAGGTAAAAAAATGCGATTTATTAAAGATTTAACTATTGATACAATCAAATTACTTAACAGAATATATAAACAAAGTTCTCATTATCAAGTTAAACAAAGAGCGCACTGTATTTTGTTGAGCTATGAAGGAAAAACAATTTCTGAATTGATGGAAATTTTTCAAGTCACCCAAGGAACCATATATAATTGGATGAACGATTGGGAAGAATACAGATTGTTAGGACTATATAATCGCCCACTGGAGTTTAGACTAAGCCATGCAAAATGACCCAGCAGGGCTGAGTTAATCAGAGACTTAGTAAAATTATCAATAATCTTGAGTATTAAACTGCAATTGATGGTTCTTTGCGTGGTCGTGTTATAGTTTTTTTAACAATTGGGCATCGGTTTTTACGGTGACGCTTTTTTCCTGGTTGCCAACCAGGGGACTTTCCACGAGGTTTGGGTGCTCTTGTGGGAGTACCAATCGCCGCGAAAACTCCACCCATAGCTTGAGCAACTCAACGAGCGAGTCAAATTACCCTGAGATTTCTGCCAAGGGAGGGGATTGTCAGTCACGATATCACGGGCTAACCACAATTCCCAAGTCATCAGAGGCATGAGGTCACTCCACCTGTCACATTGCTTGGGAGTGCTTAAGTTTGGAACTGTCCAATGTAGACGCTGTTTCAAAAAGCGATACCAATGGTCAATTGTAAAGCGACGCAAGTAAAGACACCAAACTTCTTCTAATGGTGGCATTTCTTCTCCTACCCAAGCCAACCATAAAGGTTTGGAGACTCGTTCATTGCCTTGCGCGTCGAGACGTTCAACCCTCATCAGTAACCGAAGAGCGTGTAGCAGCTTTACGGAAGTGTAAATCTTTCCACAAGCTCACACGCACACGTCCTAATTTTACCTGAGTTCGACATAACATAAACGCTTAAAAATGAGTCTTAGTCAATGTTCTATCAATTAGTGATTATTAATGACAATAAATAGTCAAAATAAACTAATCCAAAAACTGCTATTTTGGAAAATTTAAGTTAAATAATTTAGTTCAATAAAAAGAGTAATTAAACTAACAAAGCAGGTAAATTTTCGGCTTCATTTTTATCTAGCTTTAAAGAGGGTTTTTTCTCTTGAAAAGTATAAGCAATTAAACCTGCAAGTAGATTAACCATAAAATTCTTAACACTCCTATGGCGAGAATGAACAATTTGAGAAATATTTTTTAACTGGTCATTAACAGTTTCAATCAACGACCTTTTACGTAACATCCGTCTTGGAAAATCGCTCCACTTGGGGAGACCCCAAGTCCCGGATTTCTCACAAAGAATGAGAAAATAGGGGTCAAAAACTGCCAAAATCTATATTGCACAAGTATCCTAGCAGTTTGAAGTATGACCCCAA
>NZ_JBALEJ010000063.1:0-10073 GCF_036917975.1 Nostoc sp.
TGATAATTATGTGTCAAAAAATGATGGTTCGACACAAGTTCTCTATGTAAATAAGAGAATTTTGTCTGATTTTTTTCAAAATGAGAATTGCTGCAATTATCACTGCTGCTCACCAAATTAATCGAGGAATTTATCCCACAATTGAGCCGATATCTGATAGTCCCATGTCCGACTGTATTTGGCACGGCGGCGGACATCAGCCCGAACATGGTGTACAGGCAATCTGCGAGTTGATTACCGATTTGATTCCACGCTTAGGTTTTAATCCTGCTACTGATGTGCAAGTACTTTGTCCAATGTCGCGGGGCTTGGTAGGGACTCGCAACCTTAATACTGTGTTGCAGCAGTTGATTAATCCACCCAGCCCCAACAAAGTGGAGATTAACAGAGGTGGGAATTTGTTACGCGAGGGCGATGTCTGCGACAAGCCGCTAAGAGCGTCTACGCATTATCCAGTTGACCAACGACTACAACCGCGAAGTCTTCAACGGTGACTTGGGAATAATCCTCACCATTGATACTGTCGAGCAGGAAGTTACAGTACTGTATGGTGAGCGGACTGTGGTTTACGAGTTCAACCATTGGTTGACGACTATATAGGTCATCCCCTAAAAGCGTGATGGGTTGATTTTTGAATTCTGAGGCATAGTTATTGATCCATCGTTTGGCTGCTGCCACTTCCGAAGGAAAGTTTTTGGGACCCATCTTGAGGGGTGATGAACTCAGGGGCTAAGGAAATCACCTGGGGCTGACCTGATGCTACAATTACAGGCAGAATTGCGCTATGAAAGTAAGTCACAGTGCCGTTTTTGTGGGTACGACTCGAACAACACTCACAGTGAATAGTCTGAGAACTAAAATACTGAGTGCCGTCTAAAGTCACCAACAGATGTCCACCCAAACACTGATAAGGCTTTAAGTTCCCATCCCTCTGCAATGATTGGTAGACCCAGGTGAACACCCGAAATAATTCCTTAGCTGCTAGCTTGTCCAGAATATTCCGAATTTGAGGTGTGGTCGGAATTTGTCTCAAACCAAACAAACTTTGAGCATTATCTAGCCCATGACGACTGTGCATCTGACGCTGATGTTCCAAAAACGACTCACATTGCATGAAAAATACTGAAAATGCTCCCAGAACTGTATCTTTGATGCTGTAGCGAGTCGCGTTACTGGCAAGCCTTGGGTCTTTGATTTCCGCAATAGCTCGTTGGAGAAATCCCAGCATTACTCCAAAACTTAGTGTCATCAGCTCCATCTCGATGCCCTTGAAGATATACTCCTTTATCCTCAAGCTAAACTGTAACTGTTGTCAAAATTTGAATTTGGAATTGCTGGTCAGGGCAGGGTGTAGGGCAATACTACTTGCTTTGTGCATTTTGAACTCAGAATTTGGTTTGGGGAAAAGGTTTTTGGGGTTTGGGAAAATAGCGATCGCTTCCTAAGAATTATCGTTCAAAATGGTTATGTAATGAGCGATTTCAAGGTGATGTCATGAGCGCTGATGAAATACCAAATGTAGGTGGTGGAATGCCCGTAATCGGGTATTGGGCAGAAAAGACAATTGCCCGGGATGGGGTGAAAATTTGGGAAAAATTATTCCACAAAAGTGCTTGTCTTTCCTGTGCTTGGGGAACAGGGGGACAAAAGGGGGGTTTCGTCAACGAAGAAGGAGAAGTATTGCAGCGCTGTGCCAAAAGCGTCGAAGCGATCGCATCGGAGCTACAACCAGCTACCCGTTTTGATGAAAAATACACCCTGGCACAGCTTCAGGAGTTAACTTCCCAAGCAGCCAACAATTTGGGTCGATTGAGTCATCCATTAATCTTACGTTCTGGAAATAGCCGTTACGAAAAAATTTCCTGGAACGAAGTATACGACATTGCCGAAACAGCATTTAAAAAATCACCCCAAAGGATAGCATCCTACAGTTCTGGTAGGTCATCGAACGAAGCCGCATTTTTACTACAATTGATGGTGCGAGCCATCGGTTCCAATAACCTAGCGGACTGTTCCGATTTGTGCCATGCAGCTTCCACCGTCGGATTGAAGGAAATGTTCGGTTCCGGTACATCGATGGTCAGTTTGGAAAGCCTCAAACAAGCAGAGTGTGTGGTGTTAATTGGTTCCAATGCACCAGCAAACCATCCCCGATTGTTAAACGAGTTGATACAACTGCGCGCTCGCGGTGGCAAAGTAATTATTATCAATCCCACAATCGAAGTTGGTTTGGTGAAATTTGCCTCCCCAGCTTTCCCGATCAAATCCATGCTGGCAGGTGGTTCGGATATCTCTTCGTTGTATCTACAACCAATTCCAGGTAGCGATGTGGCTTTATTTGTAGGTATTCAAAAATCCGCGCTTGAACAAAATTTAATCAAATTCGATTTTCTGCAAAACCACAGCGAGAATTGGGAAAATATCATTCAACATGCCCAAAACACTCCCTGGGAAACAATTACATCCACTTGTGGGATTTCCCAAGCCGAAATTACCGCCGCAGCCAGGATAATTGGTACATCTGCGGGTGTAGTATTTGCTTGGGCGATGGGAGTCACTCAACAGGAAAACGGTGTCGATAACATTTTTAGTATCGCCAATACCGCATTATTAACGGGAAATGTGGGCAAACCGGGAGCGGGAACCATGCCAATTCGCGGACATTCCAACGTCCAGGGATTTGGCTCGATGGGAGTCACCATCAACCTCAAAAAAGAGATTCAGCAAGCTTTGGAAACATTACTGCAACGTCCCCTGAGTCGGGTTCCCGGATACGATACGCGGGGATTAATTACTGCTGCGGATCGAGGAGAGGTGGATAGCTTATTTTGTTTGGGGGGAAATCTCTACGCAGCCAACCCGGATTTAAACCAAGCAAAACGGGCTTTGGGGCAAATTGAAACCATTTTTTACGTGGCAACCAAACCCAATCTCGGACATTTTCACGGTTTGGCAAAGCAAAATACGATTATTCTGCCGGTGTTTACTCGATTTGAAAATCCTCACAAAACAACGACAGAATCCGGCAATAATTTCGTTCGTTTGAATGATGAAGGGAAAACACATTTAAAAGATGGGGATTTGATTTCCGAAGTGGAATTAATTATTGAAATTGCCGATCGAGTGTTGGGAGAGCATCCGGTAAATTGGCGCAAACTCCAGGATACGAAATACATTCGCCAACTAATTGCCCAAACAATCCCTGGATACGAAAAAATTGCTGATATCGATTCCACTGGGGAAGAGTTTACGATTGACAAGAGAGTTTTCCACGAGCCAAAATTCCCAACTCCTACGGGGAAAGCCAAGATGTTCGTGACAAATTTACCCCAGTTAGATTTACCCAGCAAAGGCGATTTTGGTGTGGGGGAATCAACCCCAGGAATTATTTTAATTTTGGGTACGGGAAGAAGTTATTCCCAACATAACACCGTCGTTTACAAACCCGGAGATTACTATCGGGGAATGCCCCACCGTAATTGTATTTTGATGAATCGCGAAGATGGGGAAACCGCCGGTTTTCGGGAACACCAACAGGTAACGGTACGAGGAGACGTGGGTAAACTGGAAAATGTGGAAGTCATTTTTGGGGAAATTCGTCGGGGAGCAGCAATGATGTTTTATCCCGAAGTCAACGCGATTTTTACAGCGAAAATCGATGGACGTTCGGGTACTCCAGCTTATAAGAGAGTGCCAGTATTTGTTTGCGAGGATTATTGTGGATAATGGGCGATCGTTTATCGATGGCGATCGCAAGACATCGCTCCAGTGGTACAACTTTATCTCATGTAAGGGCGATGCCGACGGCGGTCACTTAGCTTCTTGTACTGAGAGTAGTCGTTGGCGCAGCCTCTCGTAGAGAAGTATGTCGAAGTGCGGCAAGCTACACACCTCCCAATACGCTTCGGTTAAAGGGGAAAGGTTTTGAATATATCCTTTAACCTTTAACCCTTCCCCATTCCCCACACTCGATTGTGAAAAATGCTTATCCGAACCGTATTGACACACCTCCTACCCCGAATCAACTTGGAGATTGGTTATAACTGCTCTTGTCCAATAGTATATTTTCTGTGAACTTCACTTATGAGTAGATTGGCAATAAAGCCAATAATCAATACTCCTACCATGATATACATAGTCACTGTATAGGCTTGAGCTTTCGGTATCCCATGATTGATCTGAAACTCGCGGATGTAATTTACAAGAACTGGACCGATAACACCTGCCACAGACCATGCCGTGAGCAACCGTCCATGAATAGCGCCAACCTGCATTGTTCCAAATAAATCACGCAGATAAGCAGGAATGGTGGCAAATCCACCACCATACATGGTCAAAATGATACAAAAACCGATGTAAAACAGTAGAATATTCCCAAGTTCACCAATTGTCGGAATTAAAGCATACAAAAGTATGCCTAAACCAAAGAAAATCATATAGGTTTGTTTCCTGCCGATGTAGTCTGATAAAGATGACCAGAAAAACCGACCAACTAAATTAAACAAGCTTAACAGCACGACAAATCCAGCACCGACTGAGGGAGAAACCTTAAAAATTTCCTGAATCATGGGCGAAGCTTGGCTTAAAACACCAATTCCGGCGGTGACGTTTGTACATAATACAATCCATAACAACCAGAATTGCGGTGTTTTAATTGCGTTATCAGCAGTAATATTTGACGTTGTTACCAACTTTTGGGGTTGAGTAGGTGGTGTGTAGTGTGGGGGTTGCCAAGTAGGTGGCGCAATACGTACAAAGAATACACCACACATCATCAGACAAAAGTAAATTACACCCATAACCACAAATGTTTGCCATACCCCGACAGAGGTGGAAGATTTAAAATGCTCCATCAGTGCTACCGCGAGTGGCGAACCAATGATCGCTCCGCCACCAAATCCCATAATTGCCATCCCTGTTGCCATCCCTGGACGGTCGGGAAACCATTTAATCAACGTCGAGACGGGAGAAATATAGCCAATACCTAAGCCAATACCGCCTAATACACCGTAACCAAGATAAACAAGTACAATCTGATGTAGATACACTCCAAAAGCAGAAATAAAGAAGCCGCCGCTAAAGCAGAGTGTTGCAACAAACATTGCTTTGCGGGGTCCTTGTTTTTCAACCCATTTGCCAAATAGAGCCGCAGAAATCCCTAGAAAGGCAATCGCACTAGAAAATATCCAGCCGAGAGTCGGCAAGTTCCAATCGGTCGGTGCTGATTGGGTAATGCCAATAAGTTTGGTCATTGGCAGGTTGAACACACTAAAGGCATACACTTGTCCGATGCACAAGTGTATTGCTAATGCTGCTGGAGGAATTAGCCAACGATTAAATCTAGGCTGTGCAATGATTCGTTCTTTGTCTAAAACAGAAGTTACTTTATTTTTCAAGTTTTTCTCCTAGAGAAAAAATTAGATTGAACTGGTTGTACTGGGTACTAGGGAAGATTTGAATGGGGATTGGGACTCCAACCAAATCTTACTCATATTTTCTGACCCAGGCTGATCAAAACCACTTGATAGCGATCGCTTGTGTAAGTTCTCTTACCTTCATAGCGATCGCTTCTGTCCGGGTGCAAGAGCGCCATCGCTCCTCCTGAGTTTTTCCTCTTTGAATTTTAGGAGGGGCGATCTATGCGATCGCTTGTATTTGCTGGGGAGCGATGCCTGCGGCGGTAAACTACGCCAAGTGTAGTTTCTTTCTCAGTCAACATTGCGCTTAAACTGCATTTGGGCGAAGTGGTCTTGCAGCAGTTTGTGGATGAAAATGTTAAAAATGCTTCCCGAAATCCCTGAGCCTATTTTATTGACTCAGATTTTTGCCAAACTTACTTCTTTAGGACGCATTCATCCCATTTCTACAGGCGTTGAACCCTCGTAAATTGGCAACAGTATTGATTTAGTAGTAGTATATATGATACAAAATGACCAAGATGCTATTCTTAAGGAATTTGAGTGAAAGCTCATTCGTGGGTGTTTTGGGTTGAGGTAGCGCGAGATTTTCAGTGACACACTTTTTTTTGAGATTTGCGATACAGCACTTCCGCCTGCTATGAGGTACGCACACAGTCTCAAAAGTTAGGATAGGAAAGGGTTATGGGGAAAATTGTGCTTCATAATAGCCGGAAGTGCTGTAAAGCAATCGCAGTTGGCGTAGCAGGATTAAGTTACTGACTAGTTGGGGTCATAAGGTTGGGTTTAGATAAAAGGAGCATTTATGAAATTGCCACAGCGATTTGAAGTCAAACCTAAAACCGCAAGAAATGTTGTTTTATTGACAATCGGATGTGGAATTTTTGTGTTACTCGGTTTCTTTATGATAGCAACGGGTGGCTCAGGAATTTTTATTGGACTACTAGCAATTCTTTTCTTTGGCGGTGCAGGATTGTTTGCTATCCCAAAGTTAGCCCGTCGTCCTGTAAGTATGATCCTGACCTCTGCTAGTCTTCAGCAGATTTCACCCTATGGAGATGCAGTGCTTTCATGGCAAGATATTGAATCTATTGGAATCTCCAATGTATTTAGTAATAAAATGGTCGGACTGCGGCTTAAAACGTATGATCGATACGTCAATAACTTGTCTTTGCAGTTGGCAGAATATATGACAAAATCTCTACCGTATTTGAAATTCCTGGCTGTGAGTTCATCTTTTCTGCCAACGTCCACATCTATGAAGCTATGGTCTGCACTGGAAGGTCATGGAAATCCCGCTGAAACACTGAGAAGTTTTGGAAAGGTTGGAACAATAGTCGAGGCAATGCTTTGGAATAGAGAAAAATTTGGATATGATATTTTGTTCACTTGGTCTGATTTAGACCGTTCTGCTGCCGAGTTTGTTCAACTCTTAGAGCAATATCGTCGGGCTTTTGAAGGTAGATATTAACCCAAAATAATTGGTGAAGAGTAGGGGAGCATCGGGAGCAATCTCAAGGAAATGCTGCTTTCAAAGAAGGTATTACAAAACAAACATTTACACAAGTTAGTGGACAGTTAGCTCCTCGCATCAAAAAAGGGTATTCGGCAGTTTTCTTGGGAAATCTGAAGCAGCAAGGGTATCAAGTTTATTTATGGAAACTGACATTTTTGGATGGCGGTGATGATGTCTTAGCTAGACTTAGCCTCAAGGATGGAAAAATAGGTGGATTTTGGCTGAATTAGGCGATCGCTCCCTGGACTAACTTTGTTGTAACGATCACTGTTTGGTGTAACTTTTCCTCTAAGAATTTTTTATGGGCGATCGCCCTTAAGGCAACTTGTAAACGTTGCCGCAAATAATATTAGCGCCCACCTAGATACAGGCAGGCGCTATTCAAATAATTTAAGCTCAGGGAGAAAATATAGTGAAATGAATTCCCTGATTTTTACGATTAATTGATTCAAATTTAATTTCTTAGATTGCACTGCGACGATTTAGCAAGTTCCACAAGAAAACAGCGACAATTGCGCCAAGAACCGCTACTGCAATACCGGGAATGCTGAGTGTGGGGGCGGCTAATGTCAAGGTTCCTGTACTGAAGAACACACCCAAACTACCACCAACAAAAGCACCGATAATTCCTAATAAGATTGTTCCTAAGATTCCGCCACCTTGATGACCGGGGTAGATAGCCTTTGCAATAGCACCAGCAATTAGACCTAAAACAATCCAAGCAAGAATATTCATTGTTTTAATTTGAGCAACGTTTTTCATCGACAAATAAACAATAGCAATCCCAACATTGACATTTAATCTACCAACAGAACCAATTATTAATAGCCTTGAGGATGAATGCTGTTACTTCTGGTGATATACCCCCCTAACTGAGATGGATAATTAATAAAAAAAGCTCCTATTAGGTCTAAAACTAGGAGCTAATAAATTCATTGCTTGATAATTGCAGTATATGCATTTTTAATGATTTATCTCATCTACTTAAAGAATTAAGCTCCAGTTGAAAGCAGATACTCTTGTGCGATCGCGTACCCGCCCGCAGGAGGCGATCGCTCTTAATCAAGAGAGGAAACACCAAGCGATGCCTGCGGCGGTAAACTACGCTTCAGGTGTGTAACTTTGACTCGCTTGAATATCTGAACTACATTACTTACCAAAAGTATCTTAGTTGACACTAAATTAGCTCACTCTTTTGGATGAGAAAGAAATCAACCAATTAGGTGAGATGAGTGCAGTTATTTGAGACTAATATTGAAGAATAAATTCAGAAGTAAAAATTCAGAAGTAAAAATTCAGAATCCAGCAATCTATTAGTGGGAAATTCCAAGCCGCCACGACGAAAGTTGACCACTAAAGAAAGGATATTTAGTGGGGTTTTCAACTAATTCGTAATTGAGAATTTGTAATTGGTAATTGAATTCTTAACTACGAATTACGTAAGCGTTGCCCATTACGAATTAGTTAAACCCCAAAATTCAGCACTTGTACTGAGCGTTGCGTTGCCCTGAGCGCGGTCGTTGGGCAGGCTCAGGGTAACACCTGCGTCGAACGCGCAGAGCGTCTCCAAGAGTTGGGTCGAAGTGTCACGCCGAAATCTACTTTTTCGTACAAAATTCAGAGCTTTCTTCTGGCAACAGATTCTATGAATAGAGACTACTGATTGCCAGATATCTAACTTAGGGTAACTATATGAAACTGAATACCTTCATCAATTGTGCATTTGTGATTGCATCTATTGCGCTTGTACCCGGAATTGCTATAGCTCAAACAGCTAATAATGATAGTGGCAACCCTTTAGCTGTCAACTCTAACAATTTACCCACTCAATTTAAAAATAATAGCGTTCTCCAACCCTTCCAAACAGCATTTTTTGCTTATCAAGGTTACTTCAAGCCAGAGGGAATTCCCAGTGCTGGTGCTTTGGTATTCCAATACAAAGGAGGAGAGATAACAGCAGTTGATGTTGTGAAGGCTGCTATTAAAGCTAATAAGCTCCCAGCACAAACTTTGAATGATACAGATTACATAAACGCTGTTGATTCTCAGCTTAGGTTGCCCGCCGCAGGCATCGCTTGTGTAAGTTCTGCTTACCTTCATAGCGATCGCTTCTGTCCGGGTGCAAGAGCGCCATCGCTCCTCCTGAGTTTTCCTCTTTGAATTTTAGGAGGGGCGATACCGCTAACGCTACGCTATCGGTGTCGCCCAATTTCCCAATATACTTTTACCGCATATATCTAAAGAAAATAAAAAGCGGTGCAAATACGGCTAAAAGTATTCCGGCAATACCAGAATATAACTGTATTGAAGTTTCATGCTTGACATTAGTTAGGAAAAAAACGCCATATAGAATCTATGGAAGATAGCCTATAAACAGTACTAAAACCCTTAAGTTACGCACAGTTTTTTCTAACTTATCTATCCTTACTTTTAGTTGAATAATTCAGATTTTTATTGACTAGGAACACAAAATTATTAGCAGGGGTTGGTACTGCATTTCCTGGTGATTCCAGCTTTGAAGCTCCCAATTGAAACTCATTTTATGCCAGCAATCGAAAGTATCTTAGTTTACACTAAATTAGCTCACTCTTTTGGATGAGAAATAAATCAACCAATTAGGTGAGATAAATAGACTTATTTGGCACTACTATTGAATGGTAAATTCCAAAACAAGAACATCAGAATCTAGCAAGATTTTAGTGGAGAATTAAAACAAGTCGCAAGTCGCAAGTCGCAAGTCGCAAGTAAGTTTTGTGAAAGCGACGCGCAAAGCGAGTCTGCGATAGCGCCGGCGGCAAGCGAGTATTTTCGAGTCGCGTCCGGGGATTTAGCGCTGCATTGCGGTCTTGGGGTCTCCCCAAGAGGAGCAACTTTGCAAGACAGACCCCGACCCAAAACTTGCCGGTTATTGAACCGGGGGACTTAAACCCACGGAGTTTGTTAAAACCCGCTACGGCGGGATTTGACCACTAGAAAAAGTATATATATTTAGTGGGGTTATTCAACTAACTTGTAGATAACTTTTAATTATTAATTGAATTCTTTAATCCGAATTAAGTAACCGTTGTTAGGCGTAACCCATTACGAATTAGTTAAATTACTTGATTCAGCTTCAACTGAGCGTTCACGAAGTGTGTCGT
>NZ_JBALEJ010000064.1:0-3379 GCF_036917975.1 Nostoc sp.
ATCAGAGTGTGCAAAAAGCAGTAGTAATTGTTAAAGAAAACGTATCTGGTGATAAGTACTTGGTGGCTTATATTGTTCCCAATATAGAGACGCAACGGCAGTCGCTACAACGGGGGGAACCCCCGCAACGCGCTGCCTCAAATTTTACGTCTCTACTACGTAAATTCTTAAAAGAAAAATTACCAGAATACATGATCCCAAAATCTTTTGTAATGCTGGATTCTCTGCCGCTAACAGTTAATGGCAAAGTAGATCGTTATGTGCTAACAGCACTCAACACTCCAACTAGCCACTCAATAGATAAAGCATTTATCGCTCCTCGGACTCCAACCGAGTCAACCTTAGCAAAAATTTGGGCTGAAGTGCTTAATATTGAGGGTGTGGGTATTTACGATAACTTCTTCGACTTGGGAGGAAATTCGCTGTTAACTGTACAGCTTATGAAGCAAATATACAAGCACTTTGAGCGCGAATTGCCGCTATCTAGCTTATTTTTAAATCCAACAATTGAAAGTTTAGCAACTGCTCTATCCTCACAAGCAGATTCTCTCCCGTGGTCGCCCTTAGTTCCGATTCAACCTGCTGGTTCAAGCCCAGCTTTCTTCTGCGTGCATCCAATTTTTGGTGTTGTTTTCCCTTATTACGAATTAGCTCAGAATTTAGGAAAAAATCAACCATTTTATGGGCTACAACCTATTGGACTTGACGGAAAAAGTTCTCCATTAACTCGCATTGAGGATATGGCTACCCACTACATTGAAGCATTGCGTAAAGTACAGCCTAAAGGCCCTTATTTTTTAGGCGGTTGGTCTTTTGGAGGTTGGGTTGCTTTTGAAATGGCTCAACAACTCCAAAAGTCTGGCGAAGAAGTGGCTTTACTTGCTGTACTTGACACTTTAGCACCAATTCCAGGCAATATACCTTCTTTGGGTAGTGGTTTCAAGTTTATGCTGAGGACAGTGGCGCGATATATATGGCCTTTTTTCCTCGATTATTTTTATCTAATCATCGCGATCGCCAATAACAGAATTAACAGTTTACTCCAAACAAATCTCTTCTCTCACTTCATCCGGAAAGAGGATGCCACAGTCAACACTATACCTGAAGAATCCAAGTTAAGACTTTTAAGCGAGTTAGCAATTCGTCCAATGCTTCGTGTTTATTATGCCAATAGCCAAGCAGTTCTTAACTATGTTCCGCAAGCCTACCCTAAACGAATTAATCTTTTCAGAACAAATGTTCAATCAAGCGGCAAGGAAGATCCGAGTATGGGTTGGGATCAGCTAATTGTAAAAGGAACAGAAATTCATCATATTCCTGGAAATCACCTAACTATGCTGAGAAAACCCCATATCCAAATTCTCGCCGCACAGCTAACAGCTTGTATTGAGAAAGCACAGAATTTAAAATAAGGATCAATATGTCTTCTGAAGAAGTCTTCGTTTTTCCAGCATCTTTTGCTCAACAACGGCTATGGTTTCTCGACCAGTTGATCCCCGACAATGGTATCTACAATGTGCCGACGGTAATTCGTTTAACCGGTTCGCTGAAATTAGCCGCACTAGAACAGACTTTTAACGAAATCGTGCGTCGCCACGAAACCTTACGCACAACATTTATTGTGTCGGATGGGCAACCCCTACAGGCGATTCCTGCGGAAAGCTACGCTAACGCACCCAGCTTAACAATACCTCTTTCTGTATTAGACCTCCAGCAATTACCAGATGACGAACAAGAGGTTAAAGCAAAGTGCATTATTACCGCAGAGATAGAACGTCCTTTTGATTTATCCTCCGGGCCATTGCTGCGAGTAATACTCCTCGTCCTTTCCGAGACAGAACATATTCTATTACTGAATATGCACCACATTATCTGCGACGATTGGTCTATGGGGGTACTGATTCGGGAACTGGGAATGCTGTACGCAGCTTTTGCACAAAACCAGCCTTCTCCTCTATTAGAACTGCCTCTTCAGTATGCCGATTTTGCTCACTGGCAGCGCGAGTGGTTACAAGGAGAAGTACTCCAAACCCAGTTAGCTTACTGGCGGGAGCAATTAAACGATATATCCATACTGCATCTACCTACTGACAAACCAAGGCCAGCTATACAAAGCTATCAAGGATCAACACAATTTCTAGAGTTACCGCTCAAGCTAATTGATGCACTAGAAAAGCTGTCACAGCAAGAAGGGGCGACATTATTTATGACGTTGCTGGCAGCATTTCAAACATTACTTTATCGCTATACCCATCAAGAAGATATCGCGGTAGGTTCGCCAATTGCTAATCGTAACCGTAGCGAAATTGAAGGCATAATTGGTTTTTTTGTCAATAGTTTAGTACTACGTAGCAACTTATCTGAAAATCCCACTTTTCGGGAACTACTAGGCAGAGTACGTGAGGTAACATTAGGAGCATACAGCTCCCAAGATTTGCCGTTTGAAAAGTTAGTTGAAGAACTGCATCCAGAGCGGAACTTGAGCCATCATCCGCTATTTCAAGTGGTATTTGGTTTTCAGAATGCGCCAATGTCAGCGCTAGAGCTACCTGGATTAGTACCTAGCTTTCTGAATATTGATTTGAAAAAAACGCGTTTTGATTTGGAACTGCATCTGTGGAAGTGTTCTGAGGATTTTAGGAGCTTAGGGGGCGGAAACTGGGAGTATTCTGAAGGTCTCCGAGGCGTAATCGTTTACAACACAGATTTATTTGATAAAGCTACTATTAGCCGGATGCTAGAACATTTTAAAACTCTGTTGTCAGCTATTGTTGCAAATCCAGAAGAACGAATTGCAAATTTACCATTATTAAGTGAAGCGGAGTTACATCAGGTATTGGTGGAATGGAATAACACCCAAGCAGATTATCCTCAAGATAAGTGTATCCATCAATTGTTTGAAGAAAAGGTACAGCAGTATCCTGATTCTATAGCAGTCAACTTTGCTAACGAGCAACTGACTTATCAAGAGTTGAATACTCGCAGCAATAAACTAGCGCACCACTTACAAAAAATCGGAGTATGTTCAGAAGTTTTAGTCGGCATTTGTATCTCACAGTCTATAGAAATGATTGTCGGGTTGTTGGGAATTATAAAAGCTGGAGGAGCGTATGTACCATTAGATTCCAGCTATCCTCAAGAGCGTCTAAATTTTATGCTTGAAGATGCACAAGTTTCAGTGTTGCTGACACAAGAAAACTTGCTCAAGCATTTTGAAGGTTTCTCAAATCCAATTATTTCTATAGATAAAGACTGGGAAATTATTACGCAAGAAAAGGAAGACAATCTGGCTCTTCGGCTATTTTTATGGAGTATTAATAGTAAAATGCCAGTTTAATAAACTGCGTAATCTAAAATTGCTAAAGTTACGAAAGCCATA
>NZ_JBALEJ010000065.1:0-2230 GCF_036917975.1 Nostoc sp.
CGTCACGTTCTGCTAAGAGAAATTCGTGTAACATTATGAATGTTATTAATTTTAGACTTATTCTACATCAGGAGATCGCTAAAACAGCGATCGCATCCACCCCAGAACAATTTCCCATCCCCTCGCCGAAGCTAAGTATTTAACCCACATTCCGCACGTCATTTTTTAGTATAAAAAGCAATACAAAAATTGGGAAAGAGTTACTGAATTATCCGAGTATAAATACTAAATCTCTATTATCACTATATATTTATCACTACCAAACCAACATTTTTTCGTTGTCTAGGTCGTTAATCAACTTATACAATTCAACTATCAATCAAACTCTTGTAAATACTCGATTTCAAACGTCTGGTTGTTACACTTTAGAAAATCTCTCTCTCAGAAGAATAAATTAGCAGTATTTCCTGAACTTATGGGAGAGAAAAAGCCGAAATCATCAAGTTAGACTTACTTCTAAAAGCCATTGGTATTTGCTGATTTCAATCTCTGACAATATCTGGTGTTTATTCCGCAACAAACAATTGAAGAGTATTACTTTCATAACGAGGTTTACAATTATGACGACGACATACAAAATTAAATTGATGAATCAAGAAGAAGGAATTAACCAAACGGTAAATGTTCCCGAAGATGAATATATTCTCTCAACTGCTGAAATCGAGGGGATGGAGTTACCCTATTCCTGTCGTCAGGGAGTCTGCTCAACTTGTACTGGGAAGTTGGTTGATGGTTCCGTTGATCAGTCAGAACAGTCTTATTTAGACGATGAGCAGATCGCTCAAGGCTATGTACTAATTTGTGTTGCTCATCCAACCTCAGATTGCACGATTATTACCCACAAAGAAAAAGAAATAGCTTTATAAGGCAGAAGCCAGTCCCGATGAAACGAGTTTCACTAGTACAACACGGCGTAAATAAACCACCGATTCAAAATCAATGAAACGCTTACGCTGTATACCTGTTTGAATTTTGTTAGCGCAGCGTTAGCGAGTCATCGAGCGTCACGAGCGTCATTTTGAATTCCGCCTTACGGTACTAGCCTATACACTAAATTAAACCTTTTGAAAAAAGCAGCAGTCTCAATTTAGAAATCAGTTAAATTGCTGAAAAGCAACTCACAAACAATTTAACTAACTTAATCTCCAATACCCGCGATCGCAATAGTCTTTTGGGGCCAATTGTTAGCACCGATCTCTTTGCTGGTCTAGTGCGGACAACAATGCACCTAGATTTAGATGATTTGATTGAACCGCAAACACCACAAACCTTTAAACCACATGGGCCACACCAATTTTTATATCCTAACCAGGAGGGTGATTCTGTAGTAGCGCCTGTTGAAAAAGCGAATATTTTGGCAATGCTCGATGAGGTGACAACTTTAGAAGATGTCCGCAATTTGGCATCAGACGAGGATTTCCAAAAATGGCAGAGCGCGTAGGCGTAGCCCGTCGTAGACATCGCAAAATATCTTACACAGGTCAAAGGTGAAATTTCTTTAACTCAACTCCAAGGTGGATTAAAAATGCCGATGGTAGAAGTATGGTTGGGATTATTGCTGGGTGGGTTTACGCTAGAACAACGTGGTGATTTTTATCACAGCCAAAATGTATGGGTGAAAAGCTCTCTAACTTCGGACATCTTCAACGGCATTGTACTTTAAGAAATTTTCATTGCCAAAATCTTCTTGCCATTCACTTATGAGCCAGTATATTTACAGTAGTCTCACCGATGATGAAGAACTTAATTTTTCTGAGGAAGCAGAGGTTTTCGTTTTTCCCACTTCTTTCGCCCAGCAGCGATTGTGGTTTCTCGACCAGTTAGCACCGGGGAATCCATTTTACAACGTGTCAACAGCACTTCACCTGACAGGTTCCCTCAACTTCACCGCCTTAAAGCAGACATTCAACGAAATTGTACGTCGTCACGAAACGTTACGTACTAGGTTTGCTATGGTAGAGCAGCAACCAGTACAGGCGATTCCTGCGGAAAGCTGCGCTAACGCACCTAGCTTAAGCATACCTCTTCCCTTAATAGACCTACGCAATTTCGAGAGCCAAGAACGCGACACACAAGTGCAGCAAATCGTAACCCAAGAGGCTCAACATCCTTTCAATCTCACCACTGGGCCATTGCTGCGAGTAAAGCTGCTGCAACTGGATGAAGCAGAATATCTGCTGCTGCTAAATCTACATCACATAGTTGCCGATGGCTGGTCAATTGGAGTGCT
>NZ_JBALEJ010000066.1:0-74196 GCF_036917975.1 Nostoc sp.
CGGAGCCTTCGCCTTCGTCTTCGTCTTCGCCTTCGTCGGAGCTTTCACCTTCGTCGGAGCCTTCGCCTTCGCCTTAGCCGGAGCTTTCGCCTTCGCCGGAGCCGTCGCCGTCGCCGGAGCCGTCGCCTTCACCTTCGTCGGAACCGTCGCCAGAGCCGGAGCTTTCGCCTTCGCCGGAGCCGTTGTCGTTATCGTCGCCGAAGTTCTACTTAGTGCTTACATTGCTTGGCAAGCAATGAAAGGAGATGAAAAATACGTCATGATTCGGAACACCTCTGTTGCTTTTGCAGCCTTTGGTGGTACTAGTTTTGGCAGCGCTGATTTAACTGATGCTAATTTCACAGATACCACACTTAAAAGTACAGATTTTAGAAAAGCGATTCTAACTCGTACAAGCTTCCATAAAACTAAGAAACTTGACCGTGTTCGTCCTGGTTTAACTTACCTTCAAAACTCACAAGTACGTCAACTACTGGTTACAGGACAGGGACAGGACAAAAACTTTGCAGGTCTTGACCTACGGGGTATCAACTTAAAAAAAGCTAACCTAGCAGATGCCAGCTTTATTGGTGCTGATCTCAGTGAAGCCAATTTGCAAGATGCCGATTTGTCGAGAGCAAAGCTGAAGCAAACGCAACTAGATGGCACAGATTTAACAGGTGCAACACTCACCGGAGCTTACATTGAAGATTGGGGCATTACAAATACAACTAAATTGCATGGAGTGAGATGTAAATATGTCTTCATGCGCTTACCTACTGCATATGACCCCGACCCTCTGCGCAAACCCGATAATAAGCAAGAGATATTTGCTTCGGGGGAGTTTGGGCATTTCATTAAAGCAACTTTTGACACACTCGACCTTTACCACAGTCAAGGTGTTGACCCAAGAGCGATCGCAATTTCCTTTAAGCAATTAGCAGAGAATCACCCCGATGCCGAATTAGAAATTGTGGCAATGGAGAAACGGGGAGAGGATAAGTTTTTGCTTCGTGCAAAAACCGCAGCGGTGGCTGATAAATCTGAACTGAGTGCAGAATATTTTGACACTTACAATGAGATAAAAGGTTTGCCAGAGTGGGAAATTAAATTATTACTAGAAGAAAAAGATAGCAGAATTCGTAGTTTAGAAACAATGGTAGTAACGGCGTTAGAGCGCCCTAGCTTTTATTCAAACACTCAAGTAGGACAGTTAGGTACTATGACTAACAATCAAGGCGGCTTGTCAGTTGGTGGTTCAGTTGGCGGCAATCTCAACAACGTTCAAGGGGACGGCAACCGCGCTGTTCTTGGAGATAATAATCAGGCTGTGCTTGGTGACAATAATCAAGTAACTCAAAAAAATCAAGTGGGTGCAGATACCGGAACACCATTAACTAAAGATGACGTTGTAAAGTTGTTGGCAGAACTTGAAACTTTGATTCAAGGTGCAGAACTCCCAGCCAACACTAAAGAAGAAGTAATTGAAGATTTGAGTGCTGCCAAAAAAGCAACGGATAAAGAAGAACCGAATAAACAACGTGCATTAGACCGTTTGGTAACTGTGGCAGAAACACTGGATAAAACGAGCAAGGGTATAGAAGGGGGTCAGAAAATCTGGACAATAGCCAAGCCAATTATTGTGAAAGTTGCAACCTGGTTAGGTGCGGCGGCTGGTTCTCACTTATTGGGGTTGTAGGATTAGCAAAATCGTTCTCTAAAACATAACCAAGCGGGAAAATTTTCCATAGGGTTGATAACCTAATACTTGCATCTTTTAACCCAGCCCCCACAATTTGACAAGAGAGAGAAATTCTGAAACTGTTGGGTAGATTTGGGAGTTGGGGGATTGTTGTAGATGGGGTGTTGGTTGATTGGAACCAGTAGTGGGTTTACACAACAGCCTATAAACTATTCACATTGTAGTTTACGTATTTGCAATGTCTCATCGTCCACGCAACCTGCAATCTGGATTTTGTTACCCTTATCAGCCACCAGTGCCAGGTATTGGGATACAGCCAGGTATCGGATTTATGAAATGTTGATTATTGCGTGGTAAAGAAGGTTGTGATAAAGGTTTACAAAGTTCTAAAAGCCTTTTATATTACACTTCACAAGTCTCTGCGCGAGAAAAGAGTACACAGGAAATAAGGTACCACCCAATGAGGTAGAGGTACCCTCCAATTCCGCAAACCCAAAAACCAAAGAAAGGATAGGGAGGTGTCCCACAGGGGCAGAGGTATTAAAAGTGACTTTTTTGTAACTAATCCAACTGTTGCTCACTCTCCATCCAATGTGATCGCCAAATTTCGGCCAGGCTTCTCGGTAATACTTACCATCTGGCTTACCGCCAACGCTTAAGTAAATTTTCTTTTGAACGCTGAAGCCAAAGCGTCCATTGCTATATTTTACCCATAGGCTGTCAATTGTGCGGAGGTCAGTACAGGGAAAGTTTAATAGTTCTTTATTCCTAATGAAATCATTTTCCTCACGCCCTACTGCTTGAAGCATTACTAGATAAGTTTCATAATCAGCGTTTTTCCAGTTACCTACTGCTAGTAGATCGCGTAGTCTGGTGTAGTTTATGCCTTTTTCTGAACTGAGGTCATCAGTTTTCACTGCCTCTCTTTCAATTTGTACGCTTCTACAAATGCTCTTGTATAGCATTATTAGTGCATTATTATCATCAATTGTTTTAAAATCTATCCATGATTTTGTTCTAAGAAAACGGTAATTCGCTTCTGCTGGTATTTCTTTAATGCCTGGTAGCAAGACAGGGATCAATCTAAGATTCGAGTTTATAACTAAGTCCACGATTATTGGTAATTCTAAATTTCCCTGCCATCTTCCTGGCCCAGATGAACCAATAACGAAGACTACAGATTTAGACTTGCAAAGCGCCTTTTCAATTTCTCTATACGGCGTATCTCCTCCGTATATTTGCTCTTCATCTAGCCATACCCGTAGACTACGCTGTTTCAGATAGCTAGCAATAGCTCTTACTTGTGGCTTATCCTGACTATTGTGAGCAAGGAATACATCAAATTGCGGTTGATTCATTCTTCAAAGATTTCTTTTGTTAGTCCTTCACACCTGCAATAACTGCCAACGCATGAGCATACTGCTCCAAATCCAGCCTCAAGGATTCCAACTCAGCCCGCAAATTCTTTTGCTCAGTCCAGTTGTGCTCATGGTCTTTAAGGCTAAGGTGTGCTGGACGCTGGGCTTCCCATGTCTGTAATCTGGGATGCCATTTAGCCAAGACAGGACGTAAACCATGATTCAAAACTGCGATCGCAATTCCCCCAACTGAATCGTGAGATGCACCGACATCAGGGCCAGCTTGTTTGAGAATTTCTCTTGTTGTGCCAAATAAGCTATATAAAGAATTCAAAGCCTCACGCAGTAGTCCTTGGTCAGTTTCCAAAGGTTGAACAGCAATACGTGTAACAAGTTCAATATAAAGTGACCATGCAGCCCTACGTTCTGTGGGGTCAGCATCCCATTCGGCGCTACCAATGCCAAAGGGAAGGCTTACAGATACTTTTTTCAATCTTGCAGGGTCAAACTTGGGCATAAATTTATAGTCATTAACTTGGTTATAATCACGACCTATTTCTAAACGAAGTGTGTCATGCTTTTATTTGAGGGTTTTTGACCAAAACTTTTAGTTCTAATACCTGAGCTTCTAATGCTGCCATTCTCTGGCTCAACGGAACTTCTTCGGCTGCACCCAGATATTGAGCCAAAGCATTTAGAATCACTTCAGTTTTGGTTGAGTGAGTCTCGGCAATATAACTTTCCAACCTTTTGTGAAGGTTTATTGGAATCCGAATACCAGTAGAATTACTAGACACAACTAGATAAAGTTATAAACTGTTTAACAGTGTAACACTGAAGGTGATACTTACTCTTGAGAATGCGATGAACCCTAAGCAGAATTCTGCTGAGGGTAGTGATAACCCAATACTTGCGCCTTACATTCCCGACACCACAACTTGACAAGAGTGAAAAATTATTCATGATCTTGGCAGCATCATCAACAGGATTTGGAGTTGGCACAGTAAGCGATCGCGGTGTATTAGCGAGTTGTAAGATGCGATCGCACTCAATAGTGACCAATGACTAAAAACAATGACTCAAGACAGACCAGACAGATTAGACCGGATAGAAGCGACATTAGATCGTGTTGCCACCAGACTTGATGATCTAGCTCAAAGACAGTCCAGCACTCAGCAGCAGATTGATGACTTGGCTGTTAGACAAGCTTATACTCAGCAGCAGATTGATCACCTCACATCAACTGCCAACAGCTTGCTGAAAAATTTTTCATGAACCTGAACAGGGCGATTGCTCTTTCTCAAACAAAAACACCACTGTGTCGAGTGGTGTTTGAAGCGAATATGAACAGATGATGAGCATATTGGGATCGACTAAGGTGGTAAATCTTGTGGCTTAATCTCCCAGTCCTCTTTCTGGATTCTCTCGGTTGCAATCCGTGCCAGCTTTTCTGCAACTTTTTTAAAAGTTCCTTTGTTCGTGTAACTTGGAGATGGCTCAATTTGTGCGTGAGATGGATTGTCATCTGTTGGCCTTGGGCAAACATCAATTTTGTAATCAAAAACTGGCTTGCCTTTTGGATCGTTTTGAGAAACATTTATTCTCCGAACTTTGCCAGTAATTAAACTCACGACACCATCATCTGGGTTTTTCTGCGTGCATTGTGGGTCATAATCACGAAGCTTTGCTCTGTCAACAGAAGGAGCTTGATTTCTATCTGTAAATGCTAGTGAGCTAAGTTCTAATCCAGATTCTCCAATGCGATAATATTTGTCTAATCCACAAAAAATGCACCGATACAATAGCTCATCATCTGTAACAACATCGCTCACTGCAAACCTCTATGAAACTAGCCATTTCCAGAGATCCGTGAGTTCAGCAGGTGATGAAGCCGTGCCGTCTTCCATTTCATCGTCAATGTCAGTCCCCCAAACTTTGATGTATTCTGCGGTATTTCCCAGAATATAAACAGTTAACTTTTTGGTTCCGTGCCACCACTCAAAAACTATTTCTGAGTCAAAGCTCAGATTTACCAGTGGTTCACCCCACCACATTTGGTTAGCAGCAACAACCGTGCGTAGTTGTTTCAACCATTCTATGGCGTATTTATAAGTTTCATTGTCAGATCCTAGTTCAGCAATTCTTCTGTAAGTTTTGGGAGCTTTGGGAGATTGTGAATAGCTCCAGCTTGAAAGTTCCAGGACTGCATAATTATCAGATTGCTCAGAGATAGCCTTGATCCTTTGAACTGAAGAAGCAGCTATCTTAGACCGATATTTCCAACTCCCTACGGTTGATGTTCTGTCTGTCGCAAGAATAACAAGATTGGCGTTTTGCCCAACCGATGGACTTTGTAAGTCTTCTGCTGATTGAGAAACCGGAAGTTTGGTTAATTTGCTGGCTATCTCAGATAGCGCTGTTGTCTCTGAATTGTGACGATCGTCCTTTATGTAATAGGCAGCTTTACTTGACATCGAATAACTCCCTTGTGCGATCAGTAATCAAACTCTCAAAGACTTGTCCTTGTCTACTTTTTAATTCATATAAATTGGAAGCCACTTCCTCAAAAGATAGAGGCTTTTCTACCCAGGCTTGAGAAATGTCCAAATCAAGTATAAATACAACTTCTCCAGGTTGCGGTTCGGAATCCGATAAAGTTATTGCTAGTCTAGCTGGAATATCTTCATAAATTAATTCAGTTCGCGTCACAAACTCTGATATGTGACTTGGAACGCTATCCGGTAACTGAGGATATATATTGACATAATCACTAAGGTCAATTGCCTGATCGGGAGATGAAATAACTATTCGATTTATGTAGCGAAGAGAAATACGGGTTATACCAACAGGTTTAGTAACTTCTAAATACAATTGAAGTGCCTGCTTGATTCTCTTACTAAATTCATCCCAGCCTTCATAAGGACGAAGGCTATGGATGCTCAGTAGATTGGGCCCAACGCCTACTAATTTTGTGCCATCGGCGGAAGGAAACAAAAACTTGGGCAAGTCTTGTGTTACCGTAACTTCAGGGTTTACAGCCTGCATCCGCGAAAATTTAAATTCCGTTGCTATTGAGTTTTTTTCGCTTGGCTCACCTGTGTATAAATCTCTTACTTTTTCATAGAACAAACCTGGCACTGTAAAATTCCATGCTTGTCCGGGAGCAAAGCGAAACTCACAGACCGCCTCTTCTATTGGTGGATTACTATACTGACGGCGTGTCATAAATTACCCAACTGCGGCATAACCTCACGTTTTTAGCAAGTTACAAATTTAAGACAAAAAATAACGATTCCTGTTTACTAATCTTAAGATATCTAAGTCTGTCCTTATGAAAAGTTTTTCATAAGCTCACATTCCCGCCCCGACAACCTGACCCCTTGACATATCATTTATCAATTTCGCCGCGTCATCCACAGGGTTAGCTGTAGAAACAGTAAGACTTTGCGGTGTATTAGCCAGGGTGATAATCGCACTTCTTAAAGCATCCAGTCGTTGCTCAAATTATCCACATGACACAGGTAACAATTTGGCGAGGGCGATCGCTCTTGGGTGACTGAAGGAAAGCAGATAATCGCAAGGACGTTAAATAAGGGTTATTATGTAATTTTTCAATATAGCAGGCAGTTGTTCCTTGCTTATTTCATGCGTAACTACCTGTAGCGTTAACTTCTCAGCTTCTTCTTCTGTTATTTCGATATCGTAATCATTCGCATTTAAAAAAGTCACCATAGCAGCAAAAGCAGTGCGTTTGTTACCCTGCTCAAAAGCGTGATTGCAAGCTATGTGAAATAGGTATGCAGATGCCTGTTCATAGATCGTGGGATGTAAATACTCTCCGAAGTAAGTTGCTTGAGGCGAGTAAAGAGCAGAGTCCAGCAAGCCTTCATTAATTATGTTTGATGACTCGCCAGTTTCACTGACGAGTTCATCATGTATACGGATTACGTCTTCTTTCCCAAGAAATTTAGGATGCTGCAAGTCTCTTGTAAACCGGTCCCCATTTTTTCATTGTTGATAGGAAGATTAACACAGTTTCTGATTCTTGAGGGGTTATGTCTCCTAAATCGAATGCGTTAACCTCCTCTTGGGAGAACGCATTGACTCGTAACCCTACTTCAATGAGTGAGTTTAGTCCATGTTTTAGGGTTTCTAGGGCAACATAGCTGCCGTCTTTTTTGGGACTTTCAGGACTAGCTATGTTTTTGATTGCGTTATACGTAACAAGGAAACCTGATGTTAAATTTTTGATTGCTTCTCTTTTTTCGTTTCCTAGAAAGAAATCCCAGTCTGGTTCAAAAATTTCCTTTGAAAGGAAAATAGATTTGACAAAGTACAGTACTGACAGATCCCCTTCGTTCGCTGTTTCGCTAATTTTGTCAAGTAGCCTGAAAAGTCTATCAAGTTTTTCTTTCAACTGAGCTATCTTTTGTCTAAGTTCATCCTGCGAGATACCTCTAGTGTTGGCTATTTCGGCTAGTTCAGCACTAACCTGATGTCGCGCATTAGGAAAATGCAGGCATTGCTCAAACAGCTCTACTTGTGCTTGAAGTGTTGAGATTGTTTCTTGTGTGAGCATGAAGCCTTGTGTCATTGCCTTACGACCCCTACAGCCAGAATTAGCTTATTCACTTTTACTGCCCAGAAAAACCCTTTAACCTTACTAGGGATACAGGATTGTTGTATTTCTGTGGATATCCACTATATCTATAATACTTCTATATCTCAACTGTAGTGTCACTCTTTTGTTGTTATATCTCAACTGCGGTGTCACCATAATGCCGTTATAAGTCCACTGCAATGCCATCATAATGACGTTATATCTCTAGTGTGGTGTCATCGCATTGTCGTTATATTTCTACTGCGGTGCCATCATAATGGCATATCCGCTTGCTTATAATCCACCAAAGATCCAAGCAATACAGGCGATAAAGTCTTAAAGAGTGACTTTTCCAGCTTTGGTTCTGAAAAATTTTTCACTGTTGAGCTTCAAGCTAGATTTCCTGAATCGGGCGCGATCGCTATTCACCGAAAGCAAGGCTGATTACAAAGGAAAGCGATCGCAACAATGATTTTATAAAAATCGCTTCAATTCTTCATTGAGCATCTGGTCATCTTTCCACATAGATACTTTTCCATCCCGATAGATTTTGGCGATGAAGGGGGCGGGATGTTCGCGGACAAATTCTTGCATCGAAACAATTGCTTTTAGAAAGATTGCAGCCATATCTCTTCCTGATAGGCTTTGAGAAGCGAGTGCAAACATTTTTATCTGGGCACGGGCAACGGCAATTCTTTCTAAGGTATGTTTACCAATGTTGGCATCTTTAGTCAGAACAACCCAGCCCCTTTTGCCGACTTCTGGTAGCCAGTCTACATCAGCCGCGCCTTTATCAAAGTGTTCGTCATGAATTTCGATGTTAATGCCAGCCGATTGAAGCGTTTCTACAATGCATCTGCTACCTAGACATCGATCTACGAAAAAGGTAATGGACTGGGGTTGAATCATGCAACAAGAGGTAGTTCACACCGGATAGCCTCTTCTATCTTGAGACGATCGCACTCATAATCATAAGCGAGATCATCAATTGAATCACCTGCTTGATAGCGTTCTGCTAACACGCTGGTGGCAATTCCTGTCCCAGCGATGACAAGGCGACCAAAGGCAATTCGGGGATCAATGACTACAATGCGAGGGTTGTTTTCTTCTGACGAGCGAGTAAAGGGATAAAGTTTAATTGCAAGCCCAGTGTCATCAGGCTCAATTCGCTCAAGGTGGGTATTCAAAGCGTCTTTCATTTCTGTTTGCACGCTTTTAGAAGCATTAACGAGAGAGCCATATCGCTCAATGAACAGATCAACGCCATCTGTAAGAAAACGCTCACGTGCTAGGGGATGAGATGCTTGAAACTGCTCATCAATAAAGTCAAGAGCATCTCGCACCGATCTCAAGTCAATTTGGTGATGTTTGCGAATTGCTCTTAGAACATGAACTTCAATTAGGTTAGTGAATGAGAGGAGTTTTGGCTTGAGATCGCGGATTGGAATTAGGGGTCTAAAAAAATTAGAGCCGTTTGAGATTGGATAGTGTCGCCCAACTGTCCAAGAGCGAATAGTGCCTGCTGGAATACGTAAATAACGAGCGGCATCGCTAATGGAGTAGGTGGGAATGTCTCTAGGGTCGATTCCTCCGTAAAGCTCGGTCATAAGCGTGCCTACTAGAAATGTTTATTTCTATTATTGAGTAAATTTAACTGAGATTCAATATATGACCATTTAATAAAAATTTTGCGTCATCGCTGTCTTGCGATACCCAATGTCCTATGTGCTTGTTAGCTGTGAAAGTATCGCTAGTTAAAAAGCGACTCTTTGATTTACTCCTGAAAAATTTTTTACATTCCCGCCGACATTACCTGACCTCTTGAAAAATTATTCATGATCTTGGCGGCATCATCAACTGCATTAGGAGTTTGGACAGTCAAGCTTCTTGGTGTATTAGCCAATGTCATAATCGCACTGTTGAGAGCATCTAACCTTTGCTCAATACCCTGGTTAGCCATCTTTAACGCCTCTACAAACTGATTGCCGCCTGTTGTTTCTCGTGGCTGAATATTTGCCTGTAACGCGTGCATTGCCGTTGTATCTACTGGCGGAATATCGGCTTTGGTGCTGGGTAATTCTGCCCCTCGTGTTGGTAACTTCATCCCCTCCCTCTGCCTCTGGTAAGCCTCAAATATGCTTTCTCCCGGCTTGAGGTCAAGTTTGGGCATCGGGTTAAGTTCAATTCTTTGCGGAAGTGCAAACTGTGGACTAGATCGGTTTTTCTCAGCTTCCGACAAGTCTATCGGTTTACCTGCTCTTTCACTAGTCTCAAACAAATCTATTGCAGCACCGCGTCTACGCCTTGATTCACCAGCTTGAAAGTTTTGATTCTCTGTCCCTTGGGTTACTTTCTGCTCTTGGGTCGCATTGGCAGCAATTTCAGGCTGATCATTGAGATTAGCCTGAGCGCTGTCTACACGCTGATTGCTGAGGTCAACTTGCTTGTTGGCAATCTCTAGATTGGTGGTCGCTGTTTGAATGGCAACAGGATCTTTTTTGGATATGGCAATTTTCAGCGCTCCCTCAGCCTCATGTCAAACAAACCAGATCCACAGGTATTAGAGACAGCGATTGCAGCAGCCATTAATGCTCACACTGGTCTACATCAAGCTATTTATGAACTCCTGTCTGGCTCGGTGACTGAAGCCAAGCAGATAATCGCCCATGCTGATTGCGGAGGACAGCTAATGCGAGTCGTGATTCTTTAGGTTTGTGAAAAATTATTCACTCCTGGGCTAGTTTTAACTGGCAACAGCAATGTATCTTCAATCTGCTGTCGCACTTCTCGGCTTACGTAGCACTCGCTGTTGAGGCAATCAACTAGTAGCTGGTTTGCATCATAGTACTGCTGCAATAGTTGGTTTTGTCCATCGCTGAACTGCCAGTCATGACCAATATTGCGATGCTCAATCATTACAGCTCTAAGTTTTTCAGTCCAAGTTCGACCGTTTTCCTGCCACCAGTTTTTCAATGTTTCCTCGTTCGATTTGTTGTAATCAGGAAGTTGGTCTTTTAGTTGTTCGAGCGATCGCTTGAATTTGAGGTCGAGGTCGAGGTCGAGGTCGAGGTCGAGGGAGAGGGAGAGGGAGAGAGAGAGGGTTCGGGAGAGGGAGAGGGTTCGGGAGAGGGAGAGGTCGAGGGTTCGGGAGAGGGAGAGGGTTCGGGAGAGGGAGAGGGAGAGGGATCGGGAGAGGGAGAGGGTTCGGGAGAGGTCGAGGTCGAGGGAGAGGTCGAGGTCGAGGTCGAGGGTTCGGGATCGGTCGAGGGAGAGGTCGAGGGTTCGGGAGAGGTCGAGGGAGAGGGATCGGGAGAGGAATCGGGAGAGGTATCGGTCGAGGTCGAGGTCAAGGGAGAGGGAGAGGTACAAGGCTCGGACAGCAACAGGTTTATAACGAGTTTCTACAGAACGAGATTTTTCTTCAACCCAAGTGAGAAAATGCTGTAATTTTTCATCAGTCGCTACAAGTCCATCAATCTGGTGTTTCATCAACTGCAACAGGTCATCAGCATCGGGCAATATTCCTAAAGTTAGAAAGAAGACTTCTTGCCAACGCTTGTCAGTGATATGACTAGCTAGCTTTGGAAACGACTCCTGAGGATTACGGCTTAAGGCAATGTTTCTGGCAGTGAAGAACTCATGAAATGTTAGATGAGAAAATGAATAAATTTTCCTTGCCCGTTCTACCAATAAGCCATGCTGTGCCTCAATGGATTTCAGTACTGCCCTGCTGTCTAATAACAGTGCCTCTTGGTCGGTTTGGGCATCAGGTAGGTTTTGAATGTAATCACTAATGTATTCTTCTAAAAGCCTTTCTTTAAAGAAGTAATTTCCTTCCTTAAAAGTTTCTAAGGCTATTTTGCTCAACAGGTCTTGTTTGCGTTTGAGAGAAAGTTTGTGATACACCAAATCGCGCTCAATCCTGCGCGTACCATCCCATTTTTTCAGCAATACATCTATGCCTTCTTGGTAAAGCTCAGAACGGTTAGAAGGAAAATCTGTCGATTCCCCAAACAGCAAACACAGTAGTGTCAAGAGTAAGGGATTAGTAGCCAGTTCTTTAATCCGTGGATTTTTTTGAAGCTTTTCAACAAACTGTTGAGCTTTTATCGGGTCTTTAGCCTGGAACCATTTGTTGGCAAACTCAGTAATCTGTTTTTCATCAAAGTCGGCAACTTCAACCTCAGTAAAGTGTTCAAACTTATATTCATTAGCGGCAATCCGACAAGTAATCACAAAATAGTTGCCATCATACTGAGTAGAAACTTTTTTAATTTCTCTTATGACCCTATCGTTGTCTGCTTGCCTAACTTCATCTAATCCATCAAGCAACACAATTGCCCGACCCTGACGCAACAGCGTTTTAGTTATCTGTTGGTCTGAAATCTCGTTAAGAGCAAATTGGTCATTGATATATTTCAATAAACTTGGCTGCTGAGGTTCTTCAGCAAAAGCTTTGAGTGTGATGAAAATCGGGACACGATCTGCTAAAAATTGCCCCAAGTTACATTGAATTGCTATTCGCTTTAAAAAGGTTGTCTTGCCTGCCCCTGGCTTTCCTAAAATCATCAGCTTCGAGTTTTGCTCAACAGCCGCTAAACCGGGCACTCGCTTTTCTACAACTTGATATAGCCCAAAGCGATCAAAGTCTTCTGGGTTGCAGTTTTCCAAAAGTTGTGCGATCTCTAAGGATCTGCGTCCTGTAATTTTCTCCAGTATGTTGACATCGGTGTAAATGTCGTTTAACCCAATGGGGTGAGTCATGTCCAGAACACGCATGAATCCACATTGTTTTTGGATGGATACGCTCACTTTTTCACGTACCTCTTGCACCAGTTCGTCAATATTAGAGGTTTTGACTGCTTGCTTTTCCTCCGCTTCTAGTTCTGCAATCTCACCCCACTCTAAACCCAGTTCTGTGCAGATGGCTTGGAACAGGCTCTTATCAACACTTTGTCCCTTCAAAAATTTGTGGATGGTCTGTCGAGAACAACCTGCCGCCCCTGCTAAATATTGCTTTGCACAACCCTTTAGTTTTAATGCTTGTTCAGCTTTTTCTAAACCTGTTTTCGATGCTCTAACGGATCGCGTCATAGCTGTGACTAGAACTTTGACATAAGTATTACACAAGTCGAACAGCCTAGTCTGACCAAGCTTGGTTTTGAAATTTGTATCGTAAAAGAACAAGCGCAAGTTCAATTCTTCGCTTCAAGGAAAAACCTGGATTTCTCCAGGTAAATATCGAAAGTACGAGGTTACAACAATGGAATCCAATCGCCGTAGACCCCGCAATTCCAATCATAAGTCAAATGCTCCTGAAGCATTTTTGAGGGCAGTAAATGCCACAACCGAACAGCAATTTCATGGACTGCTCAAAAATCTGGTGACTGCTGTGAGCAAAGATAGCAGCAATAATGTTGCGATCGTGGCGATGGCAGCAATGTTCTTCGCCTTTGCTGTGATGGCGCTAAAACCTGCAACACCCGCAGCTAATGCGCCAGCGATTAACGTGCAAGTTCACCCAACTACCACAGTGACAACTCATCAAGAGCAAAACCAACGAATAGATCCTGCTTTAGAGCCAGGGTCTTAATCGAAGTGCGATCGCCACAAGAGTGAAAAGTTTTTTGCTTTGGCGATCGCTTGTATTAACTGTGATGGACTCGTGTAAAACTAATGTAATAGTTGTGGCAGGTTTACAATGGGTAGGTCATGCCGAGCATCGATAGATGGGCTGGAAAAAGCTAAACAAGCATTAAAAATTAAAGGTTGGACACAGGAATATTTAGCAGGATTTGCAAAATGTTCTCGTCCAGTTGTCATTAACTTCTTTGCCAGACGACCTGTTGATCAGAATAAATTCCAAACGATCTGCCATGAATTAGGCTTGGAATGGGGAGATGTTGCCGACTTGGAATCAGAACAACTCAGCACTAGTATGAACGCAACACAACACAAAAACAGTGAACTCGTTCAAGAGCCGAGCGGTAACACACAGGTAAAAAGCTATGCATTTGCTATTGCTGGTACTGTCTCTCCAGAGGATATAGCAAAATTCAAAGCGATCGCTGCCCTTCTAAAAGATTTAGCTCAAGATACTTCCATCCAAATTGTTGATGTTGAGCGTGGTAGCATCAAACTGATTTTGGAAGGCTCTCAAGAAGGACTTGAGCGACTAGAAAATTTATTCAGATCGGGACAGCTAGAAGATGTATTAGGCGTTTCTGTAGAAGATGTTGAGTTTGTAACGCTTCCAAATTCCAATCCCAGTAAGAAACGATTGGCATTTATTATTGCTGGTGATGTTGCTGAAAGTGAAATCGCAATATTAAAAGCTGCACTTACTGAAACTTCAGATGATGCAGTTCAGCAATTTGAAAGTCAAAGACTGGCTTCTCGTGATAATCCACTTCGCGTTAATTTAATTCTTAAAAACCTAATTCGTGGCAATTTTGGTGGTGCCTTTCGGATTCTTAAAAACTTGATTCGTGCCGACCTGAGCCATGCCGACCTGAGCGGTGCCGACCTGAGCCATGCCGACCTGAGCGGTGCCGACCTGAGCCATGCCGACCTGAGCGGTGCCAACCTGAGCGGTGCTGACCTGGGTGCGGGTGCCGACCTGAGCCGTGCCAACCTGAGCTTTGCCTACCTGGGTGCCGCCCTGAGCCGTGCCAACCTGGAAGCCAACCTGAGCGGTGCCAACCTGGAAGGTGCCAACCTGAGCGGTGCCAACCTGGAAGGTGCCAACCTGAGCGGTGCCAACCTGGAAAGTGCCAACCTGAGCCGTGCCAACCTGGAAAGTGCCTACCTTATTAATGCCTACCTTATTAATGCCTACCTTATTAATGCCTACCTGAGCGGTGCCAATCTGAGCCATGCCTACCTTATTAATGCCAATCTGAGCGGTGCCAATCTGAGCCACGCCTACCTGGAAGGTGCCTACCTGGAAGGTGCCTACCTGGAAGGTGCTGACCTGAGCGGTGCCGACCTGAGCGGTGCCGACCTGAGCGGTGCCGACCTGAGCGGTGCTAATGTTGTGAATGCCTTTTTTGGAGAGAGCAAAGGTTTTACAGAGGACACGAAGCGTGATCTAGAGAGTCGAGGGGCAATTTTTGGCGATCGCCCCCCAGTTCTCAATCCAAAATAAGAAAGCATACCTGAAAAATTTTTCATATTCCCGCCGCCACAACCTGACAAGAGTGAAAAATTATTCATGATCTTGGCAGCATCATCTACAGGGTTGGGGGTTTGAAGAGTGAGCGATCGCTCTTTGTTCTTTTCAGGAGACAGAGAAGTTTGCGGCTTGACCAGGAAAATTTTCAAGCGAACTATGGCGATCGCTTCGCTCTTTGAGGAAATTCGTGATTCGGGAATTTTAGGAGATGGTTTTCTCAGATTCAAAATCATCGCTTTCATCTCGGATATCCCTGTGCGATGCGATCGCCAAAAGCTTGATTTCTCAATCAAAATACTATTGTATTCAAGCGGTGTCTGCAATGCTTATGCTAGGATCACCTGATAAATGAATGAATTTTCCATCAAATCTCTACGTGTTCAACGTCACATATTTGGTGGCAGTTGCCAGAAATTAAGTCCAGACGATTGCTGGAATTTTGTGTGGAAGTGAATGAGTGACTTAAAAGAAAAAGCACCTTCTATTCGTCATTACTTTGTTGATGAGGCTGGAGACCTAACACTGTTTAATGGCAAGGGCAAAGTTATTGTTGGCACTGAAGGTTGTTCTCGTTTTTTTATGCTTGGATTGCTAGATGTGACTGAACCGGAGTCTTTAGCAAGAAATCTAGAGGAACTTAGGTCTAATTTGCTGGCAGATCCATATTTCAAAAATGTTCCATCAATGCAACCAGAACAACGAAAAACAGCCATAGGATTTCATGCTAAAGACGATATCCCTGAAGTTAGACGGGAAGTGTTTAATTTATTGAAGAAGTACGATTTAAGGTTTTTTGCGGTAGTTAGAGATAAGCAAAAATTGCTGGAATATGTGAAGGCGCGCAATCAGACTGATCCTCATTATCGCTATCAACACAATGAATCATACGATTATTTAACACGAAGATTATTTAAGCAGCGCTTGCATAAAGACGATGAGTATAATATCTGTTTTGCATCAAGAGGTTTTTCTGACCGAACTGCCGCTTTGGGAAGGGCTTTAGAAGGGGCTAGAGCTAACTTTTATCAGCAATGCGGAATAGTTAGTATTGCCCCTATGAATATTACTGCCACCACACTGCCTCATTCTCCTTGTCTGCAAGCTGTTGATTATTTTTTGTGGGCACTGCAACGGCTATATGAACGTCGTGAAGATAGATATCTTGAGTATCTTTGGCCAGCGTTTAAAGTAGTGCATGATACTGACCATACTAGGCATGAAAGATATGGAGTTTACTATACCCAGAAAAACCCTTTAACCATATTTAAAATGCCAGGGATATAGGATCGTTAAGCCGCAGCCCTACAATCACACGGCATGAAGCCGAATTTTGTCCCTAGCACAAATCTATTATATCTATAGTACTGATATATCTCTACAGTAGTGCCACTCTCTTGTCGTTATATCTCTACAGTAGTGCTACTGTCTTGTCGTTATATCTCTAGTGCAATGGCATTGCAACTTCAGTAGCAAATATTTTTTTTCGTATCATCTGATACTTTATAATCTAACTCCAGGGAAATTTTCCTGGAGCTATTTTACGTTCTTGTGTACTTCTCCCCTATCTGTACTCAGATGGGTGTTGGGTAGTTCACTCAGACTTTCAATATTACCTCTTGTACATCTCCAAATTTTACAACAACCTTCTCCACCAATGTTCTGTAAATTATTTGTTTTTCCTGATCCAGGAGAGTGCGCCAATAGTCTTTATCCAAAAAAGTTGATAGCAGTTTTTCAAGGCTAGTATTTTGCTGCTGATTTTGAAGTGACAAACTATACTGCTTGTCTTTAATTCTGGAGCGGAGCTTTTCTTTTGCTGCTTCAATATCCGGGTCATAACCGGCAATTTGATTGAGAGCTTCTAGCCGCGATCGCAACTCTTTAATTTCCGGTGGTTCAAGCTGTTCACCACATCCATTCGCGTGCTGTGCAGCAATTTGCTCTGCTGCGGCGCTCAAGCTGTTAACCACTGCTTCCTCTGCTAATTCCATCCGCACCATTTGCTTTTGGGAGCAGGCCCGCAAGCGCCAATTCTTGCATTGAAAGTAATAGTTAAGCCCAGGCAAATTGCGTCCGCGACTTCCTGTAACGGAGTAACAAGCACTGCGGCATTCGCCACAAAATATCAATCCAGAAAGCGGATATTTGAGGGCAGTACTTCCATAACCTCGGACTTGTTTATTGTGCTTGAGGATGGCTTGAATTTGCCCAAATTCCTCATCAGTTATTAGTTTTTCTTCTGGATGAGTGTCATATCTAATGTCCCAATCTTCCGGCTGTAACCTCTGCCCATCGCGTTTACGAAGATAGCAAATATGCCCTCTAATTACAGGGTTCAAAAGCCAATCACGCAACCCTGAAGGGCTAAATCGAAATAAGCCTTGAGCGTATCTTCCTTTGCCGTGGGAATAAGTCGTGATTCCGTAGCGCTCGTTAATCAATCGCAGCCCTTGCCGTAAAGTTTTCTGTTGTAAAAAAGCTTCGACTATTTCTCTCCCGATAGTCGCCTTTGATATCTCTTGCCTGGTTTCCCGCAAGCAGAGAAATGGAGAAGTGTCTAGTTGATGTTTCTCGCTGACTATTTTGTATCCGAAAGGTGGGTTGACAGCTGCACTCCTTTCTCTGACGAACTCCCAGCCGTTTAACACTCGTTCTTGAAGTCTTTCGACTTCGCCACGTGCGATCGTTACAAGTATGCGTGCGTGCATTCTCCCCCCGACTGTGGAGAAATCAATGTTGTCGTCCAAGCCTCGACAAGGTATGTTTGCATCTAAAAATATATTGATAGCCTTTTCCATTAGGGCGTGGGAGTCAGTCATTCGGTCAATCCGAATCATGATCACTTCTGACGTTTCGCCATTCGACACCATTTTCAATATCTTGTTCAACCCCACGCGGTTATCTTTAGAGCGAGAGGCGATATCCCAAAAAACCTCGGTTGCTCCAGCCGATCGCAGTCGCGCGATGTGTTGCTCCAGGGTATGAGTTCCTAAAGTTTGTTCGCGCCTGGATAGTCGGGCGTACCCAGTCCGCCTAGCCCCTGTTTTCTCAAAGCAAATGTATCCTGATTTAAGCATTTTTTAAATTTATCATTGTTAATTCGTCCAGAAAAAGTACACCTCTATGAGACAGTGAAATTTCTCCAGGACGTGGGAAGCTACCACCACCCACCAGAGAAGGCCCGGATGCTGAGTGGTGGGGACTGCGAAAAGGGCGATCGCGTACCAATGAACCACGATTTTTCAATAAACCAGCTACCGAATGAATGCGAGTCACTTCTAAAGATTCGGCAAAGGTTAAGGGCGGTAAAATTCCTGGTAAGCGTCTTGCCAGCATAGTTTTCCCACTACCAGGCGGCCCGACAAAAATTAAATTATGCCCACCAGCCGCAGCAATTTCTAAAGCACGACGCCCATGAGCTTGTCCTTTTACATCATGCAAATCTGCGCCAGGGTAGGATGCTTTTGCTATGTCTACTGTACTATCAAGCTGCACAGGTTTGTAACGCCCCGGATTATTTAAAAAATCCACCACCTCAGATAGATGTTTGTAGCCATAAACAGCCAAGCCTTCAACCACTACCGCTTCTTGGGCATTATCAGCAGGGAGAACTAAACCTGCGATTCCCATTTTTTGGGCTGCGGCGGCGATGGGTAAGACACCAGCCACCGGGCGCAAACTGCCATCTAGAGAGACTTCACCCAAAAATAGATAATCCCCCAATAAATCAGCGCTAACTTGCTCAGAAGCCGCTAAAATTCCTACACTAATGGGTAAGTCGAAACAAGGGCCTTCTTTGCGTAAATCTGCCGGAGTTAAATTAATGACTATTTTTCGCATCGGAAAGGCAAAGCCAGTATTTTTCAAAGTTGCTTTGACTCTTTCTCTCGATTCTTGAATTGCTGAATCTGGTAGTCCCAAGACAACAATTCCCGGTAATCCCCCTGACACATCGACTTCTACGCCGACTTTGACGGCATCGATGCCCACAATTGATGCACTCCAGACTCTAGCAAGCATTTCTTATATAACAGTAAACCAATAGATATCTCTAGCAGATGAGTTAGTTGGTTGGCATTAGTGAAAGCACATAGATGATTTTGGGCAATTGATGAATTGCCCATCGCATTATCGCCAGTGCTGGGGTATTTTCAGATTTTCCGGTAGGATGGTTGTGCGATCGCCAATTGCTTTTTCAATCTGCCGTGATTCTACATTTTCCGAACCGCTCAAATTTGCTCCACAGAGGTTAGCTTCTTGAAAATTAGCTTCTTGGAGGTTAGCTGTACTCAGTAATGCACTGTCTAAATTAGCCCCAGCCAGTTTTGCCCTTTGCAAGTTACTGCCAATCAAGTTTGCATCTTGGAGATTGCTACCCTCGAAGTTGACTTCTTGTAAGTTAGCATCACAAAGAATTGCTCCTTCTAAATTGGCATCACAAAGCATTGCTCCTGCCAAGTTAGCATCACAAAGAACTGCACCTTCCAAATTGGCATCATAAAGGATTGCTTGAGAAAGGTTCGCTTTTCTGAGGACTACGCCTTGAAGATTGGCTTCTGGGAGGATGGCTTTTTGTAGGTTGGCTTCATAGAGGACTGAACCACAAAGATAGGTTACTGATAAGTCTGCTTCCGAGAGATTGACTCGTGTAAAATTGACCCATTGCAAGTTAGCTCCGACAAGTATCGCTCTTGAGAGGTTAGCTTCCGTTAAGTCTGCATTACTCAAGTCTGTATTGCGTAAATCGAGTTTCTGATTGATTGGATCTTTGGATGAATCGCGTCGTCCAATGACAGTTAAGGCTGTTTGAATATCTGTAGGAAGTTTGGATGATTGCCTTGACTCGTCTTCATATTCCTGATTCGCCGAGGCATTCTCGCGGATAAAAGCAGCAAGAATTTCCATGATTGTCCAATGGTCTTTTGGAGAATCTTTGGCAATTCGTTCTAAAGCATAAATTGCCGCAAATCGCGTTTCAATCTTTTCATTTCCCAATTGTTCAATTGCTTTAGAAAAGCGTTCGGGAACAATTTCTTGTGGAGTTAGTTTGGTATGATTGATACTATTTCCGATATTGTGATCCCAAGCTAGTGTTCCAGCCAGGAGTTGGGTTAAAAGACTGTGATTCTCATCTAGAGACAGTCTGGAGGTATAGTAAGCATTAATAATTAATGCCAATCCCCCAATAATTATGGCAATAGTTGTTAATGCTTGAGTAATGTATTCGATTTTTTCTTGAGTTGAAAATTCTTGAATGTTTTCAAAAAATGAGAAAATTAGAGTTAATGATAAAATAAATATAACTGAGATAAATGCCAACAAAGTCGTGTGTCCTTTGGTCTTTATGAAAGACATGTCATAAGTCTTCATATCCGACTCCTTACGCAAATAAATTTAGGTTGATTCTAAGAGTATCCGTAAAGTTATGATAGAGTGAAAACACGGATAAAATTGATCAGTTATTAAATCTACGACATAAAAATTATCTATATATAGCAATCCGATTTGATTTCTGAATCACTCGTAGAGGTAAGGGACTGGGGACTGGGGACTGGGGACTGGGAAGAAGGATTAACAATTCAAAATTCAAAATGACGCTCTCTACGAGACGCTACGCGAACGCGGACTCGCTAACGCTGCGCTAACAAAATTCAAAATTAAAGAAATTTCAGACGGGGATTTAGCGAGAAACGCGGTCTTGGGCTTTGCCCAAGTGGAGCGATTTCTCAAGACAAACCCCGACTGAAATGTGTGCTACATGTAGATGTAGGGGTCTTAAACCCTTTAATTTACGATAAAGGTGTACTGAGTTTTGTTCAAAGATCAAATATGAGTCCTATATAGTCACCCTGAATCATTCGCGCTCGACAAGATCCTCGACTTTCTAGAGAAGTCAGGGGTCGCATTATTCACGAATGATTCGCAGTTGGGACACAACATTTTTCTCCATCAACTGGAGTATTCCAGGCAATTAGAAACAGGATATTACTTGTGAAAAATAGTTTAAAATCTGTAACATTAACCAGATTTATCTAATTACTCAGATTGATAACAAACCCCAAGTAGATTGGACTAAATACACCATTTCATTAATTCGTAGCGAATAAATTTGGCAAACCTCTGCGTCCCTCTGCGTTTAAAATTTGGTATTTACGCAATATAGGGCAATTTTCGTGATACCAAAAATTGTGCGATCGCTACCAAAGTCTTTTCTAGCAATTGCGACTTGTTTACTTGTATTCTACCTATCCCCAGTTAACGCTACAACTATCGGATACTTAAGCGAACAAGGAGAACTATTTCGCCAAGCCCTAGCTGCTGCTAAGTTAACTCCAGAAGATGTCCGCTTCGATATGAAAGATATGGATCTCTGGGGCGGTGATAAATATCGAGTTAAGTTGCTAGATGTGTTTTTCGATAATCCTTGGAAAATCAGTCCTTACACCCGCACCATTACTCAAGATTTACTTGCAGCTAAATCAGACATAGCACAACTCGCCACCAGCGCCTACAAAAGAATCGATGGGGGCGTGAGTCCCCAATTAAACAGAGATTTGCTGACAAAATACAAACAGCAAGTACAAAAGCTGGGTGATGATGCCTTAGCTGTTGCCCTTGGTAAACTAAGCACTCAGCCTGCTGATAGTTTTAACACTAGCGAATACAAAGCTTTGCCACCAAAACTACGTTCGGCGGTAGCGCAGTTTTTATTCACAGTACCAGATGCACTGCATTATAGACAGGTGGGATTGTTGCGATCGCTAGCTAAATTACAACTAGATGCTGATCGCACCTACACCGAAGTATTTAACTACGCAGTTAAAACTGTGGAGGAAGAAGCCGCAGAAGGAGAAGATGCTAGTCCAGAAAAGGTACTGTTAATTGAATCTCTTTTAGACAACGTTGATTTTAAAATGCTCAACACAGGAGCAATTTTAATAGCTGCTGCTGTTGGTGAAATGCAAAGTCAAATCAGCCAAATCCCAGTTAATTTGTTGCAAGGAAATTATAACTACAGCATAAATACACCCCAAGGTCGAATTATTCTCAGTGGTAAAGGCGATCGAGTCTATTCCCCTGACGATTACCTATTGATCGTAGATGTTGACGGTAATGATACTTACTCTGGCGGTGCTGCGACTAAAAATATTGCTCATGGTGTCAGCGTCACCTTAGATTTAGCTGGCAAAGACCGCTACTCTAGCCCACCGGGGAAAATTCCCAGCTTTGGGGCTGGTATCTTCGGCTATGGATTGCTGGTAGATTTACAAGGTGATGATAGTTATGAAGCAGAATACGCCAGTCAAGGCATAGGTATTTTTGGTACTGGCATACTCTACGATGCCCAAGGTCAAGACACTTATCAAGGCATTAGCAATCTCCAAGGTAGCGGTACTTTTGGTTCAGGACTGCTGATTGATAATCAAGGTAGCGATCGCTATTCTCTCTATAGATACGGTCAAGGCTATGGCTTTACTAAAGGAGTGGGGCTGCTATTAGATAGTGTAGGTGACGATAAATACATTGGACTAGAAGACAAGTATCCAAACGGCGGCCCATTTGGAGCCAAAAGGCACGTCCATTTTATCCAAGGTGCAGGTTTGGGAAGACGTGCAGACTATACAGAGGGTCACAGTTGGGCTGGGGGTGTAGGGATGCTAGTCGATGGCGCAGGAAATGACCGCTACGAATGTGAGGTTTACGGTCAAGGTACAGCTTACTGGTATAGCTTGGGCTTTTTGGTAGATAAGGCAGGTGATGACTACCACGATGCCGGTTGGTACAGCCTGGGAAGTTCGCCGCATTTTGGCGTGGGAGTTTATCAAGATGATGGGGGAAGCGATCGCTATACAGGTATTATTATGCAAAGTTTAGGCAATGGTCGTGACTGGAGTATTGGCTGGTTTGAAGATAGTGCCGGCAACGATTGGTATAACGGCAGCTTAATGACCTTCGGTACGGGAGATATTAACGGTATCGGAGTTTTCTGGGATAAGCACGGCGATGACACTTATCTATCTTTATTAGAACCAGCTTACGGACAATCGCGGTTAGAGGGTGTTACTGGTTTACGAGAGTTGATGCTGACATTAGGTTTATTTGTTGATGGAGGCGGGAAAGATAATTACCTGCTATTGCCAGAAACAGACCCCCAAAATAAATTGCCTGATACAGCACTCAATACTAAATCTCTGGCAACTCATCCTGTTGCTGGTAACGATAGGACTTGGTGTCGCCCGACAAAACCTCGTTATGTCAAAATGGCTTACGGCTGCGGCATTGATGCTCCATAAGTTCAAGTAAAAATGCGAGATGATGCTCAGAGGTTCAAGTTTCAGTATCTAAGGGTGAAACTTGAGCTTTCCAATGTTCAGGTAGTTGAAGATTTTTCGGTAGGATGGTTGTGCGATCGCCTTTGCAAAGAGGTCTGTGATTTGCTTATTTTGTGCTGCTTCTACATTTCTTAAAGCAGCTTTAGCAGCTAAACGATTTATTTTTTTACGTAGACGCGGAGCGGCTTGCCGCAGGCTACCGCAAAGGACGCAAAGAGAAGAGAATTTTAAAGGATTTTTGCATCATTCTCATGAATTTTTGATTGCGGTTGTGAATTATATCGCAATATAGTTCAGATAGAGCAACAAAACATTTGTAGAGACGGCGATTTATCGCGTCTTGAAAAACCAAAATTGTTGCCAGTAGCCCTTAACTGAATAAAGCCACTTATTGACAGTATTAGCTGTCCCATGATAAGCGTTCTTCTTGTAGTAGACATCTGGTGAAAATGAATGTAGAGACGTAGCACTGCTACGTCTCTACAAGGATTCTGGATAACGCATATTTAATTTCTGGAGATGTCTAGTTGTCTGTCTATATCTTCCGCAGTGCGAGAAGGGTGTCTCCTACGGCTTTCTTCTATAATGTCGAGTACAGAACGATATTTTGGTTCAGATTTTTCTGGTAAAATCACAAATACATCAACGCTATCGCCTATTTCGGCTTCTGGAATTTCAATTTCTATTTTGTTCCTGGTAAAACTTTGGTTGTAATACGTAAAGCTGATTGCATGGTTTCTCCCTCAAATTTTATTAAATACTGTAGGCAAGATTGTTCTCTTCTATATTCTCCTACAAGCCATAGATGGCAGCAGTACTCTCATCTATTTCTTGTTTTTCGATAAATGAATAAATAATCCAATAAATAAATTTCTCAGTATGTCTGTGTTGTGATCAGACATAGATTTCATCTTCCTCATCCCCAGAATTGTTACGGAGACTTTTGGTAAAAACTATAGCATTAAGTAAAACTGGTAGAATACGCCCAAATAACGAATGATGCAGTGATAACTTAACCAGACTGCCGCCAATGTGTCGGTGCTTCGATATAATCAGGTAAGCGAGTGGTGCGATCGCCAAGTGCATCTCTAATCTGCTGCAACTCTAAGTTTTTCGCTCCTGTCAAAATTGTCCCTTCCAGTTTGACATCACTTAGGTTAGTCTGTGAAAAGTTAGCTCCCATCAAGTTTGCTTGAGTTAGATTAGCTTGATAAAAGGTTGCCCTATATAAGTTTGCTCCAATCAGGTTAGCCTGATACAAGTCAGCTTCCGTTAAGCTGGCTTCTGAGAGGTTGGCAAAATAGACTTCTGTTTGGTGGAGTTTAGCTGCATTCAAATTAGCCCCACAAAGATTAGCTCCATTTAAGTTCGCCCCACAGAGGTTAGCACCAATCAAACCCGTTTGCTGTAGGTTGGCTTTACCTAATTTTGCTCCTTGCAAGTTAGCTAAAAACAACTTTGCTCCAGAGAGATTAGCGACTTTTAAGGTTGCTTGTTGTAAGTTAGCTTTATAAAGGTTCGCTCCCTGTAAATTCGCTGCACGCAAACTTGCTCCAGAGAGATTGGCTGAACGTAGATTTGCTCCAGAGAGGTTGGTACGATTGAGGTTAGCCCAACAAAGGTTAGCTCCACATAAGCTAGCTTTTAGTAATTTGGTTTCATAAAGAATAGACCTAATGAGTTTAGCGCCACTAAGGTCACATCCACTTAAGTCAGCTCCACGCAGGTCAGCCCCACTCAAGTCAGCCCCACGCAGGTCTGCTTGTTGCAGATTAGTTTTTAGTAGGTCTGCTTGCCTAATGTCGGTGTTGCGTAAATCAAGTTTCTGATCTTTTGGGTCTTCGAGTAAATTACGCCTGCCGATAACACTTAGGGCTGCTTGAATATCAGTGCGTATTTTTGGCAATTCTTCATGAAGATTTTGATCTACCTGCGCTGTCGGACGCGACCCACCTCTACGCCTACTTGAATAAACTGCTCCTTGATATTCGGGGTTTTGTTGCTCACCTTTTACATCCTGAATAGGTGCATTCTCTCGCACAAAGGCAGTGAGAATTTCCATAATTGTCCAGTGTTCTTGAGGAAAATCCTGAGCAACTCTTTCTAGGGCATAAATTGCACCTGTGCGGGTTTCAACCTTTTCATGGCCAAGCTGGGCAATTGCGCCCATAAAACGCTCTGCAATCAATCTGTCTTGATTGAGTTTGGCATTTTGCAGGCCAATTTCTAAGTTTTTCTCAGATGCGATCGCACTCTTTTGCATCGCTTGGGCACGCCTTGCTGCATAATAGGTATTAAACATTGCTGCCGATGAGAGAAAAACTATTGCAGTAGTTGTTAAAGCTTGGTTTCTATACTGGATTTTTTCTTGAATTGACAATTCTTTAATACTTGACAAGACAAAGAAAATTACAGTTAATGAGAAACCAAATATAAGTGTTATGGCGATCAACCAATTCAACAGAGGGTCTGTCTTTTTAGAAGACATGGTAAAAATTTTCCTTACAACCTAGAATTATTACTTAGATGTTGGGGAAAAATAGTATAGCATCTAGCAGAAAATTATAATAGGTGTCAAGACACTCATTGAACTACGGAATAATATCGAATATACTTGTAGATTACGGCATAAATAAACCACCCGTTCCAAATCAACGAAACCCTTGCAGTACAAGAATTACGGACTACACTGAAAATAAGAAATGGGGAGTTGAGAGTAGGGAGTTAGGAAAATTAATCAAGCGGATATGATATTAGTATTTTAATTAGAGAATTTGGTTTCTCTGAGGTTCGCCCCATCAAGTATGGCATCATTTAAAATTGCCCCATCCAATCTAGCTAGATATAAACTGGCACGATGCAGGTTAGCTCCAGAAAAGTTAGCTCTCTCTAGATTGGCTGCACTGAGGATTGCTCCTTCTAAGTTGGCTAGATATAAGTTAGCTCCTTCTAAGTTCGCAGCACTAAGTATTGCTCCCGCTAGATTAGCTTCTCTAAGATTGGCTCCAGCAAGATTTGCTTGATAGAGATTTGTCTGTTGTAGATTCGCCCCATTCAAATTTGCTCCTCTCATGTCTGTGAAGCTCAAATCAAGTTGCTCATTTTCTGGGTCTTTGTTTACATCTCTTCTGGCAATAACAGTCAATGCTGCTTGAATATCTACACGAACTTTTGTTGATAAGTTGCTTGTTACTTTCTCTTGGGGTATATAAGGAGCATTTTTTCGGACAAAATTACTCAGAATGTCTATGATTATCCAGTGGTACTGTGGATGATTATGGGCAATTTTCTCTAAATCATTAATTACAGCCAGACTGTTTTCTATTGTGTTATTTCCTAGCTGTTCGCTTGCTATTTTTAAACGTTGTTTTAGCGACTGATACTGAGTTTTTTTAACTTGTTCCTGGAACATAGGTATCCACAGGAATATTTTTGATATTTGAATGTGATTTTTTGGTAAAATATTTTTCATGATATGAGAAGCATTAATAATTACTGAAAATATCCGCAAGAGCTAACAGCCTTTTTGAAAATTTGAATATGCTAATTCAATAAATTATCCAAATATTGGGGGGTGGGCATCTTGCCCGCCATATCGACTGGGCGGGCGAGACGCCCACCCCACAAGAGTTAATTGCATATTTTTTTATTTGGAAGTCCCTTAACTAAAAATGAGTATTAAAATGCAGCAAAATACACAGCCAATAATTAAAAAGCTGGTGTTAATTGGTGGCGGTCATAGCCATGCTATTGTTATGAAAATGTTTGGAACAAAACCGTTACCAGGAGTACATTTAACGTTGATTAGTGCAGCATCAAAGACAGCTTACTCTGGAATGTTACCAGGACACATTGCCGGATTTTATAGCCACGATGAATGCCATATTGACTTGCAACCCTTGACGAACTTTGCTCAAGCACAGTTATGTATTGACACGGTAGTTGCCCTAGACTTGAAAAATAACAAAGTTCTTTGTGCTAGTGGACTTGCGGTAGATTTCGATGTGCTGTCTATTGATATTGGCAGCACTCCCGCCACAATATCTGTATCAGGTGCGGCAGAATATGCGATCGCAGCTAAACCAGTATCGCAGCTATTAGAGCATTGGCGTGAATTAGTTGAAGCTGTAGGTAAAAATCCTCATGAACCAATTAGTATTGCGATCGCAGGTGGAGGCGCTGGCGGTGTAGAATTAGCCCTATCGATGCGATCGCGTTTACATCAGATTTTACATCAAGCTCAACAACCTATTCAAAACCTGGAAATTCATTTATTCCAGCGTGGACAAAAACTGATGCCCAATTACCATCAATCAGCGCGGCATCAAATTCAGCAAATTTTAACTGAGCAAGGTATTAAACTCCATCTTGGGGAAAGTGTGTGTAAAATTGCACCTATAACACCCAAGGAAACTAAAGAAGTCTTTGAAATTAAATGTGAATCTGGGTTGAAAGTAGAGTGCAATAAAATCTTTTGGGTAACACAAGCTTCAGCACCCGAATGGTTAAAAACTTCTGGGCTAGGAACTAATGAGCAAGGTTTTATTCTCGTAGAAGATACGTTGCAATCTCAAACGCACCCGCAGGTATTTGCATCTGGTGACATTGCCACAATGGTAAATCATCCGCGTCCGAAAGCTGGGGTATTTGCTGTTAGGCAAGGTAAACCTTTATTTGAGAATTTGCAGCGAATTTTGTTAGGTAAGCCGCTCAAACCTTATAAACCACAGAAACAATATTTGAGTTTAATTGGTACAGGAGACAAACGAGCGATATCTGCGACGGGCTACGCCTACGCAACCAGAGGCTATTTTACTTTACCACCTCACAAACTCTTGTGGTGTTACAAAGATTGGATTGACCGCCGTTTTATGAAAGGCTTCCGCAACTTCTGAAGACACACAGAGATGTAATAGACATCTCCGAAAAAGAATGTAGAGACGTAGCAATGCTACGTCTCTACAAGGGTTATGGGTAACGCATATTTAATTTCTGGAGATGTCTAATGGTAGTACCATGACACGGCACGGCACAGGTAAAATAGCGTAAGCATGTGTTAATAACACCAACCCAAATATTATTCATCTGTAAAACTTCAATCTCAGTAGACTAAGTACAGTTTTGCGTAAAAGCGTAGCGTTTTCAATGCAAGCCGATGCATTCACAATGCAAGCCGACGCATTCACAATGCAAGCCAATGCATTCACAATGCAAGCCAATGCATTCACAATGCAAGCCAATGCATTCACAATGCAAGTCAACGCATTCACAATGCAAGCCGATGCATTAACAATGCAGGGTATTGCCAAATTTAATTTGCTACGAATTAATGAAATGCTGTACTAAGTTCTAATTCTCTATACAGATTAGGAACATTTAGTGCAGATTCCGATTAATATATTTAATATTGTTGATGGCTAAAAAATTATCTAAAATCATCAACCCCCTCATGTGACTGGCGATTTAAGTAGAAAAAACTACTAGGGAGCATGTGGAAATCTGATGCCGAACGCCTGGGCAGCCACTTTTATATAAGGCAATATGTGTCTTTAGAGGAACTGCTTATGGTTAGCGATAGCAAACAACTCTGTCTTCAACACGTCAGCATAGCTGAGGTTCCATCCCTTCACCAAATCTTGGTGGCTTGCGGTCTTGATATGAAAGACCGCTTCGGTTTGAGTCATTGGATGCCGCCAAATTATCCGCTTGAGCAAATGCTCTACGATGCTATGGAGCATGAGGTCTACGCCGTAACAGTCGGCGAGAACCTAGTGGGCACTTTCACACTTGAGATGATGACAACGGTTCCATTGAGCTACATCAAGTATGGAAACATTCTTTGGCAAATATCAGAGATTCCGGCAGTGTATGTACATAAACTAGCGATACTTCCATCTTGGCAAGGCAAAGGACTAGGAACGTGGTGTATGCAAGCTATTGAGAAGCTTACCATTGAGCGCGGTTATTATGCTGTACGGTTAGATGGAGTGAAGACACACCTAAAGCTCTTGTCTTTCTATAAAAGCCAAGGATATCAACAAGTGGGAGAACTAATTTACAACTCAGATGTGTGGGTTGATGCAATTGTTTTTGAGAAAGTTTTAGTATTTCTGTAGCAATCAATTCTACAATTTATGTTCCTACTGCATTTGCAGTCGTTTTAAGCGAGTCCCGTGGGTTTAAATCCCCCGGTTCAATAACCGGCAAGTTTTGGGTCGGGGTCTAAATCCCCGGACGCTCGCAGACTCGCTACCGCAACGCTTTCACAAAACTTAATTACGAATTACGAATTACGAATTACGAATTATTTAAGTCATCTCCAACCTGCTGCCGTTGATCCACTACAGCAAGGATGATCTTTCACCTTATCGATTTTACCGATACATTCTATCTTCATCGAAGCTGTTCAATTAACTCAATAATTTGCTGATAATACTGGATATTCCCTTCTTGGTAATACAAATCTGCGGATTTCTGGAAATCGGTAATTGCTCTTTGAGAGTCTCCCAGATTTCTGTAGACATCTGCCCGAAGGATGTAAGCTGAAGCCCAATTAGGCTGACGCTGTAAGGCTTGGTTTAAGTCTGTAAGCGCCCCTTGTAAATCTCCCAACAGAGAACGGCTACGACCGCGATTGTACCAGTCTTCGGCAAAGCTGGGGTCGATCGCGATCGCTCGACTGTAATCTTCTATTGCCCCTTGATAATCTTCTAGGGCATAGCGAGCATTGGCACGATCGCTGTAAAATGCAGCAGATTGGGGATTTATTTGCAAAGCTTGGGTGTAATCTGCGATCGCATTTTCATAAGCTTCTAAAGCATAATGGGTAGAACCTCGGTTGTAATATGCTTCAATTAAATTAGGATTAATTTTTAATGCTTGATTATAATCTGCGATCGCTCCTTGTTCATCTCCTAAAAGACGACGAGCATTTCCCCGATTGCAATAGGCTTGAGAAAAGTCAGGAATAAGCTCTATGGCTTGAGTATTATCATCAATTGCTCCTTGTAAATCTTGCAGAGCTTCACGGGCAATACTCCGACCATAATAAGCTGCGGCTAAATTATCATTAATTTCTAATGCTCGATTATAATCTTTAATTGCGCCTTTATGATCTCCTAAAGAACGACGAGCCGCCGCGCGATCGCAATATCCTTCTGCTAAATTAGGATTGAGTTGTAATAGGCGATTGCTATCTTCAATTGCACCTTGATAATCTCCCAATCGGCGAAGAGCATTAGCCCGAAATCCGTATACTAAAGCTAGTGTCGGATTTTCTTGTAATGCTTGGTCATAATCTGCGATCGCACCTTGATAGTCTTCAAGAGTACTACGAACTAGACCGCGCTCACAATAGGCTTGCACATCATCAGGATTCAGCTTTAATGCTTGGTTAAAGTCTGCAATTGCTTCCTGATAGTTTTTGAGGTGAGCTAGCACAAGACCGCGATTATAGTACGCTCCGGCAAAGCTGGGATTGATTTTTAGAGCGTGGTTGTAATCTTTGATCGCACTTTGATAATCTGCTAAAGCGTAGTAGGCATTACCTCGGTTATGATAAGCCTCCGCCAAGTTAGGATCTAATTGTAATGCTTGGTTATGGTCAGCGATCGCTTCTTGATAATTTCCTAAAATCTGGTGGATATTACCGCGATTGCTGTAAGCTGCGGCAAAATGGGGATGCCATTGTAAAGCTTGCTGAAAATCTGCGATCGCTCCTTGATGATCACCCTTCTCAAAACGAGTTACGCCCCGATTATGATAAGCGTTGGCAATATCAATATTGATGTTATCAGCTAATTGGGTACTCATTTCGATTGTTTGGATATAATCGGCGATCGCTTTGTCGTAGTTTTCCAAAGCAAAGTAGGCATTTCCCCGGCTGTGGTAAGATTGCGCCAGTTTGGGATCTAATTGTAGCGCTTGGTTATGGTCGGCAATCGCACCTTGATAATCGGCTAAAAAGTAACGAGCATTAGCGCGGTTGTAATAGGCTATGGCAAAATTGGGATTGATTTCGATGGCGCGATTGAAGTTAGCGATCGCACTGCGATAATCTTTGAGTTGACCAGTTAAAATTAGCCCGCGATTATGGTAAGCTTCGGCATAGTCAGGATTTAGCTTGATTGCTTGGGTGTAAGCTGCGATCGCGCCTTGATAGTCCCCTTGCTGATTATGGTTTAATCCTTGGTTAAAAAAATCTTCAGCATTCATATAACTTTTTTGGCTTTTGACATTCTCTAGCCTAAAGCATCGGGATTGTTAACGATAGTTTGTGTAGCCGTCGCTAGAAACCTTAGACAAGGGAAAGCTGTTTCGCTACGTTCCGATGCAAGATGAGCAGACACTTTTAGAATGGGGAATTACAGCCCAAGATTGCGAACAGGGGGTGATTTTAATTGATGGCAATGAACCTCAGAGACGTTGGCAAGGTAGCAATGCAATAGAAGAAATTGGGTGGTTATTGCCAGCAGGAAGTATATTTGTAGACACTTATCGAGCATTACCGGGGATGAAGTGGACAGGCGATCGCTTTTACGAACAAATCCGCGATAACCGCTACACTATATTTGGCAAGCGTTCCAGTACTTATGAATCGGCATATTGCGTGGATGGGAACTGCAAGCCAACTTAAGGGACTTCCAAAAAATAAATTATCCAAATAAACGAACCACAGAGACGCAGAGAACACAGAGAGGAGAGAAATAGAGAGGATTTTTGCGTCAGTTTTGGGATATTTTTTTATTTGGAAGTCCCTAAGTTAAATAAACCACAGCTATACGAGGCTTTATCCACCTCCGTGGGTTTCAAAAAACCTTAGTCCACGGAGGTGGACTTTGTTTGTGTAGGCGCGAATTCCATTCGCCAGGGCTGAATTTGTCATTAGATAGAATTTTCTCTAATCAAAAATCCCCCTCCAGGTGCTAGCAAAAAGTCTGCTAGAACAACCATTATGCTATCTGGCGTGTTTATAAACATTGTCCAATCAATGACATTTGCGATCGCCTACGCCATCGCGTCACAATTCGGCACAACATAGAATCTGATGGGAGGATACTGCGTGAGAATTGGTGCTAACTACTTGGGGAACGGAGAGTGTGAATTTACAGTTTGGTCTCCGCTATTAGATAGCGTTACGGTACAAGTTTTGACGCCAGAACCGCAGTTAATTCCCCTCAAGCCTCAGTCTGAGGGGTACTGGCACACGAAGGTCAACGATGTGTATCCGGGTGCGCTTTATCGTTATGTCTTGAATGGTCAAGATACTTTTGCCGATCCCGCATCGCAGTATCAACCGGAAGGGGTACACGGGCCGTCGCAAATTGTCGATCATCACTTTGAATGGACTGATGAAGGATGGGCGGGTATTCCTGTGGAGTCGATGATTTTTTATGAACTTCATGTTGGCACATTCACGCCTGAAGGAACTTTCACCGCTATCATTCCTCGTTTACCAGAACTGAGAGAACTGGGAATTAATGCGATTGAAATTATGCCTATTTCCCAATTTCCGGGAGACACTCATGTTGAAGCTGCTCTGACATATCGCAACTGGGGTTATGATGGCGTTTATCCTTTTGCTGTTCAAAATTCCTACGGTAGCCCAGCCGAACTTAAGCAACTGGTAAATGCTTGTCACCAAAATAATATCGCCGTTGTGCTGGATGTGGTGTATAACCACTTTGGGCCAGAAGGCAACTATATGAGTCAGTTCGCGCCCTACTTTACTAAAACCTATAAAACGCCGTGGGGGGAAGCGCTGAATTTTGATGACGCCCATAGTCAGGGTGTGCGAAATTATTTTATCCAAAATGCGCTGTATTGGTTGGGCGAGTTCCACATTGATGCATTGCGGCTGGATGCTATTCAAGCAATTTACGACTTGGGAGCCAAACATTTTTTATGGGAATTGGCGGAAGCGATTCATCATTTTTCACAAAAAGGGCAAAAATGGAAACGTCATTTAATTGCTGAAAGTGATTTAAATAATCCACAAATCATTCGTCCAGCAGAATTGGGTGGATATGGAATTGATGCCCAATGGAGTGATGATTTTCACCATGCACTGCACACACTCTTGACAGGCGATCGCCAAGGATATTATCAAGATTTTGGGCAGTTGGCTGATTTGGCAAAAGCTTACAACGATACTTTTATCTACGATTGGAAATATTCGCCCGATCGCAAACGATTTCACGGTGTATCTTGCCGCGATCGCTCCCTATCACAGTTTACAGTCTGCATTCAGAATCACGATCAAATCGGCAATCAAATGAAAGGAGAACGCCTCAGTCAGAGGATCTCTTTTGAAGGATTAAAGTTAGGTGCTGGCGCTGTGTTACTATCGCCCTACTTACCCCTGTTATTCATGGGAGAGGAATACGGCGAAACATCACCCTTTATTTACTTTGTCAGTCACTCCGATCCTGATTTAATTGAAGCAGTTCGAGCCGGACGCAAAGAAGAATTTGAAGCATTTCACTACGCAGATGATCCCCCAGATCCCGAATCGGTAGAAACTTTCCTCAGTTCTAAACTCAATTGGGAATTACGCCATAACGGTAAGCACAAAGTTCTGTGGGATTGGTATCGCCAGTTAATTAATTTACGGAAGACGCATCCAGCACTTCTCAATCAAGACCGCAATTTCATCGAAGCTACCAGCGATGAAGATAAACAGTTGGTGATTGTGCGGCGTTGGTGTGAATCGAGTGAATTAATATTTGCGATGAATTTCAATTCGTCCCCCGTGACGCTGACTTTGCCGAGTCAACACGATGTTCATAAAATATTAGACTCAGCAGATACCTTATGGTCTGGCCCTGGTTCTGAAGCTGGGGAACATCTGTCTGCGGGACAAGAATTGACAGTAAAAGCTACTAGTCTAGTCTTGTATGAAGGTGGATGAGGGAGTTAATAATTCAAAATTTATAAATATAAGGAGATATAGCGCAATACAGTTCAGATAAGACCAAAACACTTGTAGAGACGGCGATTTATCGCGTCTCAAGAACCCACAATTTTGTACAATTAGCCCTTAACTAAACCGTATTAAGATATAACGTTTCTGAGTTGAGTGCAATACAGACCTAACCCCCAGCCCCTTCCCTTGCAGGGAAGGGGAGTAAGATTTGTTAAAACTTAAAGTTTCGAGCAAAAAGGTTCAACGTTCGAGTTAAAAGGCTCAACGTTCGAGCAAAAAGGTTCAACGTTCGAGCAAAAAGGTTCAACGTTCGAGCAAAAAGGTTCAACCTCCCCATCTCCCTCATCTCCCTTATCTCCCGATACGGTTCGGTTAAGGCAAAAGACGCGATAAATCGCCGTCTCTACAAGGGGCTGTATTGCCTCATCTCCCTCATCCCTACTCCCCACGAAAAAAATATGCGAATTCCTACCGCCACTTATCGAATTCAGTTTACACCCCAGTTCGGCTTTGAAAACGCTAAAGCGATCGCAGCTTATTTAGCAGATTTAGGTATTTCCGATTTATACGCCTCCCCCATTTTTAAAGCCCGATCCGGGAGTACACATGGCTATGATATAGTCGATGCCACTCAACTTAACCCAGAATTGGGAACTAATGAATCCTTTGATGCCTTAGTTGATGAAGTTCAATCCCTTGGTATGGGCTGGTTACAAGATATTGTGCCTAACCACATGGCCTATACCAGCGAAAACCTTTACTTAATGGATATATTGGAACACGGCCCAGATTCCAGCTATACTGACTACTTCGACCTTTCTTGGAATGCTCCCTTTGGCGATCGCCAAGAGCGAATTCTCGCGCCGTTACTGGGAGATTTCTATGGTGCATCCTTGGAAAACGGACACATTCAACTGCAATACGAAGAAAACGGTTTAACTGTCAACTATTACAGCTTAAAACTGCCACTCCGTTTAGAATCTTACACAAAATTTATCACCCATAACTTAGGGAAACTCACCCGTACACTGGGACGCAATCACCCCGATTTTATTAAGCTATTGGGGATTCTCTACATTCTCAAAAACGTGCCTTCAGAGGTGGCGGGGAAACAGCGACAAGACCAGATTGCATTTATTAAAGGCTTGGTTTGGGAACTATACACCACAAACGATGCTATCCATGAGTTTATTGACGAAAATATCGAAACTTTCAACGGAGAAGCTGGTAATTCCGAAAGCTTTAACCTCCTAGATGAATTACTGAAGGATCAGTTTTACCGTCTTGCTTTCTGGAAGGTTGGCGCGGAAGAAATGAACTACCGCCGTTTCTTTACTGTCAATGAATTGATTTCTGTGAAAGTTGAAGAACTGCGAGTTTTTAATAATACCCACAGCTTAATTCAAAAGCTGGTTGAGGAGGGCAAATTTACAGGTTTACGCATTGACCACATTGATGGACTTTATAACCCGATTCAGTATCTTGAAAGGCTGCGGGAAAAAATGGGTGATGTTTATATCACCGTTGAGAAGATTTTAGAACTCACCGAAGATTTGCCGGAAGATTGGGGAATTGAAGGTACATCGGGATATGACTTTTTAAACTACGTAAATGGCGTATTTTGTCAAACAGAAAATCAATCACAGCTAGATAAAGTTTACCAGAACTTTATTGGCTCACGGGTAGATTATGCCTCGGTAGTGAAGGATAAAAAACACCTAATTCTGGAAAAGAATTTAGCTGGTGATATTGACAATTTGGCTCTTTTACTAAAGAACATTTCCAGTAAATATCGCTATGGTAATGATTTTACGCTGAATGGACTCAAAAGAGCGATCGCAGAAGTTTTAACACTATTCCCGATTTACCGTACCTACATTACGCCCGATGGAATTGGAGATAGCGATCGCGCTACGATTGAGAAAGTAATTCACCAAGCCAAAGAACAAACGCCTCTGTTACAACATGAGTTAACCTTTATTGAAAAGTTAATGCTCCTAGAGTTTGATAATTCTCTAACTCAAACAGAACGCGAACAGTGGATATATTTTGTCTTGCGAATGCAGCAATATAGCGGCCCGCTCATGGCAAAAGGTGTAGAAGACACCACATTATATGTTTACAATCGCTTGCTGTCGTTGAATGAAGTCGGAGGTAATCCCGGTCATTTTGGCATTTCTGTAGCTGACTTCCACAGTTTTAACAAACAGCACCAAGCAAACTGGCCCCACACAATGAACACCACCGCCACCCACGACACCAAACGCGGCGAAGATGTGCGGGCCAGATTGAATGTCCTCTCAGAAATTCCTGATGAGTGGGATCAGCAGGTAAATACTTGGAGTGCTATTAATCGAGGACATCGTAGCCATCGCCAAGGGTTCGCCATACCCGATCGCAACGACGAGTATTTTCTCTATCAAACCCTGGTAGGGGCGTTTCCCTTTACCGAACAGGAACATACATCCTTCGTGGAACGGGTAAAGGACTATATAATAAAGGCAATTAGAGAAGCGAAAGTGCATACAGCCTGGTTACGACCTGATAGCGAGTATGAAGAAGCTTGTACCTCCTTTATTGAGAAAGTACTCGATCCTGCCATCTCCGGGGAATTTCTAGAAGCCTTTCGTCCCTTTCAACAGCGAATTGCCGACTATGGCATATTCAATTCCCTTTCTCAAACTCTCCTGAAGATTTCCGCCCCTGGCGTACCCGACTTTTACCAGGGAACCGAACTTTGGGAACTAAGCCTAGTCGATCCAGACAATCGCCGTCCCGTGGATTTTGAACAGCGACGAAATTACTTAAGCACCATCCGCGAACAAGTAAAAACAGATATTCTCGGACTAATTCAGGAGTTACTAAACCACAAAAACGACGGCAGAATCAAACTGTTTTTAACGGCTCAATTACTGCAAGCGAGAACAAACTATGTTTCATTATTCCAGGACGGCGACTATTTACCATTAGAACTTCAAGGAACCTACGCTAATCATATTATCGCCTTCGCCCGGCGAGAGGGGAATCAAACAGCGATCGCGATCGCACCTCGCTTTTTAACCAGCCTCATCCAACCAGGCGATAACCCCTTAGGCGAGCCAGTTTGGCAAGATACCCACCTCCAACTACCCCCTGGAACCCACCACACCTGGAAAAACGTCATAACTCAGGAACCCTTACAATCCACAGAAACCCTATCTATCGGATCAGCCCTCGCCCATTTCCCAGTTGCTTTGTTAGTTAGCAGCGCCGAGTAAAACCTCTGCGTACCTCTGCGGTTCCCTTTGCGTTCCTATTGCGTTTAAAAAAATAATGACCACTCCCCCAACACTTACCACCGCGCAGATAAACAAAGTGCGCTTCCATATCAAAAAAACGTGGAAAACCTTAACGCGATCGCACGAACACCTATTACAATCTGCCAAAGATACCAAACTAGACCACAAAACCGACACTCCGTGGATTGTCTACATTTCCCCCTTAGAAGATTATCCCAACATTCAGCGTGTGTTAGAGCGATCGCTATATCCCAAAGATATGCAACAGCTACAAATTCGCACTTTGCCGTCAGAAGTGGAAGCGATTAAAGAGCATGGCTTACTATACCTACCAGGCCCTTATGTCGTACCAGGTGGCCGATTTAACGAAATGTATGGCTGGGACAGCTACTTTATATTACTGGGACTTTTGCAAGATGAAGAATTGGAGTTAGCGCAAAGCCAGGTAGACCAATTATTGTACCAGGTAAAGCATTACGGTACTATCCTCAACGCCAACCGGACTTATATGCTGTCGCGATCGCAGCCTCCAGTCCTCAGTATGATGGTTTTGGCACTATTCCAGCACACCAAAGATGAAGAGTGGTTGAGGTCAGCCGCACCACTTTTAGAGCAATTTTACTATTACTGGGTAGTACCGCCTCACCTAAATGCTGCAACCGGCTTATCCAGATTTTATGCCTTTGGGGAAGGCCCAGCGCCAGAAGTTTTATTTTCTGAGCGGGATGAAGAGGGAAAAAGCCACTACGATCGCGTCAAGGAATATTACCAAACCTTTGAGGTTGAAGATTACGACGTTAATCTTTATTACGATCGCGAAAATGACGAACTGACCAATTTATTTTATAAGGGCGATCGCACCATGCGCGAGTCCGGTTTTGATATCACCAACCGATTTGGCCCCTTCAGTGCTGATATCCTCCACTACGCTCCTGTGTGCCTCAACAGTTTCCTGTATCAGGTAGAACAAGACTTGGCGCAAATTAACGCTATTTTCGGAAACGAAGAACTAGAACAACAATGGCGCGATCGTGCAGATATCCGCCGCGATCGGATCGATCAATTTCTCTGGGATGAAGAACAGGGATTATATTTAGACTATCACTTCCAGAGTGGAGAACGCCGCCGCTACGAATTTGCGACCACCTTCTATCCCCTATGGCTGGGAATTGCTTCACCAGCCCAAGCCCAAAGCGTCGTCAAAAATCTCTCTTTATTTGAAGCCCCAGGCGGAATTTTGACCAGTACTCATGTCACCGGTAACCAGTGGGATGCCCCCTTTGGCTGGGCACCATTGACATTAGTTGCTGTCCAGGGACTTCACCGCTATGGATATCATACAGAAGGCGATCGCATTGCCAACAAATTCCTAGCTATGGTAGTTAAAGAATTCGAGCGTCACAATACCCTAGTTGAAAAATATGATGTTGAGCGCTGTTCTGCCAACGTTTCCGACGATATTTCCTTTGGATATAGTTCCAACGAAGTCGGTTTCGGCTGGACAAATGGAGTCATTCTGGAACTTTTAGCAGCCGGTGGGGAAAAAGTTCCTACTTAAATCGGCGGTTAGAAGGTTCTTAATTGCATATAATACAGACCTTGTAGGGGCACAGCAATGCTCATTGGTGTCAACTTAACGTAAAAGCAAGTCTAGAACTAGCTTTTAGATTACCTCGTTCCCAGTCGGAGACTGGGAATGCTTGTCTTTGAGGCTCCGCCTTTCTTTACTGGCGGCAGAGCCACCAGGAACAGCATTTCCAGCCGGAGGCTGGAAACGAGGTTTTAAAGGAGTTTCAGCTTAAGTTGACATCAATGAGCAATGCTGTGCCCTATTGTGTATTGCTGACGATTGTAAAGACGGCGATTCATCCCGTCTCTTGTCTTCACCGAACAGTATTGGCCGCAGTTTCTAACCGCCAGGGCTTAAACTACTTATTCCCACACAATAAGCCAAACTGAACTAACCCGCGCTCATAACCACGACGCATCAACCCTAGTGATAACGCCCCTTGAATGGTAGTCCAACCGGCATTGAGTAAGCCCCAAAGCGCTTGGGGAGTAAATGCCGAATCAATGACTACATTCCAAAAGGGGGCGACGGCGGTTGACCAATCGGCGGTGCGAATATTGTTTAATGGAAGTTGACGGGCTATGTCTTCATACTCTGGCAAAGAAATCACATAAGGCAAACAATACACCCGATAAATATCCTGCAAATGCTTTTCCTCATCCGCCGTCAGTGGTAACTTATCAGTTGGTCGATGACACCAAGTCACCATAATTAACTTGCCACCAGGTTTCAAGACTCGATAGCACTCCTGGAGAAACTTCGTTTTATCTGGCATGTGTTCGCCACTTTCCAGCGACCAAACCAAATCAAAAGAATTATCAGCAAAAGGCATTGCTTGAGCATTGGCTACTTGAAACTGAGTTCTCAGACTCAAATTCGCCTCCGCAGCACGTTCCGTTGCTCTGGCAGCTTGCACAGGACTCAGAGTGATTCCTGTAGCCCTAGCATGAAACTTTTCAGCCAGGTATAAAGAACTGCCACCTATACCGCAACCCACATCGAGGATATTTTCTACTGCTTGTACCCCTGCCCAATTGAGCAGTTCTTCGATTAAATCAATTTGAGCTTGACGACGGTCTTTTTTCTGGCTGCCATCAGCCCCATAGTAGCCGTGGTGCATGTGTTCTCCCCAAATCTGTTCCCACAGACCAGAAGAAGCATCGTAGAACTGCTGAATTTGCTGATAAAGTGTTGCACTCATGAAAAAAGTAGTGTTGAGACGAAGTAGAATTCAAAAAAAACATACAGGTAGGCTACCATGTATATTTTTAATTAACTAAGGGTATTTTTACTTCCAGGGACGGTAAACCAAGATTTATCCTCCTTGGAAAAATTTATCGTTTTTTATTGTAAATTCAAGGGTTTAAGACCCCTACATCTATATGTAGCATCAGTTACCCTACGGGAAGCAAACTACAGTAGGGGTTTGTCTTGAGAAATCGCTCCACTTGGGCAAAGCCCAAGACCGCGTTTCTCGCTAAATCTCCCGAAGTTGCCACAACGCGGGGAACCCGCGCAAGGCACTTCTCTTCGTCTGAAATGTCTTTAATTTTGAATTTTGAATTTTGAATTGTTATTGTCCGGTATTCGTGGAATTAGACAGTGGTTCAGCTGATACAGGCACATTGCTAGGATTTGCCTGCGTTTCTGATTGATTTGCCGTCTGTGACTCAGGTGTTTGTACTACATTACTTGTAGAATCTGAACTCTGAGAAGGAGTAGCTGTTTGACTGACTTGAGGTTGCCCACTTTTCTGGGCAATTTGCTGCATTAGCTGCTCAATTTTCTGGGCTTGTTCAATGTTGCCTTGCTCACGATACTCATTATGAGCGCGTTGCAAGACTCCACTGGCTTTCTTGATGTCGCCCTGATTATATAAAGTAAGTCCCAAGTTATAGTAAGCTGAGGCATTTTTCGGATTTAGGCGAATAGCTTGCCGATAAACAGAGATAGCCTCCGAAGCTTGACCATGCATTGCTAGCAAATTTGCCATATTGCTGTAGGCTGTGGCATTTTTAGGATCTAGCTTCAAAGCTTGGCGATAAGAAGCGATCGCAGCTTCTATTTTTCCTTGTTGTTGCAAGGCGATCGCTAGGTTAAAATAAGCATTGGCATTGGTTCTATCTAAAGTAATTGCCTGCTGGTATGCTGCGATCGCATCCTCAACCTGTCCTTGTTCATACAGTGCCACACCCAGATTATACAGCGCTGCCACCCTTGTAGAATCTATCACCAAGCTCTGGCGATAAGCCGTAATCGCAGCTTCTTTTTCTCCTTGTCGGTGCAAGACTAACCCTAAGTTGTAATAAGCTTCGCTAAAATTGGGATTAATCCTAATCGCCTCTGTATATTCTTGTAAAGCTATATCCAGGCGATTTTGCTCCAAAAATATATTACCTAGATAATTTCGCGCTGCCCCCAGGTTGGGGTCATGTTGCAACGCTTGGCGAAAGGCATATTCCGCACCCTGTAAGTCTTTGCGGTTATAGCGCGTCACTCCCTGCTGGAAAAAGCTCGCCGCTTCCAAATCCTGAGAAATTGCGGTTTCTGCCAGCAACTTGCTAACTGGGAAATTAGTAATTGCCGGTGCAGCCAAGACCAAAAACGCAGAACACCCAACAAGTGTCACCTGGCAAAATAAATTTAAGCCCTGAGAAAATAGGTATTTTTCAGACATGAATAACAGACCTGTACTTATTTTTAACTCCTCATAAGTCAGAGTACCCACCATGAAAGAAAAAATTCCAAATTCCCAACTTTTAACTCTGCAAATTTGAGATTTTGGATTGAAAGAAAAATCTCAAATTGCATAATTCCCTACTCCCTACTCCCTACTCCCACAGCTGAGGGCAAAATTAACATGGCATCGCCGAAGGAATAAAAGCGATATCTAAAAGCGATCGCTTCGTTGTATATATTCAATAGCCGTTGTCTGCCAATTAGCGCACTTACCAGCATCAATAAACTAGAACGCGGTAAGTGAAAATTCGTAATCAAACCATCCACTACCCGCCATTGGTAGCCGGGATAAATAAACAAGTCTGTTTTACCACAATATGCTTGTAAGTTCCCAGATTTAGCTGCCCCTTCCAAAGCCCGTACTGCTGTTGTTCCTACAGCAATAATCCGACCGCCAGCAGCTTTAGTAGCGCGAATTTGCTCTACTGTGGCGGCGGGAACTTCAATCCATTCTTCATGCATTTTATGGGTAGTTACGTCCTCCACTTCCACAGGGCGAAATGTACCTACACCAACATGTAGCGTTACAAAAGCTTGATTGATTTGGCGATCGCGCAACTTTTGTAATAATTCTGGGGTAAAGTGTAATCCTGCCGTCGGAGCTGCGATCGCTCCTGGCTGTTTAGCATAAACTGTTTGATACTGCTCATCCGCAGCTTCAGAGGTCGTGATATACGGTGGTAGCGGTACTTCACCAAATACCTCTAATAGTTGCACCAAAGTTTTTCCCTCTGGCACATCAAATTGCAACAAACGCCCTCCGGTTGCTGCATCTGTTTCTAGAACCGTAGCGGTGAGTTGGGGGCTGGGGATTGGGGACTGGGGACTGGGGACTGGGGATTGGGGATTAGGGATTGGGGAAGAATCTTTATAATCCTCAGTCCCTAATTGCCTTGGTTCAAAAATAATCTTCGCTCCCAGTTTGAAGCTTTTTCCTGGCTTAACTAAAGCTAGCCAACAATTATGCTGCCGTTCTTCCAACAGCAACACTTGGATTTTCGCACCAGTGGATTTATGACCATAAAGCCGCGCTGGAATGACTCTTGTATTGTTCATAATCAACAAATCACCAGAGCGTAGCAGTCCAGGTAAATCATGGAAAATATGGTGTAGGGATGCTGCTTCGATGCCTGTAGTGGGAGAATCAACTACCAGTAACCGCGAACTATCTCTAGGAACTGCTGGGTTTTGGGCAATGAGTTCTGGAGGTAGTTCGTAGTCATAGCCAGCTACCGAGCAATCTAATTCAAAATCTTTTGCTTGTGGACGAGATGTATCTTTCAAATTACCTTGTACTAGTTTTTGCTTTATTTAGTATTTATACTCTCTCGAAAAAGCTAGTTTAAGCTTTCCCTTCTAAAGGAACTTTAAGGGATCTTGGCTCAGTTTTGCCGCAAGGCTATAAGATTGTTACTATTAAGTAACACGGAAAACTTAACATAAAAATTGGGTAAACCTCCCCATCTAAAAACGGGGGCTTTTACCCTACCGGGAAGGGGCACTGATTGACGAATATAGATATGTAGGATTGGCTTTGATCCCAAGCACCAACAAACATGGAATACTTGTACTATCTGGCAAATGCCAGTCTAACCCTGAGGGTCGTTCAACACCTCCACGCTAGACCCCAGACACCAGTTTCGTTCGTCACCGTAATTCATCAAATTGATGGCTGGGTGGTTAGGATCAAACTCAAAGGTCAAGTCTCGCCCCAAGAAGATGGCGACTTTCGGGCTTTTCTAAATGAATTAGGAATTAGCTACGAACCGCCAATGAGGGTGCAAATGGCACTTTGGAGTTTGGAAGCGGGACAGTGCCCTGTGGATGTGATGCGTCGTTATCAAGTAGCGATCGTTTCTCATGGTAGCCCAGAGAGAGACGAAATTGAAGCATTTCGACAACAGTTTGTCCGTGGCTTAGGCTACTGTCCAGAAACTTTGGCGTGATACTTTTGGTCGTAACGCCACTACAAAATAGTTGGTCATTGGTAATCAAGATATTTTATCCATTACCGATTAACCATTATCAATTAAAGAGTCGAAAGCTGCCGGAATGTATTCTTGCAGCTTCAACTTATATCCGTGTACTGATGAAGTCGCTAGAGCTTCTTGGTTTGCTGTAACTCCAATCAGATTTTTTGGTATCCTTTGACAGTAGACAATAGCAACATCAAATCGACAAGAACAATCTGCCTTCTCAGGGTACTCGGCTAAGAATATTTCGGCTGTATGACAGATTTTTGCTTGCTTTTGTAGAGTAATTGCGCTTCTTCCCCCTGCATCCCAGCTACCTGAACTGCGGGTTTTGACTTCAACAAAAATCAATATTGAGTGCTGAGTCCTGAGTTCTCCTGATGTTCCCTCTGCTTTTCTAGCATATTCAGCGATGATATCAATTTCCCCCCACCGACTAGAAAAGCGACGATGGAGAATTACCCAACCTGTAGATTGCAACCATTGGGCTACTAGGTCTTCTCCTAATTGACCACTATTTGGACAATGCATATAAACTTTAGTATTCTCGGTTATTTAATTCAACAGGAAAATAAGAGTTTCTAGTAGTTCCCTGAAATCATACTCCCATGATGTGCTTATTCTTCACTTGCTGGCGTGGCATTCCCAACAGTCAAATTGAAGTAAACATAATTGGGGTAAATATCCATAAATTGGTGATGCTCGACATATATGCCACCACCGCATTCCAGAAAGTTGATGAAAGGCTCATAAGGATCAGGAAGACCATTCGCCGGAACTGCACCAAATTCCCGTAGACGACACCAAAATAAGTAGTTACGTACCCCTAGCAGAACATAGACACTACCACGCCTAGTTGGTATCCGGTCGCTGTTGTATAACTCCTCCAGCCATTGCATTAGGGAAAACGGGAGTTCAATGTCAGGGCGAATCTGGAGAGCAAGATTTTCAAAAATATGCTTCTGTTTACTCTGCAAAAACTTTGCCCATTGTCTGACCCGCGACAGAAATTCTAACATCAGTTCTGTAAGTTTTTCGTCTTTCTCCCCCATTCCCAACGTATCCCACTGAATAGCCTGAAGTCGTGCCAAGGCAATGTTCAAATCATCGTATGAACTTGAATTAGTATTCATAAAAATATTTTTAAAGGATTTTTGCGCTAACATCTCTGACTCAAGGATAATGAGATGGAGGAGGGTTCGCCATTGGCTAAAAATAGTATGAATTCTAAGTTAAGCGCCCGAATTTGGGCAAGCATACTCAGCTTATTCCTGTGGGGAATAGTTGGCATCACCGCAATAGTCGGTTTTGCTCCAACAGCTTTGGCACTGGAATATAATAAGGAAATTTTGGTTGAGGCTGATTTCTCTGGACGTGATTTAACAGACTCTAGCTTTACTAAAGCTAATCTTCGCCAAAGCAACTTTAGCCACGCTAATTTGAACGGTGTCAGCTTCTTTGCAGCAAATTTAGAGTCTGCGAATTTGGAGGGTTCTGATTTAAGAAATGCCACTTTAGACTCGGCTCGTTTAGTCAGAGCAAATCTGACAAATGCACTGTTGGAGGGTGCTTTTGCTGCTAACGCTAGATTTGATGGTGCAATCATTGACGGGGCAGATTTTACTGATACGCTGCTACGTCCCGATGAGCAAAAAAAATTGTGCAAACTTGCCAAAGGGACTAATCCCGTTACAGGACGAGATACGCGTGACACGTTGTTTTGTCCTTAGTATTTTCTATCTGAGTATTGGGCATGGGGCATTGGGCATGGGGCATTGGGCATTGGGCATTAGTTATTAATATCTTCTCCCCCTGCTTCCCCTGCTTCCCCTGCTTCCCTTGCTTCCCCTGCTCCCTTATCCCCCACAATCTACCAACCACGCGCACCAATCTTTTGACAAACAATTTGCATTCCTTTGCCTGGTGAAGAATCGGCTACAAAAGCTATTTCTCCTTTCTGCTGATCGTCTTGAAGTAGCTGTCCATCTGAGCTATAAATGGCAATGCGATTCCGAAAAAGCCGCGATTCTTTGCACGAAGCATCAAAGGTAGTTTCAAAGATGCCATCTCCATAGATTCCATAAAGCTTATATGTAGTGCCCTTAATAGTTTTTGTATCCAGAGCTACACTGTTTCCTAATTGATCGTGCCCTACAGTGATATATCTTTGTGTATCTTGGGCGATTGCACTACCATTACTCAATAAAATAGCGATCGCTCCTACCATACCGTCGATCTTAAAATACATACAGTTTCAAAATATAAGATTTCATATATTTCTATCCGCAATCAAAGGGGTTCTGGCAGGGTAAAAGCACTGAAATCAAGACAGAGCAAGGTGTTATACTAGCTCGTAACACTTTATGGGAAGCGTCAAACATTAAATAGATAGCTGCAATACTTTTCAAAGTATGAGTGAAACACTTGCCGATATTGGCATACCGCCCCAGTTTCCCGATCACACTCAACTACCAGAGTCGGATGGTACGTTTGTAAAAAATTTTCAAGAGCATCCCCAAACCGTCATTTTGACAGACTCAATTGCTCAAGTTTTGCAACGCCTACATCCAGATGGACAGTATTGCATTGGTCAAGATTGTGGTATTTACTGGCGAGAGACTGAACCACCAGAAAAAGGAGCAGCAGCACCCGATTGGTTTTATGTCCCTGGTGTACCACCAAGGCTAGATGGCAAAAACCGTCGCTCCTATGTTTTGTGGCGGGAATACATACCGCCATTGATTGCTATAGAACTAGCTAGTGGTAATGGCGATGAAGAACGAGATGTCACCCCTTTACCTCTAGCTGGTAGTCGGGAAGGCGCAAAACCGGGTAAATTCTGGGTATATGAAAGAGTAATCCGAATTCCCTACTATGCGATTTATGAAATCAGTAATGACAAACTGGAAGTTTATCACCTGGTAGATTTTTCTTACCACAAAATGCAGCCTAATGAGCGAGGTCACTACTCAATTCCTCCTTTAGGGGTGGAACTAGGGTTATGGCAAGGAAGCTACTTGAATAATCCTGAACAATTGTGGTTGCGCTGGTGGGATTTAGAAGGGAATCTGTTACTGATTGGTCAAGAAGAAGCCGAGTTGCAAAGGCAAAGAGCCGAAAAAGCAGAACGAAAAGCTGCACAATTAGCAGAACGGCTCAGGGCAATGGGTATCGACCCAGATGTAGAGTAATATTTACTAAGTTATGGTCAGCCGAAAAACTTAGTAAGCACGGGCAAAAGCTTACTACAGACTTCAACTAGCTTCACCGTAGTAGGTAAATCAGCGATGTCTACGACGGGCTACGCCAACGCACCTTTCAATAACTTGAGGCTGTTTTTGCTATCTTCTGCATTAGACATCTCCAGAAATTAAAGATGTGTTACCCAGAACCCTTGTAGAGACGTAGCAGTGCTACGTCTCTACATTCTTTTTCGGAGATGTCTATTGCTCCATCTTTTGGGTTTGGCAGTAGGGCGATCGCATCTGATGCCAAAATGGGAACCATAAGAAAATAAGTTCATACCATGCTTTGGTATAAAGCAAAGAAACGTAATACATTACACTAAATTGGTTTACCCATGTCTGACGAACAAGAGCGTAATTCCGCTTTTAACGCTGCTGCTAACATTAACGTTCAACATGCCCAATTACAAGATTTATCCTTAAGTGCAGCCCGTAGATTATATAAAGGTGGGATTCGACCTGGTGATCGAATAAGAACCAGAATGCAAGCCCAAGAAATGTTAGATAAAATCCCTCCATCTCAAAGAGCAGGGATTGATAGCAAATCCACTGATGTTAATACCCAAAAATACCTATCAGATAAGCACGCTAGTCATATCAAACCGCATAGCAAAGGCGGCTCAAATGATCCCAAAAATATCAAGTGGGAAAACGCCAAAGATAATTTAGCCCGTGGCGATAAACCCATGACTTCGCAGGAGCAAATGAGACTAGATGCTAAATGGCATTTTGATAATCTAACAGGTGCAGTTAAAGCAGGTGTTAAAGTCGCGCCCCTGGGAGCAGCAATTGGTGTAGCGACGACAGCACCATTTTCGTTACTAACCAACGCCTTACGGGTAGTTCGGGGTGAAATTTCTGCACAAGAAGCCGCTATAGAAACATTGAAAGATACCGTAAAAGGCGGCACAGTTGGGGGTGTGACAGCGTTTGTAACCACAACAGTAGCAGCAGCTTGTCCACCAATTGCGATCGCTTTAACCGCAGCAGCACCAGTTTTAGCCGTTGTTGGAACTGCGGGTATGGTTTACGAGTTTTTCAAAATCCTCGATGACCATAAAAAAACGGTGAAAATCTATTATGAATCTTTAACTCAGCAAGAATTAGAAAGATTACAAGCAATTGAGAACGAACTGATTTATGAACACCATAAAAATCTAGAGTTTTTATCTGAAGCGGAAGCAATTAATCAAGAAATTACAAATCGTCCAATTGCACCGGGGATAGAAGGGGCTATGCAACGGTTACATGAATCAGTCGCTATTGCTAAATCTCTAGGATTAACATCAGCAGATAGTAAGTTGCTTGGTAGTTCTCAACTGCCTCATCTTTTCACAGAACAATAGGAATTAAATTTTAGAGGATTACATAGTTTTTATGCTTCCTTTTATTTTCGGCGCTCTTGGATTAGCTGTTGGAGCAGTTGTTGGTGCTTTTACTACTCATGCTGTTGGGGAAAGTGATAGACAAGCTGCTAAACATCATAGGACTGTTGCAAATGAACTAGCTGGTAAATATACCAACTTGGAGAAAAAATACAATGAACTAGCTGGTAAAAGCAAAAAGCAGATTCGTGATTTAACTCACCAGCACGCTTTAGATGAAGTTGAAAAAGATTGTTTGCGTTTAGCAGTTAGATTACAGCATAGTCTGATTTCTCTGATGTGGGATATTGATAGAGAGCCAACAGAAGATGCTTTGAAGGCATTTGTCAACGGAGTAGAACTTACAAATAATGTTCTCTGCAAAATAAATGAAGAGTTAATTTGTGTACCCAGTGACTATTATGCACGTAATTTTATAGCTGCTGAACAACGCAAAATAATTTGGGAGCCAGTAGATGTTTCAAATCAGTCAAATATAAACGAGGAGGGAATTACAATGAAATTAGAAGCTAAAAATATGTCTGAACAAGAATTTCAAGAAACCTATAACAGAGTTCGTGATACTGGTAATCAACTCTTAAAGTACTTGAAAGAACTTCGGGCTGCAAGGTTCAAAGAAGGAGATAGTACCAAAGGATTACAAAGCGTTGAAGATAATATTACCAAAGCTTTAAAAGCCTTAGCAGAACAAAAATATCAGGTTGCTGTGATTGCAGCAATGAAAGCAGGTAAGAGTACCTTCTTGAATGCCATAATTGGTGCAGATGTGTTAGCAAGTGAATCAGAAGCTTGCACAGTTTGTCGAACAGATATCCGTCCAATTGATGCCGGAAAAACACCCAGACTTTTAGAATATCAAGCAGGTAAACAAAAACCTATAGTTTTAATAGAAGGTGAAGCAAGCAAAATTCGGCAAAGATTTTTAGAACGTACCCGTGAGATTAGACATGAAAATAATCAAAATAATACTACACGCTTTGAATTAGAACATCCCATTGAAGCGATTAGTACAATGCCATCACTGAAAGGTTTCACATTAGTTGATACTCCTGGACCCAATGAGTGGGAGTCTGTCTCGTTTGACACCACTTCTTTAAAGCAGACTGCTTTAGAAGCTCTCCGAACCTGTGATGCCATATTATTCATTCTGGATTACACAGCATTTAGGGACAAAATAAACTTAGAATTGCTTAAAGACTTAATTGAGCAGCGTAAGGAATTTTTAGCAGAGAATACAGGTAAGCTTTACTTTGTTCTTAATAAAGTAGATAGAAAAGCAGACAGAGATAGACCTATTGCAGAGGTTATAGAGTCTTTAAGAATAAATTTAGTTGAATTTGGTATACCAGAACCAAGAATTGATTCAGTTAGTGGATGGCAAGGGTTGTTATCCAAGCTTATTCAATAAGGTAAGGCAACTGATAGTCATATTAAAGACTTTGAAGATTTTTTTAGTGCTAGATATGCCCAAAGAGATGAAGAAGGAAGGCGTATCATTCCCTTGCCGGAAGAAATTGCACCACAAGCTTTAAATGATAGTGGTATTCCGAAAATTCAAGAGACAGTAATTCAAACTATTACTCAAAATTCAGGATGGAATTTATTGAGTGATGTTTTAAATGAATTGAACGAAGCAGGCAAAGCTATTGATAAGATATTTATTACAGATATCGGATGCTGGCAGTTAAAATTTGAGGAACTGCTACAAAAAGTAGAAAAGTACAAAAAACATTCTGATTTAGCGAAAAATCAGGTGGCGACTGTAAAAAAGTCCGTAGAAGCACAAAAGCAAATATTAATTAATACGTTCAGCCAAGGGATTAATAAATTTGCCGAAAGTGCCAAAAAACGCATAGCCTCAGAAATTGATAGAGTAGCTAAAAATCAATCCAAAAAGGTTTCAAAGGACGAAAAGACTCCAAATCTTCCCACATATATATTGGATAAGTTCAGTTCTTTACTTGAAGACTCTTCCAGTTCTGATCCCTATAAAATCAAGGTCAAAAACAAAAAAGATGCTGAGAAAATTGCTAAAACTATTAATGAGTACTGCACTCCTGTAATACAAACTTTTTGGTTGGATACTCAGGATAGACTAGTTAGAGAGGGAACAATAATTCGTGAAGGTTTAGTTAAAAAAATCCAACGAGAAATACAGGCTATTTCTGATGAACTATCTGAGCTTATTAAAAAGAATTTGCAAGTAGAAATAGGTAATAATACAATCCAATTTCCTGACTTTGAATTTTCTGGTATTGATGCTCAAATTCAACATCAGCAAAAAGTATTTGCTAGAAGTAAGAAAGAATCAAGGAAGAATAGCCGATGCTGTAAATCAGATAAAGTCTATGAAGTAGATGTTTCGTATCAGGAAACAGTATCTTACTATGAAATTGATTTACAACTGACTTCTCAAGGAATTCAGCAAAATATTGACTTACAAGTGCAGAGAAACCTACAGTTGCTTCAGCGTGTTATTGAAAAACAAGTATCAGATGATTTTCGTAAAGGCGAAAAGCAAATCAATGACTACATCAATATGTTTCAAGCTGAATTTGACTCTTTACTCAAGCAACGGGCAACAAGGGAAGTAGAAGCTTCTGAGGTTATTGCTATTCTCGAAAGTAAAAGAATCGAAGTGAATGAATATCTTAACGAATTAGTCTCTATTCGAGAAATTCTTGATAGTTGGAAACCAAGGAATCGATAGAATCAATTAAAAGCCTAAAGAATCACCTGAAGCCAATGCTGAGTAACAGAAGTACATAGCCTTGGCTTTCGCTTGTGAGCGGGTTGCATCAAGAAATGCTAGACACTCCTCTAGGTCGTCTCCATGCCAAGTACCAGCAAATTTGAGCAAATCTTGACCTGTAGAACCTCGTCGGATTACAGATTGAAAGCGATCGCCACGTTGTTTTATTTCAGCGATCTTAGCAGCAAAATCTTCAGGTAGTTCTGCTAGCGTCTCATCCTCCACAGGAGAATCGGGCGGAGTGTGTGCTTGCTCTAAAGATGCCGTTGATACAATCTGAAATGGGATATTCTCTAGAACAACTTGTGGCAACTGACCCGATCCAATAACCTTTTTTGCATCAAGAATTTCTACACCAACTAAAACTTCACCCGCACCAATATTTAGTGCTATTTCATCATTTAATTGCAAAGTACGACATTCATGATATCCATCGACTAGGCGAATATAAAGAGAGTCAGTTTCTTGGTCATAGCTAATTTTCATCGCGTCACTTTCCTCAAAAATAAAATGTATACACAGTAATCACTACAATCTCTGTCTCGCTTTCGGCAATGATTGGCGTATTTCCTTAATTTGCTTAGGTTCTAGCGGTTCAATCTCAGACAAACACAGACTGTCGAATTCTCGCAATGTAGTTTGATCCATCAGTCCAGCCTTGTGCAGCCCCGTAGCCGTTTCGTGAACGGCTTCAAGAATCGCTGATTTCTTCTTCGCCATTGCAAATTACCTCCATCAATTCATATTCCAGCTTGGCTTTTTCGAGATCCTCTAGCGATCGCACTCCACCAAATACAATGAGGGTAAAGTACCTCCAAATTTACTGCACACTCCGAAACCACTCAGTAATCCCCTGAGCGATCGCATCGGCTATCTTCTTCTGTTCCTCGGGGTTCACCACCTGCTCAAATTCATCGGGATTGCTCATAAAACCCAATTCCAGTAACACCGATGGCGCAGCTGTTGGACGTGTCAGCGCTAGGTTATCCCAAAACACACCATAGGAAGGTCTACCGAGTTTCTTGACTACATAGTTATGTAAAAACATTGCGAGGTTATGGGCTTGGGGTTGATACCAAAAAGCGGCGAATCCCTTGGTTTTTTCGGCATCGCCATCATCGGGTAGAGAATTGTGATGTATGGAAAGTGCGATCGCAGGTTCTTCTCGACTGATAATTGCCTGACGTTCTACTAAAGAAACTTCGCGATCGTCTTCTCGCGTCATCACTACTGTTGCTCCTCGCTTCACCAAATCGTCGCGCAGCAACTTAGATACCACCAAATTCACATCTTTTTCTAAATATCCAGTTGGGCCACTGGCACCAGTTTCTTTACCTCCATGCCCTGGATCTAGTACAATCTTGAAATTAGCTAAAGGCTTGCGTCTTGTATTCCCAATTTTAGGTGGATGACGCAAAGCCAAAACCAGGGTTGTACCGTCGTATCTCAGCTTATATCCCCACTGTTGAGCTTTTTTGAGGTTAAAGGTGTATTTTACTTGTCCTGGAGCTTCCTGTTGCCAGTCTAGGCGATAAATTAGGGGGTTGTCATCCAGGCGAATTATGTCTGTTTGGGCAGTGGTATTGTAGAGAGTGAGAGCGAGAGTTTGCTCACTTTGTTGTACGCTCACGGGTACGGGAACTTGCAAAGGGAAAACTATCTCTGTCGCACTAGGGAGTTGACGGTATCCGACACTGCGAATTATTGTTTGTGGCGGAACTGCACCAGGTAAAATGCGGGTTTCTTTACTATTAATCCAAGCGCCATAATCTAGGCGCAACCATTCGCCTTCCCTACCTGTAACCGTTGCGCGTGTGCCTTTGGGCAGTGGTGTAAGTCGAGAATAATCTGTGCTAGGGCCAGTACGAGCAACGCCTGACTCTACTGTAACTTCAGAAATTGGCAACTGCGATCTTGAGAGGATTTCAATCTTACCAGATCCGGGTTGAGTTATCGTCTTGCCATCAAGGATCAGTTGAAATTGAGGTTTTCCCAGATCGGCGGCTGTTGCCACTGTGGTGCAACCTTGATAGTTGCCTACGCTAGACTGGGCATGAGGCTGATTTTGCCCTGTCAAAGCTGCCAAATTACTTGGTAGTTGTGCCTGTTCGGGTTGGGGTGAAAGGGTAATAGTTTGATTGACCAGGGTTACAGAGACATTAGCGTTAGGGGGTGCGATGGCGCTAAAACAAATTACTTCTCCTGGTAATCTGGCAATGTCAACTGCGGGAGTCAGGGAATCTTTCGCAAAGGCTACCCCCTGTGGTAGTTCCGGGCTAGCGTTAAGCCTGATCACCTTAATCTTAAGTTCTTGATTCTGGCGACGCACAGTAAAAAGATTCTCCCCCAACTGTAAGGGGAAACTAGGGGAAAAATGACCAGCTTTGCTGCGGGTAATTGGCTTACTATTGATCAAAACCTGACCATCTGGTGGTGCAGTGCCCAGAAAGAAGATTTTTTGGGCACTTGTCTGGTAGTTTGTCTGGGGAAAAATAACTATAAGAGATGGCTGTGCCAATGCTATTGAGGAGGAGAGAATAAAGCCTAATATTACTAATCCTAGAAGGTTTTTCACAGCAAATCACAGAAGATTACACCACAATAACTGTGGCACAATGACGGGATGTATTTTTAGAAGTTGTTAGAAATTCAAACTACTATGACTAAGTTTATCTTTGTTACTGGAGGCGTAGTTTCCAGTATTGGTAAGGGCATTGTAGCAGCAAGTCTAGGGCGTTTGCTCAAGTCGCGCGAATATTCGGTGTCGATTCTCAAACTCGACCCTTATATTAATATCGATCCTGGCACGATGAGTCCCTTTCAGCATGGGGAAGTATTCGTTACCCAAGATGGGGCGGAGACAGATTTGGACTTGGGGCATTATGAACGCTTTACCGATACTTCGATGTCGCGCTTAAATTGTGTGACTACTGGCTCGATTTACCAGGCAGTCATCAATAAAGAGCGGCGCGGAGACTACAATGGCGGTACTGTCCAGGTAATTCCTCATATTACCAATGAAATTAAAGATCGGATTCTGCGAGTTGCTAAAAGTACAAATCCCTCTGTAGTAATTACAGAAATCGGCGGTACGGTAGGGGATATTGAATCACTGCCGTTTTTGGAAGCAATTCGCCAGTTCCGTAAAGAGGTGGGACGGCAGAATGTGCTGTATATGCACGTAACGCTGGTGCCGTGGATTGCCTCGGCGGGTGAAATGAAAACTAAGCCGACACAACATTCAGTTAAGGAACTGAGATCCATTGGTATTCAACCAGATATTTTAGTTTGTCGGAGCGATCGCCCTTTACCCAAGGGATTAAAACAGAAATTGTCGGGATCTTGCGATGTCCCGGAAGAATGCGTCATCACTTCCCAAGATGCCAAAAGTATCTATGAAGTACCCCTAAATCTGGAACGGGAAGGAATGGCAGAACAAGTGCTGAACTTGCTGCAAATGGAACAACGTAAACCAAATTTGACACAGTGGAAAACCCTGGTACAACGCTTACATAGTCCCAAGCATGAGGTAGAAATTGCCATTGTTGGGAAATATGTACAGTTAAGTGATGCCTACCTATCGGTAGTGGAAGCGCTAAACCATGCTGCAATCTCCACTTATGGCAAACTGCGTCTGCGTTGGATAAACTCAGAAGATTTGGAAACTGAATCAGCTGAAACTCATCTTCAGGGTGTCGATGGCATCGTTGTACCAGGAGGTTTCGGGGTTCGGGGAGTGGATGGCAAAATTGCCGCCATTAAATACGCGCGCGATCGCCAAATCCCCTTTTTGGGTTTATGCCTGGGTATGCAATGTTCTGTGATTGAATGGGCCAGAAACGTAGGGGAATTAACAGGTGCAAACAGTGCTGAATTTGACCCCTATACAATTGATCCCGTAATTAATTTATTGCCAGGACAGCAAGAAGTAGTGGATTTAGGGGGTACAATGCGCTTAGGACTATACCCTTGTCGTGTTCTCCATGATACTTTAGCTTTCAAGCTCTATCAAGAAGATGTAATTTATGAACGACATCGACATCGCTATGAGTTCAACAACGATTACCGCGATTTGTTGTTAAAGTCTGGTTATGTGATTAGTGGTACTTCTCCTGATGGACGCTTAGTTGAAATTGTGGAATTACCCAAACACCCATTCTTTCTTGCTTGTCAATTTCATCCAGAATTTCAATCGCGCCCCAGTACCCCTCATCCTTTATTTAAAGGGTTTATTCAAACAGCGATCGCTCTTTCTCTTTCTACATCTGGTACACCAACACCATTGGAGGTGTCATAAAAATTCAAAATTCAAAATGACGCTCGTGACGCTCGATGACTCGCTAACGCTGCGCTATCGCTCTTAGCGTCTCCCTTTGGGAGAAGACTCGCTAACGCTGCGCTAACAAAATTCAAAATTGCAACATTAACTTAGAGCTTTAGTCGATTTGGACATCCAGGGTGCATCATTCGTAAATTTCGGACTTGAGGAGATGTTGTGGCGTACTGGGTGAAAATCCTTTACGAGAGGAAAGAATATGTGGTGAATTTTGAGCGTGTCCATGCTTTTTGTTATGAACTGAATGGCAGGGTAACTTTTTGGCTACCCGATAGTGCCATTCCCATAGTGATTAACCCCCAAAGTAATTTGGAAGATTATCAAAAGATTTTTGATTATTTAGAATGTGTGACAGGATTAGAATTAGATCACGCCCACTGGGTAAGAATAAATTACGAAAAAAATGAATATGTAATTAATCTCAACTGTATCAGTTCATTTTGTCATGAACCGAACGGTAGGATAACTTTTTGGTTGCCAGATGGCACTATTCCCATCATCATCAACCCTGTGAGTAATCCTGAATCTTATGAAAAAGTTGTGAAATACGTTAAAAAAGCAACTGGATATTCTTTATCTTAGTGTGAACGAAGAACTTACTCTTGCTAAACTTTTAACTAAAGATAACGAAGTTAGGGACTTCCAAATAAAAAAATATCCAATTAACTCTTGTGGGGTGGGCGTCTCGCCCGCCCTATAGACTGGGCGGGCAGGATGCCCACCCCACAATATTGGATAATTTATTTCTTGGAGTTCCCTTAGCAATAAAGGCACGAGGAAAGATTCAATGAATACTGTTGTGCTTAATCTAGAACCGATTGCTCATTTAACCGATGAGCAGTTTTATCAATTGTGTGTTGCCAATAGCGATTTAAGCCTGGAAATGAATGCAGCCGGAGAATTAATTATTATGCCACCAGTAGGAGGAGAAAGCGGAAATCAAGAGGCTGGACTAATTACCGATTTAGAAATCTGGAATCGTCAAGCTAAGTTAGGGAAAGTTTTTAGTTCTTCAACTATCTTTATACTTCCAAATGGTGCAAAACGTTCCCCTGATGCAGCTTGGGTAAAGTTGGAACGGTGGGAAGCTTTAACACTAGAACAGCGAAAAAAATTTCCGCCACTTGTACCCGATTTTGCAATTGAACTGCGTTCTGAGACAGACCGTCTTGCACCTATCCAAGCGAAAATGCGGGAATACATAGAAAATGGTTTGCGTTTGGGTTGGCTAATTAATCCTCAAGATAAGCAAGTGGAAATTTACCGACTCGAAAAAGCTGTAGAAGTTATGCAAATGCCGGCGATTCTTTCTGGAGAAGATATATTACCTGGATTTGAGTTGCAAGTATAGGTAGATCATAAGCCTCAATTCCAGTGGTCTGTCCCATTAAATTTGAGGCATAAAAGAACGAACCGCATTCGCGCAGCGTCTCGTTAGAGAAGGACGCAAAGAGCGCAAAGGAAGAAAAGTTAAGAATGAGTTCACCCATTCAAAATCAATGAAATGCTTACACTGTATAGGACTCGTATTTGATTTTTGAAAAACTCAGTACACGTCTATTCCCTTCTTCCTTGTTCCCCGTTCCCTGTTCCCTCCCTACGCAAGTAAGCTCAGTAATCAAATCAGATTCCTATATTAATTTTGAATTTTGAATTCCGCCTTGTGGTACTAGTTCTCAGGTGGTAAAAGCACAATTAATTGTCCAAGGCGCTTCAATATAGTGAGTACTTGGTGTAGTTCTGAATCACGTTCAATTGATAGCGCATCAGATCAGGCATACCAAGGATGTTCTTGTTGAATCAATTTGACAAAAACAAATTCTCTCCCGTTGATTAGTAAACCAAAAGTCGGTTGTGCAGGATTTGGACGATCAAGCATATAAGCGAGTGCTTGAGGTAGGGCTGTCATCACATCAAATTTACTGCTTTTAGATTCGATGACAAATACCCAAAAATGTTTTTGGATGACAAGAACATCAATGTTTCCTTTAACGAGAAAGCTTTCGTCTTCGGCAGAAATCTCCACAGAAGTCTCGGTTTCAATCTCAAAAGGAGGTTGATAAAACCCAGCTAAATCGAGTAAAGGATACAGCACTACCATCTTTACCGCCTCTTCTGACATCAGACGGTGCTTATTCAAGTTTAAATAGTTGCTTTTCACTCGCGCCGTCGCTTGCTTTTCACCATCTGCCAGAGTTGGTATTTCTGTCCATTCTGCAAAAAAGTTGCTGTCTGTGGCAAGTTGCAAACCAAATTTTTCTTCTAATTCGTAAAGACTTATATCTCTCGCTGGGATTGTTTGAACCATAATCTAACATTCCGAATAGCGTTGCCATGCCAACTTTGCTGCACCTACCATCCCCGCAAGATTGCCTAACTCTGCTGGTAATATTTGTAAATCCACTCGTGATAAAGGCTGCACTCGCTTCTCAATTTCTGCCTTCACACCTGGTAAGAAAAACTCAAAGCTACCACTGATACCGCCACCAATCACGATCGCTTGCGGTGTGAGTACATAAATCAAACTGGTCAGACCAATTCCCAAGTATTTACCATACTCTTGCCAAAAAGTCAAGGCTGCGCTATCTCCTTGTTGGGCAAGAAAACCCAATTCGATGGGTTCCTTGAAAGTGCGGCGGCGAATTGCAGTCGCACAGGCATATTGTTCCAAAGAGCCTCGATTGCCACTATTACAAATTGGGCCATCGGGATTTAATGAAATTAAACCCAATTCCCCGGCGGCTCCTTGATGTCCAATAAATAGTTTGCCATCGAGGATAATTGCACCACCAACCCCAGTACCTAAAGTTAGCAGAATCAGATTTTGAAAGTGGCGACCGGCTCCTAGCCAAGCTTCTCCTAAAAGAGCGCAATTAGCATCATTAGCGATCGCAGTCGGTTTGCCAATTTTAGCTTCTAACCAGTCTGCTAAAGGCACATCGATCCAGCCAGGCAAGTTAATGGCGATTTTAGCAATGCGTCCTGCGGCATCAGACGGCCCAGGAGTACCAACACCAATGGCAACAGCTTGATTATCTGGATCGATTTGTGCGATCGCATCTACCAGCACTGCTAACACAGCTTCCGGCGTTGTTGGTTGAGGAGATACCACAGTCAAAGATTGCAGACAAGTACCATCATCTGCAAAACGCCCCAGCTTAATCGCTGTTCCCCCGACATCAACGCCAATTACTTGATTTGTCATTTGTCATTTGTCATTTGTTATTGGGCATAGAGCATTGGTAATTGGTTAACAGCTATTACCTATTCCCTATTCTCCAGTTCAAAATCAACAATTTGTCAGGGTTTTAGGCAAATGTGTACTTAGGGTTTTAGGATTTTGGCACGAAAAAATTCTAAATTTTCTGTCTTATTGGGTGCGAGTCGTAAATCAGCAACAGTCTTGGTACGGAAACTCGATTGCTCCTGCCAAGCTGTAACTGGAGTACCTCTTAAGATACCAGCAAGGGCAATGGTAAGCATAAACCCACCAGTAGCGGCAGCAATTAACGTTAAATTATCTTTCATACAAATCTCTCTATTGTTTATTTGTCCTTTGTCCTTTGTCATTTGTCTTTTGCTAATGACTAATGACTACTTTCGGATTCTATTTTCTCTTCGTAATCGGGGATTGACAAATTCATTTAACCCCTCACCAAGTAGTGATAACCCTACCACCATGAATGTCATCGTCAAACCAGGGAAAAGCGTAGTCCACCAAATGCCAGTAGGTAGAGCTTCTAGGGCTTGTTTTAAATCATGTCCCCATTCTGCCACTTCTTCGGGAAGCCCTAGCCCCAAAAAGCCTAAACCGCCCAACACCAAAATTGCATCAGCCGCGTTGAGTGTAAATAGCACGGGTACGCTTTGAATGACGTTGAAAAACAGATAACGAGAAAGCACAACCCAAGTAGAAGCGCCCATTGCTTGAGCAGCTTCGATGAACACTTCCGTTTTCACGCTGACGGTGTGGTTGCGAACAACGCGGTAATATTGGGGAATGTAGGCAATGCTAATAGCGATCGCTGCATTTAATATCCCACGCCCCACCACAAATGCCAGTGTCACAGACAGCAGTAGCCCTGGTAGAGTGTAGATGCTATCCATAATAAACAGCAACACTTTATCCAATTTACCGCCAAGATAACCACTCAGCATCCCCAAAGGCACACCGATAATCATACTCAGCGCCGTTGCCAAAATTACCACCTGCAAAGCAGCTTGAGCGCCGAACAAAGTCCGAGAGAACACATCATAACCCAGGCGACTAGTACCAAACCAATGTTTCGCTGAGGGTGGCTCGTGAATTGGATTAGAGAGAAAATCTTTCGGGTTTTGCAGCCATCCCCAAGCCTGCAATACGGGAGCGAAGAATGCCAGGAAAATGAAAAATAGGGTAATGGCTAACCCGATGAGCATGAGTTTTTGGGAAAGATTGGGACTTTTGCCAAACTCTAAAAATGTCGGTAGTCGCCGTTTTGTAATGGCCATAAAGTAAGTTAGGAGTTATGAGTTATAAGAGTAATTTTGTCAACTCAAAATTCAACCCTACCTTACAGATGAGATTATTTCCACCCAAAATCCGATTAGACAAATTAGGGTGGGCAATATTGCTAGCAGCAGCAGGTAGGGACAGTAATAACTCTCAACCGCAGGCGGAGCATCTTTGCCTCCGCTCCTAACTCCTAACTATAATTACAGATTACTTTCAATCAACTCGCGGTATTCGCTCTTTTGCTTCACGCCTTTGACTTCCTTTACCAGTTCTTTGTTTTTGAACAATTGAACTGTTGGCGTTCCTGTCACACCAGCATTTTCAGCAATATCTCGGTCTTTGTCGATGTCAATTTCTACAAAGTGAATAATGCTTTCAAATTCATCCACCACTTTATTTAAAATCGGCTTCAGGGTATGACAAGGGCCGCAACCAGGAGAGACATATTTAACAAGGAGTAAGCGATCGCTTTCATGGAATAATTTCCGTAAGGCATAACCTCCCTCATGGCGTGTCCCATCTAACTTAAATCCCGCTTCTTCCTCGGCTTCAGTCTTCTTGGCTGGCTGATGTTCTAATTCGTTATCTGCTGTTTCTGGCTGCTGATGGAATTCTTGAATCAAGCCAGTGGATGACAACCAACGTTCTGCTAACATCGCCGCCATACAACCAGTACCCGCAGCCGTAATTGCTTGCCGAAACTCATGATCTTGGACATCGCCAGCAGCAAAAACGCCTTCTACACTAGTTTCCACAGCACCGTGCTTGGTAACAACGTAACCTACCTCATCCAGTTCTAATTGCCCTTTAAATAAAGAGGTATTGGGAGTGTGACCAACGGCGTAGAATAAACCTTTAGCGTGCAGTTGACTCTCTTCACCAGTTTTAGTATTGCGGACTTTCACCCCTTCCATGCGATCGCTACCGAAGATATCCACAGCTTCTGTATTCCAATGCACCTGGATTTTCGGGTTGCTCAAAACCCTGTCTTGCATGGCTTTAGAAGCCCGCATTTTATCGGTGCGTACCAACATATTTACCTTAGAACCGTATTTGGTGAGGTAAATTGACTCTTCCGCCGCCGAGTCGCCAGCACCAATCACAGCTAATTCTGCACCGTGGAAAATTGGTGTTGCACCATCGCAAATTGCACAAGCGGAAATACCCCGACTCCAAAATTCATGTTCGCTGGGTAAACCCAAACGCTTTGCTGTTGCACCAGTAGCAATGACGATGCTGTTGGTTTTTATTTCCCTTTCTTGCGATCGCACTGTAAAGGGACGCTGACTCAAGTCAACTGATATAACATCTTCAGTATATAGTTCAGCCCCCCAGCGCTCCGCCTGCGCCTTCATCTGATCCATCAATTCCGGGCCAGTAATCCCTTGGGGAAACCCTGGAAAGTTCTCAACTTCCGTCGTTGTCATTAGTTGCCCACCAGGTAAACCCCCGGCTTGGAAACCTTCAAATACAACGGGTTTCAGGTTAGCGCGTCCAGCATAGATAGCGGCTGTGTAGCCTGCTGGGCCAGAACCGATAATTACTAAGTTTTCTACAGTTGGGTTAGCCATGATCATATATAAACTCATAACGACTACGCTTAATATAGCATAACAATTTACGATTGGCTACATCAGATGGTAAGCGATCGCCCATTGGTGTCAACGCCTAGTAAAAGCTTTTAGATATTGTCTCGTTCCCAGTCTCCGACTGGGAATGCCATCCTAGAGGCGGAGGCTCGCCTCGCTTCCTGGCAAGAGCCACCAGGAGCAGCATTTCCAGGTTTTAACCGACTACCGTGGGTTTAAATCCCCCAGTTAAATAACTGGCAAGTTTTGGGTCGGGGTCTAAATCCCCGGACGCTCGCAGACTCGCTACCGCAACGCTTTCACAAAACTTAATTACGAATTACGAATTACGAATTACGAATTATTTAAAGAAGTTTCAGCTTAAGTTGACACCAATGGCGATCGCCAAATGCCTACGATACTATAGGAATCCGATTTGATTACTGAACTTACTTGCGTAAGGAGGGAATAGGGAATAGACGCGCAATCAAATATGAGTCCTATATGCGCTCAACACTAGCCAACTACTTAAAACTTAACTTTTAATCTAAAATCTAAAATCCAAAATCCAAAATTGCTATGCGAGCCAGAATTGAAAATAAAATACTTTTGATCCACCACGAAGATTTACCAGAGTTTAAGAAGGGTGGTTCGGTAGTGCGGAACTCTTATTTTTGGGCGCTACGTTCAATTGCTGGTCAAGCTTCGCGTTATCGTGATTGGGAATATGAACCGGAAGTTTGGCTAGCGCTTTCACGAATGCTTTTGTCGTTTGCAGAATCTGGGTATTTGGGTCTTAGAGAAACCTTACTAGAGTTTCCTATATCTCAAGGGGAAATTCCGAATTTGCTGCGAGATGTGTCTACTTTTGAATAGGGTTAAGTAGATGGGCGTCAATATTTGTCATTGGGATAAGACAGGGGGCAAGGGGCAGTTGTTTATTTTTTATCCCAAGTTTCACGCGCTTGTCTTTAATCTAGAAGATTGACTGCAATTTGCCTGAGAACCGCAAAATTTTGTACTGTATGAAATGCTACTTATTGCCAATAAAGTTGGTAAATATTTCATACTAAACAAATGCTTTATTTATCGGAATTTGGGGCTTTTGAGCCAAAAAAGCGGCTAAAAAGTAACCACCCGCAAAAATAATTTGCGCTCGGCAAGCAAACTTGCAACTTCTGTGATAGTCTTTTTATATAGGGAATCAAGATAGCGAAAGTACAAAAAGTCTTCAAAGAGAAATGATATAAACTCAAAGACAAGACTTTCGCCTTGGCAGATGCAATGTTTAAATCCGCTACGGCTTTTTGAAACTAAGAGACAAAGCCAATGAAGCAGGATAGTGACCTCCGTAATAACTTGAAGTCCATTAGAACTCGCTTAGGCATGAGCCAACAAGATTTGGCTAACATCGCTAATGTGACTCGTCAGACTATTAGTGGTGTAGAGTCGGGACTATATGCTCCCTCGGTAGCCATCACACTTCGTTTGGCCAAAGCGCTTGGCTGTCAAGTAGAGGATCTATTCTGGTTAGAGCGGGATTTACCTGAAATTGAAGCCGTTCTTGCCAAACCTGTTCCTAATGGTCAGCAACTACGAGTTAGCATGGCTCGTGTAGGAGGACAATGGATAGCTTATCCCTTAATTGGCAAGGATGCTTTTCGCCAAGATATGATTCCGGCTGATGGTGAAAGTACTAGCCAAGCAGGTACAAATAAAGTTCGAGTCCGTCTTTTAGACGATAATCTCGAAACACTTCACAACACCGTTGTGATTGCTGGTTGTGCCCCTGTGATTTCACTATGGGCAAGAGCCACCGAACGCTGGCATCCCCAACTGCGAGTCCAATATAACTTCGCCAACAGCATGGCTGCATTGCACAGTCTATGCAGAGGTGAGGCGCACATCGCTGGGATGCATTTGTACGATCCTGAAACTGGTGAGTATAATACTCCCTTTGTTCGAGATGTTCTGGCTGGGAGGGAAGCAGTTCTAATTACCCTTGGTGTCTGGGAGGAAGGACTTTTGTTGAAGTCAGGAAACCCAATGGGAATTAGAACAGTTAGTGACTTAGTTGCTGGGGGAGCGACTATTGTTAACCGCGAAATCGGTTCTGGTAGTCGAATGCTTTTGGAACAAACACTCCAAAAGGAGCAGATACCGTTCGATACCGTTCAGGGCTTTGACAATATACTCAAAACTCACCAAGATGTTGCCCAAGCTGTAGTCAGAGGAGTTGCTGATGCTGGTATAAGTACGGCATCTGTAGCTAGCGCTTTTGGGCTGGGATTTATCCCTTTACATCAGTCACGATATGATTTGGTGATTCTCAAGGAATATCTGGAAGAAGCACCAGTACAGCAGTTGCTCAGTACTTTGGGACATCGGATGGTTCACTCCCAATTTGAAATTCTCGGTGGTTACGATATCAGCAAAATTGGGGAAGTTGTAGCGACTGTTTAGAGTGGATTGCAATGGTTGGTTGTGTGATTTAGGAAAACTTGGCGTAAATTTAAATCCTGCTGCAACCACTCTTGAGGTATGAGCAACCTTCTTTCTAATTACAACAACTGATAATGCTGAATTCGTAATTCGGATTGAATTTGAGTTTCCAGCTTAGAATCTGTAGCTTTCTTTTTTCCAATTGGTATTGCTACCGCTAGAGAAATCATTTAAGTGAGCGGATGGTAATACTTGCAATTTTCCTTGAGTGATGTCTTATTGCTCTAGCCATTAGTCAGAAAAAACAATGACTAATAGACATCTCCGAAAAATAACGTAGAGACGTAGCAATGCTACGTCTCTACAAGGATTCTGGATAACGCATATTTAATTTCTGGAGATGTCTAATAGCGAATGGCACTAAGAAAAGATACAGCCCTTGCTCTGACTGGTTACCAGCCTAGAGGCTGGTAACCCATTCTGGGAGGCTCCGCCTCCCATAGCTTGACAAGAGGCAGCAGCCCCTTTTAAATACATTCCCAGCCTGGAGGCTGGAAGACGACACAAGTCTTTAGGCTCTTCTTAGTGCCATTCGACTAATGGCCAACGAAAAACTTAAATATGTTCTGGATACAGACTCTTTTTGCTGTAGAACGAGGGCCTCCAACAACGTTCTACATCAGGTTACTGCTGTAACTTGACAGCAAGTACCTCTGGCACTACTTTGTGCCAACGCCTCATAAACCGACAGACTCACCAAACAAACAATTGCAGGATAAATTATCATGTCCGACGAAAGAATTAGACAGATTGCTTTTTACGGTAAAGGTGGTATTGGTAAATCTACTACTTCCCAAAACACCCTTGCTGCGATGGCAGAAGTGGGTAAACGCATCTTGATTGTCGGATGTGACCCGAAAGCTGACTCCACTCGTTTGATTTTGCACTGTAAAGCTCAAACTACCGTGCTGCATTTAGCTGCTGAACGGGGCGCTGTAGAAGATATCGAACTCGAAGAAGTGGTAATCACTGGTTTCCGGGATATCAGATGCGTAGAATCTGGTGGGCCAGAACCTGGTGTAGGTTGCGCCGGCCGGGGTATCATCACCGCCATTAACTTCCTCGAAGAAAACGGCGCTTACTCAGACGTAGATTTCGTATCCTACGACGTATTGGGCGACGTTGTATGCGGTGGTTTTGCGATGCCAATTCGTGAAGGTAAAGCCCAAGAAATCTACATCGTTACCTCTGGTGAAATGATGGCGATGTTTGCAGCTAACAACATTGCTCGTGGGGTTCTCAAATATGCTCACACTGGTGGGGTACGTTTGGGTGGGCTGATTTGTAACAGCCGGAAAACTGACCGGGAAGACGAACTGATTAGCACCCTTGCAGCTAGATTAAGTACCCAGATGATTCACTTTGTCCCCCGTGACAATATCGTGCAACACGCCGAATTGCGTCGGATGACTGTAAACGAGTATGCACCCGACAGTGGACAAGCTAATGAATACCGTACACTAGCAGACAAGATTATCAACAATACAAATCTCGCCGTTCCCACACCCATCGAAATGGATGAGCTAGAAGAATTGTTGATTGAATTCGGCATCCTCGAAAGTGAAGAAAATGCTGCAAAACTTATAGGTGCCGCCAACGCTCAAGCAGATGGTGAGAAGAAGCTAGAAGACGCTCAAGGCGAAGCACTAGAAGCTCTGAAAAAAGGAAACGTAGAAATAGTTTCTGGTAGCTAGAAGAAGTAAGGTTCTTGTTTAGACTCCGGTGCTAAATACAGAGTAAATATCAGGTGGGCTATTTTGGCCCACCCTCTAACCAATCCTTTAAAATGGAGGTAGTGGAATAGCCAATCCTAACTCTCTGCATTTGAATCACTGTGTTAACACTAATCTACTAAGGTGTACACGGCAACATTAATACTTGAATAGTCTAGTTTGTGTTTTTGTTTTCTCCTTCTCTAAGCTAGTTGGTGTTTATGTTTTAGGGGATGGGAAATTATTTTTCTCATTCCCTTTTATTCCATGCTTTAGATACACGGTTAATAAATGAAAATCCTATCAAAGCCTTTTGGAATCGACTTAACACCTAATAACTTCTACCTATTGTCACCAAACAAATGAATCCTACCCCAGAAAAAATCAACGATTCGTTCAGTGACTCCAATTCTGAAGATGCTCATCAGCAGCAGAAACTACACAAAAAAAAGTCCTCCACACAATTACCCCAACCTGGAACTACTCAAGGGAGTTGTGCTTTTGACAGTGCAATGATTACCCTAGTACCAATCACTGATGCTGCTCATGTAGTTCACGGGCCAAGTGGCTGTGCTGCCAGCATTTGGGGAAGTTACAGCAGTCTCTCTTCTGGTTCGATGCTGTACAAGATACGTTTTACCAGCGACATCGATGAGAACGATATCATCTTTGGTGGAGCCAAAAAGCTTTACAAAGGCATTTTAGAACTAGCAAGACGCTACAAACCTGCGGCAGTATTTGTCTACTCTACTTGCATCACCGCCCTGATTGGTGATGACATTGAGGGAGTTTGCAAAAATGCCACTGAGAAAACAGGAATACCCACTATCCCTGTACATTGCCCTGGATTTATTGGGAACCAAAATTTGGGCAATCGTGTTGCTGCTGAAGCGTTGCTAGAACACGTTATTGGAACAGCTGAACCAGAGAATAGTACACCTAATGACATCAACCTAATTGGTGAACATAACATCGCAGGTGCAATATGGAATGTTTTGCCGTTGTTAGAGAAATTAGGTATCAGAGTTTTGGCAAAAATTACAGGCGATGCTATCTACAAAGAAGTTTGCTATGCCCATCGCGCCAAGCTGAACGTGATTCTCTCCTCCAAAGCACTAATTAACATGGCAAAAAGCATGGAGAAAAAATATGGCATTCCCTATATAGAGGAGTCTATCTATGGTATAGAGTCAATCAATCAATGTTTAAGGAATATTGCATCAAAATTGGGTAATCCTGATTTGCAGGAACGTACAGAAAAACTAATTGTAGAAGAAACTGCTGCAATAGATGAAAAATTATCTCTGTATATCACTCGATTACAAGGTAAGCGCGTTATCCTTTCTATTGGAAGTTTCAAGAGTTGGCTGATTATCTTTGCTGCTAAGAAATTGGGAATGGAAGTTATTGCTATTAGTACTAAGAATAATACTGAGGAGGATAGAATTAGAGTCAAAAGTTTGTTAGGTCAAGATGGCATAATTCTAGAACAAAATAGTCCTGAAGAAATTTTACAGATAATTAACGAAAATCAAGCTGATATGTTAATTTCTGATAAACGCTATCAAGACGCTTCTCTCACAGCTAGGATTCCATTTTTAGATATTAATCAAGAACGCAATCATCCCTATGCAGGCTATATAGGAATTTTAGAGGTAGCACGAGAATTGTATGCTGCTTTTTACAATCCTGTGTGGGAACAAGTATACCAGCCAGCCCCGTGGTCAGAGGAGGAAATTTGATGGCGATTATTAGCGTTACGAGTACATCTGTTGCAGTTAATCCCTTGAAGCAAAGCCAAACTGTAGGCGCAGTTTTAGCCTTTTTGGGGTTGAAGGGAATGATGCCTTTATTACACGGTTCTCAAGGCTGTACTGCTTTGACTAAGGCAGTATTAGTACAGCATTTCCGTCAGACGATTCCCCTTTCCAGTACGGCGATGACCGAAGTCGCAACGATTTTGGGTGGTGAAGAAAGAGTTGAACAAGCAATCTTGACTTTGATGCAGAGATCCAAACCAGAAATTATCGGTCTTTGTAGCACTGGACTGGTGGAAACCAGAGGTGATGATATGGGACGCTTTGTGAAGGAGATTCGCCACCGTCATCCAGAACTGGATTATTTACCAATTGTGCTTGTCTCTACACCGGATTTCAAAGGTACATTACAAGATGGCTTTGCTGGTGCCGTTGAGAGTATAGTCAGGGAAATTCCTCAAAAAAGCTCCAATCAAGACGCTTGTGCCACACAAATCACTATTTTGGCGAGTTCTGCCTTTACACCAGGGGATGTCCAGGAAATCAAAGAAATTGTCACTTCTTTTGGACTTGTACCTATTGTTGTACCTGACCTTTCTGGCTCACTAGATGGTTCTATAGAAGATTCTTCTAGTGCCATTACAGCTAATGGCACAAATGCAGCACAGTTACGCTCAATTGGCAGTTCTGTATTCACTTTGGCACTAGGTGATAGTATGCGGGGTGCGGCGCAAATTTTGGAGCAGAGATTCAATATACCTTATGAGGTATTTGGCGAACTCACAGGACTAGCAGCAGTAGATAAATTCCTACAAGCATTGGCGGATATCAGTGGTGTTAGTGTACCGGAGAAATACCGCCGTCAACGCCATCAGTTGCAATATGTAATGTTGGAGAATCACTTTTACTTTGGCTGCAAGCGAGTTTCTTTGGCGCTGGAACCAGATTTACTTTGGTCAACAGTTGCTTTTTTGCGATCGCTAGGAGTTGAGATTCACGCAGCAGTAACAACAACACGCTTTCCTCTACTGGAAAAACTGCCGATCAAGAGCGTCACTATTGGCGATTTGGAAGACTTTGAGCAATTGGCGGTTGGATCTGATTTGCTAATTACCAACTCTCATGGAGTCGCGATCGCTCAACGCTTAAAAATTCCTCTCTACCGTCAAGGGATTCCCATTTTTGACCGCTTAGATCATGGTCAGTTCACCAAAGTTGGCTATCGAGGTACTATGCAACTTTTATTTGACATTGGCAACCTGTTTTTAGAGCAGGAAATAAAGGTTAAGCATTAATACAGTCCTAATTCCAACTGTTTATCACATTATTACCAATAATATTGGTAAGATGAACACTTTTTTAACGGCTGCTTCATCTGTAATATCTAATTGCAATGGCAAAGCTGATCCGCCAACTGCGGTTACAGATGTAACTGTGCGATTTAACTTTTCATGGTTTTGCCCATTGATAAAAACAAAAGCCCCTGCACTCGCAAGTGCTTTGGTGATTTCTAATCCTAATCCTTGCCCTCCTCCAGTAACTAGTACCGCAAGGCGGAATTCAAAATGACGCTCGTAGACTCGCTCTAAGCGAAGCCATGCCGTTCGCGTTAGCGTCTCTGAAAGAGAAGGCTTTACGCTGCGCTAACAAAATTCAAAATTCAAAATGAATACAGCGTAAGCGTTTCATTGATTTTGAATGGTGAGGCAGTCCGGTCTTGGGGGTTTCCCCCATGAGGAACTGCCGAACCCGAAGGGGTGGTTTATTTACGCCGTATTGTACTAGGGCAATTTTCCCATACAATGAAAATTCAGGTGGTGTCACAGCATTTTCTTTCTGAATTAATCCTTTAACAATTTATCACTTTTGATCCAGGAGTTGGCTGAAAAAATATATTCTCATTACTAGGATGAGCATATTTACAAGATTTTATACACTGTCAATAATAATTTTTAACTTTAGTCTAAAGTATAAGATTTACAAATATTTACCCCTTGAATTTTTCAGAATTATCAAATTCAAAAATAGGAATCAAAATGTACACAACATCTAAACCTGATCCCATCCGCTTAGAAATATTCAAAAATCTCTATCAATTTATCGCCGAACAAATGGGAATTGTGTTGCAAAATACAGCCACATCAGTGAATATCAAAGAAAGGCTAGATTTCTCCTGTGCTATTTTTGATTCATCGGGATTATTAGTAGCAAATGCCCCACATATTCCCGTACATTTAGGCTCAATGAGTGAAAGTGTCCGCAGTTTAATTAAGGATAAAGGCGACACCCTAAAATCAGGAAACGTCTATCTATCTAATAACCCCTATAACGGCGGAACACATCTGCCTGATGTAACTGCAATTACCCCTGTATTTTTAGAAAGTAGTGAAAATAATCCATCCCCAATGCCCAATGCCCAATGTCCCATGCCCATCTTTTTCGTTGCTTCTCGCGGACACCAAGCAGATATTGGTGGAATTACTCCCGGTTCAATGCCTCCCCACAGCACCACAGTAGAAGAAGAAGGAATTCTTTTTGATAATTTTCTCTTGGTTGAAGAGGGAAATTTTCGAGAAACCGTAGTCAGACAGCACCTCTCAAATCATACTTATCCTGCTCGTAAACCTGACCAAAATCTAGCCGATTTCAAAGCCCAAATTGCCGCAAATGAACGGGGAGTTCAAGAACTTTCTAAAATGGTTGCACAATACGGAATTGATACTGTTCAAGCTTATATGACATTTGTGCAAGCTAATGCTGAGGAGTCTGTGAGACGTGCGATCGCTGTTCTCAAGGATGGCTCATTTACTTATAAAATGGATAATGGGGCACAAATTCAAGTTAAAGTAACGATTCACCCAGAAAACCGTAGTGCTACCATCGATTTTACTGGGACTTCTCTACAACTAAATAGTAATTTTAATGCTCCTAAAGCTGTAACTCAAGCAGCAGTTTTATATGTCTTTCGTACTTTAGTTGATGATAATATTCCTCTCAATGCCGGGTGTCTTAATCCTCTAGAAATTATTATCCCCGTTGGCTGTATGCTAAACCCAATCTATCCAGCCGCAGTAGTCGCGGGTAATGTCGAAACTTCTCAAACTATTGTCGATGCTTTATATGGTGCTTTGGGTGTTATGGCTGCTTCTCAAGGAACGATGAATAATTTTACTTTTGGTAATGAGCAATATCAATATTATGAAACTATCTGCGGCGGTTCAGGCGCAGGGATTGATTTTGATGGTACTGATGGTGTCCATTCTCACATGACAAACTCTCGTTTGACCGATCCAGAAGTTTTAGAAACTCGTTATCCTGTACTTTTAGAAAGCTTTAGTCTTCGTCCCGATAGTGGTGGCAAAGGAAAATATTCGGGTGGTAATGGAGTTATCCGCCGCATTCGATTTCTTGAACCGATGACAGCTAATATTCTCTCTAGTCATCGGGTTGTTCCTCCCTTTGGATTAAATGGTGGGGAAGCAGGAAAAATAGGACGCAACTGGATACAACGTCAGAATGGAATTGAAGAGAATTTAGACAGCACAGCAACAGTAGAGATGAAAACCCGAGATGTTTTTGTAATAGAAACTCCTGGTGGCGGTGGATTTGGTAAAATCTCTTAATTAAAAAGTTTAGTTAACAAACTCCGTGGGTTTAAGTCCCCCGGTTCAATAACCGGCATGTTTTGGGTCGGGGTCTAAATCCCCGGACGCGACGCTCGAGTACTCGCTAACGCTGCGCTATCGCAGACTCGCTACCGCAACGCTTTCACAAAACTTAATTACGAATTACGAATTACGAATTACGAATTATTTAATCACCATTATTATTATCGAGTACAACATACTTGCTATTTTCTTCCCGTAATCGGGCATCTTGCTCATTGTAAAAGAACGACAGAAGAACAAAACGCCGGCCACTGGTGACAGGAGTAGCTTCATGCAGTAAAGAGCAAGAAAAAATTACTGCTTCTCCTACATTGGGACTATAAAGCTGGAGTCCATACTCTGGAAATCGTAGTTCTCCACCTTCGTAATCGCCAGTATTGAGATTCAGTGACATAGCAAATCGTCGGTGTACCGTACCTTTGGTAGTATTATCACGATGACGATTAAAGAAGCCTTTATCAGTTGCTTCGTAGCAGGATACCAAGTAGCGTTCAAAGCGAGTGATGCTAAACTGGAACGCCTTCTCTATTTCTGGCTTAACCCGTCGCATCATCATTTCACTGATTTGCTTTAATAGTTGGGGATCAGAAATTAAATAGTCTCGGCGTTTTTTAAATTCATAGTCATAGACTCCGACTGTTTTGCCATCGATTTGTCGCATGAAGCCAGAATCTTCACCACCATTTGCTTCGTACAAATCAATTAAATGTTGGCAAAAGCTTTGATTTAGCACATTGGGTATAAATAAAATAGGTGCTTGTCTCGCTGCTGGAATATTTTGTGGGATTGCGGGTAAACTTTTAATAAACTCAAATACTTGTTCGCAAGGTTGAGTAGTATCTAAGATTGGCAAAACCTTGATAACTCGTAAATTTTCATCCAAAATAAAAATTGTTGGTCTATATTGCAGTTCGTTGTTTGCCTGCCCAATTGGTTGACAAATACCGTATTGGAAACTGACTTTCCGTTCAAAATCCCAAAGAAATTTGAAATAAGTTTTATTCTGTATTAAATCTGCTAAGAAAGTATCATTTGGGTCTATGCTAACACCGAAAAATGGCACTTGATACGTAGCTAACTGCTGCTGCTGGTTAGAGAAATCATCAATAATCTTCCGAATATAGTTATTTTTAGAACTTCCGAAAAAAAACAAAATGCTACGGTATCCGCCAACCGTATTAAAGTGAAAATTTGGGTTTGAGGTTGAAGGAAGAATGAACCAGGGAATTGGGTCGCCAACAGTAAGAGGTATCATAAGATATCAAATTCTATTTATAGCAACATTAAGTCTGGTAGGTATTTTAATTTAAAAAATTACATCAGCTAGTTAAATAGTAATAATCTGTAAAATTGAAATTTACATCTTCCCTAGTTCAAAAACCTGTCATGTGTGCCTTAATCAAGTCGGGAGTTTACCTCTTGATATAAGAAATTGGACTTGCAAAAATTGCCACACAAAGCATGATAGGGATATCAACGCAAGCATTAAAACAATTCGCAATTCGCAATGACGCTCGTGATGACGCTCGATGACTCGCTAACGCTGCGCTATCGCTCTTAGCGTCTCCCTTTGGGAGAAGACTCGCTAACGCAATTCGCAATTACGTTTTGGCACGGGGATTTAGACCCCGACCCAAAACGGGCTGCCTGTATTGCTGGGGACTTAAACCCCCAAAGTTCGTTAACCTCAGAGATGAGGGTCTACGAATAACGCGGATCGTGATGGTCAGTGATGAACTCAATATCACGTCTTGACCAGGGTTTCACGTTAAGTTGACACGTATGAGCATTGCCCATTGGTGTCAACTTAACGTGAAAGCAGTCTAGAACTAGTACAAGAAGGCAAAAGTAAAAAGGCAAAAGTAAAAAGAAAGAATGCTTATTTTGTCAGCTTTCTGGCTATTTTAAATGGGTGGTTTATTTACGCCGCACTGTACTAGCTTTTAGATTGCCTCGTTCTCAGTCTCCGACTGGGAATGCTCGTCGTTGGGGCTGCTGCCTAGGCTGTTGACTTTGTGCCTTTTTAGGCATTTTTCGTTCATGCAGTTTTTGTGTCGTCAACTAACTCCGAAAATAGGGTTTTTCTTTTCGAGAGCATAGATTGACCAAAAACTTCAGCCAACCATGCTTCAACATCAGCAAAACTAATTGCTTCCAGGGCATTTTTAACAACGGTATTTGTTAGATTCATCGTAGATAAACACATGGTTAGCAACATATGACCCATCTCCTTAAACCAGGGTAAGCTCATCTAATTTGGTATAGTATGAACTTGACAAAAGAAACAAGATAAACATCGGTGGGCAGATAGAAAATGTACTTGACATCAGGGCAAAAGAAGTGAGATGAAAGCAATGCGCTCACCCTGAAAAATTCTCTAATGAAACTTTATGTCTGAAGGATTTAAGACTAAATCGGCTCCAGCCAAGAAAAGTAATCGTTATCAGCCAAAGCCAGGACAGGTGGCATCAATGGAAGCTATTCAAAAAAGTTTAGTGGAGAATTTTGGAGACATCAAAGACCCAAGAGTAGAGCGAACAAAGAAACATCAACTCACAGATATCGTGGTAATTGCGATTCTGGCAGTCATAGGTGGAGCGCAAGGATGGGAAGACATGGAGAACTACGCCATCAGCAAGCAAAAGTGGTTAGAAGAATTTTTAGCATTACCAAATGGAATCCCTTCCGATGACACCTTTCGACGGGTATTTGAGTTCATCAATCCAGAAGAATTAAACCGTTGTTTCTTGAGATGGATAGAAACCCTAGTGACGAAGATGGGAGGAGAGATAATTCCCATAGACGGAAAGACCATTAGGGGTTCTTATGACCGAAATCAAGGTAAATCCGCATTGCACGTAATTAGTGCCTGGGCAAGTGAACAAAATTTGGTCTTGGCACAGATGAAAGTGGAAGATAAATCTAATGAGATTACAGCAATTCCGGCATTATTAGAGTTACTGGATATCACAGGCTCTATCATCACTATTGATGCAATGGGAACTCAAACCGAGGAAGTTTGGGCCAATGGTGCAATATGCCCATGAAGAGTTGGGATGCGATCGCATTGCCACTGGTCATTATGCCCGAATTAGCTATGACGAAGCAACTGGACGTTACCAATTATTAAGGGCTATTGACCGCAA
>NZ_JBALEJ010000067.1:0-15910 GCF_036917975.1 Nostoc sp.
TTTAGTAATTTCTCTCATTCTTCGATATCCATTACTAGACGACCCATATTTATCAATTCACTATTTTGTTATTTTGTCAATGCGTAAGTCCTAGTTCAGTTTGTAAGCAACAAGCAATTCCTCGCAAAAGCTATAAAGGTATTTATATAGGCTGCTCACAACGAAATTTTCTGGTTATATCTCAAAGTGTAACCGTACACCTCCGAAGAACACAGGACCACGGTCGGAATTGTAACCCGGATCACGGAGGTACTGAAAGTCTAACCCCAGTGTGGTGGATTTCGTCACACTCAAATTGTAATAAGTCTCAAAGACCTTTTCTGGGTGGTAGTTCAGGTTTCCATCACCAACAAAGGTGCCGAGTCCCCCATCTGCTAGATACTGACGAAACGATGAGCCGATGCCATCCATCGCATATCCCAAACCAAGGGTATCCCGTGGTCGCCCCCAACCGGTGCCTTGAATGCTCAGGCCTGTAGTAAGTGACCTTTCAGCATCTATATAGCTGTAATTTTCAGTACGACCATCGTTCCAACTGCCGAACACAAACAGTCCTACATCCCTGCCGAGACTTTGTTCCAGCCCAATACCGAAGCCATACTGGTCTTGTTCCTTATTCCTGACATTTGCAATATTGGGTACGCCAACCTCTCCATTCGCTTGCCACTGATTCAAAGCATCCTGGAATGAAGCCATAACGGCGTGATCGTGAAAACCCATGATACGCAGCTTGCCCGTTTGTCCAGCAAGGACATAGGAATGTTCGATCTCAATGGCATCGTTATAATGCTCTAACAGATTCCAATCCAAGGTCGGTCCATTGGATATAGTCGTCAGAGCAAACCGCCCCAGCCGAAACGTCCATTTATCCAGGAAATACTCCAAAGCGGCTCCAACAGTATAGCCACGAGCATTAGAAGCGTAGTCAAACGCCCCATAGGTAAGAAAGGCATAGTTGAAAAATTGAGTGCGTGGGCTGCCAGAATATTGATTGGGACCATACAAATCGGTTTCAGCCAGTTTGCCCACAGTCAAGACCAGTCGTTGGCTACTCACATCCTCAGCCAGTTGGTTTTGTCCAGATTCGACAAACGTCTTGTTTCCTCCCAAATTCCAGGTTTGGCGCAGAAAAGCTCTTGCCATATACAGTAATGGCGGTAATGATGCTGATTTTTGATCCTCGCCATCTGGATAAAATGCTAGCCCTATCAAATTTTCACTCGGTGTTATCCCCGAGGATATTTCTGGGTCTAAATAAAACTCGCCGTTCTGCCACAGACGCACCCCAAAAAAGCCAGTGAAACTGTAGCTATAGGTAAAGTGTTTGGGAGTATTCGGTAAACTATTCGCCCCTGAATAAAGGGCATTAAACCCTGGCTTGTCCTGGTAGATAAAAGTCCCCTGAACGTGGGCATTCCAGTTTTCGGTGATGTGATGTTCCTTTTCTGCTTGATCCGGTGTAGTACCTGGCTCTGGAACTCCTGCTTGATCCGGTGTAGTACCTGGCTCTGGAGCAGAGGTGGTACTTGACTCTGGACCAGGCGCAGTGTTGAAGATATAGGCAAGCCCCAGCAAACCACCAACACCAGAGCTGTTGAATGTTCCCAGATTCACTCCCCCCGTCAGCGCCAGGTGAGAATTGATCGGATAGTCGATACCGCCTGTGAGCAACAAATCACTCTTTGTAAACGCTGAGGAAAATGGTGATGATGACTGCATTCCCAAACCAATATAGGGATCAATATGTCCTGGTCCTGAGATGGGAAAGTTATAGGTGATGGGTAACAAAACTGTTTGATTTTGGTTGACCAAAAGAGCCGGTCGGATGGAAAAAGAAGGACTAAGGGCAAATTTGCTAAATGCGGCAAAGCTAGTTGCGCCCAAAGCACTAGTCTGACCACCAGATCCGAAGTTCACCCCTATCCCCAAATAGCTAAACTTATATTTCTGTTTTTTCGCCGGAGTCGGGGTTGCAGGCGGCACAATCGCAGGTGCTTGAGAGACTGGTGAGTCTGATGTTGGAGAACTAGGCTGTAATTTATCAGCAGACATCTCGACTGTACCGGGTACTGGTACTGCCACCGTTTCCGTCTTGGCTGTGAGTTGCTTAATCCCGATGGGAGCGACAGTTGTCTCTTTTTCGGGGATTTGTGTTGCCAGTTTAGTTACCTGAGACTGAAAGTGAGCATTCGAGTTCTCGGCAACCTGTTTTTTATTTGCATCGGGTTTGGGGTTTAGCTCTGGCGGCTTGTCAGCACTAGGTTTGGTTGTGGGAGAAGATTGATTTGCTGGCACAGAAGGAGTATTTGCTGCCACAGCATCATGCCCCCAAAATTTTGCTAATTCGACCTGAAATGCTTGTTGCAATTTCTTGATATTGACTAAATCTTCTTTTTTTACGACATCTGAATCAGCTGTGGTTGCAAGCAATTCATTGACACGATTCAGGCAAGCATTTAGAGCGTGAGCAAATTCATCGCGTGTTATTGACTGATTACCAGGAAATTTCGCATTTGGGTATCCTGCACACCCATAGTTTTTTACCAAAGATTGCAGTGCAAGAAAAGCCCAGTCTGTAGGTTTTACATCCGAGGACTCAGAAGTCGAATTTACCTGAGTTAATGGTTGAGATGGCGCATCTGCCACTTGCTCCCAGGATTGTTGTTGTCTGTCAGCTTGAGATGGAACAGCAGCTTGGCTGGAAGAATTTAAGGTAATAAATATCGCTAGAATTGCCGGACTTGTGAAAAAATAACCGCGAATAGCACTCATCATGAATTGAAATCCTTACACACCGAAGATTATCTGTAACCCTATATTCCACATTTTTTACTGGGATTATTATATATGATGGAAATAAGAATTATTAGCAATTATTTTAATTTTTTATTAGTGTTTAGTGACAAAAGTATAGATTACTAGGATTCCTGAAAAATTCTAGCCATTTAAGTCTGGATACATATAATGTCTCATTTGTACAGTATGTAACCCGCATTTCTCACAAGCAGTAGGGGCGGGTTAACAGATATGATCCATCATTCATGAATGAATGGCACTAAGTTAAGATACAGCCCTTGCGCTGACTGGTTCCTAGCCTCCAGGCTGGGAACCCATTCTGGGAGGCTCCGCCTCCTCTTTCTTGACCAGAGGCGGAGCCTCTCGGAATACATTCCCAGCCTGGAGGCTGGGAACGAGGCTACACAGGCTTTTGGGCTTTTCTTAGTGCCATTCATTCATGAATGTCTTGCTTAACCCGCCCCTACGACCTCTGCACTTCGGTTTGATAAATCTGGTGAGAAATCCGGGGTAAGTCATAGTTCATTGCCTAATCTGAAAATACTTGCAAACGTTTCCTAAGATGTCAAATGGGTTCTATAATAATGACGAAACTTCGGCATGAATTACGCAAGTAATTGCAAACTGCTTAAACCACAAGTATTTCGGCTTTACAAGCGTACCATTTCCCTCATAATTAGCATTTCTCGCTTGGTTTAGTCCGTAAAACTATAGCCAATCCCAGGAGCCGTGCAAATGAACTGAGTCTTATCTAGTTTTTCACCAGTAGGATCGGTTCTGTATAGTTTCTGTCGTAAACGCTTAATGTAAGAATCGACTATGCGAAAGTCCCCCTCATAATCTATCCCCCAAACAGTATCAAGCAGCTGCGAACGGCTCCAAACTCGTCCTGGTCGTTTGGCTAATACCACTAGCAAGTTAAACTCCAATGTAGTGAGTTTAACTATTTCTGTTGTGTGATTGGTGTATTTGAAATGGACAATCCTGCGTTCTTGATCAATCAGTAAATGGCGAGTTTCGATCATGCCTTCTGAATTTGCTTGCTGTCGCAACTCTCGTCTAAGCAATACTCTGAGCCGTACTGCTAGTTCTACGGGGCTAAAAGGCTTCGGCATATAGTCATCAGCCCCAGTAGAAAATCCAATGATGCGATCGCTTTCCTCGACTTTACCTGTCAACATCATGATGTACGGATCTTTCTGCTTAGATTTAATGAACTGGCGAATATGGGCACAAATATCTAAGCCATTTATCCCTGGGAGCATTAAGTCGAGAATGATAATATCTGGTTGTACTTTACAAAATTTGTCTAGCCCCTCATTCCCATTGTGTGCAACGTGACAAATATGTCCTTCGCTCTCTACACAGACACGAATCATCGCGGCAACATTTATTTCATCTTCGATTACTAAGATAACAGCCATACCAATACCTTTAATTGAGTAATACCAAACGAGTAACCATTCAGGGGGGTAGAAGAGCGATCGTAAAAAAAAGTCCCCCAATCTGATAAATATTTTCTCGTCAAACTTTAAAAGTTTTCGATCTACTCAAATGTAGGAAACGAAGCTTCACCTAGAGGAATCTCTACATCACTACCAACGACTTTAATTGAAAGATGGTAGTTAGAAGTAGAAGCAATTCTTGGTTGTTTTACTTTATTTAGATTTATTTGCAATTTAGTTGTACTAGAAGTAACTGGTTTAGGAAAATCTATAATAATTCTTCTACCCTTGATAGAGATGTTAATTCTGATATTTTGACCTTGATCGTCCGAAATATCAATATCGTTACTTACAGCTAGTAGGGATGGAACATCAATAATTAGCTCGGAAAGAGCATTGCCATTTTTGGGAATGTGTAATTGAAATGTCTGTTTAACAAGTTGCGAGGTGGGAGGAAATTGTCCACTATTATCAATATTAGCAACCTGATTATTATCATTTTTCGCACTTGCATAGCCAGCACAAACAAAATATGCAGTAGCTACACTACATACAGCAGTATAAATCAGTATTCTCTTCATCTTTACCGTGAAATTAAGAAACTCAAGAATCTAGAATTAATCTTGACTCTGGACAACCAAGCACGAAACCCGCATTTCTCACAAGCAGTAGGTGCGTTAATTATTGATTAATAACAAGAAAATATGACTAGAGTAAGACTAGCTCCAACAAAAATATGACTATTCAGTACTTGGGAGTGAAAATCTAAACGTCGATCCTTTACCTAGTTCGCTTTCTACTTCAATTTTTCCGTTATGTAGTTCCACCAATCGTTTTGTAATCGCCAATCCGATGCCAGATCCTCCCGTTCTGGCATCTCTTGACTGATCTGCCCGCCAAAAGCGATCAAAGACTTTAGGCAAATCTTCTTGAGCAATTCCAATACCTGTATCTGTCACTGCAATCCACAGGTTATAGCCCTGCAACCAAGCACTAATGGTTACTGTTCCGTTAGGGGTATAAGTAATTGCGTTTGCAAGCAGGTTAATCAGAATTTGCTTGACGCGATCGCTATCGGCATATGCAGGGGGTAAATTATTTGACAACCGCAATTGAAGTTGACACTTTGACTGTAACTTTGCTCTTGCGAAGTTTGTCACTATCTCCTTGAGGAGCGGTTTGAGGGGTAATGGCTGAAGTTCTAAGGGCAAATAACCCGTCTCGACTTTGGAGAGCTCGAGTAAATCATCCACTAAACGAATTAACCGCTCAATTTCTTGGGTCATTTGTCCAAGTATATTGGAGGTTATCTGCGTCATCCCAACATTTATCATTTCTAGATAGCCGTGAATTACGGTAATGGGCGATCGCAACTCGTGAGCCAGATTGCTAGTCAGTTCTTGTCGCCGCTCTTCGACTCCTTGTAAGCTAATGGCAAGATGGTTAAAACTATTGGCAAGGCTATTAATTTCAGGGATCGAAATGTGAGGTGCCCGTGCTGTTAAATCTCCAGTGGCAAATGCCTGCATCGCCTTTTCCACCGTTAGTAGTGGACGCAAAATAATGCGTGAAGTCAGTATGCTAACAGCACTGACACTGAAGAAACTAACGAGGGCTGCTACTACTCCGTCCTGAAAATTTTGCCCAGATAAGCGACTCACCAGACTGACGATGCTAATTCCTAGTAGCATCACACTCAGGTGCGACAAAAGTAATCTTAGCTTGAGGGTCAGTGTCCAATGATACATCTATGCCAGAAATAGTAGTGGTAAATATATATTATTTGGGTGCGGCTGTTTTGAGAAGACAATTTTTATCTTGGTATAAAGCAATACGGTTTATATAGTACAAGAATCGTAAGCTTTAGACATTCCAAAAATAAGTTCGTTCAAAATTCAAAAACAGAATCATATATTTTTTGTAGTATTGTAATACACTTGGGAACGGGGTTTTTGTGTTTGATTTTTTGCGATCGCTTGTAAAGGATTATGGAATTGTTTGCCACCTGTTTATCGTCAGTGTGCTGTTTGCTATACAGATTTTTGAGCAGCTTACCACTACCTATGAATTAATAGGAAAGACGAAACTGAGCTATACCGATGGGTATTTCTGCATCAATCCCAACAAATTTAGCGGATACTCGGTATAACCAAGCATTAGAAATTCCTATTCTGCTCACTTTATTTAAGTCAATACTGATTATATTTCCCGGAGAAATTGCCTGGGGAAAAATAATAGTAAGCTTGTTGCCTTTAACAGAGGTAGCTGCTGGGATTTCTCTACCAGATTTCTCAAATATATTAATATCATTTTTTACACTTAGTCCTTCGGGAATATCAATATTTATTTGGGAAAGTATGCTGCTATTTTGAGGGATTTCTAACTGAAAACTCTGCCGAATATTTCCCCATTTACCTTGAGCAAATTGTGTTGTCTTAATGATGTGTGGGAAGCTAATAGAATATGCAACGGAATTTGCATATACAGCAGGAACAAAAGTCGCTGCTACTAAAATCAGTGTCGTTGAAGATATTAGAGGGAGGTAATTTTTAAGTAACATAGGTTATTTATTTCTCTAGAAATTATGTGCATAATTAATACTTTTTTCGGGCTGGAAATATAGTGGTTCTCGTTCACGTGAGGTACACCCGTAGGGGCAATACCCTGCGGGAAGCCGCTTCTCTACGTTCGCGCAGCGTGTCGCAGATAGACGCACTCGCGTTCGCGTCTACATGAATTGCCCCTACACCTTGCGATAGAATTTTGTACCGCATTTGAGTGGGAACCGTTATATACACCTGTTAAAATCAATACTATTAAGTGTTGTATTCATTAATCAGGCTAGGATTAAGTACTAACTGAAGTTAATATTTAAGTAATAGCAAGCAAATATGACTACAGTAAGAATAGCGTTAGCAAAAATACGACTAAAGCATAATTGCGTACCTCAGTCTGCAATGGTGGTAAGGCGATCGCACTCTCACTTCAACCGCCATTACTAAGCTTCAAAGCCACTCCCTGCAAAGCCAAGGTTCCTTGGGAGACTACAATTTCACCTGGCTTGAGACCCTTGATAATCTGGGTAGAATCTCCGTTCTCGACTCCTACTTCTACCCGACGTTCTTCATATCGATGTTCTTCTACCTTGACATAGGCGAAATTGTAATCGCCTTTACGCTGTATGGCGCTCTTAGGTACTGAGAGTAGATTCCTATTCTGTACCAACATTTTCAGGCGTGCAAACATATCTGGTTTGAGAGTCAAGTCAGGATTGGGGACATCTGCGCGAATTGACAGTGTACGAGTTTGAGGGTCGAGTAAATTAGCAACATAATTAATCCGTCCAGAAAAACCCTGGTTAGGTAAGCTGTCAAAAGTCAATTTCACAGACTGACCAACATGTACTTTATTAACGTCTTGCTCATAGGTATCCCCGACTAACCAGACTCGACTCAGATCCGCTAGGGTAAAAAGTTCCTTGCTGGGGTCGGCCAGATCGCCATTATTAATGGTGCGGCTGATAACAATACCGTCACGGGGAGCGCTAACTATAACATAGGGGTAGATTTGCCCTGTACGTACAACTTGGGCGGCTAATCCTACAGACACTCCAGATAAAGATGAACGTTCTTCCGCAATTATAATTGTTGACTTTAGCTTGGAATACAAGGCTTGTAGGTTAGCTTTATCCTTCTCATATTGGGTTCGAGCAGTTTCTAAATCAGTTTTAGCATCAATTCGGTCATTAAAAAGCTTTTGCTCGCGTTTGTAAGCAGCTTCAGAAAAATTTAATTGTACCTGAGCTTGCTTGATATCCGCGTTATTTTGTAGAGTCGCTTGCAACAAATCCGACTGAAGTTGACCGACTGTATCAGACTTAATCAAAGCCAGTGTTTGACCACGCTTAACACGTTGACCTAATTTCACAAAGACAGTAGTCACCCGTCCGGGAACTGGGGGGGAAATGTGGGTGAGTAAATCATCAGCAGCATGAACTCGCCCTGTCAATTGGATAGTAATTGGAAAAGGCTTGAACTCCACCACTTCTACCTTCAGTCCTATTTGCTGCTCTTGTTTGGGAGTCAGTGAAATATAGGTCGGTCCTTGAGTAAGTTGAGCAGCTTCTGCTGGAACCTCAGGAATGTTGACATCCTGTTCCGAAACTGGTTGAGGTTTGGTCTGTGTATCCTTTGAAGCTAATAAAAAAAACTTAGGCGTTTGCAAATTCTGACCGCAACCAGTGAGCAGACTCAGAACACACAGATAAAAAAAATAAAGGCGACAGAACTGTGTCATAATAATTAAATTCATCTATAGAATTCGCCACTCATTACACTTAAAAAATTATTTGGTCAGAACGATAGGGGAGTGCCAACCGCCTTTTCTAGATCCGCGTAGGCACTTTGGTAAGCCGTCACTGCATCCACGTAAGCCGAGCGATTTTGTTGGTCTCCTTGTTCAACTGCGAGGGCACTAGCTAGATTAGTCTTGCCAACTTGGTAGCTTTCCTGAGCTAAAGCCAATACTTCTCTAGAATCGGGCAGCAGTTTTGACTGGTACTTGCGGATTTTTTCACGAGCAATGATCAAAGCCTCGTAAGCAGTATGTACATCAACGGCAATTTGCGATCGCACAACGCTTTCCTGCTGTATAGACTGGTCAACTGTTACTTGGGCTTGTGCCACTTCCCCTTGCTGGTTATAAAATATGGGCAAGTTAGCTCCTACACCCAAAAATATACCATTCGTGTTGCTATTAGGAGTATTGGCAGTAGTGAACTGATAGCCACCACTCAATTGTAGGTCAGGGATACGCATAGCTTTAGCAAGACGTAGTTGCTCTTTTGCAACTTTGGTCTGCTGTTGGGCACTCTTGAAGTCTAGACGTTGTTCGTAAGCCTGTACAAGCAAATTATCGATGGTTGGAAGTGGCGCATTGGCTATGGGTACTATTTCTGTCTTTTTGACTGCTACATTAAATATTCCGGGGTCTGTGATCTCGATATTCTGGGTTGGACTATCTCCCATGAGTGCATTTAACTGGATGCGTGCTTGTTGAATACGTCCTCTGGATTGTCCGAGTTGGGGTTCTGTTTGATTCAGTACTAGTTGAGCTTGTAGTAACTCTGCCTCAGGAGCAGCTCCCGCCTCAAAGCGCTTGCGGGATATGTATACCAATCTTTGGAGTAGTTCAACCTGTTCTTGCTGCGAGCGTTCGCTTGCTTGGGCCGCAGCCAATTCAGCGTAAGCTCGACGTACTTGCCCACGAATGTCAAAACGATTAGAATTATACTGTAAAATTGCTAAGTCATACTCAGATTTGGCGACAGACAAACGTTTAGACCGCTTACCCCCTAATTCCACAGTTTGGTTAATGCTCACCTGTTGGGGGTTAGCAGCTTGGGAGTAGAGAGGCCCAAAACCGTATTCAAATCCTATCTGAGGATTGGGAATCGCTCCGGCGATCTTAATGCCCGCCGCACTAGTTTTGATATTGTACTGATCTGCTAGCAGTTGAGGGTTTCTAGCGTCTGCTCTCTCAAAGGCTTCCTTGAGACTTAGATGCAGGATGGCATTGGGGTTTGTTTGTTCTTTATCTGTCTGGGCTAATGAGCTACTTTCATTGAGCAGATTCTTTGCCTGATACTGCTGTTGAACTGGATTTGGCTGAGATGATTGAAGTTGTTTTGTTGTTGCAACGGTGGATTGTTCAGACTTTTGTTGTCCAGTCTGAGTATCGCTGTTGGAGTCAGGTGAAAAATCCCTCAGAGACGCAAGAGACTGAGATTTTTCTACAGGAGGTTGAAAAATTGCGAAACTCGGTGCATTTTTTGGGGGTTGAATCTCCATAAGCTGCTGAGGAGATGAAGCAACCACAGCATTTGGAAAACCCTGTGCAATTTGTTGAGGTTGGCTACCCGTATTCTGTTGAAAAGATGGAGTTACCCCAAAAGTTGGCAAACTGAGTGTATTTTGTTGAGATTGGCTACCCGTATTCTGTTGAAAAGATGGAGTTAGCGCCAGAGTTGGCAAACTGAGTGTATTTTGTTGAGGTTGACTCCCCGTGTCCTTTGGTGCATCTGAAGGAACACCAGAAGAAGTTTTCTGTTGCTGACTACAGCTAGACAAAAGACTTAGAACCAGCAAATTGAATATCCAAAAGTAGTAGGGCTGCATCCTCATAATCAAGATCATCACAAAAAAATAAATCCCCGCAATATGATGTTCAAACGTGTATTACTTTCTCCAAAATCGGTTCAACAGAAGGAGAGTCTGTTTCTTCTTGTCTGTTTTTGAAATATTTATTTGTGTTTTTTTCCACTAAGTTGTACAAGGTTGGCAGCACTAAAAGGGTGAGGAAAGTTGCTGAGATCAATCCTCCAATGATAACTATGGCAAAAGGTTTCTGGCTTTGGGAACCGATACCATTTGACGATGCTACAGGCAGTAAGCCTAAGATAGCCACAGTTGCTGTCATTAGTACTGGACGCATCCGTGCCAGCGCCCCCTCATAGACTGCCTTGGTAATGAAGAAGGGTATTAATTTCTCCTTTTCGTGTGACAGTTTAGTATGGTTAATCATCTTGAGGCTATTATTCTGTACTGCTAATTGAATCAGGGCGATGTAGACAGCTTGAGCTTTTATACTGGGGGGAGATGTGACGATATCAGAAAAGCCTGATTCTTGAGAAAGCTTTTCAATATAGCTTTGGGACAATTGGTTAATAAAGCTGACCATGATCACACCATTCTGCACCGCTACCCCTGTGAGGGCAATAAATCCTACCCCTGCTGAAATACTGAAATAAGTGTGGGTGATAAATAAACCCACTACGCCACCAATAGCTGCTAATGGTACTGCTACTAAAATTAGCAGGGCATAGCGGGCTGAACCAAATGCCAAAAATAAAATCACGAAAATCAGACTCAGAGTCATTGGTACAACTATCATCAATCGCTGGTTGGACTCTTGCTGGTACTGGAATTGTCCACCCCACTCAAGTTCATATCCTTCAGGTAAATGCACTTGCGCTTGTACTTTCTGCTGTGCTTCCGCCACGGCTGACCCAAGATCGCGCCCCCGGACATTTGCCTTGACAATGATATGGCGTTTGTTCTCTTCACGGTTAATGACTAAGGCTCCCGATACAGCTTGAGTATGAACTACCTGGGAAAGGGGAATTGGGCCGATTGGTCCAGGTGGATTAATTAGTAGGTTGTCTATTGCCTCTTTAGTGTTGCGATACGGTTTGGCTAAACGCACCAACACGTCGAATCGCCGCTCTCCTTCCACAAGCTGCGTAACTGTCTTCCCTCCCACGGATGTGGCAACTAGATTTTGAATATCGGAAACATTAAGACCGTAGCGGCTAGCAGCATCCCGATCTACAACTATCTGATACTGGGGCTGACCAAGGAGATGATCGTCAGCAACATCTACCATGCCAGGAATTTGACTAACAATACTAGTTATTTGGTCTCCTAATTTTTGCAAAATATTTAGATCTGCTCCAAATATTTTGATTCCCAGATTTCCCTTCGCACCAGAAATAGCTTCATCCACATTGTCCTGGATGTACTGTGAGAAGTTGTAATCTACGTTGGGAATCACTGAGAGATCCTTGTTCATAGCACTGACTAGTTCTTCTTTATTACCGTGAAACTGTAAACGCCACTGGTCAGTAGGTTTCAAGTCTACTAAGAACTCAAGATTGCTGAACAAGTTAGGATCGGTAGCATCATCAGGACTACCTGTTTGGCTGGTAACATTTTTAATTTCTGGATACTTGACGATAATCTCGCGAATCCGACCAGCAACCAAGATTCCCTCTTCTAAGGAAATTGATGGAGGTAGTACTGTCGCCCGTAGCCAAATGTTACCTTCTTCCAGAGCCGGCAGAAACTCAGAGCCAGTATGTAAAAAGAGTACCACTGCCAATGCTAAGGCCGCCAAAGAGGCTGTAAGTACTGGTAATGGGTGATTTATTGTCCAGCGCAGCACTGGTTTATATATCCATCGAACCAAGCTGACCACTGGGCTTTCACGTTCGATTATTGGCTTACGGGTCATCAAAAATGAGATCAGTACTGGGATAATGGTTAAGGAGATCAGCATTGCTCCTATCAGCTGGAAATTCATCGTGAAAGCTAGAGGACGAAAGAGCTTACCCGCTACCCCATCAAAAGCAAAAATGACGATGAAGCAACAACAAATGATACTGGTGGCAAATAAAATTGGGGGTCCCATCTGCTGTGCCGATTCTAAGACCAGATTGTTCCGACTCTTGCGATCCTTTAAATGATGACCTTCTTCACTCAAACGGCTAAAAGCATTCTCTACCATCACCACCGCCCCATCCACAATGATCCCAAAGTCAATTGCTCCTAAACTCAGCAAATTGGCCGGAATGTGAAAAAGGTTCAGGCAAATAAAGGAAAACAACAATGCCAAGGGGATAACAGTAGCAGCGATCAAACCACTGGTGAAGTCAAATAAAAACACGACCAGTACAACTATTACCAGGGTAATTCCCTCTCCCAAGTTATGGAAGACGGTGTGGAGAGTTTCCCGGACTAGTTGTAGGCGATCGTACAGTGGTACAAGCCGCACTCCTTCAGGCAAGGACTTCTGAATTTCGGGAAACTTCTTGTAAAGGCGTTCAATCACTCGAGAAGGATTCTCTCCCCGACGCATTAGTACAATGCCCATTACATCATCGTTATCCCTGTTCTTACCAAATTGACCTAGACGGACACCTGAACCAATATCGACAGTTGCAACATCTTTGATGCGGATAGGCGTTCCACCTTGAGTCGCCGTAATTACCACTTTATTAATATCATCAATATTTTTCAGTAGTCCTAAACTGCGGACGACAAAAGCCTGACCATTCTTCCCGATGTAGTTAGCACCCGCAGTGGCGTTGGAGTTACCCAAAGCCTGAGACACTTGGTCGATGCTTAAGCTTAAGGCTTTTAAGCGTACAGGATCGACATTCACTTGGTAGGTCTTGATCGGACCACCCCAACTAGTTACATCAATCACACCAGGAATTTGCCGAAAAGCCTTCTCTAAATCCCAGTCTTCAATGGCTTTCCGTTCCATCGCTGAGTAGTACTTTGATTCCACTGTGTAGCGATAAATTTCACCTACACTACTAGAATCAGCATCAAGTTGAGGTTTAGCATCGCTAGGAATATCCGCCTGAGCGATCCGCTCCAGCACTTGCTGGCGAGCTAGCTGACTTGGTTGACCATCTTCAAAAGTAACAATTATTACCGACAAGTTAAGAAAGGAGGTGGAACGCAGGCCGATCTCACCAGGAATACCGTTTAATTCCTTCTCTAGTGGCACAGTAACCAAGCGTTCCATTTCTTCTGCTGCCTTCCCTGGCAGAATAGTTATGACACTGACTTGGGGATTAGTGAAGTCGGGATATGCCTCAATCTCTAGAGTACGAAAAGCTCCGTAGCCAACTATCAATAGCAGTCCAACGATTGCCAAGATAATATAGCGGTTTCGGAAGGCAATGGAGATCAGTTGATCGATGAGTTTCTTCACGCTGAATCTAGAATTTAGGTGTATACTAAAAACGGATGATTGCTAGACTTTTGCCTAGGCAAAAATCTTTATATATCAATACTTTTAGCGATTTTAAAACTAAAGCTGCAACCCGTCCTTAGTATAAGTCTGGGGAATGGCAAATCAAAAAATAATCAACTACTTATTCTGGGGTGGGTATCTTGCCCGCCCGTAGCCAAAGGCTGGCTTTTCAAACCACCGCACAAGTACTAGTAATTTATTTCTTGGAAGTCCCCTGAATTGAGCTAGCAATTGGGGGTAATATTTAGATTCAGTAGTACATACTACTTTTGCAAGGGGCAGTACAGTGCAGGTTTACTTATTTGCCAATTTTCTAGATATCAAGCGCTTGAAGTACATACAATAGCGCCTACAAATTGCACTTTTTCTGGTTGAGGTGGTCAAGAATCTAGAATTACTCTTGACTCTGGACAATTAGGCACGAAAGGAAGCGTAATTTCTATATCCCAAATCCATACCATTAACTGTTGCATTTAGTGATCAAGGTAGTATTACGTAATACATGATGTTAGTATTTAATTAATAACAAGAAAATATGACTAGAGCAAGACTAGCTCTAATAAAAATATGACTATATGACTCGATGTGCAACCTGACTTTTCCCGTTAAGTCTCAAAAAGCCTGCTCACAAAGGATTCTGGATAAAGCACAGCATATACGGTACAGTGTACAGTGATTGAAAGCGTATGCTAGTAGTCTGCCAAGAAAGAATTGAGGCTAATTTATTTTTGCAAGAGATCTGGTGTTTACTTGACCATGCACTGAAAGTGTGTAAGGCTTTTAGCTGAGATTCTCGGTCATATGAGCCTCTATGAGTTTTGCCATCTATGGCTACTACTTCTACTCCCAACTTCTCAAAAGCGTGGCAGTTCTGGCAGACTGGAGAAAAGTAATTAACCAAAGCCATGAACTGAAAGGCATTCGGCTGCATGACCTGCGGCATTGATAAAGTATTGCTTAGTTAAATTACTTTTGAGTATTGCTCATACTCCTCATCAACGCAATACGTAACTAGACTGAACAGTTTAGTATTGTCACTGTCACGATAACTTGTCCGAGAGAGACGTTTTTTTTTCCTTGATTGAGAAATCCGGGAGAAATTGCGTTTCTAAGAATAAAGAACTTTTCCCCACAAGGTATAGAGCAAGTCCTTTGTTATTTGTCCTTTGCAAGATCAATCCTCTCTGGACACCAGTTCATCTCATGTGGTTTGTGTCCTATCTCCTGATTTTATGGGGATTGAATGCCTTGCCGATATATCTAGTACAGTATGGCGGAAATAAACCCACCATTGTAACCTTGAAAAGCCATCATTTGAAGCCTTTTAAAAGGGTAGGCGAATTTATTTATCGCTGTACTAGTCTCTTATGTACGAACATATGTACTATTGTCTTTTTTACCACATTTCAGGTATCAGCCGCACTTGAAGAAAGAAATTATGGATTAAACTTCAAATTTTTGAACTGAAAATTAAGCGATCGCCTGAGCCAAAATACCAAAATTGGGTGAAAAATATTATTTATTTTATAGTACAAATATTCAACTTAATCGGGCTATAGCGGTTCTCGTTCACGTTAGGTACACCCGTAAGGGCAATACCCTGCCTTAAGCCGCTCCGCGTCTACATGAATTGCCCCGACACCTTGCGATATAATTTTTTGTACCGCATCGGAGTGGGAACCGCTATAGCTCTAAGATATTTTTTGGCATCTATTCTGTATGAAGAAATATCATCTAAAAACACCCAAAGTCAACACCCTACCTTCGAGGGAACAGCCAATGAAAACTTCTAATGATACAGATACCAAGAAGATCAGGTTCTTCGGTACTTGTTATGCTAAACTCTTAAATAAGATGCCAAGTTAATAGGCATCTAATTCGGAAATTGTCAAAGTTTCTAAATCCATACCCTGAACGCTTAATCAGCTTTAGTTTGTTATTAATTCCTTCTACAGTACCGCTTGTTGTCCTATTAGACATCTCCGAAAACTATCAAAGCTTTACTATGGCTAGCTTATAGGATGTAAATGCAACCATCAAAACTAGCTAGTCAAAACTATAAAATA
>NZ_JBALEJ010000068.1:0-32405 GCF_036917975.1 Nostoc sp.
CTAATCAAAAACAACAAAAACTTATATGTAGAGCTTGCTTCAATAACTAATCAATCCTGATATTGCTTTTTTATTACTTTTTCAGCAAGCCCTAAGTAGAAATCTATATTGTCCAGTTGAGTCAGGAGGAACGGCAAAACCTCCAAGACCTCGTATCAACAGGCAGAGCCGCAGCGTATAAAATCAAGCACGCTAACATTCTGCTCAACATCGATATCAATGGGCAGGGATGGACAGACGAGGAAGCCGCAAAGACCTTTAGTTGCCATCGCAACACAATTGCCAATCTGCGGGAACGGTTGGTAAAAGTTGGGCTGGAGTCCGCCTTAGCCCTCTTTTGTCACTCTAGGCAGAGGAAAAGTAGAAATCAGGGTGAATCAGGGATATAAAAATTGAACTTGTGAGGCTATAAATAATAGATTGAAGTTTAGAAAAACCCAAGGCTAATTGAGGAATAGGAAAAACCGTTAACCAGGGATATATCAGATTAAATAAAGTAAAAGGTTGAATAATCAAACGAAGATTGTTAAGAATGTTCTTCCAGCCATTTCCGTTATCCCACCAAGGATGTGAAGCAAATTTTGACAAGACTCAGTGCTGAGTGCTGAGTGCTGAGTGCTGAGTAAAGAAGATTGAGTACTCAGTACTTTCGCACTGGGTAAAAGCCCCGCCCCTTGTGGGCGGAATCTTTTTATCAAGGAGAAGGTTGATACCCCGCCCCTTGTGGGCGGTCTTTTAACTCAGCACTCTTCATCTTATTATACTACTGGCAGAGTGACAAAATAGGGTTATACTACTGCCAGAGTGACAAAACAGGGTTAATCTCCGACCACGACTCTTGGTTTGTTCTAAATGTTTTTGCTCACCTCTGAAGTAATAGGTGTAACCTGGTTCGCTCCAAACACAAAACCCTGATTCGTCTAGATACTTTAGGTCTATTTCTCCCGGAGCAGCAGATAATTCCAACATATCTAGGTCTGCTTGTTTCTTGGCTCGTACTACGGGGTCTTGTTTTCCTTTGTGGCAAATCTAAAGCACGTTTCCAAATGATCCCCTTTTTTTGAGTACCCGTCTTAACCTGTCGGGACTCAATTTAATTTGGCGATCGCTCTCTAATTTCTGTGCTAATTGAAAACTGTTGTATGTACAATACCTTAGCCAAAAAAAGAGTATGAAGAGAGAGGGCGCTCTGTAGTAGAGTTGTTGTCTTCCCAAACGACAACTCAAAACCCATAATTTCGCCCATGTTCGACATCCTATCACTGTTACAATGCCTTTTACCGCAGATTAACGCTACGACAATGCGCCGAATGAACCAGATGATCATGGCCATGTTAGCAATGAGCGGACGAGTGACGATGTTGGGAATCTCCCGTTGGGCAGGCATTGGTGGTAGTTATCGGACGATGTTGCGGTTTTTTCATACAGTAATCCCTTGGGCAACGTTGTTTTGGCTATTTTTCCGCAAGCATTTGTTTCGAGCAAATGAGGTATATTTGCTTGCAGGAGACGAAGTTGTAGTCAGCAAATCAGGGAAACATACTTATGGGTTGGATAGATTCTTTTCCAGCCTAGTAAGTAAACCAATATCAGGACTATCTTTCTTTACATTATCATTAGTAAGTGTCGAACAAAGACACTCATTCCCGATTCAAATAGAACAGGTGATAAAGAGCGATATAGAAAAAAGTAGTGTATCACCAAGACCAGAAATAAAAAACAAAGAAAAACGTGGACGTGGACGACCAAAAGGGAGTAAAAACAAAAACAAGACTGAAGTAATTCTCACATCTGAATTACTAAGAATTAAGAAGATGATTAATGAGTTAGTCTTGTTGATAGCTAACTTTATCCCGCTTACTTACTTAGTTTTAGATGGTCATTTTGGAAACAATAATGCTTTGCAGATGGCTCGACAAGTCAACTTGCATATAATTTCCAAGTTACGCCACGATTCAGCATTATACATCCCCTACCAAAATCCTGACCCTAATCACCGTTCACGCCGTAAATACGGAGAGAAACTAGACTGGCGTGATATTTCTGATGAATACAGCACTTACGGCAGCTATGAGGTACATCCTCAAAACTGAAAGCTATGCTAAGAGGGGGTAAGGATAAAAACTGTATTGCATAATAGCGGGAAGCGCTGTATTTGCGTCAAAGTATTATTGAGGAGGATATCCAAACCGATACTTATCAAGCTAGTTTACTACACAAAGAATTTGCCCAGTCCCTGAATGTAGTTATTTTAGTGAAAACCAATCTCAAAACTAATGCTCGCAGTCACGTTATTCTTTTTTCCAGCGACCTAAAATTGTCATCTGAGAAAATAATTGACTACTACAAATTGCGCTTTCAAATCGAGTTTAACTTCCGTGATGCCAAGCAATTTTGGGGATTGGAAGACTTTATGAATATCGGTCAAACTGCGGTGACTAATGCTGCTAATCTAGCATTTTTTATGGTTAATTTATCTCATCATCTTCTCGCTGATTTCCGTACCCTTAATCCCGACTCCGGGATTATTGACCTTAAGGCTCATTATCGTGGCTTTCGATATGTCCATGAAATCTTAAAAATGCTTTCCGAAATCCCTGAGCCTATTTTATTAACCCAGATTTTTGCCAAACTTACTGCTTTTAGGACGTATTCATCCCGTTTCTACTGGCGTTGAACCCTCGTAAATTGGCAGAGATATTGATGTACCAATACCTTCGCCAATTTACGAGGGTGAGTTGATGACACTTTCACTATTAACTCGCTGTTCTCTGAGGCTTGGCAAAAACAATAAGTTCTAAAAATTCCTTTAAGGTTTCCCACAAGGTTTTTTTTAACGTATTGACCGCAGTATAAGGGTTTGAGATGACAAACTACCTTTTAAGCGAAACGCTTATGTATGGGTAATTTTGCCAGTTTTGCCAAAATTTTTCTAGGCTCTTATTTTGGCAAAGGTATTGATGTACGTGGTTCTTTTTTCAGACATTCTTCCAAAAATACTATATCAACTTCGGTCCACTTCGGTTTTCCCCCTCGCCCTGGTAATTCCCAAAGCCCTTGTATACCTAACTCCTGCCATTTATGCAAAACTTCTCTTACTGTTTGAGAAGTCCAATTAAAGTGATCAGCTATTTTTTCTACATACCAGCCATGTGCGTTTAGCCTGATTACCTCTGCTCGGTCTTTAACTTTCTGTGGTACATCAGCAGTCCTTAGATTTAAGAGGGTTTTGTTTTGTTCCGATGTTAGAAATACCCTTAGACGAGCGCCCATATTTTTGGTCACCTCGGTAGATATCTTATCCGTATTTATTTATCTTTACATAGTTTGGTTTTTTCGCTCCAACCTACTTACAAGGACTTCATTTCTCTAAACAGTTTTTGCAAGATAACCATCAAAACAGCGAGTGGAAAAGTAGGAAAAGTGGGATAAGTGGGATAAATAAATAATTGATGTCTGTGTTTACTATCAAGCTAGTATAATGTAACTTGGTTTATTAAAGTTCCAATAAATTTTAAAAAAATGAAATAATAGTGTATCAAAAATTGCTACGTTAAATCCCATTTTCAGTAGGTAAATAGAAAAAATTATCGCTTGTGACACTCATTGATAATAAATACCTGGAACAGCAATGTATAAAACTAAACGAAGCCGAGGAGTTGTACTAACTTCCACAGGAATTAAACGGTTACAATCAGCAATTCTTTCTGTGGAGATAGTAGAAAATAAAGGCGAACACTTGAGTTTAGAAGAAATAAGTTCGCGGATTAATATTTCTAGTAGAACTTTGAGTAAATTATGGTCTTTAAGTGAAAGTGTAGATCAAAAAACTATAAAACTCTGCTTTAGCGCTTTTAATCTAGAATTACACAGTGAAGACTACACTATAGTTAATAAAGCAAATGAGACTGAAACATCTGAATTATTGTCTATTGCAAATATAGAAGAAAATTTATCTCAACATTCCGAATCAACCTCATTTGTCGAAAAACATCACACACAAACTGAACAGATAGAAAATTTTTGGTCATACCCGGATGGCCCCGTACCTTTAAATTCTCGCTTTTATATTGAACGTCCTCCACTAGAAAGAAAGATTTATCGAGAAGTAACTACTAGTGGCTGCGTGATTCGGATTAGATCCCCTAAACAGATGGGTAAAAGTTCTCTTGTGTTGTGGCTTTGTGACTTTGCACAGAAACTTGGATATCAGACTGTGAATCTGAATTGCTACCAATTTGATAGTGAGTGTTTAACTGATTTAAATAAACTGTTGCGTCGTCTTTGCTGGAAAATTGCAACAGGGTTAGGTATTGACCCCAACCTCAAAGAAAAATGGAATGAAGAAATTGGCTACAACTTAAGTAGCGGCTTCTACTTAGAAAACTATTTACTCGTTCAATGTCAAAACCCAGTGGTTTTGGTATTGAATGAAGTTGACCGTTTTTTTGAATATCCTCACATTTGTCAAGAGTTTTTTGCTTTGTTGAGGTCATGGTGTGAGGAAGCACGACACAATCCCAACTGGCAAAAACTGAGGTTAGTAATGGTTTACTCAACTGAAGACTACATCTCTATGGATGTTAACCTCTCTCCTCTTAATATTGGTCTACCTATTCGTCTGAACGATTTTACTCAACCACAAGTAGAAGATTTAGCTAGGCGGTATGGTTTAGACTCGTTTAAAGCTAAAGATTTTGCCAAAGTGATGTCATTAGTAGGGGGACATCCAGCACTAATTCAGATTAGTTTGTACTATCTTAAGTCTCAAGAAATGACCGTGCAAGAAATAATAGAGGAAGCGATCGCTAATGGTGGCATCTACCGCGATCATTTATGGCGACACTGGATCAAACTGCAAGAAAATCCTAGAATGGCAAAGACCTTTGCTGAAATTCTGGCAGCAAAGCAAGATATTTCTCTTAATCCCATTGACACTTACAAGCTTGAAGGTTTGGGATTAATTCGCTTTGAGGGCGATCGCGTCTTACCCCGTTACGGACTCTACCAGTCCTATTTTGCAAAACAGCTATCCACAATTGTTTAATAGAGCAACACTAAGCCCGGATTTCTCACTTGTGAGAAATCCGGGTTAAGGGAATCCCGTTATCTTTGGGTTTTAAATTGAGAATAAATGGCACAGCTTTCAATACCCAATCGGACACGAGTGTATAATTAGCAGCTTCTTCTCCAAAACTAATAGAGAGCATATCTGTATGAATAATCCCTGGATTAAGGGGTATAGCTGCCATACCATTCGGCAATTCTTGTGCCAATGTGGGTTCGCAGATAAGATGAAATTCTGACAACGAATTTATAAGGGTTCCAGGTACCGATATTCGCGCATAAAGTGAAATTCATTGTGGAGTCTGGGTTTGAGCCAAATATTCAATTCACACATAAATTGAAATTTTCCGACTTTGATTTAACGACAGCCCGAATGCTTTTAAAAGCGTACTTTTGAAGTGCGATAGGCTTACGCCCCACGCCCAGGCGATCGCCTCGTGTCATAGGTAGCCAAGCAGCTTGACTATGGAAAATTCGGGATTTTAAGTATAAATTATAATCAGTATTTAACAAAATATAGTGAATTTCTGTGAGTAGATGCAAAATTTCACTTTATGTGCCAATTCGCTAGCTTTCTCAAACCCTTGCCCCACAATCGATTTCACTTTATGTGCGAATTCCGTCGCCTGGAACTCCTGTAACTCCGTTGTTCAAATTTCATCTTATCTACGAACCGACAAATGTTTGTAGGCTGCTTGACGGAATTCTTCTAATCTGGCAAGTTTCATATTGGCAGGTGAGTAATGGTAGTTCTTTTCTCACTTTCTGCCAAAAGGGGGACTGTATTCAATCAGACACCCCTTTTTTCTTGCTTATTATCTGATAATGATAATCGAATAAGGGGGGTGGGAGAGAAACGAGCGTCGCTCGTTTCTCTCCCACCATTTTCATGATTATCATTATTGTATTATTTTCTCTGCAAGTATACTACACGAAAATTGTTCAAGGTCGTGGATGCTTTGAGGCTGACAAGATAATATTTTTAACATCTAATTCCATTTGGTTTGCGTTCTCTCATATCGCTTTTAGTCTAAACTCCAGTTTTTTTCGTTCACCCCTTTGCTCCTGAATTCTGACTTCCAAATTCTTCTTCAACCAAACAGGATAATGTCTCTAAACATGATTGTCAATAGCGTTTGAGATATCCTTACCCTGATAAATCTCTCTCCACAATAGGCGACATTCATTTTCAAGGAAAACTACGTGTTTTGCACATTGCCATCGCCTATCTCCACCAATACCATTGATTTGTTTTTTAGTGGCATGTTTATGCGAGAGCTTCGTTTTATTGGGCTGGCATTTTTGGGTTTTGCAATAAAGGTACTATCTTCTTTCCTGAACTTCAGCACAATTCTGAGTCATGGATTGTCTTTCTTAGTATGTAGTGTCTTGACATTGAATTCAGCTTCTTATTCTATGGATTTAGCAAAATCACCTGAAAACATAATTACTAATTCTCTAAATACAAAAGTGGAAAAAGCATCCTCAGATAATCTAAGAGGAGGAACAATAGCCCAGCAAATGACTATAAATAATCAACCAATTATCAAGAATGGTGATGATTGGTGGTTGCCCTCATGGGTGAATCCGCTTCCTGATGTCGTATCATTTAACGTACCTAACCCTCAAGTGCCATTTCAAACTTTAGATGTAGTCACGCTTCGCTGGCGGGATGTCAATCCTCAAGAGGGAGTCTATGACTGGAGTATTCTCCAAAAAGCTCTTGGACAAACAAATAACATTTATGTTCGCTTTCTAAACTCGGATGTAATACATTGCCCGATATGGTTGTCGAGTAAATATCCCTCTCTTAAGCCTTTTAATATTGGCTCCTATCAGGATGATTTTAATATTACGAGCGCTGGTTTTTTCTATCCCATGTGGCATCCAGAATTTCAGCAAGAATTTAAGAAATTGCTTCAAAGCTTTAAAGCACAGAATTTTGCTTCACATCCTCATCTGAAGTTCTTCTATATACCTGGTGCTTGGCAGTGGGGAGAATTTAACCCTGAAGTTATTCAACCTTTGTTTGTCGCAGAAGGTCTAACTCCTTCTAGCTTATTAACCTGGTTTAGAGGACTGATAGACGCTTATGTAGATGCTTTTGGAACTATCAATGCTTATAAGCTTGTGTATACAGATCAAGATATTCTCTACAACTTCAATGATGCTGTGGACTGGGAAATAGCAATAGATCGGAATCCCTCTGGCTATGTAGTATCCAAGGGTGGAAGTACCCGTTTTGGACTACTCGCAAAATATAACTTTGTAGCGACTGATATGCCTAACTATGGAGTATCAGTAGTTGACATAGGTACAGGTAAATACATGATTGTTGATGATAATGCTCCTTTGATTGCAGATCCCAAGCGAATTATTGGAAGTGAGACTGTACAATTTGGAGGTTCCACTATTCCTCTTTCATCTGATCCAGCTTTAGTCGAAAACCAGTACAGAATGACAGCGCTCAAGAACTTGCAGCTAAGAGTCAATGTACTGATGTCAACTACTGCTGAGTACTGGAATGCTCAACCAGCACTGCATACCTATATGCTTAACAGCTTAGGTAAGCACTATTACGATTCTCCAGACGCTTGGGCTGACTTACGTGAAGCAGAGGACGTCTATCAGCAGGGTGTTCATTGGAATCTCGGCGACCATTCTAAATGGACAATTAGAAACCTTGAACGCTGGCTTATTCAAAGAGAAGTCGCGCCAGATGGTAATACAGTGGCGACCAACCTAGTTACACTTCCTGTTCAGTACAATAAAATATCTTATGAAGCTAGACGTACTGATCATCAAAATGGTAGTGATTATATCTACTTTGGAGTTGATGACAAATTTATAAAAGGTGGAACCAATAATATACAAATCAAGGTAACTTATCTTGATAATAATTCAGCTAGCTGGGGTATACAATATAATGCCGCGAATGGGAATAGCTATAAAAAATCATCCCTAGTGAGTAATACCAACAATAACCAATGGAAAACAGCGACTTTTGCAATTAGTGATGCAGCTTTTATAAACCGTCAGAACGGCAATATGGATTTTAGAATATTTAATGGTGGTCAACAAGACCTCACTGTAAGATTTGTTCGTGTTATTAAATTACAACCTCCTTCTTAGGGGAATACCAACCTCAACTAAAGACATTCTAATTGAAGAAGGCAGAGGGCAGAAGGATCAAGTCAGAAGGGGATTCAAACCCCTCCTGACTTGGAGCCATCAAATTAAAAATTTGGTGGGGGTCTTAAACCCTTGTTCCCTACGGTCACGGGCAGAGGGCAGGAATCAGAATTCCTTTCTGGCTTCTGCCTCCTGCCCTCGGTCTTTCTTGATAAGTTGTAAAAAAAAGGTATCCGCTCGGTTGTACAATTCCCTTAACCTCTCACTGATGCTGCATTAACAACTTGTCCCAAGACATTATGACCGGATTTTTCTAAAATTTCACAAGCAACAGCAGCTTGAACAGAATCAACTACCCCAAGACGAACTACCAACAAAACGCCATCAGTCATTTGCCCCAAAATGGCTGCATCAGCGGTAACATTTAATGCAGGAGCGTCAATAATTACAAAATCATAATTATTAGCAAAAGTTTGAATCAAAGAAGCCATCCGTTTGGAATCAAGCAGAGATGCCGGCGAGGGAGGTACTACTCCAGTAGTCAGGATATCTAAATTATTCATAACCGTTTTGACAACGGTACTGATTTGGGTCTCTTCCAGAATCAGATTACTCAGACCTTGATTATTAGTTAATTCCCAAATTTGATGTTGAACTGGATGATGGAAATCCCCATCTACTAGTAAAACTTTATGCTCCATCTGTGCCATTACTATTGCTAAATTAGCTGCTACTGTTGATTTCCCTTCTCTGGGCACAGAACTAGTCACAACAATAACTTTTAACTCTTTATCACCACGTTTCAACTTCAAATTTGTTCGCAACATCCGATAAGCTTCACTCATTTGGGAGTGAGAAATATCTTTCACAACAAATTTTGAGGTAGATAAGCCTAGATTTTCGTCCTTGAAATCAGATTTTCGAGGCTTGCTAAAGTCAGGAATAACGCCTAATAAAGTTAATCCGATTAATTCCTTTGCTTCATCAACACTCTTAATGGATTTATCTCTTACTTCCAAAAAATATATAGTTGCCAAAACAGCTATAACAGCCAGTAAACCTGAACTCAAGTACGAAACCATATTAGAAGAAATCGGCTGGTCAGGAATTTCGGCTTCGGCTATCACACTGGCATTACCGACGTTCTGATTTTCTGCAATTTGGCTCTCTTGCAATTTTTGCAGCAAAAGTGAATATGTAGATTGTGATGCTTGTACTTTGCGTTCTAGTTGGCGCTGTTGTTGTTCCAATCTGGGTAAAGTTTTCAATCTTTGTTTGTAGAGTTCTTGTAATTTGGATAAAGTTGCTGCTTGGCTAACTAAACCCACACGAGTTGACTCTAATCCGATCAGGTTTGCAGTAAGTTGTTGTTGCAATGCTCCAATTTGCAAATTGCCATTTAATTGTGCTTGATCTGTCCCTAAAACCTGTGTTGTTCTCTGTTGTATTATCTTTTTTAAAGCTTCTAACTTATTTTTTAAGCTAATAATTTCAGGATGTGATTCCCGCAAAATAGTTCGCCTAGTTGCAAGTTGAGACTCTAATTGCTGGACTTCTTTGAGAATATCCTGCAACCCAGAAGATTGACTCAGAGAAGTCTGAGCTAATGCCTGTTTTGAATCCATATTCAACTGCTTACGGATATCTTGAGACTGGGCATTGACATTGGCAATTTGAGATTGAACCTGACTAGACTGCTTTTGTAAATCTGTAATTAAATCTAGTGATTTAGTTGTTTCTTCTTGCAGCGAGACAACTTTGTTCTTATCTTGAAAGTTCGCTAGCTCACCCTCTGCTTTTCTGACAATTAATTCTGCATTTGGCAACTCCCTTTGAAGAAATTTGCGGGCTGCTGCTGCTTCTTTTCTTCGGGAAGATACGTTATATTCTAAATACATATTCATCACCGTATTAACTATCTTAGCAGATTTTTTAGCGTCACTATCCTTGTAGGAAACTTCTATAATGTCAGAACCTTTAATATCTTTTACTGTTAACTGCTTCAGGAATTCTGTAGGTTTTAAAGCTATCCCTTGATTATTTTTTAAGGCAAGTTTATCTATAGTTTTTTGCAAAAGGGGGAGAGACCTAATAATTTCTGCTTCTGTATTTAAAGGACTGGTTTTTTGATCCTGTGCCACTGCTTCTAACTTCCCTATCCCTTCTCCTACTCCGGTCAAGGAGGAGATAGTATTTATCCTTTGAAATACTAGCTTTCCTTCTGCCTCATAAGAAGGTTTTTTGAAATATGAAGTCAGTACTAAAAATATAAAAACTGGGATAAAGACAGTTAGACCTGGTGCCCAACGTCGCTTTAGTATTTGCCAATACTTATCAAAAGTTAAAGAAGATGCTTGTGATTCCATAAATTAATTTTAAATACTGAATAATCTTAACTTACAGCGCTTCCCGCTATTATGCAATACAGTTTTTATCCTTACCCCCTCTTAGCATAGCTTTCAGTTTTGAGGATGTACCTCATAGCTGCCGTAAGTGCTGTAATATAATAATTTTTTATGAAAATTGAATACAATATAATTATGAATTACTGCCTTCTCCACGAAGATGGAGAGGCATAGTCCATTACGAAATTCCTATAACTTGTTGTAATGTTTTAAGGATAATTAGTAAAGCAAAACCTAAGTTATCTTTACCCAGATATTGCATATTTAACTCTAACTTTTGAGGCATTATCTCGTTAATATAGACATTTTCTGAATTAGCAGTATCTTCTAGTAGTTCACTTTCATTTCGGAATTTGATTGAAGCTGGATCAGTGATACCTGGAAGTACATCTAATACTCGCCTTTGTTCAGCCGTATAATATGCCACATATTTTGGAACTTCAGGACGAGGCCCAACTAAACTCATTTCGCCTTTGACAACGTTAAATAATTGGGGTAATTCATCTAGCTTGTATTTTCTCAAGAATTGACCACTTCGAGTAATCCGCGTATCTTTGGCTACTGTAATTTGTTTTCCTCTGCTTTCGGCATCAGCCACCATAGTACGGAACTTGTAAATGCTAAATTCACGTCCGAAGCGTCCAATACGAATTTGTCGAAACAACACATTCCCTGGAGAATCCAGTTTTATCCAGATCGCAATTGCGAGAAATAGGGGTAATAGTATCAAAATACCAGCTAGGGAAAAAAACAAGTCAAAAATTCGTTTAGCCATGATTAAACACCCCTTAAAAATGTAGTTATCTTAATTGTTGTATGGATGGAAATTGATTAAGTCATTATAAAGCAATAATCAAAACATGAAATTATTTAAATAACAATCTGACTGACAATATAGTTGAAGTTAAATTATGAGCTATTTATAAGCATTCCCTTTGGTTGAAATAATTTTGTGATTGATTAATTTTTGGTAAGGTTTTTCAGTTATTTGATTTAGCTGATTGAAAACAATAAATAACATCCTGTAAATTTTTATTACAACCTAAAATCTATACAAAATAAAGCTTCATCAAAAAAAACAGCGCTAAGGACTATTTAAATTTTTAAAGCCAGATGGTAGTTGTTTTTACTATTTTATAGCTATATGAGTTACTTTTTAACTTTTTTGTGTAATTTACACCAATTCTTCATAAAACTCTGCTTTATATGAGTGCAATTTTATAGCAAAATTTAGTATAATTAGCCGCTTAATGTGATATTGTCAGAGTAATATTTGTTCTTTATATCTGAACAGCACTTTAAGAATGAATATTTAAACAAAAAAATGTTAAGACAAAAGCTCATCGACTTAGGTCTTAAGATGGTTTTTCAATCAAGTGTTTGGGAATATGTTTCTGAAAATATTAAGTCAAAGTTTTTTTGATGATTTTAATGATATGAGTTTGATCTGCTTCAGTCATTTTTGTGTATATTGGTAGACTTACTATCCGTTGATATGCATAGGATGCTTGAGGGAAATCTTCTGAGCGAAGATTGTAAGTTTCACGCCAGTAAGGATGCAAATGTAGAGGAATATAATGAACGCTACAACCAATTCCTTTAGCAGCCAATTGCTCAATAAATCTATTGCGATTAACTTGTACAGAGTCGGCTAAATGAATTACATATAGATGCCAAGAGTGAATATCTCCATCAGGAGCAGGTGCTGGCAGATGTAAAGGTAAGCTAGCTAGTTCTATATTGTATCGATTAGCGATCGCATCTCGTTGTTGCTGTAGTATCCTAACTTTTTTCAATTGATGGATACCAAGAGAAGCCGCGACATCCGTCATATTATATTTAAATCCTGGTGCAATTACCTCGTAGTACCATGAAGGCTTCGTTGAGGTATAGCGATCGAAGGCATCTCGATTGATACCATGTAAGCGCATAGTTCGGCATCGTTTAGCTATTTCAGGGTTACGGGTTACTAGCATACCTCCTTCACCGGTAGCGATGGTTTTGGTTGCATAAAAACTATAAACAGTTACATCACTATCTAAGCTACCAATCAACTTACCCTGATAGGTTGTGGGGATAGCATGGGCTGCATCTTCAACTACTTTCAATTTATGCTTTTGGGCAATTGTTAAAATTGATTTCATATCACAAGCAAGTCCGCCAAAATGGACAGGAATGATGGCTTTAGTGCGGGAAGTGATAGCAGCCTCAATTTTGCTAACATCAATGTTCATGGTAGCCAGATCGATATCGACAAAAACTGGATTGGCTCCTAAGTAACGAATTACTTCTGCGGTAGCAGTGAACGTGTGGACTGTAGTGATTACTTCATCTCCGGGGCCAATTCCCAATGCTTCCAGAGCGAGATGTAACCCTGATGTGGCAGAATTAACTGCGATCGCTTCTACTCCAGAGCCAATAAAATCTGCAAACTCCTGCTCAAAACGTTTAGTTTTAGGCCCTGTAGTCAACCACCCAGATCGCAAAGAATCAACGACCTCAGCAATTTCTTCTTCTCCAATATCCGGTAACGCGAAAGGGATAAATTCTGTCATAGGATGTAATAATTAAAATCAGTAAGGAAACATCTGAGGAAATCATGGCTTGGTAATCCAACACAAGACATGAGTACGCAGAAACGGAAGTAAGTTAAAAACATTATAAAGATATTTGACGCATCACCAACTAAAACTTGAGTTCCTATTGGTAGTAATCGGCGTGCATTTCGTGCATGTTCTTCGATTAATTCATTTCCCACTAAGTTCTCTGGTTGAAAACCTAAGGACATAAATAAGCTCAGATTATTTCCATTGCCACAACCAATTTCCAGTAGACGTTTGTCTGCGACTGGCGGGAGATTAGCCCAATTAATCCAACGAATCAAAGCTTGACGCTTTTCTTGATGAAGCATATAACAAGATGGATTCAATGGATCATATAAAGTTGCTGACGGGATTTGCTGGCGTCGTTGATAACGCTGACGGATTGCTTCAATTTCGTTGCTCATATAAGTGTCCTCACGAGAAAAATAAATTTTTTCAACTACTCTGATTTGATTGTTTTTGGCAGCTTTAAAACCCGGCTATAAATATCAGCATAAGCATTTGCTACTTGGTTAAGACTGAAGTTTGCCTCGACGTGTAATTTACTTCGTTTTCCCATGAGGTTTCTTTGTTCTGGAAAATTCAGAAGTTGTAGAATTGCTGTAGCTAAAGCCTTGCCATTTTTGGGAGGAACCACTAAACCATTCCAGCCATCTTTGACAACCTCCTTGCAACCAGGCATATCAGTTGTAATCAAAGGGAGTTCCATCGTCGCAGCTTCTAACAAAACTCTTGGTACTCCTTCACGGTAATAACTCGGCAACACAAATACATCGCTTAAGTTCAACAGTGTCGGGATATCATTACGAGGCCCAAGATAGCGAACAACTCTGGCTTGTTGGTGAATTTCTTGTATTGGTACAGCTTGTCTACCTTCAGAAGATACAGAACCGACTAAGAGAAACGTCACATTTTTCATTTGCTGGCATACAATGCTAGCTGCCTGAAGAAATTCTCTCACACCCTTAGAGACGACAAGACGTGAGATCATGATAACTACAAGTTGCCCTTCTAGTCCTAACTCCCGTCTTGTGGCTGCCAGTTTTTCTGGTGCGGGAGAGTTTTTTATCAGTCCTTCGATATCAATACCCGATCCTAAAACTAAATCATCCCGACCATCTAGTACCATTTTGTGTTTACAGAAATAGGCGCGATCGTCGGGATTTTGAAATATAGTTATGTCAGTTGCGATCGCAGCCTGCTGTTGCAAGTGGCGATATATTGGTCTGAGAGCAAGTGCTAAGATCGATGTAGAAGAAAAGACGTAACCCATTCCGGTTATAGTTCGCACCCGTCCGGGAATTCCGGCCTTCATTGCCACAATGGGTGCAATCATCGCAGGTTTAGTATCAAAACTATGAACAATATCTGGTTGATGTTGCCGAAATAAAGCAGAAAGTTGGCTGCGAGTATATATATCAGCCCACGGGTTTATTCCTCGTTCCAGAGTGTATCGAAAATATGGAATCTGAACATCTGCAAAAGTATTCCCATCTTCAGATCCCACCGCCCCAACATTGAAACCTTTCTCCCGCAATTTTAGCAGCAAGGGGATACGAAGACGTATATCTTCTCCACCAACGTGCCAAACAGTAATTGCAGAAGTTTTGCGATCGCTTAATTCTTTGGAAAGTAAGGAGAAAACAGAATAATTTTTGTCCATCTTTCAGAGGGAATTTATAAGAAAGCTAGAGGGTTTATCTTTTGATATTCAAACTTGGTAGTAAGAACGATACCAACTGACAAAACGTTCAACTCCTACTTCAATGGGTGTATTTGGTCTAAAGTCCACATCTCTTGCAAGATCGTCAACATCTGCATAGGTGACAGGGATATCTCCAGGTTGCATAGGGAGTAGATTTTTCTCTGCTTTCATCCCCAAACAGTTTTCCATCACTTCGATGAAGCGCATTAATTCCACAGATTGATGATTACCAATATTATAAAGCTTGTAGGCAGAATTACTAGTTTCTGAGTTAGAACCATCTCCTGACAAGGTGGAATTTGGCTCAGGTATTTTATCCATTACACGGATAATACCTTCAATGATGTCGTCAATATAGGTAAAATCTCGACACATTTCACCGTAATTAAAGACATCAATTGGATTCCCTGCCAAAATTGCTTTGGTAAATAAAAATGGTGCCATATCAGGACGACCCCACGGTCCATAAACTGTAAAAAAGCGGAGTCCAGTAGTTGGTATACCATACAAGTGGCTATAAGTATGAGCCATTAACTCGTTGGCTTTCTTAGTCGCAGCATACAAACTGACTGGGTAATCTACCTTATCATGTACAGAAAACGGCACTTTCGTATTTGCACCGTAGACTGAACTAGATGAAGCAAAGACTAAATGCTTGACTTTTGAGTGACGACAACCTTCTAAAACGTTGATGAAACCTACTAGATTACTATCTATATAGGCATAAGGATTTTTGAGTGAGTAGCGGACTCCAGGCTGTGCGGCCAAGTTAACGACTAAATCTAAGCACTCTTGGGCAAATAGCGCAGCCATACCTTCACGGTCAGCCAAATCGAGCTTGTAAAATTTAAAATTTGGGTGATCCTGCAACTTGGCTAGCCGAGCTTTTTTGAGATTTACATCATAGTAATCATTGAGATTATCTAGCCCAATGACTTCGCTTCCTGAAATTAGTAACCGTTGACTGAGATGAAATCCAATGAAGCCGGCTGCACCTGTGACTAAAACTTTGACCATCACTTTTTATTCCTATAAACTCTAATTAAAAAATGTTTGTGTATCTAACTATCTGTTTTAATTTGGACTAAATGTCTTTGCATCCCCTTTCAAAAAGGAGAGTTTGCCAATCTCGATTACTAATTCTGAGGCAACAGTAAAGAACGAAATATATGTGTACTTATTTTTCCAGAAATCAAAGATTAGTCCTATATTATTTAATAGGTATCAGTTAGATTATTTATTTACCTATTTCTAATTCTCTACTTAGTTTTCAGCTAACCAAGCTTGGAACATCAATACATTCCAAAGATAATATTCCCAATTGAAATTGCCACTTTGGTGTTCGTGCCACTTTTGCCGAATTGGTCGAGGATTAAAATATCCTTCTCGTCGCAATCGAGATTCATCAAGTAAATCTTCTGCCCACTCTCTTAAAGATCCACGCAACCAGCTACCAATCGGAATACTGAAGCCCATTTTTGGACGCTCGATTAATTCTTTGGGTATGTACTTATACAGCACCTGTCGTAACAACCACTTGCTTTGATTACCACGTATTTTCATTGATAAAGGGATTTGCCAAGCAAATTCCACAACACGGTGGTCTAGAAAAGGTATGCGACCTTCGAGACTCACACCCATACTGGCACGATCTACTTTTACCAAGATGTTATCTGGTAAGTAGCTGATTAAATCTAAGTACATCATACCTTCTACAAAATCTGGTAGACTTGCCCATAAATTGCGATCGCTCAAAACTGTACTGAGTTCGGAACTACCAATGACAACTTCCTCTGGTGCTTGCCAATGGGATACCAAACTGGCATAGATAGTATCGAGATTGGTAAATGATAAGATACTTGCTAACTTATGTAATTTATCGCCGCAAGCTGCTACTTTGAGCTTTGCTGGTAACATCGTATTTACAGCTGCAAAACTTTGATTCCAAGTCTGGGGAGAAATGCTTGTTAAAGCTTTTGCTGTAGAATGACGAACTGTGTGCGGTATCCAGTTTGTTTTCTGCCAAATAGTGCGTCCCCAAAAATAGCGATCATATCCAGCAAATAATTCATCACCCCCATCACCAGAAAGACTGACGGTGACATCATTTCTAGCAAGTTGAGATACTAAAAATGTGGGAAATTGGGAAGGATCAGCAAAGGGTTCGTCATATAAACTTGGTACTTTGGGTATAACTGCGAGTGCTTCATTTGCGGTTACATAAAGTTCTGTATGGTCTGTACCCAAGTGCTGTGCCACAGCTTTAGCATATTGAGCTTCATTGTAATCTTGTTCGTGAAAACCGATGCTGAAAGTTTTCACAGGTTGCTGACTTTGAACCTGCATTAAAGCTACAACAGTTGAAGAGTCTATACCTCCTGACAGAAAAGCACCCAAAGGAACATCTGCCACCATTCGCATTGCGATCGCATCTTTGAGTAATCTATCAAGTTCTTCGATAGCTTGAGTTTCTGAACCAGTAAAAGGATGGGAAACACCAGATTCAGCAGCTTTTTTCGCTGACCAATAAGGCACTACTTCTGGATGCACATTTCTTGCACCATTATAACTCAAAAGTGTCGCTGGTGGTAATTTGTAAATACCTTTATAGATCGAGTAAGGTGCAGGAATATGAGAAAAACGTAGGAATGTAGCTAAAGCATCGCGGTTGATTTCTGGCTGAAAATCAGGGTGGACTTTGAAAGCTTTTAATTCTGAGGCAAATATAAAAGTATGACCGCACCAACCATAATATAGTGGCTTTTCGCCAATGCGATCGCGTCCCAAATGTAAAATACGTTCTGCTTTGTCCCACAGTGCAAAAGCAAACATCCCATTAAAACGTTTGGTTGCTTCTAAAACTCCCCATTCGCAAAAACTAGATAACATTACCTCCGTGTCGGAATGACCGCGAAAGCTATATCCAAGAGTTTGTAACTGCTTTCTTAATTCCGGGAAATTATAAACTTCACCATTAAAAACAATTACATACCGACCATCAGTAGATATCATCGGTTGATGTCCTTCTGGTGAAAGGTCTACTATAGATAATCGTCGGTGTCCTAGAGCAATTCCGACCTCTTCATCAACCCAACTTCCAGCATCATCGGGGCCACGATGAATTAATGACTTTGACATTCGCTGTACAATTATCGGTAGATAATCGTTACTCATTTGTCTAGATATGTCCCAAAAACCAGTAATGCCGCACATTATTATTAACCTCTAGTTCTAGTTTTTATAACCCAAACAAGTTGTATATAAACTCTCGTATTGATGTACGACTGAATCTAGAGAAAATAAATTTATCACTCGTTCTCTAGCTGCTTTTCCTAATATTTCTCTGCCTTCATATCCTAAATTTATTAACTCTTTGAAAGCATTAGCTAGTAACTGCGGATTTTTTGGAGGTACAACTTTTCCAGTATCACCAACAATCCAAGCTGAATCACCAACATCAGTAACTACACAAGGAACACCACAACACATCGCTTCTCCTATGGCTAAAGGAAATGCTTCACCAAATGCAGAAGAAAGAGAAAAAATATCTAATGCAGATGTAATATAGGGAATATCTTGGCGTTCTCCCAGTAAATGAACTTGCGAAACAATTTCTAACTCCTGAATTAAGTCTTGCAAGGTTTTATTTTTTTCATCTACATTCGTTCCTGCAAGCACAAAGTGAACTTGGGAAAAATTCTGATGTAACAATTTCGCCGCGTTTAGAAAATTAGCATGGTCTTTCATTGGGTTATAACGTGCAAATAGCCCAATTAAAATTGTTTCTTCTGATAATCCTAATTCATGTCTTAATTTTAATCTTCCTTCGGGAAATGGTTTAAAAACTGAAGTATCAAATCCATTAGGAATCACACAACTCTTTAGGGATGAATATCCCATCTCTTCGTGTTGCATCCTACTATTTTTTGATACAAATACATTTTGATATACAAAATTAGAAATAGTTGCACCGATTCTAATAATTGCTTGTGTCATCAATTTCTCAGAATTTAATGAACTAATAGAAAAGTGGATACCCCAAAAAATGGGAACCTTTCGTAATAAAAATAAACCCGCGAGGAAAGCTGCGAGGTTGCCATGATACATCCACCCTTGAATTAAATCGGGTTTTAAGCAACGTATAGTCTGAAATAATCGCAGTAATGTAGCAGGTGTTGGTACTCCTTGCTTCATGCCGATTGAATGGACAGGAATACCTAAACTTTCAATGCGATCGCCAAATATGCCACGATCCATTAGAGAAATGACAATCGGACTAAAAATCTCTCTATTACTCTTAGATAGAAGGCTACAGAGCATCGTTTCAGCCCCACCAATATTAAGTCCTGTAGTTAAGTGACATATCAAAATTTTGTCAGTTTTGTTATTCATTAGTCCACTTATTACCGCATTAAAAGATATAAAGAAACCCAAAATATTAGTGATGATTTTTTGATTCTAATTACTTAAAATCTGTAAACAATGTAACATTGTCGTACCTACCAAATTATCAACACTAAAACATTCAACAATTTTCCTTCTAGCTTTTTCTTGCAAGGCTATTCTCTCGTGATAATTTAATTCAATTAATCGCTTCATTCCGACAGCTAAAGCCTTTGAATCATGAGGGGGTACAACTACACCACTATCTCCAACAATCCAGGCTGAATCTCCTACATCTGTAACTACGCAGGGTACACCACAAGCCATAGCCTCTCCGATAGTATTACCAAAACCTTCACCAAAAGCAGAAGCTGAAATAGCGATATCAAGAGCATTATGTACTGCACGCATATCTCCACGCGCTCCCGCCCAAATAACTCTCTTTGAGATACCCAGTCCCTCAGCGAGGTGATACAGTTCTTGGACATAATTATTGTCGGGACCAGTGCCCACACAAACAAAACGTAAATCTTGGTACTCTTTGCAAAGTAGTGCTGCTGCCTGGAGGAAGTTGGGATAATCTTTTTGAGGATATATTCGCCCCACTAAACCAATCAAAATCTGGGTTTCTGAAATTCCCCATTCTCCTCGGACTTTGACACCAAGTTCTCGTTCAGGTTTAAAATGTTCAGTGTCAATACCATTCGACACTACGACCATTTTTTCAGCAGGAAATCCATAACTCAAACAATCTTCTTTCCCAGCATGAGAATTGACAATTATTAAGTCAACAGTATGAGATAAAAGACTCTCTAATTTATTAAGTATATTCCCCAGCCAATCAACAGAATTAGCAGGAGACTGGGACACACGCATTCCCCAAATTATTGGAATCCCTGGAAAAAATGGTTTTAACAATATAGCAATTATATTTGATTCTCCCATATATGTATGTAACAAATCGGGTTTTATCTGTTTTAGTTGACGAGTTAAACGCCAACAAAAGCCTAGTAAATCCCAACGTCCCTGCTTTTCTAAAGATATAACTGGGATATTCCTCTCTTTTAGATCCTTCTCTAAATGACCACCCGAATAAAAGTGTAAAACCATTACATCAAATTTCTCTTTGTCAAAATCTTTTACTAGCGTCACTAATTGTCTCTGAGCACCTCCATAACCAAGATCACGAATAATAAATACAATTTTCTTTTTTGTCATGATTTTGAAAATAAATATTTTTTACAGGTAGAGACTAAAGTAATGAACAATTTTTTTTAATTCAATAAACTTTCGTAATTTTTTTAGGAAAAATCTATTTCATATTCAGAATATAATCTGGGAATTCTAGCGATCTGTAATGATAACCCATAATGTCTAAATCAATCAATTAAATAAAAATTGGATAAAATCGCTGTTTATTTATCTTTAATCAGTATAATCTTTTTGATAAAAATATTTTCGGACTGGTTTATTAGTATAAAATTTGCATCCAATCAAGAATAAAAAGCAGCATGATATTAATATCATAAACTGACTTTGCAAGAATGTTTCAGGGTCAGAAGTCATAAAATTTGACCATAGTTGAGCAACTATAGTATAAAAATGTGGCATCCAAAAAATGCTATTAAGATATTTATTTAGTATAGTTTGTAAAAAACCACCTATCCAGCCATAAATTAAGCAGATCAGAATCAGTCCAAGCCAAGACATACTATATATACCAAAAGCAAGAATACCAGTTGGTACCGCAGCTCCTTCAGCATCAAATGGGCCTAAAATGTACACACTGTTATAATAAAGTATTGATGGAGGCGACTTTACTCCACCCAAAAAAACCTTTGGAATTAAGGAAAGAAATCCATAAATTATGTCTGAAAACCAACGCAGATCGTAACCATTTTTAGTTAATGCTGTATCTAGCGAAAATAATGGGAAATAAAAGTTATTCATAAATTCATAAAAATTAAATCCTTCCCTATCTCCACTTCTATTCAGGTCATTAAATAATTCTATAACTGCATCTAAACCATTGGGCAGAGCAGAGAGACTAGCAAAAAAAGATTTTCCATACAACAGGAATAAAGACATTACAACAATCAAAATCATACCAGTTATCCAAGGAATTTTTCTATTCCTTAAAACATAAATCTGATAAAATCCCAACAAAAAAGCAATAATATTAAAACGTCCAGCCTTTGTTAAAAAGCCTAGAAATGTAGTAATAAATGAAACAAGAAACCAGAATAATTTAGGGAATCGCCATTCACCATAATTTTTGGTGGATACGTAGGCTAAGAGAATATAACAAGAAAAAGTGGCAGCTGATAAAAACCTAGTAAAAAATCCAAAATCGCCATTAGATTCCTCACCAGCACGAAAGGCTGATGATTTTGCTATGGCTGTAGAAATACCGCCAAAAGCTAGAGTAGCTATATATAGAGCCAAAATGGCAAATAAACATAAAAAAATTGCATAAATATAAATAGTTGAACTTTGACGAAATTTAATAATAATATTTTGACCAGATTTTTTAGCTAATTTAGAATAAAAGCTACCAATTATAAGGAAGTAGCCAATGAAAATTGCAAAAGCTGTTTCTACATTGTTTGTATTAAACCTCATATTAGACCAATGGTCTAAAGTTATTGCATTTTTCAGATCGATAGCCAGAAGCAAACCAGGTAGTGCATAGAATAAAAAATAATAAATATTAAAAAGAGTTAGAAAATCCATTATGGTCTCTTTCTTCCTAATTATCTCTAGAAACAATATTATAGATGACAAAACTAAGTAAACTAAAACTAGCATTTCCAATCCTATCTAGATGATTATATTCTTTTAGAAAGCCTACGCTTCTTACATTTATTTATGTTTTGATTATAAACTCTCTAAAAATACTTTAATAAAATATTTCGCCAAATAATGTAATTTATCTTAATTATTTACTTAATCAACTATATTTTTTAGCCTTATTTTGGCACGAATAAATATATGGAGAAAGCAAAATAAATAGACACAACTTGTAGACAAAGCAATACCGCTAATTCCCATCCATTGAATAAACAGATAATTTAATACGATATTGATTATGAAGTTTACTCCAGAAACTTGCATTAATATCTGGTTAAGTCGCATAGCTGAAATTAGCCTTACTACCAAAATATTGGCAACGTAAAAAGGAATCTGAAAAGCGAAATAGAACTGGATGTTAGAAACTAAGTGAGTATCATTAGCTGTGAAAGACCCTCTTTGGAAAAGTAATTCAACGATTTGTTCAGAAAAGATAATAAAGAGCAGCGATACTGGCACAGTCACTATAAAGATAATTTTCAAATAGTGCCTAAGTGTATGACGGATACTTTTCCAATCTTGATGGGCAACCATTTTGGAAAAATAGGGAATAACGGCTGCGCTTAATGCAGTGCTAGCTAAGGTAATAGGCAAAGCAATCACCCGATTTCCGTAGTTCAAAGCTGCGACACTTCCTGGTGACAACATAGCGGCCATTGATTGATCGACTAGACCAGTACTGCACATTAAAAATGAACCAGCAATCATTGGGATATATTGGCCAGCTACCTCACGCAGATGAGGGTCAAATCCGTACCATTTTGGACGCAATGAAATACCTTGTCGATGAAGTGCGACTCCCAATAATAGGATTTCCAGCACTGCACCACCAACTAGACCTGCTACAAGAGCAAAGCTTCCTAACGAACTGAATGCTAGCAGAAAACTGATGGTAATTATTGAAGTCGAGGCAGGAGAAAGAGCTGCTAGGACAAATTTTTCTCCTGCGTTCAAAACAGAACTCCAGATAGTAATAATTCCACTCAGCAAAACAATCGGTGCCATTGTATATAGCATCTTCATAGTCAGGTTTAACTTCTCAGAACTGAAGCCTGTAGCAATCAATGGTAGATATAAGGGCGCACCTACTATCATTAATATCGTCGTAATTCCCAGCAGAGTTAAACTCCAGACTATAATTCCAGAAAAAAGTTTTTGAGCTGCCTTTTGTCCTTCTTGCTCTCTTACCCGAATATAGGTAGGGATGAGGGCAGCATTAAAAGAATTAGCTACTACATTGACAATAAAAGAAGGAACTAGTAAGGCAATTAAAAACGCATCTAAAGCATCGCCGGTACCAAACTTACAGGCAACCACTAATTCTTTAACAACAGCTACCCCTTTAACCAACGCCGTCCCAATAGCAACAGTGATTGCCGCACCAAAAATTCGGCGATTGACAGAACCACTGGTAAGTTTCTTCCAGTAATCAAGTAAGTTATACAATTGCAAAATCTTCATATTATCAATCCAACATATACTAGGCTTAGTCAACCTATTTTAAGGAAAAGTTTTCAGATCGATAAGCACATATATTTTTCTTACTATCTAAGCTATTTTTTTCAGTAATTGAATACTTAGGTTTATATTCCGGGATTAGCTGTTCAAGCAAAAATATAATTGAATTTCTATCATTTCTATATGCTGCTCTTCGCAAATCGTCTACAATGAAATTCATATTTACTGGAATTGTCCGACTAGAGTTCTTCACTATTAATAATTTTTCATGTTGAGTAGGTTCGTATTCTTCTCCTTCAATAAATAATTCCTCAAATAATTTTTCGCCTGGTCGCAAGCCTGTAAATACAATCTCAATGTCTTTATTAACTTCATACCCCGAAAGACGAATGAGTTCCTTTGCTAAGTCAACTATTTTCACTGGTTTACCCATATTCATCATTAAAACTTCACCACTACGACCAAGTACTGCGGCTTGTAAAACGAGTTGTACTGCTTCTGGAATGGTCATGAAATAACGGCAGATATCAGGATGGGTAACTTTGACTGGGCCACCTGCTGCAATTTGTTTTTTGAAAGTGGGAACTACGCTACCACGGCTTCCTAAAACGTTACCAAAACGCACGGCAACATAGGGCTTACCGCTTTGTCTTGCGGCTTGCAACACCAACATTTCTGCAACTCTTTTACTGGCTCCCATTATATTAGTGGGATTAACTGCCTTATCTGTGGAAATCATCACAAAATGTGGAACATCGTACCGCAGAGCCATTTCCAACAAATTTTTTGTCCCAATCACATTGTTGGTGATGGCTTCTGGGGAATTTAATTCCATCAGGGGGACGTGCTTGTGGGCAGCAGCATGAAAAATTACATGAGGTTGGAATTGCTCAAAAACATGATTTATTCGTTCTTCAAAGCGAATATCAGCAATTAAGCTTGATATCCAAGGAGTATATTGTTGTGCTTTGCCATCCTCTTTCATGGCTTCCACAATTTTTTCTAGTTCTTGTTGGATATTGAATACGGAGTTTTCTCCGTGTCCCAGGAGCATAATTTCTGCTGGACGGCACTGGCAAATTTGACGACAAAGCTCGCTACCAATTGATCCACCGGCACCTGTAATTAATACTTTCTTGCCTTCAATAAATTGGGCAACTATTTTAATATCGGTTTGTACAGGTTCGCGTCTGAGTAAGTCCTCAATACGTACATCGCGAATGCTGTCTACTCGCACAGGACTATTGAGGATTTCATGTATTCCCGGTAGAGTACTAGTCTGAATTCCATTTGCTTGGCAAATATCAACAATTTCCCGAATGACTTGCCCTGCAACACTTGGCATGGCAATTATTACTTTGTGGATTTGCAGATATTTCACTACATCAGTTATGTAATAGCGATCGCCTACTACAGGGATACCACGAATATTTACATTAAATTTCTGCGGATCATCGTCAATGAAGGCTACAGGATAAAAACCTAACTGCGGATTTATCTGCATTTGTTGCACCAATGAAACGCCTGCACTACCAGCACCAACGACTAATACCCGCTCGTGTGGATTCAAGATTGTTTGTTTATGGCTAGTTCTTTCTATTGCCCGAACACTAAAACGTAGTCCACCAATAAAAATAAAGGTAAGCAAACCATCAATAAATGGTAACGATTGTGGCAGTTTATCCATATCAAGATGAGGTATATAGTTTGAAATATAAAACAACAAGTCTTGGATAATTAACGCAGCCAATATCAGCATAGTTATATATGTAAGCTCCTCAATACTCGCATAGCGCCAGTAACGGGTATAAAAACCAAAACTCCAAAATAAAGTTAGTTTAACCGTTAAAAATAGTATTGTCGCTACTACTAGCTCTGATATGTATTCATTGAAGGAGAAAGCGGTATCTAAACGTAGAATCAGAGCGAATAAAGGTATTATTGAAAATAAAACAAGATCGCAAAAGAAAAAATGCCTATTTCTCAGAAATAGTATTTTTTTCAAAAACATACTGGCAAACTTTTGCCATAAAGAGTGAAAAGTAAAAACAAAAAAGTTCATATTGGTAAAAATGTTTAATACATCTAAAGTTTTTATCAAGAAAGGCAGAAGGGAATGGGAGCAATGCGAAAATGTGAGATCGGGGTTTAATTATCAACTACATCGCCATATTCTCAATAAAACCAGGTTTATTTCGTTGCGATGCCGAAGGCGGGCTGCGCCTACGCATCCCGAAATACCCTATTTCCGTTCTTGGTTTTAGCACCTCACAAAATCGCATTGCTCCCAGACTGGAGACTAGTGGTTCATCTAATTAATTCTGATGGATTGTGAAAGTAGATTGTGAAAGTTATTAATGGCTCTAGCTAGCTCTTGAAATTGAGCGAATAAATCTATCACTACAACTCAAAATTCATGTAGCAGACTACTAATGATCTGCCACATGAATTTTGAGTTGTAGTGAAGTTGGTAGTAAAGACTAAAGTGCTTACTACTAACTCTCAAAACTATAGGACTCATATATGATTTTTGAACAAGATTTCAGATAAAACCTTAATAAAACAGGCTTTTCAGTCTCAGTATGTTTTCAAAAATCAAATCGGAGTCCTATACTATAGGAATCATATTTGATTTTTAAAATATATATAGGGTGCGTTATGCCGCTGTCTAACGCACTAAAGCCTTTAGATAGTAGGTTAGACAGCGGCATAACGTACCTTGAGACTTTTACAGACTTATATCAGGTTGTCAGACTGATGTCAAGTTGCTAGACTAGCATCCGCTTACTAAATTCATAGTTAGTTGAAGGACAACTGAAACTAAAATTTTAGTCCAGTAAAACTACATAACAACTTTTCATTAATCAAACCGGAGTTCTGTATTTATGCCTATAGGCAGAATAATATGGTTACAGTAATTTGCAAGTATGTGACCTTGATCACAGAAACAATATGTTTAATCGCACTGCTGGTTTAGACAAATTAAGGTAATGATAAACCTCGTCTAGGTTGAGACCTGTATAGCGGTTATCAGTCCAGTGCAGTACACTAGGAGAGAGCAATTGTACTGATAACTGGTCGCTATGAAAGCCTACTCTCTCGACTTGCGCCAGAAAATTGTTGATGCTTATGCCTGCGGTGACATTTCCCAACGAAAACTGGCGAAAAACTTTGGCGTCACCTTAAGTTTTGTGCAAAATTTACTCAAACGCGATCGTGAATTGGGCACGATTTGCCCCAAGGTGCGGACTGAGCAGACTCCAACAAAATTGGGTAGTGGTAAATATGTAGTGAAAGCTGATATTTTCTAACTCAAATTATTCATTTTTAGCTATTGGAATTTTGAATTACATTTATTTGACTGATTGAATTGTCTCTCAAAGATAAATTTGCTAAATATATCGTTTAGCCATAAAATGTTAAAAGTAATAAAGTACAAGTGTTTTAAAATTAGAATATTGCAGCCTCGATGTCAGCCAAAGCACCTACTTGCCCCAATTGCGGTTCTCAACACACTGTCAAAAACGGCAGTATTCATAATCAAAAACCAAAATACCAATGTCAAAACGGTCATTGACAGTTTATAGAAAATCCAACTAATAAAGTTATTAGTAAAGATACGATAGAGTTGATTGATCGACTTTTATATGAATTGATACCTCTGGCAGGGATTGCTCGTGCTGCTCTTGTTTCAGAAACTTGGTTACAGAAATACGTTAATAACAAATATACTCAGATTCCTCAAAAGGTAAAGGTTTCAGAGAAACCTAAAGGAAAATTGACTATCGAATGTGATGAGGCTTGGTCATTCGTAGCTAGTAAAAATAATAAGAAATGGATTTGGTTAGCCTTGGATAAAAAGACTAGAGAAATAGTTGGAGTTTACATAGGTGATGCCTACGGCGGCAAGCTACGCAGTGAAGATGGAGCTAGAGGATTATGGAATTCTCTACCACCAGTTTATCGCGGAGCCGGAGACGCTCCGCCTCCGGTCAATGTGCTGTTTGTTATACTGATTTCTGGTCTGCTTATGCACAAGTTATTCCTAACAAACGTCATCAGGCAGTAGGGAAGGAAAGTGGTAAGACTAATCATATTGAACGCTTTAATAATACAATGCGTCAAAGAATTTCTCGTTTGGTTAGAAAGACTTTATCCTTCTCTAAAAAGCTAGATAACCATATTGGTGCTATCTGGTATTTTATTCATCATTATAATTCTTGTTGTAGCGCCTAATTTTATTATCACTACATATTTACCACTACCCCCGTAGCTTTGTACTTCATACAAAAGAAAACTGATGTAGTGATTACTACTTATTCCACTTTATCAACGCCCCATCAACAATCACAATCCCCCACTGCGGAAACTTCGCCAGCAACTTCTTGATTACAATTTGCAAAGCCGGATCATCATTCCAGCACTCCTGCAAAAACTCAAACCCCGGATTCTGCCCTGAATTCGCCGCCACTTTCAGTTTCTGCATACGCTCCGGTCGCGCACTTGCCCTTGCAACAATCGCCTCATGTGACCACTTTTCAGGATTTGGAACAGGCGCGGCGGAACAAGTACCTTCATCAACTGCTTTGACTTCTCCACCCGAAACCGAATTCTCAACTAACACCGAAGTGGGATTGCCCTGTTCTACTTGCCCCTGAGTTTGATTAGCGATCGCTAAAGTTGAAGGAAATTCATTTTGTGCGACGGGCGTGGCGGAACAAGCACCTTCATGACAGTCTTTCGGCTCAACACCACAGTCCTGATCTTCAGCCAGCAACAAAGCAGATTGACTCTGTGCATCATCTACAAGCGCTAGCGTCGTGCAGTCCATTGCTACAGGCAATTCTTCAAGTTCTAACGCGCTTTCGATATGTGAAGGCGACGCGCCCCCCAAGGGCGCATGAGCCGTTTCCTCAACACGCGGATTTTCAGTTGGCGCGTCAGAACCAACTACCATACCAACAACCAACTAAGGTTGTTGGTAGGTAGTTAACGGGTAGTTAGAAACGTTGTTAGGTTTTTGAAACCCGCAGCATACCTCACTTTTTTGACCATTCTTTTGGAATAATTCCAAATCAGCATGAATTTGTTCCACTTTGGGGTGCTTTTCATTCCGTCCGGGTACATTTGTTTTCTCCCCGGCGTGGACGGCTTTCTCGTCACAAGAATTGGTTTCTTCAGACGTGGATGATTCCCAGTAAAAACGATTGTAATAACCGTGAAGGTTACGGACACGATACCCAATCAACCCAGGTCTACCGGAGGGCAAACGGCCAAACAACTCCTCAAATTGAAACAATCCTTGGGCAGCCAACGCCGCCCCTGCTTTTTGAAACGATTTGTAAGTGAGGTTAGTATCGAGTTTGTGGGCAGCACCCCCGAATTGTTCAGCCGCCACGCTATCTAACCAAAGCTGGGGAGCAATGCGATTTTGTGAGGTCTGGTCAAAAACAAGCGATCGTTAAACTTTTTGCTCAGTACAAAAAAATATTAGCTACATGTCAATTAGTATTAATACTAAAAAATCAAATATTTGATCAAGAACGTCTATAACAGGCGTTTGGAGTGCTGCCCTGATTAAAAGTTTATTGATTTGATTATCATTATTGTTTTGCTCCCTGGTATATGTGAGCAATAATTATTTTATAACTACGAAAAAAGGTAGAATTCCTTATTAATAGTAGTTTTCAAGCTCTCAATATCAACATAAATGGAAAAAAAGATAGATGCAACTTTGGATTTAGCCAAATCGTTGAAAGACTTTGAAATTCAGGTTACTAAACTTTTAGAATTGACAAATGTTAGTGTTTGGGATGGGCAAGTTTTTAAAGAAAGAGAACAAAAAATTAGAGACTCAGCGCTCATTTTAGCGGGTCAATGTATCGCCTTATTTTTATATAATCTTTCCCAATCTCAAGATGCTCTCGACACAGCAATGACCCAAACCCGACTGTGGTCGCAACCTACAACTCAAAGACATGGTTATCGAACTAGACAAATATTAACAATTGGGAATGTTCTAGTTAATTTAAAATTACCATATCTAGTAACTATCAGCGAAAAAAAGGATAAAAATAAATCTTCTCTTCCCTATTGGAAGTGGTGCTCTTTGAGTTTAATCCGCCAAGTTGTCAATTTAAGAATCAAAGGTAATAGTAAATTTTGGTTGAAAGAAAACGCAGCAAATGTTGTTACATCTGCGTTGTCAATGGATCGCTGGAAGTTGGGATAATTTTTGTGGTTCTATCTTTAACTCTTTTCTTAAAACTCAAACTGTTTGATACATTTTATACTTTGATCTTGCCTTTAATTTACTTTTTGGCATAATTCATACTAAGTATAAAAGACTGATTACAGATATTTTTATAAACAATCGTCAAATGACTTGCTAGCAATCTTTTTGAGATATTTCATCAAGATGAATTTTTGTGCAAACCAGTATTTTATTTGCAAATAAAATTACCTTGTACTTAAATATAATTTTTAGCGATCGCTTGTTTTTGACCAGACCTCACAAAATCGCATTGCTCCCTATTCAAATGGTATTGAAATTAACGGGGCTTCTGGATAAATTTGATGGCAAGTTATATAGTGCTAATGATGTTTCACGCCCCAAACCTTTTCCTGATGTGTATCTCTATGCAGCCGAGCAAATGAACACCAATCCAGAAGATTGTGCTGTAATTGAAGACTCTGTAACAGGTGTACAAGCAGCATACGCGGCAGGAATGACAGTTTTTGGCTATGCCCATCAGAGCGATGCCTGCGGCGGGCTGCGCCAACGCACTGCTCTGGCTGAGGCAGGAGCTAAGATAGTTTTTAACGATATGCAGCAGCTTGCTCAACTGCTATAGCCGGGGACTGGGGACTATTTAAAATCCAAAATTCAATGTAAAAGTAACTATGGCACAAACATCCTTATCTGCGATGACGTTTTATCACCTTTTTTCTCTTCAATGCTAACTGCTGAAGCCGCTCAATTTCAGTTAGTACATCTTCGGGCTTGGTTTCCATTTCTAAGTCTGCAAGTTCACTGTCTTCATCATTATCAATGCCCATTTTGTCTTGAATCGCATCAAGCATTTGTAATACTCGTGTGACTTCATGCTCTGTCAGTAGTGCAATTTGTAAATTTAAGTTTGTTCGATACTCACTTTCTTCACTCAGACGGTTTTGACTAATTAACACAAATGTTGACAGAAAAATTGCTTCCAGAGATACTACCATTGTCAATAGTCCGTAGGGGAATGGATCGAACGGATGCACGCCGATTCTTCCCGTGTTCAAAACAATCCAAGCTCCAAACCAGACTATATGTACGTAAACAAAAACTATATGTCCTGAAAAAGAGGTAATCATATCCGCAATTCGGTCTTGTAGATTTCGTTTATTAGCAGCCTGAAGTCGAAGGCGAATCAGAGTCCGAATGTTACGCTGTATGATTTTAGACAGTGCTGGATTATTGTCTTCATAATATTCAAATTCCTCCTCATTCATGCCACCAAGCTTCATAATTTCGATGTCCTGTAATTAATAGTGCCTTTCAAAAATTAGATTAACTGGCCTACTTTGCTTGCTTAAACTCAAATTCTTGAAGTCGGATTGGATCATAAACTCAAATCTTGAACTTACTGTGCTAAACCTGTTGCATTCTTGTGCCAATACATTCCCGTTACAAATCAAAATCAAGGCTGAATGTTTCTCCATCAGAATCTTCTTCTTCCTCCTCTGCAAATGGAGTTGAACTCCAAGATGTGACTTTGTTATCTTCTGTATTAGTCGGCGTGAAAGCCACTTGTTGTGTCGAAAATGCACCCTATATGATAAGCAAAATAGCAATCAATAATAAAATAAAGCGTCTCTAGGTAACTTTTACCTAATTGCTGTGATTCGGCAAATATCCGCTCACGGTAGCTATCTTTGATCCGAACTTTTTCTGGGGTTAAGTCAAGTTTGTCTGCCATTGCGATCACTTAATAGATGTAGATGCTGGATTCTTGGCAGAAATGGTCTTTGCCATCTCTAAAAGCCCAGAGACATTGGCTTCTACCGGATTGTCCAGGATTTTGAAGCCGTTTTTCTCCAACAGCTTCTTAAATCCTGGTAAGAGGCAGCCTCCACCTATCGCCCAGATTTCATCTCCTTGGTGCTTGGCATCCAGTGTCAGATTCACCACTTTTTTCAAGTATTTTTCATACCAATCTTTCAAGCAAGCGCTGTATATATCTTTGATATCGATGTCACGGCTGTACCTGGTATGCCCCATCTCTAGACAAAATCGGATTTTGGATGGGTCTCCGATTTTTCCCCCATTTAAATGTTTCATTTTTTGGGAAATATCATCGATGAGAACTTCTACACCGATGGGGTAAGCAGAAACAATTCGCAATTCGCAGTTCGCAATTCGCAATTAAATACAAGAAATAAGTTAATTGTTTAATTGTTAACTAATGGGTCTCAAGCCCCCACTGATTCTTTGAATCAGTGATCTTAAATCAGTAGTGTGTTCAGAGCTAACACTGAATTGCGAATTGCGAATTGCGAATTGCGAATTGCGAATTGCGAATTGGAGTTTACCCCGGTTGTAACGAGAATAGAGAGTCGTTCCATTGCCAAAGCCTAAAATGGTTAGCTTTTTCGGTAGTGGATGCCCAAACAATGCACCCATACCCTCTAGTACAACTTTCAGCACTTCTACTTTCACGTCTGATTAGACATCTCCAAAATAGTATATTTTGTGGTAAAAGAAGATCATGAGAACTTTTTTAACACGAAAATATGAGTGATATACTGAATCACATT
>NZ_JBALEJ010000069.1:0-14604 GCF_036917975.1 Nostoc sp.
GGGTTTTTTTATTTAAAAAAATAACTGACCTTGATAACTAACTCACCTGTTGGCTAACACCCACTTGAGGTTCTTTCTCGTTTCGTAAGTGTAGCCGATCCTAGACATCACCATCAATCCTAATTTAGTTCATTTTCTCCGGAAGATACTAGCTGACCCTAGAAGAGATTATTGGTAGATGCACCCTGATAACTCACTCCCCTGTAGGTTAACACCAACTGGGGTTTTTTTATTTAAAAAAATAACTGACCTTTGTACAATTCCATCCGGAGTATGGTGTTCAACCTGAGAACATTTAATTGGTAGATGCACCCTGATAACTAACTCCCCTGGTTGGCTAACGCTCACTGGGGGTTTTTTTACGTAAATGCGAAACAGTTACAGGTTGCAATTTCCGTCATTAGATATCGCCCTAGCATTTTATGCCCACATGACCGGAGTGCGCCACTACTCTTGTTGCCACTGCTGGTAGACCTTAAGTATCCTCCTGTTGTCGGGATAGAGGATAACTTGTTCACTCAATTCCTGAATCGCTTTCTTTTTATTGTGGGCTAAAGATGCTACTCCAAAATGATTGCTATGATATTTAATCACATTCTTAATTTTTTTTCTATATTTTCACCTTAAGTCTTTCTCTGACAGCAGGATTGCTGTCAGAGAACATCCAATTATTTAGCTAGTACAACACGGCGTAAATAAACCAACCATTTAAAATAGCCAGAAAGCTTACAAAATAAGCATTCTTTCTTTTTACTTTTGCCTTTTTACTTTTGCCTTCTTGTACTAGCTGAGATTAGACGGTATTTGTCTGGTAAAAAAGCGGTCTAGAATTTCTGATTTCTGTTCTGAACTGAAGTTGTCATAACGATTTTCCAGCTTCTCAAGTCCAAAATTTCTGAAAGTCTCTAAATTAGAATCTGGTTTTTCAGTTAGAGGTTTTTGTCTATTCTGGGAATAAGTAAGCATTTCTACTGTATGATTACCCTTCCGATGCACAAGCTGCATCAATAAATCTATCGCTACAGTTGGCAAAACGCGGTAGTTATAATTTACAAAAAAATCAAAAGTCATATTCCCTAGACGGATGCGATCGCCATCTTTAAGCTTGATTCGCCCGACAGCGCGATCGCCATTCACAAACGAGCCATTGGTACTGTTGAAATCAATTAAGTAAAAGCCTTGCTCATCAATATGTTGAATAGCAGCATGGCGACGAGACAGATGACTATCAGCAATGCAAATACCACTGGTGCGATTACGACCTATTGTCCAAATTCGTTGTGGCTGTCGTAAACTTTGAGTCTGATTGTCGCACAAGTTAGTCATCAAATAAACAGCAGCAGTATCCACTACACCATGTACGTAACACGCCTTGACTCTCGTCAACGACGGTTGAGATAGATTTTCTAGCTGAAGAATTTCATCTAAAAGGCTGCTGTGGTGTTCATATAACTTGAGGAATACTTGATATAAAGTTAATCGCCGTTCTATTTCCGTTTGTGCAAAGTCAGTCATTATACGTAAACCTTGTACTACCTGATTTCGGTCGTAAATATTCTGTTTCAGCCTACAATCAGGGATAATTGATTTTTCGCTTTCCGCTGCCATCTGAAAACTTGAATGGCTTAAGAGCGTTCTATTTTACAATTTTTAGGTGCGAGATTCCCTGTTGTTTCTAGCCATAAAAAGCATGAAAATCTTCTTAAGAAATTATGATTATGCTTTATTGTTTATTGTAAATAATCATTTGCTATTTGCAACAGGTAGAAATCATAAATATTTCATTAAGAATTGCCAATTACCTACATATTTATGCTAAAAATCTGGATATCTCTTAACATTTGCGAGAGCAATGACTATCGCTCAACCTAAACATTATATCTATTTGGTCAATTCTGAATAAATCTGAGTTTTTACCCTGAATCATCAGGGCTAATTTTCCAAGCTAGCAAGAAAATATCAGCTTTGTGATCCTTAGAAAATAAGCATTTTATAATTTTCAGTAAATACAGTCCACCACAAAAAGAGTATGGAGTTTAATCATTCTTAGGTTGGTAGAACATAATGAAATCCAACATAAACCCTCGATATTTCCGAACCTTTTTTACGGTTACGTGTACTAAGTAGAAAGGCTTAATTAAAATAAAGCTGCTAAGAAGCTGCTCTAGCTCTTGAGAACCGGGCTATGAATAAAAGTTTGATTTTACATTTAATTACGTCTATAAGAATTTGTGCAGAAGTTATAAATAAAAAGGTCCCCGACTTCTTCAATAAGTTGGGGATCTGAACCTTTCACTGAGAGAAAATCAAATAGGATTGATATACCTACTTAATGGAGTATTAAAAAAGCAGGGAGACTATTTTACTAATCTAAATAATCGGTTTAAATCAAAAAGATTCATCTGTAAAGATAGTCTAGAATCTAATATCCAAAATTAATTAAAAAGTAAAAATATAATCCCCATAAATAAATTTAGTTGCTCTGTGGCCATTTTTATTTTTCTTTCTTTTGCCTTTTTACTTTTTACTTTTGCCTTGTTCGGTCACCCAATCTAAAAATTATCCTACTTTGCTTAACTCTTGCTACTAGAGCAAGCAAGTGGCTCCCAAGTTTAAACTTTCCAATCACAACAAGCCTCGCTTTCCATTGGGGCGCACGGTCATCCAATTTGTTTTTGCTAGTGCTAGCTGCTCATCAGAAATCTTGGCACTGGTGAGATTAGCACCACACAGATTAGCTCCTCGGAGGTTAGCATTGCTGAGATAAGCATTGCTGAGGTCTGCGCCTCGCAGGTCTGCCCCTTCTAAATCAGCATGGTTAAAGTATGCTTTGCTCAAATTAGCATCCTTAAGATTTGCTCGAGTGAGACTGGCTCTGCCAAAGTCACTATTGTGGAGATTAGCCCCCTGGAGATTGGTTTTTTGCAATTGAGCAGAATGGAAATTTGTTTGGGATAAGTCAGCACCTTGCAGATTCAGCAAACTTAAATTGTGTAAGGCAAAATCCCGCCTTCCCTTCAGATAGGCTGTTAACAAACTTTGGGTATCTAATTTCCGCTCAACTTTAGAATTTTGAACTTGTGAACCATTGCTGTTGCTAGCGAAAGTTGTTGATTTAGCCATCCCAGAACCCTGGTGTAATCCCCCTGCTTCTGCTGTCTTGGCTCGTCTAGCACGAATTGCTGCCGCTACCTGTGCCACTCCAGTACTTGTGGCAGAAGGATTGTTACATAAAACAGCAGAATTTTCGTTATGTGTTCGATCTCTAGATCCACTCTCAGATTTAATCAGTAAACCCTTGGCTAAACTATCTAAGTATGGTTCTATTTCCAATGCTCGGAGAACTTCTGCTGCTGACTGATAGCGATTACGTACAGATACATCTAACATTTTTCGCAATACATTGCTCAAGTGATCGCTCACTTGCACAAGATGCTCCCATATCATCTCGCCAGTGTTGGGATTGTAATCTAAATCTTTAGGAGTTTTGCTAGTCAGTAAAAAAATGCATGTCACCCCCAGTGCATAAATATCACTGGCGTAGACTGGACGCATAGCCATTTGCTCTGGAGGTGCAAAACCAGGAGTACCAATGGCATAAGCAGTTAATGCTGTCTGTCCTGATGGATTTGTCGTACCTTGGCTGATTTGATTTTTGACGGCACCAAAGTCTATCAGTACCATTCGGGCATCTTGAGTGCGGCGAATTAAGTTGGCTGGCTTGATATCACGGTGAATCACTTTTTGCTCGTGGATGTATTGCAACAGTGGCAAAATCTCGCTCAAAAACTGCTTGACTCCTGTTTCACTCAAGATGCCGTTAAGTTTGACCTCCTCTTGCAAGGTATCACCACTGATATATTCTTGAATTAAGTAAAATTGTTCATGATCTTCAAAATAGTCTAATAATCTTGGTACTTGGGGATGATTGCCAATCTTACCTAGAGTTTTAGCTTCTCGCTCAAAGAGTTCTCTAGCCATCTGTAAAACGTGTGGGGCGCTTCCTGATGGGCGTAATTGTTTGATTACGCAGCTCGGTTCTCCTGGTAAGCCTTGGTCATTGGCTAAGAAGGTTGCTCCAAAGCCACCTTGACCTAATGGTTTGATCACCTGATAGCGATCGCGCAACAGTAGTTGCGAGCCACAAGACTGACACCTTTGGCTATATACCAAATTTTCTGGATTGGGACAGGTCGGACTTAAGCAGTAGCTCATGCACTCTCAACTCGCTGCACGAATAATCACGGGGAATGTTATACTCCCTTTCAATTATTTAGATATTAATCAACTTCTGCCAGGTAATTTTTGCGGGAAATGCTTTGAAGAGTTGCTAAAGTTTAGCTGAGATTACGTATAGCGATCGCTAGAACCAGACGATTTATTATACTTAAACTGATAAATAATATTTATGCTACTTTATATCAATTGGTAATGATGCTCTCTTAAACCTTGGTACTCTCCCAATTTACTCACGTAATTCGCAATAGAGAAAGTTTGCTTTAATTTAGTCGTCTATGTCAGTAATTTTGATCGGTTCGTAGTGGGTGGCTGTAGCTCTCATCTAAGCACTTAAGTGATTATTACGAAATCCCTTAACCTGTCATCATCCCTACGGTAGATTATTAGGTTTCCCTGTGATTGAATTAGCTTAAGTCTACTGAAGTAGACTGGAGATTCTTGGCGATATTTAGTCATCTTCAGATGACTTTCGCTATTATACGGGAATTTCAATTCCCGGCGGACAAGCGGTTTCACCTTAAGTTGACACTAATGATTCATGAATTGCCCCCACGACAAATATGGTTTTTGACCTTTTACGACCCCTTCGGGGCGGGAGTAGGGAGTAGGGAGTAGGAAGTAGGGAGTAGGAAGTAGGGGAAGAAATTAGCCCTCGATTTAGGTTTAAAGCCGTACAACTCTTAGAGACGCTACCACGTAGCAAGATCCCCGTAGGGGTACGTCCCGCTACGCGCTAACGCCTGCAAGTGGCGCGTTCGCGAACAGCGTCTCATCAGAGAAAAAATCCTTGTATCGCATATTGGTTGAAACCCCGCTTTTCGGAAAAGCTTTCTTAGTTTCCCTACTCCCCACTCCCTACTCCCCACTCCCTTTCATATATTTGATGTTTATTGTCAATGCATAATTAATATTATCTTGCTCAAACAAATAATTTGAATCGTGCCAGCTGATTTTCAATGGTTCCTGTGAGGATTTTATTCAGTTCTGTAGTATCTTGGAATTGCAAAATTTGCTGTGTGGGTAAATCGAAAGAAAATTGCCCTTCAAAGTCTGGGCGTTGCATCTGCGCTAATAAAATCTGTTCAGATCGCTTACTTTGGATAGCATAGCCAATTTCAATACAGACATTCGGACTGGGAATTAATTGGGCGATTTCTTTACCATCAATCATCGCAATGGGCGCAGTGTCAGCGATAAATAACAAACTCTTACGGATTTTTCGCATGATTGTGCGGTTAATTCGCAGAGGTGCGCCACTGGCACGAGAGGATTCTACTAATGTTAGGGGAAGGCGCGATCGCAAGTTTAAATTTTCCAAACTTTTTCGCAGTTCTTCTCTTAAAGCATCTGTCGCTGCGGGATATTCAGTTTGAGAAGATAAAAAAATCGTTGGTTCTAACTGAGCCAACACTGCTTGCTTGGTAAAATAAATTTCATGGCTAATTAAGTCAATGTTAGAGACAGAATAGCCACCACTACCTTCAATATAAAATTCAATATTTTCCCCTTCCAGATAGCGCCCAAACCAAGTTGATTTCTTCACTTCGTCACTTTCTTCCAAAAAGTCTGCTCGCAATGCTGATTTCAACAGACTTTTTTTGCTTAAGCGAATGTCTGGTGGACGTTTTTCCAGTTCTGGAATCGGCTCATAATCTTGTAGATACCACGCCCTGAGCGCAATAATTGACATAAGACGCTATTTCAACTGTTTCTCGCTAATAAAATTAGTATAATCTTACACCCAGAGGATGTTAGATTTCAGACTTCTCTTTAAACACACCAACACCCAAATCTCTACTCCCTGAACTATCCCCTCTCCTTGTTTATCCTAACCAGGGATGTACTAACTTTCACCGCTTCTGTGAATTCTATCAATAATAATGGCTATGTAATAGACATCTCCAGAAATTAAATATGCGTTACCCAGAACCCTTGTAGAGACGTAGCAGTGCTACGTCTCTACGTTATTTTTCGGAGATGTCTAATTAATTCTGTTTGGTTACTTATGCTTTGACGAAGAAGCTGCCAGAGCGATCGCCAGTGGTAAAATTCGATGTTCCTGAATTTGAATCCTGGTGTGGAGCGTTTCTGCTGTATCATCCGGCAGTACTGGGACTGCGGCTTGCATCAATATGGGGCCACTGTCCATTTCTAAACAAGCTATATGTACTGTACAGCCAGTGATTTTTACCCCAGATGCCAAAGCTTGTTCTACAGCATGAATGCCTTTGAAACTAGGTAACAAACTAGGATGGATATTAATAATTTTATCAGGAAAGGCATCAATGAAAACTGATGTTAACAATCGCATCCAACCTGCCAAAATCACCCACTCTACATCGTAGCGCCGCAATGTCTGCACAATTTCCCGATCAAACTCTTCTCGGCTTTGATAGTTGCGGTGATTTAATAAAACAGTTTCTACACCTCTATTAGCTGCTCTTATGGCTGCCTTCGCAGAGGGATTATTGTAAATTAAAACTCGAATTTGGGCATTTAGCCGCCCATCCTGGATAGCTTGGGCAACTACATCAAAATTGCTGCCATTCCCAGAAGCCATAATTCCCAGTTTTAAAGGGGCAATTTGTTGACAAACATCGCTAATGCTGGGAGAAACCAAGCTCAGGGTAGAATCAGGGCGGAAGGTCATAACAGCTAAGAGGAAAAATTATAGATGCCAAAAAGATATAATAAGTACACTTTTGTGTAAAAGCGTAGCTTGTTTAATGCAAAAGGACGCATTGGCATTGTTACCCGACGCATTGGCATTGTCAACCGATGCATTGGCATTGTTACCCGATGCATTGGCATTGTTACCCGGTGCATTGGCATTGTTACCCGGTGCATTGGCATTGCTACCCGATGCATTGGCATTGTTACCCGATGCATTGGCATTGCAGGGTAAGCTGTTCCACATTCAACTTATAACTAGTCCGGTTGATAGAGATAATATTCTAAAACTTGGTATAAAGAAGACAGCACAGAGATGAAAGCCATATCGGATTTGATCGCAGCATAGGTAAGTTAAATGGCGAAGGTAGCGTTGCTGATTGGGGTCAGTGAGTATGAACCAGGGCTGAGTCCTCTTCCTGGAGCAGTTAAGGATGTAGAAGCGTTGCGAGAGGTGCTTCTGCATACAGACATGGGTGGATTTGCTGCTTCAGATATTACCCTGCTAAAAAATCCTGAGCGACAAGATGTAGAAGAAGCGATCGAGCGTCTATTTACCAATCAGCCAAAAGATGACTTGGTGTTGTTTTACTTTTCAGGGCATGGCATCAAGGATGATCTAGGACAGCTTTACTTGGGAACGCGCAAAACACGCAAAAATAGCAAAGGTGAATTAATTCGTTCTACTGCTGTTGCAGCGCGCTTTATCCAACAGTGTATGAGTCTTAGCCGCTCCCGTCGGCAGGTGGTAATCCTAGATAGCTGCTTTAGTGGCGCTTTTGCTGAGGGAATGTCTGCCAAATCTGATGACGGCACGATTGACATCCGAGAGCAGTTGGGCGGTGAAGGACGAGCCGTATTGACTTCTTCTAGTTCAACACAATATTCTTTTGAGCAAGAGGGGCAAGATTTATCGATTTACACTCGTTTTTTGATTGAAGGTATTAAATCGGGAGAAGCCGATCGCGATCGTGATGAGTTTATCTCTATTGATGAACTCCATGAATATGCCAGTCAGAAGGTGCGAGAACTTCAGCCGGCGATGAAGCCGGAAATCTATGCAATTCGAGAAGGCTTTAAAATTCGACTGGCAAAGGTGGCTCCGGGCGATCCCAGACAGCGATACCGTAAAGAGGTAGCGCGATTTATTCATCGAGGCGAAATTTCCTTTGTTGGTCGTCGTACATTGGATGTATTGAGGACTCGCTTGGAATTGGAGACAACTGAAGCGAAGGCGATCGAAGATGAGGTTTTAGAACCGTACCGCAAGGAGTTTGGCGACAAACTCCAGCAGTATCAGCAGGTATTCACCGAGCTACTGGAGCGAAACGAGACAATTACAGATGGCGATCGCCACGATTTGCAAAATCTCCAGCAAATTTTGGGACTGCGGAATGAAGACACGATGCCGATTGAGGCACTGGTGACTGCACGGTTTAAAACACATCAGCAAAATTTTCAAATTTATCAGCAAGCGTTTACAACAGCACTGCGACAGGAGTTTCCTCTGAGTACAGCAAGCCGCGATCGCTTACGGCAAACCCAGCAGCAATTAGAGCTTACGAATGGGGATATTGCGGCGATCGAATCTCAGATTACGGCTGAGGTAGAGGCATATCACCAAAAGCTCCAGGACTACCAACATCTGTTTTTTACTGCCACGCAGCAGGAATATCCCCTCAGTGAGGCAACCCGCAATGACTTACACCAACAGCAGCAGCGCTTGGGACTGACGGATGTAGATGTTGCCCCAATTGAAGCGCAAATCACAACACAGATTGAAAGCTATCATCAAAAACTCCAGCAGTACGAGCAGGCATTTGTGAAGGCGACGCAGCGCCAGCATTATCCAGATGAAGTAACGCGAAAGCAATTGCAGCAAACCTGGCAGACGTTGGAGTTGAGTAAGGGAGATGTGGGAGCGATCGAGAGGCGAATTAATGCGGAGATTGAAACGCATCAAGCAAACTTGCAGCAATATGAGCAAGAATTTACAGAAGCTATTGAGCAAGAATATCCGCTCAGTGCTTTTAAACGCTCTCAACTAACGCAACGTCACCAAGCGTTGAATCTGACTGCTGAGGATGTGACTGCAATTGAAAATCCAATTGTTGTGGCGATCGAGGAACATCGGCAAAAGCTTCAGCAGTATGAACAGGTATTTAGAGAGTCGATGCAGTTTGAATATCCTCTCAGTGACGTTACTCGTGAAGAACTTCAACGTTTTCAACGAATTTTAGAACTAAATGATGCGGAAACATCTGCACTTGAAGCAATTATTATTCAACCATCTTCAGAAGCAGAATCCCCGAAACAGCAAGAGATAATCAGACAGCAGCAGGAGGCAGAAAAACAACAAGAAGAAACTGTACGACTAAACCAGCAGGAGGCAGAAAAACAACGGCCGCAGGAGGAAGCAGAATATTGCCAAAAATTACAGCAGATGGACATCACTGCAATTGAAACCAGAGTTGTAGCAAGCCGAGAATTGATTAAACCTCCGATTCAGCAGTCAAGCTCTGCTCAACCCACTCAATCGGCTCAAGAGCGAATAACCCGACAAAAGTTTTTGAAGTGGGCTGGCTTTGGAAGTGTAGGTTTGGTGACAGCAGTAGTAGGTCGTGAAATTTTTAAGGGTCAATCACCGATACCCCAATCTACTATTGAACCTGCTAATCAACCTACTAATCGACCTACTAATAAATCAAAAACTATCTCTGCACCTGAACCTAAATATATTCCCTTTAAGTTTGAAACGGTAACGGTAGATAAAAAGGGACAGGTAATTAAACGAGAGCCTAACAAGCAAGCTAAGTTCTTTAAGGAGGACTTAGGCAATGGCATAACTTTAGATATGGTTCAGATTGTTGAAGGCTCTTTTAATATGGGTTCGCCACTAGGTGAAAATGGTAGAGCCAAAGATGAAGAACCACAGCACACTGTGAATGTGCCTGCTTTTTTTATCGGCAAGTTTGAAGTTACTCAGGAACAGTACCAGCAAATAATGGGTAACACTCCGTCCAAATTCAAGGGAGCAAAACGTCCTGTAGAGCAAGTGTCCTGGAATGATGCAGTGGAATTTTGCAAAAAGCTGAGTCAAAAAGCTGGGCGTGAATATTGCCTACCTAGTGAAGCAGAGTGGGAATACGCCTGTCGTGCAGGAACAACGACACCATTTCACTTCGGCGAGACGATTACAACTGAGTTAGCTAACTATGAGGGAAATTCCACTTATGCTTCTGCACCAAAAGGAAAAAATCGTCAAGAAACAACAGAAGTAGGAAGTTTTCCACCCAACGCCTTTGGATTATACGATATGCACGGCAATGTCTGGGAGTGGTGTCAAGATACTTGGCATGACAGCTATAAAGGAGCGCCTAGTGATGGAAGTGCATGGATAGATAATGATAATAAAATTCGGATGCTGCGGGGTGGTTCCTGGCACGACCTTCCTGGAAAATGCCGTTCCGCGTCCCGTAACCTAAACTTTAGGGTGGGGCGCGACCTGATCCACAGCAATCTTGGTTTTCGGGTTGTCTGCGCGGTTGGGAGGACTCTTTAGGCCTTTAGACTTTAGCTCTTTTGCCCTCTGCCCTTCTTTCCTTTACCCTTTTTGAGTGTAGCGAAGCGGAACGATCTAATTTTTTCAAAAAACAGAGTCGATCAAATTATGAATCAAGAGCTTACCCAAGCGATGCTTCAGAAGTTCAGCTATCCCATAGTGTCGATCGATTTACTAACTATCGATGAGCTTCCATATATGCTCGCAGTAAAGTATTGATCTGCGTTTGATAACCCCGTCCTTGCGACTTAAACCACTCTAATACATCGCTGTCAATGCGTAACGTCACCTGTGCTTTATTTTTTGCCGCAGGTAAACCCCGGCGAACAGTAGCCTTAGCAAACAGTTCTGGTGTAATTTCCGGGCAATCTGATAAATCAATGTCTTCATCGCTCATAGCATCAAGTCGTTGCCAATCAGTCTGAGAATTGCTCGAAATAGATTCGTTGCTCATATTTAGTTGCCTTTCTTGCAGAAATAATGCGCGTTAAATCATCACGATCTGTATGGACAATAGCAACGACTCGCCCTTGCAACAAGCCAAACGTGACGAAACGCTGCTCTGCGTAGCTGTAGCGATCGTCTTCAACCGTAACCGTATCTCCATAAAATACTGCTGGGATATCGATAAAATCGATTCCGTGCTTGCGAAGATTAGTAAGACGTTTTGCTTCATCCCATTCAAACTGCATTACCTAAACACAGCTACGCTTACCTGATTGTAACGACAAATTGTAGTTACAGCCACTTAACTAAACGGATCTGCTGGGCTTTAAGATTAAGCTAGGATATTAGTACTAATTATTTTTGCTACTAGTTGGTAGGAAGATGAATGTAGAAAAACTCTCTATTTCCTTGCCACCGTCTTTAGTGGAGTTTGTCGAAAACTACAAGCAAAATAAAGGATGTAAATCTCGTTCTCAAGTAATTGAAGAAGCATTAGAATTGCTGCGAAACCGAGAATTAGAGGCAGCTTACCGAGAAGCGTCTGCTGAAATTGATAACGATTGGGATGTGACAGTAGCAGATGGTTTAACAGATGAAACGTGGTGATATTTATTACGCAAATCTTAGTCCGGTGATGGGTTCAGAAATGGGTAAACGTCGTCCAGTACTAATTGTCAGTAACTTTGCATCGCGCACTTGTTCATAATGTTAGCCTTGTCCTTCTAAAATCTCTAAGTATTCAACTGTTTTCAGTTTGCAAGTTAAGAATTGAAGATTGCATTTGCTGCATATTGACAGCGAGTACTTCAAAGTTTTGTTGATGAATTGTAACTGTTTGCAGTAGCAAGTTAACTGAGTTGGCAATTTCGTTTACTGACTGGGTTAACTCTGCCGTTGATTGTCTCAGTTCGGTTGTTGATTGTCTCAGTTCAGAATTCACTACAACCTGATTGTCAAGCTGTTGTGAAACTCTCTCTAGTGTTGCTTCTATTCGGTCTAGTCTGTCTGGTTGTTGTTGTGTCATAAGGATTGGTGAGTAGGGGAAAAGAGCACATTAAAGTATAAGCGATGCCTATGGGCTGTAAACTACGCACCTGCTGGGCTTTGATTCAAAACTTAGTTTCTAGAAATCATTATGAACCAAGAGCTTACGCAAGCGATCGCCTCAGAAGTTCAGTTATTCCACGGCATGGAACAGAAAGAAAATTTTCTCTTTTTACTTGGTGCTTTACTTGCTAAGAGAACTCCACAAAATAAATGATCCAAAACCCGTCATTGCGTTCGCCCTTGGCGTTCCCGAAGGGTACGAAGCGAAGCAATCCCAACCCCTGCGATTGCTTCGCTTCGCTCGCAATGACAACTGGGCATTTTTTTACTTGGAGTACTCTAAAGTAATCAGTCTTCAAAAAACCGCAGAAGTTATGCAACTGGAACCAGCAGAATTCCTTAAAATTCTAGACCTGATGGGAATTGAATTTTCTTACCTTGCTGAAGAAGATGTTGCTTTACAAAAAAGCTGGTAAATGAATGCAAATTATTCTCAATTCATCACCACTGATTTTTCTCGCTAAACTGGGCTATCTGAATCAATTTATCGAATATCCTGATGATTTCTACATTCGCGTTGAGTCCGGTTGATAGAGGTGATACTCTAAAACTTGCTATAAAGGAAACAGTACAGAGATGAAAGCGTATCGAATTTGATCGCAGCATAGGTAGGTTAAATGGTGAAGGTAGCGTTGCTGATTGGGGTCAGTGAATATGAGCCTGGGCTGAATCCGTTGCCCAGTGCGGTCAGAGATGTGGATGCAGTATATGAGTTACTGCTGCATCCACAGATAGGCGAATTTGCTACATCAGATATTACCCTGCTAAAAAATCCTGAGCGACAAGTTGTAGAAATGGCGATTGAAACGCTATTCTCTGGACGGCACAAGGATGATTTGCTGCTGCTGTACTTTTCAGGACACGGCATCAAAGACGATCGCGGTAGGCTGTATCTAGCGACTCGCAACACCAGGAAGACACAGCAGGGCGAATTGATTCGCTCAACGTCGGTGTCTGCCAATTTTATTCACGATCGCATGAGCGAAAGCCGCTCCCGTCGGCAGGTGGTAATCCTGGATAGCTGCTTTAGTGGCGCGTTTGCTGAGGGAATGTCTGCCAAAGATGACGGAACTATTGACATCCGGCAGCAGTTGGGCGGTGAAGGACGAGTCGTGTTGACTTCTTCTACTTCGACTCAATATTCCTTTGAGCAAGAGGGGCAAGATTTATCGATTTACACTCGTTTTTTGATTGAAGGTATTAAGTCGGGAGAAGCCGATCGCGATCGCGATGAGTTTATCTCCATTGATGAACTCCATGAATACGCCAGTCAGAAGGTGCAAGAACTTCAGCCGGCGATGAAGCCAGAAATCTATGCAAGTCGAGAAGGCTTTAAAATTCGACTGACAAAGGTGGCTCCAGGCGATCCTAGACAGCAATACTGTAAAGAGGTAACGCGATTTATTCATCGAGGCGAAATTTCCCTTGTTGGTCGTCGGACATTAGATTATCAGATGACTCGCTTGGGATTGGAGACAACTGAAGCGAAGGCGATCGAAGATGAGGTTTTAGAACCGTACCGCAAGGAGTTCCGTGAAAAACTCCAGCAGTATCAGCAAGTGTTCACCGAGCTATTGGAGCGAAACGAGACAATTACAGATGGCGATCGCCTCGATCTGCAAAATCTCCAGCAAATTTTGGGGCTGCGGAATGAGGACACGATGCCGATTGAGGCACTAGTGACTGCACGGTTTAAGACGCATCAGCAAAATCTGCAAACTTATCAGCAAGCGTTTACAACAGCACTGCGACAGGAGTTTCCTCTGAGTACAGCAAGCCGCGATCGCTTACGGCAAACCCAGCAGCAATTAGAACTTGCAGATAGAGATATTGCCGCGATCGAATCTCAGATTACGGCTGAGGTAGAGGCATATCACCAGAAACTCCAAGGCTACCAAGGGCTGTTTTTTACTGCCACGCAGCAGGAATATCCCCTCAGTGAGGCAACCCGCAATGACTTACACCAACAGCAGCAGCGCTTGGGACTGACGGATGTAGATGTTGCCCCAATTGAAGCGCAAATCACAACACAGATTGAAAGCTATCATCAAAAACTCCAGCAGTACGAGCAGGCATTTGTGAAGGCGACGCAGCGCCAGCATTATCCAGATGAAGTAACGCGAAAGCAATTGCAGCAAACCTGGCAGACGTTGGAGTTGAGTAAGGGAGATGTGGGAGCGATCGAGAGGCGAATTAATGCGGAGATTGAAACGCATCAAGCAAACTTGCAGCAATATGAGCAAGAATTTACAGAAGCTATTGAGCAAGAATATCCGCTCAGTGCTTTTAAACGCTCTCAACTAACGCAACGTCACCAAGCGTTGAATCTGACTGCTGAGGATGTGACTGCAATTGAAAATCCAATTGTTGTGGCGATCGAGGAACATCGGCAAAAGCTTCAGCAGTATGAACAGGTATTTAGAGAGTCGATGCAGTTTGAATATCCTCTCAGTGACGTTACTCGTGAAGAACTTCAACGTTTTCAACGAATTTTAGAACTAAATGATGCGGAAACATCTGCACTTGAAGCAATTATTATTCAACCATCTTCAGAAGCAGAATCCCGGAAACAGCAAGAT
>NZ_JBALEJ010000070.1:0-21882 GCF_036917975.1 Nostoc sp.
GAACCCACCCTTAAAAGGGTGAGATTGAAACAAGGACGTTTTATACCTCGCTGCAATGTTTTGAGAGTAAAAAGACCCAGACATTTATTTAATCTGGGTCTTTGAAGTTAGGAATTATCCCAAGATTTCAATCACAGCCGCTAGAATAGCTGGCGCTTTGTCTGAAACCGGAATGAATACCCGCTTTTGCCAGTTGATGATCTCGGTGAAGCAACCCACAGCTAAGAGTCGCTCTGCCAGTGAGATAGCATTAACCAGTTCTATGCGAGCTTCATTAGCAACGAAAGACCGCCGCAGCGTAATTCCTCCTGGTAGTTGCTGTGTATATCTCTCGTTTAGTACCAGCTTCACAAGTTCTTCTGGAGAAAGGACTTGATTTCTGAGTCCGAGTTGTTCGCGCACGGTTTGAATGTCGTGAGCATTCACCACCCGACCGAGTATCTTTTGTCCATCGCTGGTTTGCAACCGGAATACTCGATTGCTAGACTGTGGTAGTATCTTCCAAATCGGTAGCAATATTCCTGTCATTAAGTGCAGGTAATCGGTAGTGAACTTGGGCAGTGCGTCTATTTCAATAGACCAAGCAGCAGCAAACGCATCAATAGAAACTTGCCCCCATGTGGAAGATTCCAAGTCTTGAACTGGTACGCGAGTTTCTTTCTGTGGGCGAATCAGCAAAACTCTTGGGACAACTCCACCTTCAGAGTCGTATATACTATGTGTTGGAATTGACACAGCAGCATTGCCTGACTTGGAGTTGATCATGAGCCTTCCTTGATATTGAGTGGCAAACTCCAACATCTCAATAGCTGTTTTGATGTTGTTCTTCTGCGTGCGTTCCACTTTCAAGTAATTGGTGACGCTACCAGTTTGAGCATGAGTATATACAGCTTCCTGGCTCTCAACAGTAAACCGTTCAGCCCGGAGTGTCTCTACACCCATCTCATAGACCCCTGCGGCGATCGCTGCCTCAATCTGCTGACTTAGCAACAACTCAAAACGCTCGAAAATGATGTTTTGCATATCGATGCGTAAAGCCAGCAGTCGGTTAAGGAATTGGCGCAGGGGTGGGAGATCGATTTTCATGCCGCCTTCGTGGGAAGTGAGCGAGAGTCCAGTCATTTGCTCAAAAGTCCCTAGTGGAACTTCATAAAATCGACCTTGGTATATTTGTCTGAATAATTCATACAGCGCGTGTTCTGCATAGTTCGACTCCAGATTATCTTTAGCCTCAAATATCCCATTGCCACCCGTCTGCCGTTGACCGCGAGTAAGAGCGCCCAAGCTATCCAGCCTTCGAGCGATGGTTGAGATAAAGCGGCGTTCACCTATTACGTTAGTGGTTACAGGTCTAAACACGGGTGCAGATGCTTGGTTTGTGCGGTGCGATCGCCCTAAACCTTGGATTGCATTGTCTGCTCTCCAGCCGGCTTCCAACAAATAATGCGATCGCCGCCGCCGATTCACAGCATTTAGATCAGCATGATAACTTCTGCCTGTGCCACCAGCGTCACTGAAGATGAGGATTTGTTTGTCTCCTTGCATAAACGCAGCAGTCTCAGCAATATTCGCCCCACTACCCCGTGAATCAACGAACAAACGCCCTGAATCATCTTTCAAAACTCGCTTGCTACGACCCGTAACTTCAGCCACTTGCTTGTGACCAAAATGCCACAGTAATTGTTCTAATGCACCAGGGATTGGATCAAGACATGCTAACTTATCGACTAAGGCATATCTCAAAGCTACAGCTTCTTGTGAAATAACTGGAGAGCCATCAGCGTCAAAGACCGGCTCGGATCTTTCTTCTCCATCAGCACCTGAATAAATGGAATGCAGATGAACAGGGAAAGCACTCATCAAGTAGTCCATCACATATTCTCGTGGGGTCAAGTCAAGATTGAGATCCTTCCATTCGGAAGCCGGAACTTCATCAAGTCGTCGTTTCAATAACTCTTCGTTAGTTGAAACGATTTGAATGACAACAGCTAGCCCCAGAGCAATATCCTGTTCAATCGCTTTGATCAACATGGGACATTTCATTCCTGTGAGAAGATGGTTAAAGAACCTTTGTTTGTGGCTCTCGAACTGAGACATGGCGGACATCTTTGCAGCACGGTTATATGTTTTCGCACCAGTAATGTTACACGCTTCTAATGCTTTATAAAGGTTATTGTGGATAATTTGAAAAGCGTCGGCGTAGCTGTTGTAAATCCTTTCTTGAGTTTTAGTTAACTCGATTTCTTGAGTATCGTATTCAACACCATCAAAAGAGAGCGATCGCGCCAAATACAAACCGAGTGCCTTCAAGTCCCTAGCCACCACCTCCATCGCCGCAATGCCACCAACAGAGATAGACTCCACAAAATCCTCACGGTTTGTGAATGGGAAGTCGCCAGTCTGCCACAATCCTAACCTGTTCGCGTAGGAGAGATTAGAAACCTTTGTCGCGCCAGTTGCGGACACGTATATAACCCTGGCTTTGGCAAGTGCATTTTGCAGTCGAAGCCCAACAATACCCTGCTGAGAAGCTGCAACCATACCCAGCGTTCCCTCTTGCGCCATAGCATTTCCCATACTGTGGCATTCGTCAAATGAAATGACACCCTCAAAGTCCTTATCTGCCCACTCAACGATTTGCTTGAGCCGACTTTTACCGTTATGAAGAGAGCGTAGAGTTGAGTACGTGCAGAAGAGAATACCTTGGGTGAAAGGGATGGGGTCGCCAAGTTTGATATTTGAGAGGTCGATAATATCTTTCTCACTACCTCCGAGCGCACACCAGTCTCTACGGGCATCTTCAACTAAGGCAGAACTTTTGGATACCCAAATGGCTTTTCTTCGTCCCTGACACCAGTTGTCGAGAATGATTCCTGCACATTGTCTTCCTTTCCCCGCGCCTGTCCCATCGCCTAAGAACCAGCCACGACGAAATTTTACGGCATTTTCTTCGCCTTGAGCCGCTACAGTCACATTATCCCATGAATCATCGACAATATAAGACCCAGAAAGAAATTCACAGTGCGCCTGACCTGCGTAAATAACGCTTTCAAGTTGTGCCTCTGACAAATTGCCTTGTGTGATAATGTTGCTAGGAAGATGCGGTTTATAAGTTGGTGGTGGTGGCGAGACAAGCGCTAGGGCTGCACTCTCACAGAGTAGCGAGGGGTGAGGTAAAGCGTCCTTGATTCTGATTCGTTGTGGGCGATATATTTCGTATAAAGTATCTTTGAGTCCTTCAGTAGCAGACCATTCGACGACTTCGTATTCCAGAATAACCACATCTGGAATTTCTGCGGAGGGTTCTGGTAAAGCGATCGCTGTACGCTTCGTTGGCAGTTTAACAACCTTCGCTGCAACGACAGCAGCTTTAATAGTTGCAGCATTCCATTGCGATGCCTGCGGCAACGTCAAAGACGAACGCCCAGGCAATTGCTGAATCAGTGCCAGTATTTCAGGCAGATTTAAAGTTTCGGTAATGCAAGGAATTTCGCTGGAGTCAGCCGGAACCTTGTCGATCACTGTAATCCGAGTGTCGATAGTTGTCCCATGTTTTGAGTACACCTTGCCACTAACTCCTACAGACAGTAGAACTCGTGCTTCTGAGTGCCACCTAACGAAAGTCTCGCGCCAAGTGGGATTATTGGGAGAAAACCAGTTAGCAGTAATTGTTACCAGTCGTCCGCCGTCAGCTAGCCTTTGCAATGCTGAGTTGATGTGGCGAGGGGTGGCATCAGGGTTGCGACTACTGATTTTCGGGGACGACGAAAACGGTGGATTCATCAGAACAACTGAGGGCTGAGTTTGCCCTGCCAGATAGTCGTTAATCTGTTCCGCGTTTACAGAGAATAGTGGAGTGCCAGGGAATAGCCGTCGCAGAATCTTACTTCTATCGGGTGCAAGCTCGTTGAGCATCAGACTTGCACTGTGCAATTTAGCCATTTGTGCCAATAGACCAGTTCCGGCACTTGGCTCCAGAATCAAATCAGTAGCTTGTATAAATCCTGCTTTGGCTACCAGATAAGCAAGCGGCAGAGGGGTGGAGAATTGCTGAAGCTGTACTGATTCTTCACTACGGCGAGTATGCGTCGGGCAGAGGGCTGTTAATTCTTCTAATTGTTGCACAACCACTTGAGGTTGTTGTGATAAAATCTTAATTCCCAGATGACGCAGATATAAGATTTGCGCCACTTCCACAGCTTCGTAAGCATCTTTCCATTGCCATGCACCAGACGCGGCAGTGCCTAGAAAGTAGCGATTCATCTGGGAAGAAACAGTTTTCGTAGAGAGAGGGCGATTATCTGTTAAAACTTTTGCAAGCTCTTGGGCAACATTAATAACTGACTGCCCATAATCGATTACTGCTTGCAAATCGAATAAAGAACCTTGGGTGAAAAGTTGCTGTACCATTGCATCACTCAGAATATTATTTTTTTACCCTTGCTATGGCGAAGCCTTTCTCTTATTAATAAATGAGGCTAGTAATAGCCTCATTTAAACTTTTAAACCTTCAGATATTTATTCTTCGGTGATCGAACGAGAATTAAAAAGCGAATTAAGCAGTTTTACACGGTCTACCTGGCTTGCGCTTGCCTGAAGACTTTACATCAGCCTTTTTAGTTTTCGGTGACTTGTTGGCAGCATTGTTAGCTTTGCTTGAACGAGTAGTACGTTTTGGTTGTGGTGAAATTTCTTTAACTGGAGGCAGTAATCTCAATGTAGGGAATGAGAGAATAACTGCTTCGTTACTGGTATGATGAACAGCTTCATCCTCTAGTGTCCAAGGATCTGGCAACTTTTCAAAAGTCCGAGCTTGTGGTGTGATTATTTCTGATACTGATGGGATTTTAGAAGCAGCTATATTTAGATTGCTAACTGGAACCACATTACTAGCGTAAGCAGCCGATACAAATAGTCCATTAATGAACTGGAATATAACGAGAGTAACAAATGCCCAAAAGATGGCTACTATTGCCAGGGTAAGTAGAGATTGCATATCCATGATTATTCTTCAACTAAGTATTTGTAATTTTCAACTGGTCTACGCAAAGCGTTCTTAACCTTTGTTCAAATGTGAAGCGTATTTGAACACATCCTCTCTTAAAGAGAGGACTTCACTCTAAATTTAGCGTAGCTTCTCTCTAATTTGACTCAGCTATATTTCTTCGTTATTTTAAAGCTTATTGATAAAATAGAGCAGCTTTTAGTATTTACCTATTTGAAGATTTCAAGTATTATAGTTATAAACTTATTTCCCAAAAATAAACATTGGGTGAAGTCTATGATTAAGATTTGATTGGTTAGCTAATTCTGGAAATAAAAGATTCTATTCAAACGAAAAATAAAAGTAGTCGTCACAATTAATTGAAAGTATGCCCAATCCAACTACCGACTTAGTTCGCTCCTACCTCAAAGAAATCGGACGCTACCCTCTGCTAACTCCTGAGCAAGAAATTACAAATGCTAGGCTTGTACAGCAGATGATGGCGATTGAAGAACAGCGCTCAAGCCTCGCACTTCAATTAAATCGACAACCAACGGCAAGAGAATTAGCCACCTCGCTTGGGCAAAGCGAAGCTGAGGTAGAGTCAATCGTTCAACAAGGCCAAAAGGCTAAACAGAAAATGGTAACAGCTAATCTGCGGCTGGTGGTTTCTGTTGCCAAAAAGTACCAGAACCACAATTTAGATTTTCTCGACTTGCTCCAAGAAGGGGCACTGGGACTGCAACGAGGAATCGAAAAGTTTGACCCTAACAAAGGCTACAAACTATCAACCTATACTTATTGGTGGATTACCCAGTCAATAACACGTGCTGTAGCAGATAAGTCTCGCACTATTCGTTTACCAATCCATATCAACGAAAAGTTAAACAAAATTAGGAGAGTACAGCAGCAACTGTCTCAATCTTTGGGTCGTCCTCCGGTTGTAGCAGAAATTGCCGAATCGTTGAATCTATTGCCAAGCCAAATAAGAGATTACCTTCAGGTTTCTAAGTCTCCAGTCTCACTCGAAATGCGAGTGGGAGATGAGGGTGAAACTGAACTAGCCGATATTTTGCCGATGGATGGCATTTCTCAAGATGAGCAAATAACTTTTGAGTCTCTACAGCAAGACTTGAGCAAGTTGCTGGCATTGCTTAAGCCAAGGCAACGAGAAATATTGACTTTACGTTTTGGATTGTCAGATAATCAGCAGTTGACTTTGAGTCAAGTTGCGAAACGTCTAAACCTAAGTCGAGAAACAATTCGCAAAACTGAACATCTTGCTCTCTCTGTTTTGCGCTCTCATCAAAACAAGATCAAAGACTATCTTCTTAATTAAGTGTTTCTTTTATATGAGCAAAACTCGCTACTCCAAAGATTGGAAACAAATCGCCACAGCTGTAAAAGATGCCTCCGATTGGCGCTGCTCTGGTTCAGCGATCGCGTACCCGCAATGAACTGGTGATGATTGCACTTTTGAGTGCTGATGCTGTAATTTCGGTATAAAAGACACTAGTATAAAGGACACTAGTTTATATAAATGCTTTGTCCCAGCAGACAATTGCATATTATATTTTAGTGTGTATGTACTATATTAATAGTTCATCAATACTAATATTGAATATTTTGCCGTAACAACAGCACGAAACATTTTTGCCCAAAGCAATGTCCACTTCCCAAACTCCCATCCAGCAACAAGTTAACGTTACTCCCCAGCATGAAATAATTACCGGGGTAATAGAACGCTTGACCTTCCATTCAGAGGAGTCGGGGTATACAGTAGCGCGTTTGGTACGCCCCAGGTTTAGAGATTTAACCACAATTGTCGGTAGTTTTGCCAACATTCAGCCAGGGCAGACACTTCAACTAACAGGCTTTTGGCGAGAGCATCCCCAGTTTGGGCCACAATTCCAAGTCACCAATTATAAAGAAACCAAACCAGCAACACTCACCGGAATTGAGAAATACTTGGGTAGTGGACTAATCAAAGGAGTTGGCCCAGTCACAGCCAAGCGTATCGTTGCTCACTTCGGTTTGGAAACACTCGAGATCATCGAAAACCAAATTGAGCGACTGATTGAAGTCCAGGGTATTGCCAAAAAGCGGATCACTCTGATCAAAAACGCTTGGTCAACTCAAAAAGCGATTAAAGAAGTGATGGTATTTTTGCAAAGCCACGGCGTTTCAACAACTTATGCTGTGAAGATATACAAGCAATACCAGGACAAAGCTATTGATACAGTTACCCATAATCCATATCAGTTAGCGACCGATATCTACGGAATAGGTTTTCTTACAGCTGACAAGATTGCGCGTAACTTGGGAGTTGCACCTGATAGCGAATTTAGATACTGCGCTGGAATAACTCATGCTTTAAGTGAAGCCGCAGAAGATGGTCACTGCTATTTACCACAGCCAGAGCTAATCGAAAAAGTCATCAAACTGCTGACAACTCAGGAGCATCAGCCGACAGAAGATGCGATAACCAATATCATCAAAGATATGGGTGCTAGAGAGGAGTTGGTTAGGGAGAGGATTCGAGATGATTATGGCGAGAAACTACTATTGTGCTACAAACCAACATTTTTCCATACTGAGCAGAACTTAGCGCAGTTAATCTCTCGAAGATTACGCCAACCGATTGCACAGGATATGCCTCGTGTTCGTGGCTGGATTGAACGTTTTACTGCTAGTCACAAAATACAACTATCGCAACAGCAGCAGCAAGCTGTGGAGATAGCGGCTTATTCTCCATTCATGATTCTCACTGGTGGCCCTGGGGTGGGGAAAACTTTCACCACCCATACAATAGTCAGCTTGTGGAAAGCAATGGGTAAATCTATTGCTCTAGCTGCACCAACGGGGAGGGCAGCACAAAGACTATCCGAAATGACCCAACTTGAAGCAAAGACCATACATCGCCTACTGGAGTTTGACCCCAAGAAAATGGGGTTTAAATGCGGTAGCGATAACCCTTTGCCGCACACCGCAATTATTGTTGATGAGGCTTCAATGCTTGACCTATTCCTGGCACACTCTTTGGTGAAAGCAGTAGCAGAAGGAGCGCAACTATTATTAGTAGGTGATATCGACCAGCTTCCCTCAGTTGGGCCAGGAAAAGTATTAGCTGATCTAATAAATTCGCTTCAAGTACCAGTGGTTCGGCTAACGCAAGTATTTAGGCAAGCCCAACAGAGCGCAATCATCAGTGCTGCACACCAAATTAACCAGGGAGAATATCCGGCGTTTGAGCCAATTTCTGATAATCCCGTGTCTGATTGTATTTGGCATGGTGGAGGAAATCAGCCAGAACACGGAGTACAGGCAATCTGTGAACTGATCACCGATTTGATTCCCCGACTGGGCTTTAATCCGGTAACAGATGTGCAAATACTTTGTCCCATGTCGCGGGGACTGGTGGGAACTCGTAACTTGAACGCTGTGCTGCAACAGCTGATCAATCCGCCAAGTAAAGATTTGGTGGAGATTAATCGGGGTGGCATGATACTGCGAGTTGGCGATCGCATTATCCAACTAACCAATGACTATAACCGTGAAGTTTTTAACGGTGATTTAGGGAATATTTTAAGTATTGACACCGTAGAGCAAGAAGTTACAGTTAATTATGGTGGTCGGGCTGTGGTTTACGATTATGCTGACCTGAATGAAATTACCCTGGCATTTGCTGTCTCAGTGCATAAAAGCCAAGGCTCAGAGTATCCGGTGGTGATATTTCCATTATATATGCAGCATTATATGATGCTATCGCGCAACCTATTTTATACAGGGCTTACCCGTGCAAGAAAGTTGGCGATCATCATCGGTGACAAAAAAGCAATATCTTTGGCTGTGCGGACTACAAATGATCAGCAGAGATATACAAGGTTGTGGCAGAGGTTGTTGCAGCCAATTTGATCATTGATTATTTATTCAAAAAATTTTAAATAACAATACACTGTCAGATGCAAGACATATAATACTTGTAACAAGTTGTAGATTTTACACTCACAAGCCTCAACTAACACATAAGTTGTATGAGTAAAGCTACCAAATGAAGGACTTTAGTGGATCTGCCATTATCTAAAAATAATTCTTGGCACAGAGAATTGTTAACACGTTATCCAGAGGTACTGATTGAATCTAAAATCAGACGCTGAAATTTTTGAAAAATATGATTATAGCAAAGGTTGTTGCAACCTGTAGTCATGGGCTTGAAACAAGGACACTTTTATGTCTGGCACTACATCAATTGAAATAATTTTTTTCAGAAGTGAGCTTGTATCCCACAATTGAAGTTTTTATCTTACTTGCGACTTGCGACTTGTTTTTATCACTGTTTAAATCAAATGGTGCATGAATATTATATTGATGCCTATAAATTATCCTTATAAATAGAATAGCGATTACAGAACCGATGCCCAGCAAAACTATTGAAGTCCGAGAGTACACCGTTAGAGCGCACAAGCGGGAAATTCATACTCGCGTTTTTAACTTTGTGTGTAAGCAGTGCGAACAACCGACACAACGAGAAACCTTTGGTGTCCGACCTCTATATTGCGAGAAATGCCGTCCGCCACAACCTCCCAAGCAATCGAAAGTAGTCCCTATAGGCAAGAGGAAACCCAGAGCGATGAACTATGAGAGTGGCAAAGGTATTGGTGGGTAATTTTTCGTTTTGAGGTAAGGGCGATACCTTCTCTTCTCCTATCGGAGACACTTCGTGAACGAGAGGCAACGCCTTTCCTGTGGAACGCACTCGCGTTCGACGAACGCCTACGGAAAAAGCGGTTACGCCATCGCACGAAAGGGAATGAAGCAGCAGCTATATGTGAGGTTACGGCAGTTGACATCAAGTGGACAGCCGTGAAGAGGCTGTAGATTGGCTGTTGCACGGGTTGCAAAAACAAGCCAAACCGTATCTATTATCCTTGCACGCTTTGCTATTGGCGGCTGTTGAAAGGGATTTCTAGGCATTTATAACCTTGGGAAATACCCGATTCAAGTCTAATAAAACATCTTCAAATCCAGGAATCGCTACTGACTGATGTGGTAAAGATATCTGTTTGCTGAGATAATTGAATTCACCTTGAGCATTTTGATAGGGTTGGCTATAACGCTCAAGTTGGCGAACATTTAAGTTGACAATCCAATAATCAGAAATTGCGGCTTCTGCGTAGATTTTTAACTTTGTTGTTTGGTCGTAATCTAGGGTTGAGTCCGAAATCTCAATCACTAAAAAAATATCTTCTGGATAGGGATGATGGGCGAGATAATCTTCGTCTTTGCCACGTGCTACCGCCACATCTGGTTCAGGTTCACTTTGCGAAGGCAAAGTAATCGGATCTTGTCCGCGAATCACGGCGTGATCGCCCAACAACCGATCCAATTGGCGGCATAAGATAGAACCGCAGACTGTATGAGGTGTGCCCTTGGCTACCATCTGAATTAGTTCTCCGCGAATCAACTCGATGCGATCGCTCTCCTTTAGAAATTCCAGTTCAATCAGCCGATGATATTCGTCAATAGTAAATCGTTTTGGTGTGACAACGTTCATGGGACATCATCGATTTAACTGTTATGTACTTTCTAGCTTACCATCTGTATTCAAGAGAGTGGAATTGCCCCAACTGTGGGATACACCACGACAGAGATATTAACGCAAGTAAGAATATTTTGGCTGCGGGACTCGCAGTTTCAGTCTGTGGAGCGAACATAAGACCTGACAGCCTTAAGGCTCAAGGGCAGTTGCGAAATACCCGTAAGGCTTGCCTTGAGCGTAGCCGAAAGGGAAAGAAACAGAAACCTAAGTCGTGAGTCTTAGGAATCCCCGACCATTTACGGCGGGGTGGATGTCAAACTGTAGCTGCGAAAAAACGTAGTTTTTCATGCAGGGCAATCGGTGGCAGTCCAGTTTTTTGGTATCTTATCTTGGTATTACACCCAAGACCTTGCACCCTAGTTTTGGTTAACATAGAAATTCCCCTGACATTGCACACATTGTATGCCCAAGACTTGGAACATCAAGATAGATAACTATTTTCAAGCCAACCCAAACTGCATCATCGCCACCGCCCATGTAGACTCGTTCCCGACAGACCTGCCCCTAGAACCGAACATCAGGGAACCAAACCGTAAAAGCGCGACCTACAGACAAATCTTCGACTCACTGACCACCGAACCTGCAAAATTCTTCTCTCGCCACAGTGGAATCGTTCTATCAGCTAATATTGTAAAACCAAGCAAAACCTCACTCGAATTAGAAGTCTTAGAAGCAAGCGAGGGCGGTAGCGACGGTATTATCAACGGGGGTCATACAGTTTTAGCCTTTGAGCAAGCGAAAAATTACAAATATGACCTCAGCCTTGCCAGAGTAAAAGTTACGATTCACATCGGACTGACTGAAGAATCAGCCCTAGATATAGCCCTGGCCTCCAACACCACAACACCAGTAGATTCTCGCTCCAAAGTCAACGCTAGGGGTGATTACAAATTCATCAAGCAGTATTTAGCTTCCTTAGAACAGAAAGAAGAGAGAAAATTTAGAATAGCCTATTACCAAAACCAAAGCAGCGCTCCCAGAAATGCCCAATGCAATGTGAACCATTTGCTGAAGTTGATAAACTGCCTAGATAGAAACAGATACAACCCCGACGGCAATAAACGAACCAAACACCCAACAGGTACAAGTATCCCCTCTCAAATCACAGACACAGAAAGGGAAAGATTAACCGCCTTACTGCCTCTCTTGACTCAGGCTTTGTGGATAGAGCAAAGACTGTACGAAATAATCCAAGAACATATCAGCAACCCCAGAAGAAAGGGTGTGAACGATTTAGCATCAATAGATATACGTAAAACAACATTGTTGCCGGACAGTAAGTACTCTTTTGGGTTTGGTGCGCCAACTGACCTGGCACTACCGATAATTGCGTCCTATCGTGTATTTCTCGATAAAGACTATAAATGGATTCTGCCGTTTAACGAATTCGCTGAAGATTTCCTCCAACACTTGTGGAATAACAATTTCCGCAAATACTTGGTGTCGGAGAAAACAGCAGGAAATACAGTAGGAACAAAAATCAGCCGCAATCAAGAGATTTGGGAAAGTCTGTATATCTCAGCGCAAAGTTATCTAAATCAGCACTTGGTGAAAATGGTTAACTCTAGTAAGCAAGAAGAAGAATCGAAAGTGACAGAAGGTGCAAACAAGAGGGCAAAAGGGAAAAGGGGTGAACTCAACGCGACTACTGTCGCTAAATAGTTTTTACCGAACAGGGCATGGGGTATAGGGGAAAGATTTTTACCCCCCATACCCTACTTGACTTTTCCAGTTAAGTCAGGAATTTTCAAAATAGCTTGAATAATGCCAACTAATTAATTCTCAACAACTTAAGTTTAATGACAAGACCACTCATAGGTAGAACTTTGGGATGGAGCTATAATAAGCGCTCACTGAATACCGTTATGGATGATTGCGTTCTAAATTGAATTCAACTATTGCAATCTCAGGTTAATATTTTTGGCTTTCCTAGACTAGTTATAGAAAATTAATACTTTATATCAGGTTCAGTCCTTATATAGTAGGGGATTCAAGAATCAGAAAGTATATTTTTATTAAATCTTTGATTCTATTTTAGCGAAACCTAGTACAGCACGGCGTAAATAAACCCACTATTTTTGTGGGAGAATAAGTAATTAGATTAAAACTACTTTTTGTTGACAGGTAAGGAGTCAGGGTGTGGCACGATTAGCTCCAAAAGAATTAAATTTAAGCGATTGCGATCGCTTAGAACTGCAACAGTTGCTAAACCGACATAGTACAGAGCAACAAATAGCACTACGTGCAAAAATAATTCTCTTAGCATCAGAGGGGAAAAATCATGGCGAAATTGCCCGAACATTAAATATAAGTCTGGACATGGCTCGTTTATGGCGAAACCGATGGTTTGAAACTAGCGATAAAAAGTTGCCTATTTTCGACAGATTACAAGACTCGGGACGTATTGGAGCACCAGTAAAATTTAGCATGGAGCAAGTAATCGAACTATTTGCCCTTGCATGTTCAAAACCCGAAGATTATGGACGACCAATAAGCCATTGGACGAACCGAGAGCTAGCGGACGAAATTATAAAGCAAGGCATTATTGAAAGCATATCTGTCCGCCATGTTGGAAGATTATTAGAAGAGGCAGAACTTAAACCACACCAGAGCCGCTACTGGTTAACCCCCCCCTGAAGATGAAGAATTTGACACAAAAGTGGAAGATATTACTGACTTATACATCAGTGCGATCGCTCGTTATCAAGATGGAGAGCGCACAATATCGATTGATGAAATGACGGGTATTCAAGCTACAGAACGTTTAGAAAAAGACTTACCGATGCGACCAGGTAAAGTTGAAAGACGGGAGTTTGAGTATATTCGTCATGGTACACAAACTTTGATAGCCAATTTTGATGTTGCCACTGGTAAGATTATCGAGCCTAATTGTGGAGATTCTAGAACCGAAGCCGATTATCTCCTCAATATTCGCCGAATAATTGAAAGTGACCCCAATGCCAAAAAATGGCATTTAATTATGGATTGTCTTAATACTCACCAGTCTGAGTCGCTCGTTCGCTTGGTTGCGGAAAAAGAATGTTTGAATATAGACCTGGGTATTAAGGGAAAAAGTGGCATACTTAAATCGATGAAATCTCGTGCTGCTTTTTTGAAGAACCCAACACATCGAATTGTTTTCCATTATACACCTAAACATTCTTCTTGGCTTAACCAAATTGAGATTTGGTTTAGTATTTTGGTTCGTAAATTACTTAAGCGTGCTAGCTTCAAGAGCCAGGATGACCTCAAAACTCGAATTCTCGGATTTATCGACTATTTTAATAAAACAATGGCTAAACCTTTTAAGTGGACATACAAGGGTAAAGTCTTGGCTATCTAATACTTGGTTTATTTACGCCGTGCTGTACTAGCTATATCAGGTGTTTTAGGTGTTTTTTAGTATTAATTTATCAAACGAAGTCTAGGAGAGCCATATTTTTTAGCTGTTAAATCAGGAAAATTAATTCAGCGATTTGATTTATACTTTTAGATTAGTCTAAATATCAAAAAAGTTTTGTCGTATGTCCAGCCTGAGTCCAGACATGGTTCGTATCTATTTGCAAGAGATTGGTCGTTACCCAATGCTAACCGCAGACCAAGAAATTGCTTATGGCAGGCAGGTACAGCAAATCATGGCAATTGAGCAAAGAAAAAATGTACTCACCCAACAACTAGATCGTGAGCCAACAATGGTCGAATTAGCTGTTGATGTTGACAAAAGTGAACCGGAAATAGCTCAAATACAAAAGCTTGGGCAACGAGCCAAACAAAAAATGGTGACAGCAAACTTGCGTCTGGTGGTTTCGATTGCCAAAAAATATACTAAGCGCAATCTGGAATTCTTAGATTTGCTGCAAGAAGGGGCAATAGGTTTACAAAGGGGTGTAGAAAAATTTGACCCCAATCGCGGCTATAAGCTTTCCACCTACGTATACTGGTGGATTACGCAGTCAATCACACGGGCAATCGCAGAGAAATCCCGTACTGTACGCTTGCCAATTCATATCACCGAACAACTGAACAAAATTAAGAAGGTACAGCGAGAATTATTTCAGACACTGGGTCGTCCAGCCAGTGTTGTAGAAATTGCTGAAACTTTAGACTTACAACCAAGCCAGATTAGGGATTTTCTCAGCAGTTCAAAGCAGCCAATTTCTCTAGATGTAAAGGTTGGAGATAACCAAGACACAGAACTTAGTCAACTTTTACCAGATGAGGGTATATCTCCAGACGAACATATTACCAAAGAACTTTTGCGTCAAGATATTAATAGTTTATTAGAATCACTCAAACCGACGCAACGTGAAGTATTAATTTTGCGTTTTGGGTTAGAGAACGATCAAGAACTAACTTTAGCTCAGATTGGAGAGAAATTGAATGTCAGTAGAGAACGAGTTCGCCAAATTCAGCAGCAAGCAATCACTGTTTTACGTCGTCAAAAAACTGAAATTCAACAGTATTTAGTTTCCTGAGAAATATTTATTGATGATATTTTAAGGACTAATTAGTGAAAAAAGGCTGGGGGTAGGGTTACAGGTTTGGGTGTAAGGAAAGACAGAAAGTCTTACTACACCCCACACCTTTTGATTTTTTCAGATACTGTGAAAAGTTAGATTAAGCTAACAAAACTTGAAGTAATCAACTTTCCAATTATATTCAGCAATACCATGCCGAAGGCGGGCTACGCCTACGCACTCTGGGATTTTTGTATAGTACTATTGTACTGTTTTGTCACAAGCGATCGCTCATTTGCGCTTTGACTCTAAGAATTTTATGGGGGCGACACCGATAGCGTACCCCCACTACAACTATGCCACACCAGCAGTTTTTGACTGTATGTATACAACGTATTCGCCTTATGATCATTATAGAAAAATTTCTTTGTTAGCAAAATGTCCAAGCGTAGTTATGCCATTCTAGGAACTGGTGCATTAGGTGGCTTTTATGGTGCAAAACTGCAAAAAGCAGGCTTAGATGTCCACTTTTTGCTGAAGAGTGATTATGAATATGTCAGCAAATCTGGTTTGGTTATTGAGTCAAGAGATGGTGATTTCACCCTGACTCAAGTCAACGCCTACAATGATATAGAAAAAATGCCACAATGCGATGTGGTGGTGGTAGCGTTAAAGACGACACAAAACCATTTATTGCCGCAGATGTTACCACCACTCGTCAGAGATAATGGGGTAGTGTTGGTATTGCAAAATGGACTGGCGGTGGAAGAAGAAGTTGCTAAAATAGTTGGCAATGTCAGCATTATTGGTGGGTTGTGTTTTCTCTGTTCCAACAAAGTCGGAGCAGGACATATTCGCCACCTTGATTACGGACAAATTACCATAGGAGGATATGCTTCTGACTATGATCCTACTGGGATTACAGATAAGATGCGGCAAATTGCAGATGACTTGAAGAGTGCTGGTATCTCAATGGAATTAGCTGAAGATTTATTACTAGGGCGATGGAAAAAATTGGTGTGGAATATTCCCTATAATGGATTGTCTGTAATTCTCAACGCTAGAACAGATGAATTAATGTCCTATGTTCATACCCGCAAATTAGTTGAACAGTTGATGTATGAAGTTGCAGCAGGATCAAAAAGTTGCGGACGCATCATTCCTGATAGCTTCATTGAGACAATGCTAGATTACACCGTGAACATGAAGCCTTATCGTACCAGCATGAAAATTGACTACGACGAAAGGCGGCCTTTGGAAGTAGAAGCAATTTTTGGGAACCCATTACGGAAAGCGCAAGCAGCAGATGTAAATTTACCGCAGATTAGCTGTATATACCAACAGCTAAAGTTTTTGGATGAGATTAGAAGAGTGGGAGATCGAGAAAACACTTAATTCCTTCTTAAATTTACTCAACTGGTAGGATTCTGGCGCTTAACACCAGCATCTTTATCTAACAAAATGATTGGTTAGCATCTCTAATATTTTACAGTTAACGCTGCCCATGAAAAACCAGCAGCACTACTAGCTAAAACCACAAGATTCCCAGACTTTATTTTCTTTGAATCTAAAGTTTTCGCCAAGCCAAATATGGTATCTACAGCACCTAAATGACCATATTCAGGTAAAGAAATGAATGTCTGGTCATCCTTTAAATTTAAAGATTCTAGAATGCCTTTAGATAAGCTCTTTTTCACTTGATTTGTTAATAAGAAATCCACATCTTTTATCAAATAACCACTTTTCTCTAAGGACTTGTGAATCACCTTAACATAGTTTTCTAAGTATATATCTGATAAGATTGTTTTTAGTTGTTGAGGGTCTTTTACTTTTAAATAATTCAGTTCATCGTTAATTTGTGTACCACTGACAGGAAACTTAGTTCCTGCTGACGATACCTTGAGGCAATCCACGAATTTTCCATTTGTGATGGCGTGATAAGAGAGGATTTGATTGCTTGGTTCTCCTTTTTTCAATATCGCTGCTGCTGCACCATAAGCAATCAAATCAATTTCACTCGCTGTAATTTTTGCCTTATTTATAGCTGATAATGCTGCTTTAATTCCCATATCACTGGGATGTTCGTCTTGACCTGCAATTGGTTTATGTTTGATACCAATCTTTTCTGTGAAAACAAACTCAGGTAGATTGGCTAGTTTGGCCATTTCCTTACTGGTTAAAATTCCTTTGGGAATGTAATAACCAACAGACGTGATACCAACGGTTTGTTCGATCATGGAGAATACTCTAATAAGTTAAGTGAACAACAAGCTCATTAACTAGCCAGATTGTAAATCTGCTTGTAGCCTCTGCTGCAATCGAGTATATGGCATCACCATGCCAAAAAAGGTTTTTTGGCACGGTGATGCCGTTTACAGGCGGTCAACCGACCTTCTTTCCTATAGCTGAGTGCTTTTGGCTAACATTTCGCAAGAGCAGGATTAAATACCCTGCCCTTGCGACTAAAGAGCATACCCTAAAAAGTGCGATCGCAATAACCCTTCAATAATCAATATCGGGTTACTTGAGCTAGCATAGGGCTGGTATTTGAAGAACTAATTTTACCAAAATCTCCTAAGCTATCAAACTTCTCTTACTTACCTATTCACCTATGAATCGAGTTGCTTTAATTACTGGTGCTAGTCGTGGACTTGGCAAAGATATGGCTTTACGCTTGGCTCAAACGGGCTGTGATATTATAATTACCTACCAAACGAAGCTAGAAGAAGCCAATGGGGTAGTAGACCAAGTTAAGCAATTAGGGCAAAAAGCCACTACTTTACAATTTGATGTCGGAGATATTAAAGGGTTTGACGGGTTTGTTGACAAATTACAAGCTGTCCTAAATAAGAAATTTGGAACAGAAAAACTAGATATCCTAATTTTATGTCTTATTAAATTTAAAATAACAACAACAACAACAACGTTCAAGATTTATGATTTTTTAGAACGCTGTAGAAAGAACAAAGGAATTAACTCAACAACGTATACAACGATAAGATACCTACAAATAACCCCGGCAATTATTACCGGGGTTATTTGTAGGTATCTTGTGGAAATTGTCTACAACGTCAAACCTTTGCCTAATATACGCTGTAGACGTTGTAAACGACATAAATCATTAATAACGCTGGGGTGGGAGCGACCATCCCCATTGCACAAGTTACGGAAGAGGACTTTGACAGGCTCGTGAATATTCACTTTATCGCCGAAGATTTCCTGCAACACTTGTGGAATAACTACTTCCGCAAATATTTGGTGTCGGAGAAAACAGCAGGAAATACAGTAGGAACTAAAATCAGCCGCAATCAAGAGATTTGGGAAAGTTTGTACATTTCGGCGCAAAGTTATCTAAATCAGCACTTGGTAAAAATGGTTAACTCTAGCAAGTCAGAAGAAGAATCGAAGCTGACACAAGGTAGAAAAGGGCGTTTGCAAGCAGATAAGAAATAATAGTATAAGTTTACTATAAAAGATCCATTTTAGATGGGCGATGGCTTTTAACAGTAAACAGTTATCAGTCAATTCGTAAAGTCCTTGGGTTTTAACTGATAACTGATAACTGATAACTGTTTTAAGTGATGGACTAACTTGTGAAATCGAAAAAGTGCTATTGCTCACAGATTCTTTTCCATTTTCATATACAATAACAACTGCTCATTCAAGAGTAGCAAGAGAGGAAAAATAATGGCTGAACTCAAACTCCGGTCAAAAGATCCAGATTCCCTCAGACGCATTATTCAAAGTGCTTTGTCAGAAAGATTACAGAGTGTGACAGCAGGAATCAAAAGAACAGAAGAACGGATTCAGGAATTTGAAACCAAATATAAATTATCAACTGAGGAATTTATCACTCAGTTTAATAATGATGAATTATCTCATAGTTTTGACTTTGATGAGTGGATTGGAGAAGCTCGAATGTTGGCACATTTACAAAAAACAAAAGAGTCGATAGAGGAGATTGATTTTGTTGATTGAAGATTATTTTCAGCAAATTCGGATTTTAATCGAATCCTCAGAAATAGTTAAAATATTTAATTTAGAAACTGAAAAAAGAGGAATATATGAAGGTTTTATCAGAGCCCAGCTCGAATTTAAAGATAACTCCTTGCTGCATTTAAGGGAATTTGTTTATGTTGAAATATCCCTAGATAGAAAAATGTATAGTTATCAATATATGAATTCAGAGAATAATCTAATTTTTCGCTATGACAATACTGAACATCACCGAAAATTAAATCTGACTACTTTCCCTCATCATAAACATGATGGGAGTGAGGATAATATCGTTAAATCAGATGCTCCTTTTTTAGCTGAGATCCTAAAAGAAATTGAAAAAATATTAGGATAAGTGTGATGTCTATGGCAGACGTTGCCAATGTCCACAATGTCTTCAGCGATCGCTTGACATCGACTTCCCTTTTCCCTTTTCCATCTTTAGCTATATTTATCTCCTACCCAATCCCGGAAAAAACTTACTCCAAACACTTTGCTCCTTTGACGCTGATTCTTCTGAGCCTAAAACATTCTGTAGCCCTCGTTGATTACTCTGAATCTCCTGCATATTAAGAGAATAAATCGTCTGAGCTAACTCTGGATTCTCTTCTAACAATTCAGCCTCAAAACTTAACTCCTGTTGCAACAGTTGGGCATTTCGGCGCAAGAACATCTGCTGATTGTGTCGCTCTCTGATAAGGGATTCAGTCAGGTGTAATTGTTCTTCAAAACTCAAATCGTCGTATTCGTTATACATTTTATTCAACTCCAATTAAACCAAAGTATTCTGCGGAAAGTTCCATCAAGTATTTGAGAGCTAAACAGTCGCCATAACTAGTGTATATTTGAGCAATAGTTTTGAAGATTTCTAATATATTATCAGGCGTTACTTCCGTGAAACGAGAAGCCAAATTAAATGCTGAGTTTTCAGCTTGTGGCTCTAGCGGAGTTGCCTCAGCCCACACTATTAAACCTCGCTTGTCCAGTTCTGCTAAAGAAATATCATTCACAGCATCCACAACGGAATCAGGCGCATACTTTATTAATAGCTTAATCACCAAATAACACCTCCATAAAGTAATTGATATCCCAGCCTCAATCTTGTAATAAATTCTTCAGTATTACGATTGCCCCAAACAGGATTACTACGGCTTTTTATCCAGTTGATTGGACTATGACAAATCTCATTATGACAACGGTAGCACGTAGGAAATGTAGATTGACCAATGATGTCGTTGCCGTAGTAAGCGTGATGGATTTCTTCACTTTTCTTAGTCAGGCAAACGACACAATAATTGTGAGTTTTTCGGTGAGCGATTGCTACTTGTTTCCTATACTCTTTGGGATTACCATAGCGAGCATTCCAATTTAGTTGTCTGGGTAGCCGAGATTTTCTAGTAATAGAGTCACCCCTTTTTCGTTTAACTCTTGCCCCGTTAATTCCTGCCACTTCTGTTTAATTTCCTGAAAATGTGGTCTTCTCCCTAATTCGTTTGCCCATTTTCTAATATCTTCATACCAGTCAACCTGTTGCTGTGAGGATTGCTGATTATTTTTAGAACTACTAACAGTGTCACCATTCGGTTTGGAATCCTGTTTTTGTTCCAGACCCTTGATATCAAATTCCGGGATTAGAGCAACAAAAGGATTAGACCGAGTGGGAATTACTAGGGCATATCGAACTCCGGCTTTATCTAACATTTCGCAAGCCTGCCGCAAGACTTCCAAAATCTCCTTTTTAACGTTTACAAAGTCTTGTGGATGGTCAAGGATATAACTCGATGTCTGCCCTACAGCAATAAAGCAAACGTTTTTCAGAGATGGGCGGCTAAATCCGGTTTCCCCAGAGAGCGGGGACTGTCCCATAAATAGACCATGACCCTTTAACCCAGCAGTGAATTTGATGATATAGTTCCAAAAACCTTGCAAATCTTTGGCGGTATCAGCATCAACCATTCCCGGAAGTCCCTTGCCTCCACCATAAACACTATCTACTTCATCCTGAGCAAGAAATAATTCGGGAACGCCCTGACATTCACCACCAACAATTGATACTCTGGCTTTCTGCTTGTCAATTTGGTCTGTGGCAAAGGTAATCCAGTTTTTTAGTTCTTTCATGCCGTCAAACTTACGGCTAAACTTGCACAGCCATCTGGTGACATCATCTTTTGGATCGCTGCCGATGACAATTGCTGGTGTTTGAGACTTGACAGCAATTTTGTTGATAATCACGCCTGCCAGCGTGGACTTTCCAGATTGTGTGCCACCAGAAAGGTAAAAATGGTGATTACTGCGAAGAGTCATATTTTGATTAGATGCAGCATCACACAGTTCATCAATCCAAGCACCATCAATTCTGATGTACTCAGGATAATTAGCTGCGATCGCTTGCAGAATTTTCATTGCACCCGGATTAATCACCGACTGCACCGACTCTTCATCGATGTCAGCAATATCGGGATTGGGAATACCAGTCGGTGAAGGTGATTGTTGTGCTGGTGGTTCTGGAAGTGTAACCAAACCTTGCAACTCATATTCAGCAATCCACCGGGGGCGCTCTTGCACTGGTAGCCGATTCACATAATCAGCAACTCTGCGTTTGGCAGCGATCGCAGTAGTGACATAATCATAAACAGCTTCACCTTGCAAATGCTGTTTGAGTGATTTCAGGTCAGCTTCTTCTAAAGAGCGGTATACTTTCTGTTTGCCTTCACTAATTTGGGCAGATACTCCAAATAAGCCAGCACTCAGTGTTCCCGCACCAAGTAGCATCCCGGTTGTTATTCGGTCAGTATTTAAGAAAAAAGGAGCAGACAGGCATAATACTGCACTCGCTCCTAAAGAAC
>NZ_JBALEJ010000071.1:0-78504 GCF_036917975.1 Nostoc sp.
TTAAACTGCTTACCAGCAGAAAACGCAGGCACAATGGTTGCTGGAATTGTCATTACCTCCTGGGTTTTGGGATTACGCCCTGAGCGCTCTGAGCGATGCCTACGGCGGCAAGCTACGCGCCGCTCGAATGACCCAAAACCAATGAGCGTTACCTTCTCGCCATTGGCTACAGCTTCGGTAACAACTGACCAATCAATTCGCAATGGGGTAACGCCCCGCTCCGCTAACGCAATTCGCAATTCGCAATTAATGATTCATAATTTCTAAACCTCGTCCATTTTGAAACCTAGAGTTTTTAAGGAGAGTGTTAGTTTCTTTTTTGATGCCTAAATCCACAAAACCAGCACAAGCAATTGTTGTGCAACGACCAAATGAGTTTGAGCTTGAGGGCAAAGACACTCACATAAAGTATTCAATTCTCAATGGAGTTTCACAGCTTGATTACAGAACACAAAACATCAAGCAGCATTTTAGTGGCGACCAAATTCAGACATTAGATACTGATATTGGTACACTACTGACGGTAATTATTAGCAAACCACCAAACCCTGACATTGGAGGAAATATAGTCAAACTGAGCTTTCTCTTACCAATTATCAATCTATACTAAAAACGGCTGAGAACTTGACTTTTGAATAATCGCCAAAAGCTTGTTTGTGCCAAGCTTATAGCCATTTTTTAAAAAGTCTCGTTGTTACCCGTTCGCAGTATAGCTATCGGCAAAAAAGAAACTTCCCTCCTTACCGAAGCCATTTTGACTACTCAAAAGACATCAGGATTTATCCGTACTTCCCTGTTCGGACAATTACAGTCATATCAGACTTTAGTACTCAGAGGAACCGCTAGATACCACTAGATAGCGACTAATTCCTGAAATTAATTCGGATGAAGAGGAATTTATCAATTATCCCTTGACTACTACCTTTTTCTCACATCAGCCGCCTGACCCAGTAACTATAGTCTCCGACTTGAGAGTGTAAGTAGTAATACACCCGCCTTCCCGTTTTGATATCAATTATTGGATAACGCCGGCCTCTTATCAAATCTACGTTAGAAATTTTTACTAACTTCTGACCGATTAGTTTGAGAAAGTCTTCGTGTACAAGCCTAATCGGAATTAAGCTAAAGTCAATAGTTAACAATTGAGAATTCATATAGATTGTAGCAATGTACATTCAGAAAATTATAGAAATTTTTATCCCCTTTTCACAGATTTTGAATTCAATATAATTATTAATTTATCATTCCTAATTCCTAATTAAAAATTGATTCCCCAGCATCTATTAGGAATCCTATTTCTGGTGGGTTTTAAAACCCTCAATGTCACATAAATAGGAATTATTAATCATGAATTAGGAATTTTTTCAAAAGTTCAAATTCTACATCCTACAGTCGAGGAAGTATTTGAAAAATCAACTCCCTTTGCCCTGTTTAGATCACTTAGGCGCACGGAAACCGGCAAGTTGTGCTGTTGCTGGGTCTTTAAAACAAATATCCGGTTTGACTTTTTCGTAATCTAAGGTTTTGGGAAGGTGATAAATGTTGCCTCTCTTATTCGTAATTTTGCCTTTTACCTGTGCATCACTTGGGCAAGTTGTTTCGTTTTGTGGTTTCACTCCAAGATTTTGTGCTGCGGCTAAAACTGCTGCTTTATTCGCCGATACTGGCTTCTTAGAGCTAGAAGAAGTTGTATTTCCACCAGGTATAGGACTAGATACAGGACTAGACGCAGGACTAGATACAGGACTAGACGCAGGACTAGATGCAGGACTAGCTGGAGCAATCGCAGTTGGTGTTTGAGGCGTAGCGGTAGTAGATTCTTCCGGTTTTTGACCACAACTACTTAGCATCAGCACTGTCAATAAAGTCAATCCCATGCTCAGTTGTCGAGGTTTTAGTTGATTGCCCGTTGTCATAAATTCTTGCTCCTCATCCTTTAATATTTAATTTCCTGTATTTTACGCGATACTAACTTGATCGCTCTGTACATCATAAGTCCCACTCACCCTGAAGGCTGTATCCACCAATTCTGCTAATATTTATTGTGCTGGGTAATTATTTTTCAAACCGTTATTCTTGCTGTGGCTGCTGTTGGCGTTGAGTGGGTTGGAGTTTTTTAAATATTGTTGGTGGTGTAGCTTGGCGAAATGCACCACAATAGTGCATGGTCATAACTGCTTTGAAAGCCCAATGGTCTGATGGAACATCAGTAAAAGGATTTGGTAAAGTTTGGGCAAGATTTTGAACGCAAGCATTCACAACTTGATTTGATGTTGCTGGAGCTTCAGTTACAGGTTCTTGAGATTTAGCAGGAGTAACAAAGCTAGTAGTCGCTAGTACTACAAGTGTAGCTAAAATTTTGTACTTCATAACTTGAGTTTTCTAGAGATGGCATTTAACCCTATCTTAGTTTGCAGACAACAGCCCAGGAACTAGAATAATTTTGCCCATCGATTTTTGTAGGTTGGCATTGTCCAAATCCTTTGCCAGACATGGTAGTTGATGTATTGAATACAGGGATTTCAACAGGGTTTGGCAGTTGTGAGGGGGAGCGATCACCAAAGTAGCAATAGCAATCTTCCAGAATCTATCTGTAGGTAGTTTCATGCATTTCTTCTGCCTTCAAGTATCGCTTTGCAGTCAAAATTTAAGTTATTCAGTTGAAATAATCATTCATAACGCTAGACTACCAATGCAAAACAACAATCAATTAAATCCAAGTGATTTACCGCAAGTATCGGATCAAATACCTCATCAAAAAATTCTGCCCACTGCCCCATTACCAGAATCTATTAGTCAAAATATCGAGACTATCATCGCATTGCATAGACGTTCGGAAAAAAATGTCTCACAACACCAGCGCTTTGTAGAAACGATAACCGTCTTTTTTGGTCGTCCTGTATTCCTGTATAGTATTCTGCTTGGGATTATTCTCTGGATAACACCCAATTTCTTACCACGACGTTTAGGCGTACCAAAAATTGAGGAAGTTCCATTTCCTTGGTTACAATTTTCACTGACTGCGGGTTCATTGTTGGTGACAACAGGGGTATTGATTAAACAAGAGCGACAAGAAAAGTTAGCAGAGCAACGGGCGCAACTTAGCCTTCAACTCAACCTACTTTCTGAGCAGAAAATCGCTAAACTCATCGCGTTGGTTGAGGAATTACGCCTAGATATTCCCAATGTCAAAAATCGCTTTGATCCGGAGGCCGAAATAATGAAGTCTCCTACTGATGCACATGCAATTGTAGACTTATTGGAAGAAACTTTAGCGTCGGAGTTAGCAAATTTATCGCAGCAAGAAATATCAACTCAGGAGTAACAAAACTACAGCCCAAGCCGAACTCAACCACCACATCGCACACCAAGCCCAAGTGATTGCTCCCGAACCACTGACAACAGTAGAAATCAACTTCTATCACCACGAGGTCTACTGTGGCAAAGAACTGATAGCCTACATTGCATACGATCACGATGAATTCGTCACCCAACCGTGGCTCGTCATGGTCAACGGCAAAGAGCAATTCCGTGGTGCTTGGCGCTATGCGCTGATGCCTAATAAAAACTCTGATGAATTGTTCCACTTTCAGGAGTCTCAAATTCAACCGCTTTCACCAGAAGAACTATTCTCAGAAATCACCGCAGAGATTGAGCTTTATCAAAGTCAAATAGCAATTCTGCAACAACAATTAGCAGCCATCACCGGAGGTAGCACCAATGGCTAATATCATACCAACCCAAAAGTCAATTACCTCTGAGATATCGCTGCTCGTAAGCTGTAACTACCAGATTCTCCCGCTTCAAAAGTGTTAGCCAACAGATAATAGACACCATTTTCTGGTAAGGTAACAGTTAATCGAGAATTAAAGTCCTTTGGGGAAATGTCGTCATTTTCTGCTATTAGTTGTTCTTTAGCAGGAAGCAGCAAGTATAAGTGAGAGTCTATTTGGTCACTATCCATCTCAATAGTTATCTGTTGACCTGCTTTACCTTCAAAGACATAAGTGTGAAAATAGCTATTATTTGGTAAAGTGCGATCGCCATTTTTCAGGCTTGCTTGTAAAATTTGACCATTCAAGGGTAAATCCGTGTCTTCATTATTAGTAGGTTGTTTACGCCCACTTGCTAACTGAGCATTACCTTGTTCTACAGCTACTAAAAAAGGCTGAATTAATTCTGTAGGAATTGCAAAACTAATACCAATAAATCTTTTTATTTCGGTGTCATTGAAAATTGCACTATTAACACCAATTACTTGCCCATTAGAGTTGAGCAATGGCCCTCCAGAATTGCCAGGATTAACGGCTGCATCATGTTGGATTAAGCCTAATTTTTTATCAATGCGACTGATCACACCATAGGTTAAAGTATTTTGCAATTCCAGACTTAGGGGAGTACCAATAGCATAGACAGATTGACCTACTTGTGCTGAACCGGGTGTAGCTAAACGCAGGTAAGGGAGATTTTTTTGATTGCGAATCTTGAGTGCGGCTAAATCTAAACCTCCAGATCCAAAACCAACTACATCAGCTAAAACTTGCGTACCATCAGCCAGTATTACTGCAACAGTTTTAGAACTATCTTCGACAACGTGAGCATTAGTTAAAATTAGACCATCTGGACTGACAATAAAACCACTACCATGTCCATCTGTAGTAACGATCGCAACTACAGCCGGACTAGCTTTTGCATATAGCTGAATCCGGTTTTGTTCTTCAGAATTTTCGGCTACAAAAATAGTTGATTTGATTTTTTCAGCCTTTTTACCTAATAAAGTAGGTTCACATTCTTGAGGGCTTTTGGCAATAGCAGGTAGTTGGCAACCAAATAAACTACTAATACAAACTCCCCCAATAACAGTTGTCAAAATTGCTGAAGTTCCTATTTTTAAAAATTTTCTGTTCATTTTTCAACCATCTTTAATAAGTGAAATAACCTTAGTAACAAAAAAATCGCGTGCTTTCTGCTCAGGAGACGGTTTCAAAAATTGTTTTTTCCTACTCTTCTCTGCACCTCTGCGTGAGACATAAAATTAATTGCTGAATCGTAACAAGTTCAGAAACACAAACTACTGTTTTTTTCGCAATGCTTGGATATTAGAATTGGAGAGTAGTTGTTCTGCTTCTGCTATTAAGCGCGTCCCCCAAACATTTTGTTTAAGAACTTCGACATCAGCCCAACTTTTATCTAAATCCAAGGCTGCTTGTGCCATTTTGAGAGCCTTTTTTTGCTCACCTTTGGCATATAAAGCAACGGCAAATGCCATTTGTGGTTCTGCTAAACTGCTATTAATCTGAACAGCTTTTTCCCACTGCCCAATTGCCCCATCTACATCTCCATTTTCATATTTGATATAGCCAATATGGATGATAGCTGGTATAAATTTTTCGTCTTTAGCAAGTGCTTGATTGTAATCTGATAGTGCGGCGCGATCACTTCCTTGCTTTTGGTAGATAAAGCCTCCTAAAAAATAGGCCTTGGCATTATCAGGCTGAAGTTTAATAGCTTGATTAAAATCTGCTAATGCTGCTTGATAGTCTTTTAACTGAACGTAAACACCGCCCCGCGCAACATAAGCTTGTGCATTGTCAGGCTGAAACTTAATACCTTGACTATAATCTGCTAGTGCTACTTGATAATTCTTCAACTGAATTTTGTAAACATCACCCCGCCCAAAGTAGGACTTGGCATTATCAGGCTGAAGTTTAATAGCTTGATTAAAATCTGCTAATGCTGCTTGATAGTCTTTTAACTGAACGTAAACATCGCCCCGCACAGCATAAGCTTGTGCATTATCAGGCTGAAGTTTAATAGCTTGATTGGAATCAGCAAGAGCTAAATCCCATTTTTTCTGCACAGTGTAAATATTCCCCCGACTTGTGTAAGCCTGGGCATCCTGAGGATTAATCTCAATGACTTTGGTGTAATTAGCAAGAGCTAAATCCCATTTTTTCTGCACAGTGTAAATATTCCCCCGACTTGTGTAAGATCGGGCATCCTGAGGATTAATCTCAATGACTTTGGTGTAATCACCAAGAGCTAAATCCCATTTGTTCTGCTTACTGTGAAGAAAACCCAGACCCAGGTAAGCATTGGCATCCTGAGGATTAATAGCAATGACTTTGGTATAATCAGCTAGCGCTAAATCCCATTTTTCTTTCACAGTGTAAACAAAACCCCGATCCACGTAAGCCAAACGAAAGTCAGGCTGGAGTTTAATCACTTTATTCATATCAGCTAGCTCACCCGGATAATTTTGCAACTTCTTATAAATAAGACCCCGTTGAAAGTAGTAAAAATAAAACGGCAGAATCTGAATCGCCTTATTAATTGTTGTCAGCGCCTCTGGACAGCGTTGTAATGCGAGTAATATCCTACTACGAATTGAATAAAGGCTCACATCGTCGTCATTATATTGAATAGCTTTTTCAATGGCTTTTAAAGCCAAGTCATATCTTTTTAAGTCTGATAATAGATTACTTTTTTCCTTCCAAGCTTCATAATAATCAGGTTTGAGCATAGTTGCTTTATCAAGAGCAGCTAAAGCTTTTTCAGAATCTTTACTTTCAGTTTGAATTAGTGTTCTAGCAAGAGCAAAATAGGCTTGATAAAAATCAGGTTTACGTTTAACAATCTCTTCTAAAACAGATATTGATTCTGAAAATCTTCTAATCCGCCACATTTGATTAGAATATTGAAACAAATCATTTTCACTAGCATCTGCTGATAGTTTTTTGCTCGCAAATAATGGATGATTCGCCAACAAAGCAATTTCTGAATCCTTGGTGCTTGGTGGCTTAGTGCTAACAACTTTTAATGATTCCTTCTTCAGTCCTACTTGTGTAGCTAAACTTAAAATGCTACTACTGGGTACTCCATATCCAGCACCTACTTCAGTTTCGCTGATTTTTCTATTTTCAATACCTGCATTAATCCCAATCACTTGTCCACTAACATCTAGCACTGGGCCACCACTCATTCCAGGTAGTGATAAATTGGAATATGCTAGTCTATATCCTCCCTCTACGAATGCCTGAGACAAAGGATTACTTTCTGCATTAACAACTAATTGGTCTCCGAGTCCAAGGTATCCAGGAGATAGTTTTCGCTTACCTTTATCCTCTCCTGGAAATCCAGATATAAATACCCAAGGTGTTTCTATATTATAACTTGCCTCTTCGAGGGAAAGATTATATTTAGAAATTATGGCGACAGAGTAAGTTTGATTACTAGTAAATTTAACCAAAGCTGCATCTATTCGCTCTGGTTTAATTATATTCTCTTGCTGCACTGCGTAACGCTTACCATCAGGGGTAATAATTTCGTAATTGTCGGGATTCTTGACTACATGACGTGCAGTAGCTACATAGTAAGTTTGTCCTTGTTTTGCAATAATTACTCCTGAACCATTCCCGTTATTTTTGGAGTCAATCTGCACGGTAATCTGTTGGGCAATGTTATCAACTTTATCAACGAATGTATTACCTGCTGGTTTTCTCGCTTGTTCCTGATTGCGCCACTGTGGAGGAATAATTGCTAAGTTAGGTGCAACTTTTGCTAAAGTTTGAATGGGGACTGCAAAACTTAGTTGTCGCAATTGCTGAAGTTTTTCTGCACTGGGTTTTGTACCATCTTGATAGGCATAAGCATCAGTTAAAATGGCATTGTTTGTTAATCCATTTATCCCGATTAATTCACCAGATTGATTTAATAAAGCGCCTCCACTCATTCCTTGTCTAACTTCGTTGCTATAACCAATTTGATAACCCCCAACTAATGGTTGAGTAGATAACAGGGAGATTTTGCCATTACTGATAACTAATTTTTTGCTATCATCAGGAAACCCAGCAGCAAATACTTCTTGATTTTCTGATACATTTGAGGTACTAGCTAAAGGTACGATTTGATAGTTTTCTTGGGATTGAAACTGCAAGACGGCTAAATCATTACCTTTTAAAGAATCACCTTTACTAATAACTGTAGCTGTATATATTTTTTCATCAGGTGTTTGAATTCTAGAACTTCCCTTATTGCTGATAACATGGGCGTTGGTAAGGACGGTGTAAGTTTGCCCTTGTTTACTAATTAATACTCCACTTCCACCCTTACTATTACTCAATACTTTGACGGTAACATCTTGGGCTAATTGACGAATTTCTTCTGAGGATAGAGAGTTATTTGCTAATACAGAAGTAGGTAGATTAGCTACTTGCTGGGATGTCGCAGCATTGGTGATTGGCAGTAGGAAGCAAGTGCTTAAGATGGCGATAATCAACGAATTGAATTGGTTCATTTTTGTATTTAGATAAAATTCCCGCATTCCTGAAAAGGAATATAAATTTTTCTTTACCTCTCTACGTGAGTTTTTCATACCTTCAATCAGCAAGGCGAAATTTCAGTATTTTGTAGAAAATCGTGGGGAATTGAGGGTTGATTTTAAAACGTAGAGGAATGCAAAGGTCAGCGCAGACAGTACGCAGAGTTTTATTTAGCCAAAATTGCTCTTATTCCTTCTCAACGGGGGTTGTTTGCAGAAACTTATTGATGTCAATTTTGTAGTAGACTGGTTCTTGTTTAGTGCTCTGGTTTAGTGGTTTAGTAGCACGTCCTCTAAGAATGTATTTGAGGTTATCAAGAATCTGTAGAGGATCATCTTGAGGTCGTAGAGTTAGCAGTGTGGTATCACAAGCAGCGTCTACTTTTTTGGCTGTGCAAATTACTGGCTGATTATTGACTGTACCATTGGCGATATAAGCCAGACTTTGATTGTTGTAAGCGGTCTGGAATCGAGAAGATACTTGTTCACACCGTTCTTCTGGGGTAACAGTCTTACTCTTAAACCATGCATATTTCCAACGTATAATGGCAATTTTGCCCCGTTCTGTCCAAGCGTAAGTAGTGGGGAAGCGCAGATTATCTGCTTGGTCGTAACCCGAAGCACAGATAAAACGAACTTCATCATCCGCTTTCGCTTGACTAGGTATAGAAGTGATACAACCAACAGTCAAAGCACAGCCAGTCAATAAAGAAATGATTGGTTTTAGTTGCATAATTTTTCTCCGGAAATCCTGAAAAACAAGGCTTTTGGAATAATTGCGAATTAAATATTTTCTCACAACCAGTACAATTAGTACAGATAAAAATCAAACTTGATTCTTAAGATTCATCTTAAAACCAAATTTACACACAACTGCATCTTTGATAAAAAATTCATCTATTTCAGTTGCACAGCTATTAATGTGAAGTTTTCTTCACCATTTTCAGTATGTATCTGAGACTTGCTAAACTAAATATGGAATTTTTGCATGATAACTACTTCTTTTATTGTTATCCCCATTTTTTTAGTTGGAGAAATATAACTCTGACTTTTCACGTTTTATGGAAAAGCCCACGAAAAAACTAACATCCTAAACCGCTTCTCGCATCGGGAAGGGTAAAAATTTCAAGTCTCTCTCCTAAAAGGAGAGAGATTTAGAGGGAGGTTTTTCAGATACCGTGAAAAGTCAGAAATACAATTGCCACTAAAACAATCTAATCTTGGGAAGTGCCACAAAGTCAAGTAACCAAAAAATTTCTAATTAATTTGATGCATCACTTATTAGTGAAAACTATATTTAGAGAATTTATCTATTCTTTGATTTGGGGCAAATGCGAAATAATGGTATAATTCATAGCAAGATATAGAAGATAATGGTACTTGTTTAAGCAAAAATTGCTACCTATAACCCCGATTTATTCAAGAAGATGGGGTTATAAATCTAGCTTAAGTAACTGCCATTTCACACTAATTATGATTTACTACTGTAGTTAAAATAGACGAATGATAACGAGAAAAATGCTGCTCAATCAAGAAAAGTTTGAAAATATATATCAGAATGAATTAACGCGGAAACAAAAGAAAGTATTGCCTTTATTTTTAGCTGGACAAACGGATGAACACATAGCCAGAGAACTTGGCGCTATAGATCGTTCTACAGCTTGTCATCATCTCATAAATATATCTACTAAATTTGGCTTTCCTCCTGAAACAGAACGAGATTATCGTTGTAATCTGATTGAGATATTTGCCAAATATAAGCCAGAGTTAGTTAGTGTTAAAGCTTTGGAAAAATGTGGGCATATCATCCAGAATATCCGCTTTCCAGAAGGGATGGAACCACTAAATTCTGCTTTCTATCAAGAACGTTCTCCTATTGAATCTTGTTGTTATACTGCTATTAAAGAACCAGGCGCACTAATTCGGATTAAAGCACCTAAGCAGATGGGTAAAACTTCGTTGCTGAAAAGAATTATGGCTGAAGCTAATAAAATTAATTATAATACGGTTTATTTGAATTTTAGTTTAATTGAAAAAAATAAATTTTCTAACGCTCATAATTTTCTCCGCAGTTTTTATGCGTATGTCATTAATCAATTACCTTCAGCACCTCCGCTAACACTCTGGGATACAGACATTCCGAGTATGGTGAACTGCACTCTGACATTCCAAAGTTTGCTTAAACAATTGGATGGTGTTTTAGTTTTAGCTTTAGATGAAGTAGATAAATTATTTGAATACCCAGAGATTTATGAAAACTTTTTTCCGATGTTACGTAATTGGAATGAAAACGCTAATGAGTCAAATACGTGGGAAAAATTGCGGCTATTAGTAGCACATTCTACGGAAGATTATGGACGATTAGATATTAATCAATCTCCTTTTAATCTAGGATTACCAATTAAATTGGAAGAATTTACTGAAGAACAGGTGAAGAGTTTAGCTATCCGACATGGATTAGATAGTAAAAATATTCTTCCGATTATGTCTTTAGTGGGGGGGCATCCTTATTTGGTGCGTTTAGCACTTTATTATTTAGTATGTCAGGATGCAACTATTGGAAAATTGCTTGATGAGGCTACTACAGATACAGGAATTTATAGTGAACACTTACGCCGACATTTGGAGACTTTTCAAAAAAATCAAGAGTTAGGAAGGGTATTTAAAGAGATAGTGAGTAATACTCAAGGAATTAAAATAGAGCGTAAGAATCAGCAATTTTATCAATTAGATAGCATGGGAGTGATTAAATTTAGCAATAATTTTGTGATGCCACGCTGTAGATTGTATCATGAATATTTTGGGGATCGCTTGTAATTAAATCTAAACGAACTGCCAATACGACAAAGGCGCAGAGGAAAAATGGGATTTAGTAACTATTATAAAGTCGGTGGTAGTTTAAATGCTAATCATCGCACCTATGTAGTCCGCAAAGCAGATGCTCAAATCTTTGAACTGCTGAAAGCTGGGGAGTATTGTTTTGTATTTAACTCGCGTCAGATGGGTAAATCTAGTTTGCGAGTTCAAACAATCAAAAAACTTAGAGCAGTAGGAATCAAATGTGCTTCTATTGATTTAACTATTCTTGGTAGTCACACCAGCCCGGAAAAATGGTATAAAGGATTTTCCAATCAGCTATTATCTAGTTTTGAAATAGATGATATAGATTTTAATAGCTGGTGGTTACAGCACGAGTCATGGACGGAAGTACAGAGATTAAACTTACTTTTAGAGTCATTACTGCTGAATAAATTCACCTCTAATATTATCATTTTTATCGATGAAATTGATAGCCTGATTAAAAGTGCATTTAAAGATGATTTTTTTGCTTTAATTCGCGCTTGTTATAATCTCCGATCTGAATCTCCAAAATACGAACGTCTAACTTTTTGTTTGCTTGGGGTAGCGAGACCAGGAGATTTAATTCAAGAAAGAGAACGCACGCCGTTTAATATTGGTAGTTCAATCGAACTAACTGGGTTTAGCTTTGCAGAAGCAAAGAATGCCTTAATTACAGGGTTGGCGGACAAGGTAGAACATCCAGAAGCAGTGTTACAAGATGTGTTAGATTGGACTGCTGGACAACCATTTCTGACTCAGAAGTTATGCAGTTTAATTGTACAAGAAACAGAAAATACCTATGGGAGTGTTAATGAATTAGTTGATAATTATATCATCCAAAATTGGGAATCACAAGATGAACCAGAGCATTTACGAACAATCCGCGATCGGCTTTTACGAAATGAACAAAAAGCTGGCAGGTTACTAGGATTATATCACCAAATTTTACACTCAAACAAGGGAGTTTTGATAGATGGCAGTCAAGAGCAAACCGAATTAAGATTATCAGGTTTAGTAGTTAAACAAGATGGTTACTTAAAAGTATATAATTCTATCTATCAATCAGTTTTTAATCAACAATGGCTCAGGGAGGAATTAGATAAACTTCGTCCTTACAGTCAAGCAATTAATAACTGGTTTAATTCTCAAAAAGAGCAATCTTGGCTGTTGCGAGGAAAGTACTTAGATGAGGCGCTAGCCTGGGCGGTTGGGAAAAGTTTAAGTAATTTAGATTATGAATTTTTACAAGAAAGTCAAAAAATCGCTACAGAATTACAAATTGAGGTAAATCAGAAATTAGCTGAAGCTAGTCAAAAATTAACTCAAGCTAATAAAATCGCTAAACGAAAATTAGCTGATGCGAATAAAAAAGCAAAATATATAGTTTGGATTGGGGGAGGTATCGCAAGTATCCTCATATTAATAAGTGTGATTGTAGGACAAAATCAACTACACACCGCCAATGAAGCTAAAAGACTTACACAGGATGGCTATAACGCCATACAACAATTTCAATCTAAACAACTTGAAGCTTTACTTTTAGCTATGAAGGCTGGACAAGATTTAAAACATCTGGTAAAAAATCAGTCTTCTTTGGGAGAATATCAAACAATGACTCCTTTGTCTGCTTTACTAAATATTTTCGTCAATCTTCATGAAGATAATCAATTTGATACTGAACAAATAACATTCAATCATCTAATTTTCAGTCCTGATGGTAAAATTATTGCTTCTGGTAGTGATGATGGGACTATTAAATTATGGCATCAGAATGGAACTGCGATCGCTACCATTTATGGAGATAAAAATCAGCTAAAAAGTATTAGTTTTAGTCCCGATGGCAAAATTATCGCTTCGGCTAGTCAAGACGGGACTATTAAACTTTGGCAGCAAAATGGTACTTTGATTAAAACCATCTTTGGACATCAAAACTGGTTAGTCAGTACTAGTTTTATTTCTGATAAAACTCTAGTCTCTGTCAGTAAAGATGGAACTGTAAAACTTTGGCAACTAGATGGTACTCTGATTAAAACTATCCCACTCAAAAGTAATGAAATCACCAGCGCTACTATTAGCCCTAATGGCAAAATTATTGCCGTTGGTAATGAAGAAGGAAATATTGAATTATGGAAAATTGATGGTACTTTTATCACAACTATTGTTGGACATGAAGGTTGGGTAACAAGCATTAGTTTTAGTCCTGATGGAGAAAATATTGCTTCTGGTAGTGATGACAAAACTATTAAGCTGTGGAAAGCTGATGGTACTTTAATTAGAACTTTTGAGGGGCATACAGGTAGAGTAAATACTGTTAGCTTCAGCCATGATGGTAAAATAATCGCTTCTGGTAGTAGTGACCAAACTGTAAAAATCTGGCAATTAGATGGTACTCTAATTAATAGCTTAGTTGGACATGGTGATTCAGTCGCTAGCCTGAGTTGGAGTCAAGATGACAAAATTATTGCTTCTGGTAGTGCTGATGGAATTGTGAAACTCTGGAAGCTGAACGCAGATATAATGACTACATTAACTGGGCATAAACGCGGGATAACCAGCCTCAATTTTAGCCCTGATGGCAAAATAATTGCTTCTGGCAGTGACGATGGTACTGTGAAACTATGGCAGCAAAATGGAAATTTAATTGCTAATCTCAGAGGAAATCAAGGCTTAGTAAATAGTATCAGTTTTAACCCCAATAGTAAAACTATTGCTGTTGATACTGATAAATTAATTGCTAAAATTTGGCAGATGGATGGTAGTCTAATTCATCCTGTGACTGAGTACAAAGGTGTAGCAAGTGTTAGTTATAGTCCTAATGGAGATATCATTGCTTTTGGTACTGACAAAGGAACTATTAAAATTTTGAAATCAGATGGAACCTTAATTAAAACCTTTGGTGAACATAAAAATTGGGTAACAAATGTCAGTTTTAGCCACGATGGTAGAATTATTGCTTCTGGTGGAGATGGCGAGGATAAAACTATCAAACTTTGGCACTTAGATGGGACTTTAATTACTACCCTGACTGGACATAAAAAAGGTATTAATAGTATCAGTTTTAGTCCTGACGACAAAATTATAGCTTCAGGAAGTACAGATCAAACTATCAAACTTTGGCACTTAGATGGGACTTTAATTACTACCCTGACTGGACATAGTGATTCTGTAAATAGCGTCAGTTTCAGTCCCGATGGAGAAATTATAGCTTCAGGAAGTACAGACAAAACTATTAAACTTTGGAAAAAAGATGGAGTTCCCATCACTACCCTGAGTGGACATAGTGATTCTGTAACCAGCGTCAGTTTCAGTCCTGACGGAAAAATTCTTGCCTCTGCTAGTAAGGATGGTAAGGTAATTTTATGGAGTTTGCAATTAGATGATTTACTAGCACGAGGATGTCAATGGCTCCAAGACTATTTTCTCACTCATCCGCAAGATCCCAATGGTTTGCGTTTTTGTAGCAATCGCATTGCTCGCCACGCTACGTAACTAGATTATACGCTTGTTTTGTAAGCTATCTTGGGATATTTCTACATTTTGTAAACAAATTGTTATATACACCACAACGTCCACAACGTTTATCAGGCAAGTCTTTGACGTTGTGTGTAGTTTACACAACGTTTTCCTAGTCATCACTGATTCTGGAGTTGTAAATAATCTAAAGTCCATCCACGCTCAAGCATATTTTCAAAGGATATGGCTTGGCCATTCGGCTCATAAACGATAATGCCTTCTTCTGTTTTCTGGCTAGCGATAACAAGACCAGATGCCTTTGCTAGTTTGTACCACTCAGAGAAAGTGGCTTCTAGCTGGTTAACCTCTCTTTCTTCATCTAACTGCGATGGCATCCAACCAGACTCTAATGCTTTTCGGAATAATCCAACTTTTGACCGGACTTTTGTTCCCGTAAATAAAGCCTCTTTAACTATTGATATAGCGTTTTTTACTTGTTGCTGTGATGAAGATTCTATTAATTTAGTTAGTGTAGGATTGAGTCTAATTCCTACTTGTTCTAATTGAGATTTTACCTCAGAATTAATAGCTCTGTCAATCAGATCATCACTGATTATTTTATCATCCAAAGGGATAAAATTAGCACTATTAGAAACAAAGCTTGTTTGAGGAAATTGCAATTCTTGTTTGATGCTATCTATTTCCTTTTGAAGTTCTTGTATTTTTTCTGTTTGTTTTTTATTTTCACTCTTTAAATATCCAATAAGATTTTGAGTCTCTTGTTGCTGATAAATTTTACCGATCAGTAACTGATTAGCTTGTTTAGATTCTCCCAACATAGTACTTAGCCGTTTAATTTCTTCTCTCAGGGTGTAAATAATTGTCGTCTGGGAATTGTTTGATGCTGATTTTAGTGGAGTTAGTACTAGTTTTTGTTGATTTTTTAGGAAATTAATTCGCTCTTTTAACTCTGGATATTTATATATATAACTAGTAGAAACTCCAGCTAATCTAGCTACATTAGCTACAGTTATGGATTGATTTAAGCTAGTTAAATTTCTAATGGCTTTATCTGTTGCTTCTGTTGCTAAACGCTTTTTTTCGAGAGCAGCATTATTTAGAGCAGTAATCCGTCTATTCTTACCCTGATTTATTAACATTTTTCCAGTTCATTAATAATCTTGTTTAAGTTACTCATAACTTCTTCGTGAACTTGAACTTGGCGCTTCCAGTTGTTTATTGTTGCTACTTCTAAAGCTTCATGAGTACGTTCTCTATGTTCTTTATGTTTGTCTAGAAATTCTCTAGTAGTGCGAAAATCACCACATTGAAGGCAAGCATTACCTTTAGAACAATCTAGATGTGCAGGTAAAATACAATATCCATGAGCTAAAACTTCACCTAAAATTTGTTTTTTCATCCATTGCAGTTCTGTATTATTGTCTAACTCTGGAAAGCTTGATTCTATAACTTGTCCGCAAATATTGACCACTTTGCTGTGATAAACTTGAATTTCTTTTTTATTTTTACTTAAATCTTTTAGCCAAATCTGCTCAATTTGATGAAAGTATAACTTATTTTCTGAGTTGCCAGGACATATTTTTAATCCCAATTCTTCCGCAGTCCACATATCAGAACTAAAAAACTTAGTTTTGCTGGAGTTAGTAGCTTTAGCTGCTAGGGATACATGATTTACTTTATCAGATTTTAGCACTATTTTCGATTATCTAAGTATTCTTTATATTTTTGAGCTAAGTCATCATCAGTCAGATGAACATAAGTATTAATTGTTGTTTGAACATCAGAATGTCCTAACCGTTTCTGAACATGAGCCATATCCCAATTCGCTCTGATTAGCTCTGTAGCATGAGTATGTCTCAAAAGATGAGGATGGGCTTTAACTCCTGTTTTATTTGCTAGACGAGTAAATAAGTTATCCACATTGGACTTTGACATTGCTTCTCCTAATGGTTCTTTCCAACAATTAACGAATACATAGTCACTATCAGCTTTCGGATACTCATTTACTAAATAAGTTGAATACATCCGCATTAACTCTTTAGAGACATCAATTATTCTATCTCCTGTCTTTGCTCTAGCACGATTGGCATTATTCTCTCTCTTAACCACATGAATCTCATTAACTCCTTTAGAGCGAATATCTTCGTGTCTTAATCCTAATACCTCCCCGATCCTCATGCCACTTTCATGAAGTAGACAGATTAGAAACTTATCCCTGATGTTCTTGCAGCCATCAATCAGTTGAAAAACTTCATCTTTACTCAAACATCCTGGAAAAGTCCTCGGCTCTTTTAATTTGAGAATATTCATCTTAATCATTCCCGTCTGGGTATGATGTAAGAGCGATTTATACTTCAGCTTCGATTTATTTATTCTTTTCGTCTGGTACACATCAAGAGGAGCAACTACCCCCAATCGACTTTGAAACTCATACAATAACCTAACAGTCTTCAGAATATGATTAATAGTCTTCTCCGTTCTGCTACCAGTTAGATATTGCAAATTAATCACTTTGTTATTAGAAGTTTTTAACCAGTGAATAAATTCAGATAATTTTAGAACTGTTATCTGAGTCCAATCAATTTCTCTTGATTCAAGAAACTCCCAATAAAGCTTGAGGTTTCTAGCATAAGCTTTTATGGTGTTTGGCGAGTAATTTTTATTTTCTAAGTAACGTAGATAATCATGGATTGGAATTATGGGAGAGTAATCCTCGTTAAGCACCACCCAGACTTCTTTTCCTTCTGTCGTTATTCCCTTCTTTATGTGTATCAATAGATACTGCCCTAATTTGTAGTGGGAGGAGAAACATTGTACACATTGTTGGATACCTGTGCAAACTCTTTACACAACGTTGTAAAAACCTTTGTTAAGAGAACGTTGTTGTTGTTGTTTTATGTATTTATTTAGGTGGATATAACCATTGGTTGTCAAAATTTTGGGATTGATGATTTGACAACAAATAGTTCCCAAATCCTGCCGACTAGCGAAGGACAAGTTCGCCCCATGACTAAGTTAGAACCGCAGGAACAGTGGGAGGTGTGGCAAACTGCGGTTGAAGTCGCAGGTGGAAAAGTACCATCAGGTCGTGTTGTCAAAGACGTGATAGAGCGGATAATGGAACGCACTAAAGCCCCAAATCCTTACCGTGTTGGCGAAGTTTGCCAAATCCTTGCAAAAGACAATCCCGAACTCAGGGGTAAAGGAGGCTGCTGGTGTATCGTTAGCCATGTCGGGGAGTTCAGTTGTACAGTGACAGCGTGGGATGGCGAGTACACCGTCAGAATCGACCACCTGAAGCCACTGAACTACCTGGAGTCGGAATGTCAGCAGATGCAGTTGATTAGCGATCGCATCAGTAGGTTACGGGACAGTGGCAAGCTAGAAGCGCCAGCAGAGGCGGTTTTGAAGTGTTTGGGAGAACTGAAACGCCCTTATTTGACTGCGTTTGAGGAAGAACTTTTGAGCTTCATAGAGGAAAAATATTCACTCTTGGGATGAAGATGTGAGTAATTCTACTGATTGCTGAGGATGAGTGCGATCGCGGCTTTGGTATTTGAACTGTGCATCAGCTGGTAATTTCTCTTGTGGGTAAACTACAATCTCTTCCCTATCGATCTTGATTGCTTCGTTTTTGCTTCTTTTTTTGTGTTCAGTAGGGGTGTTTCGCTCTTTTTCTGACGAGTGGTTTGTTTTGAATCCTTTACTTTTATTCGCTTTGATGTCTGGTTTTCCCTGTTCCCCCTTGAGACGGTTGTTTTCTGAACGCAATTTTTGGTTTTCTGCAACTAAATCTTTGATTTTCGTATTTAGCTGTTCTATCAGGTTTAGTAACAGTTCTACCGTTTGACGCACACCCTCGTCTGCAATCTTTTTTGGGTCGATTGATTGCAGTAATGCTTCTATTGCTTTATCTTGTGATGGCTTTTGCGTCATGCCTCATATTTTACGACGCACTTGCCCACTTTTTTATTCCTACCCCGCTTTTCTGAGCGGATACTGATAATTGCTGTATAGTTTGAGGTATGCCAGATCATACTCTTGGGAGAAACTTTATGATTGCTCTACCTGGTATTGCCATCCAGGACAAGATATACGAAAGTTCTAATTCTCTAGTGTATCGAGGCATCAGAGACGATGGAGTAGCCATCATCGTCAAAATGCTAAAGCTTGATTATCCCTTTTCCCAAGAACTGACTCGCTACAGACAGGAATATAAAATTACCCGCTCCCTAAATTTAGAAGGAGTTGTCAAGGCATACAGCCAGCAGGACTATCAACGCACTCTGGTGATTCTCTTAGAAGATTTTAGCGGAGAGTCCCTAGAGAAATGGATGCACAAGCGCCCAGATATCTTCTGTCCCATGCCTTTATCCACTTTTCTAGGTCTTGCGATCGCTATTTGCAACATTCTAGGCAGAATCCATGCAGCCAATGTCATTCATAAAGATATCAACCCTGGAAACATAGTCCTCAATCTGGATACTGGCGTTGTCAAAATTATTGACTTTGGAATTGCCACCCAATTTAACCGCACGAATCCGACTTTCAAGAACCCTCATGTTTTAGAAGGGACACTCGCTTACCTATCTCCAGAGCAAACTGGGCGGATGAACCGTTTACTTGATTACCGCACCGATTTTTACTCCCTTGGTGTGACGTTTTACGAACTGCTAACCGGACATCTGCCGTTTTCCACCACAGACATACTTGAGCTAATCCATTATCATATTGCCAAACCGCCTGTTTCGCCTCATCAACTGAATGCAACGATTCCCAAACCCGTTTCAGATATCATTCTGAAACTGATGGCGAAAAATGCGGAGGATCGCTATCAAAGTGCTTGGGGAATTAAAGCGGATTTAGAAATCTGTGCCGATCAACTAAAAGAAATCGGTCAAATTAATTGTATTCAACTGGCGCTTCAAGACGTTTGGGATCAGTTTCAAATTCCGCAAAAACTCTATGGACGGGACAACGAAGTTGCACTGTTACTGGCGGCTTTCGTTCGCGTCGCTGCTTTAAAGAACAATTCAGAAACGACTTCAGAAAGGGAACAAACGGGGAACCCAACATTCAAAGTCGAAATGATGTTGGTATCTGGCTATGCTGGAATTGGGAAATCTGCGTTAGTGCAGGAAATCTATAAACCAATCACTGCAAAGCGCGGTTATTTTATCTCTGGTAAATTTGATCAATTTCAGCGCAATATTCCTTACAGCGCGATCGCAGATGCCCTGCAAAAATTGGTGGAGCAACTGCTTGGTGAACCAGATTTTCAAGTGCAAGAGTGGCGATCTCGCCTGCTAACGGCATTGGGCAGCAACGGGCAAATTATCATTGATGTGATTCCGGAAGTGGAATTAATTATCGGCAAACAGCCGCCTGTAACGGAAGTTGGAGCCGATGAAGCTCAAAATCGCTTTAATCGAGTATTCCAGACGTTCATTCGGGTATTCTGCTCAAAAGATCATCCGCTCGCGATCTTTCTCGACGACTTACAGTGGACGGACTCAGCAACACTCAAGTTAATTGAGTTAATGTTGCTGGATGAGCAAACTCAATCACTATTTTTAATTGGAGCTTATCGAGACAATGAAGTAAATCCAACGCATCCACTGGTATTAACATTAGAGAGACTGCGAAAACAAGGGGCAGTGCTTCAGGAGATTATCCTGACACCATTAACTCTGGGTCCGTTGAGTCAATTGATTGCCGAGACGCTACATCAAAATGTAGACACCGTTCGTCCCTTAGCTGAGTTAGTGTTGTGTAAGACTGAGGGCAATCCTTTCTTTGTCAGTGAATTTTTGAGAATGCTACATAGCGAAAATCTGTTGAACTTTGATTTTGAACACTTAAGCTGGCAGTGGAACATAGCTCAGATTCAAGCTCAAGATATCACTGATAATGTTGTCGAGTTGATGTTGATTAAGTTGAAGAAACTACCAGAGAACACACAGCATATTCTCCGGTTAGCTGCTTGCGTCGGTGCTGAATTTAATTTAGATAATCTATCGATTATTTGTGAGAACCCACCTGAAACGGTTTTTCAAGATTTACTAGTAGCCATACAACTTGGATTAATTCAACCACTATCTGAATTAGATGAAAATTTGTTAATTCAAGAGTATAAGTTCTTACACGATCGCGTGCAGCAAGCAGCATACGCCTTAATTGATGAGTCACACAAACAAGTTGTTCATCTCCAAATTGGTCGCAATCTATTGGAGGAGACCTCACCAGAGCAACGATCAGAGCGATTGTTTGAAATTGTGGATCATCTCAATCATGGAATTGGGCTGATCGCAGATCAACAAGAACGAGATAAAATTGCTAGACTGAATCTACTGGCAGCTCAGAAAGCAAAAGCAGCGACCGCCTATAGTATGGCTAACAAATATTTAGCCACAAGTAGAGCATGGCTGGCAGCGTCTAGTTGGCAAACAAACTATGACCTGACATTAGAGTTATATTCAGAAACATCAGAAGTCGAGTATTTGTGTGGTGATTTTGAGCAGGTAGAATGGTGGGTTGCCATCGTTCTACAAAAAGCCCAAACGGTTCTCGACATCGTGAAAGTCTACGAAGTCAAAATTCAAACCGACATCGCGCAGAACCAGCTATTAAAAGCAATTAATACTGGATTGCAAGTGTTGCAGCAACTTGGGATCAGTTTTCCCGAAACGCCTAATCAGTTAGATATTCAGCTTGAACTGGATGCAATCATATCGCTCTTTAGTGAGAAACAGATTGCGGACTTGATCCATTTGTCGGAAATGGTCGAGCCAAATAAGTTAGCAGCAATGCGAATCCTATCAAAAATAGCGATTACTGCCTATATTGCTGCTCCTAATTTGATGCCTCTACTTGTGGCTAAACAGGTCAACTTGTCAATTGAGTATGGCAATGCGTCTATGTCTCCCTTTGCCTATGCCAACTTTGGGTTAATTCTTTGTGGGCTGGTAGGAAACATAGAGTCTGGCTACCAGTTTGGACAGCTTGCTTTAAAGATGTTGTCACAGCCGAACTCTCATTCACTCAAAGCTAGGATTTTGAACATCGTCAATAACTTCATCATCCACTGGAAAGAACATGCAAAAGTTTTATTGAAGCCATTACTAGAAGGTTATCAAAGTGGGCTAGAAACTGGAGATTTAGAGTTTGCCGCCTATTGCGCTTATACTTACTGCTTTCAATCCTATGCCAATGGGAAAGAACTCGTAGAGGTGGAACGCGATATGGTGATCTATGGTGAAGCAATCTATCAAATCAAACAGGAAACGGCACACACCTGGAATCGAATATTTCGACAAGCTATCATAAATTTGATGGGATGCTCGGTTAATCCAACTTATCTCATTGGCGAATCTTACAACGAGAAGAATGAACTGCAACTGTACGAAGCAGCAAATAATGGAAGCACCATCTTTGCTATATATTTCAACAAACTTTTCCTATGCTACCTATTTTCTGAATATGCTCAAGCCGTTGAAAATGGAGATTTAGCAGGAAGTTATTTGATCCGACTAACAGGCACACCCCTTGAGCCTTTGTACTATCTCTATGATTCTCTAGCGAGACTTGTAATATATCTCGATAGCACTGCTCAAGCGCAGGGGGAAATTCTAGAAAAAATTGCGGTTAGCCGTAAGAAAATGAAACGATGGGCAGATTATGCACCAATGAATTATTTGCATAAATATTATTTACTGCAAGCAGAGACTGCACGAGTTTTGGGTCAGTTACTTGAGGCAGAAGAGTTCTACGAACAAGCGATTCAAGGTGCTAGAGACAACGAGTATCTTCAAGAGGAAGCCTTAGCCTATGAATTGGCTGCCAAGTTCTACCTATCTCGTGGTAGGGAAAAGTTTGCTCAGACTTACATGAAAGAGGCACACTACTGCTACGATCGCTGGGGAGCAACGGCGAAGGTGAAAGATTTAGAAACTCGCTACCCACAGTTCTTTCCTCAGCCGTCGGGCATGGCTCACACGCCAATCCACAAAACTTCTGTCACCCCCTCTAATCACTCACCCATTGCTTTCGACTTAGCTGCGGTGATGAAAGCTTCCCTTGCGATTTCGAGTGAAATTGAACTGGATAAGCTACTCAGTTCCTTGATGAAGATTTTAATCGAAAATGCTGGCGCACAAACAGGTTCTCTGATTTTAGAAAACTTAGGAAAATGGGTGATTGAAGCCTCTAGTGAACTTAATGAGGGTGAGAATGTCTATGCTACACAAGTGCTGCAATCTATCCCAACTGCAAATCATCTACCTGAATCAATTATTAATTATGTTATTCGTACTCATGAATCTGTCATCTTAAATGATGCAACTCGTGAAGGAAATTTCATTAATGAGCCATATATTCAGCAGAACCAAACGAAATCACTTCTTTGTTTGCCACTGTTGAATCAAAATAAACTTGTTGGCGTGTTGTACCTGGAAAATCAATTAGCAACTGGAGCATTTACACCGGAGCGATCGCAAGTTTTGCATCTGCTATCCACTCACGCAGCCATTGCCATCGAAAATGCCAAACTCTATGCAAAGCTCCGTTCGAGCGAAAGTAAGATGGCTCAGTTTCTAGAAGCGGTTCCGGTAGGAATTGGAATCATGGATGCGGTAGGTAGTCCTTACTACTTCAATCAAAAGGCAATTCAGCTATTGGGCAAAGAGATAGATCCTTCCATAACACTGGATCAAATCTCAGAGGTTTATCAAATTTATTTAGCAGGAACGGATCAAAAGTATCCAACTGAGAAACTGCCAGTAATGCGGGCGTTGAACGGCGAATGCACTAGGCTCGACGATGCAGAAATTCGCCGAAATAACGCAATAATTCCAGTTGAGGGATGGGGAACTCCAGTATTTGATGAGCAGGGCAACGTGGCTTATGCGATTACAGCCGTTCAAGACATCACGGAGCGCAGACAAGCCGAGCGACTGCTAGCCGACTATAACCGCACATTAGAGCAACAGGTAGCCCAACGAACAGCGGCTTTACAGGAAAGCGAAGCAGCACTGGGCGAGCGAGAACAGGAATTACGGTTGATCACCGATGCTCTACCTGCTTTGATCAGCTATGTAGATGCAAATGGGCACTATCGGTTTATCAACCAGACTTATGAGGTCTGGTTTCTCTGTAGTCGAGATGAAATTCTAGGTAAGTCTGTTCGTGAACTCTTAGGTGAGACGGCTTATCAAATTACTGAACCGTACATCAATCAAGTGCAAGCAGGTCAAATTACAACCTATGAAGCAGAGATTCTTTATCCATTTGGCAAAAAGTATATTAGTACAACCTTCATACCCGATTTTAGTCCCAATGCCCAAGTGAAAGGATACTATGGTCTGGTCATTGACATTAGCGATCGCAAACGTGCCGAGCAAGCTTCAATTCTGGAAGAACGTAACCGCATGGCACGGGAAATACACGATACGTTAGCACAAGCCTTTACAGGTATTGTGCTGCATAACGGAACAGCGATCGAGTTAATTACAAAGAAACCAGAGACGGCTCTAGCACATATGGAAACTGTGGATGAATTAGCCCGCACTGGACTAACTGAAGCGCGGCGATCAGTGACGGCGCTGCGTCCCAAACTCCTTGAGGAGAGAGATTTACCTAATGTTCTCAAATATCTCGCTGCCCAGATGAAACCTTCCACAAATACGAATCTCACCTGTGAAATTATCGGTGCTGCCTATGCTTTATCCTCTGATATTGAGAATAACCTATTACGCATTGGGCAAGAAGCGATCACCAACGCCGTCAGATATGCCCGTGCTACTGAAATTCAAGTTGAATTAGTTTACCAGGAGATGCAGTGCTGTTTACGAGTTAGAGACAACGGGCAGGGATTTGACACAAACCAAATAACGATGAATCAAGGATTTGGTTTATTGGGAATGAGCGAACGATCTGAGTATATTGGCGGTGAACTCATCATCAAAAGTCAGCCTGGTCAGGGCACAGAAATTGTTGTCATTGTGAATCGGGAGTTGGCTGCATGATTCCAGTCATTCGCGTTTTAATTGTTGATGATAATGCCATCGTCCAGCAAGGATTAGCAGCCATCATCACTCAAGAATCTGATATGGCTGTCGTGGGTCAAGCCAAGGACGGGATTGAGGCGATCGCATTATTCCGCCAAGCGCAACCCGATGTGACCCTAATGGACTTACGAATGCCCCAGATGGGAGGCGTTGAAGCGATTGGTACGATTTGCGCGGAATTTGAAGCGGCTCGCATCATGGTGTTGACGACTTATGACGGAGATGAGGATATTTATCAAGGGCTACGGGCAGGGGCAAAGGGCTACTTGCTCAAAGACTGTAGACCCAGCGAACTGCGAACTGCTATTCGTACTGTTTACGAGGGGCAGCACTATATTCCACCGCATGTTGCTGCCAAATTAGTAGAGCGCATGAATCATCCAGAATTGAGTCATCGTGAGTTAGAGGTGCTTCAGTTGGTGGTACGGGGCATGAGCAACCTGGAGATTGGTAATGCTTTGAACATTAGCGAAAGCACTGTCAAATCAAATATCAACCGCATTTTGAGCAAGTTGGGGGCTAAAGATCGCACCCAGGCAACCATTATTGGTTTAAAGCGAGGAATTGCTAGCCTTTAATCTCATGATTCAAACTTAAGTTTGAATAAATCGGAACTTAAGTACAGTTTAATCTTAGTACTTCAGATTGCTAATCGGCGATCTTTTTGCCACTTAAAATATAGACTCTGAATTGATGACAGATTTAAGCTGACTCCGTATATTAAGTCATATAAAGGATTAGTAAGGATTGACAAAAAGAGATTTCACAGTACTACCTGTACAGTGAATGCTTTTTTTGTCAAGGTTTAGAATGAGTCACAATATTTCTGCTGAAGGAACTGGTGATCGCAACCGATTGGTTGTCCCTCCCTCTGAGCGAGACTATCGACAAGGAGGACTTCATGCTAGAGTTGTGCTGGTTGAGTATGGGGATTATCAATGTCCTAACTGTGGAGAACTTTATACCTTAATTAAGACCATTCAAAGACAACCTGATGCAACCTTCCCTGAGGGAAACGATCTCTGCTTTGTGTTTCGACAGTTTCCTCAACCTCAAATCCATCCTCAAGCGCAAAAAGCAGCAGCAGCAGCACTCGCAGCAGGAGCACAGGGGCAATTTTGGCAAATGCATGAGATGCTGTTCAGCCATCAACAGGAGTTGGGAAACGGCTATCTGGTAGAGTATGCCAATAATCTAGGACTTGATATTTCCCAATTTCTGCAAGATATTTTTAAAAAAGTCTACATGGATGCAGTCAATGAAGATATTGAAAGTGGATTATGCAGTGGAGTGACGGCTGCCCCAGCACTGTTTATTAATGGAATTCGGTATAGCGATCACTGGAACATTGAGCAGTTGATGGCAGCTATTATTACTGCAAGTAATTAAGTTTCTTGGTTCTTAACAACACAACCAAAATTACTACTTATTACGCAAGCAATATCCTACCGAATACACTTAAAAAGTCAATTTAGTTTTGTAGAATACCTATTGTTAAAAAGTTTTATCAACTTTTACTTACTCAGAGAACGAACAATGCCCATACAACCAACTTATCCAGGCGTTTACGTAGAAGAAATCAAGAGTGGAGTACGCACGATTACAGGCGTATCTACCTCTATTACTGCTTTTATTGGTCGTGCCTTGCGAGGACCTATAAACGAGCCGATTACTATCAACAGCTACAGCGACTTTGAACGCACTTTTGGGGGGCTGTGGTTGGAAAGTTCCCTTGGCTATGCTGTACGGGACTTTTACCTCAACGGTGGTAGCCAAGCAATTATTGTCCGACTCATTCACTCTAAGCTCAAACAAGCAGAAGGGCAAGCTCTACCGGAAGGGCAAGCTCCACCATTCGGTGAAGCTCCAAGACAAACTGAAGCCACTGCTAAGAAGGCACAACTAAATGTTCCTGGACTCAACTTAGAAGCAGCAAATGAAGGCAGCTGGGGAAATGCTTTAAAAGTGCGGATAGATATTAATGTAATAGGTGACGCAGAGTCACAAAAACTATTCAACATTACAGTTCTGGATCAAAATACAAGTCAACTGGAACTATTTCGCAACGTATCGGTGCTACCAAATCATCCAAGGCGAGTAGATAAAGTCTTATTGAATGAGTCTTATTTGGTTCGATTTAGAGAAGAATCTCTGCCAATAGAAAGACCATCTGCTCATGCCGATCCAACACCTGATAAAAGATTGTGGGATGATAATAAAAATCCAAATACCAAAGGGACAAATACCAAAGCGGAAAACGGTTCGGATGGTGACGATCTAGATGTGAATGACTTCACAGGGGTAAATAAAGAAGCAAATAAACAAGGTCTTTATGCTTTAAATAAAGCCGACCTGTTTAATATGCTTTGTATTCCGCCTTATAAAAACGATGGCAATATAGACTATGACTCTTTAGTCGATTCAGCAGCAGAATTTTGTAAAGAGCGTCGCGCGTTTTTCATCATCGATCCGCCTAGTGATTGGACTGATAAGGATAAGGCCAAAGCTGGTATTCAGAACCACCTTGGTGAACCAACTAGTTATGCTGCTGTTTTCTTTCCTAGAATCAAGCAGCCAAATCCTTTACGGGAAAATCAAATAGAAGAATTTGTTCCTTGTGGTGCGATCGCGGGTGTATTTGCTCGAACTGATGTTCAACGCGGTGTGTGGAAGGCTCCAGCAGGTACAGAAGCAACATTGACAGGTGTACCACAATTGAGTGTACCTCTAACAGATTCAGACAATGGGGAATTGAATCCTTTGGGAATTAATTGTTTGCGAATTCTACCAGCTTATGGTCGTGTGATTTGGGGATCGCGGACGCGGAATGGAGATGACCGTCTTACGGATGAATGGAAGTATATTCCGGTTCGCCGTTTCGCGCTTTTCTTGGAAGAAAGTCTTTATCGCGGTACGCAATGGGTTGTCTTTGAGCCAAATGACGAGCCGTTGTGGGCGCAAATTCGCTTGAATCTTGGAGCTTTTATGCACACTCTCTTCCTTCAAGGAGCCTTTCAAGGTCGTAAGCCGGAAGATGCTTACTTTGTGAAGTGTGATAAAGAAACAACAATCCAAAATGATATTAACTTAGGAATTGTCAATATCATTGTTGGTTTTGCTCCTCTCAAACCTGCTGAATTTGTCGTTCTTAAAATTCAGCAAATAGCCGGACAAATAGCAGTTTAAGGAGAAATATATGCCTTCTATTTCAGGTAAACGTTTAGACCTTTACAAAAACTTTAAGTTTGTTGTGAAATTCGCTGGTAAGGACGTGGCTGGGGTAAGTAAAGTCAGTGGTCTGAAGCGAACCACTGAGGTCATAGAACACCGTACAGGTGGCGACCCTAGCACTGTCTATAAGTCTCCAGGACAAAGCAAGTACGATCCCATCACTTTAGAACGAGGTGTTAGCAAAGATACTGATTTTGAACAATGGGCAAATAAAGTCTGGGCGCTTGGTGGTAGTCCAGAAGTGTCTCTGGCAGATTTCCGTAAAGATATCACTATTGAGGTTCGTGATGAAGCTGGTCAGCCAAAGGGTTCATATAACGTTTTTGGTTGCTGGGTTTCGGAATATCAAGCTTTACCAGACTTGGATGCTAGTGCTAATGCTGTCGCTATCGAGTACATAAAGATAGAAAACGAAGGTTGGGAACGTGCTTCATGATTAACTCGGCTTAGTTAATCAAGATTTAATTGTTTAACCAGCAGGAAATTAACTATACGATTCCTATATGCGATCGCTATCAGCCTCAGAACTGTTAAATATCTGGGAGTGGGGACTTAATCAGCCATCTTGGTCTAAAGCAATCAAGCTACTAGCTAGTGCTTGTCCTGAAACCTCCATAGATATGCTTACTCAACTCAGTCTCGGTCAGCGTGATGCTATGCTGCTGACATTGCGGGAGTGGACATTTGGTTCACAACTGGTTAGTCAAGTCACCTGTCCAAACTGTGGTGAAGTCTTGGAACTCAATTTTGATATTGCAGATATTCGTGTAGCACCACTGTCACTTGAACCAGTTGAGAAATATTGTCTTGAGCTTGCTGATTATCAGGTGAGTTTTCGTCTACCAAACAGTTTAGATATGATAGCGATCGCTGAACACAAACAGCCAGAGATTGCTCAAGAGATTTTATTAGAACGCTGTATTTTGCAAGCAGTGTGTAACGGTGAATATCTGCTGTTTCAGCAATTACCATCTCATACCAGAGATACAATTATTACCCAAATGGCTGAAGCAGATCCTCAAGCAAATGTGCCAATTGATATTTCCTGTTCCGCTTGCAACCACCAATGGCAATTATTATTTGACATTGTGTCGTTTTTCTGGGCTGAGATTAACGCTTGGGGATTTCGAGTGTTGCGAGAGGTACATACTTTGGCTGCTGCTTACAGTTGGCGTGAAGCTGATATTTTGGCGATGAGTCCCAGGCGGCGACAATTGTACTTAGAGATGGTGACGGACTGATGAGCAATTATCTCTTTCATTTAGTAGCTAAAAGCTTTAACTTAATCGATACAGTTCAACCTCTTGTCTTATCAGTATTTGAACCGTTACCAGAGTCTACCCTTGACTGGGAGCCATCGATTACCACAGAATCAACTGAGTTAGAAACAACATCAGAAGCGGAAAAATTTCCCAATTTTGACATTGTGCAGTTGTTGGAGAAGCGATGCCTGCGGCGAGCTTCGCTAACGCCTACAACAATAGGGCAAATATCTGAAGAGATAACTAACCCCCTCTTAAGTAATTTAACTTCAACACCTGTTCCATTTTCCCAACCAATACTAAAGTCAATTCCTAATTTGACACAAAAGCCTGACTTAGAATTATCCTCCAATTGGAATTTTTCAGATTCAGTTCTGACTCAAATCAGTACTGATAATCAGCAATTGACTTCAAACCCAGAGCAAAAAAAAAGTAGTACTCCACCAACTTTTGCTCCTGCTCAATTATCACAGAAACAAGTAAGTAAAATTAATCCTGTTGTTTCTTCTGTCCAACCTTCAAACTCAGAGCAAAAAACAAGCACTACCACACTAAATTTGGTTCCTGGTCAGTTATCACAGAAACAACTAACTAAAATTAATCCTGTTGTTTCTTCTGTCCAAACTTCAAATATAGTAAACTGGGAACGATTGATAACTCAACGTTTTGTAGAATTAGAAAGATTTTCATCGACTACAAATCAAATAGTACCTAATCTTAACACAGAGCTATTGAAGTCTGCACTTGTGCCACAAACAAAGACTTCCCTATCGAATCATCTCGTTTCTGTACACAACACAGAATCAAATACTTCTCTCTCTAACCCCATCTTTGAAAAGAGGCAGATTCCACTTAAATCTTTCCCCCAGCAACTAATTACAATCAATCGTCTGGGTTTATCTTTGCAATCACCTTTAAAGTCAGATTTGCAAACATATTTCTCCGAAAACCCAACAAAGACAGTAATGTTTTCCTTTACTCCTCAAGAAAAAATATTTTCTTTACAAAATCTAAATCCCGCAATTTCAAGGACTGCGATCGCAAAGGAAAACAATACTCCTGTCTCAAACTTAGTTGGTAAAAAATTAGGAGAACTTACAACTGAATTATTAAAAAACCAATCAATTGAAATTAATCAAGAAGTTTCTCCTAATCTTTTACAAAATGTATTGTATTTGAAGCAATATCTCCTACAAAACCAAGCAGAAACCAGCACTATTATATCAATTCCTAGTGTTCAAAAACAGGGAAAATCTGCAACTGAAAACTTACATAAGCAACCTACAGAAATTAATCCAGTCTTTATCCATTCTCAGTTACCACAAGTCGAAAGTTCTGAGGACTTTCCTCCTCAACTTCAATCACAATCAACAGCCATGTCTACGATGGGAAACTCTTGGAAAGGCTACACCAACGTCTACGCACCTGCTATTTCTCAAGTTTTGCCTTTAACACCTGTGCTAGCAGTGGAAACTAGCACTCCTGCTTCTACTGTAATTCAACTACAGGAACAACCTATAGCTGAATTACCACAAAAGCGATCGCTACAAACAAGAAATATATCAACTTCAGAAATATTATCAAGTCAGATTATAGAAGAACCAACAGCGATGTCTACGACGGGCAACTCTTTGAGAGGCTACGCCAATGCCTACGCACCTACAAGCGAGGGGGTACTACTTTTAACACCTGTGCCAACTATGGACACTAGCATTTCCGCCTTAAATCCTGTAATTCAACTTCAAGTACAACATGGAGCGATACCTTCTCTACGAGACGCTACGCATAATTTGCTTCCCCGTAGGGGTACGGTAAGCTCCGCTAACGCATCTACTATTGATAGTACCTTAGCGAATTCACACAAACAGAGTTTAACACCTACAATTGCTACAGAAACAATTGCCGAACCCCAGGAAAAACTTACGTCTAATGTGCCAGAAAATCAGCAGAGGTTTGTCCACAAAAATGTTTCATCAATACAGCCATTTATCGCAGATGCTTCTGCTAAACTATCTTCGCTTGAGACAAACAGTTCTACTGCACCATTCGTAAATAATCTATCATCATTTGTCGCTTCACAACCGATAACTCAGTTAACTGCTATTAATTCAGATATAATACCAATTCCTGCTTTACATCCTTCAACCCCAGAAATTGACATACAATCACAAGTCAACTTTTCTGACTTTCACTTGTCTGATTTCCGTAGAGAAAAAGCTTCTGCTCAGGAAGTCGGCTTACAAAACTATAATAAGAGCGATCGCAAACATATTAATATCCAGAAAATTGGCGTTATCGAACAGTGGGATGAATTGGGGCAAGCTGGGGGAGAGATGAACGTTAATCACGCCCATCATCCCGCAAATATGCAACGCCAGAAAATTAATCCCAATGAAGGTATATTCATTAGCCCAGTTGAAAACTTAATATTACCCCAGAACCCATCCCCTAACCTCTCTATGTCTGCGGATAGATTTAAAAAGCGCCAACATATTGGTATCCAGAAAATTGGTGTTGTCGAACAGTGGGATGAATTGAGACAAGGTGAGGCAGAGATGAACGTTAATTACGCCTATCATCCCGCAAATATGCAACGCCAGAAAATTAATCCCAATGAAGGTATATTCACCAGCCCAGTTGAAAACTTAATATTACCTCAGAACCCATCCCTTAACCTCTCTATGTCTGCGGAGAGAGGCAAAGATGAAGTGAAGTCTTTGTACTTTACGCAATTAGAGGAATCTGATTTCAGACCGCTATCTGGGCCTATCAATGACCTCACTGTAAAAAATTTGTCAGTCATTGCAGCTAGTAGCAAAAAAGTCCAGAACCGTTGGCGAAGCCCGTCGCAGACATCGCCAGTGGGTTTGGATACACCACCTAAGATTCAAGTCACAATTGGTCGGCTAGAAATTCGCAGCGCAGCCCCAGCACCACCTCCGCCTCGACCAAAGCCCCGGACAACATCATCTGTGATGAGTTTGAATGAATACTTGCAGCGACGTGCCAGAAGGAGGTAAGTGATGAGCAACGCTTTAGCTATTGCGGCTGTCACAATTACATTGCGTCACTTGCTCCAGCAAAGGTTTGATGTTGAGAGTTCGGGGGGAATCACTGTGACGACACGACCATTGGATAAAGTACGAGATAATACTGTTAGTAGTGGCGATCAAGTTAATTTATTTCTCTACGATACTCAAATAAACCCAGCTTGGCGGAATATGGATATTCCTTCTCAAGTGAAGCCTGGTGAAACAGGACACCAGCTTTTGCCGTTGAACCTCTACTACCTACTGACTGCTTACGCCCAAAATGATGACTTTCCAGAACCTACTAGTCATCGGTTGTTGGGTGTGGCGATGAGTGTTTTTAATGACCATCCTATGATTACTTCTGCGGATATTAGGGCAGCTTTGCCTACTACCGATCCTCAAGAGTACGACCTTGACTTACAAGAAGAACAGTTGCGAATTGATTATCAACCGCTATCTGTGGAAGAGGTGTTTAATCTCTGGTCAACTTTTCAAGTACCCTATCGAGTTTCTGCTGCTTATGAAGTGTCAGTAGTGCTGATTGAGAGTAGCTTACCTGCAAAAACTCCGCTACCAATTATCAAGCGTCAGTCTAGCGATCGCGGCTCAATTCTGCAATCAAACCTATCGTCACCCTTACCCACATTAGTTTCTCTGCAATTACCTAACCAGCAAGCTAGCGCCAGATTGGGCGATATTCTGATTCTTAATGGTTTTCACTTAGATGCTGAAAATCTAGTTATATCTTTGACAAATATTCGTTTAGAAATTTCTCTGGAATTATCACCTTTAGCAGAGAGGACGGCAACGGATATTACAGTTCAATTACCTGATGAGCCTGTAAACTGGGCGGCGGGTTTTTATACCGTGGTAGTCAAAGTAACGCGGACTAACGAACCAAGTCGGACTACCAATGAATTATCTTTTGCCTTAGCACCAAAAATCTTAGATATTATACCACGACAAGCAACAGCAGACGCTAATGGCGAAGTAACCCTCACTCTGATTTTAAGCCCTCAAGTGCGACCAAGACAGAGAGTGGCGTTATTATTAGGCGATCGCGAAGTGCTGGCTCAACCACATCCAACTCAAACAGATAGGCTGGAGTTTCGGATTGCAGGTGTTACACCGGGTGAGTATTTTGTACGAGTGCGGATTGATGGAGTAGATAGTTTGCTGGTGGATCGCACAGTGACACCGCCTGTTTTCGACCAGAATCAGAAGGTGGTGATTTTATGAACAACCTCGATTCTTGGAGAGCAAACAATGAAGAATACCTAGCAAATGAACTGGCTTGGCTACGCTGGCGTTTGTCTGAGTTTGCACAGTTACCTGATATTGAAAAGCCTAAAGTCACAGAAATGGCAATAGTGGAAGGGATGAATCCACCCCCAGCGCTGCTTCTCTTAGGCCAAAAGTTAGATTTATCTGACTTTGAACAACAGGTCTTGCTGTTATGCATTGCAATGGAATTAGATCCAGGTATAGCGCGTCTTTGCGCCAAAGCTTCAGATAATTCTCACCAGCCTTATCCTACCTTTGCCTTAGCTTTATCATTATTCGATGAACCTACTTGGGATGCCCTTTGTTGGGAACGCCCTTTGCGTTACTGGCGATTAATTGAAATTCATCAGTCAGGAGTTCAACCACTGACTACGAGTGGTTTACGGGTAGATGAACGTATATTAAATTATGTTAAAGGATTAAATTCTTTAGACGATCGCTTGGTATCATTACTGATGCCGATGGAAACAGCAGAATGGAATGTAAAATTACCCCCATCTCAAAACGCTGTTGTCGAAACAATTATTCAGCAACTGCACCAAACGCATAGAGAACAACGTTTACCTATTATTCAGCTGGTGGGGGCAGATTCCCTCAGCAAGCAACTAATAGCCCAACATGTAGCAGCCCAACTAGATAAATATGTCTATCGTTTGTCAGTGGAATTATTGCCCACTCAGGCGGGAGAATTAGAGACAATTGCTCGTTTGTGGCATCGAGAAAGCTTGCTATTGCCGCTGGCGCTGTATTTAGATGCCCAAGAGGTTGACGGTAAACCGACTACAGAAGGACAAGCACTTCCCTTGCATCGGTTTCTTACCCGCAGTGGTGGTCTACTTTTCCTTAGCACTCGTGAAGTTAGGCAATTGGGTCTGCCGACAATTGTCGTAGATGTTGAAAAGCCAACACTCAGGGAACAAAAAGCAACTTGGACTGAGGCATTAGGAGGAGTAGCAGATACTAGTCCGCAGCTTCTAGCGACTCAGTTTAACCTCAATTTAGTCAAGATTGAGCAGATTGCCCAGCAAGTGGTGGGGGAAATGCCGTCGCAGGAAGAAGACCTAACCCCCCCAGCCCCCCTTCCCTACAAGGGAAGGGGGGAGGAGGACTCCCCTCTCCTTGTAGGAGAGGGGTTGGGGGAGAGGTTCAACGAATCGGCTTGGAGAAAAATCTTGCGTGACAGGTTGTGGTCAGCTTGTCTTGCTAGTACTCGTCCGCAGTTAGATACTTTAGCTCAACGCCTCGACCCGAAAGCAACTTGGGATAATATTGTCCTACCAGCAGAAGAGACAAACTTGCTGCATCAAATTACTGACCAAATCCGGCAGCGCAGTCTAGTTTATCAAAAGTGGGGTTTTCACAACCGCATGAATCGGGGTATGGGGATCAGTACCTTGTTTGCGGGGGAAAGCGGCACAGGGAAGACGATGGCGGCGGAGGTGATAGCTAATGATTTGCAGCTAAATCTTTACCGGATTGATCTTTCATCTGTGGTCAACAAATATATAGGAGAAACCGAGAAAAACTTGCGGCGTTTATTTGATGCGGCGGAAGATGGGGGCGCGATTCTGTTTTTTGATGAAGCGGATGCTTTGTTTGGCAAACGTTCTGAAGTGAAGGATAGCCATGACCGCCACGCCAATATTGAAGTAAATTACCTGTTGCAGCGATTGGAAGCTTATCGCGGTTTGGCAATTTTGGCAACGAATCTCAAGAGTTCTTTAGATCATGCTTTTATGCGTCGCTTGCGGTTTATTGTGAATTTTCCCTTTCCGGGTGTGGCTGAACGTCAGGTGATGTGGCAAAAGGTGTTTCCACCAGAGACACCAACACAGGATTTAGATTTTAACCGTTTGGCACGTTTGAATTTGGCTGGGGGTAGTATTCATAATATTGCTTTGAATGCGGCGTTTCTGGCTGCTGGGGCTGGTACGTCGGTGACGATGCAGTTGGTGTTAACGGCGGCGCGGACTGAGTTTCGCAAGTTGGATCGACCAGTGAATGAGGCGGATTTTCGGATTCTAGTAGCTACGGGGGTAAGGGGATGAATATCAACATTGATATAGAAAAGCTGGTTTTAGAGGGGATGTCTATTTCTCCCAGTCAAGCGCGGTTATTGCAAGCAGAGGTAGAGAGTGAATTGGCGAAGTTGCTGGCTAATAAAGGTTTACCAGACAACTTGCTCTCAGGTGGGGTAGTACCTGGTGGTGAAATTCAGCTAAAGCCTGGAATTAACTCTACCCAAATGGGGCAACAAATTGCACAAGAAATAGTTATCAAAATATTAGGAAAAAAATCATGAGTAGACCAGACGTAAAATGGATTCCTGCAAGCCCTCAAAATCAGACTGATTACCGCGAATCGACAATTGATTCTATTGTGTGTCACAACACCGACTGTTCATTGCAAGCTGCTATAGCCACATTCCAAGACCCTAAAGCGCAAGTTTCTGCACACTACATTGTTGCTCGTGACGGTACATGCATCCAAATGGTGTTAGAAGATCATACCGCTTGGCACGCAGGTGACAGAGCTATGAATCATCGTTCTATCGGAATCGAACACGTTGCTGACAAAAATAATTTAGGTATGACACAAGAGCAACAACAGTGTTCGTTGAATCTCATTGGATATTTGGTGGATAAATACAAAATTCAAAAGTCTCATATTTATACGCACCGTACAGTAGATACAATCGCTGGCGGAACTGATTGTCCCAAATGGATTTGGCCTGATGAAGCATCGTTTGAAAAGTTTAAAGAGACAATAGCATGACACTTGACGAGACATTTCTTAAGCGACTGAGCAGCACAATGAAGGGTATGTTGAATATTGAGGAATGAAATCATGACTAGTAAAAGAATTGCCCAAACTAATCAGCAGCAAAAAAGTGAGACATCCGAGGCGAGTGGAATTTTACAACGTGCTGCTGTTCGTTCTGTTTCGGATGCAGAGGTGCAATCAACAGATGATTTAGAAGTACAGCCATTATTAAGTAATTCGGCTTTTTCCAAAGACTTTAGCCGAGTGCCTATCAGCACGACTAGACCACAGCCAATACAGGCAAAGTTGACGATTGGGGAGCCAGGGGACAAGTATGAGCAGGAAGCAGATCGCGTGGCATCCCAGGTGGTACAACAGATAAATACACCATCTGTGGCACAGTCAACTCAAGGAAAGTCGCGACAGCGTCAGGATGCAGAGGAAGAGGAAATCCAGACTAAACCGAGTATTTCTGTCCTACAGAGGTCGTCTTTACTTACCCAGGTACAGCTAGAAGCGATACCGGGCGATCAGGAACTACAAGCTAAGTCAATTCTACACGGTCGGGATGCCAGAGGAGCCGGGGAAGCTTCAACGGATGTGGAATCAGGCATAAACAGAGCAAGGGGTGGTGGACAACCTTTAGATGCAGGTCTGCAACAGTCAATCGGGCAGGCGATGGGGGCGGATTTTAGTGGGGTGAAAGTACATACAGATACACAGGCTGACCAGTTAAATCAATCGATACAAGCGAGGGCGTTTACGACGGGGCAGGATGTGTTCTTTCGGCAGGGGGAATATAATCCTGGGAGTCGAGGGGGGCAGGAGTTGATTGCCCATGAGTTGACTCATGTGGTGCAACAGAATGGTCAATCGGTGCGGCGTTCGCCAGCAATCCAACGACAACCATCGGAGAACGCCGCACCAGAATACGATGGGGAGCTTGGATCTAATCCAACTTTATACTTTCAAATAGACGCTCATGGAAATTATAAATACAAAGTCAAAACAGGAAATCCGGGCAATGAGTGGTTTAGAGTAGAGCAATTCTGCTCTTATTTAGCCACGCACTGGCTAACTAGCGGACATGAATCTGGTGGGCTAAGGTTTACCGACCTTAGCACTAACGATCGGCAAAAAGCAGTAAATGCTCTAATAAAATGGAGTTCTTCTGGAGGATTAAAAGCCCAGCAAACTTATGCTAAGGAGCAAATCAATGGCACAGCCAAAGAAAAAAATACGGTACAAAAAGAGATAAAATCAAATAAATATTCCAAAGATACACGCATCTGGTTTGGGACTGATCTTCATGCAGAAGCTGCTGTAGTAATTAAATCCGGAGTATACCGAGTCTACGATCCAAATACCGGGAAAACGCAAAAGATGTCTTCACAGGAATTTCTAGGATACGTCTCGACTAGAAACGCATTTGTTGTAGAGGAAAAGCCGAGTTCAACGGAAACCGAGTCATGCTGTACTATTATATAAATATTAGTGCGATCCCCTGATCTTGTAGGGTGCGTTAACGAAGTGCGATCGCTGCTCTTGTAGGATGCGTTAACGCAAAGTACGGCACCACCTTTATGTAAAGTATGTTATTGGAAGGGTAGGCCAGGGACGATCGCTACTAATTCATTACCTCAAGATGAATGATGAACAACGCTGGCAAATTACGGCGATCGCTCTTGTAAGGAACGCAAGTAATAGCTTAACCGCCACTATCACAATTAACAGTTACGGCAATTGAAGAGTGCGATCGCCCCATCTTCCAAACTCTTGTAGGGAGACTGTAAAAAGGTAATGCGATCGCTCATGTATGAAAGTTGATAAACGTGCGATCGCGCCATTAATTGCGGGTTCAACCTGACCTGAAAGCGATCGCCCACGCATAAATATTGATGAATGTGCGATCGCGCCATTATTTACTCATTCAACCTGACTTAAAAGCGATCGCCCCATCTAGTAACGACATTCTTAAAAGTTTAAAAGTCAACAGATGTGAGTGAAAGTCCAGAATAATGCTCATTAAAAAACCTGGCCAGAGACTCAGCTTCAGATTGACTAATTTTCCGTTCACCATTAACTACTTTCCTAACAATATCAACAGAGCCAAAAACCCCGACTAAAGAAGTTGGCTCCACATCAAACTCATGCATCAGGGATTCCAAAGTAGCCACAGGTTTTGATTCACCCATAGGATAATGACATGATTCGTAATTCTCAATCAGAAGAACCAACAATTCAAAAAGTGCAGTTTCAGCCTCTGTCAACTCACCAGACATCATGCTCTCTACTAATGTTAAAGCTCTGTTATACTCCTGTTCTGTTTTAATTGGCTTAGGCTGATACTGGATCAGTAACTCAGTGTAGGTTTGTTGACTAGAAGTAGGGGTCATCTTTCCACCTTTCTTTATCGTATTCAGGATGGGTAAGAACGTATTTAATAAAAACTGTCTGGCTGGAATATCTAATGTCTACAATCAAACGATAGTTATTGCCTTTGATGTTAAACACTGTAAAGTTACCAACCGCTTCTGCCTTTGGATATCTTTTCTGAACATCCACTAAATTAGACCAGTTTGCTTTAGAGGTAAACTTGTACCAATCATTAAGAGCATCTTCAGAATCAGCGTGTTGAACCCAGAATTCCCGCAATTTTACTTTGCTGATTACGTGCATTCCTCAAGTTAGAAATTTATGCTAATCATAGCATTGATTGAGAGTCACGCCAGGGGAATAGGGCGATCGCAGTAGTTCTACAAAGTACGTAACAGATTCTACAAAGACTTTTATTTGATCACCAAAAACCCATGTTAGACTTTATTCTCATCACAGGCGATCAAGCCATATTCAACCTCATCTTTGGCAAAGCAATAGTTGTAGTACGTCCTGGTATCTTAACTGGTACTGGGAGAGCTACAGTTAACAAAAAGACTATTTGTATCGATGGCGACGAGAAAAAAGTCATTGTTCCTGGTTGTCCTTACACAAGTCCGCCCTTTGTCATCCCAGGTATGGGAATACTTTCTATTCAATCCTTAGCAGCTAATCAAAAATCCAAAAAAGTTAAATCTAAGGGAAAAGTAGTATTGCTCAAAGGTAATACATTCAAAGCAAAATTTCAGGTAATGGTTCCAGCTACCCAACCAACAATACCACCAGAACCAGACACCACTCTCCAATATTCCGGCACGGGAACCTTTATGACTAATAATTTTAGAGCCAAAGCAACTTGACAAAGCTTAGTAGATATGCAGTGTATTGTACTCCTATTTAGATTGCGATCGCCAATCTTATTGTTTACATTAATCTATGCAATTCCCCAAATTAGTACCAGAAAACACAAATAAATTAGGAATATTTTTATGTCCCACTTTCCTGGTGCGCCACGTTTATTAAAAGGAACGATTGCCATCCTTGATGCTGTTACCTTTTTCCCCAAAGGATTGATTATACTGCAATACAATCCCGAAACACTCAGACGCACTTTACAGGTAAGAGGTGCGGGTTCTGAAGGAAGCGATCGCCTAGAAGCTTTGCGTCTAGTTGCACCACCGCTAGAGACTATTCAACTAGACGCAGAAATTGATGCTACAGATCAACTGGAGTTTCCTACAAAAAATCCAGATACAGTGTTGTTTGGCATATACCCTCAATTAGCAGCCCTAGAAACCCTGATCTATCCTAAAAGCAGCCAAATTCAGACAAACAATCAACTCGCCCGCACAGGTGTTTTAGAAATCTTACCAAATGAGGCGGATTTAAGTGTATTTATATGGAGCTTAAATCGTGTAATGCCAGTACGCCTCTCTGAGTTCAGCATTACCGAAGAAGCATTCGATTCTAAACTAAATCCCATTCGTGCCAAAGTCAGTTTAGGTATGCAAGTATTAAGCACAAATGATTTGAGATTTGACCATAAAGGCAGCAGCTTGTTCAGAGTCTATCACAAGCAAAAAGAGCTTCTAGCTAAAGTAAACACGGCTGCGATTGTTATCAAGACAGTTGCTTCTTTCTTATAAAATTGGCTATCTTTAATCATGAATTATTTCATCTGTAAGTTTCTTAAAAATATCTCGGTAAATATAGGTTTTTAGTTGTAAAATAAAAAAGAGTAAAATGTTTACTGAAAGCAGTCGTTACTACGATATAGAAATTGCCAAGTGGCAAACAACATCAAATCAAACTATCAGTTACCTCAGACGCAGATTTTTACCTTCATCACAAAGGTTTGAAATTCTTCAAGAACATCAAGTCAGCGAAGGCGATCGCCTAGATAATATCACTGCAAGTTATCTGCATGACCCGGAAGTTTTTTGGCATTTATGCGATGCTAACAACGCTATGCACCCTGATGAATTGACTGCCCAAATTGGTCGGCGACTACGTATTCCTCTGATCTAAAAAGGTTAACTTATGCCTGACTCAGATATTCGTCTAAAACTCATGATTGGTAGCACCATACCAATACCTGCGCCTTATGAAGTAATAGACGCGCTAATAGACTTAGAAGTGACTCAACAAGACCGCGATCGCAGTGCCTTTCAAATGACCTTTAGTCTTAGTAAAGAACTAAAAAACTTTTCAGATTATTGGTTACTTCAAAAAGATATTTTGAATCCTCCCAATCGAGTTGTTATTCAAATCATAGTTAATGTAAAAGTCGGTGTAAGCCGTAGTCTTCAAAGCCCTATATTAATTGACGGCATTATTACCGATCATCAAATTGCCCCAAGTAATCAACCAGGGGAATCAAGGCTAATAGTTACTGGTGAAGATATTAGTCTTATGCTCGATCTGGAAGATAAAAATGAAACCTACCTAAACTTATCTGATTCTCAAATTGTTAAGCAAATTTTACAAAAATATAAAGTTAAATATGGGCTGACATTAGATGTACAAGATACTACTAGAGATTTTTCACCCAAAAAAGAAGAACAAATTACCACTCAGCAAAGTACAGACTTACAGTTTATTCAGAAACTAGCTCTACGTAATAGTTTTATTTTTGAAATCAAGCCCGATAAAACTCCTGGAAAAAATATTGCTTATTGGGGTGAGGAAAAAAAGAAAATTACTCCTTGTCAACCAGCATTATCAATGAATATGGGGGCGTTTACCAATGTAAATTCATCTATAAGTTTCAACTTTAATGCTCTAGAATCTATTAAACCTCAAGCATCAATTAGCGATGAAAAAACTGGAACATCAATTTCGATTCAGGTTCCTAAATCGCCTGGTCAAGCTTTAGCTAACAAGCCTGCTAAATCATTACGAACAGAAGTGCTACGTTGCACCAATAAACTTGAAAAAATCCTGGCTCAAAAGGAAACCGAATTATTGGCTAGCCGTTCGCAGGAAAATGCCGTAACTGCTAGTGGGGAAATAGATACTGTTCGCTATGGTTATGTCTTAGAAGTGCGTCAATTGGTGGGAGTGCGGGGTGTGGGAAAAACTTACGGCGGTTATTACTACGTCAAACAAGTAACGCATCGCATTAAGCGTGGCGAATATAAACAAAGTTTTACCTTGAAACGTGAGGGACAAGGTGCAACAATTCAGATGTTAAAAATATGAACCAATTAAAACTTGATAATTGTGGAAGTATTAATCAACAAAAACCTTCTTTTTACGGCAAATACCGAGGCGTAATATCTGACAATAACGACCCCTGGAAGATTGGTCGCGTACAAGCAAAAGTGCAAGAAATTTTTGGCAACAATCCTAGCGGTTGGGCATTACCCTGCGTTCCCTATGCTGGACAAGGAGTTGGGTTATTCCTCATTCCACCCAAAGGTGCTTTAGTGTGGATTGAGTTTGAAAACGGAGATCCTGACTACCCAATTTGGAGTGGCTGCTTTTGGGCAGATGAAAAGGTTCCAAACATAGTACCCACTAATCCTTATGACCCAGAAATCAAGGTACTTAAAACAGATATTGGCAAGATTGAAATCAATGATAAACAAGGTAAGCAAAGCATAACTATTGAAGCCAAAATCGGCAAGCAAATTATGACAATAGTGATGAATAGTTCGGGAATTGAAATCAACAACGGAAACAATGCCACTGTGAATCTGAATGGTAATAAGGTATCGATTAACAACTTTGATTTGGAGGTAACTTAATGCCAGAATATCTCGTAAATCTGCCCAGGCAAAGAAATGTCACCAACATCTATTTTCCCTTCCATTTCGATATAAACTATCACACCGCCAGCACCAGCGATGAAAATCAACACATCCGCGATTTAATTGAACAACTACTGTTTACTACTCCCGGCGAACGAGTCAACCGCCCAGATTTCGGCAGTGGTGTATTGTCTTTAATTTTTGCACCCAATAGCCCGGAACTAGCAAAAGCTATGGAAATTACTATTCAAGCATCTATTGAGCAATGGTTGGGCGATTTAATCGATCTGCAAACTTTGGAAGTAACAAGCGTTGATTCCAGTCTTTACATAGTGGTGGAGTATTTGGTGCAAAGTTCTGGGGAGACACAAACAGCTACTTTTAGGACGACAGTGCCATGAATAGCCACACCTTAACTTACCAAAACGAACAGCGCCGCCAAGAAATTCGTAGGCAAAGAAAAAACGGGCTAGATTATGTAGAAGTTAGCGATGATTTGCGATCGCTATATGTCTATTTTTTAGGTTCGGTACCAGAAGACTTAAAAAAAGAGAATCTCCTGATTAAAGGCGGCCAGCGCATCCGCCATCTTCATGTGACTAATTTACAGGTAGAAAGTCCTCAAAATTGTGAGAGTTACTTAACAGTTAATCTTGACCAAACTGGCGATTTCTCTGTGTATACTTTGCGCTTGGTGTCGTTGGATGAACAGGGCAAACCCACAAAACCATATCCCAATTTTGACCCGCGCTACTCCCAAGTAGAATTTAAATTCCGAGATGGTATCTGTAACACTGACATGGATTGCTTGCAACAGCAAACTTGTCCGCCAACACAACTAGTTGAACCAGCTATCAACTATTTGGCGAAAGATTATGCTAGTTTTTGTCAGTTGATTTTAGATCGCCTCTCCCTAGTGATGCCGGATTGGGAAGAACGTCATGTTCCCGATTTAGGAATTACTTTAGTGGAAGTCCTCGCTTATGTTGGCGATTATCTCAGCTACTATCAGGATGCTGTAGCCACCGAAGCTTATCTAGAAACTGCCCGTCAACGGATTTCTGTTCGCCGTCATGCCCGTTTGATCGATTATCCCATGCATGAAGGCTGTAATGCACGTACTTGGTTATGGCTGAAGACAAGTATTGATATTTCCCTGGAACCAAAAAATTTCTACTTTATTACTAGTTATAAAAACGCGCCTCACCTTGGCACTATCCTGGAACATCATCGCCACCTAGATGATGTTCCTCCTAGCAGTTATGAAGTTTTTGAACCGCTAACGTCACTACCGATTCATCTTTACAATGCTCACAACAAAATCCTATTTTATACTTGGGGCGATGACTGCGACGGGCTTTGCCAACGCTCTTGCTGCCTCCCCCGTGGTTCTACAACCGCTACATTAGTCGATGAGTATATAAATCCCATACAGCCAGAGAAGGCAAATTCTTCTAATTCTCAATTACCCGAAGATCAGCGAAAATTGCACCTGAAAATTGGTGACATCCTCATTTTTGAAGAAATTAGAAGTCCAAAAACAGGCATCCCAGAAGATGCGGATATGAAACATCGCCATGCTGTACGCTTGACCAATATCAAAGCAAGTGTAGACGAACTTTACAATCAGCCAATTGTGGAAATCGAGTGGAGAGAAGAAGACGCATTGCCTTTTCCCCTTTGCATTTCGGCAATAGTACCACCAGACTGTCAGCTAGTTAATATTAGTGTTGCCAGAGGCAATGTAATTCTAGTCGATCATGGACGCACTATTGAACGGGAAGATTTAGAAACAGTACCAGGAAAAGAGATAATTCAGGAGTGCGAAGAAAAAGGCGAACCTATTATAGAAATTTTAGTAGTAGGCGATCGCTTCCGTCCTACCTTGCAAAAAACGCCTTTAACTTTCAGCCAACCTCTGTCTAGAAAAAACCTCACCCAAGATGCTAAAAGTCTCTTAATTCAAGACCCCCAGCAAGCATTACCCCAAATCCAACTTAGGAGTACTGGAAATCACTCTACTTGGACTCCCCAATACGACCTCATAGACAGCAACAACGAAGATCAACATTTTGTTGTGGAAATGGACAACGATGGACAAGCTCACTTGCGTTTTGGAGACGGTGAATTAGGAATCAAACCAGCGGCCAATACTCACTTTCAAGCAACTTACCGGGTAGGTAATGGACTTGCAGGTAATATTAGTGCTGAAGCGATTTCTTATATTGTTTTTCACAATGAACCAATTAGTGGTTCGACATTGCAGCCACACCAGCCCTTCCCCGCTCAAGGTGGGACAGCACCCGAACCTCTATCTCATGTGAAATTATATGCACCGCACCTATCTCACAAAAAATTAGAGCGTGCCATTACTGCTGATGACTACGCACAATTAGTAATGCAACATTTCCCAACAAAAGTTCAACAAGCAACAGCCACCTTACGCTGGACGGGCAGTGGGTATGAAGTCTGGGTGACAGTAGATCCCTTCAACAAAGAAACGGTAAATCGCAAATTACTGCAAAATATTACCACAGACCTAGAAAAATATCGTCGCATTGGTCATGATGTCATCGTTCAACGAGCAGCATACGTCTGTTTAGATATAGCGATGAGAGTTGATGTCAAATTTGACTATTTGCGCGGTCATGTCAAAGCTGCTTTACTGGATATTTTCAGTAACCGGATTTTACCTGATGGTCAGCGTGGTTTTTTCCATCCCGATAACTTGACTTTTGGGCAAAGAATTGCATTAAGTCAGATTGTAGCTCAAGCTTATAGTGTTCCAGGCGTTGAAAGTGTCTCTATAACTAAATTAGAACGTCTTTTTGCAGGTGACAATCACGAGATTGTAGCAGGTTTTTTACCCATTGGTTCTTCGGAAATTGCCCGACTCGACAACAACCCCAACTTTCCCGAAAACGGTAAATTTACACTCGATTTGCGAGGTGGCAGATGAAATTAAGTTGTAGCTGTAACTGTCATAACTATAAACCAAGCGATCGCTCCATCTGTGGTTGCTGTGAAGGTGCAGAAATTCTCACTCCCAGATCGGTAGCTAATCAACCTGGTTTGTATACCCTAGCTTATCGAGTTGGAACCCATGCAAGCTTTTACCAGACAATGAAAGCGCGTTTGGGTGATAGCAACTTTCCGTCACTCAAACATCTAAAAACCCGCGATCCTCAAGACCCGTCTCTAGCTCTACTAGATGCTTGGGCTACTGTCGCAGACGTTCTGACATTCTATCAGGAACGTATAGCCAATGAAGGTTATTTACGCACTGCCATTGAGCGACGTTCCTTAGTAGAATTAGCTCGATTAGTAGACTATGCACATAGTCCTGGTGTCAGTGCCAGCGTTTATTTAGCTTTTACTATAGAAGATGGTTACAGTCTAGAAATTCCAGATGGTCTAAGTAGCCAGAGTATACCTGATTCTAATGAATCCCCTGAATTTTTTGAAACATCAGAAACACTACAAGCTTATGCCCAGTTAAATCAAATGAAACCCCGGATGAGCCAACCGCAACAGGTTAGCTCAACAAATGCTGAAGAAATTAACCAACTTTATGTGGATAGCGTAAGCACGAATCTCAAATCTAACGATCTGCTTTTACTAATATTTAGTGATGCTAAAACCAAGCCAGTCATTCGCAGAGTTCAATTTCTTGAGCCTCAACCAGAGGAAAACCGGACAAAAGTTATATTACAACCATTACCAAAATTTACACAGCAATTAACTGGTGAGGTTTCGTCAGAAAATGACTCTTCAGCAAGTACAAAAGAACAAAGAATAAAACAATTAATCAAACCGCCATCAATACAACCTGCGAATGCTCTAGAAATGGAGCGGACAAAACAACAAATCTTCGCTCCCGGAAATATTGATATTAATTCACGATTAATTAATAATACTTTAAATCCTGCTTCAAACACAGCAATATATCAAATCTTAACCACTAATAAAGCTAATGATTCTAAGCAGTTAAGCCAAGTTGAGGTTCTAGGAATCAAAGCTGCACCTTTCGGACACGACGTACCTTTGAAACCGATTTTTGACCAGGAAGGGCGAATTGAGAAATACGAAGAATGGCAAATTGTAGACGTAAATGAGCTAACATCAAGTTCCTCTAGCACACTACCATCTGAATTACGAAATATCTTAGCATTAGATGCCCAATATGATGGAATTACACATGGTAGTTGGCTAGCAATTGAACGTGTAGATGTTAATGAAATTGGGGTTTATCAAGTCATAAAAGTTGAAAATATCTCGAAAATTGCCTATAGGATAGTAGGAAGAATTACACAACTAACTTTAGATAAAGCTTGGTTAAAAGAACAGGATATATCTTTAGATGTCATGCGTAAAACCACAGTGTATCTCAAGAGGGAAGATTTGAATTTGGTGGAAAAACCTGTCAATCTGAAAGATGCACCAAGCGATCAAAATTATATATCTAACCAGATGGAAATTGAACTAGACAATCTCTACGAAAATCTCCAATCTGGACGTTGGTTGATTATCTCCGGCGAACGCAGTGATATATCCGATGTCAACGGTGTGTGGGCTAGCGAAGTTGTCATGCTGTCCGGCGTGAGACAGGATGTTAGTAAGAATTTGCTCAATGACAAACCGCATACATTCCTCAGATTTGCTAGACCTTTAGCTTATGCTTACAAACGAGAGACTGTTACTATCTATGGCAACGTAGTCAAAGCCACTCATGGCGAGACTCATACTGAAATACTGGGCAGTGGTGATGGTACTAAAGCAAATCAACAATTTAAGCTATCACTACCGCCCCTTACCTATCTACCAGCACCTATCCCTAGTGGCGTTGCTAGCACCTTAGAAGTATATGTTAATGATGTCCGTTGGCAAAAAGTAGAAAATTTAATTGACTTAAGTCCAACAGACCACGCCTATATCACCCACACTGATAGTGATGGCAATACAACTATTATCTTTGGCAATGGCGAACATGGAGCGAGGTTGCCTAGTGGAATTGAAAATGTCAGAGCAGTTTACCGCAGTGGTATTGGCAAAAGTGGTAATGTTGCAGCAGAAAAAATCACGCAACTGGCAATGCAACCTCTAGGTTTGAGTGGCGTACTCAACCCAATAGCAGCAACAGGAGGCGCAGACCCAGAAAGCGATTATGAAATTCGCCGCAATGCACCCGTTGGCATAACATCTCTCAACCGCGCAGTTTCCGTGCAGGACTATGCCAATTTTGCCCGTACTTTTACTGGAATTGGCAAATCAAATGCTCAACGTCTTTCAAATGGTTCGGAGCAAATTCTGCACATTACCATCGCTGGGGCTGATGATATTTATATTGATAGAAATTCAGATTTATATCGTAGTTTTGTGCAAGCATTATACCAGTTTGGCGACCCCTATCAGTCACTAAAAATAGATATGCGGGAACTAATGCTGTTAATTATCAGTGCCAATGTGCGAATTTTAGCAAATTATCAATGGTCATCTGTAGCACAGGAAATTCGCACTGCTTTGTTCGATAAATTTAGCTTTGAAAATCAGGAACTAGGAGAAAATATTGTCCTCAGTGGAGTTATCAGCACGATTCAACAAGTACCTGGGGTAGACTACGTGGATGTAGATATTTTAGATAGCGTTTCCGAAACTGAAGCCCAAAATTCAGAAATTTTAAATGCAAAACTTCAAGAACTGGCAAAAGTAAGTATCACTCGTGGAAATGGACAAGCAAAACAATGGATTCCTGTAAACTTGGCTATTTTTGATTCAATAACAAACCAACTTTTTCCGGCTCAATTAGCTATTCTTAGCCCGAAAGTGCCAGACACACTAATTCTGAAGGAGTTGAAATCATGAGCAATTCCCCAGACCGTCTTTATGAACTCTTGCCAGCTGTTTACCGCATCCGTGATGCAGAACTTGGCTATCCCCTACGGGATTTATTACGTGTCATTGCCGAACAGGTAGATATTGTTGAAGCAGATATTACTCAACTCTATGAAAATTGGTTTATTGAAACTTGCCAGGATTGGGTAGTACCATACATTGGTGATTTAATTGGTTATCAAAGCGTTCAGAGTTCTGGTACAAATGCGATCAGCAATAAAATTCTAAATCCTCGTCGTGAAGTAGCAAATACTATTCGCTACCGACGGCGCAAAGGGACGCTAGCTTTATTGGAATCGCTGGTTGATAAAGTGGCTGGCTGGCCGGCACGAGTTGTAGAATTTCATCAGCTAGTTAGTAAAACACAACATATCAATCACCTGCATTCATCAACCTCAACAACAGTAAATCTGCATCAGGTCGATACAATTACAAAGTTAAATAACCCATTCGATGAATTAGCTCATACAGTAGATATTCGCCAGATTGCTTCACAATATCAACCTGGAAAATACAACACTCCGAATATTGGTATTTTTGTTTGGCGATTAAAACCTTATTCCATGACTCTGACACCAGCTTTTTGTTTGGAAGAAGTTAGCTCTAACTGCTACACCTTTAGCATTACAGGTAACGACACTCCGCTTTACACTCGCCCCCAACTAACAGCAGATGCAACCCAACTTGAGCGTGAATTAAACTTACCTCTTCCCATTCAACGACAAGTTTTGCAATCTCACAAAAGCGATTATTTTGACTCAAACCCAAATCCAGAAGAATTTACCAAAAGTTTGCAAGTCTGGAAAGGCGTTGGCTCAAAAGCGCAACCAATTTCTCCAGCGCAAATTATTATTGCCGATCTGGGCGATTGGAATTATCAACCAGAGCAAGACCACATAGCAGTTGACCCAGAATTAGGACGGATGATTTTTCCTATACGCCAATTACCAAAAAACGGTGTTTGGGTTTCTTATCATTACGGTTTTAGTGCTGATATTGGTGGTGGCGAATATGACCGAACTTTGTTAGATTCGGCGGCACATTTTTTACTTGATGTTGATGATATACTAGAACCAGCAAATTTTATCTTGCAACCGCAAAATGTTTCTGCATTATCCCGGTTTTTGCGATCGCAATTTTCCAGTGATACCCAAAGGCTTTTGGATGCCTACACCAGTCCTACTCCCGAACCAGCTTTAATTGCAGCTTTGCTCAGAGAGCTAAATCAACTACTTTTGGGTGAAAGTCTCTACGATGAACAGCGTTTTGCATCTATCACCTTGAGTGCAGAAACTAAACGTTTGGTTCAGCAAAATCTCTACGGTAAAGAACTGATTTGCTGTAATCGGTTGTTATTAGAAGAAGCTTTTCCATCTCAAATCAGAAAGCATTATGCTCATTACAGCGTCAGTCAAACTTCACAAGGGTATTATCAAACTATTACTGAAGCAATCTCACAGTGGCAGCGAGACAAACCCCATAATGCTGTGATTGAAATTATTGATAGTGGTGTTTATGTAGAACGAATTAATATTGAACTGGAACGAAATCAAAGTCTGCAATTACGTGCAGCTAACCGCAAGCGTCCGGTGATTCGCATTCTAGATTGGAGAACTTCTTTGGGTGATGCTTTAAATGTCACAGTAGAGTCAGGAAGTTGCTTTGTTCTCGATGGTTTATTGATTACTGGTCGAGGAGTGCATATAGAAAGTAATCCTACTCAATTTGCAGATTATCCTACCTCTGGCGTACAACAACCAACTGCGGTTATTATCCGTCATTCTACATTAGTACCGGGCTGGTCATTACATTGTGACTGCGAACCTCGACGTTCCAGCGAACCAACTTTGGAGTTATTTAATATCAATGGGTGTGTAACGATTAAACACAGTATCATTGGCTCGATTCAGGTTAACCAAGATGAGGTAGAGGCTGATCCTTTGCCTATACATATTAGCGATAGCATTATAGATGCTACCAGTATAGAAGGTGAAGCGATCGGTGCAGTGGGTTACTCTATAGCCCATGCGCGGTTAACTATTGCACGTTGCACAGTTTTTGGAAAGATTCAAGTACATACAATTGATTTAGCAGAAAACAGTATTTTTAAGGGCATAATATTCGTTGCTCGTCGCCAACAAGGTTGTATCCGTTTCTGCTACGTGATGCCTAACTCACGCACACCACGTCGGTATAATTGCCAGCCGGATTTAGTCGAGCAGATAGTTAGGCAAGAAACAGAACTACAGCCAGAACAAATAGAGGCGGAACAACTTATCGTTAGATACCGCGTACAACCTCAATTCAACAGTACACGCTATGGCACACCTACTTATTGTCAGTTAGCGTCAACCTGTGCTGAAGAAATCAAACGTGGCGCTGATGATGAATCAGAAATGGGTGCTTTTCACAATCTATATCAGCCTCAAAAAGAGGCTAACCTACGCATCCGTTTAGATGAATATACACCTGCTAATACTGAAATTGACATTATTTACGCTAGCTAAAGAGGATTTTATGCAAGGAGAATTTAGAGGCGATTTTACTCGTGATACCTACGACAAAAGCAAGCACTTCCTTCGAGTATTGATGCAACAAGGTAGAGTGCAATTAGATGCAGACTTCAACGAACAGACATCGATTTTACTAGATCGCCTGCAAACTTTGGCCAAAGATATATTTGGACTACAAGGTGGCCCAGAGCAGAATTGTGGTTTTGAATTTATCGCCACTGAAGAGCAGATTAATAATATTAATAACCTGAAGCATGAAGAAAGACAGAACTTAAAAAAACGGCTCAAATGCCAAACCTATTTAATTAGCAAAGGTAATTATTATGTAGATGGTATACTTTGTGAAAATGAGGAATTTATAGATCCTTATCAAGCCCACCAACTACAACTAAAGGATGGGACATATCTTGCTTATCTTGATGTTTGGGAACGACATATAACCCCGATTGAAGATCGTGACGACTTCAAAATTAATATTCGTGAAGTTGCTTTAGGGGGAGCGGATACAGCAACTCGCTCTAAGTTAGTTTGGCAAGTGAAACTCAAACAATTAACAGAGTATAAAGATATTGAAACAGTTGCCAAGCAAGTTACCAAGAATCATAACTATTTTTGCAGTCTGCTAGGTCGAGAATTAATGAAGCCTGGAAAAGGCGAAATTATTGCTAGAATTACAAAGCCTAGTTCTACAGGAATGAACGATCCATGTGTTATTCCGTTTAATTCTAAATTTCGCGGTACAGAAAACCATCTTTATCGTGCGGAAATTTTTAGAGCTTCCACTGCCAATAAAAATCAACTATCATTTGTCTGGTCACGCGAAAATAGCTCAATAGTTTTTCCTATTGTGATGTCTATTGATAGCAACTCTTCAGCTATTGTGTTGAAACTAGAACATTTAGGAAAAGACAAAAATTCTAGTTTATCAGCAGGTGATTGGGTAGAAATCATCGATGATGATTATGTACTTGAAAATAGCGATCGCCAGCTACTAAGAGTTCAGCAGGTGGATCGCATTGAGAATCAAGTATTTATATCAAGTGACGCTAAAACCAAAACATTGCTTAAAGAAAAGCATCCTCTCTTACGCCGTTGGGACTCTGGAGAAGTCAAGGTAAGTCTATCTGATATGAATGATAAATGGTTTCACCTTGAAGATGGAATTGAAATTCAATTTCAAGCAGATACTCAGAACAGCTTTTATCAAGTAGGTGATTATTGGCTAATCCCCGTGCGGACAGCTACTGGTAACGTGGAATGGCCCCAACGAAAAAACCAAGAAGGGAAATTAGAACCCCAACCTCAATTACCACATGGTATATCTCATTATTATGCACCTCTAGCGATAGTTTTAGGTAATTCTAATAAAGTCATAGTTCATGATTGCCGAAGAAAGATTGGCAGTTCCGAAAGTACTACATTACCTGCAAGTGAAAAAGATGATCTTACCCCACCAATTGATACCCAGCAAAATCCTATACCGTCTATTGTTACTAAAGCAACACCTACACAAACAATTAAAGAATTCAACTGCATAATCAATGCTAGCTGGCATCACGATCAAGTTTTGGAAGCTACCCTTGGAAAAGAAGAGGAAAATTCTAGCAATATACCAGAGGATCAATTATTTAATTTAAAATCTCAGGAATTGAAAGATTTATTTACGAAACTAGGTCTAGTAATTCAGTTTCAAAAGCCAGTACGGATTGATAGCTTACATAAGAGTAGTGTATCTGTTTTAGCTCATACAGACAATGTATTTAGAGGTGAAGTATTTTATATATTGCCTATGAAGGTTGAACCAGTTCAAGTTACAAAAGTTGAAACAAAACCTATCCGTTGGGCAATTGGCACTGATGTGTTAGATAGTAATGTCAATCTAATTACAGAAGTTGAACCTTTCACAAATCAAAATAATGCCTATACTGAAGCTGTTCGATTGATTACACCTGATGATTGGTCACAAAAAGCCGTTTTTAACCAAAGTAATATCTATCAGTTTACTGTACTATTGCATGGTGACTGGATTCTGAATGAAAAACCATTATTTGAAGGAGAAAATTTGAATTTTTCAGGAGATTTAAATAAAGGAATTATTGCTGATGGATTACGTCAGCAGTTTCAATCAAAGGAAATTTTACTTTCTCAAAATCTTATTTTGGTTACAGAAAAAGAAAATTTAAAATGGCGCTTAGTCGATGGGGGTAAAGTTTACATCCTGAAGACAGATAACAATAAATTAACAGTTAGCAAGATTCAGGCATTGGATGCCAATAATATCTGGCCTGGTGTTCCTGAACGGTTTAGCGGAAATGGTTCTGAAGGAGGAGACTGGGTTAGTATTATTCATATTAAAACTTGAAAATAGAACAGTAGATGCAGGCATAGTGTCTAGAAATTATGACAAAAATGGCTGTAAAATAATTAGAAATTACAAATTGTGATTGACCATTTGAGGGTTTTTCAAGCCCTGATTTTTCCGTTAGCTATTTTCATTAACTTAAGGCTATTGAGAATTACCCTGTGGAAAAAGTCACGCTTTTTCGAGGCTTGAGGACTTGCCGTGAAAGTCAGATTGAGATGCTGTGATTTCGCGTTTTCATAATCCGCTCAAAAATAGGACTTTATTAGAAAGAGTGACATTATGGTTAGTAATTCTCCAGAAGTTGGGATTCGCAATTTATACGCTTTGCTTGTGGGGATCGATAATTATCCCCAGCCAATTAAGTCCCTCAAAGGTTGTGTAAATGACATTACAGCAATAGAAACCTATCTTAAAAACCAGATTGCTGGAGAATGGAAACTGAGAGAACCCAGAATCCTCACGAATGAACAGGCTACTCGTCAGGCAATTATTGATGGTTTTCAAAATTATCTTTGTCAAGCTGGTAGCAACGATATCGCTCTATTCTACTATTCAGGACATGGGGGTCAAGAAAAAGCTCCCGAAGAGTTCTGGCATTTAGAACCAGACCGTTTAGATGAAACTTTAGTTTGCTACGATAGCCGTACTGAGGGGAATCACGATTTAGCCGATAAAGAACTCAGGTATTTGCTGGTTCAAGTAGCAAAGAAAAATCCCCGTGTCATTGTGATTCTCGATTCCTGTCACTCAGGTTCGGGAACTCGAAATATCCCTCAAGGAGTACGTCTAGCCCCAGAAGATACGAGAGATCGCCCTTTGTCTAGCTTCATTTTTGCCGAGGACGCAACTTTTAAAAATCTTCTACTAACTTCATCAGAAGTTAATAAGAAAAAGACAGGGTTAGATTTGCCTAAGGGAAGACATATTCTGTTGGCAGCTTGTCGAGATGAGCAATATGCGAAGGAATATCAAGAAGATGATGGTAAAACCAGAGGGGCTTTTTCTTACTTTTTCCTCAAAAGCTTAGAGCAAACTAATGGCAGCTTATCTTACCTGGATTTAGCTAGAAATATAGAAACTTTAGTTAAGGGAAAATTTCAAGATCAAGTGCCTCAACTTGAAGCAACTAACCCAGAAGACTTAAAACAATCGTTTTTAGGAGACGCGATTCCGGAACGTCCTTTTTACTTCACCTTAAGCTACAGCACACGCCCTAACGAGCAGGGTTGGGAAATTGATGGTGGGGTATTACAGGGCATTCCCAAGCCAGTTTCTGCTGATGAAACCACATTATTAGCTATATTCCCAGTGGGAAGCACATCTGAACAGTTAAGGCAAGTCTCAAATGCTTCACAAGCACGAGTGACTCAGGCATTAACCCAAAAAAGCAAGGTCGAAATTACCCAGGATCAAGAGGGTTTAGACAAAAATAAAAGTTATTGGGCAGTCGTCAGCAGTTTGCCTCTAGAACCTTTAAAGGTTTACATTCAAGAGAATTTGGCAGAAGAAACAGGCATAATCTTGGCAAAAAAAGCTTTAGAAGAAGCTAATTCTGGTCAAAAGTCGCTATACGTGAAGCAAGTTAAAAACCTCACAGATGCTGATTTTAACCTGATAGTCAGCAAGGGGCAATACTGGATTACTCAAGATGAACGTCCAGTTGTTGCTCCCATTCCCCAACAACCTGGTTATAGCAAAGATGCTGCTTTAGAAGCAATTCAAGCTTTAGAAGCGATCGCCCGTTGGCGCAATATTCTTAACTTGAAGAGTCCTCAAAGCAGCGAGATTAAGTCCAAAGATGTGGAGATGGAAATTAATATTATCGGTTATGAAGGAAAAGATGGAGAGATTAAACCTAATCGAGACTCGGACAAATCCCTAACTACAGCTTCAGAACTGCGCCTAGAATACAAGTATGAAGATGGGGAGTGGAAAAAGCCCATCATCCAAGTCAAACTGCTCAATCACAGCAACCAGAAATTGTATGCTAATGTTATCGATTTAGCAGAAGATTATTCTGTAGCAGTTCCTTTTTTTGACGAGAGAAGTAGTGTAGTGCTTCCAGCGCAAACAGCAGAGGGAGCAGGAATTGTTGCCGGATTTGATGATATTAGCCTCTCCATCCCAGATGAATTTTTAGAACAAGGCATTACTGAATACAAAGATATTTTTAAGCTGATTGTCAGTAAGACAGACTTTAATGCTAGTTTACTGGAGCAAGAAGGACTAAAGCCTCCAATGAGAGGAACGCGAGGAGCAGAATCCGAAAGTAGTCTCGACCGTTTAATGGATCGAGTTTATAGCCGTAATGCTGTTCGCGCTGGGAGAAAATATGACGATTGGATCGCCAAAGAAGTGGCAGTTACTATTGTCAAGCCACGGGATGCCGAACAGCTTCAACCGGGTAAAGGCGCAAAACTACTCAATGGTTTGGTTGAAGTGCAACCCCATCCTAGTTTACAGGCACAAGTAACCTTGACCACTATTTCCCAAACAACACGAGATATCGGCAATCTAATTGCACCACCCATTCTGTGGGACGAACAAGGTGTTATTGAATCATTTCAATTTACTACCAGTCGCGGTAGCAATTCAGGACTGAGTGCTGTGGAGTTATTTGCTGTCAATGATGTTAACTCAGTCACCAAAAATGCACCTCTAACTTTACTGGTTAACCAAGCCTTAGAGTCAGGGGAATATCTCTTACCTGTAAGCTATGACGGAGAGTTTTTCCTACCTCTCGGTGCTGGAGTCAAGAAAGGAAAGCAAATAGAAATCAAGCTGGAACGCCTACCTCAACCGACTACAAGTAGCCGCAGCTTGGGTGGTTCGATCAAAATTTTCTTTAAAAAGCTCCGCACCTCAAAGCTAGGAAATTCTTATGAGTATCCTATTTTAGCTGCTGCTAAGGTGAGGGAACAAGACAATAAGATAGAGGTTATTTACAACAAAGATTCAAAAGAAGTAAAAAACCTAGTTGCTTCCGCTCAGAAAATTGTCCTCTATATTCACGGTATTATCGGCGATACCGCAAGTATAGTTGGTAGCGTTCAACAGGCAAAATTAGAGGTGAATGGTCAACTACATCCGCTACAGGAACTTTATGACCTAGTTTTAACTTTCGATTACGAAAATCTTAGCACCACCATTGAAGACAATGCGCGATCGCTCAAACAACGGTTGGAAGCTGTAGGTTTAGGAGCAAATCACGGCAAAGAATTGCATATAGTCGCCCACTCAATGGGGGGATTAGTTTCTCGCTGGTTTATCGAACGGGAAGGCGGAAATCAAATCGTTCAACATTTAGTGATGTTGGGAACTCCCAATGCTGGTTCTCCTTGGCCAGCTGTTCAGGATATGGCTTTTGCCCTTTTAGGGTGGGGTCTTAATCAAATTCCTGAGATGGTTTGGCCTGCCAAAGTCGTAGCTGATTTAGCGGCTAAGTCACTAAAGTTTGTGGAAGCGAATGATAATGCTCTCGACCAAATGCAACCTGACTCAGAATTTTTCCAGGCGATCGTTAATAACCCAGACCCCCAGATTCCTTACACCATTATTGCAGGAGACAGGTCGCTGCCAACATTAAAGTCTCCAGATCGCTTGAAGCGATTAATGGCAAAACTCTTTACTCCAGCTATTAATAAGGTGGTTGATGGTTTGGTGTTTGGGGGAGAACCTAACGATATTGCAGTTTACCTAGCCAGCATTAAAAGTGTGAGTGGCGATCGCTCACCTCAGCCAAAAGTTCTACCAAATGTTGCTTGCGATCATCTGACCTATTTCAGTATAGAAGCGGGTTTAAAAGCATTAGCAGATGCTCTCCATCCATAGTTACAATTGCCCTTCTGATTCCTAAAACCGGATAAGAAGGGCATCAACCATCAGGAAAAATGAAAATTACGTAACCTTATCTACCAAACAGGGTGTCTATTGTGGCAAAGATTAACCGAAGTTTAGGGATTGTCATTGGCATTAACGAATACACCCATATTCCAAAACTCAAAAGTGCTGTCAATGATGCGAAGGAACTCGCTGATGTTCTCGAAAAAAGATACAAGTACAAGGTCTTACGTTTGGTAGAAGATGGAGATGCAACTAGCGAAAAACTTAGTAATCTCTTAAAAAATCTTGATAATAGAATTATCCAGATTGGTGATGAGCTAATCAAGGTAGAAGAGAGCGATCGCGTTTTGTTCTACTTTGCTGGTCACGGCTTCCCTGAAGAGACAGAAGATAGTGAAGATCGTAAACCCGCAGGTTATCTGATGTCACAAGACAGTCAGCAAAATGATAAAAGTACCTGGGTGTCGATGCAGTCGTTACATGATGCGCTCACTGGCTTAGACTGCCGTCATCTGTTAATGATCTTGGACTGTTGCTTTGCAGGCAGGATTCTTTGGGCAGGACTAAAGCGGAATGCAGGGCGATCGCGTAAAATGTATCAACAAAGCTATGACCGATTCATCAAATCTTCAGCTCAACAGGTTATTACTTCAGCAGCCTATGACGAGGAGGCGGCTGATTTATCTCGCATTGCAAAAAGAGAGGGTGGAGAAAATGGACACTCTCCCTTCGCTGGCTTACTGCTGAAAGTGCTGAATGCAAAACAGTGGGAAGTTGATAAGGATGCCTCTCTCAAAACGATTATCGAAGATGGGGTGATTACTGCCCAAGAACTCTTTACTTATCTGCAAAATAACCTGGGGCATGATGCAGAAAAACAAACTCCGGGACTGTTTCATCTCAAAAAGCACGACAAGGGCGAATACATCTTTGAGCTACCTGATTTTAAACGGGAAAGACTAGAAGAATTTAAGCTCGATGATAGTACGAATCCTTACAAAGGTTTAGCATCATTTGAAACCAAGGATAGTGAGTTATTCTTAGGTAGGAAAAGGCTTATTGAAGGTTCAAAAGATCCAAAAGATCCAAAATATCTAGAAAAAGGTCTCCTTTCAGAAGTGAGCAACCATCGATTTACAGTGGTATTAGGTAATTCCGGTTCGGGTAAATCTAGCTTGGTAAAAGCTGGCTTGATTCCTGTTCTAAAACCAAAGGAGTGGTATGTTCTCAATCCGATACGACCTGGAGAATTTCCTATTACTGCTCTAGCAAGAGCGATTCTGCCAATTAAAAATGTTGATTTGGTCGATCAACTGGCTCAAGTTAATTTCCTTGATGATATTCTCAAGTCAAAGACCAAACAAGAATTAAAATCGAGATTAAATGACGAAAACAAAGAAAAATTTAATATTCTTGTAAAAGCTTGGGAAAGCTCAATCCCAGAAGCCAAGCTGTTGCTAGTTTTGGATTATTTTGAGCATCTAGAAAAATTGTGCAGTACTAATTCAGAGAAACAACAGTTAGAAAATCTCAAACAGAATATTTTAAAGACTCTTAAGCTGTTAATTGATGAACTAAAACCAGATTCCCAAGCTTGTCAATCTTTAACTGCAATTGTCAAACAATGGAGTGCAAAAGATAAAAATATTAAGCTGCTATTAATGTTCGATCAATCTGAAGAATTAATCACTTTATGTAGGAATGATAAAGAGCGAGAATGGTTTTTGCAGTTGTTAGCAGAAGCTTTAGCCTCACAAGAAATATCGGATACGTTATGCATTGTGCTGACCTTACGCACTGATTACGAACCTCAAATCAGAGACTTAAACAAGAATAAGGGTGAGAAAGCAGATTGGCAAGAAGCCTGGCAAAAGGTTTGGCAAGATGGGAGGTTTATTGTGACTCCGATGAACAGGGAAGAGTTACAACAAGTAATTGAAGAACCTGCCAAACAAAGGACATTAGATTTTGAGTCTCCTAAGTTAGTCAACAGTTTGATTGAGGAAGTTAATCAAAATTCAGGGGCTTTACCCCTACTTTCTTTTACTTTGAGTGAGCTTTATTTAAAGTATCTCAAAGCAGAGGAAAATCGAGAGAGGAATGACCGAATTATTACTGAAGCAGATTATCAAGAAATAGGTGGGGTGACACGCGCTCTAACCCAAACTGCTGACAAGACGTATAACAAGTTAGTAGAAGAAGAAGTTGACGAGCAAAATAAAAAAGCTTGTGAGTTAACTATTCGTGATGTAATGCTGCGAATGGTGGCTATTAGTAGTGGTGAACCAGCTCGCAGAAGAATACCAACATCTGAATTAATTTATCCAGGACAAAAAAATGAACGAGCGAACAAAGTAATTGATCGCTTTGTAGAAGCGCGGTTGCTTGTTAAGGGATTGGATACACAAAATCAGCCCTATGTAGAACCTGCTCATGATGCTTTGGTGCGGGGGTGGCAAAAGCTCCGGGAGTGGGAGCAAAAAGAGCGAGAAAATTTACTTCTGCAACGGCGGCTAACTCCTGCGACTCAGGATTGGGAAAGGGTTAAAAATAAGGACAAAGAACAGCCAAAAGGGATTCTAGATAGGGCCGCTCCTATTTTCGATTGGTTAGATCGAAAATTCTTGATTGTCGAAAACTCCGTGACTAAAATTCCTATATCGTTGGAGCCACTGTTTCAATTCGCTCTGAATCAGCTAGGGCTATCGAGACAGACAGCAGTACAGTTTCTATGGAATGCGAATCCTTATCTCGAAGTATTGGATAAAGAACTCAATACCGATGACAACTGGTTTAACCAAGTTGAAGCTGAGTTTGTACAGCAAAGTGTTTTGAAAAAACGTTGGAATATTAGTTGGTGGTGGCGTATTACTGGCTTATTTATACTGATCTTATTCGGATTGTTAATGTGGGCATTGTGGAATCTGGGATTATCCAAGATTAATGAAGCCAAAACTTTGAGAGAATCCGCAGAAATAAACTTACAAAAGAACCAATCTTTTGATGGGAGGGATGATAGTTTAAAGGCAGGCAAGATCCTGAATAACATAGGTGTGCAGTTATTACTGCCGTTAACATTTAACAGTAGCCTCAAAGAACAAGTAAGAGGAACTTTGCTAAGGGCAGTTTATACCGTGAGAGAACTTGACCGCCAAGAAGCGGATCAAGGCATGGGTACGGTCAGAACCACTTTTAGCCCAGATGGTAAGCTACTAGCTAGTGCCGGAGAAAATTGCAACGTCCCTGTCCGTGTTTGGGATTTTCAGAGCCAGACTTTAAGCAAATCGAATTTAATTAAGTTTAAGGATAAGCCTGATAAGTCTGATAATTTTTATAATAAGAATAATTGCGAGCCAGTCAAAATCACCCGTTTTAGCCAAAACAGTCAACAACTAGCTGTTGCTGGAGCAAAAGGCACTGTCGGTGTATGGGATTTGCGGCGTGAGGACAAGGAATTGATAAAGTTGAAAATATGGGCTACAAGGCAAGGCCAAGTCAAAAGCATTAGTTTTAGCCCAGATGGCAAGCTACTGGCTACTGCTGGAGCAGAAGGCACTGTGCATATATGGAACTTGGACAATTTTTCTGAGATATCTGAAAGTAAAAGTCTTTGCGTTTTCAACTCTTGTGAGAAGAAGCAAGTCTGGAGTGTAGCATTCAGCCCCGATGGTAAAAGACTGGCTAGTACTGGAGATAATGGCGCTATCCGTTTATGGGATCGAAAGGGGAACGAATGGAAGGAAAACATCATATTCAATATCATTAAAGAAGAAGGAAAAGATCAGATCACGAGCGTCAGTTTTAGCCCAGATGGACAGAAACTAGCTACTGCCGGAACAGATGGCATTATCCTTATATGGGATTTAAAAAATGCGAAGCTGGTTAAGAAGCAAGTCGAAAAGAAAATTCCAACAAATCAAAACACTGTCTGGGAGGTAGCATTTAGTCCGGATGGAAAGAAACTCGCTAGTGCTGGCCAGGATGGAACTGTTCGTTTGTGGGATTTAAATAAGTCGGAGTCGGATAAGTCGGAGTTGGATAAGTTTGAAGGGCATCATGGACCAGTCAGAAGCGTCAGTTTTAATAATCGTAACCATCAAGAACTGGCTAGTGCTGGAGATGATGGTAGTGTCCGCTTGTGGAATTTGCAGGGTAATGAGTCGAAGAAAGTAGCAGTCTCGATGGATGCTTTAACAGACAAGCCGAAGGTGGTGGAGATTCACGATGGCAAACAAACTGCTGAAGGAAATAAAGACGACACTGGCACTGTCAAATGGACAATTGAGAAAACCGTGCAACAAATGCGAAGTAGTCATGTAGGTAAGGTCACAAGCTTGGTGTTCATCCCCGATAGCAATCAACTTGCTAGTGGCGGAATGGATGGGACTATTCGCTTGTGGAATAAGGAAGGCGAACAGAAAAACCTATTACCGATATATGCGCCCGTAAATGACTTGGCATATAGCGCGGATAAAAAGTTGCTTGCCAGTGCTGGAAATGATGGTATGGTGCAGTTGTGGAATTTGCAGGATTTAAAGAATGGTGAGCCTTTTGCAGCCTGGAAAGCGTATCATAGTCTAGTCACGAAAGTCAGTTTTAGCTCAGATGGTAAGGATTTGATTACCGCAGGAAAAGATAGCACTGATAGCACTGATAGCACTACTGGGCTGTGTAAATTATGGCCGATTGAATCATTTGATAACCTGATGAAACAGGCTGACAAAAAGGTAAATCCCGTAAATGGCGATCTAGAGAAAAGCCATCTCTGTGAAGGCATTGGAACTCCAGTGCCAACCCCCACAAGTCCTGAACCATCTCCAGTAAAGTCGCTCGATCCGAAAGCTGCGAAAGAGATTTCGGAATTGAAAGGACATCAGGGTTCGGTGAGGAGTGTTGCGTTTAGCCCCAATAGTCAAACCTTGGCAACCAGTGGAGATGATGGGACTATCCGCTTATGGAATACTAAAGGTCAGCAGATATTTAAATTCCAGGGGAATCAAACTGCGATCGGGAGTATTAACTTTAGCCCCAATGGTCAAAAATTGGTCAGTGATGCAGGTGGCAAAATCCGCTTGTGGGACTTACAGGGAAAATTGTTGAGAGAATTCGTCGCCAGTCAAAAACCGATCGGGAGTGTCAAATTTAATCCCAATAATGGACAGCAACTAGCAAGCACTGGAGATGACGGCATTATTCATTTATGGAACTTGCAGGGTCAATCTTTGGCAAAATGGCAAGCCGATCCAAAACGAGTCTGGGACTTAGCATTTAACCCCGATGGTCAGCAAATAGCTAGTGCTGAAGCTGGCGGGAGTGTTAGCTTGTGGAACTTGAAAGGGCAGCTTATGAAAAAACTTACAGGACATATATCTCCTGTGCTTAGTGTTGCCTTTAGTCCAGATGGCAAGCAACTCGTCAGTGGTTGTAACGTAGGCATGATTCGTTCGTGGAGTTTACCGAACTACCAGATGACAAATATGTTCCATGTGGTCAATCAAGCGGAATTGAATTCCGTCGCCTACAGTCACGATGGGAAGCTGGTTATCAGTGGAGATAATGAAGGCAATATTAAATTGTGGAAATTGAATACTCAGCAGCAGTCTCCAACTTGGACAACCCATCAAAATTCAATCATTAGAAAAGTCGCTTTTAGTCCCGATGGCAAGATGTTTGCAACCGCAGCAGACGATGGCATAGTTAAATTGTGGCAACTTGAATGATTCAATTAATGGCTAAATTTGGGACTGACACTTTGCATAAATGATTTGATTAGCTCTGATATCTGTACAGAAGCTTCTCTTCAATTTCTTGAGATCGCTATTTGACGACTTCAAAAGTTAAACCAGATTCGAGATAATTGAGACAAGGAAAATATTATGTCTGCAAACAAGCCAAATTTATATCCTTTACAAGGACAGCACAAACCTCCCGGCAATTTGAGGGTGATGAGATCCGAACTGTAGAATTGAACTCAATTTTTTAGCCTAATCTTGATTTGTCTGTGCCTGTAGTGTAAAACAAAAATGGAAACTTTTAAAAAATTCTCTGATCCTATAGTCAGCTCTTCTGTTTTGCAACCTTTAATACTGGGTGAGCCAGAACTGCGTGGTCAAGTTATAGACTGCCAGAAGAAACTTACACGCTATCTAAAAGACCAAGTGAAAACAGACGGATCTGTTAGAGATGTTTGCAAGACCCGTGTGCTTGAATCCTCATTGATGCTCCACTTGCTTACTATCCAAGAAATATATCCAAATTGTCAATATCAACTCACTCACTACTTAACTACTCAACTTGATAAAGAGCATAATAACAAGTTCCACAAGGCTCTAATTATTGGAGCATTGCGTAAAAGTACACCTGAAGATGCACAAGTTGTTGAAGATTATATGACAGGCTTTCAGCATTTTACAGCAAGCCGTAAGCGCGTGCTGTTTCGTGCAATCCTAGCAGAACTAGGAGTAATGCCGTATGACAGCCAGTATCAGATAGAACACTTCTTTTATCGAGGTTATCAAAGTTGGGTTGCAGCTGAAATATGCGCTCTCAAAGTTCTATACGCTTTTGGTTTAAACTACCGAAAGTGGATAAACCATGATGACGTAGAATTTCTACTGGCAACGCAGAACAATAACTCGATTTGGGAAAAACACGTTTTAGCCAATATTATCATCTTATTGGCACTTCAGAAGTTTCCAGAACACCACCATGTAGTTTTAAAGGGAATTAACAATTTGCTAAGTTGTCAAAACTCAGATGGCGGTTTCCCTTTTATTGCTAGTTTTGAGATTTTCTGTACAGCAACTGCTGGAGTAGCGTTAACAGATAGTGGAGCTGACATTGAGACTCTATTACAAATGGCTGAGTACATAGTGAGACAACAGCAATCAGATGGGGGATGGTCATATGCAGAGGGTACAGGTCAAACTGACGTAGATGATACTTCTTTCTGTGTAGAGTTTTTACAGGCACTTGAGGTTGACAAATACAAAGAATACATTTCAAAAGGGGAGGCGTACCTTCTCGCTATTCAGAATGAAGATGGTGGATTTCCTACCTTTGTGCGTGGTAATTCCTCTGAAATTACCATGACAGCAGCAGCTCTTAACGCATTGGCTCCTCGCTGTACTGAGTATACAAACGTCTTCGAGTTAGGACTGCGCTACATCACTGGCCAACAAAAGTTCGACGGTTCTTTTGAAAGGAGCTGGAGTCTGAGCGAAGCACAGGCGATTTTCCGTTCAGTCTTAGCAATGCGTACCTGTAAAGTTGTTCGATCAGCGCAGCTTTTAGAAAGTATTTATACAGCAGAAGCGAAAGCATTAGACTACCTGCGTAAATCTCAAAACAGCGATGGCGGTTGGGGTCATCAATTAGGTGACGCGAGCGATGTTATAAGTACCTCATATACCCTAATTGCCCTAAGCAGCCTTGGTGATGCCGAAACATTAAGGCGAGGTACACATTACCTGATGCTACAGCAGGATGAAGAAGGGAAATTCGTCTCCATACCAGATCAAGTAGCTCCCCGACCTATACCTTATGATGTGCCTATTCTCACTAGCATCTTCGCGCTACTCGCTCTTAAGTACACTGCTGCCGTTATCAGGGAATAATATGCAAAGGAACGATATGAAAGTTGCTGCCTTAGATATTGACGGAACTCTCTATCCTGGTGCTTTAGGGCTTCAGTTACTACAAGCATTAACAGCAAATGGTATTAGTGATAAATCAAAGATCGAGGATATTTTTAAAGTAGTTGAAAAATATCACCTTAATGAAATTGACTTCCAGATCATGGCAACTACCGCTTATAATCTCTTTGCAGAGGCGATTGCAGGGATATCACAAACTGTAATGCAGCGTATTGCTAGGCAAGTATGGCAGCAAGAACGAAGCAAACTATTCCCTTTCGTTCCGAAACTTATCGACATTCTCAACAGCCAGGGATATTCCCTTGTATTAATTTCAGGTAGCCCGGATGAAATCGTGTGTTGCCTAGCTGAGGAGTTTGGGATTTCAAAGTACCAAGGCTCAATTTTCGCCACTCACCAAGGTAAGTACACTGGAAAAGTAAATCTCTTGTCAGGATCTCTCGGCAAGAAGTATTCTATTTTTCTACAGATGGTTAAGGATTGGAGTGTAAATCTGGAGGAATCCCTCGCCATAGGTGATTCAATAACTGATACGGCGCTCCTTGAGATCGTTGGAAAACCTGTAGTGTTTGAACCTCATCCATCATTAATGTTGATTGCACAAGAGAAAGATTGGCTTGTTACCAACCGGAATAATATTGTCAAACATATCATGGAGTTAGGAAACTGACGAATCTCAGAATCGATTGCTTGTTTTATCTCTATTGTCTCGCCAGTACGGCGTGATCTGTCACCTGAGTTCGACATAACATAAACGCTTAAAAATGAGTCTTAGTCAATGTTCTATCAATTAGTGATTATTAATGACAATAAATAGTCAAAATAAACTAATCCAAAAACTGCTATTTTGGAAAATTTAAGTTAAATAATTTAGTTCAATAAAAAGAGTAATTAAACTAACAAAGCAGGTAAATTTTCGGCTTCATTTTTATCTAGCTTTAAAGAGGGTTTTTTCTCTTGAAAAGTATAAGCAATTAAACCTGCAAGTAGATTAACCATCAATACTTTTCGGTTAAGGACAAAAACAGGTAAATTGAGTCTTGTACTGAAAAACACACGCATCTAAATGCAACTCAAAGAATTTTCGTTGGTCTCACTCTTAATTGAATCAGGGGAAGTGCTAAAAGCCATAGAAACAGCGATACCACCAGAAACAATTGAGCAAGTGTTAGGACAGACAGAGAGTAGGGAAACACGAAAGCGTAAATTGCCATCACACCTAGTAGTTTGTTTGGTAATTGCGATGAACTTGTGGTCATCGGATTCAATGCGAACTGTGTTGAAAAATCTGGTCAAAGGGCTAAGAACTCAGTGGCTAAAATTGGGGCAGTATTGGCGTGTACCAAGCCCATCATCAATTACTTCAAGCTTGGCAGAGATTAGGATGTCGGGCCATGAGTCAGTTATTTAAGCTCTCAGTACGTCCATTAGCAACAGCACAAACTCCGGGGGCATTTCTATTTGGGCTACGAGTGATGGCAGTCGATGGAACGGTATTAGATGTACCCGATACTCCAGCTAATGCTCAAGTTTTTGGATATCCGGGAAGCCCAAAAGGAACCAGAGCGGCATTTCCCAAAATCCGATTAGTGTTATTAATTGAAGCAGGAACTCACTTAATTGTAGATGCCTTGATGTGCCCCTATCGCATTGGAGAACGAGTGCGGGTAAAAAAATTGCTGCGCTCAGTAACATCAGGGATGTTATTGATGTGGGACAGAGGATTACACTCATACAAAATGGTGCAAGCAACTCAAACGCAAGGATGCCATTTTCTAGGGCGAGTCCCTGCCAATGTTAAGTTTGTGGCAGAACAAGTTTTAGACGACGGTTCATATCTTTCCTGGATTTATCCTGATGGTAAGTCCAAGAAAAAAGGTTGTAGCAAAATTCTATTACGTGTAATTGAGTATACTATTGACTCAGAAGCAGAACAAAAAACTTACCGCCTGATTACTAGTCTACTAGATCCTCAACTTTATCCTGCTGCGATACTAGCTCGTGAATACTATCAACGGTGGGAAGTAGAAAATACAATTGATGAACTCAAAACGCATCTTAATGGTCGTAAAACACCTATCCGTTCACTTAATCCCTGCGAAGTTGTTCAGGAAGTTTATGGTTGGCTCTTAGGACATTGGGCTGTGCGGTCTTTGATGTTCCAAGCCTCCCAGCAAGCTGGCATCTCTCCCTTACGTTTAGGTTTTACTGGCACTCTCAAGGTTATTCGTGCAGCAATACCTGAGTTTCAGAATACCCCAACCGAACAAATCCCTTTTTTTGGTCCTGGTTGATCATGGAGATTTTGGATGAGAAGATTCCGCCTCGGCATCCGAGAAGCAATCCTCGACTAGTCAAAAAAACTCGTTCCAAATTTCCATCTAAGAAGCCTGTTCATCGTGGTACTGGTACTCAACGCCAGCCACTCAATTTTTCCATTATTAATACTGCTTAATTCTTAACCGAAAAGTATTGTCTATTTAAATAACAGAATTTTCTCTGATTTTTTTTCAAAATGAGAATTGCTGGTAGTTAATCTATTTTTGTACGGAGAAATCAGATTAGCGATCGCACTCTGTTTGGGTTCATCTAACAAAATCGCATTGCTCCCAGGATAAAGTGGCAGTTTTTGCCACTTTATCCTTCAAGTAACAGGCAACTATTTCAGCTTTACAAGCGTGCCATTTGGTCATGGTGCGGGTATTGCAACAGTTGCCGACCTGATCAACTCTACCAGAGGACGCAATTCATAAAGCTGGTCATTTTGGCGGGGGTTAGGAATCTCAACCCTGCAACAAAGTTGATTCATTTTCAGATGAATATGAGATTCTAGGTCCCCCTGCTTTCCTTAGCGACTGGATATTCACTTGGAAGTCCCTTATACCCCGGTTGTTAATTAGCGATGAAGCACCCACTCTTGGTGTCTATCGTTATTATTGCATTCATCAATAAAAACGGGCTGTCGATCACCAGGTTTAGAAATGGTCAGGCATTTACCTGACTGCAATTCACGGATTTGTCCGAGTGAAGTGACGGTAAATTGTTGGTTTACACCATAATGGCAACGCCAAAGTTGTACAGGAGTGTTGTCCCTGACAGAACGGCCACGAATATCAAGGCACAAACCAAAAATACCAACGACTGCACTGGAATTGTCTGCACCATCTGTAAAAGTCCATCGCTGGTTTACACGTCCATGACATTTGTAGATGTAAACTTCCCGACCTTCATGATGTTGATCTTCGCTGGCATCAAGACAGTACTCACTATTGAACTTAGATTTAACAGTGAAGTTAACGCCGTGTTCAAAAGCAATACTGGGATAACTTGCCATTACTGTACCGAAAAACACCACTCCTAGTGCAATGCTGCTTGAAGATAGTTTTTTTAACACGGAAACTCCTCTATCCATAGACTGATTTACTGATTTAGACTTCCTGGTTTCAGAAAAGGTTTAATTGGATTTATGTCAATGTGGTGTAGTTAATATGTCAATCTTCTGCCTCCTAGCTTCTGCTTTTTTTGCTCACAACTATTAGCTGTGTGGGCAGAAGATGTCCTAGATTGGCTCCTACCAGCTAGAGTAGGCGCGATCGCGCCTACTCTGGTGACGGGTCTATTGTATGTCGTTAGACCTATGTAGTACGCTGTTAACCGTTGCTGTGAGGCTGTTTTAGTTGGATGTCGTGAAACGCACATTTGACGACATTTTACCCACAAATAATAAACTGAAGTTAATAGGACTTACGCATTGACAGAAAACATCATCTATGAGTTCTAGATAATGACACCATGACCAAGATTTGTAAAAATATGCTCACGGATAACAGAAGTAAACAGATTTCTCTGTACTTCATACCAATTACTAATTATCTTTTCAGACCGCATAAACTCCAATCTCGCAAATGCTTGAAGTGAACAGAGAAACTTATCAGGTGATAAAGGAAAAATCCTGGTAGTAGATGACGAAGCCAGCATCCGCCAAATTTTACAGACGCGTCTAGAAATGATTGGCTACAGTGTAGTGACAGCTAGTGATGGTGAAGAAGCTTTGTCAGCTTTTCGCCTGTTGACCCCTTAAAGTAGTGATCGCTTGGCTCATGCAGCAGCTTTATCGAGTTGCTGAAACTCGTCGTCTGACAGTTCAAGCTGCGCGGCAGCAATGTTCTCTTCGAGGTGAGCAACTTGACTTGTTCCCGGAATTGGCAGCATATTAGGACTTCGCTTCAGTACCCAAGCCAGTGCCACTTGTCCCGGCGATGCACTGTGTGCATTAGCTATCATGTCTACCGGTCCACCTGACTGGGCGAGGTCGCCTGCGGCTAACGGATACCAGGGGATAAAGCCGATACCCTCATGGGTGCAGTAGTCAAGTACCGCCTCATCAGCCCGGTCTACAAGGTTGTAGCGGTTCTGCACCGTGGTCACGGGGAATATCTTCCGTGCAGCCTCGATCTGCTCCACTGAGACTTGACTCAGCCCAGCCCGCGCAATCAGCCCCTCTTTGAGAAAATCGGCGATGACACCAAATTGCTCGTCTTCAGGCACTTTAGGATCGATGCGGTGCAGTTGCCATAGGTCTAGCTGCTCCACTTTCAGGCGGCGCAGGCTCATGAGTACACACTGGCGTAGATATTCGGGACGACCTACGGGTGGCCACTCATTCGGACCTGTACGGGTCAGCCCACCCTTGGTGGCGATAAATATGCCGTCATAGGGATATAGTGCCTGGGCGATCAGTTCCTCAGCGACGTAAGGTCCATAGCTATCCGCAGTGTCAATGAAATTGACTCCGAGATCGGGCAAGCGTTTCAATACTTGTAGCGCCTCCTCCCGGTTTTTGGGTTCACCCCACACCCCTTTGCCCGTAAGCTGCATGGAACCAAAGCCCAGCCGTGTTACTGAACGATCCAAGAGAGTAAATTGTCCAGAAGCACTAGCATTAAGTGAAGACATAGTGTAAATCGGTTGCTGTAAATTGGTTGAAAGTATCCGAACTTGATAAGGGATCGATTGTAGTTATAGCTTGGGTTCAATTAATCGGTGGGTGCTTTAGACTGCCACAGTCACCAAGGCAACTTTCTCTTTAGGTGGTTTACCAATTGCAAGCTTTTTTGCTGTTGTACAGTGACAAATTAAAGAGGAAAACTTCGCTAGCTGCTAAACCTGCGCCTAAACCCGAAGCCGCTTTGAGAAAATTTCGTCTTTTGATATCCATGTATTTTATCCTTACTGGGGAAGGGTTAACGTCTGATTCATAATGTTCAAAACTCCTAACTGCTTAATACTTACTTGCAATGGCTGACTCCAAACGGTCTGAGCCGATTACAAGCGATCGACTTTTACTATCCTACGGAAGCAGTTGTGCAAGCGCGTCTTCCTAGTGAAAGATAACAACTGTATATTTTATAGTCATGAATAGAACATTTATCTACCTCCAAAGCTGAGAGTTTATTCCTTCAATGGCTTTTAAACCGCGTCCATTTTGAAAAGAGGAGTATGTCACGGAGAGTGTATTATTTGGTCGTGGCTAGAGTTGTGAACTTTACCCGGATTCCAAAAAACTATGGTTTTTAAGACAAATGTAGCAGGTAAAAAATGACTGATTCATGTCGCATTGGGAGCAACGCCCTTGGTTGGTACCCAAGCAGGTTTTCAAATGTGCGATCGCTGCTCTGGATTTGAGCATGGTAGTATTTGGGGGTGTTTATCATGGCGTAAAACAAGGCAATAGAAGTTTTTCCATGATCTTATTGCGAGTGTAGACATAAATCGTATTTCTTTGAGAATACCGTCTCTGATATGGAAAAATTGAGCAAAACCAAATATTCAACACAATCAGGTACGACAGCAGTGTTAATCCATTGAAAACCTAAAAGCTACTGGGAGCAATGCGATTTTGTGAGGTCGGCCGAAAAATGTGCGAGTGCGATCGCTAAATCCTTTTCTCAGTAATTAAAACATGTTTATACTAAGTAACCAGTATTTACACTTGAATAAAGAGGATCTGAGTCACAACGAGTTTTAAGTTTCTTTTTCTGACAATAAAAAAAGGTAAGATTCTCAAATAGCAATAGTTTTGAGATAGGGATTATCTACCTTAATGGAAAAAAATATATATGCAACGTTAGATTTAAGTAAATCATTATCAGATTTTTCTTCGGAAGTTATAAAAGCTTTAGAATTGACGAATATCAATGAATGGGATGGGCAGATTCTTAAAAGTAGCTTTTTGGTCAGAAGCAAATCGCAGCCGGAGTGAATTGTTCCAAATTATTCAAGGAGAATTATAGTTGAAGTCCCTTGTCCCAAGTGATGGCATAACTATCAGCCCCTTAAAGCAGGTGATCGCACCAATCAAGAGAGGAAACCCCAGGCGTAGCCCGTCACAGGCGATCGCACCCATTATTAAGGGAAAACTAACAGTAGGAGCGTAGCTTGCCGCCAACTCTTGGAGACGTTCTGCACGATCGCTTGAGTGATGCCAAATTGCCATGACCGATGAAAGGCATTCAGTCAACAGCAAAATTACGCATTGCCTTCAAGGTTATTAAAAAAATATAGTAATCATTTAATACATAAAATATTCATGAAAATCAGTTAATACATAGTGCCACCTCTGATTTTTACCAATAAGATAGTCATCATCAACTATCAAATCATTTTAAAAATCAAACATGGAAAAGAAACCTTCCTGGGAATTTTTATCAGTCCCATTTATGCTAATTTTATCATTGGGACTTTCCCAAAAAGCAAATGCAACCGGGCTGGGGGTAGCTTCTGATTACAATGTATTCACTTTAGGAAACTTTAGCGAGCAATATACAGATGTTGAAGGAAAGCTAGCTGCTGGCGGGAATATCACTTTTGTTGGCAATAGTATCGGCAGTAAACTTGCTGCTAACAGCGGTAATGTTGTAGTTGCCGGAAACAACTTAACTCTGAGTAATGGGCAAGTAAATAATGGCAATATCGTTTATGGAGGTAGTGCCAACGTTAGTAGCAACGAAGGATTGCCAAATGGGACAGTGACTAAGAGTAATCCTATTGACTTTTCCGCAGCCGGACAAGAATTGAAATCATTGTCACAAAATTTAGCAAGTTTATCTGCTAATGGCACTACAAATGTTCAGTATGGAGGTATTAGTCTCACAGGTACTAATAGTCAGTTAGATATTTTTAACCTTGATGCATCGACTTTATCTAGTGCAAATAATTTTACAATCAATAGCGTCACGGGTTCAACGGTTGTTGTGAACGTTAGTGGTACCAGTGTGTCACTACAAAACTTTGGATTCAATATAGAAGGCACAGATAAACAGCATATTCTGTTCAACTTTTATCAAGCTACAAGCATAACTGACAGTAATGTAGGCGTTGAGGGTAGTATTCTTGCTCCTCTAGCTAATTTCGCATTCAACGGCGGCAATGTTGAGGGCAATGTAATAGTAAATTCCCTTACAGGAGTTGGAGAGTCTCACAATTACTTATTTCAAGGCAATCTGCCATCTCCATCTCCGAAAACGGTTCCTGAATCTCAAAATCTGTTAGGTCTAGGATTAATAGCTGGCATCTTGGGATTATCTCATCGTAAAACCAAATCGGACAATCTTCTTCGCGTCCTGTAGATGCTGGTTTGTTATTGTTCGCTGTTAGACAGATGTACCTCTACGTATTATATCGTAGTCTTTCTGCTGTTGAATTTACCAGCCGTTTGGAGACAGCAAGAAGAGCAAAGTAGTTTAATTAGCCATCGCTCCTCCCAGGAATGAGGGGAGTGACCGAAAACGACTCATGATACAGAGCAACTAAAATTATTTATGGGGATCATTAATTTTGAATTTTGTTAGCGTAGCGTTAGCGAGTCCGCGTTCGCTTTTAGCGTCTCGTAGAGAGCGTCATTTTGAATTTTGAATTCGGAGCGTACCCCTGCGGGGATCTTGTGATGTTTTTTGCTGCGAAAAACTTGCTAACTCTGATGCTAAAGTCTCTTCTAATACATCTATAATTGCGTGCGGGTCTGTAGGGGACTTCATCATTTGGGCTTCCGGGTCAAATCGATTTTTGACATTGGGAGTATCTTGGCGTAATTCCTCAACCAAACTGATCAGTTTCGCAATTTTTTGCTCAGACAGCAGGTTGAGTTGAAGGCTAAGTTGCGTCCGTTGCTCTGCTAATTTTTCTTGTCGCTCTTGTTTAATCAACACCCCAGTTGAACCCCTTAACCGCTTCGCTCAATCAAGAGCGATGTCTGCCACTGCCACAAATCCACTCGTTGAGCCACCCAGATTGTTACAGGCATCGGCAGACACGGAGCTTCGCGTGTGTGAGGTCAAAGCTTGCTATAACAAGCTTAAGAGAAAGAGTAATTGAAAATATAGGGCTATATAGATTATTCTATTATTGATTTAGTAATGAAAATGTCTAAAAGCAGATGGTGGTCGCCATCTGCTTATTAAGACTCCTAATTGAGATCACCAAGTAGGAGGTTATTTTATGTTGCCAAAAAATTCTAACGAGACATATCCACAAAAAGATAGAGAGTTTTTAGAGCAAATACCGCAAAGTCAATCTCCATCCCTCAATGGTTTAAGGGTACTTGTGGTAGATGACAATGACGATTGCTTGTGTATAGTTACGTTTATTTTGTCAGATTACCAGGCACAAACCAAAACGGCAACATCGGTGGATGAAGCTATAGAAGCAATTGAAGAGTGGAAACCAGATATTGTGATCAGCGACATCGGGATGCCTGACAAGGACGGTTACTCACTAGTTACCTCCATCAGAAACAAAGAAGCGTCAATGGGTGGGTTTCTTCCAGCCGTGGCTTTAACAAGTTATGCGTATCAAGAAGACATTAGAGAAGCAATAGATGCAGGGTTTCAAGAGGTTATTCGTAAGCCTTTTGAACCTGATGAGCTTGTTGCAGTTGTAGCAAGGCTTACAGGACAAACTATATAAAGATAAGTCCAACTCATAGCCTTAGAACTTAAGAGCCATTAGATAGCGGTAAACCACAGGTTCATGACTTTTAATCGCTATGGAGCGCTCGCACCCCTAAACAGGTGATTTAGCACCTGAATTTTAAGTACCTCACTTTGGAGCATTGCTCCCAGTAATAACTAACTCGTGCAAGTCACCTGCAATTTATTCAGTAAAATCCAGATTCATTTACAGTAAAGTTTACAAGCATAAGGAATTTGGCTTAAAGAACTGCCTCTTCGTTGAAAACTGAAGACATGATCTCAAGCGTTAGAAATTTGGCACAAATTGAATCAGGGGAATACGAATAATAAACTCAGCACCAACTCCTGGTTGGGAAATGCATTCTAAACAACCGCGATGTTTTTGTGTGATAATTTGGTAACTAATAGCCAGTCCCATTCCTGTACCTTGTCCAACAGGCTTGGTTGTAAAAAAGGGATTAAATATTTGCTTTAAAGTATCTTCTGGTATTCCTATTCCGTTGTCGGCAATACTAATTGTGACTTGATCTGGTTCTAGTAATTTGGTGCGAATATAAATTCGGGGATTATCGATTAAATTGAATTTTTTTGTTGCCCACCGACCTTTAACCGATGAATCTTCTAAAGCATCGAGCGAATTCACTAAAATATTCAGAAATACTTGGTTTAACTGCCCAGGATAACATTCAACTAAGGGGAGGCTACCGTATTCTTTAATCACCTCAATTTGCCGGCGCTGGTTAGCAGGGTTGAGGCGGCTTTGGATGAGCATTATCGTACTATCAATTCCCTGATGAATATCAACTGCTTTCATTTCAGCTTCGTCTAAGCGTGAGAAAGTCCGCAGGGAAAGAACAATATCTCGAATCCGCTCTGCTCCCATCATCATCGATTTGAATAATTTGGGGAAATCTGACCTTAAAAAATCTAGTTCAATGAAATTTGCAAACTCCTCAATTGCCTTGATTGATTGGGGATAATGTTTTTGGTAGATATCTAATAGTGAAAATAAATTTTGGGTGTATTCATCAGCCGACTTCAGATTGCCATAAATAAAGCTAACTGGGTTGTTAATTTCATGGGCAATTCCAGCCACTAATTGTCCCAAACTGAGCATTTTCTCATTTTGAATTAACTGAGCTTGAGCCTGCTGTAAGTCTTTGAGAGCTGCGGCGAGTTCTTCCTTCTGACTTTGAGTTTGTTTGAGTAATTCCGCTTGCTGTAATGCTACACCTAGTTGAGAAGCAATTTGGCTAAGTATATATACTTCATCTGTTTGCCATTTTCGAGGTGCATCGTTTTGGTAAACTGCTAGCAGTCCCCAAAGTTGTTGACTTTGATAAATAGCGGTAATCACGTAAGCTCTTGCCTGGCATTGCTCTAAAATTTTCAGGTAGCACTTACTAAAGCCAGCACTATAAACATCGTGACAAACACGATAAGTTTCATTTTGAGAAAAGCGCCCTCCCTGTGTATCTTGTAAATAAGTATCCACAATTGGAGGAATAGATAAATTTTTCAAGCTACATTCACTGACATTTTCTACTAATTCTGGCTGATGCACTTGCTGCTGAATTAGAGGCAACCAACCTTGTGCTAAGGATTCAGAGACAAATGTTCCACTCCAATCTGGATTGAAACGATATAAAATTACGCGGTCAGAGTTGAACAATTGCCTAATTTCTTGAGTGGTTGTCTGAAAAATATATTCTAAGTCAAGAGATTGACGGATCTTTTCAACGGTGATAGCAACAATTCTCTGAGATTCCGCTACTTCGAGTGCTTCTATTTGTAGTAACTCTACAGCCTGAGAACTGGTTTTGTCTAAGTATTTATTGGGCTGTAACACGATTTTTAAGAAGAGTTTAAGATAATTAAGAATGAGTCTATTATAACGCTTCAAAAGGATTCATCAAAACTGCCTAACCTTTCGTGAGCAAGTAAGATTTATAGCTATTGCTTTTCTGAACAATTACAAATCACCAATAATTCTCAGTATTAATACTTTATAACTTTTATTTATCTTTATGTAATTTGGTGTTTTTGTACCTATCTACTTAGATTTATTTACTATTTCATCAGTAATCATATTTATTTATAAAAAAAATTCTTATTTAATATGCTAGATATCTACATTAATACTAAAACACTTGATAACAGTCATACATAAAATTACAATAGTAAAGGGATGTCTCTCTAGGCGATGGCGTAACTAGACTTTAGTAGGACTCTCTGACCGGAGTCATTTGTAGCTAAGGACTGATGTATGTTTCTTTTACTGACTGATAAAGTATGGATACCAAAACAGAGTTTTAATTATGAAGCGTTCTGACATATCGAAAATTATGGGTTCTGGCATTCTAGCAGTCGGTCTAGCCATAACTCCCCTAATTATGCCCGCCTTAGCTCAGAGCAGCACATCCCCTCAGACAAACACCACTTCAACTACAGATAACACCTCGCTTCAAGGAGCTGATAGGAGAGATAACGACCATTTTAATTGGGGCTGGTTAGGCTTACTGGGTTTAGTAGGTTTGGCTGGTTTAGGTAAACGCAATCGCTCTGAACCTACTGCTTACCGCGACCCCAATGTAACTCCTTAGCACAACTCCAATAGAATGAAGAAGGGGAAAGGGAACCAGTGACTTAAAAGCAGGCGTTTCAAATAAAGACGCGGCTTACTTCTCTCTACGAGACGCCAAGGGCGAACGCACTACGTGTCTCAAAAATCTTCTTTTTTTGTTCGACCTATTTAAAAACAGGGGCTTTATACCTTGTGGGGAAAAGTTCTAAATTCTGTGCCCTTTCCCCTTCCCCTTTTCCCCTTCTTGGTAAGTTCTACCGAAAACAGAAATTAGATAGATTTTTAAACGCCAGACAAAATACGGGAATTTCTCGAAAAAATCTCGCGGCTCCAAATACCCTAATGCTTACCTGGCGAGTGGGTATTTACAGTTAGGTACAAGGGAAATTCCGGCTATTTATCCCCGCTCTTGATCCGGAACTTCAAAAAATAAATGCAGCTATAGACTCGTCTGACTTCCCATTAACCGCATCAACGCCAACAGTTAATCTAGAATAATTAACTAAAACGGATTCAAGTAAAGCTACTGATTTAGCACAACCATAACTAGAAAATAAACAACCCCAACTAGAGAAACGAATACCACCAGATAAAAAATTAGAGACAGTAACTAACAGCAAAGGTCTACTCTTCACTGTTTGGGAGGAGATACAAGTGAGTACCTGTAACTTTGGCTCCCAATCGGCTTTATTAGCAGGTGAAACTATGGGGGGAGTGATTTGATTTTGGTCTGACGAGTCAATTTTTAAATCAATGTTTATTTGATTTAAATCTTTTTTTTCTACCAAGTCATCTAAACTGGTGTGGGTGGTGTGGAAGTCTTGATTTATATGGCTTTGTTGGTGTGGCGACTGGGGTGGATCTGCTTTTGAATTTAATATGACAATTTGGGATGTGCTTGATGAGTTGTCCGAATCTCCACCCACATCTTCACTTGTACCGATGTGGGAATGTTTAGATGCGGAGCTTGAAAAATTACCCTTAGAGGCACAGTTATTAACCGCAGCGCTTGCCTTCAGTCAAATTGCGGATATTCTCAAGTCTCGTGCCGAAGTGCTGTTGCAAGATACCTGCGATCGCAATAACCCAAAGGGGCCAATTGTTAGCACCGATCTCTTTGCTGGTCTAGTGCGGACAACAATGCACCTAGATTTAGATGATTTGATTGAACCGCAAACACCACAAACCTTTAAACCACTGGCCCACACCAATTTTCATCTCCTACTGAGTTGGGTGATTCTGTAGCAGCACCTGTTGAAAAAGCAAATGTTTTGGCAATGCTTGATGAGGTAACAACTTTAGAAGATGTCCGCAATTTGGCATCAGATGAAGATGTCCAAAAATGGCAGAGCGCGTAGGCGTAGCCCGTCGTAGACATCGCTAACCATCTGATAAATGTCAAAGGTGAAATTTCTTTAACTCAACTCCAAGGTGGATTAAAAATGCCGATGGTAGAAGTATGGTTGGGATTATTGCTGGGTGGGTTTACACTAGAACAGCGTGGTGATTTTTATCACAATCAAAATGTCTGGGTGAAAACCTCTCTAACTTCGGCCATCTTCAACGGCATTGTACAGCATTCATAAGTCTGAAGTTGGAGGTAATTCACTTCCCAATACTACTTGGTTAAAAATTGGGTTTGAGCAAAAGGAGTAGAAAGCTCAATCTATAAGGTCATTAGTTCTTCAAAGCTAAACTCTTATCGAAGCATTGACAACAAGATGACCTGAGAAAAAGTTTCCACAAATTCCACCACAACTGTTTGCAATTCACTTATGAGCCAGTATATTTACAGTAGTCTCACAGATGATGAAGAACTTAATTTTTCTGAGGAAGCAGAGGTTTTCGTTTTTCCCACTTCTTTCGCCCAGCAGCGATTGTGGTTTCTCGACCAGTTAGCACCGGGGAATCCATTTTACAACGTCTCAACAGCACTTCACCTGACAGGTTCCCTTAACTTCGCCGCCTTAAAGCAGACATTCAACGAAATTGTACGTCGTCACGAAACGTTACGTACTAAGTTTGTTATGGTAGAGCAGCAAGCAGTACAGGCGATTTCACCTAGCTTAACCATACCTCTTCCCTTAATAGACCTACGCAATTTCGACAGATCAGAACGCGGCACACGAATGCAGCAAATCGTAACCCAAGAGGCTCAACATCCTTTCAATCTAACCACTAGGCCATTACTGCGAGTAAAGCTGCTGCAACTGGATGAAGCAGAATATCTGCTGCTGCTAAATCTACATCACATAGTTGCCGATGGCTGGTCAATTGGAGTGCT
>NZ_JBALEJ010000072.1:0-434 GCF_036917975.1 Nostoc sp.
AACTTTAATTTTTAATAGCACCCGATTGATTCTTTGTTTATATTACTTGTTTTTGCCACTAAACAAAAGTCCTACTCTTAACCGTTTTTAGTATAGTGATCTGGGTTTTAATGATCATATAGTCGTGAGTGATAGCACCCTTAGTAACAATCAAGCAGGCATTGGTGCTGCCGTTTACAATGATGGCACCTTAACATTAGCCAAAAGCACTATTAGTAACAATAAAGCACAGTCTGGCGGTGGTATTTACAATGATGGCGCTTTAATATTAAGCAACAGCACCCTCAGTAACAATCAAGCACACTTTGGCGGTGGCATTTACAATGATGGCATCTTAATAGTAGGCAACAGCATTATCAAGCACAATAAAGCTTTCGGAATCGAACTCAGTTCTGGTAAATTCGAGTCTGGCAAGGGTGGCGGTATTTACACCT
>NZ_JBALEJ010000073.1:0-186206 GCF_036917975.1 Nostoc sp.
CTCAGAGGTGAAACGCTGCTGCGGCCACGATAGTTTAGGGGTAGCCCTACGCAAAAATAGCTCGATGCCAGGTTTATTTTTACAAACTAAAACCCTTCTCAAATTATGAGGAGGGTTTTGTCATTTGAGAGATTTTTTGAGAACCTGCCAAAGCCTCTCAAACTCTCATTCCTATTCCTCCGTGGACTCTGTGGTTTGTTTTTCGTTACCTTTGCATATAGTCCTAATATTAAAGAAGATTGTAGCCAAATCTTAGCGCGACTAACTTTTTGAATTGAAATTGTAAAAGAATCCACTCAAATCAAATCTTGTAAGATTAAATAAATTTCTCATTTTTGATTTTCTGAAATGCCACTCGAATTACAAAACCTCACAGGTGGTTACACCTTAGTGCCAATTGTCCAAGATATTAACCTAACTCTGCAAACAGGAGAATGGTTAAGTTTAGTTGGTGCTAATGGCTCAGGTAAATCTACTTTACTCAAATTACTGAGTCGTATTCTCTCGCCACAACATGGAACAGTGCTACTGGATGGTAAAGCAATTCACTCTCAACCTCCAAATTTAGTTGCACAGAAGCTAGCATTATTACCGCAACAACAAACAGTTCCCGTTGGCTTAACAGTGCGACAATTAGTAAGTTTAGGACGCACACCCCATCAATCTTGGTGGCAATGGGAATTAAATGCCCAAGATTGGGTAAAAGTTGAAGCTGCAATTAAAAAGACGCAATTAGAAAAATTAAGCGATCGCTTAGTCGAACAACTCTCAGGTGGTGAAAGACAACGGGCTTTTTTAGCTCTGGCGCTGGCACAAGAACCGAAAGTTCTATTATTAGATGAACCGACAACTTTTTTAGATATCAACTATCAATTGCAATTATTGGAACTGCTCAAAGGACTAAATCAGCAGCAGGAATTAACTATTGTTACAGTTTTACACGAACTGAATTTAGCAGCCCGGTATAGTTCACGCATTGCATTATTAAAACAGGGTCATATTTGGCAAGTTGGTACACCTAAAGAAGTTCTGACACCAAATGCGATCGCACAAGTCTTCGGTGTAGAATCAGTGATTATTCACACACCTGTTGGATTACAAGTTTGTGCTATTTCTGCTGTTTAAGATTCTAGTCCTAAAGTTTTGATCGTAAAAAAGCCTTGAATACCCTGTTCTGTAAAGATATGGGATATCCAAGTGGGGAAATAACAAGATGACTGAACACTCATTCTAAGACTTGGTTTCTTGTGTTTGTGCGTCGATAATTACACTCCAGTCATCGTTTTTCACAGCACCTTCAAGTTGACGCTGACGTTCGGCTTGACTTGCATCTGTTGTTTCTAACTCTTTAGAAAGAGTTGTATCAGCCATTGCTTTCCGCAGTTTTAGCTTTTTATCCTCGTAGGCTTGACGTTCAGCCTCCGACATTACCGCCTTAGTCGCTTCGCCTACTGTACTAGCCCACATTGCGCCATCAGTTGCATTACCAGGTGGTGTACTTTCGAGTTCTGCTATCCATGCATCTCGTAAATCTTCCATTTCTTGACGCTTGGGGAACTTGAATGATTGCACACGCACAAAAGCACACTTTTCCTTACCATTTTGGCGAAGATGACTGTTTAGGGAAAGCAACACATTTCGAGAATAGCCAATGTACTGGCTGCGGCGTTCTGCATCCAATACTGCGTAAACACCAGCAATTTTTGCGTTCTGAGTAGCTGCACTCCAAGCTTCAAGGTCAATGATTTCAGTACCATTGTTTGCCAGTTCAGGAGTTATACTCACCTCAAGAGCAGCGTGTTCGTCTTCAGAACTGTACAAAAATTCATGTAGTCCACGGTGGTTTATGGGGACATTTTGATGTTCAATTGGTGGATTGTGCTGAGTTTCCATCGCAGTTTATCTCTGAATTATTAATTAGCAATGCATACGGCAAGCGCGAAGCGCTACGCAAGCAAATATATGCTCTTAAAATATTGAAGCTTAAATCTACTCACATCTCCGAATTCTTGTTCTGAAAAAGCAAAAAATAACTATTAAACTTCCGATGAATCAATTAACACCTAAGAATTGGATGTTCATCAAACAGCGTCTAACGCCTTATTTATTTTTACTACCCGCCTTGATTATTTTAGGGCTAACTGTCTTTTGGCCTGCATTGCAAGCGTTTTACCTCAGCTTTACCAGCTATGAAGATATTGCCCAGCCGCCAAAATGGATAGGTTTCGCCAACTTCCTCAAGCTTTGGAAGGATGCAGTTTTTTGGAAAACCTTGGAAAACACTTTTTTATATCTTGTGGGTGTAGTACCAATTTTAGTAATTGCTCCCTTAGTGCTAGCAATTTTGGTAAATCAAAAACTGCGGGGGATGAATTGGTTTAGAGCAGCATACTATACCCCAGTGGTAATTTCAATGGTGGTTGCGGGAATAGCTTGGAAATGGCTGTATGCAGAAAACGGATTACTTAATCAGTTATTTAAAGCTTTAGGTATTTTTCCAGAAGGTATTCCTTGGCTAACTAGCCCAGCAAAAATTTTTGGCATCGTACCAATTTCTCTTGCCAGCGTGATGGCTGTTACCGTTTGGAAAGGATTAGGCTACTACATGGTGATTTATTTAGCGGGGTTGCAATCAATTCCTGCTGATGTGTACGAAGCCGCAGCCATCGATGGCTCTGATGGTATCAGCAAACATTGGGATATTACCATACCTTTGATGAAGCCGTATTTAGCACTAGTGGCGGTGATTTCGGCTATTTCTGCGACCAAAGTGTTTGAAGAAGTCTACATTATGACTCAAGGAGGGCCACTCAATAGCTCAAAAACAATTGTTTATTATCTATATGAGCAAGCCTTTAACAACTTGGAAATTAGCTATGCTTGCACGATTGGGTTAGTGTTATTTTTGATAATTTTAGGGTTATCGATTTTGCGATTAGTTATTAATCAGCAAGGGGATGATAATATTACAATTTGATATTGCCTTAATTTAAGCTGAAATCTAAGCTTTTGCCAAAAAGCTAGGGTTTTGCCGTATAGAGGGAACCAGGTTCTTAATTTTGCATAAAGTGGAGCTTAGAAGAAAATGCAGTATTGAGATTAAGTCCATTATTTCCTATAATTAATACTAACCTTGAGAAATTTTTGTTAACTTAAACAATAAATATTAACTATGAAGCATAAGTACAAGCAGATGATCAAAAAGCCATTGGACAAGCTTTTAATTAAGCTGTTTGTTGATAACATACTTCTTTACAAATTTGTACGCTGCCATAGATTGAGTTCTAGGTCTTTCTTTGTGAAAAATAGGCAGTTTCATGTATGTGCAAGATGTACTGGACTATTAGTTGGTTATGCAATATCTCCTGCATTCCTACTAATAAAAAATTATCCTTCTACATTGTTCATATTATTTTTTTTAGCTCTAGTTTTAGATGGTACAACTCAGCTAATTGGATTAAGAGAGTCTAATAACACCCTTCGATTTGTTACAGGTATTGGTACGGGTGCAACATCTCTGTCCTTTCTCTGGTCAATTATTTACCACGTTCTAAGGTTAGGTTAATTTCTCCGTCTGTTGATCCTGCACAAAAAGCAAGGGGCAAACATATAACTGCTAAACAACAAGCATTGCCACCCTTGAAATTTCCAGGCGTTATAGTTTCACTGGCAACTCTCCAACCTTGTGCGCCATAGGTTTGCAAAGCTTCAAGCTTCATTCTCTGTCCTGTCGCATTATTGCGGAATTTCAGAGTAATATACTCTTTCATACTGCTATTCTCTACTTCAAGTAATTATGTTAGTCTAGCATTAAATATAACTTAAAACTGTAGTGTAATTACTGAAGTATTGTGGAAATTCAACACGAGGTAATAAATCTAGCAATTAAGAGATATTACAATTACTTGGCAATATTTAATGTGAGTCGTAGGGGCACAACATTGCTCATTGGTGTCAACTGAACGTGAAAACTAGTAGTCTGTCCCAAAAGTTTTGAGAGGTTAGTGGTGTTCAGATCCCCGACTTCGCAGAAGTTGTCGGGGATCTAGCAGCCGCACAAAAGTTATGGTTTTTTAGCAGAGAATTAACTTTTTGAGATTCCCTAAATATCTAACCCAACTACCATTAAATCAGGCGAATGTTCAACATTAAACTGATAATATATTTCTCGCCGCTCTTGGGGTGGAAGAGTTAATAGCCATTCTAAAATACCCATTTCACCAAGTTGAATTTGTGGGTTGCTGCGACTAAGACGCACTTTAATTTGCTCGTTGCGGCTAACTGGCAATTGTTCAGTTAATTTCAGATTTAGTTCTTTGTGGAGTAAGTTAGTAATTATCAACCGATAACTGTAAGTAGTCCGGCGCTGGCTGCTAATTAATCTTTTATCTACCAAACGCTCAACTAAGTCGCGCTCTATTTTTAAACCTTCATCAATTCCTAAATTCAGTTTGAATTCTTGCCCTGGTGCAATATTGTCTAACCCAGTAGTGCCCACAAAAACGTTGTCGCGAAAAATATTTGCTTTACCTGGTAACAAAGTCGCACCGTTGGGATTATTTTTTACATTCGCTTGTAGATAAGCAAAGCTTACCAAGCGTGGCATTGCTACATAATCGAAGCTACAAGGATAATCATCGTTGAAAATCGTAGTTTTATGAGGTGCGCCATCACTGGGAATGTTGCCGCCACTATTCAATTTAAAGGTAACTACATTCCCTTGTTTGGATACTTCTCCTATAACGGTTTCTGCTGGAATGAGACTATCCTCGGTAGCTTCGTCTTGTTCTTGCCAATCTGCTCTGGCGGCAGCAGCAGGCGGCTCTGGTATGCTAGGCAGCAGTGGTGGCTGGGCATCAAATTGTCGTCGGCGTAACATTTGGGGACGTGGTGCATCAATATACCAGGGTTCAAGTTTGGGTGGAAGTGTACCTAATCCTGGTTTAGCGGTAGAAAGGGTGAGATTTGCACCAATCCAATCTTCACCAGTGCTTTGAGTGATTTCTGCAAGGTAACTCAGATGTACAATATCGCTGGTAGTGCTAAACCGTAAGTCATAAAGCGGATTCCAGCTAGCGCGATTTACTATGTAGGATACCTCTAATTCAAATTCGCCTTCGCCTGCTACTTCAACTGCGACAACTAAGCTAAAACTCTCTTTCGGATGGGGTGTTTGGATTTTTTGCAATGAGGTGTGGAGTGCTTGCAGTTGTTTGTCTAATTCCTGCTGTTGAGTTTTGCACTCTCCAGATGCGATCGCATATTCACTATACTGGCTTCCGAGAAAGTTCAGGAAATCCAAAGTTTCGCTGAGGCTGAGATTTTTCCGAGACAAACTCTGGGAAAAGGGTTCTTCTGTTTTTTCACGTAAGCCGGCGATAAAACTAGATTGCAATGCTAAAGCATCCACTTGGGCTTGCAGGTGGCGTTTTTCTGCTTCTAGTTGCTGAATTTGCCTTGTTAAATGTGCTACTCGTTCTGCTATTGGTTCAGTAGTGTAAATGCGATCGCTACTAACTCCCAGTAAGCGTACCCCTACCGTACCTGTACCGCTAACCCTGACAGACTCAGTTTCTAGAGTTATTGGCACTGGGGTAATTACTAATTCCTGTTCAATTCCTGTTAAATCAACTACACCCCGCCGTGTAACCAATGCTCTATCAGCATACACGGTAACAGCGACAATCTCGCTTTGTACTGTTTTGCGCCAAGACGGTAGTTCCGGGTTAACCATTGCCAGTTTTCCCCCATTTTTAATGATTCTGCTGGTTAATTGTCAATGTTTCCCGGTCTAAGAGTCAACCCCCCTTTAGGTAATTCGTAATTAGGGTTTGCTGAAAAAGTCTTTTCGTGGGGGCTAAGAGGCAGGAGGCATAAGGGAAGTTACAAACTACCCCTAAATCTCTTGAATCCGAAAAAGTGATTGATTTTTTGTGACATCAAGTCTTTTTCCTTGCACCTTATTCACCTTTTATCCCACTCAAGGCATTGATTTATCAAGGCTTTCTGTTTATTCAGCAACCTCTAATTAGGGACTGACAAATAAAAAATATCCAATTAACTTTTGTGGGGTGGGCGTCTCGCCCGCCCTATAAACTGGGCGGGCAAGATGCCCACCCCACAAAATTGGATAATTTATTTCTTGAAGTTCCCTTACGAATTACGAATTACGAATTACCTATGAATTGGTTCGAGCGTACTAGAAGCAGTATCAGTATTTTGCTCGACAAAATTCTTTGCCGCAGCTAGTAGATACTCATAATAGGCACGAGCGACGATAGAGAGCTGCTTGCCAGATGGGTAAACCATGTACCAATGTCGCTGAATGGGGAAGTGTTGTACATCTAAAATGCTAAACTCTGAAGTGTCTGATAGTAAGGTATGACGAGATAAAACAGAAATACCTAAACCACCTGCGATCGCTTGTTTAATTGCTTCATTACTTCCCAATTCTAGCTTGACTTTTACCGTTACCCCTTGTTCTTCAAATAGCTTTTGGACGGCGCGGCGTGTTCCTGAACCAGGTTCCCGCATAATAAAAGGTTCGTGAGACAGGCGTTGGATAGGAATATTTTTTTCTTTGCATAACGGATGATTAGTTGGTGCAAATACTATCAAAGGGTTTTCTAGAAATGGTTCACAAGTTACATCTATATTGTCTGGAATTTGACTCATAATATATAAGTCATCCAAATTCTGACTCATCCGTTCTAAAATTTGTTCGTGATTTGTTACTTGTAGCGAGATATCAATCCCTGGATAAAGTTCGCAAAACGGCCCTAACAGACGTGGGATAAAATATTTTGCTGTTGTAATCACTGCCAAGCGTAATTGTCCCTGTTTTAGCCCTTTTAAATCTGCCACCTTCATTTCATACTGGGCTATATTGTGAAAAATCTGCCGACAAGTGGCAAATAACTCCCGTCCAGCTTCCGTCAGATACAATCGCTTCCCTACTTGCTCAAATAATGGCAGCCCTACCGTTTTTGTAAGTTGCTTGATCTGCATAGAAACAGTAGGTTGGGTGAGAAACAATTCCTCAGCAGCACGAGTAAAGCTACTGTGCCGTGCCGCCGCCTCGAACACCTTTAACTGGTGCAGCGTCGCTTGGTTCAAGGGTGATTCTCCTAATATATAGCGATTAATAGATATAAGACTAGTATTGCTGAACACTGGCAAATGATGTAGTGATGCTCACAGAAAGTTACGAGTTTCATCATAGATAAAACTCTATTGTTTATATTATAATAAGGGTATTTTATTTATGGATTCAAGAAGCTATTATCAGAACAGCTAAAGCGTAAGATGCCTTCCATCTCCTGATGAATGATGAATAAGGATTTTCCCAAATTCATCTATCATCATTCATCATTCCATAATTCTTCTGTAACTTTTGTCGGTAGCTTGGTTAAGTCTGGTAATCTTAATACTTCGATTTCAGCAACTTGTTCTTTAATATTCACTGGCAAGTTTAACGGTTCCCGTTCTTCTATCCAGCAGCTTGCTAAGGGCAAAGTTAACTCCATTTCATCAAGGGGTCGAGGAATTACCATCACAGCATTCAATTCCCCAATGCGTTCTGCTTCAAACATTCCCGCTTCCACTGCTACCGCCACATTTGCTACGGAACCACGGATAATGGCTGTACACAAACCCGCACCAATTTTTTCATAAGCTGCTAAATGAACATCAGCAGCTTTGAGCATGGCATCACACGCTCCCACCATCGCGGGAAATCCTCGCGTTTCTACCAAACCAATTGCTTGATTACTCAGACGGCTGTAATTGCCCTCTTGCATCAATTTCGTAAAACGGGTTGTGATGGGAAGTACTATATCTAGGTTGGCATAAGGTCGGGGAATCACCAAACTAGAAACTAACTGACCAAACTGTTCAGCCGTTTGCACACCCGATTCTACCGCCAGACGCACGTCAGCAATTCCACCCCGGACGATCGCAGTACAATGACCACTACCAGTTTTTTCATACCCAACGAGGTGAACTCCTGCCGATTTCAGCATCATATCTGCTGTCCCCACGATCGCGGGAAAGCTGCGGGTAGAAACTAAACCCAAGGCGGTATCCTGAAAGGTTTCTTGACTACTCGCCCCTTGGTTGCTGCGAGTAGACCGTTGATTATATGTTTCCATGATGAATTCTCCAAAATACGGAAAAAGCCGACACCTTACAATTAACACTTACTCGAACTAATCGTCAGAGTTTGGGTTGCTCAAGGATTGTCTATGAGGAAACAATGTAGTCAACAGTCTGCTGATGCTCCCTTGTCCATAAATTTGAGTCCCAAAACCATTAGGGGATTCTGTAGTTGGCTGACTGGGGTCTGAATGATATTCTGTAGACTCTTGGGCGGCTGACTCCAAGGTGGAGTTAGCATCATTGGTAGGTTCCTCCACCGGAGGAGACTGATTTTCGGGAGTGGCGGGAGATTTAAAATAAGAAATCGATTTGTTTTGTTTGAAATCTACAAAAGCCGCAGCTGAGAAGTTAGTTGAGGAAATTACCTTTTCCTTAACTTCACCTGAGCCATTTTCCTCTTCCTTTGGCGGTACTGCATTTGTAGAAGTAGGGTTATTTGTAGATGGTTCTGGTTCCTTGATTTCGCTAATCTGCCGACTGGTGTCTCCTAAAATTGAACCAGGTGGTACTACTTGTCCAGGTTCAACCGAATAGTTAAAAACTGTTGTTGCTGAACCAATACAAGCATTTGTTCCAATTTTGCCCTTGCCAACCATCAAAAAACCGGCTCCCAGGTTTGCACCTGCTTCTACCTCTAGAGTGCCTTCATGGACTTGGAGAATTGCTCCCATACCAATGCAGACCCCTGGCCCAATGATGATCTTGCTATTTACAGCCGCTTGGAGAATCACCCCAGGTGCAAGTACTGCGCTTGGATGAATAGTCACCTCACCACTAATGTAAGAATCAAAGTTATTGCTGAGGCGCAGTGGCGGCACAGACATGGAAATTTTAACCTCAGGTGGGGAGTGGGGAGTGGGGAGTGGGGAGTGGGGATAAGGGGTAATGGGGAGTCGGGGGTGGGTAGTGGGGAGTGGGGAAAGACTTGCTGCAACTTCTCCCCTACCTCCTCATCTCCCTCATCTCCCTCATCTCCCTCATCTCCCCCACTCCCTATTCCCTACTCCCTACTCCCTATTTCCTTTTACTACGGACGTTGAATAATCGTTTCTAATACTCGACGCTTGGCTTTGGGGTCAACACCAATTAAGCGTACATATTCCCCTGGATATTCGCCGAGTTGTCCTTCTACGGCTGCGATCGCTTCTCTTTCTGAGGAGGCTTGAATTTGACCTGTACTAGTCCAGGAACCTGTACGGAATCGCCGTTGATCTACATGCTCAACGCTAATTTTATACCCACCAGCTAATAGTTGCCGGAGTTGTTCTACTACTTCAGTACTCAAGCGGGTAGCGGTAGCTGTTGCTGTTGCTGTTGCAGAGGGTGTTGCACTAGTGGTAAATGATTTCTGACTGCCAGAGGAGGCTACTTGACCGTTTGGACGTTGGATAATAGTCTCTAATACTCGGCGTTTGGCTTTCGGGTCAATACCAATTAAGCGCACATACTCCCCTGGATATTCGCCGAGTTGTTTTTCTACGGCTGCGATGGCTTCTCTTTCTGAGGAGGCTTGAATTTGACCGGTACTAGTCCAGGAACCTGTACGGAAGCGGCGCTCATCTACGTGTTCTATGCTAATTTTAGAGCCGCCAGCCAATAATTGCCGGAGTTGGTCTACTACTTCTTTACTTAAGTGGCTACTGGTAGCTGTTGCTGTCGCAGAGCTAGCACTGGTATTAAATGATTTCTGACTACCAGAGGATACCACTTGACCATTTGGACGTTGGATAATGCTTTCTAATACCCGCCGTTTAGCTTTGGTATCAATGCCGATTAAACGCACATATTCGCCTGGATGGCTTTCTATACATTCTTCTAAGGCGGAGATGACTTGATTTGTGGAAGTTGCTTCAATTGGCTTGCAACTAGTCCAGGAACCAGTGCGGAAGCGCCGCTCATCTACGTGTTCTACGCCAATTTTATAACCACTCGCCAAAAGTTGACGGATTTGATCTAGAGTTTCGCCACTAACTTTGCCACTGCTAGAGCCATTACCGTTACCATTACTGCTGCTGTAGCTACCATTGCTATGGCTACTAGTCGGAGGCTTAAAACTGGTAGCTGGTTTCGCATCACCATCTGGACGTTGGATGATGCTCTCTAGCACACGCCGTCTACCTTTGTCAATGCCAAACAGGCGGACATACTCGCCGCTATGGTCATTTAGACAGCTTTCTAAGGCTGCGATCGCTTCACCGATTGATCTCGGTTCAATTGGTTGACAACTAGTCCAAGAACCTGTGCGGAATCGTCTTTGGTCTACGTGTTCCGTACCGATTTTATAACCTTGCTGTAATAGATACCGCAACTGATCTATTGTTTCTGCACCCAAGCTATTGCTCGCCACTTCACTACTCCTTTCCAACTCTAAAACAGTAATACCATTACCTGTATAAGATTTAGCGTTCTCATCCCGAATGGGTGCTATACATTTGCTATCCGCAGCACAGAGATAACCCGCCCGTAATGCCTGATTAATCCCAACCACATGATGAGCAAATTCCTTATCTTGATCTTGCACATCTGGCAAGCGGTCAGCTTGCTGCTGGCTGGTAATTATCGCTCCCGAAGGTATATATTTACCAGGGGGAATCTCTACGTCTTGAATCAAAGCGTGCATCATCACGATGCAACCTGCACCCACTCTGGCATTAAACACCGTCGAGCGAAAGCCAATGAAGGAATTATCCCCTACATAGGCTGGCCCGTGAATTAGAGCCATGTGGGTAATGCAAGTGTTTTTACCAATCCATACCGAGTATTTATTTTGGTCATCGCCAATTACTCGTCCTTGCTCCAACCCATGAATGACAACACCATCTTGAATATTGGTATTTTCACCAAGATAAAAGGGTGTACCTTCATCCGCTCTAATCGTAGTCCCCGGAGCAACGATTACATTTGCACCTATTCGTACATCCCCAATCAGATTGGAGAACGAATGTACAAAGGAAGTTTCATGGATTTGGGGTTCAGCTAAATTCCTTGACCACGGGGTTGGGGGTGCCGCCGTGCTGCGGACTGCCATCGCGAGATTCCTCCTGTATTTTCTGTCATTAGTCATTTGTCCTTTGTCGAGAACTAATGACTAATGACCAATGACTAATGACTATCGATATTGATCTTTTTTGCTGTAAATAAGGCGATCTTCAACGTAAATAGTATCTATGATCGCCACCACTGCTGCATCCAATGGACGCTGTTCATTGCCAACAACTTGACGAGCGGCACTACCACGAGTGATGAGTACCCACTCATCTACTCCTGCTCCTACAATATCTGCTGCTACTTCATACTCTGGTAGGATATTGCCGTTTTCATCTACTAATTGTAACAACAGTAGTTTCACACCTCTAAGACTTGGATCTTTTTGGGTGCTAACTACTGTGCCGCGAACTTTGGCAATTTGCATTACAAATTACGGTCTTCTACCGAAAGGACGAATTGCATTCACATTTTCCCGGAACTGCTCTACATCTTCGGTATAACGAATTGGTAGAACGTATTCTAAGTTTTCGTGAGGACGAGCAATGATGTGAGTAGACAGTACTTGTCCGCCATTGACTCGCTTTACAGATTCAACTCCTGCGGCCACAGAAGCTTGCACTTCGGAAACGTCACCCCGAACAATTACCGTTACCCGACCACTACCAATTTTTTCATAACCTACTAAAGTGACGCGAGCCGCTTTCACCATTGCGTCGGCAGCTTCTACCACTGCTGGAAAGCCTAGCGTTTCAACCATTCCCACTGCAATTGACATTAGTTTTAATCCCTTTTTTATTGTTTTTAGTCTTGGATAACAAAAGTGATGCTCTTTTCAAGTAAAGAGCGTTAATTACTTTGTTTAAACAGCTTTTAAGTACGGAATTGTTCTACCGCTTCTGTGTAACGTATCGGCAATACGTATTCCAGGTTTTCGTGAGGACGAGCAATGATGTGAGTGGATAACACTTCACCACCGAAGACTCTTTTCGCCGCTTCAACCCCAGCTGCTACAGAAGCTTGAACTTCCGATACATCTCCCCTAACTATGACGGTGACACGAGCGCTACCAATTTTTTCATAGCCCACTAAAGTGACACGGGCGGCTTTCACCATCGCATCAGCAGCTTCTACAACTGCTGGAAAGCCTTTCGTTTCAATCATCCCAACTGCAATTGGCATCGCAGAACTCCTACAAAATGAATCAGATCAGTACTGTTGTTTGAAATTTTTGACGGGGAGAGGTTTATCTTATAGCTAAGAAAACACTTCCAAATTAAGCATAGGAAAGCTTGGCGTCCCTGGCAATATAAATTACTATAATAGTTTATGATAAGAAAGTTTTAAAAAACTTAACAAAAAGTTATCTGTCCTTCTGGGCGATTTAAAGTTCACTAATTCTTAGAGAGGCCACTTATGCTTTATAATTTCTTTATTACATTGACAAAACGACATTCATAACCAAGGCTAATCCGATCTGTCGAGGGACAAGCATAGGCTGTAGCTTTTGCTGCATCTATCTTTTGTTAAAGATTGCTACATCTACAATGACTAGGTGAAAAATATATAACTTTTTCAAATATATTGTATAAAGTACTTTGCTTAAAGTAGAAATACAAATGTAAAAAGGTCGGTGATGTTAAGGCAAGTAAATGCTTTTGCTTATGTAAAGTTATATTTTACTTATGTTAAATAGGGTAAAGCTAGGTAAAAGTACTCGCCAGAATGTAGCTGAAACAATATTAAAAAAACATCAGTATTTTGGTAAATTAATTTTATTAAATAAATAATTGTTTTAGAGCTTTTTTTAAATCAAGGCTAAGTCGTCAAGGGAAATTTAAATGGATCAATTTCTATTTTCAACAAGTTGGTTTGTGCCTTTTTATAGCTTATTGGGCGCAATTTTGACCTTGCCGTGGGGAATAGGAATAATTAAGCGAACAGGGCCAAGACCTGCGGCATATATCAATTTGTTGACGACCGTTTTAGCTTTTATCCATAGCCTGTTTGTATTTAAAAGTATCTGGTATAGAGAACCAGAAACTTTACTAGTGAATTGGTTCAAAGTTGCGGATTTAGACTTATCTTTTGCCTTGGAACTGTCGCCAGTTAGTATTGGAGCAACAGTTTTAATTACAGGGTTAAGCTTACTGGCACAAGTTTACGCTCTGGGTTATATGGAAAAAGACTGGTCGTTGGCGCGTTTTTTTGCGCTGCTGGGATTTTTTGAAGCAGCGTTGAGTAGCCTAGCAATCAGTGATTCTTTGTTTCTCAGCTATGCCCTTTTGGAAGTGTTGACCCTTTCGACTTACTTGCTGGTGGGGTTCTGGTATGCTCAACCGTTAGTAGTGACGGCGGCGCGGGATGCGTTTTGGACTAAACGGGTGGGAGACTTGTTGCTGCTAATGGCTGTGGTAACGCTTTCTACCTTAGCCGGAAGTTTGAATTTTTCGGATTTATATGAATGGGCGCAAACAGCTAATTTAAGCCCAATGACATCAGCATTGCTGGGGTTGGCGTTAATTGCTGGGCCGGCTGGGAAATGTGCCCAATTTCCTCTGCACCTGTGGTTAGATGAGGCAATGGAAGGGCCAAACCCAGCTTCAGTAATGCGAAATTCGCTGGTAGTAGCTGGTGGTGCTTATTTACTGTATAAATTTCAACCATTGTTAGCCCTATCGCCAGTTGCGTTGAATGCCTTGGTAGTGATGGGGACGGTAACAGCGATTGGGGCGACATTAGTATCTATAGCTCAAATTGATATTAAGCGATCGCTATCTCATTCCACCAGTGCATACATGGGCTTAGTATTTTTGGCCGTAGGGTTGCAGCAAGGGGGCGTAGCCTTGATGTTGCTGTTAACTCATGCGATCGCTAAAGCATTATTATTCATGAGTTCTGGTTCAGTCATCTTGACTACCCAAAGCCAAGACTTAACAGAAATGGGCGGTTTGTGGTCACGGATGCCAGCCACCACCACTGCCTTTGTGGTCGGTTCAGCTGGGATGGTAACACTACTACCCTTGGGAAGCTTCTGGGCAATGTTAGCATGGGCTGACGGTTTCGTGAGTTTTAGCCCTTGGGTAATTGGGGTTTTAATATTAGTTAATGGTTTGACAGCATTAAACCTAACCAGAGTATTTAGATTAGTATTTTGGGGTAAACCGCAACAAAAAACCCGTCGCACCCCAGAAGTTGGTTGGCAGATGGCGCTACCAATGGTATTTCTGACAGTGCTGACTCTGCTTTTACCTTTAATGTTACAGCAATGGTACTTGTTACCCGATTGGGAAAGCATTAATTGGTATGTGGCGTTAGCGTTGTTTGGTTCTACCGTGGTGGGAGTAGGTGTAGGGTGTACAGTTCATCTGCACAAAGCTTGGTCACGATCTAGAATCTTGGCGTGGAGATTTGTGCAAGACTTGTTAGGTTATGATTTTTATATTGACCGAGTTTATCTTGTAACGGTGGTAAGCGCAGTCGCACTGCTATCTAAAATTTCTGCTTGGAGCGATCGCTACTTGGTTGATGGTTTTGTAAACTTGGTTGGGTTTGCAACAATTCTTGGCGGACAAACTTTAAAGTACAGCATTTCTGGGCAATCTCAGGGCTATATGTTGACCATCCTAGCAGTCGTCAGCGTCCTGGGTTTTTTCATCAGCTGGTCATTGGGTTTACTAGATAAATTGCCTTTTTAAAGATATTGTCATTGGTCATTGGTCATTTGTCATTTGTCATTTGTGATTGGGTAAGAGTTTTTTCCCAGTCCCCAGTCCCCAGTCCCCATTCCATACCTAGTTATGCTTAGTGTTTTAATTCTAGTGCCGTTAATCGGTGCAGCTTTAATTGGTTTCTCGCCCTCTGGCATCAGTGGGAAATTCGCCCGTGGGGTGGCTTTGGTCTTTGCCAGTATCACATTCTTGTGGACAATCGTACTAGCAATTCAGTTCCATCCAGGAGAAATCACTCAACAGTTTGCCGAGTCTCTCCCTTGGATAGATGCTTTAGGGTTGAATTATAACCTTGGGATAGATGGTTTATCTTTGCCATTGCTGGTTTTGAATGGATTGTTAACTGCCATTGCCATCTACAGCAGCGATGAATCCTTACAGCGTCCGAAATTTTATTACTCTTTGATCCTATTATTAAGCGCTGGGGTGACAGGAGCCTTTCTAGCACAGGATTTACTGCTATTTTTCCTATTTTACGAATTGGAACTAATTCCGCTGTATTTGTTGATAGCTATTTGGGGTGGCGCGAAACGGGGTTATGCGGCGACTAAATTTCTGATTTATACAGCCGTTTCGGGAATTCTGATTTTAGCAAGTTTCCTCGGCATGGTTTGGCTGAGTGGTTCCTCTAACTTTGCACTAGCAACCTTGAACGCGACAACTTTACCTCTAGCAACACAACTTTTATTGCTAGCGGGAATTTTGATCGGTTTTGGGATTAAAATTCCCTTGGTTCCCTTTCACACTTGGTTGCCAGATGCTCACGTTGAAGCTTCCACACCGATTTCAGTCTTGTTGGCTGGGGTGCTGTTGAAGTTGGGAACTTACGGCTTACTGCGATTTGGCATGAACTTGTTACCAGAAGCTTGGGCTTATCTGGCTCCTTGGTTGGCAACTTGGGCGGTGGTAAGTGTACTGTATGGTTCATCCTGCGCGATCGCTCAAACCGATATGAAAAAGATGGTAGCATACAGTTCCATTGGACACATGGGTTATGTACTGTTAGCGGCGGCGGCGGCCACACCTTTAAGTGTGTTGGGTGCTGTAATGCAAATGATTAGCCACGGCTTGATTTCGGCAATGCTGTTTTTGCTGGTGGGGGTTGTGTATAAAAAAGCTGGAAGCCGAGATTTAGAAGTCATCCAAGGATTGCTCAACCCAGAACGGGGTATGCCAGTAATCGGTAGCTTGATGATTGTCGGAGTCATGGCTAGCGCTGGTATACCGGGAATGGTTGGGTTTATTTCTGAATTCGTAGTTTATCGGGGGAGTTTTCCAGTTTTCCCAGTGCAAACCTTGCTATGTATGCTTGGTACTGGTTTAACAGCAGTTTACTTCTTAATACTCGTCAACCGCGCCTTTTTTGGCCGCTTGTCTGCACAAGTTACCAACTTACCACGAGTGTATTGGAGCGATCGCATCCCAGCAGTAATTTTAGCGGCGCTGATTGTGATTTTTGGCATTCAACCTGCTTGGTTAGTGCGCTGGACTGAACCAACAATTACAGCAATGGTAAATAGCCAAAACGTAGTAGTAGCAGTGTCTTTGGATAAAGCAATGGGGACTAGAGATTAGGGACTGGGGACTGGGGACTAGGGACTAGAGGAGATTTTTTTTAATACATAATACCCAATCCCCAGTACCCAATCCCCAGTACCCAATCCCCCAATCCCTAAACTTTTCGGAGAGATGGTAATGGTAACTATTAAAAAAAAAGCAACTCACAATCCCTTAGCTGAGTATATTGAACGCCTGCAAAAAGGAGATGCATTACTCCCCGATAGTCCAGAAAATGTGCTGGAAGTTGTTGGTATTCTTAAAAGCTATGGCGTAGTTTTAGATGCCTACTCAAAAAATCTGAACTACATTGCCGAGCATCAGTTTTTAGTATTTTTCCCATTTTTTAAATATTTTAATGGAGAGGTTTCTTTCCAGAAATTACTCCGTCACTGGTGGCATGACCGAATTAATTTTGAATATGCCGAGTATTGCATGAAAGCCATGATGTGGCACGGTGGCGGCGGACTAGATACTTATTTAGATACAACAGAATTTCAAGAAAGAGCGCAAGCCGTTATTACCGCAAAATTTAAAAATAATCCCTTCATTTTAAGTATAAACCAACTGTTTCCAGATTTCTTAACAGAACACTTGCGCGTCTCTGCTTACTACACTGGTTTAGGTCAATTCTGGCGAGTCATGGCTGATATCTTCCTCAGCTTATCAGACCTCTACGATCAAGGCAAAATCAAATCGATTCCCCAAGTTGTAGAACACATTAAAACTGGGTTAGTGACAAATGCATCAAACCCAATTACCTACACTGTGAAAATTCGGGGTGAAGTTTATGAAATCATTCCCAAAAGCGTTGGTTTGAATTTCTTAGCAGATACAGCAATACCTTATGTAGAAGCAGTATTCTTCCGAGGAACTCCTTTCCACGGTACAGTTTCATACAACGCCCAAGGATATCAAATTCCCCCAGATCAAACTCTATTTCAATATGGCGCATTGTATGCAGATCCTTTGCCTATCGGTGGCGCGGGTATTCCTCCTACCTTATTGATGCAGGATATGCGTCATTATCTTCCAGAGTATCTGCACGAAATTTATCGTCGTAGTCTTCGGGGTGAAGATGATTTGCGGGTACAAATTTGCATTAGTTTCCAAAAATCGATGTTTTGCGTGACGACAGCAACCATTTTGGGGCTGATGCCTCATCCTTTGGATACTAAAGATCCCAATGAGCAAAAAGTTAATCGAGTTTATTTAGAGAAGTGGATGAGTCGGTTACAAACTTCACGGTTGCTAGATGTGAATAAATAACTGAAAAATTGTAGGTTGGGTGGAGGCTTTGCGTAACCCAACATCCTGACAAGTTTTTTGGTTAGCTTCTGGAACATGAATATAGTAATCCTAAATGAGTTGTGAAAATCGAGAGACTAAGATCCCCGACTTCTTTAAGAAGTCGGGGATCTTATTGTTAACGAATGATTTAGGACTGCTATATATCAGCAGTAAGCTTATTTATTAAATTTAACCAATCCTTAAAGAATCAGTTGACTTTTTCGCCAAATAACTGTTTATTTACTATCTGATTAGATTTCTATACTTGCAGATATATATACAGATAAATACTCTATATATTTAGATATACAGGAGCGACCTGACTCATATATCTCAGTTTAAATATTAAGTTATACCTTGTATTCTGACAAAAAAAGTTCCATCATTGATATCAAAAGCACCTACTTACATCGTGAGTAGTGCTTTGAAGATAGGAGAAATTTGCGCGATTAACACCGATACTGAGTACTGATTCGGCAATTATTCAGATAAATTTGGCTCAATTGTTTGGCATCTAACATGCTAATATAATTCATTTTTTTGTGTGAATCATGAAAGTAAAATATCTAATAACCATCTCAAATTTACTCATATCGGAGTTGAACTAACTGATGCTACAAGGATGGATTCAAATTGCATTAACGTTACTAATTATAGTAGCGATTACTCCCTTCTTTGGGAAATATATAGCGCGTGTATTCCTAGATCAAAGAACTTTTCTCGACGTGATTCTGAATCCGATTGAGCGAGTGCTTTACTCTTTGGTTGGCGTTCAAACCCAAGAAAATATGACGGGTTGGCAGTATGCGCGAGCAATCCTGTACAGCAATGTAGTCATGGGGTTGCTGATTTTCTTCATCATCGCCAATCAGGGATGGCTACCGCTTAACCCAACCAAGATAAATGCCCCAACCTGGGACACCATTGTACATACCACCATTTCCTTTATTACTAACACCAACCAGCAGCATTATTCTGGTGAAACCTACTTGAGCTACGGTAGTCAAATGTTGGGGCTAGGCTACCACATGTTCACCTCGGCGGCAACAGGTATCGCAGTCGCGATCGCCTTTATTCGAGGGTTGACTGGTAGACCTTTGGGTAACTTTTATGTAGACCTAATTCGCTCGATTACCCGAATTTTGCTGCCGATTAGTATTGTCGGCGGCATCATCTTTATTGCCCTTGGTGTGCCAGAAACCTTAGCTGGGCCAGCAGTATTTCCGACCTTAGAAGATCCTAATATTAGTCAGGCGATCGCTCTTGGCCCAGTTGCCCACTTTGAGATTATCAAACAGCTAGGCGAGAATGGCGGCGGCTTTTTTGCCATCAACTCGGCACACCCCTTTGAAAATCCCAACGGCTTTTCTAATTTAATTCAGATTGTGGCCATGCTTTCGATTCCCACATCCCTGATTTATACCTATGGGTTGTTTGCAAATAACACCAAACAAGCCTGGTTACTCTACGGCATGGTGGGTATAATTTTTATCGGATTTCTGATTGTCACCGCCATTGGAGAATATAACGGCAATCCGGCTGTAAATACGCTTTTGGGCAGTCAGCAACCGAATTTAGAGGGGAAAGAAGTCCGCTTTGGTTGGGCAGAATCCGTGCTGTTTGCGGTAAGTACAACTGGTACTATGTGCGGCGCTGTCAACAGTTTCCACGACTCCTTCATGCCCGCAGGCGGTTTTATATTTCTCTCGAATATGTTCCTGCAAATCATGTGGGGTGGACAGGGTACTGGAACCGCTTACCTGTTTGCCTATAGCATCCTAGCGGTATTCGTCACAGGTCTGATGGTGGGACGCACCCCAGAATTTCTGGGACGCAAGATTGAAAAGCGTGAAGTTGTCCTGGCTAGTTTCCTGATTTTGCTGGTTCATCCCATCGCCATTTTGATTCCGGGGGGAATCGCCTTAGCTTTTCCTGATCAACTGGCAGGGATTAGCAATCCTGGCTTTCATGGCTTTTCTCAAGTTATCTATGAATATGCCTCAGCTGCGGCTAACAACGGTTCTGGGTTTGAAGGTTTAGGCGATTCACAACCCTCTCCCTTGGCGATCGCAACTGGTACAAAAACTACCGTAACCGCCCTTTGGTGGAACCTAAGCACCTGCTTCAGCCTCTTAGCCGGACGCTATGTACCAATCATCGGTCTGTTGCTGCTAGCAGATAGTATGTCCCGCAAGCAAGCTGTTCCCTACACAACTGGTACATTGCGAACCGACACCGGACTATTTACAGGCGTCACCGCAGGCGTAATTTTAATCTTGGGCGCACTCACATTCTTCCCAGTGCTGGCATTGGGGCCCATCGGTGAAGCCTTTTTTATCAGCAAAGGTATCGGGTAGAGAGAATTTTAGATTTTAGATTTTAGATTTTAGATTGAAATTTAATCCAAAATCTTCAATCTAAAATCCAAAATTGAATTGCCCAATTCCCAATTCCCAATCCCTAAAATTTAATCTATGCCAATTACTACTGATTCTCCTTCACCCCGTATTCCATCTGGAACTCGTGACTCGCGCAAGCATACTCCCAAAGCTGATTTGAAGGGACTTTACCAGAGAGCAATTCGAGAGTCATTTATCAAGCTCGATCCTCGAATTACTGTCAGAAACCCAGTTATGTTTGTTGTTTGGGTAGGGACAATTGTCACCTTGCTTGTCACCCTTAACCCAAATTTGTTTGGCACAATTCAGGCAGATGTCAACCAACAACGCTTGTTAAATGGGTTGATTACCTTCATTCTCTTTTTCACACTGGTTTTTGCAAACTTTGCCGAAGCCGTCGCGGAAGGGCGCGGTAAAGCACAGGCTGATTCACTGCGAACAACGCGATCGGACACGATCGCTAACAAAATCCTCCCTGATGGTTCCATAGTAAAAGTCAGTTCTACGGAACTGCGACGGGGCGATATAGTTCAGGTGGTGGCAAATAACATGATTCCCTCCGATGGGGATGTCATTAAAGGCATTGGCTCAGTGGATGAGTCTGCCATTACTGGGGAATCTGCCCCTGTACTAAAGCAACCAGGTACAGATATTGCCAGTTCGGTGACAGGAGGTACACGCTTACTTTCCGACGAGTTGACGATTCGCATTAGTGCCGATCCTGGTCAAGGCTTTATCGATCGCATGATTGCCCTGGTAGAAGGGGCACAACGCACTAAGACTCCCAACGAAATTGCCTTGACGGTATTGCTAGCAGTACTAACACAGGTGTTCTTGATTGTAGTGTCAACCATTCCCCCCTACGTGGGCTACATTGCCACCTTTATCAGCACAGCCTTTGGCCCTGAAGCGGGAAACAGTTTGCGTACAGGTGCTAGCGTTGCCATTCTCATCTCACTACTGGTAGCTTTGATTCCCACAACTATTGGTGGTTTGCTCAGTGCGATCGGTATTGCGGGGATGGACAGAGTTGCTCAATTTAATGTCATTGCGACCTCTGGTAGAGCGGTAGAAGCCTGCGGTGACATCAATACCCTGGTGTTAGATAAGACAGGCACTATCACACTAGGTAATCGGATGGCTGATGAATTTATTCCCTTGAATAACCACTCACTAATAGACGTGGCGCGAGTCTCTCTAGCTGCTAGCTTGTTTGACGAAACGCCAGAAGGCAAATCAATTGTGATACTAGCAGAAAAGTCCCAGGCTGGGGTAGATTTCAATATCGACAAAGCCGAAGGTGTGGAATTTTCGGCAAAAACCCGGATGAGTGGTACGAATTTACCTGATGGCAAACAAATTCGGAAAGGGGCGGTAGATGCCATTAAGGGATTTGTCCGTTCTCGTGGCGGCCAGGTTCCTGATGATATAGACGCAGCTTATGAGCGAGTTTCGCGGTTAGGAGGTACACCCTTAGCTGTCTGCCAAAATGACGATATTTATGGTGTCATCTACCTCAAAGATATTGTCAAACCTGGACTGCGGGAACGGTTTGACCAACTCCGCCGCATGGGTGTTCGCACCGTCATGCTGACAGGTGACAACCGCATTACGGCTTCGGTAATTGCTGAAGAGGCTGGGGTGGATGATTTCATTGCGGAAGCAACTCCAGAAGACAAAATTGAGGTGATTCGCTCGGAACAATCTCAGGGTAAGCTGGTAGCAATGACTGGAGATGGTACTAATGATGCACCTGCCCTCGCTCAAGCAAACGTGGGTGTGGCAATGAACTCTGGGACGCAAGCTGCCAAAGAAGCTGCTAACATGGTGGACTTAGATTCTGACCCCACAAAGTTAATTGACTTAGTAACCATAGGTAAACAGTTGCTAATTACTCGTGGCGCATTGACAACATTCTCCATCGCTAATGACATTGCCAAGTATTTTGCCATCATTCCCACGATCTTTGCTGCGGCTGGCATCGGCGCACTGAATATTATGGGATTAAAGAGTGCCCAATCTGCGATCATTTCGGCGCTGATTTACAACGCCCTGATTATTCCGGCATTAATTCCGCTAGCACTCAAAGGGGTAAAGTTTTTACCTTTAACAGCAGATCAACTGCTACGTCGCAACATCTTGATCTACGGACTTGGCGGCATCATTGCTCCCTTCATTGCCATCAAACTGATAGATATTATCCTACCTTTGTCTTAATTTACTATGAAACCCGTTCATCTCCGCCGCACTATCATTGCATCCCAAGTATTAGAAGAAATAACTGAAATCTGGTATCAATGGCGTAAACAAAAGCTACCACTGTATTTGTTCTTAGCGATGTGTTTCAACCTAGTGGTTGCGCCTATGGTCTATGCCGCTACTGGTGAAGAACTTTCCCGCAGTCAATCTTGGGGATTGGGATTGTTAGGACTGACGACACTAGGACTTTCCATCTATTTATTCTTTGTAATGTTTGTACCGGAGAAATTCTAATGAGTTTTGCACGCGAAGCTAGTAGAGCTATTCGTTCTACCTTGGTACTCTGGGTAATTGGAGCAATTATTTATCCTTTTGCGATGATTGCCATTGGGCAGATTGTGTTTCCGTTTCAAGCAAATGGTAGTCTACTGAAAAATAGCGCCGGTCAAGTTGTCGGTTCTGCCTTAATTGGTCAACCTTTTACTAGCGATCGCTATTTTAACAGCCGTCCCAGCACCACGAGCTATAGCACAGCCGATCCCAAAAAGGACGATGGGGGAGTTTTGAAAACCGGAGTTTCCGGTGCTAGTAACTTGGCTCCCAGTAATCCCGCATTACTGGAACGCATCAAAGGTAAAGATGACCCAGACCCCACCAAAAAAATTGAAGGTGACTTGCCTCGTCTGAAAAAAGCAGGTGTGCAACCCACTGGCGATTTAATCTACTCCTCTGCTTCCAGCCTTGACCCCCACATTACCCCGGAAGCTGCCACAGCGCAAATTGCACGAGTAGCCAAAGCGAGGGGAGTTCAACCGAACCAACTCGAAACTTTAATTTCCCAAAATACCGATGGTCGCTTTCTCGGCATCTTTGGCGAACCTGGAGTTAATGTTTTAAAGCTGAATTTAGCTCTCGATCAGATTAAGAAATAAACGCAGATTACTTACAGCTATTTTCAGTTAAATAGACCACGCGGTAGGGGCACAGCATTGCTGTGCCCCTACGACTGTTTTACATCTAGTAGTCCACCACATCAACATTGCAGGGTAAAATCCTTCTCTCTTGCTCTGTGTTCTCTGCGCCTCTGCGGTTCGTTATTTAACTAAAACCTCATAGTCTATATCATAACTATATCTCTAAATATATACCTAATTAACTAATCAATAAACATAGAGATATTCACTTAATACATTTTATATATCTTTAAAATATATCTACAGAAAAACATATTTTTCTTTAAAATATTGGACAATATTATTAGAGTTAAAAAATGTTTTGTGCTAGAAAACAAAAAAGTTTTAGATCCAAGCTTGCTTGGTGTTTTTATCGAAGATAATAGCGTCTACTGCGGTCTTCATTTAGCTGAAATCCAGTTACCTGAGCGATGCATTTTTGTAGGGATTTTAAGAGAAAGTCAAGTAATCTCAGCAACAGATAATCCTACTATTTTTGCTGGAGACTACGTTTTAGCAATAGCAACCCATCCGATGATGGTTCCCGCTCTCAAAGTAACTCTCAAGAAAATTCATTCTGTTTACTATTCCCTCAACTATTGCTTACTGGAAGCTCGACCAGTAGACAGGCAATCTGTTAATTCAGATGACTCAGATTTAACAACTAGTTTCAATTCCACATATTATTAGACAGATGAACATTAACTTCGGCAAATTTCCGACAAAATCTGGGATGGAAACTAAGCAAGGTAGTAGTTTCTCACGAGTTTCTGAAGATGTTTAATTTAGATGACCTTTACTAAATCTGAGTTCGACTGACTAAAGGTTTTTAATATGCCTACTTCAGAGTTTTTCCGACTTTATGTATCCACCCAACAAAGTGTTCATCACTCAACTCTACTTGAAGCGGACCTGGCGAAGCTAACACATAATGACACAAAACCACAGAACGGAGACATCCCCTTTGTCGCAGTGTTTTTGGCTCACATTTCCTTCATGATTGTTTGGGCAATGGTCGTTTATCTTGTTTCATCTGTCTGCAAAGCACTAGAAGATCCCCCAGAAAATGCAGCACAAGAGAAAAACGAAATAGTAAGCATCAAATATTTCCAGCAACATCCCTGTGAAAGGTGTCAATTTTTTAACAACAACCGTTATCTAAAGTGTGCAGTGCAGCCGGCTATTGCTCTCACAAAAGAAGCAATCAATTGCTCTGATTACTGTCCTAAATAGGTGAGTTTCTCGCTACACTATAGCGATCGCTTTATGTCACGCTTACCGATTATGCTCCAAGGTTTTGTGCAAATCTTCCTCACCCTGTTCCTAGTTGTGGCATCAGTACCCATCGTCGGACACTACCTAGCTGAAGTCTTTTTCATGGAAAGAACTTGGCTTGATGCAGTGATGAACCCATTGGAGAACTTAATTTATCTCCTCATTGGTATTGAACCACAAGAGAGCATGACTGGAAGAACTTATGCGATCGCTGTTCTACTCAGTAATACCGCAATGGCAGTTTTGGCGCTACTACTGCTGATGTTTCAAAGCTTACTACCGTTGAATCCTACCAATTTAGGAATGCCCACTTGGGACACAGCATTACACACCACCATTTCGTTCTTAGTTGCTGCCGATTTGCAACACTATGTCCCAGAAAGCACAATGTCCTACCTGAGCCAGATCACAGCCTTGGGTTTCTTAATGTTTGTTGCGCCAGCCACCGGATTAGCGGTGGGAATTGCCTTCATTCGCGGCTTAACAGGTAGACTATTGGGCAACTTTTACGTAGATTTGACTCGCTCGATAACGCGAGTCCTGCTACCCATCGCTATTGTCAGTACAGTGTTGTTGATGTTGGGTGGTGTGCCCGAAACCCTGAGCGGCCCTGTAAATATTACCACCTTAGAGGGAGCAACTCAGGCGATCGCTCGTGGCCCCATCGCCCACTTTGAAAGCATCAAAATGCTGGGTGAAAATGGCGGAGCCTTCTTTGGTGGCAACTCGGCTCATCCTTTTGAAAATCCCAATGGCGGTACAAATTTGCTGCAAGTGGTGGCAATGTTACTGGTTCCTACAGCATTACTTCATACCTACGGGATTTTCATCGGTAATTTAAAACAGAGTCGCCGACTATTGTGGATGGTGTTCGCTATTTTTGTAGTCTTAATTAGCGTAACTGCGATCGGTGAATATCAAGGCAATCCCGCCGTAAATGCCCTGCTAGGTAGTCAGCAGCCCAATTTGGAAGGTAAAGAAGTCCGGTTGGGCTGGGCGGAAACGGCGTTATTTGCCATCACTACAACGGCAACCATGACTGGTTCTGCTAACGGTGCCTTTGATTCGCTGATGCCCTCTGGTGGATTTTGTGCTTTGCTCAACCTGTTTTTGCAAGTGATTTGGGGAGCAATGGGCACTGGGGCAGCTTCTTTGGTGGTGTATATGTTTTTGGCAGTGTTCCTGACTGGCTTAATCGTAGGACGAACCCCAGAGTTTTTGGGGCGAAAAATCGAAAAACGGGAAATTACTTTAGCAAGCGTAATTATTCTGATCCACCCGCTATTAATTTTACTCCCTAGTGCCATTACCCTAGCTTTTCCTGAGCAACTTGCAGGTATGAGCAATCCTGGCTTTCATGGTTTTACCCAGGTGATTTATGAGTATGCCTCGGCAGCTGCGGGTAACGGTTCCGGCTTTGAAGGTTTAGCAGATACCCAACCCGCCCCGACAGCCTTGTGGTGGAACCTGACAACAGCATTTACCCTCTGGATGGGACGGTTTATTCCGATTATTGCTTTATTACTGCTAGCAGATAGCCTATCGTGCAAACAACTTATACCTACCTCAATTGCCACCCTAAATACAGATACCAGACTATTTACGAGCGTGACTGCTGCCACCATTTTGATTCTGGGAGCATTGACATTTTTTCCTGTTTTGGTTCTAGGGCCTGTTGCTGAAGCCTTCCAAATTGCTATAGGAAGATAATACCATTTTGAATTTTAGATTTTAGATTTTGGATTGGGAATTGCTTTCTATGTCTGGGTTTTATGAAACCATCTGTCACAATCATTTTTCAAATTTCTCATTTTTAAACTTGAGTTTTTGTTTATGAATCCCCTTTTTCGACTCCTGATTCCGATACCGTTGGTACTGACTCCCTCGTTGGTTAGCCAAGGTAATAATTTGCTTCAACAGCATGTAATTCAACAGCTTCAAGAAACAAGAAAATGTTTCAGTTGTAATTTATCGGCAGTGAATTTGTCAGGAGCGAACTTAGAACGAGTTGACTTGCGCTCGGCAAATCTTCAGCGAGCTAATCTTAAAAATGCTAATCTCCGGTATGCAAATTTAGAGTGGGCAGATATTCGGGAAGCAAATCTCCAAGGAGCCGATTTAACTGGAGCTATTCTTAAGAATACATTGCTAACTGATGCTGATTTACAAAAAGCAAATTTGTCAGCATCTAACTTAGAAGGAACTGATTTTAGGAATGCCAATCTTAGTTATGCAAATCTTATCAAAGCTTCAAAAAATAATGATATCCAAGGTCGTAATTCTGTCAATCTCTGCGAAACAGTATTACCAAATGGAATTAAATCAGGTCGCTGCAATCAGCCCAAAATAAATATAAATCCTAGCTTGTCATCAGGAGTAAATTAATGCTACAACCGAATTACGAAGATAAAAATAGCTTTCTCTATCCTCGCGATCGCTACCACGGTAAATTTCAGCCAAACAACCTAATATTTAATGCCAACCTCCAAGAATTTTCTCAAAGAGTTAGTTACATTACTAGCTTAGAAACTGGCGGTAAACTATCTCCAGAAGAAGCCTTCAGGCAAATTGAAGGACTATGGAAAAGGTTGGAGGATAGTAAAAATAAGCTGGGAATTGGTAGCGATTTATCGGTTTAATTTAGTTAACTAATTCTGGATGCAGTGAGTAGTTAACTGAGAGCTTTGAAATAGAGTTTGAATTTCTAAAATTTTACTTGGGAAACCTGAACAGATTTTATGAAACAGAAAGAAACGGTATTTGTTATCCCGACTCATCGACTGAGAGATGTAGCACAGACTATCGAAAAGTATGATGAGAATTTCCGGGCAAATGGTCATGCTGTAAAAATTATCGTCTTTGATGATTCTAGCATTGCCAACCATGAGAAATATTACCCGCTTTTAGAGCAGACTAAGACAGTCAATGATGTGTTTTATGTCGGCCCTCAACAGAAAGAGGAATTTATTACATTTTTAAACGAAAGACTGCGCGATCGCAAGCTAGAATCACTAGTCAAAAACCTATTCCGACCCAGCTATGGAGGAAATCGTAACTTCACGCTGATGTATACTCTTGGCCATTTAATGGTTAGTGCAGATGACGATATGCGGCCAGATGCCTTAATCGAAACTAGCCCAGAATCTTTATCAGGTGATGAAATATGTCGAGGGAAATTAATCAAGTCCAACCAACAAGGCGGCTACGTCCATAAATCTTTTGACTTACTCACAGCTTTTGGTGATGTTCTCGGTCAAAAAGCCAGTCATGTACCAGAAAACTTCGAGGCTGGAGAATTGGTTCTTGATACAGCAATGGATTTAGAAACTAACACAACCAAAGGTTACTTTCGAGAGAACAGCCTCTTATTACAACCAGGGAGAGTATTAAATAATGCCATCGTCAAGATTGCCCAAACTTTTCGCACAGGAACTAATGATATCGATACACTTGATTTTATTCACATGTATCTCAATGATGAGAACCAAATTAGTCCAAATGACCTAAATGATTTTTATATTCTTACTAATTTTCGACCTGTTATTACTAACAAAAACTGGAGAATGGATTGTGGAGTCGCTGGATATGACAATCAGCTAGGTTTACCACCATTTTTTCCAACTCGACTCAGATTTGAAGATTATATCTACAGGATTTGGATACAGCAAGAGGGGATTGTGGCTGCACACGTTGATGCTGTCCAAAACCATATTAGAAATAACTATATGCGTAATCCTCTCGCTAGTGAACTCTTTAACGAGGAAATATGTAGCCTCCTCAAAAGGAAGATTAAAAGCAGTGTTTATCATCTTGATGATCTGGGAATCAAGTTTGATTACTCTGGCGAGGTGACTTTACAAGATTCTGAGGAAATCCTGGAAAAAATCGCTGCTATCCACAGACAGGTAATCAAAGCCTCAATGTCTGCCCAGAATGAAGAACGTAAGCTATCCCTTCAATTATTTGCTGAGAATTTATCACGAGTATTTTATGGATTTGAACCAGACTTTTTCCAGCAAAACGTTTCCAGAATTATTGATGATGTCATTAGCCAATTTCACGGTTCTCTAGAAATATGGCCAACTCTAGTGGAAATCTGTTACTTTTACAAAGACAAAAAAGACTTACCACAAATCAGGGTTAAAAACAAGAAGATAAAATCTAGAAATGGCACAAAATCGAGCGAAATTCTCGTATAAATGTGACCTTTGGCAAACAAGCCATTATTCATGCGGGAAGATTTTCTTAAATCCTTTCTTTTTGAAGATGCGCCTATAGAACTTACGCCAAATTACAACATCCAGGGGCAATTCATGAATTGCCCCTAGATGAATAAAGGACAGCCTCACATAGAATTGGTATTATCTAGGTGCTATTCCAATACGGTTCGGTTAAGGTTTTTTGATGAAAATTCTAGATCACAAAGACGCGATTTATCGCGTCTCTTGCCTTAACAGAACAGTATTGGGTGCTATTCTAGATGCAAAAACCTTCTATGTGCTAGCTAATTGACTATGTATGCAAACGTTAATTATTGATAACTATGACTCTTATACCTTTAATCTTTACCAGATGATTGCCGAAGTAAATGGGGAACTACCTCTAGTAATTTATAACGATCAGCTTAACTGGGATGAATTGAAAGAAATTGCATTTGACAACATTGTGATTTCACCTGGCCCCGGTCGTCCAGAAAGATCAGAAGATTTTGGAGTCTGCCGGCAAATAATTGAGAATGTGGATGTACCCTTGTTGGGAGTTTGTCTGGGGCATCAAGGACTTGGCTACCTACATGGTGGAAGAGTGATTCACGCACCGGAAGTTAGACACGGTAGACTCAGTAAAATTTATCATAATAATTCGGAATTATTTCAAGGCATTCCTAATCAGTTTTCTGTGGTGCGTTATCACTCGTTGTTAGTTGCTGATGAACTACCTGAGTGTCTAGAAAAAATTGCTTGGACTGAAGAAGGATTGGTGATGGGATTGCGTCATCGGCATTTACCTTTTTGGGGTGTGCAGTTTCACCCAGAGTCTATTTGTACAGAATATGGACAAAAATTACTAGAAAACTTTCGAGATATTACACTGCAATTTCTAAAAAAATCGTCAAGAAGTCCAGAAAAACAATATTGGGTTGGATATGAATCTTTTACTCCTGGTATGAATCAACCCTGCCAAGAACAAGAAGAAAAATTTAAATTGTATACGCGCAAGTTAGATATCTGCCCAAATACAGAACAAATATTTGTACAGTTGTTTGAGAATGCACCGAATGCTTTTTGGCTAGATAGCAGCCGTGTGGAATTTGGTCTATCTCGCTTTTCGTTTATGGGTGATGGAAGTGGGATAAACAGTTTATTGGTGCGATACCATACCCAAACGCAAGAAATCATCATCACCCAGTCAGATACCGTGACTCGTCGCACCGAAAGTATTTTTGAGTATTTGAAGCGGGAAATAGACTGCCGATTTTGTCAATCCGATGAGTTACCTTTTGATTTTAACTGTGGATTTGTTGGCTATTTTGGCTATGAACTTAAGGCTGAATGTGGATCTTCATTGGTGCATTCTTCACCACTACCTGATGCAATTTTCTTACTCGCCGATCGCATGATTGCTATCGATCATCAAAAACAGTGTATTTATTTGTTGCAATTAATCAAAAAAGGACAAACAGAACAGGTAGAAACTTGGTTTGATACTATCCAACAAAAACTCGAAACTTTAAATCCTCTTTCTTCCGTTGTACCCCAAGAAAATTGTCAGCCAGTTAAGTTTCGTTTGAGTCGCAGTTATCAAAATTATATCCAAGATATTCGCCAATGCTTGGACGAAATTCACGAAGGGGAAACCTATCAAGTTTGCCTGACTAATCAGCTTTACACCGATGCAACCCCCGATCCATTGGCGTTCTATCGCACATTACGTAAAATCAATCCGGCTCCTTATTCTGCATTTTTACGCTTTGGTGAAATAGCGATCGCCTGTTCATCTCCAGAACGGTTTCTACACATCGATCGCCAAGGATGGATAGAAACTAAGCCCATCAAGGGAACTCTACCACGAGGAGAAACCCCCGAAGCCGATTTCATCCTCCGTGAGAAGCTACGCAACAGCGAAAAAGATCGGGCTGAAAATCTGATGATTGTGGATTTGTTACGCAATGATTTGGGACGAGTCTGTGAAGTTGGTAGCATCCACGTACCAAAATTAATGGATGTGGAAACTTACCCAACAGTACATCAATTGGTGACAACGGTACGCGGGCGATTACGTTCCGATTTACAAGCGGTGGATTGCATACAGGCTGCATTTCCCGGAGGATCGATGACCGGTGCGCCCAAAATCCGCACTATGCAAATTATCGATCGCCTAGAACAAGAAGCGCGAGGAGTGTATTCAGGTGCGATCGGCTTTTTGGGCTTAAATGGTTCAGCCGATTTGAATATTGTGATTCGCACTGCTGTTTTGACTCCCGATCAAACCTCCATTGGTATCGGTGGCGGAATTATAGCCCTTTCTGAGCCGGAAATGGAGTTTCAGGAAACGCTGCTAAAAGCCAAAGCTTTAATCGACGCTATGGTTCTGACGATGTATGGAACTTCTGATATTTATGAAAAATTAACTGCTTGAATAGGGAGCATCCCAAATGTGTGAAAACATATTTTGTCATTGCGAGCATAATGAAATGGAGCGTTCGCGTAGCGTCTCGAAGAGAAGCAATCGCAACACCTAGACCTTGCGATTGCTACCCTGCGGGAACGCCAAGGGCGAACATTCCGCTTTGCTTCATTCGCAATGACAATCTGTTATCTTAGTCAATTTGCAAAATTGGGATGCTCCCCTTGAATAAGAATTCAGGAGTCAGAATTCAGGAGTCAGAATAGTTAAAGAATAAGAAGAATATTTGATGAATCAATATACTAATTCTTCTATATTTTTTATAAATAGGACTTACGCAAAAGTACACGTTTAGGGGCAATTCATGAATTGCCCCTACCTGAAAATAAGGGTTTCGGCTATTGTTTGCGTAAGTCCTGATAAATTCTGACTGCTGGATAGTGCCTATCATAAATTCTTGTTTTTAACAAGAAGCTAAAGTCTCTAAATTGCAAAAAATAAAGCAAAAATCTCGGATAAATACGACCTGAGATAAATAAGCCATTTGCAATAGTTTACGATTCTTCATCAGGGAAAATTTTTTTATTAAATATAGCTGAGTTAACAGCAATCTGATAAGATTTCAAACAAGTAGAATAATTGCTTATTCTCTTTTTCTTGAACCAAGTGATTTCGGTTATTTTTTGGGAAAGGAAAATAAAAAATGTCTGATCTATTGTGGAAAACTTTGGTATTAAGTCCAGTAGTTTTGGGAGTAACGGTATTGGTTTCCGCTAGAGCTATGGCTACTGAAGTAGCAAGCTCTTTAGAAGATATAAAGGCAAAAGCTGCTCAAACAGAAGCACCAATAGCTTCTGCTACTCCAATATTCATTCAAACAGAGCAACCAAAATCTAATCAGCAATTGGTTGCCCAAAAAACTGATGATAAACAGGTTTTAGAAGAGGTTAACAGTTACAGCAGCGAAGGCAATAACCAAAATTCACTGTCTCAAGTTACATCAGTTTCTCAATTTTCTGACGTACAGCCGACTGATTGGGCATTCCAAGCTTTACAATCCCTAGTTGAGCGCTATGGTTGTATTGCGGGATATCCCAATAGTACTTATCGGGGCAATCGGGCACTGACTCGTTATGAGTTTGCCGCAGGTTTGAATGCTTGTTTAGATCGGGTTAATGAACTGATTGCCACAGCAACAGCTGACTTGGTATCAAAACAGGATTTGGCAACCCTCCAGCGTTTGCAAGAGGAATACTCAGCAGAACTAGCAACTCTGCGTGGTCGAGTAGATTCTCTAGAAACACGGACTGCTCAACTAGAAGCACATCAGTTTTCTACTACAACCAAGCTGGTTGGTGAAGCAATTTTTGCCGTCACCAACAACTTTGGCAACAACAGCAACAGCAACACTGTTTTCCAAGACAGGGTGCGTTTAGACTTGCAAACTAGCTTCACCGGTCAAGATACTTTGCATACTAGGCTTGCAGCTGGTAATGGACTCCCCTTGAATTTACGAAATGGCACATTTGAAGGGACTCAAACCTTTAACCTCTCCCCTACCACCAACAACGCTGTTTCTATAGACTGGTTGGCCTATTACTTCCCCCTTGGCAAATCCCAAGTTTACATAGCTGCTAGTGGAGGTATTCAGAGCGATTACGTTCCTACCGTCAGCCCATACTTTCAGGATTTTGATGGCGGTAACGGTGCTTTGTCTACCTTTGCCTCCGAAAGCCCCATCTATCGGATTGGTGGCGGTTCTGGTGCTGGCGTTAACTTAGTCTTTGGTAAAGGTAGTGGTGGTTTCCAACCTTCATTAACCTTGGGTTACTTGGGATCTCAAGCGAATAGCCCTGGTCTAAATACGGGTTTATTCGATGGTAACTATGCTGCTTTAGGACAGTTGAACTTAAATGTAGGCAATCACTTCTCTTTAGCTGCAACCTACGTCAACGCTTATAATGGTAGTGGTACTCTTTTATTCGATGGAGGCTCCGCCAATACAACTGCTGTAGTCGGTACTGCACAAGCTAACTTTTTAGGTGGTACCAATCCATATATAAGTAATTCCTACGGTTTGGAGGCTGCTTTTAAACCTAGTGACAAACTGTCGATTAGTGGCTTTGTACTTTACAGCGACATCACAGGCTTTGGTAATCGTGCTAATAATGGCTCTGAAGTTTGGAGTTATGGAGCTGGGATAGCTTTACCAGACTTAGGTAAAAAAGGCAACGTTTTAGGAATTTTCGCAGGTGTTGAACCTTATGTTGGAGGTACCCCTGGTGATAAGCCATACCACTTTGAAGGTTTCTATAAGTATCGTTTGAGTGACAACATTTCTATTACTCCTGGGGTAATTTGGTTAACTAATCCTGGTCAACTTAATGGCAACAACGATGATGCGATCATTGGTACGCTAAGAACTACCTTCACCTTCTAAAGGTGGGCGTAAATATTTGTCGTGGAGATAAGGCAGGAGTTAGTCTGTCCCAAAAGTTTTGAGAGGTTAGTGATGTTCAGATCCCCGACTTCTTCAAGAAGTCGGGGATCTAGCAGCCCCACAAAATTAATGGCGCAGACTACTAACTAGACATCTCCGAAAAAGAATTGTTTTGACGTAGCATTGCTACGTCTCTACAAGGGTTATGGATAAAGCACATTTAATTTCTGGAGATGTCTACTGTGTCAATTATTGCGCTTTGAGCCTATGATATATATCTGCGGTTTGTTATGCTGAGATGGCTGCCCCTGTAGTCGGCTTAGGAGGCTGAATCTGAGCGCTTATCCGCGCCCGATACAACTCTACTAATCGCTTTTCGGATTTCAATAAATCCTGATAAATTTCTTTGAAAATAGCAGTTGCAACTGGGTCGGTGAACATCGCAGACAAATTACCAATATCTCCAATACCCGTTTGCACATCCCCCAAAGCGGAACGTAATTGATAGATGTCATCACTTCCTGTCAAGGCAGTTTTCACCTTGGCATACTGATTGGCAATATTTGACCCTAAAGAGGGTTTCTCGCCTAGATGCTGAAGATAGGTTTCCAGTTTTGCAATGTGGCGTTGTTTATTAGCAATTATCTCTTGAAAGAGTGATTTTACTTCGCTATCTGATTCCTTTTCCAAGTACTTATTCAATGCTTCTAGTGAATAACGTTCACCAGTAAGGGCAGTATTTAAACCTCTGCCAATATCACCTTTAGTTGAGCCACCCCAAGCATCAGCGAGTTTCCACCATTCAGCAGTTGTGTCTTTTTCATTTGGCAATGCGACATCTTTGCCACCATAGCCTAAACGGCTCAAAATAGCGGTGGTGAAAATTGCCAAATCTCCAGGTTCACGAGATGTAATTAAATTACCATCAACTACCAAAGGCTCATCTAAATAATTTGCACCAGCGTTAATGATGTCTTTGGCAATAGCAATAAACCCAGTGACTTGTTTACCTTTGAGTAAGTCGCTTTCAATCAAAACTTGTGGGCCGTGGCAAACCGCAGCGACCAACTTTCCTTGTTGTATCGCCTCTTGTACAAAGCTTACTGTATTGGGGTTCCGTCGCATTTTATCGGGAGCCATACCGCCAGGAATCACTACCGCATCATATTCGGCTGCGATCGCTTCCGTTGTAGTACCATCAGCTTGGATGCTAAGTTTGCCGCGTTTACCCTTATATTTTTCATTGATTCGGGAACCAAGGATTACTACCTCGATTCCTGCTTGTTTTAGTCCATTATAAGGAACTGTAAATTCTGCATCCTCTACAGCTTGTTCAATGAGGATTGCAACTTTTTTCTTGCCGGAATGATTATTATTGTCAGTCATTGATGGTATTACCTATTTATTTCTAGTATTGAATATTTTGTTGTTTAGCATTTAAAGCATTTAGCTAGGCAATTTCAAAAAATAGTTATGAGCGAGAATTTAGCAACTGAATAATTTCAGTTTTATAACTCCTAACTCATAACCAAAAATTTCAACTACAAGTTGCTTGACCATGAATTTACATATACAATCTTATGGGGCGATCGCTAGTTTAGCTTCGTTCCCAGGGGATAGATTATTTTATCAGCTATACATCTCTAGTTAGACAAAATAGTGACAGGAAAACGTTATTGTAAGAATGCAGAAAAGAGGTAATATCATGGCAGAAAAAAATCATCCTGACAAAAAAAATAAACCCAAAGATTTGCCACAAGAAATTACCGAATCCTACGGGACTGGTGTGAAAGACTTGCCAGGATACAATATTGGTGGGCGCTCAATCAGAGCAGAAAGAGACGAGTATACAGAAACTAGTCCTGAACTCACTGGTGGGGATGTTGATGCTTATTGGCAAGATGCAGATGCCGTTGGGGATGAAGCTGTTGGTGGTAGTACAGCCACTCCCGATCAAAATGTTACTGAGGAGCTAGAAACAGCAGTGGGGCTAGAAATGGATGACTCTGAGTTTCTCCATACCAACGATATTTTAGAGCAACGTGACGGCGATCGCTGGGAATTAGATCCAAAGTCTTCTGAAGATTATCAAAACCGACGAGAATAAGCTTGCTACATCAGCCAGTTGTACATTCTTTGCATTCGATGGGCAGAACAGATAGTAAGCTGGCAATGCTTTGTAGCAAGCTTTCCCCTCAAGGTTCACGCTTTATTTCTAACGGCATCCGGTGTAATCGCTGCATACTCTTGGGTAGTTAGAATTGCCCCTCGAACATCAACCGGTTTCGGTACTACTTTCAGTTGATATAGAAGATCCGCCACCTTCTGTTGAGCGTTAATCACTTCTTCAGTAATTGGTTTCATATCATATTTTCTTCTCGCCAGTGTTAACTCCATAGTATCCACATCAGTCTTAACCTTCGGTGCGAGAATTTCGGCAGCAGCCCGCCTGTTTTTGTTTGCCCACTGCCCAACCTCGTAGTACTCTGACAAAATTTCTTTCAAGAGTTCAGCATTCTTAGTTGCAAAATCCCGTGAAGCTAGGTAATAACCTCCTGGCGTCTTAATTCCTTGTGCGTCTCGTAAAACCCGGATACTGCCTTCTCGTTGCAACTTGATCAGATTAGGATCGCCTTCTACAAAGGCATCAACTGTCTTGTTCAAAAACGCTGCTCGTCCATCTGCAACAGTTAAATTGACTGATTCAACATCACTGATTTTCAGACCTACCTCTTCCAAAGCTTTCACTACAAAAAATGTCTGAGCCGTCCCTCTAGAATAAGCAACTTTTTTACCTTTAAGACTTGCCAATGTCTGAAAAGGAGAATCCTTTAGCACAATAATTGCTGAACCTTCTCCACTACCAGGCGGGGTGTTAACTACATAAATCAGATTGGTACCAGCGGCCTGAGCAAAAATAGGTGGCGTTTCACCTGCCGGACCCAGGTCAATACTACCCACATTTAAGGCTTCCAAGAGCGGCGGCCCAGAAACAAATTGAGACCAAGTAACACCTATTCCTTGAGGAGCCAACCGTTTTTCGATCGTACCTTTTTCGTGGGTTAGATCCCCGGAAACTTGGTAGCCAAGTCGAATCAGCTTGGTAGCGGCTTTACTATTAGTGTTAGTGACATTAGTACTCAAGATTGTGCTGCTGTTATTTGCACTACCGTTGTTTGTTCCGCAACTGACTAAGGTAGTAAAAGACACTAACCCATAGAAAGCGTAAAGTAAGTCACGTCTGGATATCGAGTACTTTCCAATTTGCGGTCTGACCATGATTCTCCTCCTCATCTTGACGTTGATAGCATTTCGCAAAATCTCTGCAAGATCGCCAAGTAAATTACCCGCCACTGAATTGGGAGTAATTCAATGGCGAACTTACGCGTGCAGCAGTCAGAGCAATTGCTGTGTCTTAACTTAGGGACTTCCAAATAAAAAATACTCAATTCTTTCTTGTGGGGTGGGCGTCTCGCCCGCCTGTAGCCGAAGGCGGGCAAGATGCCCACCCCACAAGATTGGATAATTTATTTGTTGGAAGTCCCTTAGTGCCATTCGGATCTGAAATGAATGGCACTAAGAAAAGCCCAAAAGCATGTGTAGCCTCGTTCCCAGCCTGGAGGCTGGGAATGTATTCCGAGAGGCTCTGCCTCTCGTCAAGCTACTGGAGGCGGAGCCTCCCAGAATGGGTTCCCAGCCTCCAGGCTGGGAACCAGTGAGGGCAAGGGCTGTATCTTAACTTAGTGCCATTCGGATCTGAAATAATTCACAACCTTTAGCTAGCTGAACTTTAGAAAGGACGACTTCCTCGAATGCTAACCCGCTTCAAAATTCGGGTTGCATTAGCATCAAATTCTGGGCGGTAGTGAGCTGTTGCCTGATTATCCCAATAAAGCAAATCGCCTTTACTCCAGTGATGTTGATAAACATAGTGGGGTTGCTTAATGTGTTCCCGTAAGCGCTCGATTAGCTTTGCCCCTTCCACTGGGTCGTAATCAACAATATCCACTTCTCCAGCTGCATTTAGAAAGAGAACTTTCTTTCCAGTATCGGGGTGAGTACGAACTAGCGGATGGGTAGCTAAACGTTCACCAGGTTCAGCAGGACGACCGGCTGCGTAAATCGGCCCAGAGTATTCATCCTTATACAGCTTTGAAAAAGAACTAAAATGACGCACCTGCAAACTAGCGATTTGCTCTTTAGTAGCATCATCTAGTTCTTCATAAGCCTGAATCAAATTCACCCAATAGGTAGCGGGGCCATTTTCAGGCAGTTCTACACCATATAAAAAGGAACCACTAGATGGTGCAGGCAACCAGTCATGATCGATGTGGGGTAAAAGTTCACGATAGTTAGGTGCAAGATTGACGGAACTTTCTTCAGAGGCGGCATTTGCAAGGGTAAGGACAAGGGGCGGCAGGTACGGCTCGGTTTCTCCTTTACGGATATAGGCAGGTTGCTGGAGAATGTCGCCAAAGTAATTCGCAAACGCTAATAATTGGTCGTCAGTCAATTGTTGATTTTTGAAGATCAGGACGTGGTAATCGCGCCATGCCTGCTTGAGTTGCAGGATCACTTCTGGTTGCGCCGCAACGCTGGCATCAATACCAGTAACAACTGCTCCCAGAGGGGCTTGGGTGGGCGTAATCTGAATTTGTGTTGCAGTCAGTGTCATAAAAGTTCTCTTTGTTTACTTAACGCACACATACTACGGTAAATCGATAGAGGAAAAGTAGTATATGCACATAATACAGATTGTGTAAAGAATTAATCAAGTGATAGGCAATAAGTTTACATATCTGCAAGTACTGGGTAAATACTCAGAAAAAATTAATTTGCCTGTAAAAAATATTTCAATTAGTACAATAGCGATCGCGCCCCTCTTGTTTGGCATTGTACATAGCTCTATCGGCTAAAGCGATGAGTGTATCTGGTTTAACGTCCCAAGTGGGGATGAGAGAAGTAATACCTAAACTAAGTGTGACTATATTCTTGACATCAGACTTTGCATGGGGAATAGCTTGAGCGTGAATTACTTGCTGAATACTTTGTGCTACTTGGATTGCTCCTGCTAAGTCAGTTTTGGGGAGGAGTACCGAAAATTCTTCTCCGCCGTAACGCGCTACAAGATCAGCAGGATGATGAACTGTCTGTTGCACTGTTTGCGCTATCCTAATTAGACAATCATCGCCTGCAAGATGACCATAGTAATCGTTGTAAAGTTTGAATTTATCAACGTCGAATAAAATCAGTGACAGGGGTTGTTGTTCTCGTGCAAGGCGTTTCCATTCTGCTTGCAGTCGTCCATTAAAGCAGCGACGGTTAGCCACCTGAGTCAAACCATCTACATTTGCCAGTTGTTCTAGTTTCTGATTTGCATCTTTAAAAGCTAGTTCAATTTGTTTACGTCCTGTAATGTCACGTATGGTAATAGCAAACCCATCACCTAGCTTTACTGCCACAAAATGATACCAGCAAGAATTACCTAATGGATGGTAAAAATCTCGTTTTATCGGTTTCCCTGTTTCAACGAGATTAACGAAGTGATTAAAGAGTTCTGGTTTGAAACTGGTTAAGAATTTTTTGAGTGTGAATTTGCCAATCATCTCTTCATGATTACTGCCGAAGGCTCTAGCAATGACTGGGTTGACAACTAAGCAACGGAAATCTTCAATATCCCCGCTTGCAGGGTTACGAACAGCCTGCATAGCGGCAATACCATCAAGTGAACTATTCAAAATGCTGGCCAGCATTGCCCTCGACTGATACAGGATCTCTTCGGTTTCCCTGCGCTTAATATTTTCTTGTTCTAGAAGCCGTTGCTGGCGTTGAATAGTTAACTGATTTTCTATCCGCGCTACGACTTCTTCCATCTGAAAGGGTTTAGTAATGTAGTCTATTCCCCCTAACTCAAAGGCGGTGACTTTATCGAACACATCATCTAAAGTACTCACAAAAACGACGGGAATAGTGCGTAAATCCTCATCCGCTTTGAGGGTTTTACAAACTTGATAGCCATCCATTTCTGGCATCTTGATATCTAAAAGAATGATATCTGGTTGTTTCACCTTTACTGTTTTCAGTGCCATCCGCCCGCTAGTGACGCTGCGAACAGTGTAGCCAAGTTGGATCAGAGAATCGCTTAATAACTGTAAATTTTCGGGGAGGTCGTCTACTAGGAGAATGTTACCTTTATTTTCTTTGTAAGAATCAAAATTCATTGCTGATTATGGGTTTCGCTAAATCAATCAACTCCTCAAATTTAAATTATCAAGTAAGTTTTGTCATTAATTGGATCATAGGAGTAGGGACAATTTATCGTAAATTAAAAGGTTTAAGACCACTACATCTACATGTAGCACCCATTTCAGTTGGGATTTAAATCCCCCGAAGTTGCCACAACGCGGGGAACCCGCGCAAGGCACTTCTCTTCTCTACGAGACGCTACGCGAACGTTTGAAATGTCTTTAATTTTTAATTTTTAATTTTTAATTGTTAATAATTGTCCCTACATTAATAAAGGTTCTACTAAATTAACTAATTGTTCAAATTCAAATTTACGGACAAGTTTTGTTAAAGATTGGATTAGAAAAGTTTCTGTTTGAGAAATTTCTCTAATTAATTCCATTACCAGGTTGGTATTTGCTTCTAAAGCAGCTTCATAGAATTGATGAATCCATTCTTGAGACATACAAGTTAGGTTCTCAGACGTTAAATCATTTTTTTCTGTATATTCCAAATTTGCAGGATTATTTTCAGCAAATATATACCTTACAGCAAGATGCTTGGTGAGTGTATCAAAAATTGTGTGTTCAGCAAAGGGTTTACGCAGAAAGTCATCACAACCGGCTGAAAGCACGATCGCTTTTTCCTCCTCTAAAACGCTGGCTGTGAGCGCAATTATCGCCGTGGCATTGCCTTTTGTAGTTGATTTAATGTATTTGGTGGCTTCGTAACCATCCATCACAGGCATCCGCATATCCATCCAAATCAAATGCGGTTCCCATTCATCCCAAATAGTTATTGCTTCTTTGCCGTTACTGGCTTCTTTGATCTCAAAACCTAAAGGTTCTAAAAGTTGAATTATTAATTGTCGATTAATAGTTTTATCATCTACTATTAATATTTTATATATAGGTTGCCCTGGTGCAATTCCCAGTATTTTGGGATACAGTTCTAAAGCATTGCTGTTGATTTTATGACCTAATTTAGCTTGAATATTAAATTTAAAAGTTGTCCCTTTTCCTAATTGGCTTTTCGCCAAAATATCTCCCCCCATCAACTGCACAAACTTACGACTAATCGCTAAACCCAAACCCGTACCTTCTTGAGATTCTTTCCCGGCTTGTGCTTGAGAAAAAGCATTAAATATTTTAGGTAATTCTGCTGCCGCAATACCAACCCCTGTATCATAAACTTGAAAATCAAGACTTAAAATATCTGTGAATTCTTCACTGCTATTATTTACCGTTACAGTAATTTCTCCTTCTTCAGTAAATTTAATGCTGTTACTAATTAAATTAATTAATACCTGCCGGAGTTTTACGGCATCAGTGCAAATGTAACGTGGAACCTTTTCACTACATTGGAATGTTAATTTTAAGCCTTCATTACTTGCTTGGAGATGCAGCATATCTTCTAAATCATAGAGCAAGCGATAAAGATCAAAATCGCTGGGGTTGAGGGTCGTTTTGCCTGCTTCTATTTTCGATAAATCAAGAATATTATTAATTAATGTTAAGAGATAATCTCCACTACGATAGATAATTCCGGCATTGTCGTACTGTTTTGATGGTAAGTTTTTAGCGCGTAACATTAATTGAGAAAAACCCATAATTGCATTGAGTGGCGATCGCAATTCATGGCTCATGTTGGCAATAAATAAACTTTTAGCTTGATTTGCCACTTCAGCTTTTTCTTTAGCAATAGCTAACTCTGCTGTTCTCTCCTGTACCCGTTGTTCTAAAGTTTCAAAAGATGTTTGTAACTGAAGTGCCATGTTATTAAAAGATTTTGCCAGTTGGCCTATTTCGTCTTTTGAGTTGTTTTGGGCGCGAACATCTAAGTTACCTGCGGTAAATTGGGAAACTATATTGGTAAGGTGAATTATTGGCTTTGTTAGCAATTGCCCAACAGCACAAGCAATAATTGTCACTAGCCCAGCGATAAATGCAAATAGAAACATTGTGTCACTAATTTGCTTTTCTACAGGTGCTAAAGCCACAGCAAGGGGCTGGGCAAACAATACAGACCAAGGTTTATATTGCAAACTAGCGATCGCAATCAAATTAACCTGATTACCTGCTGCTGACAAAGATGCAATTAAATACGACTGTTTATTATCTAATGCTTGCTGAAGTTTTGAGTCATTAATTGCCAATTCTTTGACAGGAAAATTAGACAGGCGTTGTTCCTGTTGCAGTTTAATTAGAACATTGGCAGACAGAGGCACAATTGATTTAAACAGCAATTCTGGTGCAGTACTATGTGCCAGATAAATTTTATTTTCATCTAAAAGAATAGCAAAAGATTTTACCCCAGCCCGTTCAGTTTGTCGAGTTACCAACTGCTGAACAACAGTAGCATTGTATGAAACACGCAATACACCCAATACATCTCCCTTAGCGTTGCGAACCGGACTGCTAAAAAAGAGGGTAATAAGCTCAGGAATTTTTGGCGATCGCTTCATGCTAGAAACAAAGGATAACCCAGTTTCTAGCGGTTTTTTAAAATAATCTTGAACTGATTCATCTTTGCCAATGTTCAATGTATATGTATCTAATACATTTTTCCCGTTTAAGTCAAGCAAAGCATATGAGATAACATTGATCATATCTTTGCGACTAAGACGGATTAGTGTTTCTGTCGCCAATTGCATTTCGGGGCTGTCATCTCGCTGTTTTGGAGTTAGGCTGAGGTAGCGTGCAAAACCTGGTAAAATCGCCTCTACGCGCACAGCATTAAGATTTCCATGAATAAACGCATCTATTCTGTTAGCAGTTTCGTTAGCCGCCGCAGATAGGGCTTGTTTTGCGTTTTCAGTTAGTGCTTTTTCAGTTGTCTGTTTGTTGATAAATGCCAATAACAGCAACGGAATCAAAGCAACAACGAGAAATGAGGCGATCAGCTTTGTACGGATGCCGCCCAAAAGGGAATTCTGCATGGCTTTCAGAGGCTATTTATTTATAAAGTAAATCTTAAGTAGTAGGGTGGCAAGTAAAAAAATAGCGCATTAGACGTAGGTTCGGTGGAGCGGAGCGCAACCCAACACATATCAGGATGTTGGGTTATACTAAAAACGGATGATTGCTAGACTTTTGCCCAGGCAAAAATCTTTGTATATCAATACTTCTGGCGATTTTAAAACTAAAGCTGCAACCCGTCTTTAGTATATGCAAAGCCTCCAACGCCACTTGCTACAACGCGGGGAGCCCGCGCAACGCAGTGGCTCCCCAACCTACAATTTTTTTGCAACATTTTAGCCCTAATCCAAGCGTATTGCTTTATAAACAACCTCTAAACTAAGGGACTTCCAAGAAATAAATTATCCAATCTTCTGGGGTGGGCAACATGAGCGCCTTTGGTTACTGGGCTCTCGTGTCGCCCACCCGACAATAAATAGTTGGATATTTTTTTATTTGGAAGTCCCTAAGAGGAAGGATTTAAGAAAGAAGAATTGAACAAACTTTTTAGCTCGGGAATGCGCGTCACGTTTCCAGAGCGAATAAAAAAGTCTGCATATATCTTGGCAGTTTTGTAAATGGAGTGAGGGTTACTAGACTGAAAGAATTTTTGATTGTCACCTAAATCAGTTAGGTTTACTCCCTCCAAAGAGATTGTATTTTTAGGAATTTTTAACGCTTTGCTGATGATAGCGTTTCCTTCCTGAACATTTGCTTTCCAGTAGGTCGTGGCTTGCAACCATCCTCGGACAAATGCACGAATATCTTCGGGGCGATCGCGGATTGTCTCACCGCGAAAGACAATCATATCTGAAATTAAGCCAGGGGTTTGTTTGCTAGTAAATAGGATATGTCCCCCTAATTTTATCGCTTCAGAGAGATGGGGTTCCCAAGTGTGTCCAGCTTGAATAGCATTATTTTTCAGGCGTTTAGGAATTTCTGAAGCCTCTAATTTAACCAAGTTTACATCATCGCTGGTTAAGTTGGCAGTTTTCAACATCTCAGTCACGAAAACTTCGCTAAAACCGCCTAGATTTGCACCCAATTTTTTACCTTTCAAGTCAGCAACGGTTTTAATTGGTGATTGGGCAACTACCATATCTGCTCCTGTTGATTCATCTACAACCATCACGCCTTGTATATCTGGATTTGTGGCACTCAAGATTATAAAACTTCCCAAAGAAGACATAACACCATCATATTTACCCGCATTGAAATTTGCTTGTTCCAATTGGATGTATCGTTTATGAATTAGTTCCACATCTACCCCTTGGGCTTTGAAGAATCCTTTTTCTTGAGCAATGATACCTGGATACTCCCCAACAAAATATCCAGATGGTATTTTCAAGGGAGGGCGTTTTAACTGGGTCGGTGCTGAAGTATTACAAGCAAATAGCAAACAGGCAGTAATCAGAAAAATACTAAGGTATCTGAGTAGTTTAAACATTCGATAAATCAAAAATATTATTAATTAATATCAAAAGATAATTTCGACTACGAAAAATAATACCAACATTCTCGTATTGTTCTGATGGTAAATTTTGAGCGCATAACATTAATTGCGAAAAACCTAAAACTGCATTGAGAGGCGATCGCAATTGGGAGCATCTCAATGAGTGTAAAAACATGCCTATCCTGGCGAATGAAATGATTCCTCCGGCACGCCAAGGGCGATCGCAGCTATACAAACAAAAGCTACCGATCCTGGGTTTCAAATTCTTTGAGTCCGCGTAGGCGGACTCAAGATAGACAATTACGCGGCAGTGCTTCGCCAATAATTACGAATTACATTAGCGCAGCGTTAGCGTTAGCCAAGCGGTAGCGAGTAATCGAGCGTCCGTAGGAACGTCATTACGAATTAGTTAAAGCCAAGCTGAGAAATCCTTAGCAAACTGAGAAAGTGATAACAACTGAATTCGCGGATCATTTTGGGCAAATTCCCGTTCTGCTTGGGTATTATAGCCCCAGTCTGCAAGGAAAAGTTTCACATCCTCAAGGTCTGCTTGCTGTTGGACTAACTGTAATGCCTTGAGTCTATCTTCTACAAACCAGAGACTAACTAGCTTGTCACTTGCTGACTGGATTAATTCTCGTAAAATCTCATATTTGGGACGCTTGACTTCTTTACCAAAAATTGCTTCTGGTGGTAAATTTACCCCTTCTTGTTGCAACAACTGCTGCACAAAACGCGCTTCTTTAGTTGTCACAATGTATAGCTTAACTCCACTGTCAAGAGTTAATTTGATTTTTTCTACTACACCCGGATAAAATTTATGCAGACTCAGCCAACCAATTAAATCTGTAGTAATCCATTCATCTCGCTGCTGATCTAGTTTCGCAGCAATTTCTCTTGCTTGTAGCTTGTCATCTAATAAAAGTTGTGGGGCGATACTTGCCCATTGATGAAGAATATTTTCATCAGGAATTCCATCTATCAAGGCTTTGATTAAAACAGGCATTTCCCAACCAGTTTCAATTACAGGGCGTAAACGATAGAATCTCAAAGCTAAATCATCTGGTGGTGTATCGTTAGCAGACGACCAAATTTCAGAATAGGTACGCCATGCTACCTCAAAATATTCAATTAGTCCGTCGCAAATCACTCCATCAAAGTCCAGGGCTAAAATCGTGGGACTACTTGCGGTCATTGTTTTGAGGGTTAAAACTGCTGTTGTCAGCTTACCCGACAAATCCAAATCATGCAGTAATTTTTGTTAGCCTTTTATGATTTTTGACTTGCTTAGTGGCATTGTCCAATCTAATTTGATATTGGCTAGGTTAACGAGGATCTACAGCAGGTTTGCGATCGACTAAACGAATTTGATTTTGCTTGACTACTACAGTGATTAGTGGTAAAGAGCGTTTAGCTGGGCCTTGAACAACTCGCCCCTGAGAATCGTATTGAGATCCATGACAAGGACAAATAAAGTGATTCTTCTCAAGATCCCATGAGACTGTACATCCTAAATGGGTACAGATTGGATTGATAGCGTACTCAGCAATCTTTGGCCCATCTTGGATAATCAGATAATCAACGCTGCTATCTGGCAAGCCTTTTACGAGAATCGGAATTCCTGGCTTTGAAGTTGCTTATACTACGGCGCGATCGCACCATGATTAATGTACATTTGTGCTTTGCTTTTTTTAAGAGTTGTTCCGGCAACTTTAATTTTTAATTTTTATTTATTTCTGAAGTAAGAGGTTATTTATAAATCTGAGAGCTAGAGTCTAACTTAAGATATGCTCCTCATAAAATTTCTTTTCAAACTCTCTCCAGAGAAAGAACTCTTTATGCCTTTGATTTTTTAAGCTGTTGTTAGTCAATCAACATGTTTTAATAGCTGAAAGTGCCATGAGTGATAAAAATCAAGAAAACCAAATTAATCAACCAGTAAGCGAAGATCGGGATTCTCGTGAAAAACCAGATGTGAACGAAAGAAACTTAACCGCGAATCCAGGAGATAAAATTTCTGATCAGCCTCAATCAATTGAAGAGAAGGCTAAACAGAAAGCTGTCGATGATGTTGCAGACATTACAGGCGACAGAATCACAGTCCCGACTTACTTTGTTGTGGATGAACCCAACGGCGAAAAGAAGGCACTCCATCACATTAAAGATGCTGAAGAAATCTCTGACGTAATTCGGCAGGCACGACTTGATGAAAATGGAAATCGAATTTGGTAGTAGTTGTTTATGGAAGACGCAGGGATACAAGAAGTTATCATAAATTGAGAAAATCAAAAGTGTAGGGGTCTTTCAACAATTGCTGTGCTAATTCTGATTGTGGTTGAGGCAGAGTGTGGTTAAAGTTGGTGGTTGCTTTACCCTGACGGTGATACAACTTGCTTTCAATTTGGTGAACTAAAACATTCCGACTCCAGCCATGCTGGATAGTCTGTTGTACGTACCAAAGACGTTCCTCTGGAGACTTTAGCTTTTCCAACAAAGTGATGTTGTGATACCAACTAATTAGTGCAAGAGGCGCTTGCACTAATTGCTCATCTGGATAAGCTTCGGCAAATGCCCGCATATACTTAAGGTTCCGAAGCGAAAAGCCTTTCATCTCTGGAAAAGCTTTCTGCAAGTCAGCGGCCAGACTATTAATAACTTTTGCACCCCAACCCTGCTGCTGTTGGCGATTCAGAATATCTCGCCCAATTTGCCAGTAGAGTAATACTAATTCTTTATAAGAAGAATTCAGAACTCAGGAGCGGAGCCGGAGACGCTCCGCCTCCGGTCAGAATTCAGAATTGAATTCTGTACGACTGGGTAATGAATATTGGTTTAAAACCTTGCCCGCAAGTGGCGCGAAAAAAATTAAAATATTATTCCTAATCAAAACTCTATCCCTTTATGGGTAGAGTATTCACCTATGGGTAGAGTATTCACCAATTCTGAATTCTGAATTCTGACTCCTGTTTTATTTTGAATTTTGTTAGTGCAGCGTAAAGCCTTCTCTTTCAGAGACGCTAACGCGAACGGCATGGCTTCTCTTACGAGACGCTGCGCGAACGCTTAGAGCGAGTCCGCGTACCCTTTCAGGGAAGCAAGCTACGCTTTTAGCGATAAAAAAGAATTAACGCTACTTCTATTCTGCCAGCATTACACCAACTTTTGGTATTAAACCTCGTCCATGTTGAAACCTGGAGTTTTGAATTATTCTGTTGTGTCATTGCGACGTTCGCTCTTAGCGTTCCCGCAGGGTAGGAAGCAATCGCAAAATTTTGGTAAAAAACTACAGTTCTCAAGTTAGACGAGGTTTAGTTACAGAACAATTCAGCGTTATATCAGTATTTTTGCTGCATTGTTCAAAGAAGGATGTGAGTTAAATTTACCAGTATTTACGCAAGAGCGATCGCCACAACTTCAACATATTTTCATGAAAAATATTTTTTAGCGTCCAAATATTAAAGGTTCTAAGAATTCGCCACTTGCACATTTGACATAAGAGTATACAGCTTCAATAATATTCTTATGTAAAAATCCATACTTGTATAAAAATCTTGTTTCATTTCTGCTGAATATACTCAGATCCAAAACCCGATCCGGTTAGCTCTCAGTCTGTTTGGCTTTTACGAATCAAATGAGATTTTTATATAAACTGGTATTAGTAGGGTTGCATTATGCTTTTCTCGAATTCAAGAACCAGCTTAAAAACTCGTCCAAAAAATAATAAGATAGGTGCAGTTTTTTGGACTAAGAGTAACGTTATCCTGCTCACTGGATATTTAATAATTCTACCGATTTGCACACTGGTAACTTTATCCTTATTATTGCCCTTATTCACTGCTAGCTTATTCGCTGTCACTGGAAACTCGTACCACTCTACATCAATTCCTTGGATAGATGATGCATCCGAATGTGAACATACTGGCAGAAATTGGAGCGATCGCAAATGTTGGGATGATAAACACAATCCCCTGTTCTAGTCTGCAAACTCTTCTGACAAAACAGGCTACTTCTCTCTATCTAGCTTCTCTTGGATGGCTTGACGACAAAATTCTGGAGGGTCGTCTTTAGCTTTCACTTCTTCCTTCATTTCCTTGGTGACACGAAAGCTTAATTGGTCGGTTAATGGCTCATTTCCTTTTGGTTGCGCTGGTTCAAAATTTTGAGGATTACCTTTAGGATTGGGCACTGTTGAGAAATATAAATAAGGCTTGATACTAACGAAACCATTAGAATAGAGTTTTAATTCGGTGAGCATGTTGCCTGGAAAACTTCTAGCTCACCGATTCCCACTTTTACAATTTGAATTAGAAACATTGCTCGCCCAAGACAGCAGCAAATGGAAACATCAAGTACTACGGGAAATCCCCATCCCCAAAAAGGACGGGACTACCAGAATGCTTAAAATACCGACGATGTATTCATATTGCACCTTGATTTTAACTCAGCACTCAGCACGGGCTGAACGCCCCGCTACCGCTAACAGCACTCAGCACTCAACACTCTTCATCCACCGCCAGTACTAGATTCATTAGGAATCACCGAACCGAAGCCACCTGCACTGTTGCGTCTGAGAAACAGCAGCGTTAAGGCACGATACCAGAAATTTCTAAACCAACGAGGGCGACTGACGCTCAAAGGTACAGGTTGACCTGACACCGAGGGATTCTGCCTGAGTAATTGAATTCCCTGTTGTTGCCAGAGTAACAAGACGTGGGCGAGGTCGGACTCAGGTGTATTGTTTTTTTGTAGCAGCACTACCCTCTGGATACCCTGAGATAAAAGAAACTTGGCAGACGGAAAATCCTGGGGAAATAGTAACCAGCGATTGTCAAAATCCCCTGGAGAAGGTTTTGAAGTATCCCGCATTCGGTTGGCATCAATCAAAAATGCCGGGGGAGCAAGTAAAGGAAGCTGCAATTGTTGCAGTATCGGCGTTGCACTCACCAAGCTATCTATAATCACTCCCATTGGAATGATTGCATTAACACCTTCACAGCAATTATATAAAGGGACGGGTCGATAGCCCCGTTGGGCTAAAGCAACGCCTAACTCAACCGACTCTATCCCTGGTAAATTTACCAGTATAAATGTGCTGCGATCGGGTGTAGGAATGCCATCAGTATTCATGCTGAACTCATTTCTGGGAACGACAGCAGCAACACGACTCTGAGTCAATTGGCTAAAAACTACTGGTTTAGCCCAACGCGACCAAACTACTTCCTTAGGTGCCCAGATAGCAAAAAATTCTCTTGGTTGCATTATTCCCCTACTGCTTTTTGAGCTTGAGTTAGGATAGCCACATCCTGGGCAGTTGCGTCGATTAGTCTGCTACCCAAGCGACCATAAGCCCCAGCCGCACGACCATTAATTGTGTAGACTCCAATGCAAGGATAGAAATAGCCTTCTGCGGTCAACAAAGGTATTATTTCAAATCGACGCTGTGCCACCCATTTTTCTGGATGTTGTTTGGCGCTTTGTTGAATCTTTAGCCAATCCTTTTTTTCGGTTACTCCCAAAATACCGATGTTCTCTCCGATGCGACCCAGAGTCGGTTTGAGTACCCATGCTTCATCCTTCAGGTCGCGGACTTGTCGGGAGTCACGAGTTTCTGGCAATAGGGAACGCCAAGTTGGTAGTTGTGTTTTCAGGGCATCCCACACTAAGGGAAACCTCTTAGTCTGGGTAATTAAGGCAGAGGTAGGGTTGCACTGAGGGATTTGCACTAAACCAAATAGGTGCTGCCAGCCAGAGGCTTTGGGTAGATTGGGCAACCACTCCACAGGAAAAAATCGATACAGGAAATCAATTGATGTTGGGGACTGGTGGTTAAGTAACAACGGACACCCTCCCTCCCACCGGAGTTGGGCAGGACTAATTAGATAAGTTTGTAAGCCGACTTGCTGGAAATGCTGCGCCAGATAAGTCATCACTTGACGGTCATCAGTATAAGCAGTGGCATGGGCGAGAGCAACATGAGCGCCCTCACCAACAGATTCCCGAATGGCGGTAGCTAGGGCTAGGGCAGGGTTGCCCAAGGGGGTGGTGAATAGCATTGTGCTACTAAGTTAGTAAAGCCAGAAGCTTCAATGTAACCACTGGGAACATCCGAATTGGCCTCAGAAATCCGCCAGCCCTCAGTGGTGAAGTGAAAATCAAACCGAATCACCCGCACTCCTTTGGGCGATGTCTGGATAGATGGATGCTGCCATAATTTCTGAATCGCTGGCGGTAGATTTAAGTGTTTTTGCAGATGAGATTGGAGTAAAATTTCTTGTTCAGCAGCGAGGGTTTCCGCAGCTAATTTTTCCGCCAGTTGCGTCAATTCATGCCATGTTTCCCGGTTCAACACCAGGGGAAAGTTGGCTAGAGTTGCAACGTCTTCGACTTGGGGGTCCCATTTACAACAGTCAAAAATGGTCTGTAGCCGCACCCAAAGATTCCCATTCTCCGGCAACAGCCCAACCCAAAATTGCGCCAGATGCTACTAAAAAACCAGCCAGACGCAAACCGGATGCGCTGTCTCTGTCAATAGCGATCGCTTCAGAAATGTGCGTGAAAAATTCTAGAACCAGCCATAACAAAAACCATGCACCTGTAGATAGCATTGCCGAATAGACAACAGTCCACCAGCCAGGTCCATCTCCAATGTTTCCACCAGCAAAGCAGAGGGTAACACCAATTAAAGCACCGCTAATACCACAGGAAGCAGCTATGTTCTGCCTTTCTATCGCATCATCACGAACACTTAAGCCACAAAATAGAAAGGTTTCTACAGCTATTCCCAACCAACTAGTTCCCATCACTAGGTAGAAAATCAGATAGAAAGCATCATTGCGGACATCCTTTGATCCCAAAAATCGCAAAATCAAAAAAAGGATTCCCACACAGATAATAGGAGTTAGGAGTAGAACAAAGCGATACTTAAGAGTAGAAGCCAGTTTCGTGAACGATAGGATAGAAAAATACCATTTAGGCCATATTATCCAACTAGGTAGTGACAAGATCCCGAACAGTAAACCCTCCATTGAAACCTCTCCTACCTGTTATAGAGAGCATTGTCTTATAAACGATGACTCGACCTGCAAGGCGATCGCTATGAAAAAAGACAGGCATCTTGCCTGTCCTACAAATAATGATTTCGCCAAGAATTTAGAAATTCATCTCAGCAGCTTGAACTTTTTCAACCTGCTTCTTCTTCAGCACCAGCATAACTTGAGCCAACATCACAAGAGCGATGAACGCAATTAACCATTTGACTCTAGATGCGTCTTGCAATACGATTTCTGCATCTATTTGACCAAATCCACCAACATTTGGATTGCTGGTCAAAGCATCACCAGACTTAACTGTTTGCCCTTCGGAAACAAGCAATTCTGGCCCTAAAGGAATCGTATCAACAACAACATCACCAGATTCAGGTTGGATGTTAACTAGATATTTAACGTTACCATCTTCATCTTCCTCTTTGGCAATCTTGGTAATTGTGCCAGTAGCGGAAGCGTTGTAAACAGTGTTATTGCTCTTTTCGCCAGTGGGATAAACTTGTCCGCGTCCCCGATTACCACCTACGTGAACTGAATATTTACCGAAGTGGATGTTTTTGTCGGTTGCGGGGTTAGGAGAAAGAACTGGGAAGATGATTTCCTGATACTGTTCACCTGGTAAAGGACCGACGATGACGACGTTTTCTTTATCTTCGCTGTAGGGTTGGAAGGCAGTGTCGCCAATTTCTTCTTTAAGTTCCTCGGAAATACGGTCTTCAGGAGCAATCTTAAAGCCTTCAGGTAGCATCAGTACAGCACCGACGTTCAAGCCAACCTTGGAACCATCAGCACCAACTTGCTGGGCGCTCAAATCGTAGGGGATTTTCACTACAGCTTTGAATACAGTGTCAGGTAGCACCGATTGAGGAACTTCCACTTCTGTCGGCTTGGCGGCTAGGTGACAGTTGGCACAAACAATTCGCCCGGTTGGTTCGCGAGGGGTTTCGGGATAGGTTTGCTGTGCCCAAAATGGATAGGCGGCAGCTGATTGGGGAAGTGCTAAATCGCTGGTGAAGTAAAATGTCACAGTGGCGATCGCTATGAGCAATGTTTTTACAATCGCTCTAGCACTGCGAGTTAACCTCGCTGTTATGAAAACATTTCTCATCTCTAATAAGGGCGACGATTGAATTAGTAATTAGTTATTGGGCATTGGGCAATTCAATTTTGGATTTTAGATTGACGATAGCGCAGCGTTAGCAAGTCCGCGAGCGTCTTTTGGATTAAATTTCAATTCTTTAATCTAAAATCTAAAATCTAAAATCTAAAATTCTTACTCCCTCATCCCTTACTCAGCACTCAGCACTTTGCACTCAGCACTGATTAACCCCACCAAGGTGCATCACCTGTGCGGAAGTCGGTTTCAGTCCAAGGGGTTAAAACGATTTTGTCGTCGTTGACGTTGGTATGGGCTAAAGCCAGAGATAGAGGTGCTGGGCCCCGAACAACTTTACCAGTTTCGTCATACTGGGAACCGTGACAAGGACATTTGAATTTGTTCTCAGCAATGTTCCAGGGGACGACACAACCTAAGTGGGTACAGATGGCGTTAATGCCGTAATCTTTGATCGCCTCTTTGCTGTCTACCACAATATAGGTAGGATCTCCCTTTAGTCCTTGGACTAGGTTGCGATCGCCTGCATTCCGGTTTTCTAGAAATTTAGTGACACTAACATCGTTACCTAGCTCGTCTTTTGCCGTTACACCGCCACCAGCACCAGCAGCAGCGGGAGGAATAAAGTACTTGACAACGGGATACAATGCACCCAGAGCCACTCCGGTGACAGTCCCAAAAGTGAGCAGATTCATGAACTGACGACGCCCCATATCGGGCACGTCTGCTGATTCAGAAAATTGAGCCATAATCTACGCGCTCTTTGTGTATTTTGTTAAGCATTTTGACAAAAGTACTAGTACTTGAGCAACTCTTGTCTAAGTCGAAATGCTAGCGCTCACAACGATGCCATAATTCTTTGTTCCAAGATATATTTAGCATCTTTTCTGTTAGCATTACATTTCTTTATATCCTTATCATACTGGAGTCACGGAACTTAACATCATAACTAAATGTAAAATCTGATTGAGAAAAGCTATGACAGGACAGGAATTGCGTCAGATATTGCTTGATAAGTGGGGATATTCTTACGATGTCCAGTTTCGGCGGACACAGGGAAAGATATTTTTGCAAGTAATGTGGAAATATCTAGAGCAAGCTTCTTTTCCCTTGAGTGAGGCGGAGTACCAAGAACATCTCGATAGCATTGCCAATTATCTTCATGCCTTGGGTGGGTCAACACAGGTACAAACATTTATTTCCCAAACCCGCGATCGCCCCCGACTCGGCAAAGCTGTTAGCATTCCTCTAGATTTAGGCGAACGTTCTTCGGAATGGATATTGTGACCCGCTATTGCATTAACATTAATAATTTTCATAGTATTTTTTATCTGAAAATACCATAATATGCTTTATAATTCTTCTACTCATTGCTATGTAAAAAAATACACCTCCTCAAGGAAATAACTAATGGCTTTTATCTCAACATTTGAACTTCTTCTTAAGCCTCAACTTCCAAAGAAACTTACAGATTGAGAAACCAAGGGAAACTCATCTAAATTATCTTGACAAAATACAATCTTATTGAATCAACATAGAAGAGAATGCTTAATTTAATTCAAATGCTTATAAAATTTTTGATTAGTACCTGAAAAATTTCATAAATCTACAGTAATTATTTATTTTTCAGAATGTTTTATCGACTGGAGATGAACACACCAAACAGGAACGACAAAGTGCTGAACAACCAGAAAAACGCACCCAATTACTAGCAGAAAGGCTACTATGGGCGTAGATCCAGACACTCTATAGGATACTGGCTGTAAGGACGCAAAGCTTTTTTGCGTCTTTGCATGAGCCAAAAAATTATCCCGAACTTGTGCAACTTATAAACTCATTTATACGCTGCCAAATATTCTCTAATAAATCATGATCATCGGCATCAAACCATTCGATTTGTGGATATGCTCGAAACCAAGTGCGTTGTCGTTTGGCAAATTGTCGGGTATGCAAAACTGTTAATTCTTTCGCTTCATCCAAGGAAATATCCCCAGCCAAATATTGCTTGATTTCTTGATATCCTAAAGTATTCAACAAAGACAAATCAGCGCCATATTTTTGACAAAGATTCTCCACCTCTTTAACCAAACCATTTGCTATCATTTGTTCAGTACGCCGTTGAATCCGAGCATCTAACTTTTCGACGTTGCAATCTAAACCAATTTGCAAAATCGGATAATTCGGTGGATTCTCCCCTTGCTGTTCTGAAATTGGATATCCGGTTACGTAAAATACCTCTAATGCTCGTAAAGTTCGCACTGAATCATTGCCATGAATCTTTTGTGCGGCAACGGGATCAACTTGTTGTAACATAGCGTAGAGTTGTAGTTGGCCTAGAGATTCAAGCTGCGATCGCAATTCCGTTTGTGGTGCGACTCTCGGAATTTTCATCCCTCGAACAATAGAACGGATGTATAAACCAGTGCCACCAACTAGTAGAAGTGGAGGAGATGAGGAAGATGGGGGAGAATTAATTAAGGCTTGTGCTTGTAGTTGATAGTCTGCTACGGTCATTGTGTCTGTGGGAGCGCAGATATCTATTAAATAGTGCGGCACTAATTTTTGTTCCGCCACAGTTGGTTTTGCCGTCCCGATATCAAACTCACGGTAAACTTGACGAGAATCAGCACTGAGAATTACAGAACCCAACCGCATCGCCAAAGCCAAAGCCAAACCCGATTTACCCGTTGCCGTTGCCCCACAAATCACAATTAATTTAGTCATTAGTCATTGGTCATTGGTTGGTTATGGGGCATTGGGCATTGAAAAGAGGCAGAGGGGCAGGGTGCGAGGGGCGGAGGGGAAAATTCTCTCCCTTGCTCCCTTGCCTCCCCTCCTTTCCCTGCTCCCCCTGCCTCCGACTCCTCTGCCCTCTGCAACGGGACTGCAACCCCTGTATAAACTTCTCTTGAAAATGCCCTACAGACGCCAACAAGGCTTTTGTGTTACAATTTTGGAGTGTTTTTACTTTTATTTGCCTTTTGGCGAGTTCAACCCCACACATCAGGAGAGTTTACATGACGAGCAGTTACAGTGCCGATCAGATTCAAGTTCTGGAAGGTCTGGAAGCCGTCCGCAAAAGACCAGGAATGTACATCGGTACTACCGGCCCGCGAGGACTCCACCATTTAGTTTACGAGGTGGTGGACAATTCAGTTGATGAGGCTTTGGCGGGTTATTGCACTCATATAGAGGTGGATATCAACGCTGATGGTTCCGTTACTGTAACAGATGATGGTCGCGGTATTCCCATCGATACTCACTCGCGAACCGGGAAATCGGCTTTGGAAACCGTGATGACGGTACTGCACGCCGGTGGTAAGTTTGGCGGCGGTGGCTACAAAGTTTCGGGAGGATTGCACGGGGTTGGTATTTCTGTTGTTAATGCCTTATCTGAAGTTGTAGAAGTTACAGTTTGGCGAGATAAAAAAGTTCATATCCAGCGCTATGAACGAGGCGTACCAGTTACCGAATTACAAGTCAAGCCTTACAAAGAAGCGAGAACCGGAACTTCTGTTACTTTTAAACCAGATACCCAAATATTCACTACTAGTATTGAGTTTGATTACATCACTTTATCAGGTCGCCTACGGGAATTGGCGTATCTGAATGCAGGTGTCAAAATTACCTTTACTGACCACCGCCTGGAATTACTAAAAAGCGATATATCTAAGGTAGAATCCTACGAGTATAAGGGTGGTATTAAAGAATATATCGCCTACATGAACCGCGAGAAGCAACCACTGCATGAAGAAATTATCTATGTGCAGGGAGAACGGAATAACGTGCAAGTGGAAGTTTCATTGCAATGGTGTACTGATGCTTATACGGATAATGTGCTAGGTTTTGCTAATAATATTCGCACAGTGGATGGTGGTACCCACTTAGAAGGGTTAAAAGCGGTTCTGACTCGGACATTAAATGCGATCGCTCGCAAGCGCAATAAAATTAAAGAGAATGAACCTAACCTCAGTGGCGAACACGTCCGCGAAGGTTTGACAGCCGTAATTTCGGTTAAAGTCCCAGATCCAGAATTTGAAGGACAAACCAAAACCAAACTCGGTAATACCGAAGTTCGGGGAATTGTCGATTCTTTAGTGGGAGAAGTCCTCACTGAGTATCTAGAATTTCATCCTGCCATAGCCGACTCAATTTTAGATAAAGCTATCCAAGCCTTCAAAGCCGCAGAAGCAGCCCGTCATGCACGGGAATTAGTTCGGCGCAAATCGGTGCTGGAATCTTCGCCATTACCTGGTAAATTGGCTGATTGTAGTTCTCGTGACCCTAGCGAATCTGAGATTTTCATCGTGGAAGGGGACTCAGCAGGTGGGAGTGCCAAACAAGGACGCGATCGCCGCACTCAAGCAATCTTGCCTCTACGTGGTAAAATTCTCAACATTGAAAAAACCGACGACGCTAAAATCTATAAAAACAACGAAGTTCAATCGTTAATTACAGCCCTTGGTTTAGGTGTCAAAGGTGATGAATTCGATTCTACTCAACTGCGTTATCACCGGATAGTCATCATGACTGACGCTGACGTAGATGGAGCGCACATTCGGACTTTGCTGTTAACATTCTTCTATCGATATCAGCGATCGCTCATTGAACAAGGCTTTATTTATATTGCTTGTCCCCCACTGTTTAAAGTAGAACGGGGACGTAATCATGAGTATTGCTATAGCGATCGCGAAAAAAATCAAGCGATCGCTAAATTCCCTGCTAACGCCAACTACACCATCCAACGCTTCAAAGGTTTGGGTGAAATGATGCCACAACAACTCTGGGACACCACCATGAACCCAGAAACTCGTAAAATGAAGCAAGTCGAAATTGAGGATGCTGCTGAAGCTGATCGCATCTTCACAATTTTAATGGGCGATCGGGTCGCACCCAGACGAGAATTCATCGAAACCTATGGTTCTAAGCTCAACTTCACCGATCTAGATATCTAATATCAGTATTCCTAAGTCATTCCTCAAAAACAAGATCCCCGACTTCGTAAAAGTTGTCGGGGATCTGTTGCATTGAAGTAAGCTGTTGCGCCTTTAATTTGCACTAATATTTTTCCAATATGATTGTGGGGTGGGCAAGATGCCCACCCCACAAGAGTTAATTGGATATTTTTTTATTTGTCAGTCCCTAACTTTAAACTAGACGCTAACAATAATTAAAAAAAATTTAGGTTGACTTGTCACACAAATAGTAGTATTTCAACACTACATAACTACAAAAATTCTAAATCTACGTTAGCCCAAAACACATAATTTGCATATTGTCAATATTTACCAAAAAATTAATGTTTGAGCGCTAGCAAAATTACCAACTTCGTTAGAAGCCTAAGTCTAGACAATACTCTTTGCTCTGACTCACTGATTAATTTCGCCTAAACTAGAAACACGTTTCTTATAACCCCAGAAAATAACTGAATATCGTCTATCAAACAGCAATTAATAAGTAATTTGAGGATTTCTGATCATAAGATGACAGAAACTCACCGAAATAAAAGTATTTAAATTTACAATTAAGTTACGTAAAAAAGCTTTGTAACTAAAATCATCAAGTAATCTTCTGGGTTCTGTATGATGGCTGGTGGAAGTACACACCAGAAGTCTGAAAACTTGTTAATATCTTCATGTAGAGTCATAGCGATCGCGATTGTATCGTATGTATCTAATGTACTTTTGCCTAAGATAGGACTATATTGCCGAATTCGCAGGACAAAATGTTTTTGAATTGATTAAAATATCCTTGTATACAATAAGAAGAGTTTGTCAACTTTCATAGGGCTGAAATCGCCACAGTGCGCTAACGTGTGAATAAGGCCGAATTAGTGAAACCTAAATTGATCTCCGATCAGGTCGATTCTGTCACCGCCTTAACTCCTCAGTTAAGGTAGTTAGTACGCACAAGGTTACTGCTTTCAGGCAAACACCACCACCGTTGTTGTATTTACCCAAGGTCAAGACCCACTTGAGTCTAAGGGATGCGTAATTTATGAAGGAAATGTAAAAATGGGTAGGTTAAGATTAATAGTCTGAGTTAACATAAAATGCACTCTTCCTCAGTAATTAATGTTGTGTAAAATACATGAAATTCGGCAAAAGCAAACATACTTACTTCGTCATGTAATAAGAACGTCACTGCAATTCCGAAAAGTGGAAAAAAAATTTCAGGGTATTAATCCCGTTTTTAATGTCTTTTTGGTGAAAGTGGCTAACAGTTGCTTAATGAATTCATGATTAATACACAAAAAGAGTGCAATTTCTGTGAAACAGGCTACAATCGGAAGAGTCTTTATACGAAAATCTGCCAACAGTCTGAACTCATTTGTATAGAGTGGCAAATTTTTTGAAAAAGGCAAGTCTTTATTTGACCAGCTAGTTGAAAGCAATATGTGATAGCAACACATATAACATTTACGAAAGTGAGCAAGTCACCTTTAGTAATTGCTGAAACTAAAGTAAAAACCCTCCTACCGGAGGAGTAAAACGTCCGAAAATATCTCTGGCAAATCTGCCAAAAAGCTTATTTTCGGTTGGCAATTGGCTCGTTTAAAAGAGCAGTAAACACATCTTGAGTAATTGATTCTGCAAGGAGCATGAGGAACGCGGCATGAACCAGGCTAACAACGTACTCGAAAGCATATATCAGCCTGACCTAGAAATCATAAATCAGCCTGAGCTCGAGTTAGAAGAACTCTTAATAGACGATGAAGAGGACTTGCTGATCATCGATGAAGGTGACGAGGAATTTTTAGAGCCTCAGTCTGATGAGGACGACGCAAAGTCTGGAAAAGCCGCTAAATCGCGTCGTCGGACACAAAGCAAGAAAAAGCATTACACAGAAGATTCAATTCGGCTTTACTTGCAAGAAATTGGTAGAATTCGGCTGTTGCGGGCAGACGAAGAAATCGAATTGGCGCGTAAAATCGCCGATTTGCTCGAATTAGAGAGGGTACGCGAAAGACTCTGTGAACAGTTAGATCGCGATCCTCGAGATAGTGAATGGGCAGAAGCAGTACAACTGCCACTACCAGCCTTTCGTTATCGCCTCCATGTTGGTCGTCGGGCGAAAGACAAGATGGTGCAATCTAACCTCCGTCTTGTAGTTTCAATTGCTAAAAAATACATGAATCGTGGTTTGTCGTTCCAGGACTTAATTCAGGAAGGCAGTCTCGGTTTGATTCGTGCCGCTGAAAAGTTTGACCACGAAAAAGGTTATAAGTTCTCCACTTATGCTACATGGTGGATTCGTCAAGCAATTACCCGTGCGATCGCAGATCAATCCCGCACCATTCGTCTTCCAGTTCACCTTTACGAAACCATTTCTCGGATTAAGAAAACTACCAAGTTACTATCTCAAGAGATGGGTCGCAAACCCACTGAAGAAGAAATCGCCACTCGCATGGAAATGACCATTGAGAAGTTGCGGTTCATTGCAAAATCGGCTCAGTTACCAATTTCATTAGAAACGCCAATTGGTAAAGAAGAAGATTCTCGATTGGGCGATTTTATTGAATCCGACGGTGAGACACCAGAAGACCAAGTTTCCAAAAATCTTTTGCGCGAAGACCTTGAAAAAGTCCTCGACAGTCTTAGCCCACGTGAACGTGATGTTCTCAGACTGCGTTACGGCTTGGATGATGGTCGGATGAAAACCCTTGAGGAAATCGGCCAGATTTTCAACGTCACCCGCGAACGAATTCGTCAAATTGAGGCGAAGGCACTTCGCAAGTTGCGTCATCCAAATCGCAACAGCGTTCTCAAGGAATATATTCGGTAGTAATTAAGTCAATAGTCATTAGTCATTATCCTTAAACAAATGACTAAGGACAAATGACAAATGACAAACAAATAAAAAACCTGGTAGTGAATTAGCACTCCAGGTTTTTTTATTTATAGGTCATCTTAGATATTAAAACTTACAGGATGCCCCAAAAATGTAGGAAGCCTTGACCAGAAAAAGCCTCTACCAAAATGGCTGCTGAAAAGCCAATCATTGCCAAGCGACCATTCCAAACTTCTGCTTGTGGGGTAAAGCCCCAACGCCAAGCGTTGCGATCTTCAATTACAGGAGTAGTCACTTTTGTTGTGCTTACATTTGTCATGGTTAGGACTCCAAACTTAATTTTTAAGGTTTATTGCCTTATGTAAACTAATATAACAAAGATTTTGAGAAAGACAACATTTTTTATACTTTTGTCTTCATAGCTTGACATAAATAGAAATAGCTATTTATACAGATTTAAGCATCTGCCTTCAGTGAGATTTACTGAGGTAGAAGAGATGTTATTCAAACTTTTACAGTAATCATCTCTAATTTTATTGAAATTATTATCAAGTAATTTATTTATATGGCTTGATTTATAAAGACTTTGTTATTTTAAGATAAAAATATATTGAAAATTTAAGTCATTAGTAGACAATTTCCATTTCTTTTGAAGTCGAGACAAAACCAAGCTTCTCATAGATACGTTTACCATCCTCAGTGGTGTGAAGCCAGAGGCGTTTTGCCTCAGTTGCTCTCACAAAGCTGATAATTTCCTTTAACAATGCTGTAGCAATTCCTTGTCCTCGCCACATCGGAATTGTATAAACGTTCATAATGTAGGCTTCTAAGCCAGAGAAATTCCCGTTGTAGGGGGGTCGTTGAAAAAATACCAAGCTGCTAGTGGCAACAATTTGACTATCAACTTCAGCTACCCAAGCTAAAAACTCACCCAACGGCATTTTTTCGCCAAGATATTTTCGAGTTGCTTCTGCTAGGTTTGTGGTGTCAGAGTCACCTTTAATATCGCCAGCCTCCCGCAGGAGTTCAAGACGCAGTTGGATTAGCGCCTCTAAGTCCTGCAAGTTGGCTTGTCGGAAGTTGAACATCACTTTAATTTACGATCGCACTTCAGCAACAGTGATGATTTTTTCATCGCGGCTGAGTTGGAGGATGCTTTCACCTTTGACATCTCTACCTAAGAGCGGCACTGTTTCCACAGGTATTCGCACTACCCGTTCCTTATTCGTCACTAAGGCTACCTCGCCAGATGCGTTGGCGTAGCCCGCCGTACCACTTCGTGGAAGCAAGCTACGCGTAGCGTCTCCAAGAGTTGGCATCGCCATCACCATACCAGCTAAGTTGTCAGTTTTGCTAGCAAATTTCAGCGCTTGCGTGCCTAAATCGCCGCGATTAGCCGCTCTTAACTGACTTGCAGCTATCCGCTTGGCATATCCTTCTTGAGTAACTAGCAGCAGTTGGTCATCTTTCCCGACAGTCACACAGCCAACCATTTGCTGATTTTTCAGTAACCGAAATGCTTGTAAACCCATCGCAGAGCGGCCCATGACCGGCAATTGTTCATCATTAACTGCAAAACGCAACACTCGCCCACCGGAACTAGCTAAAATCAGATGCTCTCCTGGAGCGGTGAATTGGGTAAATGACAACTCATCATCGTCTTTGAGCTTCAAAATCGTGATGCCGCGCCGAGTCAGGTTAGTAAATTCTTCCAAAGACAGACGCTTAATTCGTCCTTGTTTTGTTAGGAGAATCATCTGCCTATTTTCAAGATTTTCCGGCAGCAAAAAGCGGCTGACTACAGCTTCTTGAGCGCCTTGAGCAGTACTACTGAGCATCGTAATCAAAGGTTTTCCGCGTGGAGAACGTCCAGTAGTTGGGGGAATTTCTCCCACATTCACCGGATACACTTTGCCCCCACCAGTTAGTATTAGCAAATCTTTCCCGGTGTCGGTCAACACAGTTTGGATAATGAAGTCATTATCATGTAGACCATTTTCAGCTTTTGACTTTCTCCCAGATGGCTGAGTGCGGCGGACATAACCCCGTTGGGTAAATTCTAAAATCGCTTCTTCTACTGGCTCTTCTAATTTTGGATTTTGGATTTTGGATTTTGGATTGTCTTCATCATCTTCTGATCCTTTGTTCTTCTGCTCGTCTGCTTTAGACTTCTGCTCCTCTCCGATTTTCGTCCGTCGGGGATCGTTGTACTTGCGCTTGAGCGATCGCAAATCTTTTTTCAGCGCCTTCAATAATTCGCGGCGATCGTTGAGTAATTGTTCCAACAAGCTAATTTGTCCGCTGATCTGCTCAAATTCTTGCTGCAAATTTTGCTGTTCTAAACTAGTGAGGCGGCGCAACGGCATCGCTAGAATTGCATCTCCTTGTACCTCACTTAAATCTAGTTGGCTACAAAGGTTAATTTTTGCCGTACTCCCATCGGGAGCTTGCCGTAAAATTTGAATTACCTCATCCAAATTAGACAGCGCTTTCAGCAAACCTTCCACCAAATGCACACGACTTTGAGCCTTACCCAACTCGTAATTGTAGCGACGGTTCAGCGTCTCTTCCCGGAAACTCAAAAACTCCTGCAACAGTTGACGCAAACTTAATTGGCGGGGTTGTCCATCCACTATTGCCAGAAGAATGGCCCCAAAAGTCATCTGTAAAGCAGTTTGGTGATATAAATGCTGGAGAATTTCTTGGGGATTGGTATCGCGTTTGAGTTCAATTACTACCCGCATCCCTTCGCGATCGCTCTCATCCCGGAGATCGGAAATTCCTTGCAAGCGTCCTTGATTTACTAAGTCCGCGACCTTCTCAATCCAGGCAGCCTTATTCACTTGATAAGGCAATTCTGTAATGATAATTGCCGTCCGGCGCTTGCTTCCCCTGCTGGCTGGAATTTCTTCCAGAGTTGCGACTCCCCGCAGCAAAATTCCACCTTTACCTGTGGTGTATGCTTCCCGAATTCCTGCCTCACCAATTATTTCTCCACCAGTGGGAAAATCTGGCCCTGGAATTAGCTCAAATAATTTTTCATCTGGCAAATCTGGGTTGTCGATTAAGGCAATTAACCCATCGACAACTTCCCCCAAGTTATGGGGTGGTACATTTGTCGCCATGCCTACGGCAATACCAGAACAGCCATTAAGCAACAGAAACGGCAACTGAGCAGGTAACACTGTTGGTTCTTGCTGGGAATTATCAAAGTTCCCGACAAATTCCACAGTTTCTTCCCCAATTTCTGTCAGCATTCCCTCATGGCTGATGGGTGCAAGGCGCGTTTCTGTGTAGCGCATCGCTGCCGGCGGGTCATTATCGACGCTGCCAAAGTTACCGTGTCCTGCTAGTAAGGGATAGCGGCTAGAAAAGTCTTGCACCAGCCTGACTAAAGCATCGTAAACTGATTGGTCGCCGTGGGGATGGTATTTACCCAACACATCACCCACTACACGGGCACATTTTCGATAGGGTCTATCTGGTACTAAACCAAGTTCGTGCATTGCATACAAAATGCGGCGATGCACTGGTTTTAAGCCATCACGCACGTCTGGTAGCGCTCGCCCGACAATCACGCTCATGGCATATTCTAGATAAGACCGCTGCATCTCGGTATGCAGGGCTGTTGGAATTACCTGTCCCGTTGAGAGAAGGTTTAACTGTTTTGCCATGAGTTTTTTCCCTGAAATTTAACTACACAAAAGCCGATGGAACTCAACACTGCGGCAACCACAGCATAACGGATGAAATGAGGTTCATAACAAAATTTTGATAGTCACAGAAAAAAAGCAGTAGTATCATCCTTGATGACGAGGATGTAAAAGGGATTGGGGACTGGGGATTAGGGATTGGGTAATCAGCGGAAAAATTATGGAATTTGCTCTGAACCCTCCCAGATTTTGGAATGTTTTCTTAGTCCTGAGTACCCAGTCCCGGAGCGGCGTTCCTGCTGCCCCTAACATATAGGTATAGCAGGGTACTCCGACGCTCGAATACTTCCTATCACCGCGACCAGTTAAAAAGGATGCACACGAGTATAATCTACATAAACTTAGTAGCCATGATACTTACAATGATTACATTTGTTAATTTTGAATTCTGGAATTCTTGAATCTCCTCACCTCTATAACTAAAATTCTCATGAAAACTGTTTTAATTGTCGAAGACGATCTAATTAATGCTCGTGTTTTTTCCAAAATTTTGTCCAAGCGTGGCGGCTTGGGTGTGAAACACACTGAAAATGTCGAAGAAGTCATAAAAATTGCCCAATCAGGAGAAGCCGACCTGATTTTGATGGATGTTTCTCTGTCCAGAAGTGTTTACCAAGGTAAGTCTGTCGATGGAATCAAGATTACACAGATGTTAAAATCCGATCCAAAAACAGCAAACTTACCTGTGATTTTGGTGACGGCACATGCTATGGAAGGCGATCGCGAGAACTTTCTCAAGCAAAGCGGTGCTGATGGCTACATTTCTAAGCCAGTTGTTGACCATCAACTGTTTGTTGACCAAATCATCGCACTTTTACCCACAGACTAACACTGAGAATTAACGACTTATTTCAGGAATACTCGCCCGACAATGTTTTTGGGCGAATGGTTCCTGTGTTTTGTTAGTATATATGTACTACGAAAAGGTACTGTTAAGCAAGAGGGGAATGGGGAATGGGGAATGGGGAATGGGGAGTGGGGAATGGGGAGAATGAAAAATTACCTCTTTCCCATCTACTCCCTACTCCCTACTCCTATTGAGTAGGCTGTTTTCTAGGCGTAGGCGCTGATGATGAGTTTTCTCTTTGCTGTAGGGCTGCTTGAATACGGGGTAATTCTAGGAATTTTTTCGTATCAGACAGGAGGCGATCGCCCCAAAGATTTTCTTTGAGGAAATTCAAATTAGCATAGCGCGAATCGATACGGAGTGCAGCTTCTCCCAAGGTTAGTCCTTGTTGGTGATCGCCTTTAGTATAGAGTGCCACTGCCAAGGCTAATAGAGGTTCTGCGGCTTGCTTCTCAAGGCTTATAGCCGATTGCCATCGCTTAATCGCTTCGGGGATATTACCCTGTTCGTAGTTGATTAAGCCAATATTGTTAAGCGCTGGCCAGAATTTTTTATCATGGGAGACTGCTTTATCGTACTGGGCGATCGCATCTGGTAATCGACCCAGCAAATAGTAGGCATTACCCAAATCAAATAAACCCTCTGGATCATTGGGTTTTAACTTCAAACCATCTTGGTAATTGACAACAGCAGCTTGGTAATTTTTCTGTTGAAAATTAGCTGAACCCAAGGCAAACAAAATATCACCATTTTTGGGGTTGATAGATTGCGCTTTTTTTAGACTAGCGATCGCCCCGTCAAACTCTTTAGTTTGCAGTTGCAATCCACCTAACAGCAACCACACCTTATCATTCCCAGGAGCCAGCTGACTAGCCAGCCGCGCTCGTGGCAAAGCTAAGTCAACCTGTTGAAACTGAGCTAGTTGAGCCGCCTCTTGTGCCAAGCTCAACCCCTGCTTCTCTAACTTTGTCGCATCTAGTTGCAGTGTATGGGGTATTAATGCCTGCGCGTTAGCGGCTTTTGGCATACTCCACAAACTACAGATCATTAGAAAAGAAATCAAACGTACATGTTTAGGCACACTACCGCCTTTAAGCCACTAATCAAAGAATCTTTCAGCTAGCTTAAACGATCTGCGCTGTTGACGGTAGCAAAATCTTACCAATCTTGGGGAAAGGGAGGCGGGAGAAATCAATTCAAAATTCAAAATTCAAAATTCAAAATTCAAAATTGAAGAACTTCTACCTCCTCTTTCCCAATAGACATCTCCAGAAATTAAATATGCGTTATCCAAAACCCTTGTAGAGACGTAGCACTGCTACGTCTCTACATTCATTTTCACCAGATGTCTAATAAGCTGTTGCGCCTGCAAATTGCATCACTTGCATGATTAGGCAAAACCTGTAGATCCTCTCCCTTGCTCCCTGCACCCTGCTCCCCTGCCGCCTCAATGTGCAAACTATAATCACAACACCTTACCCAATGCCCATTAGAAAAACTTATGACTTTAGTCATACACCAGTCTGGAATTACTAATGACTTTGGTCATACATCGGTTTAGAGTTTTTGAGTAATAATTAATATGTATGAATTTATACGATGAGGTAAATATTAGACATCTTGATGCCAAAACAAAAGCAACTGTCTAAATTGCTGAATCGGAACCTAAGTACAATAGAACTTGAATCTAAATAAGGAGTCAATTGTATGTTGAAACCAAACCGTGTATCGATAGTCTTAGCTGCTGCTGCCTTGATCATTGTTCCCACTCTCTTGACTGCGCCTGCAAATGCCCAGACGAAAGTCCAGGTTGTTGCTCAAAGGGAGCAAGATCGCGATCGCGACGGCAGATCCGATCCTGGAGATCGGAACCGCGACGGCAGAACCAATTCTGGAGACTGGAACCGCAACGGCAGAACCAATTCTGGAGACTGGAACCGCGACGGCAGAACCAATTCTAGAGAAGTCAGAAACCTTAGAGATCGGGATAATTGGAACCGTGACAATCAATACAGTAGCAGACCAGCCAGACTTCGTAATGGTGATCTCAGATTGGCTAATGGGAGAATTATTCCTGCTAGAGACGTAGTTAGACTTCGTAATGGTTACTCCAGACTTCCTGATGGAGTTATTCTTGGTCCCCATCTGGAATTTTTTGCTCCTGGCTACGTAATTCCTGCTCCTAGACCGCTAATCCAAATAAATCTTTAAAGTGTTGCGATTTTGCCCTTAAACTCTTTTTTGTGAAAACACTAAAAACCCAAGAAATTGCCAGTATATGGCTACCAGGCTATAGTTTTAGGCGTAAATAACTAGCTTGGTAGCCGTTCTTTATAGAAAGCATGGACATGAACGTTGATACACCAAATACCGTAGATTCCCCAGTTCCACTTCCAGAGGTAAAGAAAAAAAAAGGCAGACGTAATTGGCTTTCTTGGTTAATAGCTCTTTGCCTGTTGGGTGGAATTGGCTATGCCGTTTATTACCAAGTAACGGTTGTTCCCCGTCAAGAAGCTAGACGCCGGGTACTGACAAAGCCTGTAGAAAGGCAGAGTTTAACAATTACAGTTTCAGCGAACGGAACGATCAAACCTGAGCGATCAATTAACCTCAGTCCGAAAAATTCCGGTATCTTGAAAAGCCTACTCGCTAAAGAAGGGGATCTCGTCAAACAAGGACAGATTGTCGCTTATATGGATGATTCCAACCTGCGGGGGCAACTTACCTCTGCTCAAGGACAATTGGCACAAGCCGAGGCGAATTTGCAAAAAGCGATCGCAGGTAATCGTCCTCAAGATATTGCTCAATCACAGGGAGCATTAGACGAAGCCCAGGCCAATCTGCAAAAAGTACAAGCAGGTAATCGCTCTCAAGATATTGCCCAAGCACAGGCACAGTTACAAAATACTCAAGCTGCTCTAAGTAAAGCAGAAGATAATTTTCTCCGCAATCAACAAGTTTACAAAGCAGGCGGTATTTCCCTTCAGACTCTCAACCAAAGCCGTGCCGATCGTGATAGCGCCCAAGCCAATGTAAATGCTGCACAGCAAGCACTGGGGTTACAAAAAGCTGGGTCACGTCCAGAAGACATTGACCAAGCACAAGCTGTAGTCAAACAGAGACAGCAAGCTTTGGCACTTGTGAAAGCCGGAACGCGCCAAGAAGATATTGACGCAGCCCGCGCCCAGGTAACATCTGCTCGTGGCTCCTTGCAAAACATCCAAGCCGAAATCAGTGATACGGTGATTCGCGCACCTTTTGATGGTGTGGTGACAAAGAAGTATGCCGATCCAGGTGCTTTCGTGACCCCCACAACCGCCAGCAGTGATGTAGCTTCTTCTTCTTCTTCTTCAATTTTGTCTTTAGCTTCCACAAATGAAGTTGTCGCCAATTTAGCAGAAACAAATATTTCCAAAATCAGCCTTGGTCAAAAAGTCTCGATTCAAGCAGATGCCTACCCAGGAAAGACCTTTGAAGGTAAAGTCAGCCAAATTGCTGCCCAAGCAATAGTAGAGCAAAACGTTACCAGTTTTGAAGTGAGAGTATCACTTTCAGACCCTCAAAGACTACTGCGGTCTGGGATGAATGCAGAAGTAGATTTTCAAGTCGGTCAAGTTGAAAATGCTCTAGTAGTACCAACGGCCTCAGTGGTACGCCAAGAAAATGCCACAGGTGTGTTTGTGGCAGGAAAGAATAACAGACCTGTGTTTACTCCCATTGAGACTGGTGTCACTGCGAATAACTTTACCGAAGTTAAGTCTGGATTGACAGGAGACGAAAGGGTATTGCTCAGTTTCCCACCAGGATCGCGCCCGCAATCAACACCAAGAGGAGGGGTTTTCCCTGGTCTGGGTGGAGGTGGTGGCGGCGGCGGAAGAGGAGCTGGTGGCGGCGGAGGTCGTTCTGGCGGTGGTTCCCCTTAAAGTTAGTTTTAACAATAAAGAATTCAGGAGTCAGGAGTCAGAATTCAGTATGAATAGTATGAATTCAAGTTTGACTAGCGGATAAATATGTGGGTTTAATTCCTCCACTAATTGATTCTGAATTCTGGATTCTGAATTCTGCATTCTTCTTTAAATAAAACCTTATGTTTAAGATATTTAAGGGCTTTTCCAAAACTAAGAATACCCGCACAGTACCGTTTCTGGAAATCTTGACAATGGCGGCAGAGACTCTGTGGAGTAATAAATTACGCACAAGTCTAACTATGTTGGGCGTGATTATTGGGATTTCTTCAGTTATTGCCATTACTTCTGTCGGTCAAGGGGTACAAAAGGGGGTTGAGCAACAGATACAAGCATTGGGTACAGATGTCATCCAAATCTTGGCGGGTGCGGCTAGAAGTGGGAATGTCCGTCAAGGAGTCGGTTCTAGCAGTACCTTGACTTGGGAAGATGCTAAAGCGATCGCTACACAAGCGCCATCAGCACAGATGGTTTCTGCTTATCTCCAACGCAGCGCCCAAGTTGTCTATGCTGGACAGAATACCTCAACAACCATTTATGGCACAGATTTAAACTACCCAGAAGTCAGAAATACTCACCCCCAACAAGGGAGATATTTTACTCAAGAAGAACTAGATACTGCCGCACAGCTGGCTATTCTTGGCCCCACAGTCCAAAAAACACTCTTTGACCAAGGAGCCAATGTCATTGGCGAGAAAATTCGGATTCAGGGAGAGGCTTATGAAGTGATTGGGGTGATGGAACCTAAAGGTTCTCAGGGACCGATGGATCGAGATGACCAGATTTTCATCCCTCTCACTACTATGTCAAAGAGACTAGTTGGGAACAATGCCCTAGTAGGCGTTTCTGTAAATGGAATTTTAGTCAAAGGCGCTAATCAGGAGCAGTTAGAAGCTGCTCAGTTTCAAGTTACCAATCTCTTACGCCTGCGTCATAACATTTATCCGCCACAAGCTGATGATTTTCGGCTGACTAATCAAGCTGATATTGTTAGTACCTTCACTAGTGTTGTGGGTTTATTTACAGTAATGGTGGTAGCGATCGCGGGAATTTCTCTGGTGGTTGGTGGCATTGGTATTGCTAACATTATGCTAGTTTCTGTGGTTGAGCGGACACGAGAAATCGGGATTCGCAAAGCCGTAGGAGCAACTAATTCAGCTATTCTCAATCAATTTTTAGCCGAAGCGATCGTGATTTCCATTGTCGGCGGATGTATTGGTATGACAGTTGGTATTTTATTAGCCTTTATAGCTTCAAGCATTTTCAAATTTCCGTTTATAATTTCTTTCTTGTCGATTATTGCTGGCTTTGGACTCTCGTTAACCGTTGGCTTAATCGCCGGGGTAATTCCAGCAAGGAATGCATCTAAATTAGATCCAATTAACGCTTTAAGAAGCGACTGAGTAATTCGTAATTCGGGGAGCATCCAATTTTGCTTAAATCTTTTCCCTCACCCCCAGCCCCTCTCCCATCTTTGGGAGAGGGGAGACATTAACTCTAGTTCTCCTTCTCCCATCTTTGGGAGAAGGGGTTAGGGGATGAGGGCTATCAAGGTTTTTGCACATTTGGGATGCTCCCGTAATTCGTAACTCCTAACTCCAAACTCCTAACTTTTAACTTTTAACCCTTATGCCAACAATGATTTGGATGGAATCTATTACTAAAACTTACCACTTGGGAGAAGTTAGTGTTCCAATACTCAAGGGAATTCAACTCTCTATTGAAGAAGGGGAATACGTCTCGATTATGGGTGCGTCAGGTTCTGGTAAGTCCACGCTCATGAATATTTTGGGATGTCTGGATCGTCCCACAACTGGAGACTATATTTTTGAAGGCAGAAACCTGACAACTTTTGATGATGATGAATTAGCCTATATCCGCAACCAAAGAATCGGTTTTGTTTTCCAACAATTTAACCTATTGGCGCGGGCGACAGCATTGGAAAACGTGATGTTACCAATGGTTTACGCTAACTTGCCCAAGCCAAAACGCCGGGAAAGGGCATTAGAAGCCCTAGAAAAGGTAGGACTAGGGGGACGCATAAGTAACCGTCCTAGTCAACTCTCTGGCGGACAACAACAACGAGTAGCGATCGCTCGTGCTTTGGTCAACCGACCTGCATTAGTTTTGGCAGATGAGCCAACAGGAGCTTTAGATACTGAAACTTCCCATGAGGTGATGAGTTTGCTGACTGAACTTAATGACCAAGGAATCACGATTGTGATTGTTACTCATGAGCCAGATATTGCTGCTCAAACCAGAAGGATTATTCGAGTTCAGGATGGTTTGATTGTCAGCTAATTTGTTAAGATAAACCCTCTGAGGAGGAAGTTCAAATTTAAACCTCTGTAGGTCAATCAGGATGAAAACTTTTGATTGTATCCTCAAAGAAACCCGATTCATGACCATATCTAGATTATGAATTTCAGCTTATTATTCGTGCATTCTACCTGGGTTAGGGTAGCGTTGGCGGTAGCCTTACCATCAGGCATCGCTATTCTTTTTCCAACTTTAGCAGGTGCAGCAACTCCCCTAAAACCGCAGAATTCCCCAACCTCTGTACAGGTTCCCGATTACCTCAACCCCAATCCCAATCCTCTGCAATTTCCTACCAAACCGGAAGAAGTGAAAATTCAGAAAACTGTATCAATCAGTTTGGCACAAGCTTTGGAACTAGCACAGCGCAACAATCGAGACTTACAGGTAGCCATATTACAGCTAGAAGGCAGTCGTTCAGCCTTACGTCAGTCTCAAGCTGCCTTATTTCCGACTCTGGGAATCAGCAGTAATGTGACTAATAGTGGTAATGGTTTTACTAGCAATTCATCTCCAGCTAGCACTTCTTTTAATGCTTCAGCACAACTGAATTATAATCTCTATACGTCGGGGAATCGACAATCAATAATCCAAGCGGCTGAAGAACAAGTACTTGTGAATCAATTTAATGTTGAAACTCAGTATTTGACAGCTAGGTTGAATGCCGCGACTCAATACTACAATTTGCAACAAGCAGATGAACAAGTAAGAATTAGTCAGTCTGCTGTGGACAGTGCCCAGGCTAGTTTCCGGGATACTCAAGCCAGAGAAGAAGCTGGAGTGGGTACGCACTTTGATGTGCTACAAGCTCAGGTAAATTTAGCAAATGCCCAACAAACCCTGACTAATGCTATCTCGCAGCAGCAAATTGCCCGTCGTCAGCTTGCAACTACGTTAAGTTTGTCACAGTCAGTTAATATCACCGCCGGAGATCCTGTAGAGTTAGCAGGTCTTTGGCAGCCAACAATGGAAGAAACTATTATCCAAGCGTTTCAAAATCGTCCAGAATTGCAACAATATTTAGCACAACGTAATATTTACGAGCAACAGCGACGACAGGCACTTTCACAGCTAGGGCCGCAAATTAGTGTGGTAAGTGCCTACAATCTGCTAGATCGGTTTAATGATGGCATGAGCATTACTGATGGCTATTCAGCAGGAATTCAAGCAAGTCTAACTTTGTTTGATGGGGGCGCAGCCAGAGCAAGTGCAGATCAATCGAAAGCGAATATTGCGATCGCAGAGACTCAATTTGCTAGCCAGCGCGACCAAATTCGCTTTAATGTAGAACAGTACTACTTTCAATTACAATCCAATTTAAAGAATGTGCAAACTTCTACTCTGGCTTTAAGTGAAGCTAAAGAAGCTCTGGATATAGCAAGGTTGAGCTACGAAGCTGGTGTGAACACTCAAACAGATGTGATTGCTGCTGAAAGTGCCCTGACAACAGCAGAAGGTAATCGAGTTACAGCTATTGTGAATTACAATCTCGCTCTCGCTAATTTACAAATATTAGTCACTGACAGAGCTTTGCGTTAAGGTCACGTCGCTTCTCTACGAGACGCCAAGGGCGAACGCTCCGAATTCAAAATTCAAAATGACGCTCTCTACGAGACGCTAAAAGCGTAGCTTGCTTCCCTGAAAGGGTACGCGGACTCGCTCTAAGCCAAGCCATGCCGTTCGCGTAGCGTCTCGTAGAGAAGGCTTTACGCTACGCTAACAAAATTCAAAATTAATGATCCCCATAAATAAATTTAGGGGCTTGTATCATGAGTCGTTTTCGGTCAAATCACTAGACATCTGGTGAAATTAAATATGCGTTATCCAGAACCTTTGTAGAGACATAGCACTGCTACGTCTCTACATTCTTTTTTACTACCCCTTCGGGGCGGGAGTAGGGAGTAGGGGAAGAAACTAGCCCTCGATTTAGGTTTAAAGCCGTACAACTCTTAGAGACGCTACCGCGTAGCAAGATCCCCGTAGGGGTACGTCCCGCTACACGCTAACGCCTGCAAGTGGCGCGAACGCGAACAGCATCTCGTCAGAGAAAAAATCCTTGTATCGCATATTGGTTGAAACCCCGCTTTTCGGAAAAGCTTTCTTAGTTTCCCTACTCCCCACTCCCTACTCCCCACTCCCTTTCATAGCCTTGAAGCAACTGGGTTTATACTCAAAACTCAGCACTCAGCACTCTTATGGCACTGTAATAACTGCTACTGGGCAATGGGCTTTACTCAAAATTGCATCCACTCTGTGACCGAAGAAAACGCGACCTGTAACCATGCGGATGTTACTTCCGAGAATAATTAGGTCAACTTCTTGGGTTTGGGCAAACTTGAGGATTTCCCTTTCGGGGCTGGTTCCTTGAAGAATATAGGTTTTGACATCAGCACCCAGATTACGGCCAATTGCTGCTTGCTGTTCGAGCAGATCGTGGGCAATTTCCTTGACTGGATTTAGCGATCGCTGTTCGTAAAGAATATACTCAACTTGTGGTAAATTAATCACGTTAACAATCATCACTAATGCCCCGGTTTGAGCTGCGATCGTGCTTGCCATCTCTACGGCATTTTTACTATATTCTGTCCCCACCGTTGGCACGAGAATTTTTTTCAGTTGTTGTTGAGGGATTTTGCATATCTCGCCTTTGGGTTGCGGTAAGTGCGACTTCACCACCATCGTTGCACAAGGCGCTTCTTGGACAACCCGGTCAACAAGCAAGTTAAATAATGCTTTCTGGGGGCTTATCTGTTCAGAAGCTCCCAATACAATTAAGTCATAATTTTTGTTCGCTTCATTGAGAATTACCTCGGCTTTATTACGCCCAGACTCCGTTTTTGTTTGCAGGTTGGTATTAGCCGGGAGCTGCATTTCCTCAGTGACAGAAGCTAGAGCTTGCTCGGCGGCAGTATCTTTAACCTGGGTTGCCTCCGTCCGGCGGGCTTTGCTTTGAGGTTGCTTATCACTCAGGGCATATAGAGAGGTAACTTCTATTGAGTTTTGGTGAGCCATGTAACCGACTAATTGCGCCGCCAGTTGAATGTTGGGGCCACCACTAGTAGGTATTAAAACACGCTGAATTTGTTTGATAAAGCTGCGGCTATCCTGTTCTTCTTGTTCCAAACGTCGAGCTTCCTCTTCACCCATAACTACTTTTGACAAAGACCAGCGCAAAAGGGGTGGAGCCATTAAGGAAGTGACGATCGCTACCATGACAATAATCGAGTACATTTGGGGATTCAGCACTCCCAAAGATAAACCAATGGTGGCAACGACAATTTCCATCGCCCCGCGAGCATTCATCCCGGAACCCATCGCCAAGCCTTCCCAGTGACTCAAGCCGCCGACGCGAGAACCAATGTAAGCACCTGTAAATTTGCCAACACAGGCGACAGTGAGAACAATTAAGCCAAATATCAATGTTTGGGGGACTAACAAGGTTAGCAAGTTAACTTTTAAGCCAGCTGAGGCAAAGAAAATTGGCGCTAGAAAGGCTGCTGTGAAGACTTCTAGCATGTGTCCGGCTTCATTGCTAAAGCGGCGGGATTGACCTGCTAGAATCCCCAGTACGAAAGCACCTAATGCTGCTTCTAAACCTAATGCGTGGGTAAGTGCTGCGGCTGAGAGCGAAAGAATCAGCACAACCGAAATACTAGCGGCGATGCCACCAACGTAGTCATCAACCCAGCGTAAAATCTGATCTACAATAGTACGCCCGATTGTGAAGGCGATCGCGAGAAACAATATAGCCGCACTCACGGAATGAAAAATTGTCCCAAAATCAAATTTGCCGCTACTAGCTAGACCTGAAACCACAGAAAGTAAAATCCAGCCGATGGTGTCGTCAGTCATCCCCGCAGCTAAGGTGACTTGACCAATGTCACGGCGAATCAGGTTTAAGTCCATCAGCACCTTTGCAATCACTGGTACTGCTGAAATACTCATTGCTGTGGCGATGAACAGACTAAATACCAATCGCTTTTCTGGGTCGGCTAAAAAACTATTTGGCAATAGCCAGCCCAATCCAAATCCGGTGATAAAGGGGACAATAATTCCGCCCAGCGAGATGAGTAGAGCCGTTTTACCTTTACGAAGAATCAGCTTGAGATCCGTTTCCAACCCAGTTACAATCAGCAAAAATAACACACCTAACCAAGAAATCACCGAAAGTAAATCAGATTGTTCTTGACTTTTGGGAAAGATTTGTGCTTGTAAGTCGGGAAGGAGCAAACCAAATAGAGAAGGGCCAAGCAACACACCTGCCAGTAATTCTCCAACAACAGGCGGTAGGTTAATCCGGCGCATCAACTCACCTAATCCCCGCGCTACCAGAAGCAACAGTGACAGTTGTACTAGCACCAACAGCAACTCATGATGACCGAGAGGTTTAATTACACCATCACCTACTACTTTCTGTGCAGCGAGTACAGGTACTAATATCAGGGACAGGTTTTGCATAATGTCCAAAGGTTGGTTTAAAGGGGTTGCTTAAGTAAATCCTGAAAATGTTTACTTTCACATCGGCCTATAAGATTAAACTGTCATTATCAAATGGCACTAAGAAAAGCCCAAAAGCCTGTGTAGCCTAGTTTACAGGCTGGAGGCTTGTGAATGTATTCCGAGAGGCTCCGCCTCTGGTCAAGAAAGAGGAGGCGGCAGCCCCCCCAGAATGGGTTCCCAGCCTCCAGGCTTGTTCCAGTCAACGCAAGGGCTGTATCTTAACTTAGTGCCATTCCTCCCTACTCCCTTTCATTTTATAAATGGTTTCTTAGGTTTTGATTTTTGCCGAAGCGATCGCAATCCTCAGCCCAATTATTGCGTCTAAGGAAACTCGCCATACATTACGCTGTATTCATTTTTAATTTTCAATTTTTAATTTTTAATTCCGCCTTGCGGTACTAGCCACTCACCAATGACACCAGCACGCCATTAGGATCGCGGACACGAGCGATCGTTTGTCACTAAGGCTGGGCTTTAGGAGCATCTAATGCTTTTGCACCAGAGCCGATCGCTCTCATGTAAGCACTGCCAATTTATTTCTTGGAGTTCTCATATTTAACCGAGTACCGTGGGTTTAAATCCCCCGGTTCAATAACCGGCAAGTTTTGGGTCGGGGTCTGTCTTGCAAAGTTGCTCCTCTTTGGGAGACCCCAAGACCGCAATGCAGCGCTAAATCCCCGGACGCGACGCTCGAGTACTCGCTAACGCTGCGCTATCGCAGACTCGCTACCGCAACGCTTTCACAAAACTTAATTACGAATTACGAATTACGAATTACGAATTATTTAACTTTCTAGTATGTAAGGGGCTGTTGCTAGAGTTTGGGCCCCTGTTTGCATCATTTCTATATCTGATGGCGACCAAGAATGAGGCCCTTGACAGTGATGTGCTGCTAGCAATCCCCATAATCCTCTGGGAATCAAAATTGGTACAACCAGATTAGCGCGAACCTGCATATTGCGGAGAAAATCTCGATGACAAGATTCAATTGGCTCTAATTTAATATCAGCGATCGCCTTTACCCGTCCTGCCAAGTATAAAGCAGCATACTCGTCATTAAAACAACCATCTGGGCCAGTGGAACCAAGTATGGAAAATTCTTGAGAACTCAAAGATTCAAAAGTCACTTGACCTTGCCACTGCCCGTAAAAATAATACAACACCACGCGATTAACCTGAAGCGATTCTCTGAGTTGATTGGTTGTTTGCCGCACTAACTCATCGCGCTGCATTGTTTTAACAAGGCGATCGAGCAAAACTTGCAAACCCTGTTCACGGCGATCGCGACTATGGTTAAATTCGGAGTGAGAATGAATTTGCACGGTTCTAAAATTACGACTAAGTAAATGCTGCCGGATTTATATAGTAATTTATTAGACCTTATTTAAATACATTTTTGTATTTATAGCAGCAATTCCATTTTAACGGAAGTTAATACTAGTACCGCAAGGCGGAATTCAAAATTCAAAATCCAAAATGAATACAGCGTAAGGTTTTCAGGGATTTAGAATGGTATATCTATTTACGCCGTGCTGTACTAGTCAACCTGTTCGCTGAATTTAAACTAAATTCTTAAGAAATTATAATTTTTAATTTGCACCAAAAAAAATTCCCAATTTTTATTCAGGTTACAGAGTATTACACTTATGATTTGCAAAAACATTTTTTGGAATAATTGCAGCAATTAAACTTCGTTCATTTGTATTAGCTGCTATTTCACGAAATGCTAGTCTATATTTCTGGTAACTTAATATTTGTTTAACATGTTCTTTTTTGGACAGTACAGCGCTTCCGGCTATTATGCAATACAGTTTTCTGCTTGCCCCTCTCCTATCATTGCTTTCAGCTTTTAGGATGTACCTCATAGCTGCCGGAAGTGCTGTAATTGTTGACGCACTTCATGAACTAAGGGAATATGACGGACAACACCCCTAGTTGCAAACCAAACAGTACCCCATTATCCAGCAACTTGTGCATCGTGTAACAGTGCGTTAGAAATAGACTCTTATGCAAAGCCCTACATGGGCTATTACGTATTGGAACTAGAAAAGCTAGAGTCTGGAATCGAGGTAAAGTGTACACATACGAACTGGTCACTACCAGATGCAGTCAAACTCAAAGAAAGAAGCTATGAATATAGTGGCACATCTACATCTATAGCCGGAAATAAACCAATAACCGTAGGACAGATGTATAGCACAATTGCCTGGATACCAGAAAAAAGTCTCTGATTAACTCAGCCCTGCTGGGTCATTTTGCATGGCTTAGTCTAAACTCCAGTCAACTACTTTTAGAAACAAAGAAGGCGACTATAATCAAGCCTACAACCAAAGCTGTAGCGGCAATTCCTAGTAGGAGATAAGTCCGCTTTTGCGCTTCTGTGGGAGGTTCTGCTTGATAAATTTTTGGTTCACGAGCAAAATTATTCAGAAGGCCGCCTTCTTCATTGGTATAGGGCATGAATTAATTCCTTTATCTTTATCGTTAATTTAATGTTACATAAATGCTAAATCTGCTCTTAAACTGCTAGATAAATCGTTACATTGGGGATTAGGGATTAGGGATTGGGGATTGGGGATTGGGAATTGGGGATTAGGTATTTTGAGCTATTTGACACTAGTAAACTCAACGAGGTTGTCACCAACCCCGTTGGTCTTCAAAACCGTGCTTAATAGTTTCCCATTACACGGCTCCTCAATGAATCGGCACATTGTCATGTGTACTTCACAACTGAACCATCCTCAGTTGTCTTTTCATCGTGGCAGTGTCGATGTAATATCTGAAGATTTTTATATTCGTCTTTGCCGGACATACTCTTGGGGGTTATGTGGTCAATCTCCAGTACATCTTCTTCTCGAAAATACATTCCGCAGTGGGTACACTTCCCTTTTTGTTTCTTTAAGAGTGTTGCCACTCTCGTAGTCGTTTCGGGGTGTTTTCCCAATCTAGTACTCCAGTAAATTAGATTGCCATCGTAGGGACTGGCATCGCCTTCAACTTTCACATGACGGATAATCTTTGTTTGCGTGTGTGACCGTAGTTTCCTTTGGAGTCACCCTCATGGTTATTCAGTTATCATCTGAGAGAGATTAAAAAGTGCGAACTCCACCCACTAAGTACAGCTTTGCATTAATTCGTAGCGAATTTCTCCATCATCTGTGCCACTGTATATGACCATTTTATTGGTTGTGCAGAATCATTGTGGCGGATAATAAAATCGGTGATGCGTTGCTGCAATGTATTAAGATCAGGAAAATCATTCGGAGTTAGTAGTTTTCGCTGTAGGATGCTGAACCAAATTTCAATTTGGTCTAACCAAGAAGCGTATTTTGGCAGCCAAACAACTTCGACTGCAAAGTTCCAATCTTCTTCTTTTTGTTTCTGATTCAACCAAGTCTGTAATTGTTTTGGGGCATGAGTGAATGGCACTAAGAAAAGATATAGCCCTTGCCCTGACTGGTTCCCAGCCTCCAGGCTGGGAACGGATTCTGGGAGGCTCCGCCTCCAGAGGGTTGACGAGAGGCAGAGCCTCTTTGAATACATTCCCAGCCTAGAGGCTGGGAACGAGGTAACACAAGCCTTTGGGCTTTTCTTAGTGCCATTCGGGCATGAGTAGAACCATTGTCAAGAATTAAATAGATATGGCGTACACCACGACCAATGGCTTCTGGGATTAATACGGATATTATAAATGCCTGGAAATCGAGAAATGTTTTTGTGGGACTACAACAACCATAAATCAAACCTTCGGCAACACTTAAAGCCGCAAAAAGATGTGTTGCTCCTTCCCTGACATATCGGGCTGCAGAATGAACTGGTTGGTTTACACCTGCTGCTTTATTCGGATGTAAGCCTCTTCGTGCTTGGATTGAAGTTTTCTCATCTACGCACACTACCCAAAATCCAGCAGAAAGTAAAAATTTAGCTTGGGCATATAATCTGAGTACGGGTGTTGCTTTTTCAACGAAATTATCATCAATCCGGTGCATCCAAGTATGAAAGCGCCAAGGCTTTATCCTTTCAGATTTTAGCCATCGCCAAACTGTTGAAGTTGCGATGGAAACTACAATACCCAGTGTGACTAGATGTGCGGCAATATCGCTACAACTCCACCTCGCTAACGGTATATCAAAATCTGTTGGTTTGCTGCAAGCGATGCCTGCGGCAACGCGAAGCGCGAACGCTGTAGCTTGTGCTTTTACGATCGCTTGAAACAAACAAGGACGACCCGGACGTGGTGCTTCTTCCAAACTACGGGTTTGACACCAACGCTTACGCCACTTACGTACAAGACCCGATGAACATCCTATTTCTCCAGCGATTTGAGCATCTGTCCAATCTGGATTTTCCTCAACTTTTATGATAATTTTTGCTCGTCTGGCTTTGCTTTGACCTGTTTTACGCGCCAGTGCTTGTTGTTGCAACAGCTTTTTTTCTTCTTCCGTCAGTTGCACCCTGTAAGTTTTTTGCCGACCAATCATAGTACTGAATGGTTAATGGATGTGTGTATATGCCTACCCTACACCTAAAAAATTTCCCTTGTCAATTCGCTACGAACTTGTGCAAACCTGTACTTAGCAAGATGAAAGGGAGTAGGGAGTGGGGAGTGGGGAAACTAAGAAAGCTTTTCATCAGGCGGAATATATAAATTTTGATTAAGTTGACACAAATTTCATTGGTGTCAACTTAAGCTAAAACTCCTTTAAAACCTCGTTTCCAGCCTCCGGCTGGAAATGCAACTCAAAAGTGGCTCTGCCGCCAGCAAGAGAGGCGGAGCCTCTAGGACGGCATTCCCAGTCTCCGACTGGGAACGAGGCAATCTAAAAGCTAGTTCTAGACTTGCTATCACGTTAATGCCGCGATCGCCTTAGCAAGATGAGAAGTGATGAGTTGAAAGATAATTTTCGCATATCAGAATATAAAATATAAAACTGTAACAAAAACTACAAAAATCTTGTTTTTCTCAAAAAAAGGGATAAGCTTAAGTACAGATGATATCCGGTTCGTAAAGATACCGTGATTAGGAGAAAATTTATGATTTCAAAATCATCGTTGCTGGCAGAACCTGCTTCTCCAGCGCATATATGCCCATTTGACCAAGCCTGTAGCTACTTAGAAGCGGCAGCTAAAGAATTAAATTTAAATCAGGGTTTACTAGAAATTCTCAGCCACCCGCGTAAGGTTGTCACAGTTTCCATACCCGTGAAACTAGATGATGGGGAAATACAAGTTCTCGCTGGACATCGAGTACAGCACTCTGATGTTTTAGGCCCATACAAGGGTGGAATTCGTTTCCATCCGGCTGTAACATTGCGCGAGGTATCCGCTCTAGCAATGCTGATGACCTGGAAATGTGCCTTGTTAGGTATTCCTTATGGTGGTGGCAAGGGTGGCATTGCTATAGATCCCAAACACTACAGCGTTGGCGAATTAGAGCGAATCAGCCGTCGTTATATCAGCGAGTTGATAAAAGATATTGGGCCTTCCGTAGATATTCCTGCGCCAGATATGGGTACTTCTGCCCGTGAGATGGCTTGGATGATGGATACTTACTCTGTAAATGTTGGTCATGCTGTACCAGGAGTTGTAACTGGGAAACCCCTTTCAATTGGTGGTTCTCTGGGAAGAGAAATGGCAACTGGACGTGGCACGATGATTATTGTCCGTGAGGCGTTAGCAGATCGAGGTAAATCCTTGGTAGGAGTGCGAGTAGCGATTCAGGGTTTCGGTAACGTCGGCTGTGCCGCAGCAGAATTACTATATGAAGCAGGCGCAAAAATTATCGCTGTTTCAACTGGTGCTGGGGGAATATTCTCTGAAGTTGGTCTTGATATTCCAGCGTTAAAAGTCTACGCCGCTGAAAATCGCAAGAGTATTGCGGGTTTCCCCCAATCTGTACCAATTAGCAATGCAGATTTATTAACTTTACCTTGCGATGTCTTAATACCAGCGGCTTTAGAAAACCAAATCACTGAAGAAAATGTGAATCAAGTACAGGCGCAAATTGTCGCAGAAGCAGCTAACGGCCCGGTTACTCTTGAGGCTAACTTGGCATTAGAGGCGCGGGGTGTGACAGTGCTACCGGACATTTTGGCAAATGCTGGCGGTGTAGTAGTCAGTTATTTGGAATGGGTGCAGGGTCTTTCTTACGTATTTTGGGATGAGGAGCGCGTCAACCGCGAAATGGAGCATTTGATGGTACAAGCCTACCGCAAGGTGATTCATCAGTCGGAGGTGCGCCAAATTTCTTTAAGGTTAGCAGCTTACACTTTAGGGGTGGGTAGAGTGGCTCAGGCACTAACTGACAGGGGTCTTTATCCTTAATTGTTGATAGAGTTTTGATGTATTTGAACCACATCTGTCGTAAGGGCACAGCATTGCTGTGCCCCTACCGCGTGGTCTAAGCTAAAAAACATCTAATTTGGATAATCGAATTAGAGATAACTCTTGTGCGGTGGGCATCTTGCCCACCCAGCTTAGGCAATTTAAATATGAAACCTGAAAATAGCTGTAAGTCAGTATTATTTACGCCGCTATACTTAAATTTGTTGTGAAAGCCAATACGAGCAAAAATTAACCAGGATTTTTACGAGATATCTATAAATATGAATATGTGGCTAGTAGTAGCTTTTATCTGTTTTGGTTGGATATTGTCTTTATGTTTGCATGAGTTTGGTCATGCAATAGCAGCATATTGGGGTGGTGATATTTCTGTCAAAGATAAGGGGTATTTGACATTGAACCCACTCAAATATACCGAACCGAGTTTGAGTTTGATGATGCCGTTATTTTTTCTCCTCATTGGCGGTATTGCTCTACCTGGGGGAGCAGTTTATATTAATCACAGTCGATTACGCGATCGCAAATGGAAAAGTGCGGTTTCGGCTGCTGGCCCAATTGCCAATTTGATTGTAGCTTACCTGCTATCACTGCCTTTTCAATTGGGTTGGGATTCTTTAGCTCTCGAAAATCCAAATTCAGTTTTATTTGCTTTGATTACTGCCCTAACTTATATCATTTCTCTAAATATCTATGTCGTTTTGATTAATTTATTACCTATTCCTGGACTAGATGGTTATGGAATTATCGAGCCGTGGCTGCCAAAAGCAATTCAACAGCAAATCAATAAGGTTGCTAAATATGGAATTTGGATATTGATTGGTTTGTTATGGTTTGCCAGACCTTTTAATCAATTTTTATGGAATTTCACTCATACAATTAGCGAATATCTTCATCTTCCAGAAAATTTAACTGTTTTTGCAAATGCAATATTTAGAGAGAATTCGCGGTATTTAGTTATCGGATTGGTTTTAGTTTTATGGATATTTAGAGATCAAAACCAAGAGTTACAAAAAAAAGGTGATAAATTAGTCTCATCGCGACAATACGAGCAGGCGATCGCTTGCTATGACAAAATAATTAAAAATAAACCCAAAAATGCTGATGCTTGGTATTGGCGAGGTTATGCGCTTTATTCTTTAAACAAACATGATGAAGCGATCGCCTCTTTCGATCGAGTAATTAAAATTCAACCAGACTACGTTAATGCTTGGTATTCACGGGGTTATTCCCTTTATTTTTTGCAAAGATATGTAGAAGCAGTTGATTCCTATAAAAAAGCTTTGGAAATCAAATCTGATGATTCAAAAACTTGGTACTATCAGGGCATTGCTCTTACAGATTTAGGACGCGATGAAGAAGCTTTAGCAGCATATAAACAAGCGATCGCCATTCAGTTAGATTTTTACCAAGCTTGGTATAAACAAGGTGAAACCTTGGCAAAATTACAGCGTTATGAACAAGCGATCGCAGCCTACGATAAAGTAATAGAAATTAGACCAGAAGATAGCAATACTTGGTGGTTACGAGGACAATCTTTAGCAGCACAGAAAAATTATCAAGCAGCCCTAGACTCATACAATCAAGCAATTACAATCTATTCTGACTTTTATGGTTTCTGGTTAGAGCGTGGCAATGCACTATATTATTTACAACAATATGAAGAGGCGATCGCCTCTTACGAAAAAGTTATTGAATTAAAGCCAGATAACATCAATGGTTGGAATAACAAAGGTGGCAGTTTGATAAAATTGCAACGTTATGAAGAGGCATTAATTGTCTACGATAGAGCAATTGAAATTAAATCCGACAGTGCTGATTGCTGGTATAACAAAGCCTGTTGTTACGCACTACAAAACAATGTCACTCTAGCAATAGAAAACCTACAACAATCAATCAAACTTGAATCAAATAGATTGGAAATTGCTAAAACTGATCCTGATTTTGATGCGATTAGAGAATATGAGATGTTCCAAATTTTAGTTGACGAATATAGTTAAGCTGTTGCGCCTTTAATTTGCACTCTTGCTGGCGGTAGCCCCAATGACCGAACAAGGCAAAAGTAAAAAGTAAAAAGTAAAAAGGCAAAAGATAGGACTTACGCGCTGTACAAATTTATCGTGATGTGTATTAACGGAAATGGGTGCTTTCTTAGTTTCCCTACTTCCCACTCCCTACTTCCCACTCCCTACTTCCCACTCCCTACTCCCTTTCATTAACAGTTTATCTGCTGGATAGCTACCATGTAGCTACGTAATTTCCATGAATATCTCCTTTTGGGGGTAACATAGTGAAACAGCGGTGCTGATTTTTACTGTTTTACCTAGTCAAGTTTCGTTTCACAGTTTTGGGAATATGAGTAAACTAATTCCAGCTATCAGAGTCAAAAACTTCAGCTTCTATTACGACACTCAAAAGATAGTTGAAGGTGTGTCAATGGATATTTACCAAAACCAAATCACGGCAATTATTGGTTCTAGTGGTTGTGGCAAGTCTACTTTTCTTAAATCGTTAAATCGCATGAGTGAATTAGAAGCAGAAGTGAGAGTTGAAGGAAAAGTAGAATTTTTTGGACAGAGTATTTATGAGCGTCGTGTTAATATCAATCGCTTACGTCGCCAAGTTAGTATGGTTTTTCCCAAGCCAAATCTTTTTCCTATGAGCGTTTATGATAATGTTGCTTATGGGGTGAAATTAGTTGGATGGCATCCGAAAGTAGAATTAGATGGAATTGTTGAATCTGCCATCAAAGCTGCCGAACTTTGGGATGAAGTTAAAAATAAGCTGCACAAATCTGCCTTAGAGCTTTCTGGCGGTCAACAACAAAAACTATGTATTGCTCGTGCTTTAGCAGTCAAGCCGAACGTCCTGTTGATGGATGAACCTTGTTCAGGTCTTGATCTTACGAGTAGCATGAAAATTGAGAATTTGATTCATAATTTACGTTCTGAATTAACAATTGTGATTGTTACTCACAATATGCAGCAAGTTACTCGCCTATCTGATTTTACAGCTTTCTTTTGTAATAATGAAAATCGGATTACTCAAATGGTTGAATTTGGTACTACAAATAAAATGTTTACTAACCCGATGGATTCTCGTACCCGCGACTATGTTTTCGCCCGCGTCAGTTGAAGTGTTTCTAGAATTCTAGCTATTTAGAAGGTTGCTAAGGGACTTCCAAATAAAAAAATATTCAATTAACTCTTGTGGGGTGGGCGTCTCGCCCGCCCTATGGACTTGGGGGGAAAGATGCCCACCCCACAATATTGGATAATTTATTTCTTGGAGTTCCCTAAATGGAGCAAGCGGAAATTAGAGGTTAAATTTAATTTCCTCTTGCCTTGAATTTTTCTTGTGTTGGGCAATACGAACTGACATTTACAGTATTTTTTTATACTATATATTTAAAGACAAGTATCTGCTCTAGACCACCTGAATCATAAAATGAAATGTCCCCGGTGTGAATCTACTTTATATCGTAAAAATGGTCGTCGGAATGATAAGCAGAATTACCTCTGCAAAAATTGTGGTAAACAATTCCTTGAGCCTGTATTTCCTGGTTCGCTAGAAACTGACTTGGTTACTAACAGCAACGGCCATACAAAAGTATCTACAGATGAAGTGACGGAACTTTCTTTAGTAAAAAACTTACAAGAAGAAAAAATCACAGAGAAAAGTCTTGACTCTTTTAGTTTGAGATTAGCTGAAGAATTGGTGCAAGTTATCTTATCGGCTGATTGGCTAGAATCTGCTGTATTCAGCCAATTTATCCAAAAAATTCAACAAAAGTCTGAAGTTAAACATCAATTAGAAACAGGAATTGCACTTCTGCTTTTGGATGCAGAAAACTTAAAATTAGATTTAAATTCAGAATTATTTTTAGCCAGTATTTGTAAGTATCCTCTCCAATTTAAAATGGCATTTGCTAACTGGAGAAATCCCAGTATTGGGAAACAAGATATTGAATTATATAATCGTGGGTATCAACTTGTCCATGTGCCAGAGGGTAAGGATAGTGCTGATGCAAAAATGATCGCATTTGGTGCTTGTGTTTTACGCTCTTATCCAACAGTTAAAGAAATTTTGGTCTGTTCTAGCGATGGAATTTTAATTCACCTCTGTAACGAACTCCAAAACCAGGGATTGATTGTTTATTGGGTACGTAGACAAGGACAAACTTTGCATATAGAAAACCGAAATACTGGCAAATTAACTCATTATTCTTTAGCAATGGCAACAGAAGTTCCATCTTTGGAAAAAGTGGTTGAGCAAATTCAAGATTTAATTAAAAATGAACAAAATTCAATCAATGCTCGATTAAATAGTTTAGCAACGATAGCAAGCTTATTTCAAGAAAGAGCCAATATCAATATTAAACATAATTCCAAGCAATCAGAAGTTGAGGAAATAAGCCCGATTTTAGATAACTTATCTGCACAATCTATTCAAGAAGAAAATCCCTTGGTAATTTCTAATGGAAAAACATTAGATAAATTACTATTAAAAATTATTCAAGATATACAACTCAAGTCACCCAAAACTAAACTATCTGTGTCTAAATTAGGTTCCGAATTACAGAAAATAACCGGAGAATCCCCTAATTCAATTATTAAAAAATTAAAGTTAGGTTCCAATTTTACTAAATATTTAGAATCATCTCCTACATTTACATTAAAGGCGAGTGGCAAGGAATATGAGGTAATACCGCTACTCTGTGAGTAAATACTTTCTGGATATTTACCTACAACCTGAGCCTGTAATTCTGTATTATGTAAAAAGATGTAAAGAAATGTAAATAATAAGATGCAAGATAAAGTTGTTGTTGTCGTCGGTGCTACTGGTGGTATTGGTTCAGCTTTAACATACAAACTTGCGCCTACAGGAGTTCGATTGGTACTGGCTGCGAGAGATGCCGGTCGTTTAACAACACTGGCAAATGATTTACCAGGGCAAGTTTTGAGCGTTCCTACAGATATTACTGACCCTCAACAAGTAGACACTTTAATAGAAAAGACCATCGCTAAGTTTGGTCAAATCGATATTTTAGTGAATGCAGCTGGTGCTGGTATACTCAAGCCTTACAACAGCCTAGAACCTGCTGATTTAGACAAGATGCTAGATGTTAACTTAAAAGGCAGCTTCTACACCACTCAAGCGGCTGCTGAAGAGATGCAAAAGCGCAAGTCTGGTCATATCTGTAATGTGGTTGGAATTCTGGGCAAGCATTCGATGGGGATGGCAGCGGCTTATTCTGCTTCTAAATTTGGTGTTGTCGGTTTCAGCAAGTGCATGGCAGAAGAACTGAAGCGTTTTGGTATCAAGTTCACGCTATTCTACTTTGGTGGGGTAGATTCTCCTTTCTGGGATAACGTCAACCTAAAAGTAGACCGGAAAAAAATGCTTAGTCCTGAAACTGCTGCCAATGCGATTTTCTTTGCCCTTTCTGCCGAACCGCAAGCTGTACCAATGGAAATTAATATTCAACCTGATAGTCATCTGTTCTTTTAAAGTGGGAGTACGCCTAGATAATTCTTGCTTAGGAAGGACGTAAAAATGTAGCAAAAATGGCAAAATTTACAGGGATATAAGCTGTTATGCTGTATTTTTAGTATCTATGAAAATTGATCACGTTCATTTCTATGTAGAAGACGCGAAAGTGTGGCGGGATTGGTTTGTAAACCATCTTGGTTTTCAACCAGTAGCCGATCGCATCAGTTCATTTCATACTTGTACAGAAGTGGTGAAAAGTGGTGATGTCTGCTTTTTTCTGTCTTCACCACTGTTGCCTACCAGTCCAGTAGCCGAGTTTCTGCGTCAATATCCCCCTGGTGTGGCAGATGTCGCTTTTGTTGTTGAAGATATTGAAGGCGCGATCGCACTAGCTCAAATACACGGTGCTACAATTCTACAATCCATCCAAGAACGCCGCATAGGTACGGCATTTCTCAAATGTGGCAAAATTGCCGCTTGGGGTGGACTGACTCATACTTTGATAGAAAGGTCATTAGTCAATAGTCATCCGTCATTAGTTTTTGACAAAGGACAAATGACCAATGACAACACTTTTACCGCCATAGATCATATAGTGCTGAACGTAGCAGTTGGGGAATTAGAAAGTGCTGTGGCTTGGTACGAAAACATCCTCAATTTTCAACCCCAGCAAGCATTTAAAATTAAAACCAATCGTTCTGCTTTACACAGCCAGGTGATGGTTTCGCGTAACGGTAGCGTCCAATTGCCAATTAATGAACCGGCTTCTAGGAATTCTCAAATTCAGGAGTTTCTCGATGTCAACCGGGGGCCAGGAATTCAACATATTGCCTTGCGGACGAATAATCTTGTAAGTGTGATCGCTAAATTTCGTGCTAATGGTTTATCCTTACTCTCGGTTCCCCAAACCTATTACACCCAGCTAAAACAGCGTCCAGGACTTCCATTATCAGTTTTAGAACTAGAAGCGATCGCTCAACAAGAAATTCTCGTGGACTGGCAAGAATATACTCCCGTAGAGGCACAACAAACCGCGCCCCTACTACTGCAAATTTTCACCCAGCCCATTTTTGAACAGCCGACATTTTTCTTTGAGTTTATTGAACGTCGTTTCCAAGCTAAAGGTTTTGGTGAAGGTAACTTTCGCGCCTTATTTGAAGCCATTGAAAGCGAACAAATCAAACGCGGTACTTTGCAATGATGCCTGAGTACAAAATATCAATTGAAAGTCAGCCAGACTCCAAACAAGTTGATTTTGTAAATAAGCAACTTCACCAATTCAATGTCAACAAAATTGGAGATTATCAATATACACCACTGTTTCTATTGCTTCGTGATTCAGAAGAAAATGTAGTGGGCGGCTTGGAGGGTTTTATCGGCTTGGGATGGCTTCATATCGGTACTCTTTGGATTGCAGAGGAGTTAAGAGGTAATGGATATGGAAAAGCACTACTTTTGGTGGCAGAACAGGAGGCTGTTAATAGTGGCTGCTTAAACGTATATGTTTTTACTTACAGCTTCCAAGCTCCTGAATTTTATCAGCATTTAGGGTATGAAGTTTTTGGAGAGTTAGAAGATTTTCCTCCAGGTCATCGTCGATATTTTCTTAAAAAGAGTTTACAAAAAACCCTTAGCTAAACTTGATAGTCTCGAAAAATAGTCATACATCTGAGATAATTTTAATAAAAATTAACATTTTCCGCCGATGCTAAGACTGATTACTGACTTCGACGGCCCAATTATTGATGTTTCCGAACGGTACTACCGTGTTTATCAATTCTGCTTGGAGAAAACCCGTCGTCCAGACCAAGTGGTGCAAGAACTTCCGAAAGCGGAATTTTGGCAGTTAAAGCGATCGCGCATTCCTGAAAAACAAATCGCCTTAAATTCAGGGTTAGACGAAGCCCAAGCCCAAGAATTTGCCCAGTTACGGCGGCAAACTGTGCATACAGAACATTATTTCAACTATGATACTCTCGCGCCTGGTGCTGTGGATGCACTGTTAAAAATTCAACAAGCTGGAATTGATTTAGCAGTGATGACTATGCGCCGAGTTCGAGAACTAGATTATGCTTTCAAAAAATACGATTTGGGGAGATTTTTCCCGGAAAATCGTTGTTATTGCCTAAGTAACGACTACGTGAAAACTCGTGATATTGAAGATAAGCCCTTGTTAATGGCTAGGGCATTAAAAGAACTGCCCCCCGCAGCTGATACCTGGATGGTGGGAGATACAGAAGCCGATATTACTGCTGCGAAAAATTATAATATTAAAGTGATGGCTGTAGAGTGTGGGATTCGCGATCGCACCCAATTGGAACTTTACCAGCCCGAGTTAATAGTTAAAGATTTTAGCACTGCTGTAGATTTAGTCCTAGAATCTCAACGCCTTGTCTAGCAACACTCTTTAGGCTGCAACAGCTTGAATCAATATCATATCCAGATAATTAGCACTTCCCTTAATATCTTCCTCGCTTACGGGGCGGGGGAGTTCTTGGGGTTTAATTAAGTAATTAAGCGGAGATGATATAAAACAGGAGTCAGAATTCAGAATTCAGAATTGGTGAATACTCTACCCATAAAGGGATAGAGTTTTGATTAGGAAGAATATTTTAATTTTTTTCGCGCCACTTGCGGGCAAGGTTTTAAACCAATATTCATTACCCAGTCGTACAGAATTCAATTCTGAATTCTGACTCCTGAGTTCTGAATTCTTCTTATAACACACAAATCATGTATTCTTTTTAGAAGTTTCTAGAAGCTTTCTTACAGCTATCGATTTAGCGTAGAAAGCTACTAACCAACCAAAAGAATATAAACGTCAGTACAGTAGAGAACTGATTCGATGACAGATTGAGGAATGGTATTTGTGGTAAAAGCCAGATAGCAATTAGTCCCCCAGCGATTAAGCCAATTATTAAACTAGCCAGGGTGAGTAAAACTGCCCGGCCAAATTTGCCTTCCTTACGATTGAGAAAGTAAATACTAGTGCCTACACCAACCACCAATGCCAATTGTAAAACCTGCTCGCCTCCCTGTGGATAGAACAGGCTAAGAGAACTCAAACCAAGAAACCAAGCTCCTGGTAAGAGTATATCCGCAGGTGATGGCTCATCGAGCAGCCGTTGTAGCCATGCAGGTGACTGCTGGCGAGGGATTGGACTTTCTTTAGGAGGCGATTGCACTCGCAACTCTGGAAACCGGATGCGTTCAGGGACTTTAATTTTACCTTCCTGGCGCATCCGTAGGCGATCCATTAAAATCGCATCGTAAGCCGCTTCAATTACTTCTAAATGCTTGGCATCGCCATTGTGTTGCTCGAATAGGCGATTACGAGCATCCTGAATTTCATCGAAGCTAGCCTCTTCTGATACCCCAAGTTTTTCGTAGGGATTTTGATCGCTCATGGGAGTTTATTACTTCAGCCTCAGTCAGCGGCAGTCTTTATCTCGAAGAAAAAACAGCTTTAGGTTTTATTTTGATCGAAACTAAAGTCTCGATCTACTTTATGCCCTATCAGGATAGTAGCACGGGTTAGTTTGATCGACTTTCTAATTTCAACTATAGTCACTTTAACATATCGCTATAACTCCGTGTATACCCTCATGCCGTTGCTTAATTCTGGCTTTAATCTAGAATTTGATCGGAGAGTACCTAAAAATGCATAGTTTTTATGAAAAAATCAACTTTCCTATTTCAAATTTGGCAACTTACAGTGCCCTAATAGATTTTTTTTAACTATACTGAATAATCGCTTGTGGTATATATCCGCATATCGATTTAAAATTAAAACGTTTTAAGTTACCACCTAACTGGGATCAAGGAGGTGTCTTGGTATCAAGAACTGTTGCGACTAAAGTCAGAGCGTTTATATACTGTGCCTAACAGAAATTTCGCGTTCTCATCGCCCACAATCCTGATTAGAGTATTTATTTTTGAATGATCGGGATTCTTATACCGTAGCCTTGTAGATTCTTAGTTAGTGCCAAAGTGGCAACTGCGTTTTTACGCAACTCTCTTGTTAATCTTACGAATTTTTGTGCAAAGTAATGGTCATGGCTCCCGCCAAGATTCTTGTAGTTGACGACGACCCTGCGGTTCGGAATTTAATCCAACGCTTTTTGATTAAGCAGAACTATCAGGTGGAGGCTGCCGAAGATGGAAAGACAGCCTTAACTCTATTTGAGCAATTTAACCCTGATTTGGTGATTCTAGATGTGAATTTACCAGATGTCACAGGGTTTAACCTCTGCCAAGAGATGCAAAGTCGTAATGGTGTTTTTGTTCTGATGTTGACTAGCCGTGCTGACGAAGCTGACAAAATTCGTGGCTTTGCTAAAGGTGCTGACGACTATCTCACCAAGCCTTTTGGGCTAGGAGAGCTAGAAGTCAGAGTTGGAGCTATTTTGAGGCGTCAGCGAGTGATAACTACGGCCGAGCAGAAACGCTTGGTATTTGAAAAACTTATGATTGATCCCGTGCGACGGGAGGTAGCACTTAATAATCAACCAGTACCTTTAACTGCTCTGGAATTTGACTTGTTGCATTTTTTAGCCAGTCATCCCGGCCGAGTTTGGCGGCGCGCAGAACTTATCCAAGAGGTCTGGGATTATGAATATGTCGGCGACCAGAGGGTTGTAGATGTACATATTGGCCAAATTCGCAAGAAGATTGAAATTGATGCTAGTCAGCCGGCATTAATTCAAACTGTACGCGGCGTAGGCTATAAGTTTGAATCACCTGCCCACCCCCAGCAATTGGAAGCCAAGTCCTGAGTTTTATTGATCGAGCGTAAAACCCCATCCCTTTATGGGTGGGTATGTAAGCTAGCCAGAGTCTCTGGTAAGATAAGAATATCTATCTGAGACATGACATTTCTTAACTGCAACTCGCTATGTTGCAGAACAAGAAAAAGTGGTTTGTCTGTGACGGTAGAAATAGGCTGAATCATCCCAATTTTGCTTAAATCTTTTCCCTCACCCCCAGCCCCTCTCCCAAAGATGGGAGAGGGGAGACATAATTCTAGTTCCCCTTCTCCCAAAGATGGGAGAAGGGGTTAGGGGATGAGGGCTATCAAGGTTTTTGCACATTTGGGATGCTCCCGTCTAAGAGGATGTTTGAATGCGCTCCGCTCCACCCAACCTACGTCTAATGCACTTTTTACTTCTTAACAATAATCCCCACCGAACTCACGAGTTGAGGGTGGGGAATTGTGCTATACCGTTAACCCAAGGCGGATTTTAAATCACTTTCCGCTTGTTCTAACGCATCTGGTAATTTACTGGCATCGCGTCCACCGGCTTGGGCTAAGTTCGGTCTTCCACCGCCGCCACCACCGCAAATTTTAGCGATCGCACCTACAAATTTACCAGCTTGCAGTCCTTTTTTGTTCACTTCTGGACTAAAAGCTGCAACTATACTAACTTTCCCTGCTTCCGGAACAGAACCCAGCACCACTGCACCGTTACCGATTTTTTGCAATAAGCGTTCGGCTGCGGTTTTCAATGATTCTGGATCAACATCTTCTAATTGGGCGACAATAATTTTATGTTCGCCTACTGATTCTGCTGTTTGTAGCAAGCTGTCAGATTTAGCGATCGCTAATTGTACCTTTAAGGTTTCTAATTCTTTCTGGCTATTTCTCAGTTCGCTTTGCAGACTTGTGATTCTGTCTGGTAATTCTTCGGGTTTAACTTTAAAGCGATCGCTCAAATCTTTAACTACTTTATCCCGCAGATTGAGATAATCTAGGATTGCTGGCCCTGATACGGCTTCAATGCGCCGCACCCCAGAAGCCACACCAGCTTCGGAAATAATCTTGAACACACCAATTTCAGCCGTGTTACTCACATGAGTTCCACCGCATAGTTCCATTGAGACGCTAGGGAAGTCAATCACCCGCACTTCTTCGCCGTATTTTTCGCCAAACATCGCAACAGCACCCCTAGCTTTCGCCTCTGCTAAAGGTAATACTTCCACTTTTGCAGCGTGTGCTTCAGCAATCCAAGTGTTTACCTGTTCCTCAACTTGTTGGACTTCTTCTGCTGTCAACGCGCGGGGACAATTGAAGTCAAAGCGCAATCTGTCAAAGGAAACTAGGGAACCTGCTTGAGATATGCCCTCATCTACAATTTTCTTCAATGCCGCTTGTAATAGGTGTGTTGCGGTATGGTTAGCTTGGGCGCGACGGCGACAAGCGGGATCGATTTGGGCGGTGATGCGATCGCCTACGCGCAGTGTACCGCGTTCGATGCGTCCGAAGTGAACAAAGAAATCAGATTCTTTCTTCACGTCTTCCACTCGTACTACGATGCCATCACCAGAGATATAACCGCGATCGCCGATTTGTCCCCCAGATTCAGCATAAAATGGTGTTTTGTCAAGGACAATTTGTACCTGTGTCCCCGCTTCTGCTTCTTCTTGGGAAACACCTTCTACCAAAATCGCTTCAACTTTTGCCGTTGCAGCAGGTTGAGTATAGCCGATAAATTCGGTGACTTTAATGTGTTCTGCTAGTTTGTCGAGGGAACCTTGCACAGTTAAATCGATGGTTTCATGTGCTGCTTTGGCACGTTCCACCTGCTTTTGCATTTCGGCATCAAATCCCGCTTCATCAACTGTCAGATTATTTTCCTCGGCAACTTCTTGAGTCAGTTCGAGAGGAAATCCGTAGGTATCATAGAGGGTAAATGCGCTTTCACCGCTAATTTGAGTTTCCCCTCGCTGTTTCACCTCTTGGATGATTTCTTCTAGCAGTTTTTCGCCTCTATCCAGAGTTCTGAGGAAATTCGATTCTTCCCGTTGCAACTCAGCTTTAATTGCTGCTTCCCGTTGGCGCACATTGGGGTAAGCTGATTCTGAAAGAGCGATCGCAGTTTCAGCAACTTGGGTAGTAAATTCGCCAGAAATCCCAATTAATCGCCCATGACGCACCACCCGCCGAATTAATCGCCGCAGCACATAACCTCGTCCCACATTGGAAGCGCGAATTTCATCAGCAATCATGTGGATAACAGCCCGAATATGATCACCAATGACTTTTAGGGAAGTTTTAGTTTTTTCATCACTGCTGTGGTAATCAACACCAGCAATTTGCCCTGCTGTTTGGATAATTGGGAAAATCAGGTCAGTTTCATAGTTATTGGGTACTTTTTGGAGAATTTGCGCCATTCGATCCAAACCCATACCGGTGTCGATGTTCTTGTTTTGCAGTGGCGTTAAATTCCCGGCAGCATCTCGGTTATACTGCATGAAGACAAGGTTGTAAAACTCGATAAATCGGGTATCGTCTTCTAAATCGATATTTTCCTCACCGCGTTCCGGGTGGAAGTCGTAATAAATTTCCGAACAAGGGCCACAAGGTCCAGTGGGGCCAGATACCCAAAAGTTATCATCTTCACCCAAGCGTTTAATTCTCGCTACCGACACACCGATTTGATCGCGCCAAATTTCAAAGGCTTCATCATCATCTTCAAAAACGCTGACGACAAGATTTTGAGGGGAAAAGCCAAAGACTTGCGTAGAGATTTCCCAACCCCAAGCGATCGCTTGTTCTTTAAAATAATCACCAAAGCTGAAATTACCCAACATCTCAAAAAACGTGTGATGCCGTTTGGTGCGTCCGACATTTTCGATGTCGTTGGTACGGATACACTTTTGCGAAGTCGTAGCCCGCTTAAATTCTGGTGTGCGCTGCCCCAAGAATATTGGTTTAAATGGTAGCATCCCCGCGATCGTCAGCAGCACGGTTGGGTCTTCTGGCACGAGGGAGGCACTTGGGAGAATTTGGTGTTCCCGTTGGGCAAAGAAGTCGAGAAATATGTTGCGAATTTCGTTACCGCTTAGGTACTGGGGATTTGAAGACATAAGTGTTTTTAACTTCAGACTTAGGCGTAGCGGCACTAAGTAAGTGTATTTTCATAAATAGCTTTATATATTCTTGCATTTTGTTTCCTCTTACTGCCAGCGAATTTTGCCAGTCAGTAAGCAAAATGCAGCTATTGGGATGCTTTTACAGCATAATCTGACTCTGGTGGGATGCACAAATTGGATTTATATAGTTAAGATTAATCCTTAAGAAATACTTTAATTTTTCCATACAGAGGTAACAAATGGCACTAAAACTGAAGGTATCAAATATTGCTTGTGAGGGATGTGCAGACACAATTACTGAGTCCATCCATATTATGGAACCTGATGCCAAGGTGGATGTGGATGTTAACGCTAAAACTGTTACGGTGGAATCCGCAGCTTCTGAGGAGTCAATCAAACAGGTAATTGTTGCTGCTGGTTACACTGTTGAAGGTTATTGATCGGGTTCTAACTTTTGGCAGAGGTTTAGATTTTAATATCTTAGGCGACGCTAACAAAATTTTTTTATGTTTAGTCCGTCCTTTCTATGGGCGGAATGTAAGCAATTTACCCACAAGTTTTTTATTTAGCTTTGTTTTCCAGATTTATGATGTTGCAGTGAATAAAAATGTGAATTACAGCAGTAAGCACAGCCCCGGCGAATGGAATTCGCGGCTACACAGGCAAAGTCCGCCTCCGCGGACTAAAGTCAAATTTAAAACTCCGTTTTCAGCCGGAGGCTGGAAATGCTGCTCCTGGTGCCTCTGCCGCCAGTAAGAGAGGCAGCAGCCCCAACGACGAGCATTCCCAGTCTCCGACTGGGAACGAGACAATCTAAAAGCAAGTCTAGAACTAGCTTTCACGTTAAGTTGACACCAATGAACATTCCTGTGCCCCTACCGCATCTTCTATTTATCTGAAAATAGCTGTAAATAAACAAACAAACAAACACAGATAACGCGTAGGCAGAGATATTTTCTTTCTCCTGCTTAAACATCGTGCAACTTGAGTTCACAATCTCTTTTCATTGTGAATTTTTACCCTAAAAATTCAGTCTGTAATTTTAGATCATGTTAGTCCCGCAAAGCTACTATCCAGAGCAGGAGTTAGTTCTGCTGTCTATTTGATTTACATTTTTATGCAATTCAGCTTCTATCTTAATAGTTGATCAAAGCCTATTTCTTCAAGGAAAAGGCTGAGTTAGTTTATGGGAAATAACATTTGTAATTCCATGAAAAAATTCTGGCTTTGATACTTCAATTAAAAAACTTTATAATTTCTTTATTTTTCTACCTGAGAAGAAATTTAACTACCTGATCTAACGGTTATTATGAACCATTTGTTTTGGTATTTTTCTCATGAAAATAGCACTTGAGAAACTACATAAATAGCTTTTGTACCTCAAAATAATATTCAGTATTTTTACTGTTTTAAAAACAAACTGTAAAGAAGACATTAGTTGTCAGAAGAGGATATTTCAGAAACCGTAATAGTAAAAATACAGCCTTAAAAGGAGATTAAGCTTGAAAAATCACCGTAAAATCGGCGTTCAAAAAATCATATATCAAAAAATATAACTAAGCCTGAAACATTATATTTAGTATTAGGCAACAAGAGCAGTAACAAGAACAGCGAGTTACTCAAGTTAATCTATTGACAATTTAAATAGGATAAAAAACAAACCAATGAATATCTCTATTCTGGTCTTTGGAAAAAATAATTTTATCGCCACACTTCCAGATCAGATCCGTTATGCGACTGCTTTTAATGTAGAAGTTATAGACAATTTGAATCAGGCAGTGTCACGAATTAAAATGACCCCTCCCGATGTCATACTGGTGCAGGCTAGCCTAGATGACAGTATGGAATTGTGTAATTGGTTGAAAGATCAGACAAAACTTTCGTGGATATACTGTATTCTCTTCGAGGATCGTTCCCAGCAGCTTATTGATAGAAACAAGGGTTGGCATCGGGAATTAGAGATGAGTGCAGCAGCACTAAAGCAAGGAGCCGATGCTTATATTTGGCATCTGATTGAAGATAAAACAGACCATAGCTTGGCAGAGTTGACTGCTAATCATGGCCTAATACTTGCTCAATTGACCGTTGGCTTACGGAAAGCCCAAAAATACCGAGATTTGATTCGGACAAATGATATGTTATCTGCGATCGCTTTAGCCGACTCCTTGACAGAATTAAATAATCGTCGTGCTTTAGAATGGGATTTACCCAGACAAATTCAAAGAGCCAGGACTCAAAAAACTTCCCTAAGTTTAATTATTCTGGATGTAGATCATTTCAAGAAAGTTAACGATACTCATGGGCATTTAGTAGGCGATCGCATTTTGCAAATATTATGCCAGCGTTTGCGCCACAATCTGCGCTGTCAAGATACAGCATTCCGCTATGGTGGCGAAGAATTTGTGGTTCTTCTGGCTAACACTAGCGATGACGAAGCACTATTAGTAGCCCGTCGTCTCAATCGCGTAGTCAGCGACGAACCATTTGCACTCAATAATAAATTGACAATTAATATCACCATTAGTCTAGGCACAGCCTCTCTACAAGCTGAGGATGATGAGCAAGGAGAGAGTCTCCTGTATCGTGCCGATCAATGTCTGTTACAGGCTAAAACTTCTGGGCGTAATCGGGTGATTAACTCCAGCTACCTGTCTCATCATGGCTCACATTTGAAAGCTGTTTCTTCTTAAAATGAGGAGCCTTTAATCAGACATTGAGTGATGAAAGGTTCAGATTCCTAATTTCTTTCAAGAAGTTGGGAATCTTATTGCACACTAATCGTACTTTCAAAAGTGCGATCGCCTGAATTAAAGTCTTTATTCATACATTTAATTCTATATAAATATCCTGGTAACTAGTTAGACAGCACATAGGTTTGGGAATACTGGCAATTAGGGTAATGGATTTCTGTAATCCGTTGATTTAGCCATAGTTCCAGCCTTTCCCCTAAAGCACTGTCTTTCTCACAAGACCTACAGCGTCTACAATATTAATGACACAAATGATAGGGCGGGCTTTGCGTGGGCAAAAAGCAGGCGGTACAGAAAAAGCTTATGTAGTTAGCTTTATTGATGACTGGGAAGACAAAATTAACTGGGTTAATCCAGAAAAGCTTCATTTTGAAGATGATGCAGAATTTATTGAGAAAGATATTCCATCAGGTAATAGAACTGCTCGGCTAATCTCTATTGAGATGATCGAAGAATTCGCCCGCATCATGGATGAATCAATTGATACTACTGGATTAGAAAAATTAGTGTTTTTGAAAAGAATTCCTCTTGGAATTTATCGTTTTTCCATTCTTGAACCGTCTGAAGGATATGAGCCTAAACCTACTAATTATGATGTGTTGTTATATGACGACACAGAAGAGGCATACGATAACTTTGTACAGGATTTGAAAGTTTTATTTCAAAGTATTGATTTACAAGACAGGGAAATATTAACCCAATTAGAACTTGAATTTCTTTTGAAAATTGCAAAGGAAATTTATTTTCCTGACTATCAAACTTTACTAGGCTATAGAGATGAAGATGTAAAAAACATTTTGCGTTTCTATGCTCACAAAGAACAAAAACCAGAATTTCTAGCCTTTAGCGAGAGAAGAAAGTGTGATTTATCTATTGTAGCAAGACATATCTACGACAATTCATTAGGCGGTAGAGCAGAGGCTGACTATATCAAATCACTTTGGAATGATGAAAAGTCTTTTTGGCAAGTGCTATTCAGTTACAAAAAGCTATATTTCATGAAGCAGTTAGCTATTGAAATTATGAAGATTGCAGATCCAGACATATATGGTGATCATGTAGTCGGATCAATACCAACTGTAATTCCTGATACTGTACCAATAGAGAAGTTAACTCTATATGAAATAAAAGAGCGAGATATTCTTGAATACAGAAAAATTAAAAATGCTGTATTCGCCAAATACACAGATGCAAAAGGGTTTATATCTTGTGCAATCAGTGGAGTTAAAAGCCAGATGCGGAGAGATTTTCAAATTGATCATATTAAACCTATGTCTCAGGGTGGTTTAACTACCATAGATAACCTGCAATTGCTGACACGTAAAGCCCATGTGGAGAAAACCCGTAGAGAGAACACAAGATGATAGTCTTTCAGGGATATCTCTGTATTCGTAGGTAATTTGAATTTTTCTGGTTTGGCAGGTTTAAAATATATGGTGTCACTCAAAAGAGACTTATAACCCTAACCCTGAACTTGCCACCAGAATTAGAACAGTATCTTGCACAACAACCTAAACAGCAAGGCCTTTCTGTTGAAACATATACTGTGCAGATTTTGCAAGAATATATTCTGCCAAAACATAAACAGTCTAAATTGGACAACTCAAAAATCTATTGATCGTCCACATCTGTAAATATAGATTTTAAATCCCGATAACCGCTAATTACCCGCACAATCACAACACTATCTTCAAAAACTCGATAAAAAATAATGTAGCTATCTAAGGGTATTCCTCTAAGGCTTGGATCAAAATTGGCGTAGCTTCGTCCTATATTTGGGAATTGAGCTATGTTTTGGCACTTCTTATTAAATCCTTGAATAAATCTTTCCCCTACGTTGATATTGCGAACTAGAAAATAATCCAAAATTTCATCTAAATCTTGGCTTGCTTCTTTAGCAATAAAATATTCCATTACCCTTGAGTCTCACGCGCTTTGCGTAATTTTTCTGACAGTCGCTCCATCACCACTTCACCATCTATTACGTCTCCACGTTCAATAGAAGCAAGCCCAACAGCTATTTTTTTCTGGGTTTCTTCTTCCCATTCCTGATAACCCTTCTCCCATTCTTCCAGCAGTTTCAATGCTTTAGCAATCACATCTTCAGCATTTTCATATCTACCTGTAGCAATTCTGGTTTGTATAAATTGCTCGTATTCCGCTTTAAGTTGGATATTCATAATTGTTATTCCTAGTTAGTTAAGAGCATTTCCTAAACTATGCTCTAAAATTTATCTAAATTCATTAAAGCCTTAACTTATGCTTCTTACCGAACTCATCCCGCTAGTTAAAGAATTATCCCACACTGATAAACTCTTACTAATGCATTTACTGGCAGCCGAATTGTTAAAGGAATCAAGTTTAGTTCCATTGGATGCTCAGGATAAAGTAGCTAGTCTTGGCTTATATGATTCTTTTGAAGCTGCTGCTGTTTTAGCGAAGGCATTAGCAGAAGAAAAAGCGGCAACACATGGTTGATAAAGTTAGATTTGCATTTACTGAAGTAAATCCAGAACTCGGTGCATTAAGTACGCTGCCTTATCTACCGCTAATTCTCACTTATCAGAATCGTTCGGTAAGTGTATCAGGCTTGCTAGATACTGGTTCTACTATCAACGTATTGCCCTACGAAATCGGGTTAAGGCTGGGGGCAGTTTGGGAGCGTCAAAGACTTTCCGTTCCATTGGGTGGTAATCTGGCTAGGTTTGAGGCGAAGGCATTGGTGTTGATGGCGAATGTTGAACAATTTCCGACAGTAGAGTTAGTTTTTGCTTGGACAAGAGATAGAAACGCCCCATTGATTTTAGGACACATGAATTTCTTTTTAGCGTTTGATGTGTGCTTCTATCGTTCTGAATTAGCGTTTGAAATTAGCCCTAAACCCTAAAATAGTCTGATGGAAATAGTGAAACCCAACATCATATTAGGTTGATGTTGGGTTTCACAGCATTCAACTACCTTAATTAGGCGGTATTTGTTCCGGTGGCGTTTCTGCTGGGGGAGCGAGTACCGCATCTGGAGCAATTTCTTCTACGGGAATCGGTTGCTTATCTTCAATTTCAAAATCTGGTTGCGCTGCTTCCACCAATTCAGGAGATGGGGGATGTGGGGGAATCGCTTCCGGTACAATCTCAGTTTTTGCTTCGGTGTCGGTAGTAACTGTCTCCTCTGCTGGTGGTTCTGGTATGACAATAGTTTTGTCAATAATCTCAATAGCAGGTTGCTCTGACAGTACAGAAGTAATATCTTCAGGTTTGGGGGTTGTGGGTGTTTTTTTACTCACAGTCTGTTGCACCTTGTCTTTCGCGCCACCGAAGGTGCTACCCAGACCTTTTTGCAACTGGCCCAGCCGTTCCTGAAGGGACAACTTATTCACCTGTTCTTGAATGCCAGTTTTTACCGACTCAGCACTGGGTACTTGGGTTTGTTGTGCCTGCGGGGTCAATTGCCGACGTAATGATAGAGTTTGCCAGCCAAACCAGACCAAAAGAGCCACACTAGCCACATGACCCAGCAACAAACCTCCAGTAATGCGTGGTGCAAACACCCATAAGACTAAAGCGTAGAATAATCCTACGCCACTCCAGATAAAGTCATTCTTACGATGGATTTCTGGGAAAAAGAAAGCTGCTATGTAAATGGCTAAACTACCAAGACCCACTACCAAAGCTAGGACAAATGCCAGCATTATTTGGTTACTCCTTACTGCGTCCTTTAATTATTTCAATTTTGCAAATTTTGCAAGTCAATTGTTGATTTAGATACAATTTAAAATTAATTATCCATGTTAGTTGTGGATTTTTGTCATTTATATCAAGTCTTAAGGTCTTCTTTAGGGGAGAACGGAAAATATCGGACTACCCTTATAGGTAAAGGATCTGCAAGAGTTAGCCAGAAATTTTTTATGACACTACAAAGCTTTGGTGTGATTGGATTAGCCGTTATGGGTGAGAACATCGCTCTCAACGTGGAGCGCAATGGCTTCCCAATTGCAGTTTACAACCGCTCCCGCGAAAAAACGGATGCGTTTATGGCGCAGCGCGCGCCAGGAAGGAACGTCAAAGCCGCCTTTACTCTAGAAGAATTCGTTGCCTTATTGGAACGTCCCCGCAAAATTCTAGTAATGGTGCAAGCTGGTAAGCCAGTGGATGCGGTGATTGCTCAACTCAAACCCTTGTTAGAAGAAGGCGATATCATTATCGACGGTGGCAACTCTTGGTTTGAAGATACGGAACGCCGCACTCAGGAATTAGAACCTACTGGGCTTCGGTATCTTGGTATGGGTGTCAGTGGCGGTGAAGAAGGGGCGCTAAATGGCCCATCTCTGATGCCTGGGGGTACAAGAAGCTCTTACGAGTTTCTATCGCCAATTTTCAACAAAATTGCTGCCCAAGTCGATGATGGCCCTTGTGTAACCTACATTGGCCCTGGTGGTTCTGGCCACTATGTAAAAATGGTACACAACGGCATTGAGTATGGCGATATGCAGCTAATTGCTGAAGCCTACGACTTGCTGAAAAATGTTGTTGGGTTAAATCCTAGTCAGCTACATGATGTGTTTGCTGAATGGAACACCACCGATGAACTCGATTCATTTTTGATCGAGATTACGAAGAATATCTTTCCATATATTGACCCAGACACAAATAAACCCCTGGTGGATTTGATTGTTGACGCAGCAGGTCAAAAGGGAACTGGACGCTGGACTGTGCAAACTGCATTGGAATTGGGAGTCTCTATTCCTACAATTACAGCAGCAGTTAATGCCCGGATTATCTCTTCGATTAAAGAAGAGCGGGTAGCAGCATCGAAAGTCCTCACAGGCCCCACTGTCAAGTATGATGGGCAAACTAAGGACTTTATCAATAAAGTACGCGATGCTCTCTATTGCTCAAAAATCTGTTCTTATGCTCAAGGGATGGCGTTGCTATCCACAGCTTCCAAAACATATAACTGGAATTTGGATCTGGGCGAAATGGCGCGGATTTGGAAAGGTGGTTGTATTATTCGCGCTCGCTTTTTGAATAAGATTAAGAAGGCTTTTAGCGAAAATCCAGCATTACCTAACCTGTTGTTAGCTCCTGAATTTAAGCAGACAATTCTTGACAGACAAACAGCTTGGCGGGAAGTGATTGCAACCGCTGCAACAGTGGGAATTCCAGTACCCGCATTTAGCGCCTCCTTGGATTATTTTGACAGCTATCGCCGCGATCGCTTGCCTCAAAACTTGACTCAAGCACAACGCGACTACTTCGGCGCACACACTTACCAGCGTCTCGATAAGCCCGGAACTTTCCATACTGAATGGGTTCCTATTGCTGAAGCCGAGAAGTAAGGTTTCGCACGTCTAAATTCTCAATTGATTGGAAAAATTTAGACTGTTTCAGAATAAATATTACAGGTGACTCTGAAATTCAGAGTCACTTTTTTTGGTATTGAGGTTTTCGAGACGCGATAAATCGCCGTCTCTACAAGTGTTTTGTTGCTTATTCTGAACTGTATTGAGATAAATAATAATATCCGTTGCTACCATACTTAGTAGCAACGGATATTAACGTTAAATCTGCTTGGTCTGGGAATAGGATCTACTTATCTTTTGGTTTCTCAAAGCGAGGGGGTTCGCGAAATGCGATCGCAAAAAAGAGAGTACCTATACACAGAGTAAAAATCAAGATGTACGCAACGCTTTCCATATTACGATTTCCTCTTTATCCAGCTAGTTAATGAGGGATTAGGGATTGGGTACTGGGTATTGGGGATTGGGTATTGAAAAGAGTCAGAGGGGAAGGGTGCGAGGAGTAGAGGGGAAAAACTCTTCTCCCTTGCTTCTTCCCCAGTCCCCAGTCCCTTAAAGGGCTTCCTTCCGGCGGGTTGACTTGTCACCCACTTTCTGGAATAGACCCCACTCAACTTGCTCTTCTAGATCCGCATCAACACCGGCAAATACGTCTCGGTAGATTGTCCGAGAACCATGCCAGAGATGACCAAAGAAGAACAGCAGAGCAAATACGGCGTGTCCAAAGGTAAACCAACCTCTAGGACTGGTGCGGAATACACCATCAGAGTTCAAGGTTTCTCGGTCAAATTCAAAGATTTCACCGCCTTGAGCCTTACGGGCATACTTCTTCACATCAGCTGGTTCTGTAAAGGTCTTGCCATTCAGATTGCCGCCGTAGAAACTAACGGTGACACCAGATTGCTCGAAGCTATACTTAGATTCTGCCCGACGGAAGGGAATGTCAGCGCGGACAATTCCATCTGCATCAGTCAAAATCACTGGGAAGGTTTCAAAGAAGTTGGGGAGACGACGCACGGTCAATTCCCGTCCTTCAGAATCTTTGAATACGGCGTGACCTTGCCAAGATTGGGCAATGCCATCACCCTTCACCATCGGCCCTGTACGGAATAGACCGCCTTTCGCGGGGCTATTACCGACGTAATCGTAGAAAGCCAGTTTTTCGGGAATTTGCGACCAAGCTTGGTCAAGGGTTGCACCTTGAGCAACGCTAGTTTGAACGCGGCGCTGAATTTCTTGACGGAAGTAGCTTTGATCCCATTGATAACGGGTAGGGCCAAACAATTCGATGGGTGTGGCGGCGTTACCGTACCACATAGTACCAGCAACCACGAAAGCAGCGAAGAAGACTGCTGCAATACTGCTAGAAAGTACTGTTTCAATGTTCCCCATCCGTAGGGCTTTGTAGAGCCGTTCGGGGGGTCTAACTGTGAGGTGGAATAAGCCTGCAATAATACCAACAACACCAGCAGCAATGTGGTGAGCCGCAATGCCACCAGGGTTATAGGGGTTAAAACCATCTGGTCCCCATTCTGGTGCTACTGCCTGTGCTGCGCCAGTTATACCATAGGCGTCAGAAACCCATATCCCCGGACCAAATAGTCCGGTGACGTGAAAAGCACCAAATCCAAAACAAAGTAGACCAGATAAGAACAGGTGAATGCCAAACATCTTTGGCAAGTCTAAGGCGGGTTCACCAGTGCGGGGATCTCTAAAGAGTTCCAAATCCCAGTAAACCCAGTGCCATACGGCGGCTAAGAACAGCAGACCGGAAAGAACAATGTGAGCCGCAGCAACGCCTTCAAATGACCAGAAGCCAGGATCAGTTGATGGGCCACCAGTAACGTTCCAACCACCCCAAGATTGGGTAACGCCCAAACGTGACATGAAGGGCAAGACGAACATCCCTTGACGCCACATCGGGTTGAGAACCGGATCGCTAGGATCAAAAACAGCTAGTTCGTAGAGTGCCATCGAACCAGCCCAGCCTGCTACTAAGGCTGTGTGCATTAGGTGTACAGAAATCAGTCGCCCTGGATCATTCAGAACGACTGTATGTACTCGGTACCAGGGTAGTCCCATCGACTACGCTCCTCCTCGATGAGTTAGTTTACAAAGCAATTTTCTTACTGAGGTTATGAGAGACGAAAAACGCCACTCATAAAACTCTCTCTTGTTTTTTGTTATTGCCAGAGCCAGAGTACTACCACAGCTTAGTCTTAAGAAGTCATACACCGTGGGTGCTTTGGCAATGCTTACTCGCTTCGGGAGGTTTACCTATATAGGGTAGCCATCGCCAAGCAAAAATGAGAATGTTTTAAAAAGTGTAACTATTGATGGAATTGTTTGCAAGCGTGTAAATTGATGCGATCGCGTAGCATCTCAAAGTTTTTTCGCTACCAATACCCGTCGGGGATTAAATTTTCTTATCTTTATGTGGGGAGTGGGGACTGGGGATTGGGGGGAACAAGAGGAGGGGACAACAATAAATTATGTTGTTATGTTACGCATTAGTCTATTCCCTATTCCCTACTCCCTATTCCCTACTCCCTACTCCCCACGATTTACTGAACCACCAACTGGATATTTTGCAGTTGACACTTCGCCTCAGCTGTACCCAGGCGTTCGATTACCTGTTCGGCGCTCATCAGACGCTTGAGTACTACTTGGCCGATGGGTTGACTGGAAATTACTGGTGTTGTTGGCTTCACTTCTACAGTTAAAACGGCTTCTTCAACTCGATAAAGCCAGAGCAATTCATTTTCTTCGACTAAACAAATATTCATTCGCTGAATATCTGGTTGGCGTCGCCATGCAGTTATTTGCCAGAGTCCATCAGATGCCCAGACTCTGGCAACTGCCCATCCCTCAGATAGAAAGAAATACTTCACGGTCTTAGTCTCACTATTTCGACTTTCAATCTGCTGTTAACAATATCGCGATCGCTTTAGTCGCTGATGTTCAAACACTCTTATTTTTGACAATACAGCCGAACTTAACGATAAAATGCTCTGTCGATGTCTGTTCCCAAGCAGCAACAGGTAAAATCTCAACCTACACTACTTAGGCTAAGTCGAATGGCACTAAGTTAAGATACAGCCCTTGCGCTGACTGGTTCCTAGCCTCCAGGCTGGGAACCCATTCTGGGAGGCTCCGCCTTCTCTTTCTTGACCAGAGGCGGCAGCCCCTTTGAATACATTCCCAGCCTGGAGGCTGGGAACGAGGCTAAGTCTTTACATACGCTACTTAGGCTAAGGTCAAAGCTTAAGTTCCTTGTAACTATGAATCTACGACAAATTCAACCAATGTTGAAAATCTTAATTAAATAAAAATTTTTCAGTACGCAAGAAACTCTCTTAATGTATTTTTGTCAATGTATTTTTGTAACAAATCAATATAGTGTGTAAATGTAGCCCATTGTATATATTATCACAGTAGCAATAAACTTAACCTTAGGCGTAGATATTGCTAACCAAAGCGCGTGCTGCATCCAAAAAGAACCAATATAATCACTATCTTCTAGATTTATGAAGATTTAGCACAATAGTCACAAATGTAGTAAAATTACTGACCGCTGATATCAAATATATTATTGCTATGTCCTGGTTTTCCTTGTCCGTGAAACGGTGGGGTCGGATTACACAATTCCTATCTTTGTTTTGTCTATGTTTATTTTTAGTTGTTAGTTGCGCTCCTCGTCCGCAGCAAACTACGCCGCCATCTGGTTCTGTAAATAGCCCTACAGGTGATGGTCGGATTACTATCGGTACAACAGCCAAGCCCAGAACCCTTGATCCGGCTGATGCTTATGAGTTAGCATCTTTAGGCTTGGTGTTTAATATGAGCGATCGCCTCTACAACTACGAATCAGGAAGCACCGAAATTAAGCCCCAGCTAGCTACAGCATTACCCAAAGTCAGTCAAGACGGCTTAACTTATACCATCCCCTTACGTCAGGGAGTCGTTTTTCACGATGGAACTCCCTTCAACGCTCAAGCAATGGCCTTTACCATCAACCGCTTTATTCAAAATAAAGGAAAACCCTCATTTTTACTAGCTGATATAGTAGATTCGATCAAACCGACAAGCGAGTATGAGTTGACAATTAAGCTGAAAAAGCCCTTTGCAGCATTTCCCTCACTGCTGGCGTTTCCTGGGGTGTGTGCAGTTTCACCAAAAGCTTACGAACTCGGTGCTGGTAAATTCAAGCCGAATATTTTTGTGGGGACTGGCCCTTACAAATTAGGACAGTATGGTACTGATTCCATCAGATTTGATGTGTTTGATAAATATTGGGGAGAAAAACCAGCTAACAAGGGTGTTAACCTGCAAATTCAAACTAGTCCGGTTAATTTGTTTAATGCTTTCCGTACAGGCGCAGTGGATGTAGCTTATCTGTCGCTACAGCCAGATCAAAATCGCAGTTTAGAAGAAGGTGGTAAAAAAGGGGATTGGCAAGCGATCGCAGCTGAAGGTAGTGTAGTAAGTTATCTGGTATTAAACCGGAATCAAAAGCCTTTAGATAAATTAGAGGTAAGACAAGCGATCGCTTCTATCATTGACCGTCCACTTTTAAACGAGCGAGTGTTACTTGGTCAAGCAGATCCGCTTTATAGCATGATTCCCACAACGTTTAAAGTTTCTGTGCCATTATTCAAAGATAAATATGGCGATGCTAACTTTGATCAAGCTAAAAAATTACTAACTACTGCTGGCTTCTCTAAAGAAAATCCTGCAAAAGTGCAAGTTTGGTATCCATCTAGTTCACCGACTCGTAGTTTGGCAGCACAGACACTCAAATCCCTTGTGGATGTCAAAATGGATGGAATACTCCAATTTGAAGTCACCCCCGCCGAAGGGCCAGCCTTCTTTAAAGACATTGCTAAGGGTTTGTATCCAGCAGCTTTACTTGATTGGTATCCAGATTTTTTAGATCCAGATAATTACGTCCAGCCATTTTTGGCTTGTGACAAAGGTTCAGTTGCTAAAGGATGCGAAGATGGAGGCAGTCAAATTCAGGGTTCGTTCTACTATAACGAAGCCATCAATAAACTGATTGATCAACAACGCAAAGAACAAAACCCCGAAGCGCGTCAGAAAATTTTTACAGAAATTCAAACGCAAGTAACTACTGATGTCCCTTACGTTCCCTTATGGCAAAGCAAAGACTATGTATTTGCCCAAAAGGGTGTTAGTAGCGTACAACTTAATCCTACTCAAATTCTGGTTTACCAGACACTTAAAAAGTAGTCATTAGTCATTAGTCGAATGGCACTAAGTTAAGATACAGCCCTTGCGCTGACTGGTTCCTAGCCTCCAGGCTGGGAACCCATTCTGGGAGGCTCCGCCTCCTCTTTCTTGACCAGAGGCGGAGCCTCTCGGAATACATTCCCAGCCTGGACGCTGGGAACGAGGCTACACAGGCTTTTGGGCTTTTCTTAGTGCCATTCAGTCATTAGTCATTGGTCATCTCCGAAAAAGAATGTAGAGACGTAGCAGTGCTACGTCTCTACAAGGGTTCTGGGTGACGGATATTTAATTTCTGGAGAAGTCTATTAGTAATAACTGTTGACCGTTGGCTTTTGACTATTCAATAAAATATTTCATGTTCAACATATATCTAGTTAATAGCTAAGATAGTTACAAAAACTGCATTTTTAATTTTAAACTTTGAATTGCTTATGTCTCGTTCTAAAGCTTTACAATATTACATTGTTTCTCGGTTGCTTCTTGCGCCACTTCAACTATTAACGATTATCACCATTGTATTTCTTTTACTAAGAGCAACACCAGGAGATCCAGCAGATGCAATTCTAGGCGGACGTGCGCCGGAAGCTGCTAAAGAGGAATTACGAAAACAACTCGGTTTAAACCTTCCCCTGTGGCTACAATATCTCAATTATTTGGGAAGCATACTGCGCTTTGACTTGGGAACCTCTTTAATGAGTCGCGGACAAAATGTCTGGGACATAATCGGGCAATACTTCCCGGCGACGGTGGAGTTAGCAGTATGTAGTATGGCGGTTGCACTTATTGTCGGAATTGCAGTTGGGACTCTTTCGGCTTCTCGTCCTGGGACATATTTTGATGTCGGTGGGCGCTTATTTGGGATCATCACCTACGCACTCCCCATGTTTTGGGCGGGAATGCTTTTGCAGTTGATTTTCTCAGTCCAATTGGGTTGGTTTCCTAATTCCAACCGCTTTCCGCCCAATCTGCCAGCGCCCGCTACTATCACTGGATTGTATACAGTTGATAGCTTACTCGCTGGAAACTTCACCCAGTTTTTCACATCTTTGCACCATCTGGCTCTACCGAGTCTCACACTAGGAATTTTGCTCAGTGGGATTTTTGAGCGAATTGTGCGAGTGAATTTAAAGCAAACCTTGCAAGCAGATTATGTAGAAGCCGCTAGAGCTAGAGGTATTGGTGAAAATAAGATTTTAGCCTCTCATGCCTTAAAGAATGCCCTAATCCCAGTAATTACAGTGTTGGGATTAACCTTTGCATCTCTGTTGGGTGGGGCAATTTTGACAGAGGTAACATTTTCTTGGCCTGGGTTAGCTAATCGACTGTATCAGGCCATTGCCGATCGCGATTATCCCACAGTCCAGGGAGTGCTAGTATTTTTTGGTGCGATCGTTGTCAGTGCCAGCATTTTAATTGATATTTTAAATGCTTATGTAGATCCTCGAATTCGATATTAAGTAGAGTATTCTGACTCCTGTTAGCGGTAGCGGGGCGTTTAGCCCATTCTGACTCCTGACTTCTTCTCATATTTTGTTAAATTTCTTGAGAAATACCATTGGCTAAAATCCCAAGAATTTTATTCACATCTTTGAGATAATACTCGCTTAAATCAATGGTCAATGTTTTTGCTTCTAGTTTGAGGAATTGCCAAATACTGCCCGTTGTGACTGCTCCGTAAATTGTTTTAATCTCACTTGCAGCTTGCTCATTAAAAATTTGGGCTGCTACCATTTCCGCCGCACACTGACCCAAACCCCCATTAATATTTTCTTTTTTAGCTTCTACAACTGTAATTACTGGTGCTGTCAAAATTAGAATTTCTGGAGATTTGGTAATAATAAAATCGCAAGTGCCATTTAATCCTTTGCTATTATCAACAGTAAAATCTACCCCAGAAAATAAACTAACTTGTTCGTGTAGTTGTCGGCGTAAATCAACTAAAATGGGAGCAATAATTAACTCAGAACGAGCTTTTTCACTATTACTGCCTAAAGCGATATCCAGGTTATAATTGAGTGTTTCTACAAGTAAATTACTCGCTGTTAATTCAGAAACACTAGCGAAAATATTGCGTTTTTCTAATGTGGTTAAACTAAACTCTTGTTTCGCTTTAGCTAAACTAAACTCGCTGTAAGCCATAAAACTATTACTCGCTTTCGCTTTTAAATACTTTGAAGCGTCATGATGTCGTTGAGGAAACTCAGGGAAGCTGCCGGATTATGGTAGAACTTTTTCGCCGTTGGGTTTTGCAGTAGTAGCGAATAGAATTCGTGGCTACATAGGCGAAGTCCGCGAAGGCGGACTTAATTTCGGCGATCGCATTTGTTATTTCGGCATTCGCATTTGCTATTTCGGCGACAGCATTTGCTATTTCAGCGACAGCATTTGCTATTTCGACGATCGCATTTGCTATTTCGACGATCGCATTTGCTATTTCGACGATCGCATTTGCTATGTCAGCGACAGCATTTGCTATTTCGACGATCGCATTTGCTATTTCAGCGATCGCATTTGCTATTTCAGCGATCGCATTTGCTATTTCAGCGATCGCATTTACTATTATTGAGGGCTTATCTTCTTAAACTGCGGGGGTCGAGTGCATCTCTCAGCCCATCACCGAGTAAGTTGAATGCCAGCACTGTGAGGATAATCAGCACAGCCGGCGGCCAAATTAACCAAGGCTGCAACACCAAAATTGAAGCATTGCTAGCCAGAGAAAGCATATTTCCCCAAGAGGGGTCTGGTTGTTGAATTCCCAAGCCGATGAGACTCAGTATCGCTTCTGAACCAATAAAGCTGGGAATTGCAAGAGTTGCAGAGATAACTACATAACTAGCCGTTTGCGGCAAAACGTGGCGGAGGATGATATAAAGTGGGTTCGCGCCCATTGCCCGCGCGGCTTGGACAAATTCTCGCTCTTTAAGTGATAGTACCTGTCCCCGAATGACCCGTGCTAAACCAGCCCAGCTAATCACCGAAGTAATCACCACAATCAGTAAAAAGCGCTGGGTACTACTTAAACCTGCTGGTAAGACTGCGCCCAATGTCACCAAAAGATAAATACTGGGGAAAGTCATTAGCACTTCTGCCAAACGCATAATGACACTATCGGTAACACCGCCGAAATAGCCAGAAATTCCCCCAATGAGCAAACCGAGGGGATAGGTAATGATAATGCCAAAAATCCCGATAAACATACTGATGCGACCGCCATGCAGCAAGCGGCTGAATTGGTCTCGGCCTTGGTCATCAGTGCCCAAAATATTGACTTTTGCGCCAGTTTTTGTGCCAAATAAATGCCAATTTAAGGGAATACCACCAAAGATTGTGACTTCATCCCACTTCGGCGGCAGTGGCAAACTCATCCGCAACAATCGGTATTCTGCCCCGGAGACAAATAGATGTAGGGGTGAGGGCTTTGTCGAGTCTACAATGAGTTTGCGATCGCCTGTATCTAAATTCGTATCTCCCTGAGTTGTCGGATAAACATAAGGCCCGACAAACTGCCCTGATTGAGAAACCCAGCGTATCTTAGTTGGTGGTAGCAGTGAACCATTAGGCTGTGAAGCATAGGGATCATAAGGAGCTACGAAATCAGCGGCAATTACTCCTATATAGAAAATTAACAGCAAAATTGCCCCAAATCGTGCCAAAGGATTTTTCTTCAGTCTTCGCCACCAATCCATAGTAGTTAGGAGTTATAAGTTATGAGTTATTAAGCTTTTATCTTAATTCATAACTCATGATTAATAATTTTCAACTCTGCAAATTTTGGATTTTTAATTTTAAATTGAAGGAAAAATCTAAAATCTAAAATCTAAAATCCAAAATTGAATAACTCCTAACTCTTAACTGCTAACTTCTCTAAATAGCGCTGCTGTTCTTCCTGTTGTTTTTCATGTTCTACCACAAACACGTTTGAGTAAAGATTAGCGAGAATTTGTTTTCCCTGCTGTGTCAGCGATAGGTAATGTAGTCCCTCTTGAATATAGGGATAGACGCCATTCCAGTAAAACTTAGCGTAGTTATTACGTAAATCAGCAGGGGTTTGATAGCCCAAAACTTTATTTACACCAGTTTCTTCAAATTCGTAAAATAAAGAAGTAATTTTCTTCAGGTAACGCGGGTCACTTAGTTGACCAATCAAGTCAGCAGCCCGGACTAATCCTGCAAAGCACTTTGTATCTTGATGATCTTCTGCCGCAGGTACAGGAAATCGAGTCAATTCAATATTGCTCTTAATTGCCTCAGCATCGATTAACTTGTGACCTCCAAAACGCTCATCAATAAAGAGCTTGGCTCGATCAACATGATACGGTGTCAGACTGGCATCAGAAGCGCCAGGAGCTACAGAAATCATTCTGCCATTTTTACCTGTGGCATATAAGCCTGCTGTTTCTCGGTCTTGTCGGCAAACTCCCTTAACGTAGCCAATATCATGACTCACTAGGGAAATAATACAATGCAACCAGTCTTCACTAGAAACACCGCCTTCTCTGATGTGTTTGCCACGTAAGATTTCTTGTCCTACGAGGGTGACTAAGACAGTGTGTTCAACATTGTGGTATAGGGCATCGCTATTGGCAATGTTTTCCAAAGCCATGTTACCAGCCCAGGCGATAATGTCCTGATAATCATTTTTGAAGCAGCCATAAGTGCGACGGTAGCCTTCTCGAATTTCATTTACAAAGGCATCAATTAAAATTTCAGTTGCATTGAACATATCTGGTTACTCTCGTAAATACCAATGATTTATTGATTTGATTGATTTCAAAATTCTCTAATCTGGGCCACCCTTCCTGGAATTTAGGGAAATGGAGTTTGCTCCTTTGTAACTCACGTGTAGCTGTAGACGCTAGCTTCATCTATGCCTGGATTACATGGTATTGCATGGTTTCCTGACAATGCAAAGGCTTTAGAGGAATTATAGGTTGCGTAGAAAAAAATTTGCTAGTGTTCCGAAATACATAAATAGTTATGATTTTAATTTAGATAAGTCTAGATTAGTTTTATCAGTTTTTCATATCTAAGCCTTATTGACGGTGATCTAAACACTTGTAGTGCGTGACTTAGATTAGCTAGATCGGATTAAGCGATGAAAGTGTTTCAGAAGTCGGGGTGGAAGAACCTGTAACCTCTGAAGATGCTAGCTTTTTGAGCAAATCAGAGCAGAAATCAAATAGGGTCTGGTTGAAGCGATTATTCTTGGGTGCTGGTTTAGGAATTGCGATCGCCTTGGCTGGGATGGGTGTATTAAATCGTCTTTCATCTCGTCAACAAAGTGTGGTAGCAGATAAAAAAATCGGCGTTGCATAATAGAGGGATGAATTGAGGTGACCTACTGTGCAATGTCCATACTGTGATGCTATTCTAAATCAGTAGATATGCTTAAATATTCAATTAGACATCTCCGAAAAAGAATTGTTTTGACGTAGCAGTGCTACGTCTCTACAAGTGTTATGGGTAACGCATATTTAATTTTTGGAGATGTCTATTAGATTATTACTTCATTACTTGAAGTATAGAGAAATACCTGTGTTTAACTGATTCATCCCGCATTTATGCAACGCCGATAATTTATTAGCCAAAAATCAATACATTTCTATTCTCTAGCAATGACAATATCGTTAGACTTAATAACTGCATAAGCTTCTTTTCCCTCAGATAGTTCCAACTCTTCTGCGGAAGCTCTGGTGATAATTGAGGTTAATTCTACTTTATGAATAATCTCTAGAGTTACCTCACTATTAACTGCTCCATAAACAACTCGTTTAACGACACCTTTAAGAATATTGCGAGAGCTAACTTTTAGTGATTTCTTTTGAATATTACTTTCTCTGTCAGGTTTTTGAGTGTAAATATTTTCCTGTTCTTCCTGCTGAGTTGATGGTGATATTGGTGCTGAAGATTGCTGAGTAAGACTACGCACGAGTTCCCGCAGAATCTCAGTCTTGGTACGTTGAGACTGTTCACAGAACTCCTCTAGAATCTTGCGCTCGTCCTCTGAGGTTTGAAATGTAACCCATCCTTGTTCTTTTCTTGGCATAATAATATTATTAGTTTTGGTTATCTTGGTAATTTGGTTATCTTGGTAGAATTTTACCAAGTATCAATTTGATATGTCGTTTTAGTAGTAACATTTTTTTGTCAGGCTTTTCGACATTTTTATCGCAAATTAATTAATCTCATATAGTTAATTACATATATATTTATTTTTTTCTAAATGCGAAATATTTTGTTACTTGAAATTGTCTCAATCATCACTAAGATATTACCAACTAAGATGGTAGGCTTAAAACTCTATCCCTTTATGGGTAGAGTATTCTGAATTCTGTATTCTGTATTCTGACTCCTGTTTTATCGTGAGTTCACAGCCAGGGGATGAAACACCTAAAATCGCGTTCTCAAGACCTGCGGAGTTTATTTGAGAACAATATTACCATTGAATATGTGGCAGAACCCCTGAAAGCGATGCCAGCTGATGCAGAGGTAAAAGAAGTGCTGCATTGGATGCAGGCACAAAATTTTGATGTTATCGGTGTTGAGACGGGAGATATTATTAGCGGTTATATAGAACGCTCTAGTTTGATTCCAGGCAAAGAAGGCAAATGTAGTGACTATCAACGGGTGTTTCATCCCAAAGAACTAATTGCTATTTCTACCCCACTGATAAAGTTGCTACCCATTTTGCAACAAACTCCGCGATTGTTTGTTTTGGATTGCAATCAGGTAAGTGGTATTGTTACCTGTGGTGACTTGCAAAAAGCACCTGTGCGAATGCTACTGTTTGGCTTGGTAACGCTGTTAGAAATGAATTTGCTGCGGCTGGTGCGGATTTACTATCCTCAAGATTCTTGGCAAAAAGTCCTTAAACCTGAGCGCTTAGAAGTTGCTCAACGGCTATGGCGAGAGAGCCAAGAAAGAAACGAAGCCACCGATTTGTTAGATTATTTGCAATTTTGTGACAAGCGAGAATTGATTTTAAATCAACCAGAACTTCTCCAGCAACTAGGACTAAAATCAAAACGGTTTGGCGAACGCTTCCTCAAGTCTGCTGAACAGTTGCGAAACCGATTAGCTCACGCCCAAAATTTAGTTAGTGGCTCCTCTTGGACAGAGTTGATTTCTCTAGCAGAAGCGATGGAAACGCTGTTAATTCACTGTGAAGAAGTTGAGTAAATTCTTCAGCCTTACCGAAAAATTGGGTTTAGAGCTACGTGCTTCACGCAATACTTTAAAGTAATGAGTAATGAGTAGATGAAAAATGGGTATTTACTCATTACTTATTACTTATTACTCATTACTCCTTTTTCCTCGTGCGTTCACGGCGGTGAGGATGTCAAAAAACATTATTTAACTATTTTGTCAAGTCTGCTGCTGTGGAGAAATCTAACAGTGCTGCGCTATGATAAAATTCAGCTTTAATGCGGCTTGTTGAGTGAATCACTCACTTGAGTACCTGTATAATTGGGAACCCAAGCTTCGGCGATCGCAAAATAGCGTATCCCTTTGAAATTCAAAGATGCAGTTGGACTACACCAATGTTCAACGCCTGCGGGGATGTAGAGATAATCTTGTGCCTGAATTAAAAGCTGTACTTGGCTACCATCAGGTCGCACAAAGCCATAGATCATTTCTCCTGCCAACACGTAGAGAGGTTCAGCGGCAGGATGAGTATGGTAACGTCCGTAGGTTGCTATCAGGTGGTGAAGATTGAAAGAACCTGGATGCACATTTAGCAAGTCACACCAGATACCGCCATTTTCTTGCTGAATAAATTCAAAGACGCTGTTATGGAGTTCTACACAATAACGTTTCTCAGCCTCAGTTAAAACGTCCTGGTCTAGCAGATCGGGGAAGAGTAGCGATGTTCCTGGGTCGTAGTGTCTAAGTTCGATACCAAGAGACTCAAGCTCACGAGCTATTTCGCCTAAGTCGCTCTCAATCTTACCGTCGTCAAGTATTAGGTTAGCCATGACAAAAAGACTAATTAACTGTTAAAAAGAGTATACCCAATTTTTATTTAAAAAGCCACCATTTCCGACTGATAAACCGGGGATTGGGGATTGGGGACTAGGGACTGGGGGATAAGGGAGCAGGGGAGGCAGGGGAGGCAGGGGGAGAAATAAACAATGCCCAATCCCCAATACCCAATCCCCATTAAAAAATTTATCGACAGAATGATGCTCATTGGTACCACTAGCATCTAAGCTAGTACGGGTGAACTATATGCAGCATGGAATGTCTGACTTAATTCTGTTTTGGCATCGGCGCGATTTACGCATTTCTGACAATACGGGACTGGCTGCGGCAAAACGGCAGAGTCCGAAGGTGGTGGGCGTGTTTTGCCTCGATCCGAATATTCTGGAGCGGGATGATGTTGCTCCTGTGAGAGTAACTTATATGATTGGCTGTTTACAGAAACTCCAAGAGCGATATGCTCAAGCTGGTAGCCAGTTGTTAATACTCCACGGCGATCCTGTACAAGCGATACCAGCTTTAGCAGAGGCAATAAATGCCAAAGCTGTTTTTTGGAATTGGGATGTAGAACCTTATTCACAAGAACGCGATCGCACAATGATAAATGCCCTCAAAGAAAAAGGCATTGAGTTTCTTAACCAAAACTGGGATCAAATCCTCAACTCTCCAGATGAGATCCGCACGGGTGGTAACAGTCTTTACACAGTTTATACTCCCTTCTGGAAAAATTGGATTACTAAGCCAAAGGCTCAACCAGTAGAAACACTACAAAATGTTGAGGGATTAACGGAAGCTGAACAGAAAATTGCCAAACTTGCAGGAGCGATCGCATTACCTTCAGCGAAAGATTTAGGGTTTATTTGGGATGAACAATTGATTATTTCACCGGGAGAGGCGGCGGCGCAAGAACGATTAGAAGAATTTACTAATAAAGCGATTACTGAATACCAAGAACAGCGAAATTTCCCCGCAGTTGACGGTACATCACAATTAAGTGCAGCTTTGAAATTTGGGGTAATTGGCATTCGCACCATTTGGCAAGCCACCATAGAAGCACTAGAAAACAGCCGCAGTGAAGAAACAGCAGTTAATATCCGCACATGGCAACAAGAATTAGCTTGGCGGGAGTTTTTTCAACACGCAATGTATAACTTTCCCGAATTAGCTGATGGTGCTTTCCGCGACACCTTTAAAAATTTTCCCTGGGAAACTAACGAAGCACATTTCCAAGCTTGGTGCGAGGGGAGAACAGGCTACCCCATTGTGGATGCAGCAATGCGCCAGTTAAATGAAAGCGGCTGGATGCACAACCGTTGTCGGATGATTGTCGCCAGTTTTCTCACCAAAGACTTGCTCATTAATCCCCAATTGGGAGAAAAATATTTTATGCAGAAGTTGATTGATGGAGATTTATCTGCCAATAATGGCGGCTGGCAATGGAGTGCTTCTAGTGGTATGGATCCTAAACCTGTGCGAATTTTCAACCCAGCCAGTCAAACACAAAAATTTGATCCAGATGGCGAATATATTCGGCAATGGGTATCAGAATTGCGGTCTGTAGATACAGAATATTTAGTTACTGGTAAAATTCCACCTTTAGAACGTCATGCTGTTGGCTATCCCGATCCAATTGTGGATCATCAAATACAACAACAGCAGTTTAAACAGCGTTATCAACAGCAAAAAAACTTTCAATAGTGCTGAGTGAAACTGTTAGTTAATATTTAGTTAAGGTTGATAAGTATCCACCACAAGCTGCGATCATCGCGTTGCCATAGCAGTAGATGTACCAACAATTATGTTGTACGATTTATATCGTCTATGCAAATAGAGACGTATTAGGGAGAGCGATCGCCAACAACACCTTTTGCTAGTTTACTTAAGAGTAAGGATATGCAAATGGGAAGGGCGATGTCTCCGACGGGCTACGCCTACGCACCTAGATCGGAATTGTCTAGTTTTTTGTCTAATTTGCATTAACTGCGGATACATTACCGCAAATGCGCTGATATTTTAATTTCCCTTCTTCATAAATTCCGCAAAAACACCGTTACGCTATTCGTACTTATGATCAAAACTTAGAGCATCCAGTTTATTAGGGCGTGTTTATGACCAACCCTGTAAAGACGGTTATCCAAGTCAATCTGGAGATGGCTCTAGAAGTAGCTCAAGAATTGGAGCAAGCTCCATACACTCAACTCAGTACCTATTGTTTGGAGATTTTACGAGAGATCGGATGTCCTGGTACTGAACTCCCTGTTAACTTACAAACTCGCGATCAGCAACTAAACTTTATCACAGGCTTCGCATCTTATGCTTTTGGGGAGGTACAAAGTGTACAGAGCATTAATTGATGATATATTTTCTGATGCAGAAGGGGCAGAAGAAACTACTTTTCCAGCCACAGACGAAGATTTACTAATTTTAACAGAAAAATTTTTAGGGTTTGAAATTCCCTCGAAGGTTTTCTTACAAGCTATAGCCATTGCTGATTACGACTGTGCAGCCGCTTTTCGCTACGTTGATAATTATTTGACTACCCTCAAGCATAAAAATCAGCGCCAGAAGCGGAAGAAATTACTTGTGTTAAGGTGTTCGACTAGGTTTGACAATAATTGACGTGCTGATTCAAAAGCTAACTAAAAACCAATACGATTTAGATAAGATAATTTGCACTGTGGATTTAGAGACGTTGTAATGCAACGTCTCTACACATATTTTTCCCACACTGACAAGAAAGAACAATTAGAATTTATCTATTAGACATCTCCAGAAATTAAATATGCGTTATCCAAAACCCTTGTAGAGACGTAGCACTGCTACGTCTCTACATTCATTTTCGGAGATATCTATTGAGAAATAAGATCCCCGACTTCTCAAAGAAGTCGGGGATCTGTAGCTTTAAATTACGTTAGCGACGCGCAAAGCGAGTCCGCGTATCCTTACAGGGAAGTAAGCTACGCTTTTAGCGTCTCGTAGAGAGCGTCATTACGAATTACGATTACTTTTCCCAAGACAAACTTGTTCATAGCTTTTACCTGCAATATCCCAAGTGAATTCTGTTTCTACCAGTTGTCTGCCGTTGTGAGACAATTCTGAACGCAGATGTGGACGATCGAATAGTTGACTAATAGCGGTGACGTACTCTGCCGGTTTATTTGCTCGTAATGCCCTAAGTGGATGATTAGCACCATCTACAGCTAACCCTTCTAAGCCGCGATCGCTCGCTACTACAGGTATGCCAGCTGCCATTGCTTCTAAAGTTTTATTTTTAATACCAAACCCAGTCCGCATCGATACAACGCAGATAGTGGCTTGGTGTAAATATTCTGCCATCGAAGGTACACGCCCAAGTACATTAATTCCTGGTTTTTGAGCGAGTGCTAAAACTTCTGGAACTGGATGAGAACCAACAATATCGAAAGTTGTATTGGGATACAATTTTTGGATTTCTGGCAAAACTTCGTTGCTGAAAAAACAGACAGCATCAATATTTGCTAAATTATCCATTGCACCGATGAAAATTAAGCGATGTCCTCCGGGATCGGTGGTACGGTTGGGGAAAGAAACTAAATCTACGCCATTGGGAATAACTGTAATTTCACTATTGGGGTTAAATTCTTGTAGTTGAATTTTATCTTCTTCAGTTGTGGCCACAATTGCCGAAAATTTAGCGCAGTAGCTTTGCTCATAACGCCGCAAAAGTGGCAGATTAATTTTATCTCTCAAGGAATTTTCGGAAATGCCCGTTGCTAGCTGGTTCCGACAGGTAGCGTAAACAGAACTATGAACATTAACTATGGTTTTTAGCTGTTTCTGAAAATGCGATTGGATATAAATTTCATTGACGCTATGTTCGCAGGTAATTACATCACATTTTCCCGCTTCCACCCAGTTATCAACCCATGTTTGCATCTCAACTGAGTAGCGGTTAAGTACGCTTGGCGGTGTTCCCTGTTGCAAGAATCTTCCAAATCGCTGAATTTTCTTGAATATTCCGGTGCTTTGAGAATCTGGCGGGCGTTCAAAAATGGCTAAATGATCGACACAATCGCGTAATCCGGCGATTTCTGCCTCTGTAACATCACCCTCGCGTTGAGTTGCGAGGGTGACAGTATGGCGTTGACTGAGATACTTAAGTAAATTAAATGTCCTAACTTGGGTTCCCCCGCGTGTTGGTGGGTAGGGAAAGGTGGAAGATAGCATTAAAATGTTCATACAAATGAATCAAATTTGATACATACACCATGACCTGATTGGAGGCTGTATGTCATCATTTGATATTGAATAGACCTCTCTCCAAACCTCTCTCCTAAAAGGAGAGAGGCTTTGAGGCTACTCCCCTTCCCAATACTGTTCGGTTAAGACAAAAGACGCGATGAATCGCCGTCTCTACAATAATCAATATTTTGTAGAGACGGCGATTTATCGCGTCTTTATAATGATTTCTCGGATCTTTGCACTCTAAAATTTACATCAAAAAACCTTAACCGAACCGTATTGCTCCCCTTCCCTTGCAGGGAAGGGGCTGGGGGTTAGGTCTTTTTTTATAGTCTACTCAACTGAAAATCGCTGTATGCAATGAGGTATATTCCATCCAAGCGATAATCACAGCATAATCAAACCCAATCTGACACCTACAGCAACAGCCTCGGTGCGGCTGGAGACACTGAGCTTTTGAAAAATAGATGAGAGATGAAATTTGACGGTATATTCAGAAATATGTAGGCTTTTAGCGATCGCTTTATTTCCCAACCCAGACCCAAGCATCCCTAAAACCTCTATCTCTCGTGGTGTCAAGGTTTGTACGGGATTCGTTACCACTTTTTCTCGGATAGACAGTAATTCTACAGCATCCGGGTGCAACACTAGCAAACCAAAAGCGATCGCCTCTACAGCCGCGACAATTTCTGACTCTGTGCTGGTACTAGGCAATATTCCCCGGATACCAGAATGTAATGCCGTTTCTAAGTCGATGCTATCGAGTTCCTCAACAATGACGATCGTGCCTAATGGATATTGCTGTTCTTGAATAACCAGCAATTTTTCCCACACCGATTGTTGCAGATTACCACTCAAATCTACCAGTACCACATCTGGTTGTAATTGCTCAACTTCCCTTGTCAATACATCCAAATCGGATGCACTCCCCACAACCGTCAGCCGAGGATTGGTTGTCACCACAGCTGATAATCCTGCCCGGACTACAGGGGAAGTAGCAACAACCATCACCCGAATCATGTCGCCTCCACAGCAGTTTTCCCAGCTTGTACTGCAACATAAATCACGAATTGCTGGCTACCGCGTAGGAGTTGTAGCGGCACAGATCCTTTACTTTCATGGAGATATTTACTTAAATCATTCATGGTAGTAAATAATCGCCCCGAAACTCCAATTAGAACATCGCCGATTTGCACACCAGCAGTTTCCGCCGCACTATCAGGTAAAATTGACAACACCAATAAACCTAAGCTACGCCTACCTAAAAGCACAGGTTGCAGTGTGACTCCCAGGTGCGGACGACTATTTCCCTGTAAAAAACGCTCAACGGTGTTGCTAGGAACTGCCACAGCTAAACCATTAACAATCATGGTGTTAATTCCCACGACAAGGCCTTGACAATCGGCAAGTGGCCCCCCAGAATTACCAGGATACAGCTGCAAATCAGCCATAACAGCCCGTGGATTATTTGCATGGATAATTCCAGTTGTCACAGCACCACTTTCAGCAAAGGGATTACCCACCGCCAAAACTAATTCACCCACTCGTAGCGTCTCAGAATTACCAATGGTTGCAGCAGTTAAATTAGTGGCAACAATTTTTAGGGCTGCTAAATCCTGCTGTGGATCAAATTGGGTACGCACCGCATCAAATACCCTTCCATCTGCCAATTCCACAGTTGCGCGGCTGCTAGTTGCCACATGGGCATTAGTAATAATGAGTCCGTCGGGTTGCCAAATTACACCAGAACCGACTCCCAAAGAGCCACTTTTGACTTTGACAGTGCGATCGCGTAGTTTAGCAGCTACCTCTGTCAATTCAGCAGCGATGTTAGTTAATGCTGTGTTTGCCATGTTATACAATTTTTCCCCATGTCAAAGTAAAGTTAGTGAACTGACAATAGTTTTTAGTCGGGTTGGGATAATTGAGAATGCTGCAATATATTAGTCAACCCAACTTTGGAAAGTAAATTCTGAGAGTTTTAAGTTCAGAAGCGCAACGTTCAAGCAAAAAGGTGCAAGTTCCGAGTTCAGAGGCGCAACGTTCAAGCAAAAAGGTGCAAGTTCCGAGTTCAGAAGTGCAACGTTCGAGTAAAAAGGTGCAAGTTCCGAGTTCAGAAGTGCAACGTTTGAGCAAAAAGGTGCAAGTTCCGAGTTCAGAAGCTCAACGTTCGAGTAAAAAGGCGCAAGTTCCGAGTTCAGAAGCGCAACGTTCGAGTAAAAAGGTCGAATGAATCAAAAGATTTAGATAAATTTTGACAAAACTAGTAGTCTGTCAATAAATAATTGATGGATAAATTACCTGTAGAGACGGCGATTTATCGCGTCTCTCTAACTCATCCCCAATTGGCATTATTCCTCCTTAGTAGGTCGTTCGCCAACTGCGATCGCTAACTCAATTAACACTCCACCCCGGACAAGTTGCACGTTCACAGCTTTACCAATGCGATCGCTACTATTAAGCAACGCCAGGACATCACCTGTATCGCCGACAGTTACGCCATCGAATGTTACCAAAACATCGCCAAGCAGCACACCTGCATTATCAGCAGGCCCCGCAGCCTCAACATTGACAACAATTACCCCAGTTGCCGAACTTAAATTGAGAGCAGTTTTTAGATTCTTTGGTAAACGTACAGGCTGCATTCCCAGACCCAAGTAGCCCTTAGAAATGCGTCCTTTTGCCACTAATTGGTCAACCACGCGATCGATTGTAGCAGTGGGAATAGTCAGAGCAGTACCACGCCGCCCCGATGTATTCATGCCTACCACAAAACCCGCAGCATCTACCAGCGGCCCACCTGCAAAACCAGAGTAAAGGGTGATGTCTGGGCGGATGAATTGGTCAATATTCCCACCATTCATACTCCGCCAAGCACCGCTAACTACACTGACTGCACCCATCGCCGCCCTTAAATCACCTTCGCTACCTCTTGCCAGTCCTAGAATCAGATGACCAACTTTCAGCGTTTTGGCATCACCAACTTTTGCCACAGGTATTTCTGCATTTTCTAGTTTAAAAACAGCTATATCAGTGCTAGAGTCATGACCAACGAGTGTTACTGGTGCAGTGCTACCATTTGATAACGTAATGGTGATGTTGTCATAGCGCTGGAGAGATTCATCAGAGGTAACAATAATGCCATTACGCCAGTGAATACCACTTTGAGAAAGACGTGTACCCCCATTTACGGCAACTACAGCACTTCCAACTTCTTCTACGGTGTCAGCTAAACTGTTGGACAAAGCCAGTAATGAAGACATAAGATTTTTCCGCCAATGTTCTTAGATGTTCATATCGTGCCGTTTTCTCAACACAGATGGCATCGGAAAAATGGGGAGAATTCATCCTAGAAAAATGGCTAGGACAAGAAGCAATACCGTTCGGTTAAGGTTTTTTGATGAAAATTATAAATCTCAAAGACGCGATAAATCGGCGTCTCTACAAAAGACTGATTATTGTAGAGACGGCGATTCATCGCGTCTCTTGCCTTAACCGAACAGTATTGGGACAAGAAGGCAAAAGTAAAAAGGCAAAAGTAAAAAGAAAGAATGCTTATTTTAGACATCTCCGAAAAAGAACGTAGAGACGTAGCACTGCTACGTCTCTACAAGGGTTCTGGGTAACGCATATTTAATTTCTGGAGATGTCTTTTGTAAGCTTTCTGGCTAGGCTATTTTAAATGGGTGGTTTATTTACGCCGTGTTGTACTCCAGAATTCATGCTGAATTCTGAATCCTGACTCCTGAATTCTGTTTTGAGAAACAAATGGACACCCAATCAAGAGAAATCAACTTGTTGACTCCATCTAGCAAATTACCTCTAGATGGTAAGAGAATTTTAGTTACAGCACCAAGAAATTATGCTTATAGGTTATCTGAACAAATTATCAAACAAGGTGGTTTACCTATTTTCATGCCTACTATCGAAACCTGCTATTTATCAAACTACAATCAGTTAGATGCTGCTTTAAACCACATAGACGAATTTGATTGGATTGTCTTTACAAGTAGAAATGGCATCACTGCATTTTTTCACCGCATGAATGATTTGAATATTCCTATATCTGTAGTGCAAAAATGTCACTTATGTGCTTTAGGAAAAGATGCAGAAAGCTTATTAGCTTTTTGTGGCAAGGTAGATTTAATCCCAACAGAACCTAGTCCAGCCGGAATTGTGGCTGAACTCGCGAAACTTCCGCAAATTCAAAAGAAAAAAGTCCTAATACCTGCTCCAGAAGTTGTTGGTTTACCTGAGCCTGATGTCGTACCCAATTTAATTACAGATTTGCAGAAATTGGGTATAGAAATAACTCGCGTACCCACTTACATTACGCAGGGTTTAGACAAAAGTATCTATGGTGTGGAATTAAACCTGATACGTCAAGGAATTATCAATGTAATAGCCTTCAGTAGCACAGCAGAAGTAGAAAGCTTTTTGACAATGGTTAACTCGCAAAGCGATTATCAAAGCTGCATTATTGCATGTTTCGGCCCTTATACAACTGCTAATGCTCAAAAGTTGGGTATGAATGTTGCGATCGTGTCTAAAGACTATAGTTCATTTCAGGGATTTGCTGAAGCGATGTCTACGACGGGCTACGCCTACGCAGCATTTTTTACTCTTACTTTCAGTTCACACTAACTGCCTTAAGATATAGATTAATTAACGACATTTGACTCTAGACTAGCAGCACATAAACCCGTAGTATCGAAAATGGAGTTTATATTGAGTTAGGAATTTTTCATGGCAACTTATAAAGTTACACTACGTACCCCAGACGGCGAAAAAGTAATTGATGTCCCTGATGATGAGTACATCCTAGAGATCGCTAACGAAGAATATCATCTGGACTTGCCCTATTCCTGTAACGCTGGTTCTTGCTCTACCTGCACCGGGAAGCTGATTTCAGGTACAGTTAACCAAGACGATCAGAACTTCTTAGACAACGATCAAATTGACGAGGGATTTGTTCTTACCTGCGTTGCGTATGCCACTTCTGATTGCGTTATCGAAACCAATCAAGAAGAAGCGCTTAACGGTTAACTAAGAAATTGTGGATTTAAGATAACACGAAAGTCCCCACCCTCAACTCTTAGTAAGTAGGGTGGGGATGAAAAAGAATTCAGAAGTCAGAATGGGCTAAACGCCCCGCTACCACTAACAGGAGTCAGAATTCAAGAGCGGAGCTGATCGCATTTCTGCATTCCAATAGGAGTTGCCAAAATGACTACAAAATCCTATAGACATCTCCGAAAATGAATGTAGAGACGTAGCACTGCTACGTCTCTACAAGGGTTTTGGATAACGCATATTTAATTTCTGGAGATGTCTTATGTACGTATCGAGAATTATCAGCAGCTAGTAAGAATTGTCTGCTAAGACACATTTATTAATTGATATCTAGGCATTAAATCATCATTTATTTACATCATCCGGAGGATTACAACTTTATTTTGTAGTTATATATATTCCGATCGCATTAGGTCACGCTTACAAATGAATCGGGTTGTTCGCCGTTGTTTTTCTTACTTACTGTGTTTGGGATTAGTAGTTGCTTTAACAGTTTTCTTACCTTCTTCACTACCAGTTTATTCCCAAAAAACAAGTCCTTTAACTACAGAAATTCGCGGCGTTTGGCTCACTAATGTTGCTAGTGGTGTACTATTTGTCCCTTGGGGTATTAACCGTGCCATAAATCAATTATCGGCTCTCAACTTTAATACAATCTATCCTGTAGTTTGGAACCGAGGACATACTTTTTATAAAAGTGCTGTAGCCAAAATGACTACAGGCTCGGATACTCAACCTTTGCTAAATTTCTTACATGGTGGACAGGATGTTTTAGCAAAGATAGTAACACTTTCTAAAAATAAAGATATGAGAGTAATTCCCTGGTTTGAATATGGGTTTATGACTCCTCATTATTCGCAATTAGCAAGGCGTTATCCCGACTGGTTAACAATTGGTCAAAAAGGTATCAACTCTATTCAAGATGCCCCACCAGAAGAAATCGACAATGTTTTGGTGAGTAAACAGGCATGGTTGAATCCTTTACATCCACAAGTACAAGAGTTTATTCAATCACTAATATTAGAAGTAATCAGAGATTACAATGTGGATGGTATTCAGCTTGACGATCATTTTGGAATGCCTGTACAGTTTGGCTACGATCGCTTCACAATCAAACTCTACCAGCAAGAGCATCAAGGCAAAAATCCCCCTATCGACCCTTTCAACCCAGAATGGATGCGTTGGCGAGCCGATAAAATTACTGACTTCATGGCAGAAATCTATCAAGCTATCAAGGCAGTCAAACCCAAAGTCAAAATATCTTTGTCTCCTAATTATCAAGCTTTTGCCTACAAATACTATTTGCAAGATTGGGAAAATTGGGTAAAAAAAGGTTTAGTTAATGAGTTAGTTTTGCAGGTATATCGAAACGATAAAAACTCTTTTATCGCTCAACTAGAACAACCATCTGTGAAATTGGCTCAAAGTCTAATTCCCGTAGGTATTGGTATATCAACGGGAACTGTAGGTAATCCGGTGAAAATGGCACAAGTTAGAGAGCAAGTTCAAGCAGTGCGCGATCGCTATTTTGATGGTGTCTCTTTTTTCTACTGGGAGAGTCTTTGGGGTTACATTGTACCTGAATCACCCCAACAACGACGCAAAGCTTTTTTTGATATGTTTAATGCTAAAACTGTCAGACTATTGCAAACAAAGGCAGGAGGCAGAAGGCAGGAGAGAGGAGGTAGGAGGCAGGAGGCAGGAGGCAGGAGGCAGGAGGCAGAAGACAGGAGGCAGGAGGCAGGAGGCAGAAGACAGGAGGTAGGAGGAAAGAAATATTACGAGAAACTTTAGTTGTAGGTTATTGCCCAATAGTATCAAAAATATTAATAAGAATGGAATGTGCCGCGAAATACAAAGCGTCCATAGCCTAAGTACCACACTTTTAAGCGTGGGTTCCTCCTGCAAGAACTACCTTCCTCCTCCTGACAAACAAAGAAACTTTGATGCTATTTGCACCTGGAAATACCAAATTTGGCTTTACACTGCTGTGGATTTTAGCTACTTTTGGCGGTTTTTTATTGAGTTTACTCTTAATTGAAGTCGGTGAAAAACCCGATGTTGGGGTAGTAGAAGCAGCTATCGGGGGATTTGCGATCGCACTTTTTCAAGGCTGTCTTCTCAAACAACCTATATTTTGTATCAGGTGGATTTTGGCAAGTCTTTTGGGTTGGAGTATAATCACTGCGATCGGTATTGGTGCTGTGGGTTGGATTGTACCTAGCACTCAGATTCTTCCCCTGAGAATCTTGTCAGGTGCGGTTTATGGTGCCCTTGGCGGTTTGGGGATTGGATTAGCACAATGGTTAGCAATTTCCCAGCATCAGGCATGGCGATGGATATTTGTCTCTGCGGCAAGTTGGGCTGTTGCTATTCCTGTGGGTTCTGTTGTGGGGGCGATCTTGCGCCACTTAACGCAGTTATTCTTCGGCGAAGTCATAGGGTTAGCCATCACTTGGCTGCTGGTTGCTATCCTCACAGGGATCAATGCCCACAAATTGCGATTTTGACACTCCCCATTCTATTATTAAGAATAATAAATTTAATTGATATATACTTATGATTGCACTTAGATATGTGCAAAAATCTGGAAAAACTGTTAAAAACCAGTTTTCAGTAAGTTTGCCCTAACCTGCAAATGTATTTTCACCTTCAAAAAGCAGGATTTGTTAAGCTGACTCCTATTAGCTTTCCTAGATTTCTGGCAAGAAGTAGAGAAAGATCCAAATTTCAATGAGCAACGGCTGACAATACTTTGCTATAGGCGCTAAAGTGCATCTACTACTACAAGCTTAACGACAAGAGAGCGCCTAGAAGAGTCAGTAATACCAGACAGGGACTCTCGCATGAATATAAATCCAGCAGAATCAACTATGGAGTTGACAAAATTATCACCACCTCAAATTCTTTTCGGCACAGAAGTAGATGAAAAAAGCAGTAGCGAGCAGTTTTTATTGAGCATGTACGATTCTGTGCAGGCATCAATATTTGTAGTTGATGTTCTAGAGGATGGAGATTTTCGATATGTGGCCCTTAATCCCACTCATGAGCGGTGGATAGGCATTCGCTCAGACGATCTCCGGGGCAAAAAACCAGAGGATATTCTCTCCCCCGTTGATGCTGCTAGGGTGCGTCAACGTTATGCTGACTGTGTAAGTTTCGGCACAACTATATCTTACGAACAATGTTTGCAATTCCAGGGAATACCTACTTGGTGGAGTACGACTCTCACCCCACTCAAGGATGCTAACTCCAGAGTTTATCGACTGATTGGGACTAGCAGCAATATCACCCCTGTGAAGCAAGCAGAACAAGCCGTTGAACTCCAGGTTGAACGAGAGCAATTGCTAGAAGCGATCGCTGGACGGATTCATCAATCTGTAGACTTAGAGACAATTCTGCATCAGACAACAATTGAACTCCGGCAGTTTTTGAATTGCGATCGCGTGTTAATTTATCGCTTCGAGGCTGATGGTAGTGGAATCATCATTACCGAATCAACTGTAGCCGCCAGTAATCCTCTCTTGGGAAAAAACATCAGCGATCCCTGTTTGGCTAGCAAACATCCAGAACACTACGGACGAGGCTGCATTCAAGTTGTCGAAGATATTTATGCAGCTGGGCTGCATCCTTGCCATATAGATTTCCTGGCATCTTTGCAGATTAGAGCCAATCTAGTCGTGCCGATTTTCCAAGAGCAAGATATGTGGGGGCTATTAATTGCCCAGCATTGCCAAGAATCGCGTCAATGGCAGCAAACGGAAACTGACTTGCTCAAACAGTTGGCAACTCAAATCGGCATTGCCGTCCAACAGGCAGAACTTTATCAGCAATTCCAGGATCTCAAAGCCCAGATGGAGTTGCAAAAACAGAAACACCTCAATCAGTTGCAGCAGGTGCGAAACTTTGAAGCCTTGGTGCGACGGATGACAGAACAAATCCGTGACAGTATAGATGAAACTCAGGTGTTGCAGACAGTCACCCAAGAATTAGCACAATTACTGAACCTTGAGCGTTGCCAAATCGAACTCTATAGCACCTGCCAAACTCTAGTTACTATTACTTATGAATACACCATTAACTTACCCTCATGTCAAGGATTGAGTAGACAGATTGCAGACCGTCTGGAAGTTTATCAGCCGCTATTGCAAAAACAACCATTGCAATTTTTAGAAATTCTGCCGGGATGGCAACCAAAGTTGCTAGTTATGGCTCAGATGGCTTGTCCAATTTTCGATACTCAAGGTATTTTGGGAAATATTTGGTTGACAAGACCATCACAAGAGGCTTTTGATGAATTTGAAATTGAGTTAGTGCAGCAGGTAGCAAATAAATGTGCGATCGCCATTCGTCAAGCAAAGCTTTACAAACAAAACCAGGCACAGGTAAAAGAACTAGAAAAACGCGATCGGCTAAAAAACCAATTTCTCAGAACCCTCTCTCAAGAACTGCGGACACCAATAACAAGCATTAGCCTTGCAGTCCAGACTCTCGAAAGTGTCCTCACACCAGCAGAAATATCAGAGATAGAAATAGTTCCGCAATTATTGCAAATTCTGTATAACGAGTGTGGGCGAGAAAGCAAGTTAATTAATGACCTACTCACACTCACATATCTCGAAGCCGAACCCGATCCTCCAACTTTGATTGCCATTGACTTTCAAAGCTGGCTTCACCCAATTATCGAGTCCTTTCGAGACCTCACCAACTGCCAGCGACAACACTTAAACCTAACTGTTGATCGTGCCTTGCCGCCTTTGGAGACAGATATCACTGATTTGGAGCGCATTGTCACCGAACTGCTTAACCATGCCTGCAAATACACACCAGCCGGTGAATACATCACAGTCTTTGCTCACCTGACAGGGGATGCGATCGAGCTTAACATCACCAATTCGGGAATAGAGCTTACCAGCAATGAACTGTCACGGATTTTTGAGCCTTTCTATCACCTTTCCAAACACGATCCTTGGAAACATAGCGGCACTGGATTGGAATTGGCATTAGTGCAGAAAATGGTCAGACATTTAGGCGGCTCAATTTATGTAGAGAGTGCAGCCGGTCAAACCACCTTCATTGTTAAATTCCCCTTTTAATTTGTTTTTTGGGTGCGGCACTGGCTAAATTTCAGAAGTCGTGCTATGATTGCTAATCGTGTGGGTGACTAGCTCAACGGTAGAGCAGTAGACTCTTAATCTATTGGTTGCGGGTTCAAATCCCTCGTCACCCACTCTTTCCAGCCCCTGCCTTTTTATCCTTGACTAAATCTTGACTAAATCGAGCAAAGGCTATCCCCTGAAAGCCTTATCTATCAAGGATAATCAGCAGTGAATTTTTGACTAATTTGAATAAAAACGCCTACTGTCCAGTGGACTATCTAGTATGTCCACTGGACAGTTAAAATGTGACTATGAATTCAACCGCCGCTAGCGATTCTGTACGAAATCATCAGGCAATGTCCAATCGATTCTGTACAGAACATCCCCCAGGTATCTCCCGGTTTTTCATTGGCAGCAGCCCCAGCCTTGCTGCTAGTATTGTCAGCCATGATTACCCCGCAGCAGGGGTCATGATTAGCATAAATTCTCTTTGCGATCGCAAAAGCAATTTTGATGTGGGCGATTGGATTTTAGATAGTGGAGCATTCACTGAAGTCGCACGGCATGGTGGTTATCGGCATGGCGTTGAGCAGTATTTTCAGCAAATTAAACGATGGTCAGCTTGTGGCAACTTGCTAATTGCAGTCGCTCAAGATTGGATGTGCGAACCATCTGTTTTGAAACGAACCGGGTTAACCGTTATTGAGCATCAACGGTTAACCATTGAGCGTTACGATCAGCTAATGAGCCTGAACCCTCTAGTCGCAGTTATGCCGGTGTTGCAAGGGTATCGGGTGAGCGACTATCTCAAACATTTGACAGATTATGGTGCGAGGCTTTCTCCTGGCGCTTGGGTTGGAGTCGGGTCAGTCTGTCGGCGCAATGGAAACCCGGAAGAAATAGCAGATATTCTCAAAGCAATTAAGCTACTGCGATCTGATCTCCGTTTGCACGGTTTTGGCTTGAAAATCCTAGCTTTAGAGAGTGCTGAAGTCAGAGCGCTGCTCTACTCTACAGACTCAATGGCTTGGAGCTATCCGCGCCGATTTCAAGCCGTGCCACAAGAAGAAATACCAATGGCCCACAATTACCAGCAGAGAATAAATGCGGCGGTAAACGATTCTGTACAGAAACGAGTGCCTAAGACGGCAGGGGCGGGTAACGGACAAGGCCGCAAGCCAAAATGGAAATCATCGACTCAATCCGTTAGACTGCCTAAAAAATACATCCCACAAATTATTCAACTTGCTAAACAGTGGGAAGAAGAGGACAAGTGACGAAATGGAGATTATGTCTATTCGGTACTACAAATTAGAAGGACAAACACCCGTTGCTGTTGAGTCTTTCTTGGAGTGGAATTTCTGGATGGCTTTAGCCACCTTTGCTGAAACTACAGTTATGTACAACGACTTCAACGACTCTCTAGTTTCAACTAAATTTGTGGGCATAGATTTAAATCCTGGCAGTAGTAACGCTGACGCTCAACCAATGATTTTTGAAACGTCGGTCATGGGCGGCGTACTGGACGGGAAAAAACAAATTTACCCCACTTGGGACGAAGCGATACAAGGGCATCTTAAGATATGTAGTCAAATTTTGGCTCTAAGTTGACTGCAAGATAATGCCCGTGCCCCTAAATTACTAGAGCGAATCTCTAGATTACTAGAAGTCTAAGTTACACACGCTATATCAATACTTTCAAGGATTTACTGAGTATCACTACTCATTGAAACGCTGATAAGTGTCGTTGCCACATCGAAGATAAGCATTCCCGCTCCAAACCAGCAAACAAACATTAGTAGGAATGAGCCTAAAAGATTTAGCCTCCCCCAGGGGTAGCCATAGCTTTGATCATAGTATTTCAGAATCGTTGTAAGCATTGATAGCCAATCTTTTAAGAGGTTATTCATCGCCCTGCCCCTAAATTACTAGAGTGAATCCCCAGAGGATTATTCCCGGTTCTTGAAGTCGCTTGTTCGTACCAAGAAGCCTTGAAGATCCTTGATGCTTGCCTTAATCGCGTTGAATTCGCCTTCGGATCGCTGCCACTTATGGTTGATCCGCTCCTCTAGACCGTTATGGCTTAATAAATTTCCGTCTTTGTAATTAACGTAATCCTGCAAATGGATATCAAGGCGTTTATCTAAATCCTTGATTTTCTCGGCATTGCTAGCGTGCATCTTAAGATCTTCTTGGATTCCATCAACAGTAAACGAGATTTTATTTATCTTGCTAATAATATTAACTGCAACGCCAGAAAGCATTATTAGGCTAGCAATAATCCCTATAAACACTCCTGTGTCTTGCAGTGTGAATTCTGCTCTGGGACTAGTAGATGAAGTAACAGCTATTTCTGACTTTGTATTAATCATTTTAAATATAAAGTTAAGTGCGATTACATATCACGAGATGTAATCGCAGAAAGCAACTGAGTTGTGAAGATCCATTTGATTGTTCCATTGCAGAAATAAAATTGAAGTATTTCTGCAATTGTTCGTGTATTTATTGAACTGGAGTTTGGCTAGCGGTGGCTGGTGGCTCAGATGGTAAAGGCTGATTCGATTTACTAGCAGCTTGTTGAGCTTTAAGTGCTAAAACATCTTGAGCAATAGACGCTACAACTTGAACTGGTTGTTTTTTGGTAGCCTCAGCAATATCTTGCTGTTCTTTGAGCGCCTTCAATGCTACGTTGCTGGAATTGATGCCAGGGCTGATTTGTGGTACGCGTTGACGTGGAAACTGACTGTAACCGGGACTAATAGCCATTGTGTACTCCGTCTTCAATAAGTTGTGCTGGTGAGACTGCTGCTACATGTGGTACGGGTGAGGTGGGCTGAGGTTGATTGAGTGCTTGCAGTTCTTGCAAAATCAAGCCCGAAATACCACTTGCAATGTTGCTTGCTTGTGAACTGATTACACCGTTTTGGGCGAGTGCGGGTGCTGCTACTCCGATAAGTTCGAGCAGTAATGAGATCACAGTTTTGGTATTTTGACCGTTAGCCATTGTTAGCCTTTATGAGTTTGTTGATGGATGTCTGAAGTTTATTGACTGATGACTGAAGCTTGACAGTTTGTGCAACTTCTTGTTGACCCAATGCAGCAAGGCTATCCAAAGTTGCACCTTGGTTAGTGCCGATATATTGCCAAGCCTGAAAATGAATGTCTTTGATGTACCACCTTGGCGTGAATGACAGTAGGTACTTTGTTTCCCCAATGTCGGGGTACTTCGTGAACCTATATATCATGTACCGTCGTAGAATCACTCTGAACTCTTCACCCTCAGCAAAACCAGCGCTACCAAAAGGAACTGGGAAGCCTTGAAATATCGTGCCAGCAAGGAACCAATTGGGATCTGCGGTAACGCTTTCAACATATATACCGATGGTATTTTGGGTAAACTGTATATCGGGTTCTATGCTGCCGATTGCTTCGGTAATTTTACCGTTTGCATCAAGGGTAGCTTTTCTTGTGAGGTCGATAGTTTTCACCCAATCATTGCCACCGCTATACATATCAGCTACCTACTATACTTGTGCTGCTTCTGCTTGCGCGCCTGCTTGACCACTTTCAGCGATTAACGCTGTCAGGGCTGCTGATGCTGTTGCCACTGCCACTACTTCAGCCGCTTCAGCCGCCAACTTAGTTGCGATAGGATAACGCTTACCACCAGGACTGATAAAGTAGGGGTACAACTTGCCCTCAGCAATAGGATTGGCAATAGTACCGGGAGGCAACAGTAAGCCCAAAGCATTGCTGATAATCAGGTTTGTTGCCCAACCTGGGAACCTGAATGATACTTGGTGATATTTACCTTCCACTGTGGGATCGACTAGTCTTGTAGACTTTAATCTGACTGATTTACTGCCTTTCCCACCACTTGATTTAAGCACTTGAGACTGCTCATCCTCAATCTTTGCGGTGCTACCACCTGTGGTTTTGTCGGCTGTACTTGTGGTCAAGCTTCCACCATCGACAAGGCTTGTCGATCGCTTGCTAGCGGTGCGACGCAGGGAAATCACCGCGTTACCAGCACTTACCAATGCTGTCATCTCTAGATAACGTGTGACGGTTGATCGACAACTAAAATAACCGATATGCTTTACGCTAGCCTTGCCATTTACGATTTCCCCAGTCAATCGTAGTAATGCAAATGAGTCTCTTGATAAATCGACCGTAGCCATTATGTTTGTCTCCTGATTGGTAGAGGTTTTATCCCCTACCGATTAATGATTATACGTAGCTAGGAACAGAGGTATTTAAGGTTGTATCACTTACGATATTCAAGCCATAAGTAGAGGTATAGAACTGGATATTATTGGTTGTATCTGTCTGAACAGTTCCAGTTGTAGGCAATGGATACGCATTCAGCGCGTTTCCTGCGGTGGAAGCGTCAGAGTTAGCAGCATTCTTAGCGACCTGTGCAACAGCACAAGCTTGTAGGAAAACGGCCAAAAATTCAGATAAGCCGACACCAGTAGGCAGAGCGCTCATTGCTGAGATATATGTAGCAACAGAAGATACTGTGGTTTTAGCAGCGACTTCAGACAAAGTTAGATCGGCGGTAGCAGCCATGTTAATACCTTATATACGAGTGAAATGCTACTCTAGCTTCTCCTAAAATGCGCGTCAATGCCTCTAAAAAAGATTTTTACCTTAAATTGACAAAATAGTTTTAACTGCCTTAAGGTGTTTAAAACGGCGCTGTTCACGCAAACTAAAACTATGCTCCAAACATTCAGTACAGTACGTAAGGTTGCTGTACCACTTGATGCTAACTCTGGCACTAACATTACGCCGTTATTCGCTTACACACCTTTTACACTTTCGGGGTATCGCGTTATCAACGAAAACCTTTCACTGTCCAACTTACAAGCAATAGCCTATATCTACAGCTTGCCCGTGGTAGCATTCCCGGTGTTTGACCTTACTGAAAGTGATTCTCAGCAATTGCTGACGGCGATAAATCTTGAATGGCAGAATGCACGAATACAACTTGATACGCTTGTCAGAGTGGGATTAACGGGCACTTATCAACGGATTGCTAGTAACAGTCTCACAAATCCTAACCCTTACCCATACAAGCAATTCACGCTTGATAATCAGTTGTTGGGTAGTGGCGATATGTTGGCAGTTCAGGTACGCAACGTAGGATATGGACTACTTCAAAACAGTGCCGGAGGTAGTGATGTAGTAACAGTGAGTGCTGACCTCACCACTACGATCACAATAGAAGAAACTGTAGACAATGCTAGTGTAGTCGCCAACAATATCACTACCACTGCTGCTACTGTGGTGAATTCAAATGTTAATAGAAAGGGCATAACTTTCTTCAACAATAGTACTCAAACTGTCTACATCGATACCGTTTCAACTGTCAGCACAACATCGTACACTGTTGCCCTTGCGGTCGGTGATTATTATGAAGCACCAGCGCCAATTTACACGGGTGCATATTATGCGGTGGTAGCAAGTGGTAATACTGCAATAAATATTAGGGAGTATTCGTAATGGCGTATCTCTCAAATCCACCAAAAACATCATTAAACGATCAACTCAATAATCTTGCTTTAGATACGGCGGCGAGAATAACAAAAGCTATATTTCCCAAACAAGCACTTGACGCAATCAATCAACACATTATAAACAACCTAACGAACTTAAAGATAGTAAGACAATCAGTCGCCAATGTACCGCTATTGCTACAGCAAGGATTTGATATCAGTAGCGACCCGTGCAACTTTTTTATTACAACAGATTTTGGAGTAATTCACTATAGGAATCCTGCTTGCGGGACAGGTAAATCACCACAACCATCGGGCATCCCATACCCCGTGTCACCCGACAATACTTGCGCTCAAAATAACTGTAATGATGGGCGAGTAATAACAACTGTCCGGTTGAATGCGGCTTCAGTAGTACCAAATACTGACTTCCCAAATGGGTATGCAGATGCACAATTTTGCTGTAATTACGAATATCAAGCAGCCGCAAGTATGGCAAACGCTGCGTATAATACCGTGCCATCTTTTTGCAAAAACAAACAATTATCTGTTGCTAACCTCACACCACCTCAGCCGCAATTACAAAGCCTACCTCTGTTCAAGTTAGCAACAACAGTCAACGGCGTAACAACGGTTAGTGACGACACTTTCACAAATGACGGTAGTGGTCATTATCAAGGGAGTATTGGCTATATCCAAAAGTGCTTTTATTTAGAGTATGACTACCCCACTGGTTATGCTGAGGTCGGGAAACCCTACAACGGTACTTACTACCACGTAAAGCAGCAACAAGGTACATGGATAACAAGTTTCTTTGTGCATCCTGTATGTACAATTGCCAACGATCCACCACCTCCAAAAAAATATGAACCAAAAAAATGTGAATGTATGTGTAACGACAACCTTCTGAGACTCGTATTACAGCGTATTGGCAATCTACCCGCTACCGTGCCAACAAATATTGCTGACAGTACTAACAAGACTACCCAAACTTTGCAATCACTTGCTGAGATGATTTTCTGGCATGTGAAGCAGATGGATGCTATAAGCGGACAGTACCCCATTCCACTCACTATCAAGGCAGACCCTAGCGTAAGTGGTAGCAAGGATACTAATCTTGAACTACCAAATATTGCCGAAACATTAGCAGAAATACTTGGACTACTCATTGCAACAAAGCGTGATAGTCACGCTGGTTTAGTGGCTGGAATATCAGCACTTACCGAAGCAGGAATGATAAAGAATCTAGCTACTCAAACCTTTGATATTGCCCAAGCAAATGCTGAGTATTTGGGATACAAACTTGAACAACAAAAGCGCACTATTCCTAGTGCCTTTACCCCAAATGCGAAGTCGATCACTGAAACATTAAGACCAACAAGCGTTGACATTGTGAGCTACGTCAACAACGATAAAGTGGATTTGCAAGATGAGATAAAAAAACTCACCACTATGGCAGAACGCTGGAATGCACAGAACTGGCGATCGCTTGGGACGACAGCATTATCCGCGACAGCAGCACTGAAGAAGAATTTTATTGATTCTCCACAGGCTGTTACTAATGTCAATAATGCCGTAAAGGAAGAAACATTCCAGCAATTCTTGAATGAAGTGCAGCAAGGTTTTACCGCTACACCTGGTGTTACTGACAAAGTTGATCCTTGGGGTGGTAGTCCACTTGATGCACCAACTGTCAAGGAAGTGGGAATTATTGACCTTAACGCACCACCGCCATCGGGTGCAACAGAAGCCCAGGTGAAAGCAACTAATAATAATAAAACTGTTGCCAACATCGTTAATGTTCTCAGCAAGTTATAGGGGGATATTCACCACAAGTAACACTCTCACAAAGGGGGGTATATGGCAAATGGACTAGTTTTTATTGCTGAGGAATTATTCAGCAAGGTTGCACGATCAAAAGTGGCGGCAAGGGTGATTGAAGGTTATGAGATAACCACCTCTGGAACACAAAGCGGCGGGAATATAGTACAAGCAATCTTTAGTGGGTTTGGCTCTCTAGTAGGCTTTATATGCGGTGCGATAGGCGATTTTATTAGCTGGAGTCTTACCAGCATTTGGACTCTATGCGTTAGTGGCTCTCAATACATCTGGAATTTTAACTGGAACGCTACAGACAAAGAGCTTGACGAAGGGCTAAAAGGGCAGTTTCAAGCATTGATGGGTCAATTGGGTATTACCGTAGGACAAGCACTGGGATATGTAGCTGGAGGTTTTATTCCAGGTACAGTAATCTTTGCTTTTAATGAACCACTTGGGGCGCAAGTATTGACGAAAGTAACTGATAAGTTCGTAGAAGGGTTCTTGGGTAATCTCGGAGTTTTGATTCAGCAAGGTTTGCAGATTTGCACCCAAATATTGTTTATTGAAACGTATAAAACAGTGCGTAAAATCATCAAGGCAATCCCACAGCAATACTTAAAAACATTTTTTGGTAGTGGCGTTGCTAACGCTATCGCTGCATGGGGCAAGGAAGGTAGCAAGCCGTGGTCTTTTGCTTTAGCAACAGAACAATTCATTGATAATACATTTGGTAAAGATAGTGGTTTGTCGATGTTTATTCATCAAGCATTACAACAATTTGGACAGTCATTTATCGAGGCTGGCTATGTTGTCGCCAATTCAACCGATACCTATCTTGCACATCAAGCGTTAGCAAATCAACAAGTACCCGTGCTAGGGAGTGAGAAGTATGTAGAGATAACCTATGACAAAAGTGTACCAACTGAGAAGATTGTACTCGGTGGTCAAGAAGAAGTCTTAAAGGGAAATATTGTACAAACTATTGCAACACAGCGTCAATTCAATGGCAGGGATTTGGGAATAGTTTATGGTCAATTACAAGCTGAGATCCCAGAGCGTAGATACCGCCCTGAAGTAGTTTTGAAATTCTACAAAAAGCAAACAACTGACAAGACAACCAAGAAAGTATCGCCACCTTTATCGATGCAAATTAGCTTTAGGTTAATGGACAAGTCAGTAACGGATTTTGCTACAAACAAGTATGCTTTACAGCTTGCAGAACTGATATATGAAAAGTTTGCTGCAAGCCCTTTCAAAATCAATAAGGGAGTGAATACTTTCACTTATGGCGACTTTGTTAACGGTTTCCAATTTAAGCTTGACGTGGATAAAATTGGGACTGCTGAACGTGTTATAGAAGCAGTAATAAGCCTCACACCACATACTTTTAATCTCAAGTACCTTCGTAAAGGTAGTAGTTTTGTGGAACCCCAAGGTACGCAAGAAGTAGAGATATTGGGAGTAGAGGAAGTATTGCCAACAAATAACAAAGTGGGTACAGTGACATTTACACATGCTTACCTCAATGTTGGAACAAGTGTACCGCCGATTAACTTAGTAGATATTACAGGGAAAAAACGCAATGTTGTATACAAACCAGCTACAGCCGTCAAATGATGACAGTGAAGAAATACTTGTGAGAATAGGGCAAAAAGTGAAGTTTTGTGACTCACAAGGCAAGGTAAATTATGGCGTGATTATTGAGGCAGATCAAGTAGAAAATACCGTGAAAGTTGAGATTGGAAATATTTTCGTTTACGAAGAAACAGTACACGCTGATGACTTAATAGAAGGGTAAAATATGCCACTTTACAGAAAAGAAGATGCTTCAGGATTGGTGTTGCCAGTAGAGACTAGAACTACTGCAATTGATGATGATTATGTGTTTATGATTGACTCTACTACTAATATCCCTTACAGGATTACCAAGGCTGATTTATTGGCAGGATTAACAAGTGGCACCACAGGTGGCACAGGTGGCAGTGGTGGAACTGGCAACACTTGGAACGGTACAGTAGTATTCAAATCTTTATTCGATTCCACTCCACCCGTAGATATTGCTGCTAATAACACAATTTCCTTGATCGGAACTGCTGCAATCGATAGCAGCACAACGTTATTGTCAGGAAGCACACTTTTTACAGGTTCTAGTGGTTACGCTAGTATCCCTAATAAAAGCGAATATAACTTTGGAGGTAGCGATTTTACTATTGACTTTTTTGTTAAATTCAACTCTGTCAATGCAGGCACAATAGTCAACAAATATGGTGGCTCTCAAAGCAATAGCAGTTTTGTATTCCAGATAAACAGTGGAAACACTCTTGGGACTTATTTTTATTACAGTGGCTCTAACTATTTAGGGATTACAGATATTCCAGTTACTGTGAATACTTTGTACTATGTAGCAGTAAAACGAGTAGGCGACACTATTTCGCTATGGGTAAACGGTGTAATGAATGGCAGCGCAAATATTGGGACAAATACCATTAATGCCACTACTGCCAACATCTTGATAGGCAGTGAACCAGGAGGGAGCTATTACGGTAATTTCAGAATGGATAATTTTAGAATTACCATCGGCGGCGACAATGATTTATCAATAATTCCTACTGCATGATCACCAGAAATTAAGTGTATGTCTGCTGATGGTTAACTTCTGCTGAACCAACCACTGTTCTAAAAGCATATAAAATGAATTCTCTGACAGGAATTAACAATCCAAGGTCACAGCCAGCACTTGCCTTAACCCTCTAAGGCGAATACCTTGGGGTAGAAATATAAATTGCAACTGTGCGTAGGCGAAGCCCGTCGTAGACATCGCTTTCTGAGGTAGAAGGGCGATCGCGTTTTCATTGCTCAGTGAGTGCATTATTGGTATCAGCCATTGCAACTAGAGCTTGCTTAATTCCTTCAAAGTCTGTTCGCACTCGGAGTAGTCCATGTAAATGTTCCACTTTTATGTAAAACAAGCACATTCACCGAGGACACCAAAGCCTTACTGTGAATAGGATTGAGGCGAATATTTCTAATAGCCTTAATTAGGAATATTCCGGTTTAACCACTCTCAATGGTTAAACCGGAACAGGCAGAAGTTAAAAATAATATGAAAAATAATCGAAATGGACAAGCCGCAGTTTTGACCGATGCGGATTATTCCAAAATTCGCAAGCAGATCCGCAGTCAAAAATATAAACTACTTTTGGATCTAGCTTGGTACACCGGGGAAAGGTGGGGTGCCCTGGTGAAGCTGCAACTTCTTGATGTCTACAACCTTGACGGTACACCCAGTGAGTATATCAACTTTCGCGCCAGGACTCGCAAGGCTACCCCGAATGGAAAGCGACAAACTCGCCAGGTGCCGGTTCACGATACTTTAACTGAGTTGCTAGCAGCATATAAGCCACTCCCCGGTTCAGTTTGGTTGTTTCCATCTAGGGAGGCGGACAAGCCAATGGGGCTTAGGGCGGCTGACCAAATTTTACGCACATCTGTAGAGAGAGCCGGGTTAACAGCCAAAGGGATATCGACTCATTCTACCCGCCGGAGTTTTATCACGAGGCTGGCAAAGCGCGGGGTGAGTTTAGCAACCATTAAAAAAGCCACTGGACACACTGATTTAAAGGTGCTTTCACGTTATATCGAAGTTTCAGACGAAGACGTAAGAAGCGCGATCGCAACTTTATAACCCCTTAGTGACAAACGATACTGGAAGCAGGTAAGCTCAAACCAGCAATTAGTCACAGCGCGATCGCACTTCAACTACTGCGTTAGCGTAGCTGGCCGAAGGCATCGCATTTTTAAATTGGAGAGAATATGGATACTGCCATCAAAGAAATCACAGTTAGCGACCTAATCCAAGAATTACAAAATCTTCCTGGTGATGCACCAGTCACCCTCAAGGACAACTATGGCGAGACATTTTCGATCGTTGGCTTCGAGGCTGGGTCTGACGGCGTGAGTATTCATCATCGCTGATGAAACCGACCCAGACGATAGCGACGACGAACAAGTTTAGATTTGACAGATTTCACACCATGATTTATTTTTGCGAGCGCCAGTTCATAAGGCGATCGCATTTTTTATGCCTTCGAGCGCGATACTTGTCGATAGGACTGTGCCGGATTATAATGTCAAGCTTTTGCCAGTTGATGAGGGAAGTAGGCTCTTGCTAGCCGCTTTTTGCGATCGTCAGATTTTAGCCAAATACCATCGGCTCGAATGTCAGTAATTGTGGCGAAGGTTTCATTGAGCTTGCCCACGAGAATTACTACCCTGTCTCCCACACTGAAGTCGTGCCTGGGGGATTTGTCGCAACATTGTAAGTCGGTAAATTGCAAGCTCCACCTGCCCCGCCCTGGAACCTGGCAACTAGCCTCAGACATCTCATCAAAGATCAGGAACACTGTCACCTCTCGCTTAAACGATGAACTCCAGTAAATGCCTTTCTCTTCAATTAGAGGTAGTAGAGGTAATTCTGATTCTGTTGGTTGTAGTACGCAAACCTTGTCATCGAGGCGATCGCAGTCGTCTAGGATCACCTCGTGATCACCTTGCGATCGCCTTACCGGATCACCTTCTGGATTACTTGCTGAATCTACGTTTCCGGCAAAGGTGATCAGGTGATCTGTCTGAACATCGATTTTTTTTTCTGATTCGGGATTTGGTAAAACTGCGATTTCAGGCATACTTAGATGATCACCTTCGTTACAATTGGGTAAAACCTCTTGCTCTGTATCGCTTACAGAATTGTTAAGAAGGTGATCCGTCAAGGTGATCCTAAGGTGATCATCAGGTGATCCATCGTTTTTATACATCTCTGGTGACTCGCTGATTACCTCCGATTGACAAGCACTTGAGTCATTTTCAGAGGTGATCCGCTGAGGCAATGTTACTGTTGCGGTTTGTAAAGGATTTTTTGTGCTACAATCTTCGGATTCACGGGCTATGTAATACAGCTTTGCAGTACCGCTAAAGCTTCTCTCATCAAGGATTACTAGTCCGTCTCTTGCTAACTGCCCTAAACATCGCCTCGCGTTACCTGGTGTTGTCTTGATGTAATGGGCTACTTCTTCAGCTTGATATTTAACGTTGGCGTTTTCCTGGAGGAATTTAACTATCTGGCCTTTGGTGGACAGATCCGGGGAACCTAACTCTTGACCAACTTCCTCTAAGAGCGAGAAGCTAAAGTCTTCTTCGTTGAAAAACAGGCGATAGCTTGCGGGGAAGCGGCGCGATCGCGATTTCTCGATCGTGAGAATTTTCTCTTGGGGGTTGGCGCTGGGGTTGGAGTCTTTCTCCAATTTGATGACTTCTGAGACGGCGTTTCTAATGGCTGTTGTCCCCCTCGACCCTCCGTTTTTGTTGGTGTGGTGAATGATGACTACAGTTATCCCGGTTTCCGCCGCGAACTTGTTTAGCTCCAGGACGGGGCGGGAATATTCTGTTCTGTTTTCGTCGTAAACAGAGTAGCGGTTGGCGAAGGTTAGGGAGTCGATCATCACGATCGCGGGTTGAAATTCAGCAGCATCTTGGTACAAAATCGGCATTGCATCAGTGTTCCAGCCAAATCTAACCCCTGTCTTTTTACGAACTTCCGTACCTGGTTTAAACCCACGCTTATTTAGAGCCTGAAGCATATCGTGTTTTGATTCGTCACCCTGGTAGATCAGAACGCGGCGGCTATCGGCGGTGGCAGGAAAGCCATTCCAGTTTTTACCATCGGCTATGCAGTGCAGTAAGTCGTAAAGAAATTTGGTTTTACCAACACCACCATCGGCGATTACTAGCGCTGTGGTTGCCTGTGGAAGTATCCCGCCCAAAAGCCATTTTCTTCCTTGTGTGCCTACTTCCTCTTCAAGTTCATCTAAGCTCTTGCGTGGCTCAACTGTGGCGCACAGTGATTTCATGTAAAGGTCTTCGAGGTCTTTAACTCTTCTGCCAGGGCTGGCATTAGCTAATTCTTGAAGCTTGTATAGTTTCAGACCAGGATTAGACGTTTTGAGGTAGATGTTTTCCAGTTCACTGATTAGCTGGTTGTAGTGCCACAGTTGATTTTCTTCTTTTGTTGGCGCTACTGGTGCTGAGAAGATTGTCTTAATTTTATTTTCAAATGCTACAGAAACCTCTGCCCATTCTGTCTGGGTATCGTAAGCTAATTGCTCAAGTTCATTAGCTTTTCTGATTGCTTCTCTACGCCAAGCATTTTCAATAACTAAAAACGCTAAACTATCAATGTTAATTGCACTGACTGTTCTATCGAGAAGTGTGGCTAGTTTATTTCTGCCTCCAATCCTTATTAGGAATTCATTGTCTGATAACCAGCTAGTAACGTGTAGTAAGTCTGTTGGTTGTCCTTTCTTGCAAAGTCTTAGGCAGGCTTGGTAAATGTCCTTGTGTGCGCCAATGTAAAAGTGTTCTGGCTTTAATCTATCTTTGATTCGATAGATTGCACTTGGGTCAAGAAGTATTCCACCTAATATCCCTTCTTCTGCTTCAATGTTGCATGGTGGAAGCCTGTTATTATCAGGTTTAAAATTTGGTTCTTCAGTATATGTATAGGGGACTACTACCATTTTGCTGTCCCCCGATTAGCTAGTTTTGAATTATTTGATGTGGTAGAATACAGGAAAGTAACGGATATTTGACCGCTTAGTCTTATTAGGTATTTGTTCATTTTTTATTGATTCTTATTTGTTTTGATTCACCACTTCCTAAGTTGGTGAGTTTTTTTTTGCGTGTCACAAGTCACTTAGTTGCTGTTTAAAATCCTCCTTGATCTTGGGCTGGGGAATCGGTCAGTTGCAGGTAAAGGAGGAAGTTGTCTAGTTCATCTTCCGTCAACAGCAAGCGCGATCGCACCCCGTAATATTTCATCAAATGCTCTCGACCTTGAGATTTTGTCCAGCCCAATCGCTGCATTTCTGTATCTGTCTGGTTTATTAGGTTGTCGAAGTTTGGGTATGTTGGTTTTTCAGTCATTGGGCATTGGGCATTGGGTATTCGGCGAGGGAATCCTGGATGCATCATTTTTTGATCGCAATCACGCAGCAGTGAAGTCAACGTAATAGTCATTCCCAACTGAGAATTGAGCCGATGCCAGTGGGTTGCTGACTTGCAGTTCAATCCGCCCGGCTGGTGTCGCTTGCCAGAAAGTAAGGTTTTCTTCATTGAATGGGTTGATGGTTGCAGGCGTGAAGAGGATTGTTGCTGTCTGGTTTTTGTGATCAAGGGTGTTCTGTTGACAGGTGAATTTAGCTCTGATCATTGGTTTTATTCCTTGGTGGTCGGGGAAAGATTAGGGAAGGCGGATGAAGTTCGTAGCTTGATCCGCCATGTTCTATACCGAAAGAGAAAATCGAAATGAGTAGGAAATATAGACCGGGACTCAACGCCAACGCTGAGATTCAGAGAATCAGGGCTGAGGAGCAGAAGAAATATGAATTCGAGTTCAGAGGTGAAGACAGATTTAACTTGGATGATGAAGACGTTCTATCTAATTTTTCTTTCCCAGCTTTTGATATACCGCCCATGCTTAAGGTTCTCAACCTCGTAAAAGCTATTAGTTCCTGGACACATGGGAAGAATGATTATCCTACTCCTGAATCTCGATGGTTTTCGGAAGAGGGTTGTAAGTGTGAGGTTTTACTGGTTAAAGGCGGAGGATGGCAGAAGGGGCGATTCCGCTTTCGGCTAGAATTCATCCCTGACAACCCAGATGTCTTTTTGAAAGATTCCGCTCCTAAAGAGGAAAAACTACAGTCACCCTTGGACGATCTGCGATCGCAACTCAACCCCCAATAGTCACAGATGCGTCGCCTGCTACAGACAGTAGGCGACATATCCATGAATAAAGCGAATAAAGCCGTTCCACCAATTGGTAGGACGGCTTTATTGTGTATAAACTATATCTGCCAAGCTTTCAGGAATCTGCTTTAGGTTTTCAAGTCTACCCTGTATGTTCTTGATTTGTTGCTGGTGGTAGTAACACTGCTCTTGGTGGTAAGCCAGCTGCTTTTCATTTTCGTCAATTAGCTGGCCAAGGATTTTCCCAGAGATTCCACGATCTGTCCATTGTCCTCTGACATTGGCATCTGGTTCGTCGCTATCCTTTCGACTAGTTCCGATCTTGTAGTCCCCAAATTCTCCGCCAAAAGCCGGAATAATTCCCATGCCTCTGGGTTCACTTTTAAGGTGACTAATTTCGTTACTCCCCTTTTGTTGGGGCGACCTCTGCTTGCCATCGTTTATTTTTTCCATGCTCGACACCCTATTATTGCATATCCATAAATACGATATTGACTAGTATATACGAATATACTATTGTTGTAAGCATAATGTATATTCGTAAATACGTTATTCATCTATCCCAAACCAGGCAGAGATAGCAGCCTGCCAGCACTGAGCAAACGTCAAAGACCTGCTAGGGGAAACAGACAACCGATAACCCAGGAGATAACCAACATGGCAATTACAGTTCAAGAACTAGTTCAAAAGCTGAATGAATTCCCGGCAGATGCGGAAATTGCGATCGAGAACCTTGACGACGATCAGGAATTTTTCATCGTCAGCTTTAACCCTGGAGATAACAGGCTGACTATCGTCATCACCGATGAACTGGGGGAAGAAGAGGAAGAGACAGAGGAGGAATAAAGCTTGTTGCAACTGCCTTTACCCGTAAGTCGTAGCTCGCGCGGGGTTAAGTTCCAAGTAAAAAGGCGATCACCAGACCTTAAGAAAGAGCGATCGCCAAAGACTTATATCTAAATAAGGAGATTGTACTATGCCTAAGCCACTTGGTTATTATGCGAACTTCTCGCCCGGTGATGAGTCAGCATTAGACGAACTGCGCGATATGTTCGGCGAGTATCTGGAGAAACTGACCACCAAAGAGAAATTCTTCATGATTGCGGCTATCGCCGCCCAGCAGTCCCATGACTTAAAAGGAATGATTTCACCCACAGTTCATGCTGCCAGTGGTGGGATTCTCTGCGACAAGGACAAGACCGACTTAACGGGATTACTAGCAGCCTTAATTGACTATGCAAAACCTGTACACCACCCCTGAAGCCGCCAAAGCAACAGGTATCCCAGAAAGCACCATCCGTTCATGGATGCGCCGGCATCCCCAAGTATTCCAGTTCAATGTTCATGTTGTCGCCGACGAGCATGGGGTCAAACTGTGGACACAAGCGGGAATTGAACTATTAGAAAGCAGACGTGCAACGAAAGACGCAACTGAGTCCGATGCAGAAAATGATTCAGAATCCGACGCACCCGACTTACTTGAATCACTCCTGGAAGAGGATGCACAGCGACTAGCTACCGAATATTGGCGGTTGCTACCCGGTCGAACATTGCAACGCATCAAACAAATGCGGGACAATCCCACACCTGAACAGCGCCAAATAGTGCAAACATCAGTCCGCGCCGCAATCAACGCCGGGACAGAGCATCTACTCTTACCCACATATCAGCCGATGTTGCTAGAGGGAGGAGATGAAACAGACTAAACAGCAGCGCACCAGTAAAGTTGTCCCATTCACCGGGGAATTTTACCCAAATGTACCAGAACCCGCACCAGCAGGGAGTAACCTAGCTGCATTTTTAGTCATCATTGCAGCTGCACTGGTTGCCGGCTTAAGCATGGGTGCAATCTCAACTTATCAAAGTGCGGATCAGATACAGTTACGCGAGATGAAAGCTCAAAGCCAACAGCTTGAGAAAGTCAAAAACCAAGTTTGTAATAGATAGGAGTAAACAATGGGAATCCTTGCACGAATTACCAGCGCTGCAAAGTCCAGCAACAAAAGCAATGAATCCTCACTTTCGGGTGGGGGACACGGGATTGATAAAAATCAGGTGTTAGCCCCCACAGATCCGACTGTCATCAACCCGATGAACGCGGGAACTTGGCAGACAGTCAGAACTGCACCGATTAGTGAGACACCCAGGTATTTTAACAAAGCCGAGGCTGATGCACTCAAAGCTGTTGCAAGACAGAAGAGAGAAGAAGCGCGTCAGGCTAAACGAGCTTATAAGGCTCTCCAAAATCTGGAGCAATCTGATGCACAGGTTCACGCGGATCATCGCAAGTACATCAAGGGAGTTGCTGACAGCGAACTCACTAAAAAACGGTCTGACGCGAACACCGCAAGACATCTACACACGCTTAGACCCGAATATGCAAAGCTCGGTTTTGGTCTAGACCGCGCCGAAAACAAAGCACAGCAACGCATTGAAGAACTGAAAGCCAAAATCAAGGAAAAATACTAATGGCAAAGGCGGTACACCTGGGGGCTTGGTTCCTTCTAGGCTGTATCGCCTCTAGCTTTGTGGCTTGGCTAGGGGCGTTACATCCAGCTTTGTTTCGGGTGATGTGGGTGATCTACATTATGTCTTGTGCTGCGCTATGCCTTGCACTGCTTACAGACGATGCGGTGAGACAGTTTCTCAAACTATCTGAAGCAGATTACTATGCCTTGCTGATTGCGATCGCAGTTTCGATTGTCTTGGGAGGAATGCTGTCATGGCTAATAGGTGGCTAAAGAGCAATTGTTTGCTAGCTAGCACGGTGGCTTTTTGGCTGGCCGCACTTTCTCCATTACCCCAAATTGGCAAGGGAATCAGCTACAGCTTGGCACTTGTTGCATCAGTGCAACTAGTCAACGAGTCCCGCCAACTCATTGCACAGGATGCCCGACGTGCAGCGCTTTTTGCAATGAATCAAGAACTGGAACAGGTAGAAATTGGGCTGCACACCCAACAGCAAGAAGAAGCGCTCTATGAAATTTATGGCGCTGCACCAACTTACCCGCCGGAAGTCGATCGGGAATTAAAAACTAGCCTGGAACACTTATATAAAGAGCCGAGCGCGGATCGTAGCGGTGAAACTTCCGCTTCCACTTCCGTAGATAAAGCCTTTTATTTAGCAGTTAAAGGCCTGTTGGAAGTTAAAGGGGAGACTTATGTAATTGAGCAAGTTTTAAAAATGGGTGGTCGTCGCTGGGAAGAGGGTAAGCAGCGATTGCAGCAGATATTGCAGCAAGGTAGGCAGGAGGAGTGGGACTAATTCAAAAGCGATCGCGTTTCAAAAGTTCGCGATCGCGATTAATTGATCGATTCAAACACTTCAAGTGAACAAGTAAGAAATATCACAAATTTGATATGGCAGCTATTGACCGAGGAAAGGAAATTATCAAGGAGGCGATTCGAGCGACTCAATCAGGTTTCGTGGCTCGAATCCCGGTTGAAGATCAAGCCAACTTAGCTGTATTTCAACGAGCGTTAAGGTCGGCAGATATTCAGCGAATGCTTGTACAGAAAAATCTGTCAGTTGAGTTCTACATTCCAGAATCGCCAATTGAACAAGCTAAAAAATTGATGCTGAAATTTATTAATGAAGCTCCAGCAGATATCCGTGAAATTGTTTTACCGTACCGTTCGCGTGACTGTGCTGATGCACAAGCCGCCTTGGAATTGCCTGAAGTGCAAGCAGCCTTAATTCGTCGTGGCATAACAGCCTCAATACAGCGAATTGATGACCAGCCATCAATTATTGTCGCCAGTATCGACCAAGTGACAAGCGGTGAACTTGACAGATATTTGAGGGAACGGGAATGAGCGACTTGAAAGCACCCAATTGCATTAATTGTGGCTCCAACCAAGTTAGGTATGACTCTGCTTTTGGTTTTTATAAATGCGAGACTTGCTCAACTGTTTGGGCAAAAGATGAAGACGATCCAGATTATGACGAATCTGTAAGTTGCCCTGATTGTTGGGGCACAGGATTAATTTACGCTTACGTCAACGACAGTCAACCCAGCAAATGCACAACTTGTAAGGGTACTGGATATATGTAGCCCAATTGTCGTGATGGGTACTTGACGCGGTAGCCATCATTTCAATCAGCATTTTGAGTTCAACTAAGTAGTTTTATCCCAAGAAGAAGTAGATAAAAATCTGCTTCATTTTGGGATGAATTTTTAATGGAAATTTAAACATGAAAAATATTGAACACCGAATCAAGGAGGCGAACGGACGACTCCGTAATTACAGCATAAATATAGAGCAAATCGGTAGCCGGCTTTATTTACGGGCAACGCTTCCACCAAAGCCACAATCAACAAAAAATAACTGGCATCAGCAAAGAATAAATATTGCTGTAGCAGATTTAGACGGCGTAAAACTCGCTGAAAAATCAGCCAAAACTTTAATCCTTCAACTAGATACTAAAACATTCGATTGGTCTGATTACATGGAGTTGCAGTCTAAAACAATTGGACAAGTTGTTGACGACTTTGAAAAAGACTATTTTCATCGCCGTGCCAAAAACTTTAAGTCAAAATCAACATGGAGAGTTGAATATGCCACAGTCTTTAAAACCTTAAATCCCAATATTCCGCTAACTAGCGAAATTCTAAAAACTGCAATTTTAGCAACTCAACCAGATACAAGAACAAGAAAACGATTTTGTTCAACTTTAGGAGCATTGGCTAAATTTGCGGAGATAAACTTTAACCCCAGCAAGTACTCAGGTAACTACAGTCCAGCAAGGAGAAAGCCTAGAGATTTGCCTACGGATAATTTGATTGTTGAATGGTATAGCGAAATTCAAGATTGTAAATGGCAATGGGTCTATGGAATGTTAGCTACCTATGGTTTGAGAAATCATGAGGTGTTCTTCCTCGATCTTCAAGAGTTGAGGTCTGGCAACAAAATTATTTCTGTACTTCAGGGTAAGACTGGCTACAGAAGAATATGGCCTTATCACCCCGAATGGTTCGACCAATTCGGACTGCAAAATGTAAAAATACCCGATATCGATTGCGATCGCGATAATTCATCCATTGGCAGAACAGTTACCCAACGGTTTAGACGTAATGATGGGTTGCCATTTAAGGTTTATGATTTGCGCCATTGCTGGGCAATCAGAACACTTGAGTATGGGATTGATAATTCCTTAGCAGCGCAACAGATGGGGCATAGCCCACAAGTTCATTCCAACCTCTACCATACTTGGACATCTGAGCTACATCATCAGAGAGCTTTCGACTTGGCGATGAATAAAAGCGATCGCCCCATGCCACCAGAATGATGAATTTATAATTTTTAGTTCTGAATTTACCAGCAGCTAGCTTGCTGGATTTTTGCATTGCATTAGCTGAGTTGTGTAGACTCTTAATCTATTGGTTGCGGGTTCAAATCCCTCGTCACCCACTCTTTCCAGCCCTTCACAATTTACCCTTGCCTAAATCGAGCAAGTGCCACGCTCGTAAAGCCCCTATTTTCGGGGATTAATAGCTTTAGAGTTTTGAAGAATTTAAATAAAAATCCCCTCTTGCCTTTGTGATGATTTTTATTAAAAAGAATATCAATTAGTAACAAGAAAAAATCTTAAATTTTTTAATTTTTATAACTGTTAAATCTATGATTTTATGATACTAAATAATCCAGTATTCATTAGCGTAATAATAGGTTTTATTAGTGTTCTGATTAATGGCTGGGTTACTATATCTATTAATACTTTTCAAAGTAGTAGAGAAAAAATCAAAGAACTTCAAGACATATATGCTGGTTGCATTACGAGTCTTGCAACAGTATCAACTCTTTCAGGCGCTACAGAAAGTAACATGGATACTATAGAGCTATCTTTAGTTGAAGCTAAAAAATGGTTAGCTCTTTTATTAATACGTAGTAATAATAGCAATGAAATTAAACTAATTAAGGAAGAAGTCTATTTATTCCCTATAGGACAAGTATACAGAGCTATTGAAAAAAGCCAGCATACATCCTCTTAAACCTATAAACCAATCTTCGGGAAAATATGCATACCTGTACAACCAGCCTTTACAAGAACTTCTTAGTGCAGCAGATACGATGCTTCAACTAATTATTAAGGTTGGATCTAAAGATAAGAGATTATTGTTATAGTCCCTTTCATACTTGCGCTATAGCTCAATATAGTTTCCTGAGATTACTTGTAAGAATTTAAATTGTATTCCTGGCTGATGAAATCTAAATGCTATTCAAATGCTGCTAAAATTAAGCCACAGCTATTTGTTTTTTATCGATTTGGCTTGATATTAATTTTCAATTGCTGACTTGTAAAAATTTAGTTACAAGGGTTTGAGATAATTAGTGAGAGTTGAGAGGCATAAAAATAAACACATTACTTTTTTCTTAAGTTGTCACCAATAGCCTCTGCCTGGGAATCCCTAAAACGAAAGCTGCTGCCTCTTGAATTTGCGGCAGCAGTCCAATAAACAAAGTTTGCGGGGGGAATCTGGAAAAGAGATTAGAAATCAATGCTTATCTGTGGTTTTATTTTCCCTATCCGTGCATTTCGTCGTATTCGTGGGCTTCAACTCGTCTTGCTTCCATCCGAGAAGCAGGCAGAAACTCAGCACGACGGACTGGAACCAAGGGCGGTGTAGCTCCTTGATAGGGGTGAATCACTTGGACAGTACGGGCTGAACGCTGCCGTGGTGAGAATAAAGCCAATACTCCAGCGACGACAACACCACCACCAATAGTCAGAGCTGCGCCTCCCACAGCCCAAAGCATAGGTGAAGACCACCAAGTAGTTTGCGGCTGGAGTGCTGTTGTTTTTGGTTGATTATTCTGTTGGGCTAATTGCCACTGCTGCTGAGTATTGAAATTTTGGACTTGGCCCTGGAGTTGTTGATTTTGCAACTTCAGCTGTTCATTATCGTTTTTTAAACGCTCCAACTGCATCTGCGTGTTCAGCTTCTCCATCTCTAGGCGCTGGTCAGTGCTGGTAGCAGTTGGTGGCTGAACCTGATTAGGATACATTGGTTGCCCATAAGGCGCGTAAGGATACATTTGTGGCTGCATTCCTTGGGGCGCTACGACACCTGGCATTTGCGAAGCAACAGCGAAGTTAGGTTGTAGGGGGGTATTTGTTCCTTTGAGCAATACGAGAGCCGCCAGCCCAGCTACGGCGACCCCGCCGATAAACGCCATACTCTCACTCATCGCCTTTGCTCCTTGATTGCGACATAACTATAACCATTTCTGACTGACTCACTCTCACACTCATAAATTATGCCTACTTGATTTCACATAATACTCAAACTATAAGCTACTGTATCAGCTAGTTTTTTTACACCATAATATCTGATGTTAATATTCAAGACCATAATGGTCAAATTGTCTACTAAACAAGGATTAAAAAACTACACTGTTATACTTTTTTAATCTACTTTCCCCGTCTAATCAAGAGGAGTCTTTGTGCTGGTGTTGGTGGTTTTGATGGCTGCCTTGAGACTTTGGGAAAATTGGGCGATCGCATTTAGTCCCTGTTCTGGTGTCCCTTGGGCTAACCGTTTGACAAAAGCACTGCCCACAATTACTGCATCTGCGCCCCATTCCCTTACCTGAAGGGCTTGTGCAGCTTCGGAAATCCCAAAGCCGACACCGATAGGTTTATCAGTAACACCACGAATTTGTTTGAGTAAATTGGACACGCGGTTTTCTACTTGCGATCGCATTCCTGTTACCCCGGTGACAGTGATTAAATAAATAAATCCTTGAGAAGAACGAGCGATCGCTTCTATCCGTTCATCTGAACTCGTGGGAGCTACGAACAACGTCAGATCAATGCCGATGGCGCTAGCTGGTTGGAGCAAGCTTGCGGCTTCCTCTAAGGGTAAGTCTGGTACTACCAATCCCGCCACTCCCGCCGCCGCAATTTCTTGAAGAAATTTGTCAATTCCTCGGTGCAAAATTGGGTTGTAATAAGTAAACAGAACAATAGGCGATCGCAATTTTGGAGTAACCTCTTGCAACATTTCCAGCACTTGCTCTAATTTCGTACCCCTTTGCAAGGCGCGGGTAGAAGAAGCTTGAATTACTGGCCCATCCGCCAGAGGATCGGAATAGGGTATACCTAGTTCAATAATGTCGGCTCCATTTTGATCTAGAACCTGCAACGCTTTTGCCGTTGTTTCTAAATCTGGGTCGCCAGCAGTAATAAACGGAATCAGAGCGCACTCACCATTGTGCCCAAGGGTTTCAAAGCAATCAGAAATCGCAGTCATTTATAGTGTCAAGAGTCATTAGTCATTGGTCATTGGTCATTGGTCGTTGGTAATTCGTAACTAACAAAGGACAAACGACAACTGACTAATGATAACTTTACACCTGAGATTGCTCTTCTTGTTCTATTTCAGCTTGAATTCGTGCTAGTTCTTCGGGAGTAAGCTCATCTAGCCGCTTTTGCAGGAAGTCTTGCTCATACTGTTCCCTCTGTTGATGGTAGGTCATTTTTTGTCCCACCGCACGGAAAAAATAGGTGGCTAACCAGCCAACTAACCCACTGACTAGTAAGACTTGGCTCCATATACCAGCTTTCTGATTATCCAAACCGACTAGCTGTAATCCTACATAAGCCAAGCCGCCGGCAATAAAAACACCCAAGCCAATTCCAATAGCGTCAATCCGTCGCATGAGAGTTATGACCTACCAATCTCGTTAAACTTGAACTTGTCGCCGTTGGGGTCGGAAATTTACAAACGGCGATAGAACCAACAAACCTGGAAAGAAGAAAAACACCAAAAAGTACATTAAGACACGCTCGATGGAGCTAGCGACATACCAACGCTGCTTCAGGTACAGCAAAACAGCAATTGGGATTACCAGAAGGTAAGCTCCAGCCAAAATTAGATACAGCAGGGCGACAATCATAACTTTCAAGTCTTAAGCATCTGTTTTCCATCATAGGCTGAAGAGACAGACAAGAGAGAAGTATAGTCATAATGCTTTTAACAAGTCGCGCTGGGACTGGGGATTGGGAAATGGGGACTGGGGATTGGGGACTTAAAAATTCTTTGGCGGGCTGGAGTCCTTTTACTGTAGGCAATTTAACGGATATCATCACAAAAGCTAATATCATGCTATTATCGAAAACGCACTAGCAAATAAATGCTTTGGTTAGACAAGATCGAAAACTAATCCAGATTGATTACGAAAAACAAAAAACTTCCAAATTTGGGAAGCGATCGCACAATCTAGAAAAAATATTTTCAATCTAGTTGGACAAAAGACACAATTGATGGTGGAATAGATGAGGGGGTATTTGCTACCTCTACAAAATAACTAGTTACACTAGTTATAAAACACCTGCGGGGGTGTGGCGGAATGGTAGACGCTACGGACTTAAATAATTGAGCCTTGAAGGAGAAATCCCTCAAGTGGAAGCTCTCAAACTCAGGGAAACCTAAATCTGGTGACAGACATGGCAATCCTGAGCCAAGCCGAAAAAAGTCCTGAGTCATGAGTGCTGAGTGAATTTAAAACTCCTAACTCCTAACTCATAACTGTTCGGAAGGTGCAGAGACCCGACGGGAGCTACCCTAACGTTAAGTCGAGGGTAAAGGGAGAGTCCAATTCTCAAAATCTGAGCAAGCTATTGTCATCAGGTAGCAGTGAAAACTGCGGGAGAATGAAAATCCGTTGACCGTAAAAGGTCGTGTGGGTTCAAGTCCCTCCACCCCCACTAAAAACCTAAAATACCGAAAAGCTTCAAGTGAAGTCATGGGCGGGTTGTATTTAATCATAGATCAGTCCGCCCATATAGTTATGTATGTATAGTCTTGGATTGTTAGCAAGATAGTTAAGGAAGCAAAGAGAGCAAGGGTTTTAGCCCAAAACACTTGTAGAGACGGCGATTTATCAACCCAAAATTTTTGCCAGTAGCCCTTAACCCAAGCGTATTGGGTTTTAGCCAGCCTCCAAATCTCTAATTTGGTGTAGTGTAGTACTGTTCGCGCACATTTGTGTCAACTTAAGCTATAAATAGCTTATCTGTTGGCTTCCATGCCCGCCCGGAAATAAATAAATGAGTAATGAGTAATAACTAATAAGTAATAAGTAATACCCATTACTCATTAGACATCTCCGAAAAAGAATTGTTTTGACGTAGCATTGCTACGTCTCTACAAGGATTCTGGGTAACGCATCTTTAATTTCTGGAGATGTCTATTATTTATTACTTATTACTTATTACTTCAAAAATAAATTTCCGGACTTTTAGCTTAAGTCTACTTCAGTAGACTGGAGATTTTTGGCGATATTTAGTCATCTTCAGATGACTTTAGCTATTATACGGGAATTTTAATTCCCGGCGGACAAGCGGTTTCGCGTTAAGTTGACACCTATGCACAAAGCCTCCACCCAACAAAGCAATTTTTTTGTAACATTTTAGCCTTGATACGCGACTACGTATCTTTTCAAAATCAAATAATAGTCCTATAGAACTTCAGCTATTCGTGAAAGGTAATTTTTTAAATATAAAGGAATTTAAAGAAGAATTCAGAAGTCAGAATGGGCTAAACGCCCCGCTACCGCTAACAGGAGTCAGAATCAATAAGTGGGGGATTCAGACCCGCCACTCAATTGTTGCACCACTAGATATCCGATTTAGTGGGGGACTTAAACCCATTTATTCACCCGCCAATCATGCAGAATTCAATTCTGAATTCTGGCTCCTGACTTCTGAATTCTGTTTTGTTAAACACTAACATAATTTTATCTACTCAATAATTACAAATACCAATGAATAATTAATCATCAATTGGATGGTGACTAGACAAATTGAGTTATTGTCTAGGAAAATAGGCGCGATCGCAGTAAAATTACCAAAGGTATGGTGACATAAAAAATAATAAGCAGATTATTAGAAATAAGTTTCATTAAATCAACGTTTATGGAGATGTTATGGAACCTGCTCTTCCCCTTGCTGGCTTAAACATCCTCGTAGTTGATGATGATGATGATAGCCGTTTTTACATTACTACCGTGTTGGAAGCTGATGGAGCCGCAATTACGGCGGTTGCATCAGCTGCGGTAGCATTGAAAGTACTACCTGAGTTGCAACCAGATGTCTTGATTTGTGATATCGCGATGCCTGGTGAAGATGGCTACACCCTTATCCGCAAGATTCGGGCGCTGAAGCCTGATATTTATGAAAAACTACCTGCGATCGCCTTAACTGCTTATGGTGATAGCGAGTATCGTAGCCGCGCTTTGGAAGCAGGCTTTCAAACTCATGTGCCTAAACCGGTTGATCCAGGAGAACTAGTTGCGATCGTTGCTAATTTGGTTGCATCTTATAAAACTTGATACAAAGATACAGGAATAGGGCATTGGGCATTAAAAAGAGGCAGAGGGGCAGGGTGCTGCTCTTGCTGAGGGGAAAACTTTTCTCCCTTGCGTCTTCCCCAATCCCCAATCCCCAGTCCCCAATCCCTCACTCCTCATCCCTTCGTTTCAAAACTAATTTGCTCAGATTTATATGCTGGTGGCTCGACGTGAATTAAAATCCTTACTGGACGGAACCGTTCTTCTAATCGGCTTTCTACTTCTTCGGTGATGTGGTGGGCGGTTTCTACGTCTGGTGCATTTACTATTAAATGCATTTCAATGAACACTTGACGACCAAGAACACCGCGAGAAGCAATATCATGACAGTTAATTACACCTGGGACAGAAGTAGCGATCGCGTGTATTGCCTCTGGTGCGATCGCCATTTGATCTACAAGCCCAGGCAAATTCTCTTTTAAAACTGACCAGCCACTCCAAAATACCAACAAGGCCACAGGAAAAGCTAACACCAAATCCATCCATTGATAACCTAGCCAAACTCCTATCAAGCCCGCAATTACAGAGATTGTCACCCAAATATCGCTCATGGTATGTGTAGCATCAGCGATGAGAATTGAGCTACCTACCCGTTTACCTACAGCACGTTCATAAAACGCTACAAAAATATTCACACCCAGCACAATTAGTAATAACCACAACTCAGGTGGCGAGATTCTCACAGGTTCACCACCGCCTTTGAGAATGCGCTCGATTGCTCCTTGCAGAATTTCAAAACAGGCTATTCCTAAAAATGAGGCAATTCCTAGAGCGCCTACTGCTTCAAATTTGTGGTGTCCGTAGGGATGCTCGCGATCGGGTTGTGGAGAAGAAAATTTACTGGCAACTAATCCTAAAACATTGTTAGCGCTATCTGTCACACTATGCAAGGCATCAGCTAGCAAACTTAAAGAACCTGTCCAGTAGCCCACAAGTGCTTTTAATCCCAGTACAAACAGGTTGAGCAGTAGGGTAATAATTAAAACTTTTCGTACTTCGGCGCGGTTATCGTAAGTCATAGATAATTTATCACATCAAGTTCTATGACTTCTAATCTAGACCTCAAAATACAAATAAACACAAATAAAGTGTATCAAAGTCTTACGCAGTAAGAATTAAGTATTTCTATAGGCTCTATTTTTTAGAGCAATTTATTGAGATTATTTTTAATTAACAGCAGCTACAAACTGGATAGTCATTAGTAATAGCTTTGACAGATAAGCGCGTATTTTTAGCATTAATTTCAAGAATATTTTAATTAATTTTGTTATTCATACATCCACTGAAATTGCATCGAATTGTATTCAAAGATATGATGACAACCATCAGTGGTCTGTATTTACTCCGAATAACTGATAATCTGAATAAGTTTTATTTACTACCTTATAAGGATAAGAAAGCTGACGGTTTATTCAGAAATTGGTCAATAATTTGTCATTGTGAGGGGAATGTAGTGAAGCAAAGCGATCGCAACATCTGTAGTTTGCGATCGCTTCATCCTGTTTCTAGCTTTCCTCTCCTTTATCTGACTTTTCACGTCATGTGGAAAAGCTAACGATTCACCTAACCCCCTAGCCCCTTCCCGAAACGGGAAGGGGGAAAATTCAAAGCCTCTCTCCTTCTAGGAGTCAGAATATTAAGTTGCACATTGCGTTACCTGACAAATTCGCCAAAAACATAAAAATAGGAAAGACAAATAGCATTGCTATATCTCTTCCCTATTTTTAAAATGTATTCAACTGTTCTCTCAGTTGCAGAAAATTTTGTAAGTACTTAAGAGACAAAAATTCAATCTATTCTAAACCGCCTAAACCATTAGCACCAGCACCAGCCCGAATGATAGCTGCTTGTGCGCCAATATCACTATTTGAAACAGCTGCATCTAATGCTGCTGCTGCTGAAGCTACAAAAGGATTGCTGCTAGTAGAGAGGTTTGTAACGTTAGGTGTGCCTGGGTCTATTAGTAGAGAAGTTACAACTTCATCGTCTGCGGCTGGTGTACCAGTAATGGTAGGTGTAATGGTTAGAGTCTGATCGTAGTATGCGTTATTGGGCAAAGTTAATTCACCACTAACACTGATAGAAGCGCCTGAAGCTCTAACAATAGTTACAGCACCACGGGCTGCTGCTTGCCCTGCACTTGCTGGTGCAGCCAGGATATTACCAACACCAACCAAACCTAATAGACAAATGCTTCCTTTGAGAATTGCAGAAATTTTCATGATTAACAAACTCCTCGTGTTGTTTTTCTTTGCGTTTTCAATATAACCATCGCTTTCCAGAAAACTTCTCAGTAACAATACTGGAATTTTTCAAAATCTCAGTGGTTATAAATTAAAAAAACTAATAGATGAAATTGTTGGCGAAAATCTCAGAAACATCAGCACAATAACAATAAAACCAATATCTAGTAAGGCTTTGATTTACTTAATGTATGTATAGGAATTGTGGTAATACTTACAAAAATCATTATGTTAGAAAGCCAAATTCCAAAAGCATTCTAGGTAAGGATTTAGACCGCTTTAAACACGATAACTCTCTGTAAACTATGCTTAATGATGAGTCATACATATTCAGAAATGCCCATGTCATATCTTGACTAAATCTTAAGTGCATCTTCATGGGTAATATGCTATGGACAACGATTTGACTCCCTAGACTTATTACAGTTCTTATTTGAATGCAATATTTTGTCAGGGCACACAACTGTATGCAAGTACCATATTCCACACAGTTGAAAACACCTATAAAATATAGTTATAGGTTGGGTAGAGTGATTCTCTGAAAAAAACGCTACACGATAGTGCAAAGTAAGCCTCAGAGGCGATATCGACGACTTACTTATGCCTACGCAAAACTACAAAAATTTTAGACCCCTTGTTCCAAAGAAAGTCACTGTGTTGCGGCGGAAAATTAGCATTGCCAAAAATGGCCTTAGCGTTATGCTCAAGCACCATTTAACTTACTATGTTTATTGTCCCCCAGTTCAATGGGCTACATTTGCTGCCTTTAGGTCATTATGGCAAAATCTAAGAAAAGCGCTACCCCCATCAATCTCAGCGATCCACAATATTATCTTAACCGAGAGTTAAGCTGGCTAGAATTTAATGGCAGGGTGTTACATGAAGCCTGTGACGATCGCACGCCTCTTTTGGAACGCCTCAAGTTTTTGGGAATATTTAACTCTAATTTGGATGAGTTTTTCATGGTGCGGGTTGCTGGTTTAAAGCAACAAGTAGAGGCGAAAGTTAGTCTGTTAACCCCCGATGGTCGGACACCACAACAACAGTTAGACGATATTAGGTCTACCCTCACTCCCCACGTCAAGAAACAGCACCAACATTTTGAGCAAGTACTTCGACCCTTATTAGCAAATCATGGCATCCATATTCTGGATTACATAGATTTAAATCAAAAACAGCGGACTCATATCAACAGTTATTTTGAGGAACAAGTCTTTCCCGTTTTAACTCCTTTGGCTGTTGATCCTAGTCATCCCTTTCCTTTTATTTCTAATCTCAGTCTGAATTTGGCTGTTGTGGTCAAAAATCCAGACACCGAAGAAGAATTATTTGCCAGAGTTAAAGTTCCTAGCGTTTTACCACGATTTTTACCCATACCGCCAGAATTGGGAGATCAGAACGGCGACAAACCCACCAACTGGACTGGAGTACCTTTAGAACAGGTGATCGCTCATAACTTGGAATCTCTATTTCCAGGGATGAACATCCAAGAATATCATCCATTCCGCATTACCCGTGACGCTGATTTGGTCTTAGAAGAAGATGAAGCAGACGATTTGCTGTTAGCCATCGAACAGGAATTGCGAAAACGGCGGTTGGGTGGGAGTCCAGTCCGGCTAGAAATTCAATCCCAGACTCCTGAAATAGTGCGATCGCGATTATTGCAAGATTTAGAATTAACAGAAAGCGATCTCTATGAAGTAGACGGTCTTTTGGGACTGCGGGATTTGATGTATTTCATGGCCTTGCCATTACCAGAACTCAAAGATCCACCACGCCAATCTGTTGTCCCATCACGCCTGCAAAGGCTGAGAGAACCGAGTTTAGATCCAGATGTCTTGGAGACGGACGAAGGAAAAGACTTTTTTGCTGTGATTCGAGAAAAGGATTTACTAGTACACCATCCTTATCAATCCTTTTCGGAAACAGTGGTGCGCTTTATTACCAATGCCGCTTATGACCCGAATGTGTTAGCCATCAAGATGACCCTTTACCGGACTTCTGGTGACTCGCCCATCGTCAATGCTTTAATTGCTGCTGCCGAAAATGACAAGCAGGTATCCGTACTGGTGGAATTAAAGGCGCGATTTGATGAGGAGAATAATATTTACTGGGCAAAACGACTAGAAAGAGTTGGAGTTCATGTTGTCTATGGTTTAGTAGGGCTGAAAACCCATAGTAAAACCGTTATGGTGGTACGGCGCGAAAAAGACCGGATACGTCGCTACGTACATATTGGCACTGGTAACTATAACCCCAAAACTGCACGTCTGTATACAGATTTAGGATTATTCAGTTGCCGTGAAGAATTGGGTGCTGACATCACAGATTTATTTAATTTCTTGACAGGCTACTCCCTGCAAAAGTCTTATCGAGAGTTGCTGGTTGCACCTGTGAATATGCGCGATCGCTTTTTGGCACTAATTCACCGCGAAATCGAAAATGTTCAAAATGGATTTTCTGGACGCATTGTTGCCAAAATGAATTCCCTAGTCGATCCAGAAATTATCGCCACTCTATATGAAGCTTCCCGCGCCGGAGTGCAAATCGACTTAATTATCAGGGGCGTTTGTTGTTTGCGTCCAGGAATCAAAGACATTAGTGAAAACATTCGCATTATCAGCATTATCGGTCGCTTTTTAGAACACTCTCGGATTTATTATTTTCATAACAATACCCAAGAGGAAATCTATATTGGCAGTGCCGACTGGATGCGCCGCAACCTAGATCGCCGAGTCGAAGTAATTACCCCAGTCAAAGACCCAGATATTGCTAAAGATTTGCAAGAAATTATGGGAATTATGCTCGCAGACAATCGCCAAGCTTGGGAATTACAAGCCGATGGCAGTTATATTCAACGTCGTCCTTATGATGATTCTCCAGAAGCTAATTCACAAAAAATTATTATGAACATGGCATTACGTTCAACTGGTGTAGCCTCAAACCTGATTGAGTGAAGCAATCCCACCTGCTTCGCAGAGGTTGCAGACTTCCGCGAAGCGTTAAAAAATAAGTTACTTATACCTTGACAACTAGCTCAACTTAGTTATTTTTGGAACACCTGAATTTTTTGAGCAGTTGTCTAGGTTTTTTGTCATGGGTTCACACAAGTTATTCAACCATAGGATAGAGTCAGTGCTGGTACTTGTTCCCATAAACTGGAGGGGTTACTCTGAATAAATTTGTCTTTCCCCTCAATGTTAATGTTATCCTGTGAGCTTTCTACCTTGCGTGTTCTAGTAGTTGATGACCACGAACTGACTCGTTTAACCTTACAATTGGTTTTTTCTTGCCAGGAAAATATTCAAGTAGTGGGTTTAGCCAGTAATGGTGAAGAAGCTATAGAAATGGTTAAACGTTGCCATCCTGACGTAATTGTTCTAGATTTACAAATGCCTGTCATGGATGGCTGGAGTGCGTCTAGTCACATTAAAGCTATATCTCCCAATACCCAAATCCTTGCTTACTCCTCAGTAGAAGACGTAAATTTCCAGGGTACAAAAGAAATGTCTAGCTTTGATGACGTTTGTAAGAAAGATGTACCTACAAGTGAACTTATTGCCTTAGTTAGACAATTAGGTAAGCGTGCAGGAAATGATTCAGCAGCAGGATAAACCGATTCAGCTATGTTGCTTCGCCAACTCAGGTTTAGTTTAATTCTGGGGATTTGAGGACATAATAGTAATGAAAAGCGTCGGTATAGCCTGAAGTTGAGGGTTAAACCGACGCAATTTTTGATATTTTCTACTCTACAGGAATGGTGCGTCTAAATTCATCAATTAATTCATCTAGTTCTTCTAAAGCTTGATTTACGTCAACTCTCAAAGTTCCCAGGTTTGGTTGTTCCAGTAGGCTTAACAGGTACTCCCGTTTACTTTGAACTGCGACAATTCGTTCTTTTATAGTCTGTAAATCCATTATTTTTTCCTATCTTTAACTACCTTTAAATTTAAAGTTAACTCAAAATCTAATATTTTGGCCACTGTACGCCCTTAGTAACCCAAGTTGCTAGTTACGCGGGAGTGCGATCGCACGTGACCAGTTAAGCAATAAAATGCCCTCCAGTCAGAAAATTCGGAGGGGCATATGTTAAATGAAACAATTGCGATCTATGCTATCATCGACGACAAAAGAGAAAGCTATTGGACACCGTGAAGATATTCGTCGAGAGATGAGTGATGCAGAAATAATCACTACGGCACTGGTTGCGGCGATGTTTTTCAATGGTAATCACAGTAAGGCTTGTGACCATATGAGAGATCATAAACTGACGCGAAGAATGTTAGAAAAGTCACGATTGTAAATTAAAGCCCCGCTAGAAGTACGGGGTCTAAGACCCAATTTTCTGATAAAACTAAGGTATTCTGACTTTATACTAATTTAAGCTCATGCTAGGCCAAATCTCTTTGGGAACACTCGGTTTAACTATCGGCGGTATATTAACCGTCATTGGCTTCATCGCCTATGCTGATAATAATGCCACACTCAATCTTGTCGGATTTTTTTACGGGATTCCTCTATTGTTGGGAGGGCTGGCGCTGAAAGCTAATGAACTTAAGCCAGTACCTTTTAGCCAAACGACATCACCATCAGCATTGATACTACGCCAGCAGCAAGCAACTGAAACTCAAAATAAAATTCGCAAAGACATCACCCGATATTGCTATGGTCAAGACGCTCATCTAGATACAACACTTTCTTTTCTAGGTTTGAGTCCCACAGACCAGGAACGACCAACGGTAACAGGGTTGCGAGAAACAGAAATGAATGGTAGCTATGCCCTAATTCTAGAATTTGATTCACCGCTAATACCATTTGATGTGTGGCAAAAAAAGCAGGAAAAAATGACCAATTATTTTGGTCCTGGATTGGAGATTCAAATAACACAGCCCTCTGAAAATACAATTGAGCTAGCGCTGATTAATACTCAAAAAGAGTCCTTAGTCAGTAGTCAATAACGAAAAATATTGTTACTCTAACTCCATGCCTTTACCTACGATTTAGATAGCCGACTTCTTGAAAAAGTAGGGGCAATTCATAAACATTGGTGTCAACTTAACGCGAAACCGCTTGTCCGCCGGGAATTTATTTTTGAAGTAATAAGTAATAAATAATGAGTAATGAGTAATGAGTAATGAGTATTACTCATTACTCATTTATTTATTCCCTGGCGGGCATGGAAGCCAACAGATAAGCTATTTCCAGCTTAAGTTGATACTAATGGGCTTTGCCAAAGCCAACATCCTGATATATGTTGGGTTCCACCCAACCTACGTTTAATGCACAATTTTTTTGCTTGCCACACCAGTACGACACGGCGTGAAAATCTAAAGAATCAGATCCCCGACTTCTCAAAGAAGTCGGGGATCTAATTGTTCACGAAAGATTCATATCAAAACTTGATTACTCCCATTCAATGGTTCCAGGCGGCTTAGATGTGATGTCATAAACCACCCGATTCACCCCTTTCACTTCATTCACAATCCGCGTGGAAATCACTTCTAGGACATCATAAGGTACTCTCGCCCAATCAGCAGTCATACCATCTTCACTGGTAACAATCCGCAAAACAATGGGGTAAGCGTAAGTACGTTGATCTCCCATAACGCCAACACTACGAATTGGCAACAATACAGCAAATGCTTGCCAAAAATCATGATACATGCCGCGTTGGTTAATTTCTTGCCGGACAATCAAATCTGCATCGCGCAAAATGTTTAATCGCTCAGATGTGACTTCCCCCAAGATGCGAATTGCCAAACCAGGCCCAGGAAAAGGTTGTCGTTGGACAATTTCTTCTGGTAAACCAATGGAACGCCCAACTTTGCGGACTTCATCTTTAAATAGTTTCCGCAGTGGTTCCACCAATTTAAATCTGAGGTCTTTGGGCAAACCACCAACATTGTGATGACTCTTAATTTTCACGGCTACCCGTTCACCACTTTGGGGATCAACATTGGTGTCCGCAGATTCGATCACATCTGGATAAAGAGTCCCTTGAGCCAGATAGTCAAACTGACCGAGGCGCTTGGATGTTTCTTCAAATACACTGATAAATTCGTGTCCGATGCGGCGGCGTTTTTCTTCTGGATCTGTGACATCAGCGATCGCAGCTAAAAAGCGATCGCGAGCATTAACATACTCTACAGGAATGTGAAATTGCTCTTGAAACAGCTTTACCAATCGCTCCGGCTCATACTTTCGCATAAAGCCTTGATCGATAAACACGCAAGTCAGTTGCTCACCAATAGCTTTGTACAGCAAAAAGGCCAAGGTAGAAGAATCCACTCCACCAGACAGCGCCAACAACACCCGCTTTTCGCCAACCCTGGCGCGAATTTCTCGAACTGCATCTTCGACAAAAGCCGCAGTTGTCCAAGTGGGTTCGCAATCGCAGATATGGTAGACAAAATTACGGATTAATGCTATGCCGCCAATAGAATGCACCACCTCTGGATGGAACTGAACGCCGTAAAGTTTCCTTTCGTGGTCGGCGATCGCAGCACAGGGAGTATTTTCGGTATGTGCCAGCAATTCAAACCCTGATGGCATTTGGGTAACTGAGTCTCCATGACTCATCCACATGGTAGTACCATCTTCGACATTAGTGAGCAAATCTGTAGGATCGTCAATATATAATGAGGCTTTGCCGTATTCACCTCGCTCGGCCTTTGCCACTTCCCCACCGAGTTGGTTTACCATCAGCTGCATCCCATAGCAAACACCCAAAACGGGTATTCCCAAATTCCAGATTTCTGGATCGCAATGGGGAGCCTTTTCACCATAAACCGAACTTGGCCCACCAGAGAGGATGATTCCCTTAGGATTGAGTTGGCGCAGATGTTCAGAAGTAGTGCGATAAGACAAAACTTCGGAGTATACTTGAGTTTCGCGGATGCGACGGGCAATTAGCTCAGAATATTGAGAGCCAAAATCCAGAATTACAATCAATTGACGATCAAGCCGCCCAAAATTTTCCAATGTTTGGGGCGCTTCTTGAGTTGGTAGAGTCACCGCTGTATTCATGACGGGAGAGTTATATCTGTTAAGGATAAGTAGATGCTTTGTGGTCTATGGAGATGCTATTATTCAGCCTGGACAGGCTGATAATGGTATAGAAAGCCTTGACAAACGCAAGTTTATGTGCGTTTGTCAAGTACCGGAGTCGGAGATGGTATTAGAACGATAAATCTACCCTAGAGTGGTTACTTAAAGGATTATTTATTTGGATTGTTTACGATTATTCATAATAAATTAACATAATTTTCCCCTCAACAGACCAGCAGTTTTACTCTTCACGATAATTTTGCGATCGCGATCAAACAGAAGAGAGCCGCAGATAGTTACTTTTGTGCCGCTTTCGCTATGACTTTGGATGTATTCTTGGGCACGAACATCGATAGTTTCTGCGATCGCACTGTAAACTTGATTTACCCAATTACTACCAGTTGCAGCATCTAGGGATTTTAGATGTGTTAGTGCGGCTTCAGCAGTTGCACTATTAAACACAGCTTGGATATCTGGTAATTTTAAACCTGCGATCGCACAGTGCGCTGCTAAAATTTCTCGCCGTCCATCAGCTAAGTAGTGATGAGTATGAAAAATCCCGCCGGCTAGTTTCATCAGCTTACCGTGATAGCCAAATAATAAGATTTCTTTCACACCCAGCACATCAGCTTCTACTAACATTGGGCCCAGCCAGTTAGCAGTTTTAACCAATTGTTCAGGATTAATCCCTAGTTTACGCGCCAAATCTAGGCCATTCTCCCCGATACAAAATACTAAAGTTTCAAAACGACTGGCTTTATTTTGTAATTCCGCCCGAAAAACAGCAAGCTGATCTGGTGTACTTAAGGGTTGAGAAATACCGGTTGTGCCTAAAAGCGAAAGTCCTTCAACCACACCAAAAGCAGAGTTTGAAGTTCTAACAGCTAGCGATCGCCCTTCAGGTAAAATAATCGTCACCGTGATTTTTTCCCCAGGTGCTAGCATTCGTTGCAAATTCTCTTGCAACAGCCTTTGAGCGTAAGCATAAATAGCTGGCTTGTCATCAGCGTTTAATTGCCTACCAATCCCTTCGCCACCTTTAATAATTACTGCTTCATCACCCTGTTCTCGCCATTCCACCAATGCCCAAATCGGTGTATCTTTAGTCAGGTCAAGATTATCACCGGGATCGCTGCGAGCGATCGCTAAAGCCATATTCTCAGATAATCCTGCTACCTGTTCAATGGGGATTTCGGCAATTTGAGCGGGTTCAATCAAATCTATAGATGCTAAAGTTAGGGGTTTGCGATCGCGTAACCAGTGTAAAGCGGCAACAGCAGCAGCGCACGCAAATACCGGGAGTGTGTATCCAGAACGGGACATTTTTTAAATTCAAAAGTCAAAATAATTCTTTAAAAATAATCTACTTATGTTTAATCGCCCAACCTAAGAATAACTATAACTGCCCAATTCGGCATGATATCCAGAATAATAATGCTCCTGGTGCGATCGCTTATTCAAAATTGAAGACAGTTTCAGATAGCTTGCTTTCTTCAGGATAACGGCTAAGATGATCGGCAGTAGATATTCTTTGCATCTACGCCAACGGCTTGTGGCTACCCCCTTCATCGCTTTGTTAGACCGCTTTACCAGGGTAGATACTGAACTTGACCTTCTAGTTCTCCCTCCTGGCTACACTCTACAAGTACAAGAATATCTTCAATGACCCGCCCGACCGATGTATCTAGGCTGACTTCGATAACTCCTGGCATGGTCTGATCTTGCCTAACTCGATCGTATGCATAGCGAGTAATTGTAGAAACGTCATGGGTAAGCAGGATACGTCCTTCTTGGGCTGCCCAATCCAGGATAGTTGGATCATCTTTGCCTGATAACCCAACATCTTGTACACGAACGATGTCAATTTCCGGGCTACGGCGGAACAATCCTCTAATAACCGTATTATCAAAGTTTTCATCAGCAGGGAATTTTAACATGCTTCCTGTGTTGCTTTGCGGGCAAGCAAGCGATCGCGTAAGCCTTGTGGGTCAAAATTCGCTTGATTTATTGCCCGAATCTCTTGTGATTGCTGCCGTCGCTGTTGCAAGTAGGCTTCTACTTCCGGTTGATGATTGAGGTAGAAGGCGATCGTAGCGTAAACGTCAGCCAAATTGAGCGACGTGCATTGGCATAAGCTTGGCGGAATGCCTGTTTTGCCTCGCTGCTCAGGTTGCTACGTTGTAGTAAGGTTCGTACAATTTCCCAACGTTGTTCTCGATTCAATTGTTTTGGCGTGTTCGCATCCTGTGACTGTTGCATCTGGGCCCATCCAATAATGCTAACAGTGTAACCAGTCTGTCTTAACTGCGATCGCCTAACCAACACCAAATAACTTCACTGAGAATTTCTATTCCGTCTGCTGCACCGCAGTATTGAGTTGCTGATGCTGGGCAACCTGGATTAACATCCTTAGCGCTTCATTCACGGCTGCATCATTGGGAAAAGCTTGAGCAACATCGGGATCTAAAAGCACTAAGTTCGTCCCTGCACGATATCTCTCAACATATTGGCCCTTAACTCCGCCTTCCATTTGAGCGAAGTCGTACTCAGAAAGTAATTCGTCTTCCATTTCATTTTCAACTTCCCTCTTCATAGAATCTCCTCTGGTGTCGTACCATTAGAACGACGTTCATTCCTTTGGAAATATAGTTATCAAATCGTTCACGCAAGAGGTCTGGAACTTCGACGGGTGCAACTTCTTGAAACCCTACTTCTTGATAGAAGGATCGCAGATGCTGCCACGGAATACAGTAACAGACTTGATCAACAAGTTGCTCAGTACATGCCTGAAGTAGCTGTCTACCAATCCCTTGCTGCTGAAACTGAGCTAGAACCTGCATCCCTCGAAGCACAAAGAACCCAGCATCTGGACACAAACGTACTGCACCAACAATTTTTTCCTCTAATTGAGCAATCAGTATCAAATCTTCCTTGCTCAGACCACCTCCATAACCACAAAGACTATAAAAAACTTTAATGTCTTCAGTATCATCCAGTTTTGCTTGACTAATTATCGTCATACTGATGTATGTTACAAATTACGAATTACTTAGACTCCCACTTCTGATAATAGAGCTTCCATAGCTGACCAAGAGAGTCCTTGTTGAATATAGCGGGGTGCTTCAGGATTGTAAGGACTCGCTACTCGGTCAATGTTGAGGATGTTTGCCCCATCTGGCATAACTGGTACATCTGCATCAAATGCCGTTGGACCCATCAAAGAACTGGAAAAGCCTTTGAAAATAGCAATTGTATCTTGCTCATCAGCAATTTCCACCCTTACAATTAGGACTTCTTTGGTGCGTTTAGCGGTGTATTGTTCCAGTCGCTTGCCAATGGAATTCATTTTTTTTAGACTAGGGTTACTGTGGTGTGGCTGAACGTCCCTGTTTGCCCAGCTTAATTAGAACAAAATAGCTTAAGTAAAGCACATAAATTACTAAACTAGTTATGCCAAGAAAACCTAAGAACTCAGCCTTGCTGTTAGCATGAAAATATTCTTTGAATAGCAACGGAGCCTCGAACCAAACCTGACAATAGGAAGTCTTCAGCACATTGCCAGAAAAAGCACAACCCAAAAAAGGGATAAAGGCGAGTGTGCCCAAAAAACAATAAACAGTTGTCGCCCAGCGCCAAGAAGTAAAAATAAATTTCAAAGAACCACTGGTTTGATACTCAATTTCATCGTTGATATCCACCCAGAACCACAACGAAATCGCGATCAAAATCCGAGCCATCAACCCAGAGATAAAGCTAACTGGATACTGGGCAATCATTAAGTAAATCGTGATTGCCACTAGGCTTGCTACTCGCCAGTATATAGTCAATAAGCGTTGTATGGCTTCCGTTTTTTGTACAAATGCCCAAATCAGAAGAATTAGCGGAATAATTACCAGGAATAATACTGATAGTCGGTAATCAATCCAGACGAAAGGGCGAAACCAAATATTATAGTCCATAGTTTTTCTCAAACAATAGATAAAAAAGAAGTCAGAAGGCAGAATAAATCAAGTGGGGTTTTATACCACTACATGATTGTAGACTGCTAAATAAGGCAGTGGTATAAAACCCTTTTATTCAGGAGTCAGTCGAACTCCAATTCATCCTGAATTCTTCTTGATAATAGTTTATTGAACCTCGTATGACTATAAGTCACGAGTATTACACAAAATTTATAGGGGCATACATCTGTACGCCCCTACTAACAATTAATTTGTTGTTTAATTTATAAAAATCCTAGCTTATCCCTTTGGAATAAGCCTCTTGATTCAGATAAAGAATTTATAGCGGATTTCAAGTTAGTGAAGTACACAAGCTAAATCTCAAAACCAGGGTATAAAGCTTGTTTTGCTTCTGTTAGGGCATCGGGGCGTAGCCTATTGTGATTCCTGAATTCTGCTGTATTTTTTGTCTCCACGACTAAATTCGGGGGCTTTAAATAAAACGCTTGCAAGTGGAGGAAATTGGTAAATCTCCGCATCCCCCACTTTGGGCGTATTCTTTGGTCAATGCTGGTTGCTTGCTGACCAAACAACAGAAAATCCGCTTGCCTCAATTTTTAGTCGTCGTAAACGCGGCATTCAATTGCATCTGGGTTGTCATCACAATACTGTTCTAGAGAGTTTTTTGGCTTACTTTGGCGCTTGTGAGAAGCTTCGGCTTGCAATTCTTCTACTGCATCCCAAGCAGCAGCACACTCTGGTGAGTTGCTACCGTTGATATCACAAACAGTACGCGCTTGTTCTACTTCTTCTTGGATTTTCTCTTGGATGTCGCCTTTTGCTGTTTCTTGGATGTTTGTCATTGCTTTAGTCTCGTCGTGTGTTGTTAATACTAGTATAGAAAATGTTCAGAAATGGCAATTTTTTGCTTGATTAATAACCATTCTAACCATTTAGCCGATCATAAGTTGGTGCTTTAGACTATTGATTTATAACCAATACAGCAAGTTAGCGTATATATAATGCATTTACCTTTATTTTTTAAGATTTTGTGGAATCAGTAGTATAGATAAATAATCATACAATATATTTAGATGCCTATATAGGGAATGACAACCCCAGCTTCTTGGGATGGTGGAGACAAAGGGCTGGTGTCAATTCTTGTAAAATGTAATTCTTCCCAAAATCAAAAGTCAAAACCTACTAGCCTAAAAAGAGAAAGAAGCTCAAAACTCATGGCAGACCAAATGCAGTGGGCAAATGCCCTATCAACCCGTCATTCTTTGGAAGCCGCCGTTACAGATGTGGTGGAACGTGCTGTCTCATCGTTAACGGCACCTGCGGATCTAGGACTGGTATTCATTTCGTCTGCTTTTACGAGTGAGTATTCCCGACTGTTACCTTTGTTAGCTGAGAAACTTTCTGTGCCAGTGTTAATTGGCTGTAGTGGTGGAGGTGTGATTGGGACAACAGTTAGCGGAGATACCCAAGAACTAGAAGCTGAACCAGCTATTAGCTTGACTTTAGCACATCTTCCAGGAGTGAAGATTCAAGTTTTTCATGTTGTTGCTGAAGAATTACCTGACTTAGACAGTTCACCAGATGCTTGGCTTGATTTGATTGGTGTACCACCCTCCCCCACGCCCCAGTTCATCTTACTTTCTAGTTCTTTCGCCTCTGGAATCAATAATTTGTTACAAGGGCTGGATTTTGCTTATCCAGGATCGGTGATTGTGGGGGGACAGGCTAGTGGTGGGGGTATGGGTGGTCGTGTTGCCTTATTTTGTAACGATGCTAGTAGTGAGGAACACCAAAACCTTTACAGAGAGGGTACTGTTGGTATAGCTTTGACTGGCAATATTGTTTTAGAAACGATTGTAGCCCAAGGATGCCGACCGATTGGCAAACCATTGCAAGTCACAAAAGCCGATCGCAATATTATTCTGGAGTTAGATGAAAAAGTACCTTTAGTGGTGTTGCGAGATTTGATTGCCAGTCTCAGCGAACAAGAACGGAGTTTAGCACAGCATTCTCTGTTTGTGGGTGTGGCAATGGATGAATTTAAGTTGGCTTTGCAGCAAGGAGACTTTTTAATTCGTGGTATTCTTGGGGTCGATCCCACTGCTGGGGCGATCGCAATTGGCGATCGCGTCCGTCCTGGTCAAAGGCTGCAATTCCACCTCCGCGATGCCCAAGCCTCTGCTGAAGACTTAGAATTACTCCTGCAAAGTTATCAACACCAGCGAGAATCTGAACCCTCAGCTGTAGCTGCCTTAATGTTTGCCTGTTTGGGACGAGGTGAAGGACTGTATGGTAAACCCAACTTCGATTCGGAACTATTTCAGCGCTACCTTAACGATATTCCTGTAGGTGGCTTTTTCTGTGGTGGTGAAATCGGCCCTGTTGGTGGCAGAACCTTCTTACACGCCTACACTTCAGCATTTGGAATTTGTCGTCAAAATCAGTAATCAGTGTTAAACCAATTTTAGATTTTGAATTTTGGATTTTGGATTGAAATAAAAATCTAAAATCTAAAATCCAAAATTGAATCACTCCTAACTTTTATCCAGCAAAAGTGTGGTGTTATTATCAATCAGTGTCAAAGTTCCAGCAGTGGCGATGCCTGGATTAGGCTGTGATGCACTATATGTCTGAATATAGCGCCGCACTTCTGGGGGAAAATGAGGATAATCTAAGACTGCATCACCATCGGCAATAGTTGCCCAGAAGTCCCGCAAACCAGGGGCTAATTTTTTTGCCTGTGATAATGGTAAGTTTAATGGGGAGTGAGTTAGTAGCTTAACTAGGAAGGGGAAAGAGCGATCGCCCATCCACTGCCTTGATGACTGTTGCAAGTCGGGAAACTCCGGCACAGACTCAACGCGATGGGATAAAATTTGCAACCATTCTTTACCTTCGTGATCTCGATGAAACTCTAGCACCCGATAAGGGTGAGGGTAGCTCACTAAAGAACCAGTGGTAATATCATAAACTCCATCTGAGTAAGCAATATCCTGAACGTGCAAATGCCCCGTAAACACTAACTTGACTCCGTAGCGCCTTAGCAATTGCAACAGTTCTGTGGAATTGGACAACATGTAGCGATTTGCTAGTGGATGGTTCGACTGATTGGGCAAATGTTCCACCACATTATGATGCACCATCACCAGAACTAAATCATCACCAGAGGCCGCCAGTACCTCTTCTAACCACTGTAGCTGTTTGGCATCCAAACACCCCACTTGCTCCCCCTGGTCATTAAAGGAGTTAGAATTCAGTCCAATCAGCTTAACTCCAGGTAACAACTCACGAATGTAGTAAATCTGCTGTGGATCTTCATAGCCACACTTGGTGTAATAGTAGGGAAAATCCGCAAAAGCAATTGATTGCTGATCGGCCAACAGTACAGGAACGTCATGATTCCCAGGAACAACATAGACGGGAAAAGGAAGTTCAGCTAAACATTGTTGCAACCAAGCGTGGTTTTCGGGTTCGCCGTGTTGGGTTAAATCTCCTGGTAACAACAAGAAATCTAAATCGAGTTGTATTAAATGTTCTAGTACACTTTTAAACGCCGAGATACTTACTTCCACTAGATGAAAGCGGCTGGGATGATCCCAGATTGTGTGAGGAAGTGCCAGGTGTAAGTCGCTGACTACCGCAAAGCGAAAATTGAGAGTCATTGATTTATGAAAATGTTAAAAGCAGGGGTTAAAACAAGTCTTTTTCCAAAAGTATAACGCTTGCTTTGTTTCCCTGCGTAGGAGTGCATCTACTTAACATTTGTATACATTATACATCTCCAGAAATTAAATATGCGTTATCGAGAACCCTTGTAGAGACGTAGCACTGCTACGTCTCTACATTCTTTTTCGGAGATGTCCATTAAGCAGCGATCGCACACTATGATGACAATTATTTATTGGCATTTTTAATTTTTAATTCAGAGCAAAGCAACGTGACTGCCTTTTCTGCTACTCCCCTTTTCGATAAAATAACTGAGCAGATCAGCAAGTAACAGGTTCAGAGTCATGGCTCAAGCTAGTATTGGAATTATTGGTGGTAGCGGTCTTTACAAAATGGATGCGCTCAAAGATGTCGAAGAGGTGCAAATCCAAACTCCTTTTGGTTCACCATCTGATGCTTTGATTCTGGGGACTTTGGATGGGACACGGGTAGCTTTTTTGGCGCGTCATGGCCGCAATCACACGCTTTTACCCTCTGAGTTACCATTTCGCGCGAATATCTATGCGATGAAGCAATTGGGTGTAAAGTATTTAATCTCAGCTAGTGCCGTCGGTTCCTTGAAAGCAGAGGCGAAACCACTGGATATGGTAGTGCCAGATCAGTTTATTGACAGGACAAAAAATCGGATTTCAACGTTTTTCGGTGAGGGAATTGTTGCTCACATTGCCTTTGGCGACCCGATATGTAAGAATTTGGCTACTGTGTTGGCAGATGCGATCGCATCTCTCAATTTACCAGAAGTTACTCTCCATCGCGGCGGTACTTATGTGTGCATGGAAGGCCCAGCTTTTTCTACTAAAGCAGAATCGAATCTTTACCGCAGTTGGGATGCAACAATTATTGGCATGACAAATTTACCAGAGGCGAAGTTGGCCAGGGAAGCAGAAATTGCTTATGCAACCTTAGCACTGGTGACAGATTATGATTGTTGGCATCCAGACCATGACAGTGTGACGGTAGAACTAGTAATTGGCAATTTGCTGCGGAATGCTGTGAATGCTCAAAAGGTGATTCAAGAAACTGTGCGCCGCTTGAGTGAAAATCCGCCAACCAGTGAAGCGCATTCGGCGTTGCAGTATGCGATTTTGACTCAGTTGGATAAAGCACCAGCAGCAACAAAGGAAAAATTAGGGTTATTGTTGCAGAAGTATTTGTAGTGAAGAATTCTGAATCAGGATTCAGAATTCAGGAGTCAGAATTCAGAATTCAGAAGCCAGAATCAAGACGCTTCTCTAGGAAGAGACTGCGCCAACGCTATCAGTGGGGCATGATAAATACAGATCAGAATGAGCAACAAAACACTTGTAGAGACGGCGATTTATCGCGTCTTGAAAACCCAAAATAGTAGCCCTTAACCCAAGCGTATTGGGGCATAGATCCCATGTGGGAAGAAGGCTATAGACTTGCTACTGATTAAAAACCACCAAATCTTACGATTTGGTGGGGGTATTAAATCTATCTATTCATCAGCCACTTGTATAGAATTCATGCTGACTTCTGACTTCTGAATTCTGACTTTTGATTTCTGACTTCTGTTTCGATAACTAATTTCAATCAACCTTTCTGACTGCACCCTTCACTGCGTCACCTGCATCTTCTGCTGTGCGCTGAACATTTTTACCAGCATCATCAGCTCCACGTTGAACATTTTTTGTCAAGTCTTTGCCTGCATTTTGGGTATTTTCCTTGAGATTTTCAAATCCACGCTGAGTACCCTTAACAAGACCTTCCCGCAATTCCTCGGCAGAACTACCAACATCTTCACCCAGATTCTTCACTCTTTCGCCAAGGGGTGTACCTTGTTGGAAATTCCGAACATATTGCTCTCGGCTGTCAATTCCCTTCTGCTCAATATTTTTTTGAGCATTTTTGACTAGCGCCTCAGCTCTATCATTAGCTGCTTTTTCATCTGTCGCTCTCGGATCTACATCACTAAAGTTATTTATCCCGCCAGCAGGAGATGAGAGAGGATTATCTTTTGTAGGATCGTATCGCTGGACGTTAGGTGCTTGCGAACCTGGCTGTGGTGGCTGTGCTGCTACTCCTGGAGCGCCACAAGCCTGTGTCATAAATAAAAACATTCCTGCCAAAAAAACAGTTAAAACTTTCAGAGGACGAATGTCTTTCAGCCAATTCATTGCTTTTCTCATAGTTCTCACTCCTTGCATTTTTGTGACTAAGTTAAACTTCAACCAACATGGCATTTGCAATTAATTTTGTATGCCAAGCATTCAGAAAAATAATAACATCTAATTAATGATATGAATAATGAAATGAGTTGTACTCTAGCGAAAGTAACATTTGATTTATTACAAAAGGAATAATTTTATCTAACTCCAGGGAGAGACAAACTAAGATAATACAGTTATTGTAAAAAGAGTTATATCAACCTGTTTGATATCTGATAAGTTTTGGATATATAGCTGATATAATATCGGATTTGAGCTATTTAGCCTTTGTAGCTCCCACTGTTAAATTAATAAATCCATGAAGCAATTTTTCCGCTGGATAATTTTGGGGGGAACGCTGTTTTTTTTAGGGAAAGCTTTGAAGGATAATTGGAGCGAGGTTACTGCTATCCGCATTGATGATGTAGGATGGGCAATTATGGCGATCGCTACAGGGATAACTTTACTAGCTCATACTTGGGCAGGCTGGATCTGGACTTGGATTCTCCAAGAGTTAAATCAACCTGTATCATCTCCCCAGTTTATCCAAGTTTACCTAAAAACGAACATAGCTAAGTATTTACCAGGTAATATCTGGCATCACTACGGACGAATTGTCGCCGCCAAAAATGCCAATATTCCCACTGGTGCAGCCACCCTAAGCGTTTTGCTCGAACCCCTACTCATGCTAGCGGCTGCTTTAATCATTATTGTTCTATGCAGTAGCCAATTTGCACCAGCTAATACTACCCTTGTTATACGAATACTACAATTGCTGAGTTTAGCTGTAGTCCTTTGTGCGATTCATCCCTGGTTTTTAAACCCAGTTATTCGCTTTTTGTACAGATTGAAAGCAAAAAAGTCTGCTACTAGCAGTAAACCAACTGTTCCCTTCAGTCTTAAAAGCTATCCTCTACGCCCTTTGTTAGGAGAATTGGGCTTTATGGGATTACGCGCCACTGGGTTTATATTAACCATATCCGCCCTGGGTTCGTTGAATGCGAATCAAATTCCTTTGTTGTTAGGGGCTTTTAGTTGCGCTTGGTTATTGGGGTTTGTTGTACCGGGTGCGCCTGGTGGGTTGGGTGTGTTTGAAGCGACCGCGTATGAACTTTTACGACATCATTTTCCAGCAGCTTTAGTATTTAGTGCGATCGCTCTATATCGTCTCATTAGTATTCTAGCTGAAACCGTGGGTGCTATGCTCGCTTGGCTAGACGAACGCCTTGCCAAATCATAAATCAGGCAAAACTTATTTTTTTCTATCTACCTTCATCTGTGAAAATACACGATAACCATCGAGATTTAACTGCTGATTACTGCTTTGTTCCTCTTCTTCCATCTTAATCAGGTTATATTCTACGTTTTCTGCATAAATTGCAAAGGTGATATTAAAAATCTCGATAAAATTTATTACTCCCTTGCATTCCTCTTCCGAATATTTTTCGTAAAAACGAATCAGATGAGCAATCCGAGTTTCTAAATGTCTGCGAGAATTTCTAGAAATCAAAATAATCTTTAACAGGATAATTACCAATGTTAGAGCATTGCCTTGGTTCACCAATAAGACAAATAATGACGAAGGCTCTTTGCCATTTTCTGTTGTCAAGCAATCAATCACTCGATTACAGGTTCTCAAAAATAATTCTTTAGTGATATTCTTTTGATTATAATCCGTCTTCCATAAGGATAAACTATTTACAAACTGCTGCCGCCAAGCCTCTACTGATTCTTTATTATCTACAGAAATAAATAGATATTTTTCCAGGTTTATTTTAAATTCTTCTAGAGTTTGGTTTTGAGTTTGCTTGATAAATATATGGGCAATATTTTCATGACTAAACACACCTCTTTTCAAGACAATTGCTTTGATTAAACGCAGAGCTTGATCTCCCAAAATGCTGGGATTTGTATAGCGTGCTGTGCTTGAGACGGCAGATTGAGAACGAGCAATATACATTGCTAGTTCAAACTTAAATTTGTCTTTCATCTGTTTAGAAAGCCTTCTAGCAGCCTCTTGTTGCTCTTTAGGATTGTTCTCATTAACAGATTGATCGATTAATAAATAGGAAGTGTAGCGATTAGCCCAATGACCTTTAGATGATTCCTCATATTTAGTAGCAAATAATTTCAAATCCTTGTAATCTTTGCTGTTAACAAAATTCTCTAGCCAGCCTTTACAAATTTTTACTACTAGAGGATTATTGTCTTTTATCTTGAGATTTTCATTAACAAATAAATTAACTAATTCTTGGATATATTTGTCTTTTCGGTTAGTTTTCCAATTATTAACGATGATGTAGCAACACCGCTTAAGTGTATTATATAATTCCTGTTCGTTATCATCTAAAAAAATACTATATATTCCAGGTATATAATCGGAATCTTCTGAATCAAGACCATCTATAAATAAACCTTGGAATTCGCGTAAAACATCCTCTGGTGGCAACTTTTTGACAATTTCCACGAAGAAGCTATAAACCTCCTCTTGTGCAATTTGCACAGTTATTTGTTGAGAGTTAGTAGACGTAACACAATGAGAATCTTCCTGACTAATTGATAAACGATGAGTGGTCATTTCAGTTATCAGGATAAAAATACTTCCTGTTCATATTATTACCAGCTTAACCTTGCTGAACAGTAGCATCAATGTATTCTTCAGTGATTCCGTAATCTTTTTACACAAATTTGATTAACTAAGACCATAAATAAAGTATTAAAGACCAATACGGTTGGATTAAGGATAATCGTAGGTTGGGTGGAGGAACGAAACCCAACAAACCCGCGAAAATGTTGGGTTTCGTTCCTCCACCCAACCTACGCATCTGAGGGGTTTTTGGCGCTAACTGAACCGTATTGTATTAAAGACAAATTGTTTAATACTTCATCAAATAGTTCAGTGAGATTACTTACTTGTGAAGCAGGTAGGGGGTAGGAGGTTGTAATACACCCAAAACCCTCATGTAGAGACGCGATAAATCGCGTCTTCTTTAGACCAATTATCTACACTAATAACCCCAAGCCGATTGCGGTGTAGGTAACTCTTGGGGGTGCTGCGCGAACCATTGGTGTCAACTTAACGTGAAACCGCTTGTCCGCCGGGAATTGAAATTCCCGTATAATAGCGAAAGTCATCTGAAAATGACTCAATATCGCCAAAAATCTCCAGTCTATTTCAGTAGACTTTAGCTAAAAGCCAAAGAAATTTATTTTTGAAGTAAGTAGGTAGGCGGAAAAATTTATAACTATGTCATTGCGTACTCATTCGGAGAACCCGTAGGGTACGGAGCGCAGCGAAGTGTTCGCGTAGCGTCTCGTAGAGAAGCAATCGCAAGGGTTTTAAGCTTTTTACATTTTGTTACATAGTTAGGTTTATTTGTGCCTACCTACTTAATAAGTAATAAATAATGATTAATGGGTATTACTTATTACTTATTACTTATTACTTATTACTTATTACTTATTACTTATTACTCATTTATTTTTTGGGATTCTCTTAATCACTGACCAAAAAGTTACTTTTCTAGACGAACTGCATACCACTGTAAATATTGTCCAGGACCAATATCTAATTCACAGGTGGTGTCGAGCAAATATTGTGCTTGAGCTTCTACAGTATCAAACTTTTGCAAGTCAGGCGACAAATCTTGAATTATGAGTTTTTGGAGAGTTGTTTCGAGCTTTTTTAATAACTCTGATAGTGTCAGAAATTGTTCTGGTTGATTGGTTTCTAGAACAACAAAATTATCCTGCTGATACATTAATGAGTCTGGCATTTTAAGGATTTAGTGAATGTAAATAGTTTTGGAGTCTTTTGAAAAAAATTTCGGTTGTTTGTTTAGTTAATAAGATGGCGATTTTAATGTGCAGTCTGTAAAGTAATTCTAAGATTTAGTTGTTCAATATATTAAATAAACTCAATTTTAGTATATTTATATACATTTTCTAAGAAAAAATCTATTTTTTTATAACTCAATATCCTGAATACAACTAAATAAGAATTTATACTTTAATTTATTAACCTAGAGTCAATACATAACCAAGCCTTGTACAGGCTTAATCTCAACCTTATGTAATTATACTAAACCCCAGCAAACCTTACCGGATAGACTGAATAAATTTAAGTCAGCCGATCTGAGAATTTAGTATTAGCTATCTTTTGAGGGGACTTTGGCAATTGCTTTGTTCTATCTTGCTAGGTTTCTAAAGTAACTCCAAAACTAAATGCGTAAGGTGTCCATTTGCAATTCTCAAAAAAGTTGCAATTTAACTTTAACAATTGGGAAATATAAAGGTAACATTTCCTCCCATAACCACAGCCGAACAAAAGGTAATAATTGCCTTTGTGTTCCAATTATAGATTGTCTATGCAACTTAGTTATCTACCGCTTGCTTGGCTCAAGAACATTGAGCAGTCCATTGTCAAAAAACTGTTGATTGTGAAGCTAGACACACCTCTGCCGCAAATCCTGGCATTGATGAAAATAGCGATCGCCCCCATGCGATCAAGTTGTACACCCTTTTTCAGGATAGTTCCGCAAGTGGAAGGCAACTCATGTCAGGCATAAGCCCATTTCCTCTTTCTACTAAGCAACCGCCACTGATTCTAGTGGCTGATGATGACAAGACCATCCGCGTATTGTTGCGTAAAGCGATGGAACAAGAAGGTTATCGAGTGATCGAGGTCAATGATGGCAAGCAATGTTTAGATGCTTACGAGACCATCAAACCGGATATAGTTTTGCTAGATGCTGTCATGCCTGTGATGGATGGCTTTACCTGCTGTAAGCAATTGCTCCAGATTGCCAGGAATAATTTAATATCAGCCCTTGCAAACTTTGATAGTGACTCGACCCTTAACAATACGGTTATCTCCAAAATATGGGAGCGCACTCCCATTTTGATGATCACATGCTTGGATGATGAGGATTCTGTAAACCGTGCTTTTGACGCTGGCGCAACTGATTATGTTACTAAGCCAATTCACTGGCCTGTATTGCGCCAGCGATTACGCCGACTGTTACAGCAAGCGCAAGTATACAAACAATTAGAGGCGGCAAACGAAGCTTTGCATCACCTGGCCAATGTAGATGGCTTAACTGAGTTGGCCAATCGTCGCCGCTTTGACGATTATCTCAATACTCAGTGGATTAATCTCGCACAAGAGGGATCTCCCCTATCGATGATCTTGTGTGATATCGACTTTTTTAAGTTTTATAACGATAGATATGGCCATCCGGCTGGGGATGTTTGTTTACAAAAGGTGGGTGCTATCTTAAGTCTTAAGGCACAAAAACATCAGGATTTAGTAGCGCGTTATGGTGGCGAAGAATTTGCTGTGATTATGCCATACACTCCTGCATCTGGCGCACTTCACGTTGCTGCAATGATACAAGCGGGAATCAAAGATTTGCAAATTGTTCATGACGGATCTCTGGTGAGTGAGCATCTCACCATAAGTATGGGCGTGGCAACTGTTGTCCCCACTTGGGAATCCTCACCTTCGGATTTGATTGTGCTGGCAGATAAAGCACTCTATCAAGCAAAGGCCGGGGGGCGCGATCGCTTTGTCTCAAGTACTTAATTGTCATTTGTCATTTGTCATTTGTCATTTGTGAATGCCCAATGTTCCATACCCATTACCTAAGAAGGATAAACTGGTAGTGTGAAGTGAAACCATGCACCGTTATTGGGGGCAGAGTCTACCCAAATTTGGCCATAATGTGCTAAGATAATACGTTGGCATAGACAAAGACCAATGCCGTAACCTTCTGTACCTTCATCCCGTTGCAGGCGGAAGTGGTTTTCAAAGATGCGATCGCGATTCTCTACAGGAATACCAGGCCCAGTATCACCAATACTAAACTGAACTTTTTGGGTAGTGCGGTGCAATCCAGCAATGCTAATCTTGCCACCTTCTGGGGTGTATTTGATGGCATTATCCAACAGATTTACTAGCACTTGCCGGATGCGTTCTGGGTCAGCATATACATAAGGTAAGTCACTGGGAATATCCGTTTCTACCTCTTGGGATTTGGCGGTATAGCGATCGCACAATTCTTCTAGTACATCTAAACACAGTTTACCTAGCTGTACTTTTTGTGGTAAAATAGGAAACTCTGTATCTTTACCACGACCTACCTGTAAAAGGTCGGTAATCATCCGGTCAATTACTTTAGTTTGATGACGGGCTTGTTTTAATAGATGCGCGGTCAAGGATGGTTTGAGGCGTTGAAATTGACCTGTATCTGAATTGTAGTTAGATTGAAGAGTTTCTATGGCGATCGCGGCAGCAGTTAACGGATTACGGAGATCGTGCGCCAGCATTGCAATCACTCGATCTTTAAACTGTAACTGCTCTTGGAGGTTATCTTTTTCCTGTTTCAAGCGAAAAATTTCGTCTGAGAGTCGGATTAGTTCAGCAGAAACAGCAACAGAACGGATAGTAGATTTGGGTGATGTGGCCCTTGCAGTATCATCTATACGTTCTTGTAAGTCTTCTTGTAATTTTAAATAGGCGTCTACAGCAGCTTGCCAGCGAGGCCACCAGTTTTTCAATTGCGCTATGATATTACTCCCAGCTAAAACCTGTCGTGGCTCGGGATGGATTTTGATTAAAGCTGGCGTTGCTACTAATTTGAAGTGTTCTGCTAAGTAAGGTTGTTGTCCAACATCAATAGTTTGAAGTTCAAAACTATACTCAGCCTGCAATTCTTTTAAGTAAGCACGTATTCGCTGTACCTGTTGGCGGGACTTGGGGCGTCCATCGACAAACAGCAGCAGTTGGAGTGGAGCCTCAGAATGAATCGGCTGATCCTGGGAAACTTGCATGTAATCGTGTTTCAGCACTGGTAACAACCCGGTGACGCTTTACAGAAAGTAAAATAGACTGACGGTTGTCGATGGTCGTTGTTTTTCTTCTTAATATATATTTTAGATTTTCATACTCCTATCCGATCTGCGTTTTTGACATCAGATACACCTTTTTCAGCCTTTTGGCTAACTTCATCTCCAAGAAACACCCAAGCCCCTTGAATATAAGTCTTAATTTGCCCTGAATTAAAAATTTTCGCCAGAGTTAGCAGGTGAAAATGTTATTACTATGTCAAATCGGTTAGTGAGGTAGCCTGTCAATTCGAGTACTTGCTTTGAATAAGCAATCACCCAAGTAAACACAGATGCTAATTGTATCTAATTTATCAGGAAGCTGTTAACTGTTCAGACCAATTTTGTAGAGGGTTTTCTCAACCGCCAGTGCATTCGATGAAGTGTCTTTTTTGCCTGCCTTTACCTAATCCTACTAATGATTGGTAAAACAGCCATAGCTAATTGCGTACTGCCTCTATAACTTGCGAAGCACACCTTATGCCCAGCTTTGTCCTTTAAAAACTACCATCCTTCCCAGAAGAACAGGGGATGGGTTATCGAGGAAAAGCTTTAGATAACATAGAGGCGATGCCTACGGCGGTAAACTACGCACTTTTAGAGAAAGCACTCACTGCTTTCGAGGCTGTCAAGAAACTCTTGACAATAGCACAAGTAGCATTTTCCCCAGAAAATCAATTTAGAGATACTAGGAAAACTGCTGCGACACTCAGCTACTTTGCTTATTACCCCAGTCGCCAAGAATAATGAACTTACGCTAAGTTCCTGGAATTGCTTAACACTGGCATTTTCCAGAGATTGCCTTACTCAGCTTACCATCGTTAGATGAATAATTTCCAAAATTGATTGTAAGCCAGCGTTAGCGAACTTGATTTCCCCTCCTTGGGTGAGGCTAGGGGGGCTTTAGTCCTAGTCTATCACCTCAGTTGCTTGGCGTAGGCTTTGCCCGCCGTAGGCATCGCATTACAACTAAATAATGCATCTGGAACCAGATTAAAGCTAGTTATCCACTCTAGCAACGGAATATTTAGATAACTCTCTAAAAAATTGGAAAGGGCGCGACCTATCGATTCACAATCTAGTATTGATCAGTTCATAGTCGGCGACTTTAGCCTTGATCTAAGAACTAAACTTTCTCCGAACTCCCAAATCATAAAACTCTTATCTAGCAAGTATTTCAGCTTTATTTCTTTTTTTTCCCAAAAATGTTAGTTTTCCAGAATTTTAGGGAACTCTATAAATAAGCATAGGAATTATAAAAACCTAATGGCTGTAAAACAAAGACAATACGGTAGCTTTTGCTACCGTTTACTCATTTTTGGAGATATCATTTTCACCAACATAGATATTTACGAAGAAGACGCCGCGAGTCGGTAGTGTCTTTTGGTGATCTATAAAGATAAGACTCAGGGACAAATGGCATCAAGTTAAGACACAGCCCTTGAACTGACTGGTTCCCAGCCTGGAGGCTGGGAACAGATTTTGGGAGGCTCCGCCTCCAGTGGACTCACCATAAGCAGCTAAGAAGCGATGAATCGCCGTCTCTACAATAATCAGTCTTTTGTAGAGACGGCGATTTATCGCGTCTCTTGCCTTAACCGAACAGTATTGTATTGCTACCTTGTCCCCCAGCTCCTATTGGATGCAAAAATTGAGTAATTTAATTTTTGGATGTCCCTTACGCAAACAGTAGCCGAAGTCCTAATTTTATGATGTGTGTGGCATTCAGGAGTGCTGAGTAAATAAGTGAGATTCCCCATTCGGAACGGGCTGTGCGATTCGTTGTTTAGTGAATCACGGTAATCAGTCCGTACATAACTAAACCAGCCCGACAGCAGATTACTGTCACTAAAGGGTTGAACTCTCGGTCAGATGCAAGTGCAAGTCTTGCCATTCAGACTCAGAATTGACTCCTTATCTGCCCACACCGAACAAGCTCGGTTCTTGTAGAGTGAAGCTCTTAACTGGGCGCAACCAGACGACCGTTGCGGGTTGACACTGGCGCTAACAGGGAGTTCCTACGATGAAACAGAGCCTAGAAAAGCGACTTATCCGAGAAACAGGGCGCAACACAAAGACCCCTGATTTAACTGGAGACAATTCCCGCCGTACAGAAGCTCGATGTCGGCAAGAGTCCTGGGAATCCAGTAGTCGAATTGGCTACATCTAACGGAACAATCAATCTCTCCGAGGGAACGAATAAAAACGATTTGGGAGTCTTGGGGCTTTCGTTCCCCAGGTAGGCTAGACGAGAAGCGGAATCCTCACAAGTCGGGTAGGACAGACCGTAATTGGTCTGAGGTGTTCAGAATACACAAACTAGAGAAGAGAAAATGATTAGACACAGTTACAAAACTAGTGAATCTTGGAGAGCCTTACCGTGGAAGAAATTCCGCCGAAATCTTCTCCGCCTTCAAAAGCGCGTGTACAAAGCGGTTCAAGTTGGAGACAAGCGGAAAGCTAGGTCACTCCAAAAGCTTATTCTAAAATCAACCTCGGCTCGATTTCTTGCAATTAGACTTGTATCTCAGCTAAATGCTGGTAAAAAGACGGCTGGTATCGATGGGAAAAAATCGCTCTCATTTGAAGAACGCTTCAACCTTGAAGAATTACTAAAAATGAATAGTGGAAACTGGAAGCATCAAGGATTACGGGAAATCCCCATCCCCAAAAAGGACGGGACTACCAGAATACTTAAGATACCGACGGTGTATTCATATTGCACCTTGATTCAATGAAGTTTAGGGATATTCTCCTCTTTATGATTATTCTCCACTCAATGCGCTGC
>NZ_JBALEJ010000074.1:0-47748 GCF_036917975.1 Nostoc sp.
TGCTTCCTGTGGCTTAAAGTTCATCGATGAGGAACGGGTTCACCTGCATCACATCGACGGAAATCACGTCAACTGGAAGAAAAATAATCTTGAAGCAATTCACGAGAGTTGCCACGATTACAAACACATGAGTGTGCTTTTACCCCCTGGATGACCAAATTGTGAATCATACCCTGACCAAAAATTAACGACATTTCAAGGGTTATAGCCTAAACATCACATAAAAGTTTGCATAAAATTATGGCCGCGTGTCCTGATTGTGAATCATAATAAAGCCTAGAGTTGTCATAACTAAAAAGAGAAAACTTCTCCCGAATAATTCTCTAAAAATCACTCCTATGTACAACTTAGATGACAAAATATGGTTCAAACTGACTAAGATATGATTCAATTTCAGTAGACCTAAAAGTTCTGCGATCACGCACAGAAAGATACCTATGAAATTGATCATTGTCAAAAAAAACGTATTGTTAGATACATTTTTTAGAAAACTCCTTGAGCAACTCTAAATAAGTAAAACTAATTAATCACCTCAAAAGTTAAGGGTAAAGCGCCCACCAAAAGATAGTTCTGGATCTGTAGTATGCAATTTTTGTAAAGTATGGAGGTAAAGAACCAAAATTGAGGATTATTTAGTTTGGCTATGACTACAACTACCCCAGTTCTAACTGATAGTAAAACGTTGAGCGAAGTAGTTAACTGTTTAACAGAAAATATTCCCATTCAGACTCAAGGTAAGTGTGAACAGAAGAATATATTTGAAATTTTAATTCGAGCAGCAACTCAGAGAGATAGTATTGAAAACACAACCAAAGTCTTAAAAAATGTTCCCACTAGTAACGATATTCGTTACCATTTAGAGAAATATTCAGACCTGAACTCTCTGGAATCAGATTTAAATACTGCACTTCAAAGCCGCTTACCAGATGGGATTCGACAAGGGAAACAAAAAATTGCTATCGATTTCAACTTAATTCCATATTATGGTGAACCATCGCCATCAGAAGCACCATATATTTATAGAAGTCAAGCTAAAAGTGGGACTTGTTCTTTTTATGCTTACGCTACCGTCTATGTAATTAAGAAGAATAAACGAGTTACTTTAGCCATTAAAGCTGTTCAACAACAAAATACAAAAGTAGCAATTATCACTTATCTTTTAGCACTAATTGAGCCTTTAAAACTGAAAATAGAACGATTGTATTTAGACCGAGAATTCTTTTGTGTCCCAGTCATCAGATGGTTGCAAGCTCTTGATATCCCCTTTGAAATGCCAGTAATTATTCGAGGCAAACATGGCGGGACTAGACAATTGATTAGAGGTCGGCGTAGTTACAAGACTAGTTATACTTTAAACAGCGATAAATATGGCTCAGTTACTTTCCAAGTTTGGATAGTTTGTACCTATAAAAACGGTAAAAGACGAGCGCATGGGCGGGAGTTTTTTATTTATGCTGTTTATAAAGTTAAGATATCATTACATTCAATACATGATGACTACCGTCTTCGTTTTGGGATTGAGAGTAGCTACCGTATGAAAAACCAGTGCCGAATTAAAACTACTATTAAAAATCCTATTATTCGGCTTCTATTTGTAGCTTTAGCATTTTTAATTATTAATGTTTGGATTTATCTAGTATGGCATTATCTTAGCCGTTTTAAAAGAAGCTCCAGGCAGGTTTTCTCTCATCTATTTACTCTCAAACAAATGCTTGAATTTTTACGCCAAGCAGTAGACCGCTACTATGGGGTGGCGTGCGAAGTTTATTTACCGTCCGACTGATGTTGGTTGGTTTTTGGAGTTTATTAATAAGTTAAACTTATCATTTCTTCAAAGCTATCAGCTTTTGCACTTTTCTCCAAAAACGGTATCACAGACTACTATTTTTTAGCGATCGCAGAGCTTTTCGGTCTACTGAATTTCTCTAGTACAGCATGGCGTAAATAAACCAAGTATTATATGGGATAATGAAGTCAGTAGAGAAAAAGATTTTTTGTAACAAAGAATCCAGGTATGGCAAGATTAGCACCAAAAGAATTAAGTTTGAGTGATAGTGAGCAGAATGAACTGCAAGAATTGATAAACCGATACAAGACACCACAGCAAATTGTCATCCGAGCCAAAATTATTATCCTGGCATCATCAGGTGAAAATAACGGTGAAATTGCTCGAATATTAGATATTAGTTTAGATATGGCTCGGTTATGGCGAAACAGATGGTTAGAGACACAGGAAACCGAATTATCAGGGGTGCAAAAATTACAAGATTCTGAACGACTGGGCGCACCACCAAAATTTAGTATGGAGCAAGTAATCGATTTATTCGCCTTGGCCTGTTGGCCACCGTCAGACTACGGACGACCCATAAGTCACTGGACATCAAGAGAACTAAGAGACGAGATCATAAAACAAGGTATTATTGAAAGTATATCTGTTCGCCATGTAGGAAGATTATTAGAAGAAGCTCAATTAAAGCCACACCAAAGTCGGTACTGGCTGACACCCCCCCCTGGATGAAAAATTTGATGCCAAAGTTGAAGATATTACCAATTTATATTTAACTGCGATTGAGCGTCACCAAAACGGAGAGAGGACAATATCTATAGATGAGATGACGGGCATTCAAGCCACTGAACGATTAGAAAAAGACTTGCCCATGCGACCAGGTAAAGTTGAAAGAAAGGAATTTGAATATACTCGTCACGGGACACAAAGCTTAATTGCTAGTTTTGATGTTGCCACTGGTCAAATTGTCAAACCGACTTGTGGAGATTCCAGAACAGAAATTGATTTTATCTCTCATATTCAACAAACTATTCACACTGACCCCAATGCCAAAAAATGGCATTTAATAATGGATTGTCTGAATACTCATCAATCAGAGTCCTTAGTTCGGTTTGTGGCACAAAAGGAAGGTTTAAACATCGACCTTGGTATCAAGGGTGAGAGTGGAATCCTCAAATCAATGAAAACAAGATCTGCTTTTTTGAGCGACCCAACACACCAAATCGTTTTTCATTACACACCCAAACATTCTTCTTGGCTTAACCAAATTGAAATTTGGTTCAGTATTTTAGTACGAAAGTTACTCAAACGTGCCAGCTTCAAAAGTCAGGATGACCTCAAAACTAGAATTCTCGCTTTTATTGACTACTTTAATCAAACAATGGCTAGACCTTTCAAGTGGACATATAAGGGTAAAGTTTTGGCTATCTAATACTTGGTTTATTTACGCCATACTGTACTAGTTTCTTGAAGTAAGGATTCAAACTTATTTTTATCAACCAATTCTGCCTCAATTAATATTTCTAACCAATATTCAGTTTCTCTTTCTTCTTTAAGCGCAATTTCTAATTTGCTCAAAAAATCTTTATCAGATTGAGCGGATTGAGCTTCTTTAACATTTGCACCTATAGAAGTACCGCTTCGGAGTAACTGTTTTGATAATGTTCGACAGACTCCGGGTTTTTCATCTAAAAAAGTACAAGCTTTAACTATCCTTATTGCCAAAGCTTTCGTTCTATCAGCAATACTAACTTTTTGGTTCATTTCTTTTACTCCTAGTTAATAATTGCGAATTGCGAATTGCGAATTGCGAATTGTTTATTGCCCAAGGCTGACGAACGGATAGCGCTTTCATGTGGATGCTCCAAAAAAGAAATCCAATGATTTAAATTGGGATTCTGATATTTCGTAGTAATGTAATAGTTAATTTGATTACTATTAGCCTGGTGAAAACTTTTGCTTTTTAAGGAATAAAGACATTCTCACGTTCCTAATGAGGTGTTTAGACATGAGAATGTATGCTAACTCAGGATTTGGATAAGATTTTGAATCTTACCACTTACTATAGCAGTAAAGTTGTTGCGAAGCTCGACTATAAGCAACATACAATAGCTTATTACGCATGACATTATCTCGGCAGCCAAAAATATTTGATGTATCAACAAAGCAATTAGTAAATGTTCCCCCTTGAGATTGATGTACAGTAATTGCATAACCGTATTGTAATCGATTCATCAAGCTGCCTTTCACTAATAAATTGTAAGTCTCCAAAAACTCGTAATATTCTCGCCAAGCATAGCTTCTTTGATTTGCAGCTAGCTGAAATATTTCTTTCTTGGCATTATTTACTGCATATTTAATTAAATCCCAAGAATCAGGGTGAATTATTGAGAGGGATGCTTCTTTACCCAGATCATTCTTGATTTCAATCCGATAAGTTTTAAACGGACTATGCACTAGATGATGCCTACTACCAGAGTATTCTTTAAAATCTCTTACTTCGCATTCAGCACAAGAATGCATAAAAATTTCTTTTTGTTCCCCAGAGTCGGCATTTAAGAAAATAGGTTCTTTAGCAAAGAGAATTTCTCCAATCTCTATTGGTTCAGCACCCGGATAAAGTGCAGCTCGAATTTGTTGATTCAGATTATTAACTTGATTATTAGTCCATGCCAAAATCTTGGCTGAGGAGCGAGAAAACTTATAAGCATCGATAGCTGCTGTTATCCAAGTATCAAATTGCATTTTCTCAATATTTCCCTCACTCTGTAATCGCGGTGGAAATTGAGAGTTTAAATTTTGGCGGAGTGCAGTTACATAAGTAGCGATTGCCCCTTCGTATCTCATGACTTGTGTTAATTTCATTCCCAAAGGCAATTGAAAGATCGGCGAAGAATCAACATTATCTTCAATAGGTGGCAATTGTGCTGGATCTCCCATAAAAATAGTAGGAATCCGTGAGGGAATTAACTTAAAAAGTTCTTGCCCTAACATGGAAGCTTCATCAACTATTACTAAGTTAAATTCGTGGTAATAAGGCTCTCTAGAGTAAGTATTTGGCTTAAGTTGCTGCTTTCCGTTTTCATCATATTCTCCTCCAGGCATAACATGAAGTAAGCTGTGAAGAGTTGAGATATGCACAGTAAGACCTGCCTGTTGAGCCATTGCATCCAATACATGTCTTGCTTTATGCGTTGGAGCGCACAAAGCAACTCTTAAACCAACATTTTTATTTTTATCTAAGTCTCGTGTTTTGAAGCAACTTTGAAAAGATTGAATTACTCGCTGTACTAAAAATGTTTTTCCTGTACCTGCATAACCTCGCAATACAAACGGCATATCAGGGTTAGAGCCATACCAGTCATGGATTAAATCAAACGCTTGCATTTGGTCTAAAGATAATCCTTCTCGATGCTTACTTTTGCTCCAGCCAAAGTTAATAACTGTTACTGATTTCAATGTACTTGTCTCCTAAAAAAATTCTTTTATGTAATATATTTTACTGAAAAAAACGATAATTTGTTAAATATTGCAATTAATTACTTCAAGATTTTTGTTGTTCAGCTATATGTTTAATACTGAGATTTAGCTAAGTTTTTAAACTGTCCAGATCATTCATGAAACAATCTTGTTAAAAGTCGTCTCACTACTAAACCGACTTTTCAAACCGAAATTTCAAAAATGCCTTTTTGGGTGGATAGTTTATCGTAGTAATCTTCAAGGGTACAAACCCAACATGACCGAATCATTCGCACTCTTGCTAACGCCCCGCTCCGCTAACGCAATGACACTCTTACATCGCTAACGCTGTCCTAACACAATTGCGGACATAATTGATAATTGGTTCACCTTGGAGTTAAAGCCCCAAATTTTGATTATGAAAAGAAACAAAACATAAACAGTTCGTCATAGTTTAGGTTTTGACGCTTGCTTGGCGTATTCTTCTATCAGGGAAGCATAATCTTCTTCTTTGGGCAGGGTCTCGAAGCTATGTACCGCAGAGGTCGTTGCCCATAGCAGCTTTTCCCTCGTCCAAGTTTCGATGAAAGGCGTGAACCATGAGGCATCGTCCAGCATCGTCGCACGAAGGTTAACGAACTGGTCCATTCCTTCAGGCCGAGTAAATATCCAACTCATGCAGTGTGGGCAGAAGTAATGGCGAGTCGCGCCATGCAAACCGCCGATGGTCGGCTGACCTTTCAGTATTGAGAACCCAACGCTTGGAATCGCAACGCTTAAAGAAAAAGCGCTGGCAGTCATTCCCTGGCAACCTGTGCAGTGACAAGCCATCGTCAGCAGAGGCGGGGCACTCACCTGAAGCCGTATCTGTCCACAACGACATCCGCCTGACCAGGGCAAATTCCAGTCGTTCATCATCTGCCGCCTCCGTTCTCTATTCATCTTCATTCTTAGCTAAGAATAATATAGGTGTTACGCAGCACACTGCCCAAAAATTGAATCACGCTGATCATCAGGGGCAACGAATTGATAAACGCACTCCCGATTTTCACGCTTACCCAACCGACCGACGTAATCCAGATATCGACCGGGAATTTAGCATTGATGGAAACTGTCAGCTAAAATAATGATGAAGGTAGTTATGCAGGAGCGCCAATGAATATCAGTATTAATATACCTGATGAGGTGCGCGTTTATGTAGAGGCACAAGTGATGGCAGGTGCTTATAGCAGCATTGGCGAATATTTTCTCTCATTGGTACAACAAGACCAAAAACGCAAGGCACAAGCGAAGTTAGAAGGACTTTTGAAAGAAGGTATTGATGGAGAAGGGCAGGAAGTAACACCGGAATATTGGCAAAATTTGCGTTCTAGCGTTTTAGGTCAGAACAGTATGGGGAACCAAAAAGATACATGAACTATCGGTTAGTTGTCAAAGACCGAGCAACGCAAGATTTACGACATCTGGGAAATTATATATTGGTCAATGCGAATGCGGATGTAGCAGTTAAATTCTTAAACGCTGCCGAAGTGACGTTTGCTCAGTTGGTCAAGACTCCTGGGATGGGAAAGGTAACGCAGTTAGTGGTATCGACATTGGGTGAAATCCGACAATGGCGTATCAAGGATTTTCAGGATTATTTAATTTTCTATCGTATTCAGGATACTACGATTGAGATTCTTCGGGTATTTCATGGAGCAAGAGATTTAGCAGATGTACTTAACGAATTAGACGAAGAATTTTAACCCCAAAAATTGAGGGGCTTGTGCCATTAATTACGAATTACGTTAGTGTAGTAGGGCGTAGCCCATTACGAATTAGTAATTATTTGGTCAATCTCTGCAATTAATTGGATGAGCTTTGTGAGAGCATGACCTACACCACAACCAACCAATCGCACACCACAGACGTACACCCGCTCCCAAAGTTAACCCAAACCTGCCACTGCCCCAGATAAGCATTCCAGTAAGGCTCACCATCAGCAACGCCAACAGCCTCACCAATCTGGGAAACCATCTGTTGGTAGAACTGTCCAACACTGCCGAGTCCTTGGCGCAGCTTCAGGTGTAACCCCTTCCATCCAAGGACTTCAGGATCTTCCTGGGTAAATGTTTGGGGAATGTCAAGAGATTCCGTGTCAATACCTGGTGTTTGTAATTCTATATTATTCGTGACTGACACAGACTCACTTTGAAATAATTCATCCCGATTTAACCACTGCCTAAAAATCGAATCACGCTCATCATCAACAGGCACAAACCGATAGACGCACTCCCGATTTTCACGCTTGCCCAACCGACCGACGTAATCGAGTTTCAAATCAATCTTGGCAAGTAACTTCTGTGTGATCGCAATTGGGGTCAGTTTTTCCGAGATAGAAACATTCAAATAATTCTTGATAACATGCCTGTGCTGAACAGCCAGGGCTTTAAACTCCACCATCTTCTCGTCACTTCCACGTAACTGAACATCTGCTGTAAGAAACTGCAACAGATTCAGATTTTCGAGTAACAGTACAGCAGACAATAGCTGCCCCTTGTTAAAATCCGGTTTCCAAATCGAATTTTCCCCAGCTTCTAACTGCGCTGCTGCCCGTTTCGCATCACGGTTGGTCAAAAACTCTCGCCCCAGCGTCAAATAATAGTGCATCCGCAGTTGGGGATACCAGCCATCGTCATCTTTCTCGACCAAATCAGGGGTAACTTCAATTTCATAGCGACGGGACAATTCAGCCTTGCGCTGCTGGTGTCGTTCGGTTTTCGTTTTCGCCCGTTTGTCTTGCAGTTTTTTTAGTTCAGTTGGGGAGAGTTCGACAGAATCCGCGATCGCTTTACACTCAGCACTATACAATTCAACAGACGCGGCTTTAACCGACTCGATAACTGCCCCACTCTCATCGTCCGATGCATCGTCGGCATCAATAACGGTGTACCCATCTTCGACCAAACCCGCAAGAACAGACTCTCGATAGCGCCGCATCTCCACATTAATCACAGAACCACGCTTGCCCCAGGTTTGCAATGACTCTGGCTGAAAATTCTGGTCAACATAGCTGTAATCGTCATTGTCCGCCGCCGACAACAGCGCAATGTTCGCAAGTGTTGCGACGTGCTGACTTCTGAGCAATCCTCCGATGGATGTAGAGCCATTGCCTACAACTGACATCCCCCATTCTCTGACCCAAATGTGGCGGTCAACTGTTTCCCGTAATCTCGCCAACATCTGCCGCACAGAGTTAACCGGCTGCACTCCCTGGAAAATCCCCCAAACACCATCAAAATGCCCTCGAATATCGATGCTGACCCCAGTTTCAAGGCTGGGTGAGGCGATAACTAAATCGTACTGGGTAAGAATTTCGTTCAAGTGAGCAATACAACCGAAAGCCGCATGAGATGGATCAGCAACAGATTCGCTGTCAATTCGCAGAATCCGCAAGTGTGGGAATTTGCGGCGAAACCGTTCTTCAAGTGCTTGGGTTCCCCATTTGGATTTTGCCTTTTGAGCAGAGCAGCATAATAGATGATGCCCCCCTTTGGCAATGGCTTTGTCCAGTGCGGCGATGAGATTCTTCGGATTACTCCCAGAGTAGTTGTAACAGTTTCCGGCTACGTGCCGATAGTTGTTGACGATGACGAATGGATTAACTCGATATTCCCCAGCGAGTGATAAAACATACTTCACATCTGTGTCGGAAACATCGGCAGAAGATAGGTAAATCTTTCCCTGAGTGCTGCCCAAAACATTCTGCACTAACTGCTTTAAGTTTTTGAGAACGGACACACGCCGCTTTTGCACTTCAGTACCAGAGTTGAGCAAATGCCAGAATACTTGGTCGCATTCATCAATAATTATCACATCATTCGCCCAGTCATTGGGATTGAATCGCGCCTGACTTTCCTGATGCAGGGAGTCTACACAGACCCCGTATCCTAGTAATGTGCCTGTTTCATTCGTGCGGACTTCAGTAACATAGTTAACACCGAAGCGATTGCACAGTGCCTCACCCAGTTGAATGCGATGGGTGATTATTAATACCCGTCTCCCAAGGTCATGGGCTTTCGCCACCTCAGTTGCCAGCCATTCGGTTTTACCGGTTCCCTTGGGGGCTTTCAGGATAATCAGCTTTTCACCTTCGGGTACGAGAAGCTGGCCCAAGAATCTTTGGTTGAGAGCGATTGACGGCGGGTAAGTCAACAAGGTAAACAGCTTAATCTCCCACAACTCCAGTGCAACGGCTGTATTGTAGAGTGCGTCAAATGCTGGCTGACCCTTGGCGACAATAAAATCATCAACCCCTTTCTCTGCCCCTAATGGTAAATCAATCACTCGCAGCGAACAGCCTTCATTTACCAGCAGCCGTCCCATGCGACTGATAGCGGTTCTGACACGTTGGACTGTCTCAGGTTTATTGTCCTGGTCAAAGCAGATGTTAACCTGTCTCCCCTGTGTTGCAAAATGTTTCAAGTCGGGAATGAGGTTTGGCTTCCCGATGGCAGTACCGTACTCATCTTGCGGTGTGCGGTATCCAGCGTTGACACCGGGGATAGCGATCGCTGCATAACCAGCAGTCAGTAATGCCCCCGCTTTTTTGACACCTTCGACAATTGTGACTGGTACATTATGCTTCCATACCCAGTGCCAAAAACCCCCAGGATGCTGTAGGTCTTCTTCAGTAATGGGGATGCCACTACGATTGGAAACTTTCACCCAAATGCGATTCGGGACTAAAAGGAAGAAAGCGCGTGTCTCTTCTCTGAATGGGTGTTCGTATTTGATGAATTTGTGGATTTTTTGGCGGTCGCGTCTGGGGTGGTCTGGTTTGAAACAGCCCCACATCATCAGGACGTATTCGTTGAGGGGGTCAATTCCACTGCACCACCAGCCGCCTAGTTCAATGTGCTGGTATTTCTTTAAATCGCGATCGCGTAATCGTCCATCATTGCGGCGGGAGATTTTGGGACTGTAGAGCAAGTATTCGTAAGGTGTTGTGCCGGAGAGCGATCGCACATTCAGAGCAATGATTTCTTCGTCAACTCCGCTGCCTCGCCATTCTTGTAAATGTTTAGCTTGAGAATCAGACTCGATTATACGCATATTTCCTCCAATATTTTGAAGCAATGCAAAGCTTGGGGTATTGAGTCATACCGCCTTTTAGGTTGGTTACGTAGACACGGGTTAAAGAAGCGTGGTTTTAAGAGAAACAATCAACAGGACTTGTATTGGTAGTTGTTTTTTTCGTCCTATTGACTGCTTTTTAAACGGACTTAGTAGTACAGATGAACTAAGAAACTGTCATTTTACATGATCACTGGCCTTGTCAGAATGATCTCCCACCTCCGGTATGTGGTCGGAAGGTGAGATTGATTCGGGTGCTAACCACAATGTTTGTTTTCGGAACTTGGTGCAGATGCGTAGACTGACAGCCAGGGTGCATCACTAGCAAGCTCCCGTGTTCCAGCCAAAAGTCCGTTGGTTTGCCATTTCTTGGTTTGATTTGAAATTTGCGACATGACCCCAGACTGACTGATGCAATTGCTGGGTTAAATCCCATCGAAGCTTCACTGTCGTTGTGCCAGCCGATACTGTCTTGTCCACTCCTGTACTGATTGCCGATGACGATGCGGAAGCTGTAACCAGTAGCGGCGGTGATTCTGTCGCGTAACTTAGACAGAGCGTCTGTCCAAGGTAGTGGTTTGAGTAGTACGCTTTTAGAGTAGAGGTAATCACAGCCTTCATCGCCATAAATGCACTCTAGGCGAGGCACAGGCATTGTTTTACCCAGCATACGTATTTGATTCTGTTGCCATTGCAGTTGTTGACAATGTTGGTAGAGTGCGTCAGCTTCAGTAAGAGTGAGAAACTCTGGATAATAGTTGACTGGTAAAACTATGGTAGGTTCATCAAAAAGCGACATCTGTTTCATAATTCTCCTTTGGCGATTGCCCGAACGATTTCAATAGCCCGTTCTTGTGAAATAGCCTGTTGTGGATTTTTGTAAAACCCAATAATTTCTGACTTGGGACGAATAATAATTTGCTGCCCTGTTGCACGTTTGTCCCATACAAAGCACGAGATGGTAATGTTGTCTGTTGCCCAACGAGTACCCCGTTTGTCTTTCCGAAAACAGAAGCGCGGCATGATGATTACAAGTGACGGCGGATGCTGCTGTAAGAAATCAGCCCGATCATCACAGGGTTCGAGAAAGCTGGTAAGTAAAAAAGCAGCAACACCTACACGAGCTTTCTGGTAGGCATTCTTGATGATTGGTGCAGCAAACTCCGAATATGGTGGATTAGTGCAGATCCAGTCACAATCGGGAAACTTAGCCCATGACTTGGATAGTGTTGCATCCAGATGGTAATCAGCCGATTTATGTGAATCAATATCGTTCGTCCACATTTGCTTGGTGTAGGGCCACACCGATAGTAATGAGGCGATCGCTCCATGTCCTACACATGGCTCACCAATGACACCAGATAAGGGAACATGGCGCAGTAGTTCAGTTGTGAACCAAGATGGAGACTCGTAAAAGTTCAGTGGATGCCTACCAACAGCTTCTCCTGTAGATTTAGGAGAGTACGGTTGTGGTGTCAGGAGTTGTGCAACAGTCATAAATTCTCCCCCGCTTGTTTGACAACTTGAGCGCTGATTGATTCAAAATCCACTTGAAAAATGTTCATCTCAGTCAGCATCTCGCCACTGTTATAGCGGTCTACAATATGCTGCTTAATGCCTGCTTTTGAAAGCCCATCGGGGATATTAATGTGAGCTTCACTAATAATCTTTTCGGTGACTCTAACAATTACTCTCATGTTGGTTATGCCAAATATGAAAAAGTGTTTAACGTGGCGATTGCTACTTGTTTAATAGCGATCGCTTTTATCTCCAAGGTGTAAAATTATTCCATTGAAACCAGCTTGAGCCAGAATCAGAGTATGCAGTGGTGCGGTGGATTGCTTCAGGATTACCCCAGCAACAGCAAGCGTTGATAGCAAACATGGGTTTGTCCTGGAATGTTCCATCTGGTAAAAGAATTTGGTAAACCTCATCCTCAGCCCACAGTTCTAACCATTCCCGTTGTAAGTACTCTTGGTAAAACTGACTCCAGCGAGATTCTAGCCAGCGCTCGTCAGTTTCACGGTCGTAACGCCATAGTTTAAACACCGTGTTCCAATGTGCAAGGAAGTCGAGGGCCACCGACTTGGAATTCATCAAAATTTCCTTATCACCAGGAACGAGCGTTAACTCCTCACACAGCCGAGGGAGAACTAACGCCATGCCGCCGTACTCAACGGTGTACCACTCGATTCCGCTAATGCCTTGGCTTACTTGTTGTGCCCAAATTACTTGTCGTTTATCAGCTGTATCTTGCGCTCTTTTTCGGAACATATCGAAACGCAATACTGTTTCTACAGGGGATAATTCGCTTTTCGCTACGTGCTGTTGTAGTGCCATATCGCAGGCTCCTTCCCAACCGATTACGTTGATTTGGTCGATCTGTTGGGCGAGTGCTGCTGCTCTTGGGTCTTGAAATCGTGTCATTAACTATCCTTATCTATTACTTATTCTTTGCTTAACCAATAGGCTTTAAAACTCTTCGTGTAATCCAAAAATTTTTACAGGTAATGGTTGCGTAGCCAGTAGTAAAAAAATTCAGGGAACTGATAACTAAAAACTGATGGCTACTAAACTGATACTTTTTCCTTCTTACTAGCGAAAGCCCCCGCCTGCCTTAGCGCTGCTCCAGGACTGGGATGAGCGAAAAATTCTTCTACAGCTTTGGTCAACCCAGCCGCAACAACCGGATCGTGACAAGCGTAGACATAGATGGGCTGTTGTACACCGTTAACCAATCGCGTTTCTTGGCGATCGCCCAGATGTGGGTAAAACGTGCGAACCCATGTCCCAAGATGACCACGGTAGTGAGTGCCGCTCAGGGGGACTTTCTTTCCCAGTTCGCTCTCTGCAAAGTTGACCACGCCAAGCCATTTTTCTTTTGTGCCGGTTAGTAACTGTCTGTTGTAGTCAGCTATCAGATTGGCGGCGAAGTCTTTGCAATTTTGTTCCATGTATGGGTTGAGTCTGCCACCGGTAAGTTCGGCTAAAGTCTTCATTGCTTTGACAAAAGTATCTAGCCGTTGCTCGACTGGAGGAAGGGCTGGTGCAGGGGGCTGGACTGGTGGTGTGATATTTGGTACAGCTACAATCAAATCTAAAATGATGGTTCTGACTTGCGCTGCTATCTCAGACTCAGTTAGTAGCATTGCAATGCGGAGTGTCCCTAAAGGTGAAAATACCCTGGCTTGGGCTGTTCGAGATGCTAGCTCCAATTTGGAGCGAGCATCAGATAAGTCCTTACCAGTAAGCTTTTTAGTTTCATTAGCCCGAAATTCTTTGCTGTTTCTCTCGTATATATGCTTAATACCTTGTATAGAACATTGAAAGTACTGAGCTAACTGCTCAACAGTTGCCCAGCCCTCACCATTCCAAACAGCAAACACAATGGCTTTAGCTTTGTTCAATACTTGTTGAGAGCGAGAAGCATCTAATCCATCTAATGCAGATGTCCTTAAAGATGGAGACTCGATTAAAGCGCTTTGGTTTAAAGATAAACTCATACTGATTCCTTGAATAATATGTTTTTCAGCAAGTAATAGAGTTGAGGTTTGGGTGTGTTTGAAGAAGAACGCCCAAAAAATACCTAAAAGTGAGCAGCAATTTTCACTGCTGCCCACATGAGGCTTTACGCTGTGACTAATTCTTGAAGTTGCGATCGCACTTCATGGTTGAAAAGCTGCTGTAATTCATTAGAACTCAGTTGCTCTAAGGGTCGGGATTGCAAGTATTTGTGAACTGGTTCAGCCAGCGATGTATCCACCATCGACAGCGATCGCACAGCATCAAGCACGGAGTTAGAATACTGCTGCTGGACTGAATAACGCCTCTTCACCCACCAGTTCCCGTCAGTGCATCCGACTTGCCCCAGTTTCATGCCGTTGTTGTTGTAAATGCCATCATCGAGAATTTCAAACCCGTAATTCTGGCACTCGTTGAAGATATGCGCCATGATTTGGTTTTCGGTAGAAGAGGACAAGGAGCAGGGTGCGGGGTGCATGGGAGAGAACCTTTCTCCTCTGCCCCCTGCTCCCTGCCCCCCTGCTTCTTTTTCCTGTACAGGTAATGAGCCGTCTTTATAGTGAGTGCAGATGAAGCGATCGCAACGCATTAGAGTGTTGGCACGGAATATTTCTTCGTCGTTGATCATGACTACCCAGCGTTGGGTTAGGTGGTTGTCGTCATAGCTAATGCTGGCTACCAGTTTGTCATCAGCGTAATATTCGTGATGGTCAAACGAGATTTCGACTATTGTGAGGGGTTCGGGAGCGATTGCTTGGGCTTGGTCGGCGATGTAGTTGTCTAGTTCGGCTTGGGCGAGGGCTTGTTCGTCGGGGGCAGCAAGGGCGAGTTTCTGAATTTTGCTTGCCTGATATTTAGCGATCGCGGTGATCCAAGAATCCTTACAGCGTTTGTCACTTACTTCAACTGTGCAGGCAATTTCACTGTAGATTTGCTTGAGTCGCGCAATGGATTTCAGTTGCAGCTGTTGTGCTGTGTAAATAACGTGAGTCATAATTGATAAAGTCTTAATGGACATAGAGAAGCGCTTCAGATTGGTAGTCGGGCGCTTTCTCTATTTTTATTATCTAACCGTTTCGATTAGTTGTCAACCATTACGATTAGAATATTGACATATCGGTTAGTAGCAGCTAATCTAGGTTTAGATTCCATCCGTTAAAGGGTAATTTTAAAGATGCAGTGCAGCGCATTATTCCCAATGACGATTAAGTGGAACTTGGCCTATCTCATGCTTGAACGTGATATTAAAACTGGAGAACTGGCAGAAATTACAGGACTTCATCCAAACACAATTTCAAAGCTAAAGGCATACCGTGATATGCCCAAGAGACTGGATAGGGAAACACTTAATCAACTTTGTAAAGCACTCAACTGTAATCCAGGCGATTTATTGAAGTTCGAGCCAGATTAAAATATGCAAAGCCTAGCAATACCTACTTAGACTAGGCAAACACCAGATAACCACATTTGAAAGCTGACTAGATTTGTGCCACTGTCACAGTAAGCATTGGGGCAAACACAAGGAGGTGTAAGTTAGATATGGTGATACCAATAGAAGAATCAATGCCGATCAAGTGGCGCTTGGCTGTATTAATGGCTGATAGAGAAATCGACTATAAAAAGCTTGCCCAGATGACAGGGTTGCATCCTGTAACCGTCAGCAAACACAAAAATATTCGGGTGATGCCAGAGAGACTAGACAGAGACACGCTAGAAAAATACTGCAAAGCTCTTAATTGCCAGCCCGGTGATTTGTTAGCTTATGTGTCAGACAAATCAAAAGACCAAACATCGTAACGTATTGCTTTTGACAGGCATTTACTAACTAATAGGTCGAAAGTATTTTTCCTCTAAAGTCTGAACCATTTTATGAAAACTCTATTTTTAAAATTGATTTGCAATCGACTTTAAGTAATGCCACTGAACCAAAAGAGGTGGAAAAATGACTAAACCACCTCGTAAGCGCAACAAAGCCACCTCCGCTGCATCCAGTGACAGCACATTACCAGATGACCAAGACCTTGAGGATATCTTCCTTGAGGAAAACCCAGCTTCAGCAACAATTACAGTTACTGCCGTTGAGGTCGAGGAATTAAGCGAGGCAGAACAGCGCGATCGCCTACATCTAGAGCGCCGTGTAGAAAGAGCGTTTTTTGAGGCAGGTAAGGCACTGGCACAATTGCGCGAGCGCAGATTGTACCGCTCGACCCACAAGACGTTTGAGGAATATTGCCGTTCTCGGTTTGCCTATACTCACCGCCATGTAAATTATTTAATAGCTGCTTCAAATGTAGTTGACAACATAATAATGGGAACCAATGGTTCCCAAAATGAGATACCGGATGAAATGGGAACCAATGGTTCCCAAAACGAGATATCGGATGAAATGGGAACCAATGGTTCCCAAATTTTGCCTACAACCGAACGCCAAGTTCGACCACTGACTAAGCTAGAACCATCGCAACAGCAAGAAGTATGGCGGCAAGCGGTGGAGCAGGCAGGGGGAAAAGTGCCGCCAGCCAGAATTGTCAAAGATGTGGTGCAGCGCATCATGGAAAGGACGAAAGTACCAAACACATACCAAATTGGCGAAGTCTGCCAAATTCTTGCTAAGGACAATCCCGAACTGAGAGGCAAAGGTGGCTGTTGGGGTATCGTTAACCATGTGGGCGAATTCAGCTGCACTGTAAAACTCTGGGATGGCGAGTACGCTGTTGGGTTGCAGCACCTGAAGTCTTACGATTACTTGCCTGCCGAGTGTGAGCAGATGCGGTTGGTGTGCGATCGCATTAATCGAGTGTATTCGAGTTCACTGGAGGAGACAGTCAAAAGTCTGTTGCAGTTATTGGGAAAGGTAAATCGGCCTTATCTTACTGTGGTGGAAGAGAAATTGTTGAGTGTTTTGGAATCTGAATATGGCAGAGAGATAATACCCTAAACAATTTTGGCAATTTGGCATTCAATGTCTTTGGGTTGCAGTTTCAATGGAGTTAGCAACGCAACGGCACAGTGAAGAAGTTGTACGAGGGAAAAGATAAAACTTCCCGCTTCTTGACATCCAGCTATGCCAGTTGTTTAGTTGAGTGCTGTAAAACCCCTCTACATGATTCATACAGCGCTCAACAGAGTTCAGTTCCCACTCTACAACTGGCTAGAAATTAACAAAACTCAATAGAATCTCAGAAGATGTAGATAATTGGCATTTCTCTAAGAGCGATGGCATTAGTAAATTGCGGAACCGCGAAAACTTGGAAGAAGCTGCCCATGTTCTGCTGAAGTACTTGTGTGACTTGAAGAAGATTTTGGACATGTTGTCCACTTTTACCTTCCAAAAATGGATGTCCAAGTTTACCTTCCAAGAACGTCAAAAAAATAGCATAAAGGAAAACTAAACTGCTCAAACTCTATGCCTGTATGCAAGATAAAGGTTTTGGTAATAGCGATACTTACTGCGGCAAGCGATCGCAAAGCTTGTGAAAAATCCTACAAGTTAGGCAATAAGTTGGACAGGAGCCGTATTCAAGCGGATTTGTGTCCATTTTCTTCTTCCATTTCTGTTATTCTGTCCATTTTCTTTTTCCAAAAGAGCGATCGCTTGCTTAATGCCTTAACGAAGTTATAGGTATTTCAGCTTGCAACTTGTCCAATTTCTTCTTTCAAACCTGTCCAAAATCTTCTTCAAGTCACAACTTGGGGGAGTTGAAGCGGCCGTATTTGATAATGTGAAAGAGAAGCTTTTGAGCGTGATGCAGGAATATGGGGTTAATGAAGGAAATAAGCCGATTGCAAATTCGTGAAGATGATTTGACAGGTAAAAATATTGCTAACCTTCTGAGGGAACATCTCGAAAATATGCATGAGATTACCCCGCCCGAAAGCGTTCATGCTCTTGATATAGAGGCATTGCGTTCGCCTGATATTACTTTTTGGACGGCTTGGGATGGCGAAGAACTGCTTGGATGCGGGGCATTGAAAGAACTAGATTCAAGAAGCGGTGAAATTAAATCAATGCGTACCGTCAAGGCTCACCGACGTAGGGGTGTCGCCTCAAAGATTCTGGAACAGATTATTAAAGAAGCCCAACGGCGTGGTTACGATTGCTTGAATTTAGAAACAGGGGTAATTCCAGAATTTGCTTCAGCACGAGCCTTGTATACACGGTATGGGTTTGAGTACCGAGGCCCCTTTGGTGAATACATTGATGACCCGAACAGCGTATTTATGACGAAAAAGCTTGCTTGATTGGTTAATAACAATCACCGTTACTGCTGTTGAAATTCCAGAGTTAACCGAGCAAGAAATTAGCGATAAGCCTGACGGCATGGCTACGCTTACCGCTTGCACCTGGAGCGAAAGGTAGAACGGGCGTTTTTTGAGGCGGGAAAGGCACTTATGGAGTTACGCGTTCGTCCTTGACGTTGCCGGAGGCAGTAGAGGAAGCGGGTAGTAAAGTCCCAAGTGGTAGAATCGTCAAAGACATTGTGCAGCGCATAATGGAGCGAAGCAGAGTACCAAACACCTACCACTTGGGCGAAGTATGCCAAGTTTTAGCTAAGGACAACCCTGAACTCAGGGGTAAGGGTGGGTGTTGGTGTGAGGTAAAGGTTATTTGCAGCCGCTCAAGCGAACCGTTAGCAGTAGTTACGATGCACTTCAACAGACTAAGGACAAGCAACTAAATCGAAATTACAATCATTATGAGACAAAGTAATCATGGAATTCAACCCAAACAACAATGTTGTTAAACTCTGTCTTCAAGGTATGGGCATGGAAGAAAAAGGCAAACCAGAAGAAGCAAGTAAACTGTTTCTTCAAGCCTGGAACGAAGCGACACACGACTTTGAAAAATTTATTTCAGCCCATTATGTAGCTCGATATCAGAAAAATATTTCTGACAAATTAAAATGGCTCGAAACGGCTTTGCAGTTTGCATTAAAAATAAATAACAACACTGTTAAGAGTGCAATACCTTCTCTATATTCAAACATTGCCAAATGCTATGAGGACTTAAGCGACCCTGACAAGGCAAGAAAGAATTATGAATTAGCAACTTCGTTTAAGGATAAACCTTCTGACAAAGGCCCCTTTTATCATGGAACGAAAGCAGATTTGCAGGTTGGCGATTTGCTGACAGCAGGAGGCAGTTCTAATTACAAACTTGAACTCAAAATGAATCACATTTATTTCACAGCCCTTGTCAATGGGGCGGGACTAGCTGCTGCATTAGCAAAAGGCGATAACCGTGAACGTGTTTATATCGTTGAAGCAACAGGGGAGTTTGAAAATGACCCGAATGTTACAGACAAAAAATTTCCGGGCAATCCGACACGCTCATATCGCTCCCAAGCACCATTAAAAATCGTTGGCGAAGTCACAGATTGGGTGAGACAAACACCTGAAGAACTCCAAAAATGGCGTGAAAAGTTGGCCAATAACAAAGGAGAAATTATTAATTAATTTCTAAGATTCCCACATCCTGCTCACCGATTGAAATCAACGGCCTTATTTAACGGCTGTCGAAGAGAAATTGTTGACGCTTCTAGAGTCTGAGTACAGGATTGGTTAAGCCTCTGAACAATTATGCTATTGAATAGAGAATTTCTATAAAGCAAGGATATATTTTTACAAGCTTGAGAAACTAAGATATTAAAGCTTAAAATAACGAAAAGTTGATGAAAACTAATGCTGCTCGACTACTTGATAAACTAGGTATTGCATACCAAATCCTCAGCTATGAAGTAGATCCTGATGATTTGGCAGCTCTTAGTACAGCGCACAAAGTTGGTCTTCCGCCAGAGCAAGTTTTTAAGACTTTACTAGTCAGAGGTGACACAACAGGTATCTGTTTTGCTGTTGTGCCAGGAAATGCTCAGTTAGACTTGAAAGCTTTGGCACGGATTTCAGGAAACCGCAAAGTTGAGACGGTTGCCCTGAAGGAAGTTCAGCCACTAACAGGATACATCCGTGGGGGTGTGACAGCTTTAGCTAGCAAAAAAGACTATCCCGTTTATCTTGATGAAACGGCAACTCTATTTGAGCAGATTACTGTTTCTGGTGGAATGCGAGGAATGCTGCTTCTGCTATCGCCAGATGATTATTTACGTGCCGTCAGTGGCACTTTGGGAGCAATTGTACAAAATTAGGGGTCAGTGGATAGATTTGTTCTAGATTATAAACTTGCTAAAACAAGCAATTCAGTTTGCCAACCTTCATTATGGCTCAGAGTAAGAACAGTATAACCAGTCTCGTACCTAAGATTATCGCGCTCAATTTTATCTTGCTTGCGCTGATCGGGGCTATCATGAACTGAACCGTCACAAAAAACAGCGATCGCCTCCTCCTCATAAACAAAATCTGGTTTACAGTTTGCCTCTGGAATAAATTTCTGAGCAGCATCGGGTAATTTATACCCCCGTTGATAAATTTCCTGCAAAACCACACCCTCAAAATCAGAGTTAGGGTCTGTCTGTTCCAGCAATTTTTGATATTGCTGATCGCGAGAAAGCCCTTTGACTTGAGTAATAACGCTACTCTCCAGTAAGAGGTCAAGCCAAGGTTTGATTAGGTGACGATTTATCAGTGCATGGTCAAATTGATTGCGGTAAGAGAGCAAGCATTCATAGCAAGCTTGAATACAACTGTCTTTAGGTTGTGTAAAATGACAAATGTCGAAAGCTGCATCAGCAATTTTTCTAAATGCCTCTGGTTTTTCTAATAGCTGAGAGAGTACACCTGCACCACCTTCAGCAGCTTCCCAGAACAGTAAATACTTGCCTTCACCTAGTCGTTCGGAGTCGAGTTCATCAGCTTCTAATTTGTAGACGGCTTGAATTGCAGTTTCCAAAGTGTATTGCAGGGTGGCAATAAAAGCTTCTCTGTCCTCCACAGGAACATTTAATGGCTCAACAATCAAGATATTGCAAGTATCATCAACCATTAAATTCACTTCGGTATGCAAGCTATCGGGTGTCTGTTGAGCCTGTGGATTTTTATGGTCGCCCCATACACCCGTTGTTGGATTGAGCTTAAATCCTCGTTCTTCTCTATTCTTCTTCAGTCCTCGATTAATTCGCCAAATGGTAGCTGTAGCTCCATAGGTTAACTTGAACAGTGGCGTACCGTCAGCAGCTTGAACAATAGCTGATTCCCGCTTTTGACTAGCGTAGCGGAAATGTGTGGTGATGTTGTAGCCGTACTTGAGCCGTTCTTCTTCATCGCAGGTAATGCGTTCTCGCCGACGAGCGATCGCAGTTTCCATTGGTAGTACACGAGTCAATTTGGCTACATTGCCATGAGCATCAGGTTTAATTTCTGCACCGCAGTTTTCACAAGTGTCACGAAAATCGCCGTCGTGGTAATACCCGCAGTTAGCGCAGACACTCACCCGTTTATACTCGCCTTCAATGCCACCAACAGGAACTTTTGTTTTGGCCACCATGAATTTACTACCTTCGTAGTAAAGGATATTATTGGGAGCAAATTCCCGTAATGCCATTGAGCGGGGGCGAGAAATAAATTCACCACCTTCACCAGCCGGAATAAATGCTCGGACTGGCAGACGGGGGAAGTTGAACCCTGGTAAAAACCCTTCGGCAGCAAAGTAACGATAGGGATAAAATTCAAACTGGGAATTACTCTTGCCTTGGCTGTGTCCTACGAGTAAATCAATTTGTCGTTGTGCTTCTCGTGCCTGTGCTTCCGCATTGTTACGTTCTTCCTGGGCAACATCACCTCTAGCAAAACGGTCAATAGTGCGACGGGCAGATTCTAACTGCTTAACTGACTCTATATATAAATCTCGCCAACGCTTACAGGCACGGTCAAAAGCATTCAGAGCATTTTCGATGGTATTCTGTAACCAATTTACAGAATACCAAGAAGCTTTTTGCAGATCCTCTTGGCAGAAAAAGTCTGAGAAGATAGACTGAGCGGCTTGCAGACATTGGGTTAATTTGGCTTGGCTCAGGGTAAGTTGTTGGCGAATGCTGTCTTTGAGGGGATAGTTTTCTAATTCCAAATCCAAGATTTTATTCATGGAATCTTCCAAGTAAACCCCAGTATGTGCTAACCAAATCGAGTAAACATGAGATTTAATTAAATCCTGGTTGGCTAATTCTAGTTTTGGTGGAGCAACTACCCCAGCAACCATTTGATTTTGGCGCTTGAAAAAGTATTGATCGTGACCACTCCCAATAGAAGCATAAGTAATTACTAAAGCTTGCTGTCCGCTTCTACCAGCGCGACCACTACGTTGAGCGTAATTAGCAGGGCTAGGAGGAACGTTTCGGAGATGGACAACGCTAAGGTCGGAAATGTCGATGCCTAATTCCATTGTCGGAGAACAAAACAATGCAGCTAATTGTCCTTGACGGAATTTTTCTTCTCGTTCTTGACGGTCTTTGTTACTTACCTGTCCGGTATGTTCTCGCCCTTCCATTGTTTGGATTTGCAAGGCATTGGTTTGGTAAAAACCTTGGAAAAACTGGTTAACTGAAATATTGGGTTTATCGTTACCCTGCAAGCGACGCGATGTTAAGGGATCGGTAGGGATTTCCTTGAGGTTGGTTGCTTTCCATAGTAGTGAGTCTATGCGTAGCTGTACCTCAGATTTTTCTTGCACTAGGTAGCCAGCATCACATAAAGCATCAATTAGAGTAGTGATTAAGCTGTTGAACTCTACATCTGTTAAAAGTTGGCTGCGGAGTGACCATGTATTTGGCGATCGCAAAAATCGTCCAATTTTACTTCTAGTAGTAAGTTTGACTTTCGCTTTTTCATTACCACCAGTGCTAATAGTTGCCCAAGTTGCTAAGTATAAATATTCGTTTTCATCGAATACCCAAGGTTCTTTAAGAGCTTGAATGACTTCGCTTTTGAGTGAATCTTTCTGGTTTGGTTGTAAAAGTTTGGCATCAATTGCTAATTCTCGCCTCAGATGGTTGAGGAATGCTTGGGTAATGATAAAACGTTCTTGTGGAGTGGCTTGTAGTAAAAGAGAATGGCGGTGTTTTTGCCAAAGGTTGTTGTCAGCACAGGCTTCTTGGAGTCCGTCATACTCAATTATCAACAGTCCGCACTGTTCAAGGTTGGGTTGAACGATGCGCCACCCCCGGCGCAAGTCTTCGTAAAGGCGATATTCAATTAGTTTGCGAAAGGCTTCCTCATTGCGACGCTTCCCAACACCAAACTCTGCTGCTTGCTTGGCATAGTCGTTTTGAGTAATTCCCATGTACTGGACGACAACGTTGGCTAATTCGCTGTGGGTGAGTTGTCCTTTGGCTTGAATTGCGCCTAAAAGTGCAGCCCGCAAGAAGCTGGTTTGGACAAAATCATTGAAATGCCCCGCTTGTAAAGACGCATCTTGACGGTTATCGGTAAAACTGAGAATTTTGGCAGCTTTGGCTTTATCCCCTGTGAAGACTTGCTTGAGGCGGCTGGTGGTAGAAAGACAAAGTAGAGTTGTAGCGGTACTGCGTCCTTCACTGCTTAGGCGAGAGAGTTTAGCAAATTCGTTGCGCTTTTTGTCATGGAGTACGCCGCAGTTCAGACAGGTCAGAAATGGTTTAGGAATAAACCAACAAGTGGTTCCTTGCAACAGGGAGGATGTAACTTTACCATTGGATAGAATTTGGAGTTTGCGAGGAATAAACCGTGCAAAGTCTTTTTTGGCAACCCGTCCTTTCTTTTTGGTTTCACTAAACCAAGAGTCAGGAAGTCTATCTTCATCGCTTGTATCCCACAGTTCTGGTTCATCGAGGGTAAGATAACCTTCGGTAATATCTGCATCATCAGGACTAATATCTAATGCAGTGGGCAATTGAGGTAGGATGATGTGCTTATCGGCATCGTAGCGCACGACGTAGTAATCCTGTCCGCATTCCCGACAAAAAACGAGGGGATAAAGCAAGCGCTTGTCGGTGGTTGTATATTGACCTTCAAGGGTTAAATGGCGTTTGTCTCGATTCTCAATAGTGGCGTAAACGCTTCCTCCTTGGGAAATAAACTGATGTAGGCGAAAGGCAAGTCCATTAGTTTTGCTACCCCAAAGGAACATCTGTTTGAGGACTGTTAAACAAATTTCCTCTAGAAGCTGGGTTTGTTCGGCAAGTTTGTTTGCACCTGTTTCTAAGCTGATGGGTTGACGGCGGACAAGATACCCTTCTCTTTCTTCTAAACCGAAATTCATCTCGATCCAGTAGCTCAGGGAATGGTTTCGGAATTCTGTTGGTGTTTGTTCTAACTCGGTTGGTAAACCTGCCAAGATTCCTTGACATAGTTGTTCAATAGTAGGTTCAGCACGTTGGATAGAACGTTCTAGGGTTTCATCAATGACATTAGCGGGTTTGATTTCCACGCCAAATAACTTACTAGCGACATCTGCCACAACCTGACGGCGTTGTTCGCGGGAACCGACCGTTGACATGGTGGCACTTGTGCCAATGCAGAGTAATTCGTCATTACTCTTGCTACGTTGACGAAGTTTGCGGATCAATATGGCAACGTCTGCACCTTGTCGTCCGCGATAGGTATGTAATTCATCCAGTACTAGGAATTTTAAATTGGGAGACTCTACCAGTTTATTTTCGTGAGTACGTGAGAGCATTAACTCTAGCATCACGTAGTTGGTGAGTAAAATATGGGGTGGATTGTTTTGAATTTCGGTTTTCTTGGTTAAACTTTCTTGCCCAGTGTATTTTTCAACACGAATGTGAGTATTCGGAACTTGGCGTAGAAATTTGTCGAGTTCTTCTTTTTGTGAGTTAATTAAGGCATTCATGGGATAAACCAATATTGCCCTGACTCCTGAAATTTCAGGATGACGCATTAAATCATCAAAGATCGGCACGACGTAAGTCATGCTTTTACCCGAACCTGTGCCTGTAGTAACAACGTAGGGTTCTTGGCGTTGTGCAGTTTCAAATGCTTGCTTTTGGTGGTGATGGAAAGTAAAGGGTGTGCCGTCTTTTTTGTAGAAATATTTCTCGCAGTCTGGATGAAGGGTTCGCTGTTGTACTAATTCTTTGACTGTCGCACCCTTTTTATAGCTGGGATTGAGTTGGACTAAGGGATCAGTCCAGAGTTGCCCCTTGTCTAATTCTGCGTCTACAAATTCTTTGACTTTGCGATCGCGGATTTTGAGGAAGCTTTCTATATAGCGGCGGTAATCGCCTATTACTTCGTTGCGGAAGTTAAAAATATCAAGATCGTTAGTATTGGCTAATTGGTCATTTGCAATTGAGTATTGAGGCTGAGTCCGTCCTACACGCTGGTCGATGTAATTTGAAACTTGGTTGGCAAAGGTATCTGTAAATGTAACGGGATCAAAAACTTCGCCTAATTGTAAGAAGTCCCAATCTTGAGGAATTTTACTAAAAATTAAATCAAGTTTTTCAGGCGGAACTGTCTCAACATTTGTACAGTCAACTATTGCTTTTCCTTGACCGATAATATCACTAATAGTTGAGATAAAAGCTTCTGGCTGCTCTAATAATTCTTGTAGTTTTACAGGTAATTTCATAATTAGTAATTATAAATCTATAGTTTATGTATTAATTTTGAACTGGAACGATTTGCCAATAAGCATTATTTAAAGCTTGAACAAATTGAGAAGGAGAAATAGCAGAGCCACAGACCATTAAGGCACGCATAGCGCGAGAAGAAGCAACATAAAACAAACGTTTTTGTTCATTGATCATGATGTTGGATTCATCTATAGGAATTTGAAGGTTTATATGTGGTAATTGTCCTGCTTTCAATCCAACAACCACAACAGCAGGAAACTCTAAACCTTTCGCAGAATGTAAGGTCAAAACTTTTATATAGGGTGCTTTTAGATTGATTTCCTTACCTGAAACAAAAATTGCTTTGAGTCCCAGCTCAGTAAGTTTTTCAGCATATAACTTTCCGGCTTGATTGCTGGGACACAGTACAGCACTACCGTGGAGAGGAAAACGAAATTTTTTAGCTGCGGTAATGAAAAAATCCTTGATAGCTTGGATTTCTTGTTCAGTATTATCAATTAGTAATAGAGATGGTAAATCTCCTTGATGGTTTGATGGCTCTTGATATAAACATTCAGAATCTCCTGCTTCCGTACCTTCAAGAATATTGATACAGGCGGTAATAATTTGCTGGGTGTTACGATAATTACGTTTAAGAACAAGGGTTCGTCCAGCCACTTTTAAATCAGAGTGAATTTGTTTCCAACTAAAACCTCGCTGATAAAGCGATTGGGAAGCATCAGCAGTTAAGTAAACTCCAGACAAGTCGGGTACTAATCCCAAAAGAAAGCGTAAGGAAACAGGTGATAAGTCTTGAGCTTCATCAATCACTATTGCTTGATAAGGTTTTTGTGAAAGTTGGTTAACTACTCCCAATGCTTGTAAACGCATTTGTTCTGTAGTTATATACCCTTTAGCTGCCATCAGCGATCGCCAAGTTTGGTAAACTGTCCAGATTGCTTCTCGGATGTTGGCTTTTAAAGCTACTCCTCGACCGTGGCGCTCCAAATTCTGGTATTCTTCCAAGCTTGGAATACCCCAAGCTTGAATTACGTTCTGAATTTCTTGGAGTAAATAAGGAAGTCCTAAATTTTCTAGAGTTTGTCGGCGTACTCGCTGATCAAAAATATTGCTGGCAGGAATTTCTGTAGTGGCAAGGGCTGATTGTAAACAGCCTAAGCATTGTTGCTGTGTAGCAAATACAGGTTTGTCGTAGCTTTTGATGTAGTAGTCATAAATTAGAGAATCAACTGTAATAACTTCTACACCTAAATTTTGAGGAGATTGTCCCAACAGTTGTTCTAAAAGTTGTTGGGAGTAAGTAACGAGAGCATTGGTATAAGTCGTGAATACAATTGAGCGATATCCTTGCTGTAATAATTTTTGCACTCGATAAAGAGCTAAGGTGGATTTACCTGTCCCTGGGCCACCTTTGACAAGAATAGGCCCACTTCCACCGAAATCACAGAGTTTTTCTTGCTCAGGATCTAACTTGAGAAGAAAAGCACTCAAGTCACCTGTAAAAAATCGATCTAAATCTTCAGTTCCTTTGAGAATATATTGTGGCTGTTTCTCAATTTCTTCAATGGGCCGCGGGAAGAGATTATCAAGTATCCGACTAATCAGTTTATCTGGGATTGGTAATTCCAGAATTGCTTCTGAATGATCTACTTTGAGAATATCTGTCCAGTATTGTTGAGGAATTTGCCACTGTTGTAGTAGTGACGTAGTTAGTTCAACGGGTAAAGCAGTGGTGATTTGGCAAGATCCAGGGGAATTAAAAGACGATGAGAAAAATACCGGATCTTTTTCAACAACAGTCTCTTGTTCCTCGTTTTCTTGCAACCCTACATCTTCTTGAGGTGGTGTTGTGGGTATTTGAAATTGTGGAATTTCTATTTCATAGGTACGTTCATCTCGCTTACGCACACTCAAAAGTTTTACCCACCCTTGACCAAAGCTGTAAAATACGCGATAGTCTCCTACGCGAATACGATAAGTATTGTTTTGATAACCCTTGAGTTTTTTGGCATCTCCTCCAGCTGAAATGGGATCTTTTTCTAAAACTTTGACAGATTTAGTAACCTTTCTACTGATATTCTGAGGTAAATTTAATAGTTCATTAAGGAAAGTGTCGGTAACTGATAATGTCCACATCGTTTTAGCTCATAATCCGTAATTTTTTATTCTTTTTTTTTTAGAAAATCAGGAATTATCTAAACATTCTATCCCATGCCTCCAAAACTAATCTTTGTGTGCGATATTCACCAAACTGCTTCATTTCGTTATTCTTCAAAACACGGAATGTTTCGCTAGGGAAGTCTGCGCCATAGATATCAGCAGGGTCTAGGATATATCGCAGTTCATCACGAGTGAGTCCGTAGAGTTTGGCGTAATATGCGTCTAATTCTGCTCTTAAGAATGCGCGTCTGTTGGGATTCCAGATAAAGGGTTCGCCATCGTATCCCATATCTTTGGCGAAGGGTTGCATATCGCAGGCGGTGTAAACTAATTCGAGTACGCGAGTGCTGATAAATTCGATATCTTTTAAAGTATATGTTTCTGGAGGAAGAACGGGAAGTTGATTTATAACTCCATAGGTTAGAGATGGTTGGCTAATTTTATTTCGACAAACGAAATCTAATACAATTGCATTAAAGTTAGCTATTAGTAAGGTAAATTTAAGAAGTTTCTCTGGTGAAAATATCAAGTAAAGTCCATAAGTCACAGCAGTTTTTGGAACTATACTACCTATAATAGTACGTTCATCTGTATTTCGAGTTACTCTACGGATTCCAAAAAACCAATTTTGATTCCATTCTCTATTTTCTAATCTTTTATTGACTTCCAATATCGGAACCCAATACTGAGTTTTAGCAATAGCATTAGCATTAGCATTTCTATCAATATTTTTATATTCATTTATATAAGAATCATAAGTTGAATACAAATGGTTGTAAATATGAACCATCCTTCCTTCGTATACAGGTACATAAACTTGACTATTATTTATATATTTATATTCTTTCAATTTAAAATCTGACGATAATAATTGTTCCTCTGTTCGGAATAAGTTGGCATCATTAGATACATGAAACATAGCCATAAATGAAGTTTTCCAAGGTTTTTCATATTTATTCTCATTCTCCAAAACAGAAAAACGCTGATAAATTTTCTTGGTAAGTTCAGCATCATGACTAGTTCTAAAAATTGGACAGGTAAGAGTGTTAGGATTAATTAAAGCAATATCTTGAGGTGAAAGCTGAAATAGACGAGTTTGATTGTCTAATTGTTTAGTTTGAGTCAGGAAGAAGGCAAAATTTCCTCGTTTGATTGGTTTACCACTCATAGCCAATAGAGAAAATTTATAACTTCGGTGTACCGCAGTAAATAAAGCTTCTCTATTCTCAAAATCATACAGACTTGCTAAAGCTTGTTTCTGCGTCAAATCCCCAAAAAACTTTTTACAAGTGTCATCAGTTGCGATTCCAGTAGGAACAATCACCCCAACTCTTCCATCAGATGAAATCAACTTTCTCGTAGTCTCAGCGAAAACAGCATAAGTATTGATGTCTCCCACCGCAGTTAAAGGAAATCTACCCGACTCCCGAATAAATTTTCCTTGTGCCTCAGCATCATGCTTGGCATCTTCAAATGCTTGTGCTAACTCTGGATTTTTCTTAGGTAATTCCTTAATTAACTTCTCCCGTGCTGCCTTATTTACAGCGTTAGCAATTTCCGCACTTTGAGAAGCAAAAAATTCTTTTTCTTGTAATTTAATCCGTTCCCAAGGTGGATTACCCAACACACAATCAAATCCACCTTGTTCAAATACTTCAGGAAACTCTAAACACCAGTGAAAAAAGTGCTTTTCTTCAGATAAATTATTCGCTGCATCTACAATCTTATTTAATTCGTCGTTCGTAATTCGTAATTCGTAATTATCCTCTGATTTACGAATTTTTTCGGCTTTTTCACGCTTTAAACGGTTTAATGCTTCAGTTGTCGGTAGTAACTGCAAATGATGCTCAGTTAGTGACATAAAAAACGCTGCCGTCCATAAATTGCAAGCAGAATATTTCAACCACCAACTAGATTCTTGTAGATTCTCTTTATATTGCTTTTGCTTATCTTTAACTTGTTGTGGCGTGGTTTCAGGAATTACCCCCAACTGTCGCCACATTTCTGCATAATCTACACTATTATTTTCTAACTTCTCACCAATTGATAGTTGTCCTGTTTTCTCTCGTTCGTTTTTATTCCGTTTTTTAAGCTGTGTAGATAGTTTTTTATCATCACCTGTTACTGGCTTAAACGCTTCATCAGGGATTCCTTCATTTAAACAATTCAAATCCATCACTCCCACAAGGGAATTACCACACTTAATTCTGTGTTCTAAAAAGTTAAGAGGGAAGCCGCGATAAAAACCTTCAATCCATAAGGCTACTTTGCACAAATCAACAGCTAAAGGGTTTAAATCTACCCCATAAATACAATTTTGAATAACATCTCGAATTGCTAACTTTAAAGGTTCACTACCTGGTTCAGCTTCCCTAGTGCGGATTTTAGCTAATTCCTTTCCTAACCGACGTGCTGCGGCTAAGAGAAAATGGCCGTAACCACAGGCGGGGTCTACAATTTTGAGGTCAAGAAGTGCTTTTTCTAATTCGTAATTGCTTTCTGCGTTCCGAAGGTTTTCTTTTGTACTACGAAGTTTTTCTTCAATTACAGGTTCTAAAGCTGTTTTTATCAATTGTCCTACTAACTGCGCTGGCGTATAGTAAGAACCAGTAGTTTTCCTCTCACTACCAAATACTAATTTGAATTCGTAATTTTTAGGAGATATTTCTGGGTGAAAATCAAGCAGACTTTCATATACGCTCCCCAATTCTTCGACATCTAAGGCAGTATAATTTACCCGTCGTAATTGCCCCTTATCTTGATATAACGATAACTCCCGAATCGCTACTAGCAAGTCGTGATTATCAATAGCACAATCATCTAAAGCGGGTAGAGTGTACGAACCAAATAAATCGCCATTTAATGGTGATAATCCTAAATATTTTCCCCGCCAATTTTCATCAAACAGCAAAAATGTAACCCGCAAACCCTGCCATAAATCTTGAAAGCCTTCCCGCCGCCAATGGGGACGCTCGGCTAACTCTCGCAGTCGCTCAATGCTGTAATATTCTCGGTAGATTCGGGCTTTCTCTACATCATCTCCAATTAATAAATTACGGGACTCTGCCACCATCAAAAACAGCAGGCGATAAATCAACCGCAACAGTTGGCGATAAAAAACTAATTCGTAATTATTAGAGAATTTTTGGCGGAGGTGTTCGTTTTGCGGATGTTGTAAAAAACCAGTGCCTAGCTGTATTAGTGCTTTTTCTACCCCATCTCGGAGTCTGTCGCGTACCCGTCCCCCCTGTTGCAGTGCTTCTTGGTGGTAATATTCCAACAAGCACTTATCCGCATCATCCATACCTTCAGGTAAGCGGGAACGGTGAAACAAACGATAAAATAACCCAAATTCGGCAAAGTTCTCGCCACTGAGAATCTGCTCTAAGTCAAATTCGATATAAGTAAGACGAGTCATCAAGGAAGAGTCACGCAGTAACCGCCAGCGATAACCATTGGTTGCAATCGCCCACAGATGCTCTGTCTTGTTAAGATATTCCTGCACCAGCGCGTGTGCTGATAACCTGGGTGTGCCACTGGGAGGACGTTTATCGATTTCTAGCCGACAACCAATAATGTGGATAGGTGGCTTATTTTCTCCTGGTTCGGCACGGTGAGAAATCGCATAGGTTTGTCCTTCTACCACTTCGGCTGTTGCAGTGTATACAGGTTCATAACCTAGACTTTGCAGTAATGGCACTGTCCAAAGTTCACGGGTAATGGTAGTAGCCGAGTTATTTTCATTGAGCCTTGCCAATGCCCGTTGAAATGCTGCCCAGTATGCTTTAGCATCGCCCCAGGCAGTAGCAATTTCATCTGCTAGCTTGTCAGTTTTGTTAAAACCAAAGTCTTCTGGCAATTGTCCTTTGATTCTGCCTTCTAGCATTTGGGCAGTCATATCTGGAGCTAGTAAATTTCCTTCGATTTGAAGCGCAGTTAATGTAGTTTTCATATTTGGAGAATTAAAAATAAAAAATTAATAGCTGGTGACAGCGCAGTTGCGGCACAACCAGCCTTTTACTTACGTCCGGGTTGGAGGATGAAAATACCGAGAATATCCATCGGCAATTGGGGGGTGACGCGGATTCGACCTTCTTGGGTCATTGTTCTGACGCGTCTATGGCTTTGTAAGAGTTCTTCTGCTCTTTCTCTGGCAAACTTTTCCAAATCTGGCTGGAGTTCTTCTAGCCTTTGGAGTAACTCACTAATTTCTACCTGCTTGATAGCTTTAGTAACATCGCTGACTGGCTTCGCTTGTTGCAGTAGTGATGTTGCTTCCAACTGCGTCAACCAGCAAGGGCTAGAGGGCGAACCTGTAAAGCCAATAACCGCGCATTCTTCCGCTAGTAGAGATGTAGTATTTCGCGTTTCTATACTACGTTTAGAACTGTCTAACAAATGCCGTAACCTTACCAGCAGCAAAGTAGTGCGTTTTTGTACCGCATTAGTTGTAGTAAAGCCGCATCTTGCTGCGATCGGTTCTGTAGTATGGGAGAGTGCATCTTCTAAGATGTACCGTGCCAAGCCTTCCACTAAAGGGTGATTTCGACCTACGTATTCCACGCCCTCTGGTGTTGGGGTGGTAAAAGAGAGTAAACGCGACTTATCCCCTAAAGTTGACTTGAGGAAATCCGGTGGTTGGGAAAGTAACCATCCCTGCTTTTTCTTAATTAAAGAACAAGATATGCGATCGCAGGCCGACAAGACAAACCGCTCTACATCCTGCTCATTCCCTAAAATCTGGTCAGAGTCAATTAATTCCTGTTCTACTTGCTCAGGCTTAATGGCACGTTGAGCAAAGCGAGTCCGATTGGTTTTTTCACGTTCTACTGCCTTGTCCCAATTCTTATGAACTTTATCAACCGCAGATTCTTCTTGAAACTCAAACAGCGATAACTGGATAACCTCACTAGTACGTTCAAATAGGGATTTGAATACTGCTTCTGCTACAGTAGTACTTTCCATTGGTACGGGAACAGTAATCCCTAAAGACTTGTGAATCTGCACAGCTTTGCGAATCAGAACATCCAAAACTGCACCATCAACAGGATTATCTCGACCATAAAGCAAGCAGGCTTTCACCTTAGTTGCTGTTTGGCCGTAGCGGTCGATACGTCCTTCGCGCTGTTCTAACCGGTTAGGATTCCAGGGTAAATCGTAGTGAATTACTGCACTGAAGTGCGTTTGCAAATTTACCCCTTCACTCAAACAGTCTGTAGCAACTAGGACTCTTTGGGGATAAGATTTTAACTCTTCTAGTCGAGTTTCCCGCTCATCTTCAGAAAGTTCTCCAGTAATCGCAATTACACGGATCTGACTACCTTTCTTCTCTAATTTCTGCCTGAGAGCATCAGCTACATAGTTTGCCGTAGCAATATAACGACACCAGACAATCGGGTTCATCTGGTCTTTGAGCAGAGATTCTACCGTAGCAATGCACGATTGGAGCTTTTGGTCTTTGCTACCTTGTAACTTCTCTGCGGCTTGTACAAAAGCTTTAAGTTTACGTTTGTCTGCATCTTTGTAACTCTGCTGTCCCTGTTCTATAACCAAAGTTGGCGAAGCATCAACTGCTTGTTCTTGCTCTGTGGGATCGTGGACATAAGAACTCATCAAATCTTCGTCTAAATCAGCCAGTAAGCGTTCGCCTGATTTACTAACTTGGCGATTTAATGTAGCGATCGCAGCCGCAGGCGAAGACATAACACAGCGAATCAAAGCCAAAGCCGACCAGTATCTTCCCCGACGTTGAGCATGACTCATGTCCGCCGTAGTCGTTTTCACTAGACCACGGGCAAAATCATAAACTTCATCAAATAGTTCTTTGTACTCTTTCGATAACTTATATGATTCCTCGCTTGACTCTCGTTCAGGAAAAGGAGTTTCATTCCCTAGCCAAAGCTTGACATCTGCCCGTCTGCGCTGAACAAAATGATTGGCTAAGTGGTCACGTTGTTTGTCAGTTAAGCTATTGAGATTGAAATGCTCAAACTCCGGCTTCAGCAAACCTAAAAGTGAGAGAAAAGATTCTTCAATCCCACTGTGAGGAGTAGCTGTAAGTAACAGTAAATGCTGTTCTTGTTTTTGAGCAATTTCTGTAATTAGCTGGTGTCGCTGCTGCTGGGATGTAGTAGTTTTATTTGGACGGGCGCAAGTATGTGCTTCATCCACAATTACTAAGTCAGGGCAGTGAGTTATAAAACTAGCACGACGACGATCTGCTTTGGCATAGTCCAAGCTAACAATCAGGTGGCGATAATAACTAAAAACACTGTCATTATTAGGTATGTTCCGCTCTAATTTGGAAGCTGTGCCAGAACGTACTACCACCGCATCAATATGAAACTTTTCACTTAATTCCTGCTGCCACTGATCGCACAAGTGTGGTGGACACAGTACTGCAATTCGCTTCACCTCACCTCGGTCTAGCAATTCACGAGCTATCAATCCAGCTTCGATGGTCTTACCAATACCCACGTCATCAGCTACAAGCAGTTTTACTGTCTCTAACTTTAGTGCCATCAATAAAGGAACTAACTGGTAAGGACGGGGACGCAATGACAATCGTCCTAAACAACGAAAAGGCCCTGCACCGCTACGGAGTAAAAGACGTGCAGCATCCATAAGCAAAAGTGCGGCTGCATGGTCTTGTACGCTATTAGCTTGAGGAAGAGGAAATGTGGCTAATTGAATGTTCTCTAGCTTTTCTTCTAAAAGCTTTTGATAAATTCCAGCTATTTCATCTTCATTGCCAGAGAGCGGTCGTAAGCGAATAACATCCTGATTTTCTGAAGGCAGTACCACCCATTGCCGGCTACGACAACTGACTATGGAACCAGGTGAATGATTCACGGTTTGTGCCATTGTTAGCTCATATTAGTATTGAAAATTTGGTAGCCGATTAATTAGTAAAATTAGTAGTAATTACTGAATTAATACTTCTGAGCAAGCAAGTAAGATGCTCAAAGGTCTTTTCTGTTTTAATGTAGACTTAAGGACAATGTAACTAGTGGTATTACGTAAACAAGCTGCTTTATTAAGAAATTTTTTTAAGGAAAAACAAGCGATAATTGATGTGATCCCAGTCACAGAGAATTTTCCAAAAGCTACCCAAAGCCGATTTGATACTGACGTTGCATTTACACCAATTGCGATCGTTTTAAAGGTTGCGCCAAAATTCACTCGAAAACTTAGATGTTAGAAAAGCTATTGCTATGGGAAAAATTGAAATAAGACTCTATGTATTTACACTGAATGCTTAATTACAGAAAAACTTTTAGCTTATGTTCTACTCATAATTGTTGCCTTTAAATTACTTAATCTTCATCACTTAAACTAAATTTAAACTCTTCACTACGGCTTTACACTTATTAGTGTTTACTTTACAGCTTCTTGAGGCTAATATCATTACTTTTATCATTGTGATAACAGTTTGAATGATTGATATTAGAGAAGTAGTTTTAATTTGAGTTGATTAAATCAGTGAATAAGAAATGGGCAACTAAACGACTCACAATTAATCTGGCATCAGGGGAGGCAGAAAGATTAGAAAAATACTGTTCAATCACAGGACGACCAGCAACCGATGTGATTCGAGAGTTGATTCGCTCTTTGCCAACCGAAGAAACACCAAATACAAATTGAACCGCTTGATAAGTAACACTCACTTTTTTGTTCAACTCAAGCACACAATACCAAAGCAAAAAACTGCTTCAGGTAATGCTGATTGCTGTATCAATAAAAAATCTACCTAAATGGGTAACAAAACAGCTAAACTAACTTTATAGTTCCATTTTTAACTTACCAAAGAGTAAAGCTATAAATTACTTAGTATCTCTTTAAATATTCCCTTGGAAATTCATGATTAATGCTGATGTGGTTCTTAGCTTTGAGGGGAGAAGCTGAACTAAATACAAAATCATCAAAACAACAGTTTACTAAAACATGGATTTCATCAACCAAGCACGAAATTTGGCAGATACGCTCAAAGATAAAGCGCAAGAAGCAGCAAATAATACAGCAAAGGGGATAGAAGAAGTAGTTGATGGAATCAAGAATACTACTATAGAAATTACCACCTCAAGTATTAATGCAATTACTGATTTACCTGCAACAGCACAGCAGGGTTTTCAAGCAGTACAAAATGTCAGTAAAGCATTTGAAACAACTGCTATTGGTGTGAGTACTTCGAGTCTGTCCATAGCCGAAGCATTGCAAAAGCTGCCTTCGACTGCGGCGGAATTAGCCGTAGAAATGCCCAAGATTGCCAATAGATTCAGGTATCGTGCTGGTCTAAGAGTAGGAGATTTGCCTCGCTCTGACGCAGATGTGATGAAGCTTTTTGAGAAAATTCCTGGAACATCAAAGCTAGGAGCTAACGAACGGACTATTCGTGAATTCTTGAGCGATAAGCATGGTAGCCATATCATTCCCCGCTCTCAAGGTGGCTCAAATGGTGCTGACAACATCCTGTGGGAAGTAGGTGTTGATAATCTGCGTCGTGGTGCCAAGGTTATGACTGTTGGGGAGCAATTTTATATTCGGGTTTACAATGCCGTAGATTCTATTGTCAGCAATTCTGGAACAATTGCTAAGTTGGGGATCACTGCTACAGTCACCGCTATTCTTACCCAAGTTATAGTCACAGCGATTTCATACTCCTTGGATCTTTATCGGGGCGATATTACTGTTGAAGAGTATAAAAATTTAATTGTAGAAGCGGCAAAGGCAGCAGGTATTGCGACACCGATTGTTTTTCTGATCTTAGTGGCTGTATTGGCGTTATTTCCAGAATTTACAGTTGTATTATCTGCACCAGTCGTTATTGCAGGTTTCAATGCCTTATTTGGCATGAGTATTGCGATGCCGATAGTACAATCGCTACTCCGTCATGCTCAAGCTGGTGGTTTTGGCGCGGAAACTGCTGATGCTTGCAGAAATACGCTTGGTGGTTCTGCACCTGCTTGAAATCTGCGACAAATTTTAACTGGAGTGCTGGTTTGAGCTTCAAGGCTAGTTTCGTTTCTCTTGACAGCTAATCATACGTAAATAACTGAACATTGTTACAATCTCTACATTTACGCGCCCGTAGTTTTTCCCCTTCCCCCCACCCTGCCCCATCAGCACGGAAATACACCCACTGACTTACTGATTCTCCAACGGTACGACCCCAAACAAAATTTTGTGAACCGCAGATAAGACATGGCGTTTCTTGTGGGCTGAGGTTTTTGTGATTCGGTTGATTGTTCATGAGCTTCTCCCGATAAATTCTGAGTGCAATCTTCAGCAGCTATTGGGCCAAAGTGCGTAGGCGTAGCCCGCCGTAGGCATCGCGATCGCTTGAGATTGAATTACCGATTTTTCCCAACTGAGTGATAATTTTATTTCCAGCAATCATCACTGTAAAAGACTTTCTGTTGTCCGTTGGGTAAAAATCTCGCGCACCATCCGTTTCTAACACGCCATCTGTGAACAGCAAATACAAAACAGACAGACCACTAGAGTTCTAGAAAATATAGTTAATTGGTAGGTAAATTGTATGGTTTACGCAGTGGTGGTTCTCCTCCAGTCATAAGAGTAACTGAATCTTCAGCTTCTTCACCTACAGACCACCACCCGGCTACGATTGTTTTATCAGTCTGCGCCAATAGTTGCAGCTTGGGCAAAGTCTCCTTGATTTCTAAGGCACCGGAAGCAAACCCTAGTCTTTCAAGTGTCTCGATCTCACCTACTGCTTCTGGAAATTGATTTTTGACTTCTTGAAGATTCATAGATTGGGGTAAAAATAGCGTCGCCCACACTAGGGGCTTATTGGTTGAAAGTATTACTATTCATCTTAATTTGTCAATGGCTGTAACCAATAAATTCAACTATGCTGAATTTATTAGGCTACTAGTGTAGATTCCACAGGAGATAGCTTTGTTCAATATCAACTTTTCTTTTTGTATCTGGTTAAAACAGCGTTATAAAGTCATTGGAGTTTTATTGCTTGCTATGTCCATTACAGCTTGCAATAACTCTGCTAGATCACAACTAGCATCTGCCAATCGCCCAACGCTGGCAAATCTTTCGGACACCTCTAATCCATCTTCTCCACCCACCTCTAGCACACAAAATCCTGTAAAAAACCAGTCCCAAGAACAACAAGCAGTCCAACTCATTCATGATTATTACGATGCCATCGCTCGCCAAGACTATAAACAAGCTTACTTGGCTTGGGATGGAGATGGTAGTGCCAGTAAGCAATCATTTGAGGAATTTCAGCAGGGTTTTGCTAACATCGTATCCATTGTTGAAGAAGTCGGAAAACCGGGTTCTTTAGAAGGGGCAGCAGGTTCGCTATATATTGAAATTCCCGTTACTGTTACGGCTGTTAATAGCAATGGAACTCCACAGCGTTTTCGTGGTAGCTATAAGCTGCGACGAGTCAATAACGTTCCTGGCTCAACTCCAAAGCAACGTAGATGGCATATCTACTCGGACAATATTTCTCTTGAGCAGTAATTGGTTCTAGAAAAATCCTGAATCAGCCTGAATGCTCTGTTACTTCCTTTGAAACGTCAACTCTCCCTAGTCAAAATCAGATTAAATATTTTGCATAAATAAGTTTACTTGTTTCTACGCTCAAACTCAGAAGCATCAAAACCCTGGTAATAGGTGATGTCAGATAGAGAAAAAGCATTATGAAAGTAAGATTATTAGCGTTGGTACTGATCGGACTATGCGAAAAAATTTTGGAAGTGATCGCACGTTGTTTAGCGGATCTGACAAAATCGCACAGATCCGGTGGGGAAGATACAGCAGCAACTAATGCAGCTTGTGACTTGAAGAGTCTTTCGCTACATCACACACCCTATACCCCATAACCTGTTTGCGATTAATTCAACTACCTACCGAAAAGAGAACAGAGCTAATGTTAGACAACTGGTTGAGCAAAAAACAGATATGGTTGCTGCGTGGTGTAGCGATTATAATTTTTTTGATACAAGTCGGAGCATATTTGTGGAGCAGTTACCGAGCAACGAATATCTGCAAGTTGTCGCAGCCTCATTCCCAGTATTGCGATTTGACAGTAGTACGGAAGTTAAGTGGAGTAGCAGAAGCGATCGCCCTTTCTTCTGATGGTCACACCTTAGTGGGCGGCAGTGGCAAAAGCTTTAGCGTCTGGCATCTGCCAAGTCAGCAGCCGCAATTAACTCTCAAAGGACACGCGAATGATATTTATGACCTTGCGCTTTCTGCTGATGGTCAGACTTTGGTGAGTGGGAGTTTAGACAAGACCATTAAGGTGTGGAATTTAGCGACTGGAAAACTCAAATTTACGCTCAAAGGGCATTCTGAAGTTGTAAATGCACTGGTGATCACACCCAATCAGCAAACAATTGTGAGTGCGAGTTCCGACAATACCATTAAGATATGGAATTTGGCGACTGGAAAATTAACAAGCACATTGGCACAAACACCGGATGCTGTAATAACTTTGGCGCTGACTCCAGATGGCAAGACTTTGGTTAGTGGCGATTCGAGCAATCACATCACTGTATGGGATCTGGAAACTGGACGAAAGCGCACCACTTTGACTGGACATTATGGTGCAGTATCTGCTTTAGCAATTAGTCGTGACGGTCAGTTACTCGCTAGTGGTAGTGCCAAGCAGGTAAAAGTGTGGAACCTGACAACAGAAAAATTGTTGCAGGATTTTGGGGGCTTCTATTTTCCGCAGATCACCATCGCCTTTAGTCCTGATGGGCAATCTTTAATTACTGGTGGAGGATATAAACCATATCGGGTTTGGAATCTGGTAACAGGAAATATGGAAGCAACTCTGCCCGATGTTAGCAACTGGTCGGGGGCAATGGTATTTAGTAGGGATGGCAAGACTTTGTTTAGTGCAACAGAGGACGGAATTACAGAGTGGAAATTTCCTGCACCAAACCACCCGTAAAAGAATGTTTGAAAAGTTATGAGAGTGGAAGAACATCGATATTCTCGTTTAAAAAGTACGACTAATTTCAAAGTAAAATTTTCACTAGTTTTTGGAGTTGCTAGGGAAGCACAGAATAAAGGTAGTATCTGAAGATGATGGAATCCCCAAGAAGTTATTACGATGCTGAGTTTGGACAGATTATATTGGAAGATAACTATTGGACTTTAGCACAATGTGCTGTTTTGGGCGATCGCCGTGTACGGATTTGTGTGGATTTTGAACAGGGGCAGATTGGGGAACTTTCATTGCTTCAGCGTGAAGCTATTCGGCAGGCTCTAGCCTTGCCACCCGATGTGTTACGCATCACTGCTCCTGTTGTGCTGCAAAATTATGATGTATATCGTGACATGATTGGAGATGAGTCAATGCCTGTGTTGGCTAATCCCATTCAGGTCTGGGATCAAGTCACTTTCTCATATATTTATGTGGAGTATGACCTAGATATTGCTACCTTTAAGTTGATAGCTGAGTGTGACTGGGAGCCAGAACACGGCTATTAAGTACGCTTTCGCAATGGAGTAGCAGACGATGCAGATCAGATAGGTGAAACAGGACGGTAAAAACCTAGCGTGGCAAAACTAGCTAGAGCAAAAACTTAAACGTAGTAAATTCGTTATTATTGAAAATTTTGGTTTACCTATTTACGCCTATTTCAATTATGAAAAAGCTACTCTAGCAAGTTTTACCACTCTAGGTAAAAACTATATAGCTTGGCATCAAACCGTGGTGAATTGAAGCATAGCGCTTATATACTGCGATCGCTGCCAGAGGAACGAAATATCGATTGCCTATTGAACGTTTCCTAGCTGTTTTGTAGTACCTATGGATAGATATCCTATCTCTTTTGACTGAATATGAAAGTGGATTTACCTAACCAAAAGTGCAACAGTTACAACAGTCAAACATTTAGGGAAACGAAATGGTAATTATCTATTGTGCCAAATCGACACACTAGTAGTCGTGCATTGTTAATTTTCGTATGTTGCTAGAAATTATTCATTTTCCTCTTTCCTAACTAGAGGTAGTAATGCTAGATTTTCTGCAATACTTCAGGGCGATTTATGAACAAAGGTGAATTAGTGGATGCTGTAGCAGCAAAGACCAACATCACAAAAAAGCAAGCTGATGAAGTAATCAGTGCTTTTTTGTCAGTTGTTACCGAGGCTGTAGCGAATGGTGAAAAGGTAACGCTCATAGGGTTTGGGTGATTCGAGCGACGCGTAGCTTGCCGCCGTAGGCATCGCTCAGAACGCGAAGGGCGTAATCCCAAAACCAATGAGCCAATGACAATTCCAGCGACCAAAGTGCCTGCGTTTTCTGCTGGGAAACAGTTTCGGGAGAAAGTAGCGCCATAAAGCATAAGTAAGCCACCCTACCCAAAAGGCTGGCCCCACCGTTCCCAGTTCTCCTTATTAAATGGACTGCGCCACTTCAAAATAAGGTTCAACTCCAACTGTTGCCGTGTGCGTCGATCAACCGGAGCATCCCACCAAAATGCGGCGTTGACTGCTGTTTTTAACCCATAGCGATAATGTAAATCCTGGTAGCTGGCAATGTAATCTTTGCAGGCGTGTATACCCTGCCATCGCTTGTTACTACGGCAGGTTTCCCCCACATACAAAATCAAACCAGCCGCCGAGTCAATGATGAAATAGAGACACGCATCACCTGGGCTGTTTGCTGGCATCCTATAAAACGACATTGGCACAAGCCGCAGCAAGAGTGGATCAATTTGGTCTGGGTCGCAGTGCTTAGGGGTAAGGTCAAATAATGCCGTCTGCTGTGGTGGTTTGTTCTCTCTCACATAATGCTGATATTCAAAAATCTGAGATTTCCACTTTAACAGCGCCTCAAGACTCATTACTAGTGTCTCTGCTCTGCGTGCTGGTGTGATGGTCAAATCAGAAAATAAATTTAGCTGGTTGGGTTCCAAGGTGATTAATGGGAATGTACAAACCAGTAGATTATCGCCCACAACTGGATGGAGTCAAACCTGTTAGCAGCTTACTAGAGCGATCGCTGTGTAGATTTTGGGCATTTTAAAATAGCGTTTACTCAATATTGCCATGTTTAAAGGATTCGGTGGCCCAAAGAAAAAATCAGTGCTTGAGGACAATGAACTGACTACAGGCATTGTTCAGCATCCAGTTACGGGACTTTGGCAGACATGGATATCATTTACAGGTAATGATATCCAGTCCATTACTGCCCATAATCAGCGAGAGGATGCTAATAAAATAGCTAAACAGATTGCTGATGCTTGGAGTGAAGGGAAATACAAAACTGGGGAAGAGGTAACAGCTTTTATTAAATCTCTGCCGACTGATGCTGTCATAGATCCATTGCCCCAAAATATTGTAATGCAATTAAGTCAGCAGGCATTAAGCGCAAGGAAGTAGTTAGAGCGATTGCTAGTCCAACGTCTGCGATGAACGCTCTAAATAGTATCATCCATCCATCCGCACTCTGGATTTTGACAGTCCCAATGCACCCGTGCTATCCAGTCCCGATCAAATTCAGCATTACACCGGGGACATCTACCAGTAAACATCGGATGCCAATCAAGTAACTCCAGTTTTTGCTGTTGTGTCCACCGCTGTTGTGGTTGCACAATTAACTCGCCGTTGTAATAAGTGGCTCCTTCTGGTTCCCATAGTTCTACTGGTTCGGCGTTGGGGTTTTCTCGAAAGTCCAAGCATCTATCAGCAACTGATCCATTAGGGTGAACGGTACAGACAAGGTGAGGATTATGTGAGTATAAGAGACAGCAATCGCACTCTGGAAGTTTCGGCATAGTACCAGTATATTGCCTGTTTCAAGCGATCGCTCAGACTAGGGACTAATTGATTAAGAACTCAATAAACCAGACATATTTAAAACTCGTTCTGACCAATTAGAAGCAACATCAGCTATGCTTACCCTTTGGCTTGATTGCTCCTTGATGTTATCCCAATTGCGTTGCCAATCTTGTAACAAGTCTTGAAGTTGGTTTAATTCAACATTATAGATTTCACTGTTTTGCTGTATTAAAGACAAATACAACAAACTTTCGTGTAACAATACTGGAATAACTTGGTTACAATCGCTACTTTGTACCCAAGACTTCAAGTGTGCCAGACTTGATGCTAATTCACCCAATTGCTGTGGTTGGGTTAGATGTAAAAAACTAGCTTCAATCGCACTCCAGTTGGGCATCAAAATCCTCCTAGCAACTGCTGGATAAAAAATAATTTTGCGTTGAAGCATCGATTGAAAGAGTTAGTGGTATATTAGTACAAAAGAACTATCAAACCAGGTTCAACAGCTTCAAACTGCAATAGTTATTAATATTTTGTACTTCCAAATTGAGGAATGCTATGGCAGATTCTAATTCCCTATTTTCTTTGTATGAAGAATTAGTACAAGATCATTCCAGCCAATTCGATCCACAAATTGCTTCTTTGCAAGAGTTGGTCATTACACGAATGCAAGAAATTCGTGACGCAGAACAGAGCTTAGTAGAAGCACAAGCAATAGAACTCAAACGAATTACTGATGCTATGGCACATGATGCTCGTTGCTTGCTGCCAATGCCAGGATTAAGAGCATTTGTACAAGAGTTAAAACAGACTAAAAGTAATAATTGGTACACGCGCAAATCTGAATTTAGTATTGCAGAAGATCCAACTACTTGGTTATTGGCGATGCTCAAACTACCGATAGGTTTAAGCAACTACCAAACTCACGAAGACCTGAATGGTTATGATGACGAACGTAACTTTATCGGGTATAGCTATACTCTGTCTCTAAAATTAGGTTCAGTTGAGCATTCGCTCAATGAAATACCATTAAAACGCATATATAACGTGAACGAGTGTAGTGAAACTTCTATAAAAGGGCAAATTGAGGACTATATTTATGGTGACGTAAAATATTTACTTAGAGATATGGAATATCCAGAGTCACAAAAACAGCGATTAGCGGCTGAAATCAGCACATTAGTAGGTTACTCCCTCAAAATATTCGCACTTAAACCTAGAAGAGCTATTTTTAATTATTCATCCATAGAGGAAGACTGATGCAATTGTATTTGAGCTTGTCAGCCTATGGTGGAGTTTCAACCCGTGAAGCATTAACAATATTTTGGAATGCAGGAATCCGGTATGTTGAGCTAGCAATTGGGCCTCGACCTGATACTGATTCAGCGCAAGCAGTAGAGGATTTTAGACAACAGGGAATGGTCTATCGAGCGCATCATGCTTTTGTTTGGAGCGCACGCCATTATCCTTTCAACCTAGCTCAACCTCAAGATTGGAAATATTTTGAACGATTGGCAGATTATCTAGCTAGTATAGGTGTTACCGCTTATTCAGTACATGGAGGAAACTTTTGTAAAACCACTGAACGCGTTTTAGCATACACAACATTTGTAGAAAATATTCATCGTCTTCATCGGGTTTGTCTAACGCGAGGTATTGTTTTGGGTGTAGAAACAATGTATCCTACACTCACAAATAGCACTGTTGAGAACCTTTTGGATAATGCTTCAGAACTTGCTCAATTTTGCCAAGATGTTCCCCAGGTCAAGATAGTTGTGGACTTGGCCCATCTCAACATTTGGCGTGACAAAACCGAAAGACTGTTGAATGAATGGTTGGGACTTCCACCAGAGAAACTTTTAGAAATTCACATTTCAGACAATGATGGACGGCAAGATATACATTCGCGGATTACGGCCAATACTTGGTGGTTATCTCAGATTACTAATTTTCCAAAGGGAATTCCCTTGGTGTTAGAGAGCCGATTAAATCGATTGCCTGTTTCAGTAGTGCAGCAAGAGTACGACCGGATCGTTGCTTTAATAGTAAGCTTTTAATGTCAAATGAGACTAAGCACTAATAGATTCAGGTAACAAACCAGACATATTTAATAGTTGTTGCATTTTACTACTGGTAAGTGCTTTAAGTCCAAAATAGAGCGCCTGGTTGTGGGATGATATATGCCAAGATCACGAAAAATAGAAGAAACTTTATCTATTCTTGCCCAAATTCGAGAGCATCCGACAAGTGAAGAAGGGATGATAATTTTACGCCAAGGTCTTAAGAGTAAATATTCTATAGCTGTTGCTCAAGCAGCCATGATAGTCGGCGAATCCACTATTACTGAGTTAGTTGCTGATCTTGTAGAAGCTTTTGCTCGAATGATGGTCAAACCCGCACAAGTAGACCAAAATTGTCTTGCCAAGAAAGAGATAGCACAAACACTGTATCACTTAGAATACAGCGATGAAAACCTTTTTCTGCAAGGGATTCGACATATTCAGATGGAGCCAGTATGGGGAGGAGTTGAAGATACTGCTGCCCATCTTCGGGGTATATGTGCTTTAGGTCTGGTGAGAATGAACTACTCAGATGTAATGAACGAATTAGCCGATCTATTAGCTGACCCCAAACCAGAAGCAAGAGTTGCTGCTGTAAAAGCGATCGCCTACACAGGAAATCCTCAAGGTGTACCTTTACTTCGTTTGAAAACCCGCATAGGCGATCAAGCACCACAGGTGATTTCAGAGTGCTTCAGTGGTTTGTTACAACTGGCTCCGGCTGATTCACTTGCAATAGTTGCTGGTTTTCTTTTTGATCCGAAGGAGCAAATCTGTGAGTTAGCAGCATTGACGTTGGGTGAATCACGATTAGAGGAAGCATTTGATCATCTCAGAAATTGCTGGCAGCAAACAAGAAACGTAGAACTTCGTCGCACATTGTTACTCGCAATAGGGATGTTGCGACAACATAAAGCAATAGATTACCTGATTTCACTAGTGGCTCAAGGAAAAGATATTGATGCAAAAGATGCGATTGCAGCGTTGGCTATTTATCGAGAAGACCGTGAACTTTGGCAGCGAGTTGATCGAGCTAGTGAACAAAGAGCTAATCAATAGGGAGTTCAAAAATGGTGTATTACTTTTGTTCACCCAAAACCATTAGGGAGAGTGTTGGTTGCTGTTGGGAGTTGTCGGGGGGAGTTCTACAAAGCTTTGAGCAATAGCACTTAGATTAGTCATCTTTTGCGATCGCTGATATTACTTTAAACGGAGGTATCACTCCAAACTAATTTTCCACAACCCATCTAGTGGATTAGATTGTTGCAATTGACTATCATTGCTACCAAGCAAATTATTGTCATACACCAAGCCAAGACTGAACGTGCTACTTACAGGATATTGCCCTATTTTTCCAAAACCTTCAATATTGTTTGAGTCAGTAATTACCTGTTGGTTCAACTGTATAGTTGTTTGGTTGCCGTCATCAAAGTAAATTGTGGCCCGCTTGTTGTGAAAGCTGACCTGAACGAGAGTAAAGACCACCAGTTGCATAATAGTAAGCTCTAGCAGGTAGCTTTTGACCATCAATATTTTGCCCTTTGAACTCAACTGCCATTGAAGGCGTGCCTAGCAGCAACAAGACTGGCAGGAATAAGCCTAAAACTTTCATTGGTACTAACAATCACTTTCAATGAAACTATTTTCTACTTTAAAACATAAAACTAATTTGTGGATTAACTAGCGATCGCTTGGCTGAAATTGGGAATCCTAAAGAAAGTAAGAGTGACTTTTAATACAAATGGTTTTTAAAGTTCCCTTGATTAGCGTTGCCGCTTTGCTTGTAGCTCAAATGTCGTTACCCGTATTTGCCAAGAATCTTACCGCTACAGTTGTAAGCGTGGGTGACGGTGACACCATACGGGTGAGAACTGGTAACAAAACTGTAACAGTCCGCCTTGCTTGCATTGATGCACCAGAGATGAAACAGAATCCTTGGGGACAGCAATCAATCAGCAAGACTCAAACAATTACTGCCAGTGGGACAAGGAATTACCCTACGTGCTATTGAAACTGACAAATACAAGCGCTTGGTTGCAGAGGTGTTTGTCGAGAATCGCAGCGTCAACCTCAATATGGTGCAAGAGGGTCAGGCTGTGGTCTATCGTCAGTACCTCAAAGGTTGCCCACAATCTAAAGATAGTTTGTTGCAGGGTGAAAACACCGCCAAACAACAGCGTTTAGCATTTTGGAATCAGGCTAATCCTGTGATGCCTTGGGACTTCCGCCACAGAGCTACCCAAAAGACAACTTCACAGGCGATTCAACCGCAGCAACAGAATAACTGCGATCCCTCTTACCCAGATTTTTGCATTCCAAAGAATTCACCAGACTTAGATTGCCGAAATATTAGCCAAAGAAGGTTTAAAGTGCTGCCACCTGATCCTTATGGGTTTGACCGAGATGGAGATGGGATTGGATGTGAACGGTAGAAGGGGAAAAGTTATATGAGATTAATTAAAAAACTTTTAGCATTGTTTTTTCTGGGATTTGGGATTCCATTTTCTATTTTGATGATTCTGGAAATGATTAATCCTAAAACTACCCCTAAAGATAAAGAAGGTGCTGTAGCTGCTTTAATTATTTTTACTATTCCGTCAACAGCTATGGGTGGGTGGTTGAGTTGGTCTTTAATAAAGCATCACAAAAGAGAACAAGGATTACTGCTTGAATCAGAACAAAAACGAATTGAGTTAGTGTTTTTAGAATTACTTGAAAACAACTCTGGGAAAATAACAGTATTGCTACTGGCGAAAAACGCCCAGATATCAACTCAGTTTGCTAAACAGTATTTAGATGAGAAAGCTAAGGAGCTTAGTGCTGATTTTGAAGTAAATGAGGATGGAAATATTTCATATCGGTTCTTGTTGTGAGATTGCTAAAACTACAGTATTTTAGGTCAAGTGATTGTGTTAAATTTCAGTACCAAAGGTAATCTCGTATAGATAAAACCAATACTATATATAACTGCTTTACGGCTGTGTAACTGAAAAAGCAATTATATAATTTACATATCTACCAGACTATCATAATCAGCTATTAGAGGTAACTTTTTTTATTCACTGCTATGTGGGTAAACGCAACTATTTATCAGCAATTTCATTAATAATAGTTTGCAAGATAGGTTTTATATTTTGTGGTGGCCAAGCATGAATACCAACTGAATTGAAATGCTGGATTCTCGCCCGATATAATTCTTCACATTCATATCCTTCCTCAAAATATTGATTATCGTAATAACCATAAGACATCTCCAAAATAGTATATTTTGTGGTAAAAGAACATCATGAGAACTTTTTTAACACGAAAATATGAGTGATATACTGAATCACATTGAGGA
>NZ_JBALEJ010000075.1:0-13805 GCF_036917975.1 Nostoc sp.
TTACCCAAAGCCTCCTCCCCTCTCCCCACTACATAATCCTCTAGCTCCATCTTCGCTGCGCTCACTTATATGAAAGGGAGTAGGGAGTAGGGAGTGGGGAGTAGGGAAACTAAGAAAGCTTTTCCGAAAAGCGGGGTTTCAACCAATATCGCCCCCCAGCGAGATATTCAAGAGATGCAATTAAGGTTGCAGTTTTCAAATCGGAGAAATCTTGAGGAGATGGCAAAGCAGTATCTACAATTCGGTGCCAGCCTTCTTCACTATTCAAAAGTGGTAGTTCAAATGTCAACGCCTGCCAATAAGCATTGAGGATAATATATAGATGCTCGTTAGATTTTGGGTGACGGAGGGTGAATGCCAGACTATGAGAATCATTCCCCCAATCAGGCTGCTCTAGTTTCGTGCCATGCCAGACGATGTTTGGCCGATGAGAGCCATCGGTAAGACTGAGAACTTTTTCTTGCCGAAAGATTCTTAAGGATTGGATAAACTGAATTAGTCCTCGGACAAATCGCAATAAATCCTTGTGTTTTTCGATACTGCTCCAGTCAAACCAACTCAGTTCATTATCTTGGCAGTAACCATTGTTATTCCCCTTTTGCGATCGCCTAATTTCATCTCCCATGAGCAACATCGGCGTTCCTTGGGAACATAAAAGGATGGTGAAGAAGTTTTTGATTTGTCGCAAGCGCAGTATTTCGATTTCTGCATCGTCCGTAACTCCTTCTGCGCCACAATTCCAACTATTGTTGTCCTTTGTGCCGTCACTGTTATTTTCCCCATTGGCTTCGTTGTACTTGTAGTTGTAAGAAACTAAATCATTTAAGGTGAAACCATCGTGACAGGTAATAAAGTTAATACTATGATTCGGTTCGTAGTCGGGTCGTGAGTAGATATCTGGGCTACCCATAACGCGAGCCGCTAACCGACTTACTATACCGCGATCGCCTTTCACAAAACAGCGCACATCATCGCGGTAGGGACCATTCCATTCTGCAAAGCGATCGCTTCCTGCGACAAACTTTCCTACCTGATATAGTCCAGAGGCATCCCAGGCTTCAGCAATCACCTTTGTTCCTGCCAAAACTGGGTCTGTTTCTATCGCCCAGAGAACAGGCGAATCGGCAAAGGGCTGACCTAATTTGCTCCGAGATAGGACAGATGCTAAATCAAAACGGAAACCGTCTACGTGCATTTCGGCTACCCAGTAATACAAACTATCTAAAATCATCCGCGTAACCATCGGATGATTCGCTTTCAAAGTATTACCGCAACCACTGTAATTACTATATTCAGCTTGGTTTGGTTCCAGAAGGTAGTAAGCCTGGTTGTCTAATCCCTTAAATGACAATGTTGGCCCATTGTGATTACCTTCAGGCGTGTGATTAAAGACAACATCTAAAATTACCTCAATCCCGGCGCGGTGAAGGGCTTTGACCAAATCACGAAATTCATTTATGGGATCTAAGCGATCGCTACGGGAACTATAATGGCTGTGGGGTGCAAAGAAGCTGATCGTACTGTAGCCCCAGTAATTCTTGTGACTAGGACGTGCACCATTAGGATCAAACTGATGAATTGGTAGCAATTCAACTGCGGTTATTCCCAATTCCTGCAAATAAGGAATTTTCTCAATCAGTCCTGCATACTTACCGCGTTTTTTGGGAGACACACCAGAGGAGGGGTGATGAGTAAAACCATCTACGTGCAGTTCATAAATGACTGTTGTCGCATAGGGAATCCGTAGGGGAAGATCCCCCTCCCAGTCGTAGGTTTTGGGATCATCTGCTACCACAGCCCGTAGTGCTTGGGCGCAATTATCCTTACCAAAACAGCTAGCAGCTTCACGACTATAATTATCCCAACCTACTACTGCTCGCGCATAGGGATCAAGTAATACCTTACTGCTATCAAACCTTAGTCCTTGATCTGGTGCATAAAGTCCATCCGCCCGATAAGCATAAACCTGCCCAGCAGCAATATCTGATACCAAGATATGCCAATAGTAAAAGGTCTTATTATACTTTTTGTGTAGCTGAATTACACGGCTGGGTTGGGGTGAATTTGGCTCATCAAAGAGCAATAATTCCAGTCCAGTGCAGCTTTTAGAGAATACCGAAAAATTGACACCATTAGGGGTAAATGTAGCGCCAATTGGAAAAGGTTGACCTGGCAAAATATCAGGAAGCATTTTGGTAAAAATGGACACAAAAAATCATAAGTAGGTTAAATAATTCGTAATTCGTAATGACGCTCGTTCGCTCTTAGCGTCTCCCCTTCTCACATTGGGAGAGGCTAACGCCAAGGGAGAAGACTCGCTAACGCTGCGCTAACGTAATTCGTAATTAAGTTTTGTGACGGGGATTTAAACCCACGGTACTCGGTTAACGTTCAACTAAGTTTATGCCATTCCTTATAATTTAAATCAAAATATTTATAGCCATCTATTTTTTAGAGATAACACTAATTTCGGAGCGCAATTTATTTAAATTTTAAAGTGTATTTAAGTTTTATTTTTCCCCTTTCCTCTTCCCCTTTTCCCCAAAACCCGACAAGTATTGTGCTGGGTGTAGATTTAGCTCACTCTTTTGGATGAGAAAGAAATCAACCAATTAGGTGATATGAGTGCAGTTATTTGAGACTAATATTGAAGAATAAATTCAGAAGCAAAAATCCATCAGCAAAAATTCCGAATCAGCAATCTTTTAGTGGGAAATTCAACCCCGCCACGACGAAAGTTGACCACTAAAGAAAGCAGATTTAGTGGGGGTATAAGCTCCCAGCACAAACTTTGAATGATACAGATTACATAAACGCTGTTGATTCTCAGCTTAGGTCATTCAGCAGGGATTAGCGGGTTGGCAATGGTTATTCCCAAGTCTAGCGGCAATGCCCATAGGGTATTGAGCCGAGATCCGAGTAAGTAACCGGGGATGATTTCAATATTTCTCTTCTGAGGCTGCGCCCTAAGCGTAGCTATGCCGCAGGCTTCAATATTTATCAGCAGTTAAATATTTTAGGTTTAAAGCAAATTGTGCATTTGCACACACCCCTAGAATCTTAGCAAATCAGTCATTAGTATTTTTCTAAATCCAATTGACCAATATATTCTGGCAAAAATCCTGACTAGACCCTCTTTCTCTTGAGTTTGGAGAGTATTTTATGAACAACCCAATTTATCAAACTGTGATTATCGGCGGTGGTTTTACCGGGTTATTTACAGCCTTACACCTAGCTCACGAACACTATCCTCGTTCTGTTATTTTGATTGATAAAAATGAGCACTTTTGCTTTAAGCCGCTACTATATGAATATTTCGATGGCGAAATGGATAGCTTTCAGGTAGTCCCGCGTTTTTCGGAACTACTTATTGATAGTGGTGTGATCTTTGTGCAAGATACAGTGCAATCGATAGACTTGCATCAACGGGAAGTTAAATTAGCTTCGGGAAACTCCTATCAATATAGTAACTTAGTATTAGCTTTGGGCAGTGTTACTGGCTATCATCAAGTTGAAGGTGCGAATGTTAATGCCTTTCCTTTCTGGACGCAAGCAGATACGATCGCTCTTGACCGTCATTTACGTGACTGTTTGCAAAAAGCCATCCAAACGGAAGATGTAGAACAACGCCGAAAAATATTAACAGTAGTGGTAGTTGGTGGTGGTGCAAGTGGCGTGGAAATGGCAGCAACTTTAGCTGATTTTCTCCCACATTGGTATAGCGCTTTGGGAGGAAATTCTGCGGAAATTCGGGTGATTCTTCTCAATCATGGTCAAAAAATCCTTGATGGCGATATTAACGAGCCACTACGCCTAATTGCTGAGAAAGAATTACAAAAACGCACTATACCAATTGAAATCCTTACGGGAGCAGAAGCCACTGCTGTTCACCCTAATACAATTGAGTATAAGAGCAATAATCAAGTTAACACACTGCCAACATACACCACAATTTGGACAGCCGGTACTTCCATTCATCCACTGATTCAAGACTTACCAATTTCCAAAGAGCATCGGGATCATCATAACCGTCCCCTAGTCACTCCCACGATGCAACTACTCGACTTTCCAGAAGTTTTTGCCGGCGGTGATTGTGCAGCAGTTCAGGATAATTCGCTACCACCTACAGCCCAAGTTGCTTATCAACAAGGAGCAAATATTGCCCAGAATTTGAAAGCGTTCGCTCTAGGAGAAGACCTCAAGCCAGCAAAGGTAAATATACGCGGAACTCTCTTAAAATTGGGGTTAAATGATGCTGCTGCTAACCTTTTCAATATTTTTGAAGTTGCAGGCGAATCTGGGCATTTAATCCGTCAAGGCAGTTATTTAACGCTATTGCCAACACCAATTCATGACTTTAAAGCAACAACTGAATGGGTGGATCAAGAGATTTTTCATCACCACCTTGACCCTCACGATGTAGGTAAAAAAGTCGTGCAAGCAGTGGAAGTAGTTGGTGCAGGAGTTGTAGGTGTTTTAGTTGCCAGAAAATTATTAAAAATGCTGGGAGACGAGGAGAAAAGTAAATAAGGAGTAGGGAGTGGGAACAAGCTTTTAACCTTGACATAATCTCTTTTAACAGAACATTAATTATAAGTACAGAGGCTACTATGAGCACAAAAACTCCAAATACCCAGCCGCCGATGCCTGGCTCGGAACTTTTCATTCATAACATCGACGCCGCGCCCGCCTATTGGTGGCTAGACACCCTGTGGATCGTCCTCGCGTCAGCCAAGGACACGGGCGGTCGCTTCTCCATGATGGAGGAGTTAGCGCGGAAGGACTCGGGCCCAGGGCCGCATAAACACACCTGGTCCGACGAAACCTTCTACATGCTCGACGGTGAGATTACCTTCCTGATCGGCGACGAAATCAAGACGGCGCGAACAGGTGACTTCCTCATGGTCCCGCGCAATACACGGCACGCCTTCCGCGTGACTAGTGAAACCGCGCGTTTCCTCAACGGCTACACGCCCGCCAGCCTTGAGGCGGCCCTGGTGGAGTTCGCGACGCCAGCAACCGAACGCGTTCTCCCGCCGAAGAATGCTTCCGCGATGATCACGATGACCCCTGAACTTCTGAGCAGGTATGGCATGGACATGTTGCCCGGCCCCGATCCTCTGCGTCCTGAGGGGGCTGGCCCAGCCGCCTGATTTCGGCCAGGTTACAAAGTGCATTTGACCGAGAAGATTGCAGATTGAAGATCGCAGATTGGAGATTTCACTATGTGAAATACATGGTTGATATTTTTGACACTGCTGTTTCTGACTTCTATTTAGATTTTAAAAATGAGAGCTTTACTATCAAAGTAAAAAATATCGACACAAATTCTTACAGGATAAAAACATGAGACGTTTTACTCTCGCTACTTTAGCTGTTCTTCTTGGTGCTAGCTCTATTTTGGCTATTACACCAAATGCTAATGCTGAATCTCATAATGGCGGTCATAATGGCGGTCATAATGACGGTCATAATGGCGGTTATAATAGCGGTCATAATGGCGGTTATAATGGCGGTCATAATGGCGGTTATAATGGCGGTCATAATGTCAGTCATAATGGCTACTATAATCGCACCTCGCATGAGTGGCATTATCGGAATCGCCAACATTACCACTACCATAATCGCGCCTCGGATTGTCCTTATGTGACATATGAGGGATTCTTTGATCAGGAACTCGGATTTTGTTATTGATAGTTGACACTTCCCACCCCTAAAGGCGTGGGATTCTAGCATTACTGACTTATGAGTTAACTTAGGAGAGCGATGGCTGCGGCGGGCTATTCGGTGTCGCCCTTCATCAAGCGATCGCAATCCCTTGCTTCGGTAATACGCACTTTGAGCATAGTTGCTCACAAGTCAGTTCAATAAAGTTTCGAGCGTTGTTTGTCCACGTTCGCTTTTAGCGTCTCGTAGAGAGGGACGTTAGCGCAGCGGGATGAAGTCCGGTTTTAAACCAATATTCATCCGCTCGAGTACTCGCTAACGCTGCACTATCCGCTTTAACGTTTGCGAATTCAATTCTGAATTCTGGCTCCAGAATAGCTGAATTCTTCTTCATAAATATGAATACATTATCTCCCACTGATATCACAGCACATCCCCAATTTCTAGCTTCAGTGACTGAACAACTAGATCAAATTGACCTCACCCAACAAACAAACCAATTTGATAGTTTGTTTGTTGCCTGTCTTTGTGTCGCAGCAGTCTTCTTCTATATCGGAGTTCAGGTTGGAAGGCGGCACAAAACAAGCGATAAACTAATAGCAATTCGGCTACGGCAAATTCAAACCCTAGAAAGAATTTGGCAAATGGCGGCTGAACGCAGAGATTAAGCGTTTCAGGGAGATGCCCAAAATCTAAAATTGGCACGGTCAAATTACTCATTTACACGATGCTATCTATGAAACTTAAAATTTCTTCTTGGGTCGGTACCACTATCGGGCTGTTGAGTATGGGAATGATGCCAGCTCTCGGTGCTGAACAAATAAAATTTTCTTACAGTCTTTTAGAATTTTCTCTTCCTGTTACTGATTTAAAAACTTATGCTCAAAAAGGTAAAATTAGCAGTCAACTAGCATCTTATAAAAAGTACCTCAAACCAGAGGATATTGCTCAACTGCGTCAGGTTTTGACTGAAAAACAAAAATTAAGTTCCGTAGCAGTCTCTCAATTTCTCTATTCAAAAATTGGAGAATCCATGTTAAAATCTGCGGGTGAATTGATTCAAACAGATTCAAGACAAAATGGTTTTTATGCAATTCGTGCGGCGTTGATTCTAGCGGCAGCTGATCCAGAGGGATTAACACTCTTGAATACGATGCGCTACTTCCCTTCACAGAGTATTCGGATTAACTCCCAAGAGCTTTTCGCACTGATGAATAAACTTTCAACTCTGAACAAGGAGACAAATCAAGCTCTCTCTGTAATTGAGCAAGAGTCTAATATAGAAGCATCGACTGAACCACCTGTAGATATCTCAAAATTACCCCAGTTATACAACAAGTCAGGGCCGTTTTCTTGGCAGAAGAGAGCGATCGCCTTTGTGGATACTAATCGTAAATCCCTGACTGGAAGTATTAAAACTAGAGTCATTCAAACCGATATTTATTTACCTCAAAGTCAAACACCTGCACCAGTTGTAGTCATTTCTCATGGACTAGGTTCTGATCGCGATAGCTTTGCTTACTTGGCAGAAAATTTAGCATCCTATGGATTTGCTGTTGTTGTTCCTGACCATCCTGGTAGTGATTCTCTCCAAATGGAAGCACTACTCACAGGGAAAAGCCAACAAGTATTTGCAGACACAGAATTAATTGACCGACCTTTAGACGTAACGTTTGTACTTAATCAATTAGAGCAGCGTTCAACATCTGATCCCTGGCTACAAGGAAAAATCAACCTTCAACAAGTCGGTGTGATTGGACAATCTTTTGGTGCTTACACAGCCTTAGTCTTAGCTGGCGCACGCATCAATATTAATCAGTTGCACAAATATTGTAAATCTGAATCTGATTCGGTCAATGTTTCGTTGTTGTTGCAGTGTCGGGCTTTAGCACTGGGAAAAAATTCTCCTGATTATGAACAGATACAACAAAACTTAAGCAACCTAGATTTACGCGATCGCCGAGTGAAAGCTGTGATTGCTCTCAATCCATTCACGAGTAGTATTCTTGGGCAAGCAGGTCTGAGCCGAATCGAAATTCCTGTAGTCATTGCTGGTGGAGCCTCAGACACGGTTACTCCCGCCTTGTTGGAACAAGTACAAGCATTTTCTTGGTTGACTACCAAAGACAAGTATTTGGGTATTGGTGACAAAGGGACTCATACTGATTTGATTGCTGGTATGAGTAGCGTAATTTTACCATCTTCTAACCGTTTCTCTGGTTTCTCTGGACATGACCCAGAATTGGGACGCATTCATCTTCAGGCTTTTAGTACAGCTTTCATGAAAGTATATCTTGCTCACCAGACTCAATATCGTCCTTTTCTAAGTACATCTTATGTGAAGAACTCAAATCGGGATGAACCAGTCAAGGTCTATTTCGTCAGGTCGCTACCACCAGGATTTCCCCAGGGATTAGTTCGTCAGAAATGAGAATTTCAGTAAATATCAGTTTTGGCGAAGTTGCGCCAAATAGACTTGTCAAATCTGGTAGTCCTAACCCACTGCTAGAAGTACTGCCCTGCCATTTAGTTAGGGCAGACAACAAATTGAAGCTTCCACTACTGCTGCCTTGTTGTAAAAAGCCCATAGAGCCAAAAAAGCTGAACTGATTGCTTAATTAATACAACTCAACCATCAATCAAACTCTTGTAAATACTCGATTTCAAACATCTGGTCGTTATGCTGTTCTGTAGAAGATCAATTAGAGCAAGCTGTAAAAGCTTTTTGGCAAGAGGCTACACAGTTATTAAATCAATCTAGGTTTTTAAGTGAATACTTTATTTTCTATTAGGTTACTAAAAAATGTCTCACACGTTAATTAATTTAACATTGCCAATCGTCATTCAAGAAATTGAGAATGTCTTAGATGAGTACCCGGAACATCCTTATCAATTAGCTTTTTCGATTCATGAGTTGCGCCAAAAGTTAATTGCCCACATTCTAAGTCATGTCCCTAACCGCTATGTAGTCGAAGGGGTACAGGAATTATCCAGCACCCCCAAAAGCCGCTACTCTTTCCCTCTACAGGAGCGGATACAGATAGAAACAGTGGTTCACGGTAGTATTCTGCATATCCTGCGCGAAAACGCTGATTGGCTAAGTCGCCAGATCCTAACTCTGTCTCTTCTTGGGTCAGTTCTGCTCTCTAGTCTGATTTAATCACTTCCGGTTCTATAGCTGAGTCAGGGGGGGGTGACTTCCTGGCTTAGGCATCCACATATCTATATATCTATGCTTTCAGCAGATGATAACTATTACAGCAACAGTCATACTGTTTAGAGTAACTATTATCCTCAGCAAATCTTTTATGTTTAACATCAGTGCATCTACTATTTTGGCCCTTTTCAAACATTTGGTTCAAACATTTGGGGACGCGAAGTCTGCTTGCCCTGGGTATATTGACGACCTGAAAAGCGAGGGAGCCTTGGGGATAAAAGTCGTCATTAAATGTTGCCGTCCAGATGTGCTGACGAATTCTGATGAATAAGTGAGCTATAAGGATAGGGGGGAAATGAGCATAATTCCTTACAATAATTATTCTTCTACTTGCTGAATTTCTTCGGCTTGGACATCTATTGGTAGCGTGTCTAATAGTTTTTCTATAGCTAAGGCATCACTCAACAGCTTAGAGCCCATTTCTGAGGCTGAAACACCTGCCGAACTAATCATCTTTATGTCTACGGGACGCAAATCTATAGACGGATCATCAGAATATTTTCAAAGTGCCTTTCACGTCGCACACCCCTGGTGTCAGCTTGGCTATATCTACCCCGAAAAATAAAAATATCTCTTCCCATTTGCTGTTGCGAACAGAGCATTGAGCTAGCAAAATAGTACGGATACTAAATAATAAAATTAGATAGATAGTCAAACAATTGTAGATTGCCGATAGCGTAGCGTTAGCGACGTAGGAGCGTCTTGTAGATTTGAGATTGACTACACCCTGCATAGTGGATGCACACTTGAGGTAAGATTTTTGAAATTGAAGCTATAACTCCCTGTAAGGCTTGATTTTCAAGGCAAGTGACGGACTTTAATTAAAAGTTCAGCATAATACGTACTGAAGAACCACAAGTTTTACTAAGATATTTAATTTTTAACCTGATGCGATACCTTTGTTGGTAAGACACTTGCCCGCTCATAAAGATACCAGATGTCATCAAAGAGATCCACGCTACACAACAAATAAACTCAAAACACGGCTGGGATCTTTTTTTGTGGTTTCCCCTAAATTCCTCAAAGAGAGTTATATTACTAAATTTATCCGGACTACGTTTTGTGTGTGTCGTTAATCAACTTATACAATTCAAATATCAATCAAACTCTTGTAAATACTCGATTTCAAACGTCTGGTTGTTACACTTTAGAAAATCTCTCTCTCAGAAGAATAAATTAGCAGTATTTCCTGAACTTATGGGAGAGAAAAAGCCGAAATCATCAAGTTAGACTTACTTCTAAAAGCCATTGGTATTTGCTGATTTAATAAAAAAATTATTTTTAAAGATTGCTATATAATATCAAAATAATGAGAATTCGTTTGATAATTATTCATTAAAATATAGCTACCCAATTAGAGGGATGTTTACAGTTAGAAACTGAGGTTAAATAATAGTAAATCAACCAAAAAAGAAGTTTTTAACAGCAAAAATAAATCAGGAAAATAATTTATGTCTCTCTCAAGAATACTGAAATCAATTATAAATGGGGCGATGCAAGTAATCTCCTATATTTTAGGTGCAGTCAGTAGAATTTTTGCACCTAGAGATGATGATTACCCAGCAACAGGAGTTCAACCTTTTGAAGGTGATATTGCTAATAATAAAGATAGGTATTGAGCGTACATAAGCGGCTCAGTAAGTTGCCCATACTAAAATCAGGTAGGAACAATGATCGCTGTTACTGCTGTTTCTTCCTTCTATTTAGGTTTTTAAAATGGGAGCTTTACTATCGAAGTGGAAAATTTAGAAAACTTGCGTTGCTGCCTTGGCAATCGCTCGCCATCCACAATCATTTATACTTATTGTTTTAAAGGGTTTTTAGACAGTGCTAGTACAAAAACTGAATGCGTGTGCAGAATTCATTACAGGTGATGGCACTAGAATGCGAGAATTATTACATCCTGATAAGCAACCTTTAAAATTACGATATAGTCTAGCTCATGCAGTAGTGTCAATTGGACAAACTTCTACACCTCATTCTTTAACAACTTCGGAAGTTTACTACATCCTTAGTGGTCAGGGAGAAATGCACATAGATGATGAACTAGAGATAGTAGAAGCAGGAGATGCTATCTATATTCCACCGAATGCTAGACAATTTATTCGCAATTCTGGGGCAGAATCACTAGTATTTCTATGCATAGTTGAGCCAGCGTGGCGTAAACAAGACGAGACTATATATTCAAAGTAGAAACAGTCATTATGAAAAACAAATCGATTAAAGAATCTGGGATCAAAGTTGGGCAGTCCCTACAAGCGATCGCAGTCTCAGCCATGTATTATACCAAAATCATTTCTTTGACAATATAAAAGGTACTAATATGCTCTCCTGGAAAATAAAACGTGTATGTACAATTGCCTTTGTATGTCTTTCTTTGGCTGCAACTCAAGTAAGTGCGCGGGAAAGAAAAATAAAAGGTTGTCTGACAGAGTGTAAACCACGTATCGGTCTTCTCTCTGCATTTGGTCAAGAAGCAGATATTTTGTTGGCGGAAACTACTAATAAGTATCAATATACAATCAACGGCAATATCTTCACTACAGGAAAGCTAAGAGGTAACAATGTAGTGATTGTTTTGACTGGAGTAAGCGTCGAGAACGCATCAATGCTTACTCAATTGATGATCGATAACTTTAATATTAATCACTTGCTACTCAGTGGAATTGCTGGTGGTATAGATCCAAATTATCACATTGGCGATGTTGCTATCCCTAGCAAATGGTCGCTGCCTTTAGAAGTCTACTGGAACCGTGACAGCAATATTCCAACTCCCTGTGGAACGCCAGGGGACTTGTTGTGTCTTGGCTTGAAGTTATCTACTTTTACTAGTACAGCAAATTCTGATTATCAAGTGCCAACAACAAATGCTTTGGTCGGTTCAGGCTTGTTTATGCGGGACACTTTTGTGAGAAATAGCTCAAACTTCCCAAATGGAGAGTATAAGTTTGATTATAAAGTTGACGCAGAAATGCTGGCTATCGCCAAAACACTTCGTCCGCAACTTGACAAATGTGGACCGAAGCAACCAAATCTTTGTATATCAACTCAGCCAATGCTGCGGATTGGTGGTAGAGGTATAACTGCGCCAGCTTTTCTTGCTAATCCCGACTACAGAAATTATGTTTTTAAAACTATTAAAGCTGTATCGGTAGACATGGAAACTACAGCATTTGCTCACGTTGCTTATGCTAACGAAATTCCTTTCATTGCTTTCCGCAGTTTATCAGATTTAGCTGGTGGAGATGATTCTACAGATATTGGTGCGTTCTTCGGAAGCGGTTTAGCTGAGAGTAACGAAGCCAAAGTGACTCTTGGCTTTTTAGAGGCTTGGTCAAACACCCATAAAAACCCTGATGAATAGGAGATAAGCTCCCGATTTACTTAAACCAAAATTACGTATCTGACTTTTCCCGTTATCTTTTCGTGGAGGTTTTGAGGTGGGCCTAAAGAATAATTAACCAAAAGAATTATTGCCATTCCCTATCCTCAAGTTCCTTTATCGGCAACAATAAAGTGGCTTCAATTTCTTGTCTAATAGCAGCTGTCACTTCACAATTGCTATGTAGGCAATCGAGTAGTAACTGATTAGCATCGTAGTAGCGTTGCAGCACTTGCTGTTGCTCAGAGCTAAACTGCCACTCGTGGTTAATATTGCGATAATTAATCACCGTCTTGTTTACCTGTTCAGCCCAAGCTGAATAGTTCGTTTGCGACCATAGCTCAAACCATTGTTGACTTTGACTAGAATTTGGCAATTGGTCAGAGAGTTGTTGCAAGGATTTATGGAGTCCAACATCCAGAACAATACCCAGAATATTGCTCATGTCGTTCGTTGGTCGGCATTGGAATTTGCCGACCAATGGTCGGCAAAAACTTTTGAAGATTCTCATAAACCACAGTAGCCGAAATCTTCAAGTACGCCGCATCACGACTATAATTGAAGCGATCGCGGCAGTATTCTTCAAAAGTCCGGTGCGTGGAACGGTACAATCTGCGATGCCTCCGGCAACGTCAAGGACGAACTCGCAACTCCATCAGCGCCTGACCCGCTTCTAAAAACGCACGTTCTACACGCTGTTCCAAGTGTAGGCGTAAGCTTTGTTCTTCCTCGGTCAACTCTTTTACTTCAACAGCAGTCACCGTAATCGTTGCTGAGGCTGGGTTATCTTGCCCAGAAGTATTTTCGGGAGCAGAGTCGGTTGCTGGCTTTGGTTCCCCAGATGCCCCAGGGATAACTTTCTTGCGTCTAGATGGTGGTTTGTTCATTGCCCCACCTCTAGGCTGACAGCAGTCGAACAAATATTGAGTTGTGTCATCATGGAATATAGAGTTTTTATTTCTGCCCCCATCCTTTAAACAGCTTGGGGTTTTTCATTGCTTTTTATATTTTGCAGTCTTAAGGTACTATCAAATATAAAACCTCTTAAAAAAAAACACTACACCAGAGCCACCACAACAACAAAATACTGTTTAGGCGTATTCTAGGAATACCCTCTTCAACACACGGGTAAAACAACGGCTAATGCTTGATTATTTGACAGCGAGTATTGTATTTTGGATGACTTTGTTTGGAGTACAAGAGTCGTTGTTAGAATTTCGCCTGGGTTATCTCGGTCGCTACTGGTTTCTTGCGATTAGCGCTAGCTTACTTCTCGGCTTTTTGCTCTCTGCTCTGGTTATTGTGCCACTAATCATTAACTTAGCAGTAGATCCATTCACTTGGACAGGCAATGTAATTCTCTCAGGAATTGCTGCGGTAATCTTTGGTGTGATTCTCAGTTTGGCGCAGTGGTTGATACTTCGTCAATCCGAAATGACACCAAGAGTGTGACTTGAAGAAGATTTTGGACAGGTTGTCCAACTTTACCTTCCAAAACTAGATGTCCAACTTTACCTTCCAAAAACATGAAAAAGATAA
>NZ_JBALEJ010000076.1:0-5599 GCF_036917975.1 Nostoc sp.
TGGCTTTCTCTATTTTCACTGCTACTCAAAGTCCTAATCACAAATTGCCAAATTTCTTATTATACCACAAAACACTTTTGCAAGAGTTCTACTAATCAGATAATCGCATATTGGATTGTAAGTTTCGCTAGAGGAGAAGGCTGATTGCTGGCAAAGGCTGTGTAGAGTGCTGCTATCTCTTGAATCAGCACCCCAATAGACCAACCATCGGAAACAATGTGGTGCATAGTCAGCAGTAGGATGTATTCTGTCTCATCCAACCACAGCAGTTTTACTTGCAGCAACGAATCGGTTGATAAATTGAAAGGACGTTGAGCTTCTTGGGTAGTGAGTTGTCGTGCTTGTATTTCTCGTTTGGCTTGTGGTAGTTGCCGTAAATCTATTATTGGGAAAGGTATTGTTAGGGTAGGATTAATTACCTGAATTGGTTGCCCTGTCTGTACGACAATAGTGGTGCGTAAAGCTTCATGTCGTTGCACGATTTCGTTAAAAGTTTGCTCTAGCGCGGCTAATTTCAGCGAACCTGTTAAATGTAGTGCTAGTGGAATGTTATAGAAAGGATTATTAGGGATTAATTGGTCAAGAAACCACAGCCGTTGTTGAGCAAAGGAGAGAGGAAGATTTCCTGAGCGCGAAATAGGTACGAGAGGTTTAAAACTGTGGTTATTAGTGCGATTAGATGCTTCTAAAAATTCAATAATTTCTGCTTTACGCTCTTGAATTTCTGCACGCAGTTCTGGTGTAAGAATTCCATCAGGGGCGTTAGCGCGAAATTTTTCACCATCAATAAAAACTTGAATATCTAAACTGCGAAGATAAGATAAAAATTCAACCGTATTCAAAATTAAACCCCTTCGCAATTGTTATTACTTATTAGAAGATAGAAAAAAGAAAGCAATAGGCAGAAGGAATATTGCTTGTTTAATAAGCTTATTAACTTAATAGTTCTTTTTGCCAAGCTGCACTGCTTATTACCTCACCCAGCATTTTTATCACACTTCTAAGACTGTATAAATCATTCCTGGGAATGAAACTTGGATGATTATAACTATGGTATGAAGCTAAAAGACAACGCAGTGAACAAGGTATCGCAAGGTTTAGGCTCATGATATTCATGCCTCATAATTTTCTGTTTGTATGGCTGATTCAACTGCTGTCGATTGCCGTAATTGGCGGGGGGGGCTACATTCTCTATGAGTGGTACGAAGGAGAACTTGTAGGAACATTTTACTTAGTGGTTGGGCTAGTAATGGTTCTGTGGACTTTTGGCGGTCGTTTTATCAGTTTGCCACTGCTGCGCCGTCCTGGAGCCGATGAACCTAAGTTTATGCGTAGCAAAACTGTGCAGCGCTTGCCACGTCCAGATGGGAGCGTGTTGCAAGTAGAGTTTTTTGGCCCTGAGGATGGTCAACCGATTATTTTGTCACACGGTTGGGGACCAAACAGTACTGTATGGTATTATGCCAAACGACAACTGAGTGATCGCTTCCGAGTAATTGTTTGGGATCTACCAGGGTTAGGAAAATCCTCTAAACCGAAAAACAACGATCACTCTATAGAAAAATATGCCCGTGACTTGGAAGCTGTTATTGCCATAGCAGGGGAGAAACCTGTTATCTTGGTAGGACACAGTATGGGTGGGATGATTAACCTAACATTCTGTCGCCTGTTTCCAGAGCAATTAGGGAGTCGGGTGGCTGGCTTAATTCTTGTAGATACTACCTACACCAATCCGGTAAAAACTTGTATCTTTAGCAATCTGGTACGAAAATTACAGAAACCGCTACTCGAACCTGTCTTGTACCTGACTACCGTGCTGTGGCCAATTTTTTGGTTGATGACTTGGCTCTCGTATTTGAATGGTTCGCTGTACATCACCGTCGAACTATCTGGATTTACGGGTACTGAAACACGGGGTCAACTAAGTTTTGCCGGTCTATTATCAGCATTGGGTTCGCCTGGGGTTCTGGCGCGTGGCACACTGGCAATGTTCAACTTTGATGAAACAGAAACACTTGCAACTATTAACGTACCTGTGTTGGTTGTTTGCGGCAATTCAGATATAGCAACTAAACCCGTTGCCAGCGATCGCATGAAAGCAGAGTTGCTTTACTCTGAAAGAGTCACCCTAAAACCAGGTGGACACATGGCATTGATGGAACAAAACCAACAGTTTGCTGAAGCAGTCAGCACTTTTTGTGCTAGCTGCTCGTAGCTGGGATGATTACCTAGAACTTACTTTGCTTCTTCACGGGCTAGATGTACTTAGCACCTTTTGATTAGTTCCAAAGTAAAGTTCGCCCAATTCTTCCAAAAAAACATCGGTCTGCGATTCTGGATTAAGGAAGTAGGGATGGATGGGAAGGAGTTCAGCGCGACCGCGGGTTTCTGATGAAGACAGAATCTGCTCAAGCAAAATCAGGTAGTTTTCAGCAGTAGATTCCCAAGTGTACTTCTTCAGTACTCGTTGTTGACCAGCCTGGGCAAAATACTCCCACTCGTTAGCATCACATAGCAACCGTTCCAAGCCCCGTGCAATATCAGCAGGATCTTCTGGGTCAACGAGTACGCCATATTCCTTATTTCCTGATCGGAAGCTCTCGCTGGGCCCACCGTTCTTAGTTGCTACCACTGGTAAACCTGCAATTGCTGCTTCTAAGGGAGCAAGCCCAAAAGGTTCGTAGACTGCGGTCAGCGCGAACACCGAGCGGCGTTTTACCATAAACCGATAGGCTGCTGCCAGTGACTCTTGAGACTGATCTGACAAGCCAAAGGCACTCACCTTGCCCCACAAGTCATTTTCTTTGATAACTTCCCGAACGGGAGCTAATACCTCTTCAACTATGCCGTCACTAGTTTCCTCTCGTAAAGGATCGTCCAGCCCTCCTGTAAGTACGACCAAGTTAGCTCGTTCCTGAAGTGTTGGACTGATTGCGAAGGCTTGCACTAGCCCTAATATATTTTTTTTAAGCTCTAATCGACTGGATGCTAGGATAACGGGCAAATCTCGACGTGGTTCTGCAATATCCCGTGCCAATCGCTCCTGAATGAACAGGTAAGTAGCCTCCTCGTTTTCGTAACGCGCTTTTGCACCGAAAATCGAGAAATCTGCTCCCGGTGGAATCACTGCAAAGCGGTTGTCGTTGTCTACATCCACTGCACCACTGTAGACTCGATGAGAATACTGTTCAAAACGTTCTTGTCGTGTACTGGTGATATTAACCGCCGAGCGATTCATGCTCAGGCGTTCGGCTAAAATGCGATATCTGAAATTAAATTGCTCGTCTATTGCTGTGAGATTTTCTGGGGTGGCTTCCAATTTGTCCATCTTTTGAGCGCCGAGAGAATGAGCCGTAAAGGTAAAAGGTACGCCTGTCTCCTCTTCAATTAGAACGCCACACAGTCCTCCGTCAGCGTAGTGAGCAGTCATAGCATCGGGTAAACCACCTTGCTGTTGATAAAATTTCAAGATGTTGGGTATCCAGTCAGCGACCAGATGAGGCCATAACAACTCTTTAGAGAGAAATTCTTTTGGCCCAGCTGGTAAGCGGATAATGCGGACATTATCGATCCCTGGATAAGTGTCAATCGCTTCGGCAAACTCTGGCCACTCCGGGTCAATAATTTGACGGGTGATAATATCAACTTTATGACCCATTTGAGCTATGGCTATGGCGACTTGCTTAACGTAGATCAGCTGACCCCCAAAATCTGGGTGTTTCGTGATGTGACTATTGCCTGAATCAAAATTGCCTTGAGGGTTGAGAAATCCAATGTGCATAGCCCACTTCCTAATACAGGTTGATTTCTACTAGAGGTTTTTGCCTGAAGACGGCAGCAGAACACCTTAGTGAGCTTATTAAAAACTCCCAAGACTGAAAAGTGCAGGCAGTGAGACTGTACATAAATGCCATCAAAAAGCAAGCTTTTCCACATGACGGGAAAAGTCAGTTTAGATTAAACCCAGCCAATTCACGCATTTTTCTAATGCTTAAGTTAATCGCTACTGTGACTGGCGCACATATACCGAATGGCATAAATGACAAAGCGATCGCTAACTTAGGGGTTTCTCAAAATTCCACCTCTTCTCGTTGAATTTCCGTAGTTTCAGTCTTATCCATACCTTTTACTGTCCAATAGATTGTGTCAATATATCTAGATAGTTGTTCTACAGTCGGTGCTTCAAACAAATTGCGTACAGGCAAATCTATTTGGAAGGTGTCACGGATACGGGAAGTTAGCTGAGTCGCGAGGAGAGAATGACCGCCCAATTCAAAGAAATTGTCGTGGACGCCTACTTGCTCTTTTCCCAAGACTTTAGCCCAGATTTGGGCAAGTAACTTTTCAACTTGCGATCGCGGTGCCACATAATCTTGATTATGGAAAGAAATTGTATCAGGCATGGGTAAAGCACGGCGATCCACTTTGCCATTAGGTGTTAGAGGTAGATATTCCAGGATCACATAAGCTCTTGGCATCATGTATTCTGGTAACTTTTCTTTCAGGAATTGGCGAAGTAAGGATGCAAAGCTTTGCACCTCTTGCATCGTTATCTGTTCCTGATTTTGAACAACATAAGCTACCAAGTACTTATCATCAGGTACGTCCTCACCAGCAATAACTATAGTTTCTTTCACTGCTGGATGTTGACTCAACACCGCTTCAATTTCTGACAACTCAATACGGAAGCCGCGAATTTTTACTTGATTGTCAATGCGACCTAAAAATTCAATATTGCCATCTGGTAAATAGCGGGCTAAATCGCCCGTTTTATAAAGACGCGTTTTTAATTTATTACTAAAAGTATGAGTACTAAAGTGTTCAGCATTTAATTCAGTGCGATTGAGATATTCTCGCGCCAGCCCCTCCCCACCCATATATAATTCACCAGTAACGCCAATAGGCACAGGCTGAAAATGAGCATCTAATATATAAATCTGCGTGTTTGTAATGGGCATACCAATAGGTAAAGATGTGGCTGATGGTAACTCTTCTACGCAGTAATAAGAGGAAAATGTTGTATTTTCTGTAGGGCCATAAACATGAATTAAGTGCTTTGGCGCACCAGATTGGATAATCTTTTTAATCCATCTATTATCAACGGTTTCTCCACCAAACAGTAAATATTTCAAGGTCGCAAAAGCTTGCGGAACATCTCTAACAATCTGTTGAAATAAAGCGGTGGTCAGAAATAGAATCTTGATACCTTTTTCTCGTAGTTGTAATGCCAATTCATGAGGCGAAATGGTTACATCTTTACTAATCCCTACAAGTTGAGCGCCGTTAAGTAGCGCTCCCCAAATCTCGAATGTCGCTGCATCAAAAGAAACGTTTGAAGCTTGGGCAACTTTATCAGATGGTAACAATTTTATATAGTTCGTATTGCACAATAACCGATTTACAGCTTTGTGAGGTACAGCAACTCCCTTGGGTTTTCCTGTAGAACCAGAGGTATAAATAATATATGCTAAATTATCACTATTTGAATCGCTTTTAAGATTGTCGGCTCTTCCGGTAGTTTTATGGTGATTATTAAAATTCACCAAATTTTAATAACTATAATTTAGTGATGTCAATGACTACAATATAGATTCTATAA
>NZ_JBALEJ010000077.1:0-37604 GCF_036917975.1 Nostoc sp.
AGGAGAAAATACCCGTTTACGTCATTACCTGGCACGCTTACATCGAAAAACATTATGCTATTCCAAATCAGTAGATATGCTTAAATACTCAATTCACTTGTTACTTCACTATTTAAAGTATAGAGAAATACCCGTGTTTAACTGATTCATCCCGCATTTATGCAACGCCCAAAGCCAGTAATGAATTGATTCAGGTATCTGCTACTGGTTTTGGTGGTGGGTTATCAATAGGTTCACTTAAGACAAGTCAATTTACACTGGGAACATCTGCAACAACAAGCAGTCAACGATTTATCTATGACAATATTACAGGTGCATTGTTCTTTGACCAGGATGGTAGTGCAGGTGGATTTGCTCAAGTAAAATTTGCACAACTATCAGCTGGATTGTCGCTAACCAAAAACAATTTTGTGGTCGTTTAATGGTTCAATGATGTTGGAAGCCCCAACCTCAGCAAAGCAGGTTGGGGTACTTCACAAGATAATGTCTGGGGTAAAGCTCTCAATCGAACTATTGTAGGGAGCATCCCAAATGTGCAAAAACCTTGATAGCCCTCATCCCCTAACCCCTTCTCCCAAAGATGGGAGAAGGGGAACTAGAATTATGTCTCCCCTCTCCCAAAGATGGGAGAGGGGCTGGGGGTGAGGGAAAAGATTTAAGCTCTCATTGGGATGCTCAAATTTCTCCAGAACAAGCAAGTGATGAGGCGATCGCACGGATTAAGCAAATTGTTGACCTTTAGTCATCTAGAGTTCAAAGAGCAGCAATATTTATGTACTAGTGCTTACTATCTCACTAACCTGGACTTATCCAATTAGGCGGCATAAACCAGCTGACATTTGCTGCCCAGATGTGTAAAGTAGTTGAGAGTGAACTAGTATTTCCAACCTTTGACCAAATTTCAGATTTGGAATTTTGCTGAAGCAGTCCGGTTAAGCAGTTGCTCAAGTATGGAAAAATCTAAAATTTCTTATCTAGACTAAGTGTATTCACATGTTGAATCAATTTAATGTCTAAAATACAAAATTGAGTTAAACATCTATCTATGGCTAGAAAAACACAACGCCTTTTACTGCTAATTGTCTCTTGTAGTATCACTGGTGTAATTTTAGGAGGTACTGCTGGTTGGGCAGAAAGTAGTCTCTGCTTGGAAGACAGTAAGGTTACAAGTGAGTGCCTAACCCAAGATCCATTCCAAAAAACTATCCAAGGGATGAGTACCGGATTGTTAGCTGGGGCTGGGGCTGCTTTTGGTGCAGTCTGGCAGTTACGGAATGAAGATTGAGTATGAATTATCACCAACCCGGAGTTTTGGGTTAGATTAGGTTTCTGTACGCGGTCAATTATCCTGATTTATGTGGCTTTGGAAGAATACCGATCTATTAATGCACGAGCAAATTTCTGGTGTTGTTCAGCTAGATGTTGAGGAGAGATGAACTGAGCATTGCCCATGAAGCGGTACACCCAGCGACAAAACTCCTCCAGCGATCGCTCAGGCAATTTAAGAATCTAATCTACGTATACTCTAAACGGCTAAAACATGGACTTTTTTAAATGTCTGAAAATTGAGAGTCAATATTGATTCAACTCACTTGGTCGTCCTTTATATTCGATTTTCTTAAGTTCTTCTACTCCTCCCAATTGATATTGTTTAATATATATTGTTAATGTTGTTTTCGATATTTTGCACAAACTACAAATGTCTTTATGTTTTATACGCTGGCTTTTTAGATACAAAACTTCCATCTTTTTCTGTACTAATGGATGAGGATGATGATATCTTTCATAATGCAGAATATCAACCTCTTCCTGTGTAAAATCTATTTTTAACATCCAACTTTAATTTTTAATAGCACCCGATTGATTCTTTGTTTATATTACTTGTTTTTGCCACTAAACAAAAGTCCTACTCTTAACCGTTTTTAGTATAAGTAGGTTTGCTATGTGTCTTATTCATAAGTCTGGGTTAATGGCCTGGATTCGTGAACGAAATAATCAGCTTTTTAATCACTTAGGTTGTTTTATTGACAAAAGCTAGTCATCTCAAAATTTTTAACGTTCTGCTGGTTTCTGTGTGACTGAGGCAGTTGGATTTAGACTTGAAGTGATGGGACTGGAGGAAAGACTGGTGACGAGAGCAATTGGTCTAGAGCAAATTATTGCCCAAAAGGTTCTTACCTTATCAAAGGAACAACAGCAGCAAGTACTTGACTTTATAGAATTTCTGCAATTGAAATCACTAACAGTGGAGTTTAAGCACCATGATGGCACGCCAATGTCTGCTTTAGAAGCAGCAGGAGACTTAGTTGGCTGCGTGGATTCTGGGCCTGGGGATCTCTCGACAAACAAGGAGTACCTTAAAAGACCATTAACAGAATGAAGCAAGCGGTACTGCTAGACACAGGGCCATTAGTAGCTTTAGTCAACCGGAGAGAGCAGTTTCATAAATGGGTGACAAATCAGTTTGGACAGATTGAACCACCTTTGTTAACTTGTGAAGCGGTAGTTACAGAGGCTTGTTTTCTCTTACAGAATGTTTATGGAGGAGAAGCAGCAGTAATTTCTTTTGTACAAAAGGGAATTATTCATCTCCCGTTGAGCTTGAGTGAAGAAGCTGGGGCGGTTTATGAGTTGATGCTGCGTTATCAGTCTGTACCGATGTCGTTAGCGGATGCCTGTTTGGTGAGGATGGCAGAACTGTATCCTACTCGTGAATTGCTCACATTTGATAGTGATTTTAGAATTTATAGGAAGAATCGGAATCAATTAATTTCTGTGATTATGCCAGAAGAACTGTGAGCCAAAAAATTTCAATCCGTAATAGGAATTTTGGTTAATTGCAATCTTGGTGGTAGATGCGATCGCTCTTAGCGGTGGCGTAGGGGTATAACGATGGGGATTAGTATTTGGAGTGAAGGATTGGGACATTTCTAAGTACAGCAGTATTTATTTCCATCAATTGGGCAATACTTATAAAACCCAATATAAGTATGAGATAAAAAACTATGGATTTTATTGATGCGCTTAAAGATGTTGCCCAGCATATTGAAAGACTAAAAGACTCGGTACAGACAGAACAAGCTGCAAAAGCTGCTTTCGTTTTACCTTTAATTCAAGCTTTAGGATATAAGATTTTTGATACAACTGAAGTCTGTCCTGAATATATAGCTGCTACACCAGGCTTAAAAGGTGAAAAAGTTGATTATGCTATTTTAATAAATGGAGTCGATAAATGAACTTAAAAAGTTCTCTAGGGAAGTATTTAACCCTGATGAAATGGCTAGCTGTGCAAGACAGCTTTTATATAAAAAGGAAATTAACCGATTAATCTCAGAACAGTTTATAAATCCTTCTCCTGATTTTGTTAAGCTCTTTGCTGGTCAAGTGTACAAAGGACACATGGTTGCATCAGTTGTAGAAAAATTTACTGAAATTTTCAAAGGTTGTCTTAAAGATTATATTAATGAGCGAATTAATGAGAAGATAAGATCCGCTATGGATATTGATATTTCTGATCCAACAAAAACAGACGTACCAGACCCGGCTAAAGTAACAATCAATCTCAACCCCGAAGTTATTGATACTATTGTAACTACAGCAGATGAGATGGAAAGCTTTTACATTATTAAATCAATGTTGCGTGATGTTATCGAATTACCTCGCATTCAGTATAGAGATACAAAAAATTATTTTGGAGTTAACATTGACGGTAAAGCTAGCAAAACTATTTGTCGTTTATGGCTGAATTCTGAAAAAAAATATATTGGTTTTCTGGATATAAATAATAAAGAAGTTAAAACGCCAATTAACTCTTTAGACGAAATTTACAAATTTGCAAAAATCTTAAAAGATAGGGCAATATTTTTAGCTAAAAATAAGATAGAAGCAGAAGTAACTGAACAATAAAATTTTGATTAGGAATTTTTACTACTGCCCGTTGTCGTCAAAACATTGTAGGCTGTGGATCACAGGGTCTACAGTAATGCAATGAAGGTGAATCGGCATGGAGATAAAGCCTGCTATTGAGTTTATTGCTCCTTTTATACATTTACAGCCAATGATTTCCATGCTTTCTGACAAGCCAATTGTCTAACTGTGCTAACACTTCGCTGCAACAGACTGAATCGATATCTGGGTTGGGATGCAAAGAAGCAAGTGTCTAGGCACATTTGCATTGTTGGTGGGTTATGGAGAATAATCACAAATAAAGCAGTTTTGGCATCTTTGTGCGAGAGAATAAATATAAACTATGGCGATCGCAATCGATTTTGGTACTAGCAACACAGTCATTGCTCGTTGGAACCCCGTAACCCAACAGCCAGAAACTCTAACTCTACCAGGCTTATCAATTAAACAAAGTCTCAATCCGCCACTGATTCCCAGCTTGGTTTATGTTGAAGACGCAGCCCAAAATCAAGTCTTAGTTGGGCAACAAGTACGCGATCGCGGTTTTGACCTCAAAGGCGAAACGCGATTTTTCCGCAGCTTCAAACGCGGTATTGGTGCAGATATTCAAGGTTTTTTACCCGAACTAGATGGGCAAATTGTCACCTTTGAACAAGTGGGGCAATGGTTTCTCACCAAAGTAATTGAACAACTAGCACCCCTGGAAGGTGGGTTAGATTCTCTCGTGTTAACCGTACCCGTAGACAGTTTTGAAGCTTATCGTCACTGGTTGGGGAAAGTTTGTCAAGCTCTCCCCGTTGAACAGGTGCGAATGCTGGATGAACCCACAGCCGCCGCCTTGGGTTATGGCTTGGCAGATCAAGAAATTCTCTTGGTGATTGACTTTGGTGGCGGTACTTTAGATTTGTCCCTTGTGCGGTTAGATCAAGGTGTCCAAGCAACCACCAAACCGCTAGGATTTATCCTCAAGTGGGGTAACAAGTCTCTGGCTGAAGATTCAAAACAAAAAGTTAAAACTGCCCGTGTACTGGCGAAAGCTGGGCAAAATCTGGGCGGTACTGATATTGATAACTGGTTAGTAGATTACTTCGCCAAAACTCAAGAATTAGCGGTAAGTCCTTTGACAACACGATTGGCAGAACGGGTGAAAATTCAGCTATCAACCCAAAACCAAGCGAGTGAAGTTTATTTTGATGATGAGACATTTGAAAGCTATGAACTGGAATTAAACCGCGATACTTTTGAAGATATCCTCAAAGAACACGCATTTTTTGAGTTACTTGATGAGTCGATGGCGACACTCTTGCAGCAAGCAAGACGGCAAGGGATAGAACTTGCAGATATTAATGCAGTTTTGTTAGTTGGTGGGACAGTGCAATTGCCAGCAGTGCAGACATGGATCAAACAGTATTTTGAGCCAGAAAAAATCCGTTGCGAACGTCCCTTTGAAGCGATCGCTCAAGGTGCATTACAGTTAGCTCAAGGGATACAAATCAAAGATTTTCTGTATCATAGTTATGGTATCCGCTACTGGGATCGCCGCAATCAGCGCCACAAATGGCATTCTTTAATTAAAGCTGGACAGGCATATCCCATGAGTCAGCCTGTGGAATTAGTTTTAGGCGCTTCTGTGGAAAATCAGCCCAGCATTGAATTAATTATGGGAGAATTGGGAGCAGATACGGGTAGTAATGAAGTTTATTTTGATGGCGATCGCTTAATTACTCGTCGTCTGGATGGTAATGAAACCAGCGTCAAACCCCTCAACGATCAAGAAGGTGCGAGGACAATTGCCCAACTGACACCAGCCGGATATCCTGGAAGCGATCGCATCAAAATTCTCTTTCAAGTTGATGAACAACGCTTTTTGCGAATCACCGTTGAAGACTTGTTAACGAATGACACACTTTTAGAAAATCAACTTGTGGCACAGTTGAGCTAGATATAATGCACATCATCAGTCGTAAAAAGCTGCGCGAATTTTGCCAAAATTATGCTGATTCGTGTGATGCACTTAAAAACTGGTACAAGGCTGCCAATAAAAGTACATGGAATAATCTTGCTGAAGTACAAGCAGTTTATCCTCAAGCAGAAGCCGTTGGTAATTTCACTGTTTTTAATATCAAAGGCAACAAATATCGTTTGATAGTTGACTTGGTTTACAGTGACCAAATAATTTATCTTAAATACATTTTGATGCACGCAGAATACGATAAGGATAAGTGGAAAAATGACCCTTACTTTTAACCGTGAGACTTATGCTAGTTTGCTTGCTAAATATCAACCCAAGGTTATTAAAACAGATGAGGAAAACGAGCAAGCTATTACACTAGCTGAGGAACTGTCTCATCGAGTTAACCGAACTTTGGAAGAGTCGGCATTATTAGACCTGTTGATCGCTCTGATAGAAAAGTATGAGGATGAGCATTATTCAATGGGAGAATCAACAGCACACTCAATGTTCCTGCATCTAATCGATGCTCAGAGTGTTAAGGAAGCTGAGTTAGTAGCAATTCTCGGTTCAAGAGAGGTTGTTTCTCAAGTTATGAGTGGAAAACAAGAAATTACCCAGGAGATGGCTAAGGTATTAGGGAAATTTTTTCACGTTGATACTAGTTTGTTTGAGAATTAAGCGATGTCTACGATGGGCTACGACGACGCTTTTTCTCATTCCATCCGAGTTATTTTTATTTACCCATTTTTAACCAGCCAAAAACTTGATTGACGGTTAGTGTAAGTTCAATTTCTGGTAATACAGGTAAAAAATCTTCTCCTTGGAGTAGCACTGGCTGTTGTTCTGGTAGAAATACTAAAATACTCAGATCATCAGGATCGAGAAACCATCCAAGGCGGCTACCATACTTTAAACAGTAGAGAATGTTCCCAATTACTTTGTTGGGTTTTTGTTCTGGCGAAAGAATCTCAATCGTCCAGTCTGGTGGCAGTTCAAAATTATCAGGTACTTCATTATCAACGGTGAACGGTATGCGTTTCCACTGAAATACAGCCACATCAGGTATAATTGAGCGTCCTCCAAAAGTACACCGTAATTCGGGAAACCCATAGGCAATCTTGTGATTCTCCGTGACTTCATTAACAACAGCACAGAGTTTACCTTGTAAGCGGCTGTGTCTCCCTTTCGGCATTGGCTTTTGAATAATCTTACCGTTAATATATTCACTCGCAGGCTTTGTTTCTGGGAGCTTCAGAAACTCTTCCAATGTGAGAGTTCGAGTTATTATGCCGCTCATAGCTCCTGAATCCCTCGAAAATGTATTTTTAGTCTACCAGTATATGTTTATGTTTACAGGTGCGTTCACTCCATAAACGCACCTGTCCACATATCAAGATTAGAATTGTAGCAACGAGCAATTCATCATCACGATAATTCATAACTGAAATTCTTAATTACGAATTACGAATTACAAATTATTTATGCACCACTACTAAAGTTCCCGTTGAAGCCCAGTTGTAAAGATCGCGAGCTTGCTTAACAGGTAAATTTACGCAACCGTGGCTGACTGGAGTTCCAAAACGATTGTGCCAGTAGGCGCCGTGAATTGCATACCCTCTGTAGAAATACATTGTGTAAGGAACATCAGGAATATTATAGTCCTTGCCTCGCATCCGGTGAGTACGATACTTAGAATTAATCCGAAATCTACCTATGGGTGTAGGAGTCGATCGCTTACCTCCAGAAATGCGGTATGAATGAACAAGTTTATTACCTTCCCATGCACGTAAACGTTGCTCTGACAAGTCAATTTCAATCCAGCGGTTAATATTATTAGTGCTATTTTGATCGACTGACGTGGCTGTTGCTGTAGTCGAGTTTGGTGTACCTGTTAACGGTGATGACCAAGAGAATAAAGTCACTACTATCAGCGCCACGCCTGTAAAAAAAGTTCCAGAAGAACGAATCCCACCACTACGAATCCAAGTTTGCATTACGTCTCATCTTCTAAACTACGCAAAAATCATGAAGTAAAGTAATTTTCTGGAACATGACAAATTTCCAGAGTGATTACTCGCTTTATGTGGAGGATTTACGCAATTCATCTTTTATTTGTCATTTGTCATTTATTGTTGGTTAGGGAATTCCAAGAAATAAATTATCCAATATTGTGAGGTGGGCAACATGAGCGCCCAGTTGATATGGCTCTCGTGTCGCCCACCCCACAAGAGTTAATTGAATATTTTTTTATTTGGAAGTCCCTTACATGATGAGCAATGACTAATGACTAATGACAACCTTTACAAAAAATCTGTCATTTAAATGCCTAAATGCAAAGTTTTCCCTAATTCATATTTGCATTTGCAATTCCGCAGAGAAATTGTCAGGATTTACACTTATTTTTTTTGGTAAGTCGTTGAATACCCTCTTCTGTATTTTATTTCAAATTCAGTAATTCCGACTCCGAAGATTCCCAGCATAAAATCTTGCTGGGAATCACTTAATTGTCTTGATTTTTTGTTATTTATGATTTTACCTAAATTGCTTTCTGGCTACTTCACCTACTATTTCTGAATGACTATTGGTGTCCCTACCGATGCCCACTCGAATAGCCATTTTGCATGTTTAGGTGCGATATTCACACAGCCGTGGCTGACTGGAGTGCCAAATCTCTTATGCCAGTAAGCTCCGTGAATAGCGTAATTCCCCTGATAAAACATCGCATAAGGAACGTTGGGAACATTGTAGTCTTCTCCCCGCATCTGCGTAGTTTTGAACTTGGATTGAACCTTAAAAGTACCAACAAGAGTAGGAGTAGCTTTTTTACCAGAGGAAATAGCACTTCCATAAACCACTCTGTCACCTTCCCAAGCGATTAATCGTTGCTTTGAAAGATTAATTTGAATCCAGCGCTGATCCGATTGTTGTAATGTCTGGATTGTTTGTGCAATCACTTGATCTTTGGAATTCGCCCAAACTTCACTCGTTCCAGTAGTAGTAAAAACACTTAAGGATAGTGCTGTACCAGTGAGGAGTATTTGTAAGCGACGCACCCAGTCAGAATAAATCAGTCTTTTCATTTTAGATACACTCACACTCAAATTATGGGGTCTTGAGAAACTTATCAGGTTTCACATTTATTTCCCTATCTATTACTTTAATAGACGTGAACTTTTGATAATTTGATTCTAAGTTAACCTAACTGTTGCATGAGGTTTTTTGCCTGAGTTGCGATCGCTTGCCAATTTCCTTCTGTGACAAGCTTTTTGGGAAATAATTCACCGCTCAAACCGACAGCGATCGCTCCCGCTTGCAAAAATTCTTTGGCATTTTCGAGAGTCACGCCGCCAGTCGGAATTAAGGGAATCTGACCTAGTGGCCCTTGCAAACTTCTGATATAATCAGCCCCTCCTACTGCTTGCACGGGAAACACTTTTACACAACTAGCGCCCTGACTCCAGGCGGTAACAATTTCTGTAGGTGTTAACGCTCCTGCTATAATAGGCACATTTTTTTCTTGTGCTGCTTGAATCATTGCCGGATCGACGTGGGGTGTGAACAGGAATTGCGCCCCAGATGCGATCGCATCTTGTAGCTGCTGCACATTGAATAGCGTACCAGTGCCAATGATACAGGCTGGTAATTCCGAACGTAGTTGACTGATTAATTCCCCAGCGCGATCGCTATTCCAGGTAATTTCAATTAGCTGCATTCCCCCAGATGCTACAGCCGTTGCCATTTGCTGCCCCACTTCGATTTTAGGGGCGCGGATGACTGCGATCGCTCGGTGTTTTTGCAACTGTGATAACCAAATTTGATTAGGCATTTTGACTGGGGACTAGGGACCGGGGACTGGGGATTGGGGACTGGGGACTAGAAAATAGTTTTTATACCAATTTGAAAAATGATTGCGACAGATGGTTTCACAAAACCCAGACACAGAAAGCGATTCCCAATCCAAAATCTAAAATCTAAAATTCAAAATGGTACTACTTTAGTAAATACCTAATTTTCAATACTAATGCCCAATGCCCCATTCCCTTAAAACTTGCTTCTTGCATCAAGCTATGAGATATTAGATACAAATAACAGTAAATCTATCGACTTACCGTATTTAAAGTTAAATACCTCAGCGTTTGGGTCTAAAGGAGTAATTAAAATGACAATTGCACAACAAAGCACAGCATCCTTACCAATCACCATTCACGATTCCGAAAGCGTTGATATAGGCAGTCTGTGGAAGCTTGTGCAACTAAGTGCAAATAGATTTTGGTGGCACACTAAGGCATATACAACGATTCTAAGCGTTATGCTGCTAACCTTGGTCAGTCTGATTTTTCTAAGTATGCATTGGTCTTACCGCAGACTGTTCTCATTTGTCAGCCATCTAGTCATTGGTAGTACTAATGGGATAAGCAATCAAAATTAAGAGCTAGACATCAAGTTGCCCGTCGTCTCAATCGCCTATCTAGTACAGCACGGCGTAAATAGATATACCATTCTAAATCCCTGAAAACCTTACGCTGTATTCATTTTGAATTTTGAATTTTGAATTCCGCCTTGCGGTACTAGCTTGCTTTACATTACTTTAGAAACAGTCCTTGAAAACTCAGCTTAATTCTTCTAGTAGAGGAGAGAGCTAATTAAAAATGCATATACTGCAATTACCAAGCAATAGTTTAATAAGCCCCTAGTTAAAGACCTACTAGGAGCTTTTTTTAATTGACTATCTACCTCAATGGGGTTATGTATCAAAAAGCTCAATAGCAATTAAACTATTCCTTATGGATATTCATAATTAATTCTGATGATAGATTGAGCAAAAAATGAAAATAGTTAATATATATTTGTAAGTCAAAAACGTTTACCACAACTAATAACAATGAATATTCTTGCTTGGATTGTTTTAGGTCTAATTGCTGGTGCGATCGCAAAAGCTATCTACCCTGGTCATCAAGGCGGCGGAATTCTCGGAACCATATTGTTAGGAATCATTGGTGCTTTTGTTGGCGGTAGTTTAGGTATATTCTTCAGTACGGGAACCTTAGCTTTAGCAGCACCTACTTTTAGCATTCCAGGTGTCGCAGTAGCAGTTCTCGGTGCAATTGTCGCAGTTTTCTTGTGGAACTTGTTAACCAACCGCAGTGCTGTATAAAAATAAAATTGCGGACAATGATCAACGAAGATTTAGCAAATTCATTTAACTATTTTTAACTGTGAATTAAATTAAAAAATAGCGCCACCCTAATTATAGGTAGGCGTTATTTTTTTGTTATTCTCATTATCTAACGATCGCAATTGATAAAAGCATATAGAACATGATTATTTGGGAGTTGTGGTTAGCCCATAATAATTATGAAGACATAGTTGGCTTTAGTGAGGGTGATACCTACCACTCCCAATACTGCTCGGTTAAGAATCGATCCCCCTTAAAAAGGGGGGCTAAGAATGGCTTATTTTTCCCCCTTTTTAAGGGGGACTAAGGGGGATCTCCAATGACTATGCACCAAAACCTACGCAGTATTGAGACCTAACCCCCAATACGGTTCGGATAAGGTTTTTTGATGACAAGCCTGATTATTAGACATCTCCAGAAATTAAATATGCGTTACCCATAACCCTTGTAGAGACGTAGCAGTGCTACGTCTCTACATTCTTTTTCGGAGATGTCTATTGTAGAGACGGCGATTTATCGCGTCTCTTGCCTTAACCGAACCGTATTGCTACCACTCCTGCTTTTAAGGAAAACATAAAAACCGTATGTGTGCTGTGTCACAACGATCACTGTATCTTATTTTGTCTTCAACCACAAATGACATACAATGAATCCCTAAAACAAAGTCTTTATAGAAAGTGAACAGATCAGCAAAGGATATAGCAGGAAAAACACCTGTTTCATTAGGGCTGTTGGGCGCTGCTGCCTTTATGGTGATTGCCGATGCACGGGTAATTGATCCCCTGTTGCACATCATTGCTGACGATTTTAAAGTCGGTGTTGGCGTTGCTGCGGTGATTATCTCGGCATATACGATTCCCTACGGGCTATTTCAATTAGTTTATGGGCCACTAGGCGATCGCATCGGCAAACTTCAGGTAATTACAGTCGCATTGGCGGCCTTTGCTGTAGGTACGGCTGTTTGTGCTTTTGTGTCAAATATCGTCTTACTTACCTTGCTGCGGTTTCTCACAGGGATGGCGGCGGCTGGGGTAATCCCCGTCACCCTAGCTTATATTGGTGACAATTTTCCTTATGAAGAACGTCAAGCTGCGATCGGCAAGTATTTAAGTGCCTTAGTACTAGGTCAAATTCTTGGTGGTAGTTTGGGCGGCATCTTTGGAGAATATATCGGCTGGCGTGATATCTTTCTCTTATTTGGGATCGTCTCCCTTGTCATTGCTGGACTTCTATGGCGTGAGACGCGCCATCTGGCTGATAGCCAACGTTCCCAAGGTCAGGGTAGGATAACATTTCGACCTTATTACCAACTATTGACCCAACCAATTGCCCAGACTGTGATTGTGGGGGTATTTGTCGAAGGCTTTTGCCTATTTGGGGCATTTGCTTACGTTGGGGCATTTCTGCGCGATCGCTATACTCTAAGTTATGTAGCAATCGGGTTTATGCTCAGTAGTTTTGGATTAGGTGGACTAATTTACAGTCGCTCAGTGAAATGGTTAGTCAGGCGACTGGGTGAAATTGGTTTAATGGGCGTGGGCGGAGGTTTGATGTGTATCAGCTTCTTAGCGATCGCATTATTCCAGAACTGGATACTTTTTATCCCCTTGAGTATTTTAATGGGATTGGGCTTTTATATGATGCACAGCACCCTCCAAACCCAAGCCACTGAGTTAGCGCCGGAAGCACGAGGTACTGCTGTTTCGCTGTTCGCCTTCAACCTATTTGTCGGACAAGGAATCGGTGCAGCAGTATTCGGTAGAATTGTAGATAACTTCGGCTACATTTATTGTTTTATTAGCGCTGGTGTAGCGATCGCTCTGCTCTCTGTTTGGCTAGTCTTGCGGAAGCAAAACATCAATGAAAGCTAAGAGAATGCTTATGAAGTATTAATTAATACTCTTGCTTGGTTATGCAAAGTTGAATTCCTTTAAACCTTGTCTACCTTGAGAACCGTAGTTTTATAGGTTGGGTGCAGCGATAGCATAACCCAACATAAAATTTGGTGGTAATGTTGGGTTGCGTTTCACTCCACCCAACCTACATAAATATATCTTTTAAAAAACTCTAGGTTTCAACATAGATGAGGTTTAGTTAACCTTGGTTGTGCGATCGCAATGATAAGGATAAAGCCACTCACACTTGAAAAGTCCGTAAGTGTGTTTTTCAAAAAAGGTTCCAGCGTGGCGTCCAGGTGATATATCAATCCCAGCCTTAGTTTTAATTTCGTACAGCCAAGGAAAGGCTAGGACTAAAACAGTAATGATACCAAAGATGTAGACAAGCGTGGTTTTAATTTTGGGCAATCTTCGGGAATTGCTGTTATGGTTTCGAGGCATAGATAGTAAGAGTGAAAAACTAACCATCAATCTTAGCTGAAAGCTGAAAATGTCGTCTGAAGCAGAGATCAATATTTTCTGTTTCCAGATAAAGTTATCGCCCAGATTTGCTCCTTAACAAAAAGTTTTAGATTCAAAGGCAACGTCAATAGTTGCACTCTCAGGGCTAAAGCCACTGAGATTTTATAGACAAGTTAGGGAACTCCAAGAAATAAATTATCCAATCTTGTGGGGTGGGCAACATGAGCGCCCAGTTTAATTCCCATTCCCCAACTTGTTATGTTAAAGATGGGAAATTCTAAACGCGACCAGTTAAAATACGGTAAGCCTTGTAAATTACCGTTGATTAATCCAACACAACACTCAATTAGTATTATTACTAGTTTGTATAATTGGAAACTCAAATAACTGCTTATGTCTGAACAATATCGTTTTGAAACTCTGCAAGTTCATGCTGGACAAGAGCCGGCTCCTGGAACGAATGCTCGTGCTGTACCGATTTACCAAACGACTTCCTACGTTTTTAATGACGCCGACCACGGAGCGCGGTTATTTGCTCTCCAGGAATTTGGTAACATTTACACCCGAATCATGAACCCGACGACGGATGTATTTGAAAAGCGGATTGCTGCCTTAGAAGGAGGAGTCGCAGCATTAGCAACCGCTAGTGGTCAGGCGGCACAATTCTTGGCAATCACTACCATCGCTCAGGCTGGGGATAATATTGTTTCCACTAGTTTCTTGTATGGGGGAACATATAACCAGTTTAAAGTAGCCCTACCACGTTTGGGTATTAATGTCAAGTTTGTTGAGGGAGATCAGCCAGAAAGTTTCCGTCAGGCGATCGACGATCGCACGAAAGCCTTATATGTTGAAACCATTGGCAATCCTCAATTCAACATTCCCGACTTTGCAGCTTTAGCTCACATTGCCCACGAAAACGGCATACCTTTAATTGTGGATAATACCTTTGGGGCTGGTGGGTATTTAGCTCGACCAATTGAATATGGTGCAGACATTGTAGTGGAATCTGCAACTAAATGGATTGGTGGGCATGGTACTTCTATTGGTGGCGTAATTGTTGATTCGGGTAAATTTGACTGGGGTAGCGGCAAATTTCCTCTGTTTACTGAGCCATCACCCGGCTATCATGGGCTAAATTTTCAAGAAGTGTTTGGCCCTAATGGAACATTTGGCAACATTGCCTTTATTATTCGCGCCAGAGTTGAAGGGTTACGAGATTTTGGCCCATCCTTGAGTCCATTTAACGCCTTTTTGTTACTGCAAGGATTAGAGACTCTCTCCCTACGTGTAGATCGTCATGTGAGTAATGCTTTAGAATTGGCTCAGTGGTTAGAGCAACAAGAGCAAGTCTCTTGGGTTAATTATCCCGGACTTCCTAATCATCCGTATTATGAGCGAGCGAAGAAATATCTCCGACATGGCTTTGGGGGAGTTTTAAATTTTGGCATCAAAGGTGGACTGGAGGCAGGTAAAACTTTTATTAATCATGTGAAACTGGCGAGTCATTTAGCAAATGTTGGTGATGCGAAAACTCTCGTTATTCATCCTGCTTCAACAACCCATCAACAGCTAAGTGATGACGAACAGCTTTCAGCAGGAGTGACACCCGATTTAGTGCGAGTATCAGTAGGAATTGAACATATCGACGATATCAAAGAAGATTTTCAGCAGGCATTTCGGCAAGTTAGGATTTAGTTTTCAATTGGGAATGGGGCATTGGGCGAATGGCACTAAGAAAAGCCCAAAAGCTTGTGTAGCCTCGTTCCCAGCCTCCAGGCTGGGAACGTATTCCGAGAGGCTCCGCCTCTGGTCAAGAAAGAGGAGGCAGAGCCTCCCAGAATGGGTTCCTAGCCTGGAGGCTAGGAACCAGTCATGGTAAGGGCTGTATCTTAACTTAGTGCCATTCGGGCATTGGGCATTGGGCATGGGGCGAATGGCACTAAGAAAAGCCCAAAGGCTTGTGTCACCTCGTTCCCAGCCTAGAGGCTGGGAACCAGTCAGGGCAAGGGCTATATCTTTTCTTAGTGCCATTCGGACATGGGGCATTGGTTATTTCCCCCTTGTCTCCCTTGTCTCCCTTGTCTCCCCCATCTCCCCCAGTCTTTTTATTCAATTTTGAATTTTGAATTTTGAATTTTGAATTGATTTCTCACCGATAGATATGATCTACTCAGACTTCATCTCACCGCAAACCCAGTTTTACCAGTTGACGGTGCCATTTCAACTAGAAGGGGGTGAAACATTAACTGGGGTTCAGGTTGCTTATCGCACCTGGGGACAGTTAAATGCTCAAAGCGATAATGGGGTACTGATTTGTCATGCTTTAACTGGTTCGGCTGACGCTGATGATTGGTGGGGATCTTTGTTTGGTTCAGGAAAAGCTTTTAATCCAGAACGCGATTTTATTGTGTGCAGCAATATCTTGGGAAGCTGTTACGGTACAACTGGGCCAACTACTATCAACCCCATAACCGGAAACCCTTATGGTGTATCCTTCCCTGAGATTACAATCCGAGATATAGTTCACCTGCAAGCTGTACTACTAGAATACTTGGGTGTTCAATCTCTGCGGTTTGTAATTGGCGGTTCGCTCGGTGGAATGCAAGCATTAGAGTGGGCATTATTATATCCCCAAAAAGTGAAAGCGATCGCACCTATTGCTGTTTCTGGCAGGCATTCAGCTTGGTGTATTGGATTAAGTGAAGCCCAAAGACAGGCAATTTATGCTGATCCGAACTGGAAAGGAGGCAACTATACCCTGGATGCGCCCCCAAATCAGGGATTAGCAGTGGCGCGGATGATGGCGATGTCTACTTACCGTTCTTGGGATAGTTTTACAAGCCGCTTTGGACGGGAGTATGATGCATCTGAGCAGTTTGCTATAGCCAGTTATTTACAGCATCAAGGTCAAAAGTTCACAGAACGATTTGATGCCAATACTTACATTACCCTCACCAACGTAATGGATCGCCATGATATTGCACGCGATCGCACAGTTGCTAATTTATCAAATTATGAATCTGTCCTGCAAAGCATCCAGCAACCGACTTTAGTTGTCGCCATTGATTCTGACATCCTCTATCCTCCAGTGGAACAACAAGAATTGGCAAATTTAATCCCTAATGCTCAACTGGCGTGGCTGAAGTCAACCCACGGGCATGATGCATTTTTAATTGATATGCCTGCATTGAATGAAGCGATCGTCTCTTTTCGACAAAGTTTAGATATATCAGCCTCTTAACTCAATACCGTTCGGTTAAGGTTTTTTGATGAAAATTATAAATCTCAAAGACGCGATAAATCGGCGTCTCTACAAAAGACTGATTATTGTAGAGACGCCGATTCATCGCGTCTCTTGCCTTAACCGAACAGTATTATTGCCTCTTAACTCGATTCTGAGGTGGAATGATGAAGTTGAAAAGGCGATCGCAACTTTAGGTATTAGACATCTGGTGAAAAAGAATGTAGAGACGTAGCAGTGCTACGTCTCTACAAGGGTTATGGGTAACACATATTTAATTTATGGAGATGTCTATTGGGTTTCTCAAGAGAATTTTTGGAGTGGCGACAGTCGCGGGAGTTGAGATTTTGCGACAGCGCCAACTGAAAGATAGTGTAGCAGATTTTGAGGGGCTATCTGAGCGCGTTAAGGGACACGTATTTTTGTAGCTAACTTGATTTCTTACTATTTTGGTAAATATACAGCGAAGATATTGTATTTAAATCTGCTTTTTTCGGCTCCTCCTCATCCTCATTAGTATTTTTAAACAAGACTGTAAATGCACCAGCACCTAACCTATCTTGAGGAAACATCCGATAACAAGGCATCGTAGTTAAATGCGATTGATATTGAGCTAAAATACTAATTTCTATCGCTTCAAAATGGGGGAAGCGTTCTAAAAACCATTCACAAACTTGCTCATTTTCTTCGGGAGAATATGTACAAGTCATATACGCAAGATAGCCTTGGGGTGAAACCAGTTTAGCAGAGTTAGCTATAATCCGCTTTTGTCGATTTGCACTCTTGTTAATAGCAGTTGGGTGAAAACATCCAGGTGCTTTTTCGCCTTTAGCAAGTAAAGATTGTCCGGTACAAGGGGCATCTACTATGACTAAATTGCTAGAGCCAGGAAACATTTGGGCAAATATACTCGAATCTCTATTAACCACTGCACTAGGATTAATTTGGCAACGCTTCAAATTAGAAATTAGCATTCCCAGACGTTTGCCAATAACTTCATTACTGATGAGTAATTCAGGTTGTAAAGCTCTCCAAGCAAAGATACTTTTACCTCCTGGTGCGGCACACATATCAAAAACTACATACACTGACTGGGAAATAGCTAACAAAGTAGTAGCTGCAAACACCGAAGAAAAATCTAAACAATAGAAATATCCTTTTTCATGGAGGGGATGCTGACCAGGTTTTTCTCCCAGAGATAAGCGGTCTATAAATTGTGGTTGCCAAGAGGTTGGTGTTTCTACTGCCAAAGGCGAAATATCTGGCTTTTCTTGACACCAAAGAATACTAGGTGAAAAAGGCTGAGGATTCATTAAAGCCTCAATAAATTTTTCTTGCTCATCGACATTAGCGAACAAACGCCGCGAGACTTTAAGTAATAAATTAGAAGGTTTTTCCATGTAGATTATGAATTATGAATTAATAGAAGTACGTTGTATCTGAATCAAAATCAAACTGTTACACAAGAACAATGTAATTAAGGCTTTTGGCTTCATACTCAAAATATAATGACCGCCATTGGGATCGCAATGGCCAAGCTACCCCACTGCACCGGAGAAGGTCATGTTCTTAGATAGTTTTCAGGAAAAATTACGCAAACAAGCACAACTATGGAGGGATGAAGGATTAATTAGTTCTTCGCAGTATGAACAGATAGCAGAACGTTATCAATTTAAAAACCTGGAAGCTGCTGCACGCGATCGCAATAAAGCGATCGCCATTGCTATCGGCAGCATACTATTATGCTTAGGCATAATTACCTTTGTATCAGGAAACTGGCAGGGAGGATCGCGAGAAGTCAAATTTATTTTGATGATGAGTTTGTTTTTTGCGATCGCCATCACTGGATTTTACACTTGGAGACCACCTGAAGGAAAGAAACCAGAGCGAAGCAAACGCCTACTGGGAGAGGGGTTACTAATTTTAAGCGCCTTCATCTTCGGTGCAAATTTACTCCTGATGGCCCAGATGTTCAATATCATCGGTTCAGCTTCCCAACTGTTTCTCGCTTGGGGGTTGGGTGTTGTGGTCATGGCCTTCGGTTTGTCCTTAAATTCTTTAGGAATTCTATCAATTGTCCTTGTGGAAATCGGCTACTGGACGGGGCTAGAAGACTTATGGTATTCTTCAGGTGAGTTAACTTGGTCGCGGCTAGTAGTACAGCATCTACCTTTGTTGGCATGGCTAGTATTTGTACCCTTAGCCTACTTCTGTCGATCGCGTTGGATTTTTGGTCTAGCAGCCTTTGTTTTTGCTAGTTCCTTACAAGCTAACCTTAATCCTCTGCCACTGCTAAATTATGCTGATATAGCCCCTTGGGTGGCATCTTTTGCTTTTGCACTGCCATCTGCATTATTCTGGAGTTATGATGATTTACTGTTTCCAACCATAAATTACAGATTGTTTCAATCTCTAGCCCGTAATTTAGCGTTGGTCAGCTTCGGCATCGTCTTTTACGTTCTGTCTTTTCGTTGGGTCTGGGAATCTCCAGATTATAGTTATAATCAGCCAACGAATTTGACAAACTTATTCGAGTCTCTGCCGATTATCGATTTGGGGATTCTCAGCGGCTTGGCGGTATTGCAATGGTTATTTTTACTGCGCCAAAGAAATAACCCTCCGCGCCGCGAAGTGATTTTCACAACTGCTGTCATTAGTACATTTCTTGTCTTTATTGCAATCGTACCTTTTTGGCATCAAACTATCAGCCGGGTTGATGAGCTTGGCATTTTTATTTTCAATGTACTTCTTGCAACATTAGCCTGGGGACTAATTCAAGAAGGATTGAAATTAAGCAACAGAAGTTCCTTTTGGGGCGGTATGCTGTTAGTAACACTGCAAATTATCAGTCGCGTGCAAGAGTACGACACCGACTTACTTTTTAAGTCGCTAGTCTATATCCTGTGCGGTTCTGCTTTAATTAGCGCTGGACTCTGGTTTGAACGCCGCTTACCTGGTGGCTCTAGCTCTACAAGTAAAAAGTAGGGCAAATTTTAGATTTTGAATTTTAAATTTTGGATTGAATAAAAAATCTAAAATCTAAAATCTAAAATCCAAAATTCTGAAATCTCTGTGCGTCAAAATTTTTAAAGTTTCTCTGCGTCAGTCCTAATCTCGTTACTTTTGAACTCCTCAAGACCTCTGCTTTTTAGGACTACGCTCATGACTAATACCTCTTCTGAATCTAAGAATAAACCCTTGTCTCCTGAAGCCGAATTTTCTAGTAAGGTGACTTTTCGGGATTACTTGATTGCAACTGAACAAAAATCGAATAAGCCCTTACCTTTTTGGCGGTTACTAGCTCCCCTGGCACTGCAAACAGGGCTAATTATGGCAGTACCAGCCCAAGCGGTTTATACAGATGTGACAGGTAAAACGGTGATTTTGCAAACCGTACCTGTAGACCCTAACAATGTGCTAGAAGGTAACACCTTAGACTTAGATTACAACATATCCCGGACATCAACTTTAAGTAGACTACCTGGTTGGCAAACACTAGTCAGCAAAGGTCGTGGAAGTGGCAGAAGATTGCCTGAAGGAACCAACATCTACGTGACTTTGCAAGAGCAACTATCCACTGGTAGTGGTGTTCCGAGAGCTTGGAGACCGTTACGAGTAAGTAGCGATCGCCCCACAACTCTTAGAGCCAATCAGGCAGCCTTAAAAGGTGTTTATCAGGATGGCTCTGTTAACTACGGCTTGGAAACATATTACATCCCAGAAAACCAACGGCAGCAGATTCGGAACGACTTGCAAGCCCAACGCGCCCGCAGAGGACAAGTACCGCCCATTGTGGTCAAGGCGAAAGTCGATCCACAAGGTAAAGCAGTACCAGTTAGTATGTGGGTGCGCGATCGCAACTATCGCTTTTAAGCTGTTAGGCAAATAAACACTGCATGTTCACACGCCAAGTTTGTCTCCAAAGTTCTGAGCGCCGATTTCCGACGCTCAGAACTTTCTGTTTGTCATTCATTTGGTGAAAAAGAATGTAGAGACGCGATAAATCGCGTCTTCAAAGACCAATTCTCTACACCAATAACCCTTAACCCAAGCGTATTGTCATATATCGCCCAATACACTTGTAGAGACGGCGATTTATCGCGTCTCGAAAACCCAAGTATATTGATATATCGCCTACATTTAGGATGAAATAGTCCTGGATTAGAGACTTCCAAGAAATAAATTATCCAATATCGTGGGGTGGGCATCTTGCCCGCCCAGTCCATAGGGCGGGCAAGATGCCCACCCCACAAGAATTAATTGAGTCTTTTTTATTTGTCAGTTCTTTACAGCAGAGACTCAAAACAATATATTTGGAGTAAGATTATCAGCAACTAAAACTTGTTGATAATATATGATTTTTCGTGGATTGAGTCGAAAAGCAAAGCTACTATTTACGAAATTCTTACCGCTAGCGTTCATCGCAGTAATTGTGATATGGCAACTTTCCTCAAGACAACCCCAGTTAGTACAGCAAGAAAGCAATTACGCGATTCATATTCGACAAAATTTTAATCAATCTGGTTTTTATCCCATTACCAAAACTCCATCTAGAAACCTTTATAAACCTATTGGCGACTGGGTAGGAAGGTTAATTTTACCAACCAAACAGCAATTACAAGATGCTTTAGATTGGGTATGGATGGAAGTGCAATATGCACCACCTACAGCCCAAAATTTGGTAGGTAAAATTGTACGTTTGGAGTGGAAAAAGAATAAAGATTTACTTGCTTTGGATCGAGCGGTAACGCGAGACATAAATTTCACTTCAGAAGTCATTAAAAGTCAAAAGCAAGGAAACATTCATCCTTTTCGACTAAATGGAGTCCGTAAAGTAGGAATTTTACGCTCTTTGGCTGGTGCAAATCCTGTTGATGAAACAATTGTTACTTTAGATGCCAGTACAATCATTGATGCAAGTCAAGAAAAATCTATTTTGCAAATTGAACGCGAACCTATTTTAGCAACTGGTAGATTTTATGGACTTGTAAAAATAATTAAACCGATACAATCTAGCTCCAAAACTATTTTATTTCCCAAAGAAAATCAGGATAGTGATTATTTTTTGGTAAAGCATTATAACCTGAATTCAAATAACTTTTATGGTCTTGAAGAAACTATTCGTATTCCCCAACAAGTAATAGATACACGAAATTTTGCTCCTTCAAGTTCGCAGCAAATCGAACAATCACCTGCGGGTGAAGATGGGTGGTATATTTATGGCGCTGCCGATGCAAAGGGAGTATTTACAGTAAGCGCCCTTGCACCTCGTTCTCTATTTCAAATTCAACCCCGTCAAATTATTACTGGTGAGGAATTAGGACTAAATTACATCCAAGAAGTAAATTGGCGAAATACCGAGAAAAATAAAGGTAAATTCAATACTGTATTATTAAAATCTGTAGAAACACAAAATTCACATAATCAATCTATATCAAAATGGCAAGAAGGCAATAAAGCTATTGTCTTACACCTATTTGGTGGAATTGGCGGACGTAAAGCTGAACCAGTCGGAGTACCTTATACTATCACCGGACATTTTGCTTTTGGAATTGCAGAAGTTGTCCGTGACGAGTTTACTAACGAATTACGCTTCGAGACTAAATACCACCAAATTTATGCCCATAACCCTGATGGAATTATTGCCGGAACGCATACATGGGCTGATTATATGGGTAATTTACAACGTGGTTGGCTGGCAACACGTCCAGTATCGGATATTCTGATCAAATTCGACCCAGTAACGCAAGATTATGATTTTGATGGTGTCAAACTTTCGCCTTTAGAAGAATTCCAGCAACAATTACAGGTAACAATGGCACGTTATCGGGTTGGTGATGGAACTGGTGGCGCAATAGTATCACCTGCTACCTCATGTGTCCAAGACGCAAGCCAAGCACTTTATGCGGCGATACTGGCAATTAAAAACCAAGTTGCTACAACTCCTCAAATTCAAACTTGGGTACGCGCTAACCCCAATCACCCACAAACATTACGCTTTCAGCAGCTAGTTGAATTAGGTCAATCTTTAGAACAAGAATTAGCACCCTTGGGTATAGTTCGCGCTGATTGGCAAAGTCAAGCAAGTATACTCGCAGGTACGGGCATAGGAAAAACGACGCAACCATTTGAAGATCGGAGCATTTGGGCTGGTTTGACAACATGGCGAACAATAATGCCAAAACAAGCACACGACGATCTCGCCACAATATTTTTAAAACATGGTGCGATTATGCAAGTACTGCGAACCAATCAAGTAGGTGGTTGGCAACCTAATATTACACCCATTGCACCAACAATACTTTTGGGACAAATTAAGATTCCTTTTACCGATATTTCACCACTTTCAATTATTTTAAATCGCGTTTTAGCATCCTTGGCAGTTCCGACACTACAAGATTGGTTAGTTATAGTTGTGATGCTGATAATTTATAGTATTATTGCCCTACCCTATGGTTGGAAATTTGGATTTTTACATATACAAATTTGGTCTGCAAGTTGGATTGATAAATGCTTGTTAATATTGCGTTGTTTATTTTTACCTGCGATTGTTGAAGAACTCTTTTTTCGCGTTTTTTTGCTTCCTCATCCTAGCGAAATCACTAATTGGTTCCGATGGGGTTTTTGGGCAATAGTGAGTTTATTATTATTTGTTTTGTATCATCCATTGAATGCTAAAACGTTTTTCAAGGCTGGAATTTCCACATTTTATGATCCTATTTTTCTGGTTTTAGCTGCATTTTTGGGAATTATATGTACTGCTGCATATAACCTGACAGGATCTTTGTTTGTAATAGTTTTAATTCACTGGGTTGTAGTAGTAGTTTGGTTAATTGTTTTTGGAGGAATCAGAAAATTAGATAATAATTAAAACAAGTCGCAAGTCGCAAGTCGTAAGTCGCAAGTAAGTTTTGTGACGGGGATTTAGATCCCGACCCAAAACTTACCGGTTATTGAACCGGGGGACTTAAACCCACGGTACTCGGTTCAAAGTTATTTATGTCAGTGCGAGCCTACACGTATGTTTTCTTCGTCGAGATTTTCTGGTAGAAATCCACCTGCCTGCATTTTCCATAATCTGTAGTAAGCGCCGCCGAGTGCCAGCAGTTTAGCATGGGAACCATCCTCGATAATCCGACCTTTGTCAAACACCAAAATCCGGTCTAGATGGACGATAGTAGATAATCGATGAGCTACCACAATGACCGTTTTCCCATTCATTGCTAAGTCGAGGGTATCTTGGATCGCTTTTTCGGTGATTGAATCGAGGCTAGAGGTGGCTTCATCTAAAATCAGGATCGGCGCATCTTTGAGAATTACCCGCGCAATCACAATGCGCTGTCTTTGCCCTCCAGAAAGCTTGACACCACGTTCGCCCACCAAAGAATTGTAACCATCTTTACTTTGGGCGATGAAATCGTGAGCATGAGCCTTGCGCGAAGCCTCGATCACTTCCTCATCGGTTGCATCCAAGCGTCCGTAACGAATATTTTCTAGCAAAGTGCGATGGAACAGAGACGGATCTTGGGGAATTAAGCTGATCTGAGCGTGTAGCGCATCCTGAGTCATATCTCGAATATCGACCCCATCAATAATAATCTGTCCAGATTGTGGGTCGAATAAACGCAGAATCAGATTGACAAAAGTGGATTTTCCAGAGCCAGACAAGCCTACCAGTCCAATCCGTTCTCCCGGTTGGATGGTGACAGAAAGATTGTGGAAAACTTTCTTTTCATCTGTGTAGTTGAAATTCACCCGTCGAAACTCAATTTTACCTTGGGTGATTGAGTGGGCGATCGCCTTCTCGCGATCGATCAACTCGTGGGGTTGAATGATCGTGAAAACACCATTGGCGACATTACCAACATGTTCAAAAAATTCCAGAAAGCGGCGGCTCAAATTACGCGCTTCACTGATAATCAACAGCGACAGGCTAGTGGCTACAACAAAGTCAGCAGTAGTGATCTTTCCTTGACTCCACAGGGAGAGCGAGTAATATAGGGTGCTGATTTTTAGAATGGCTGCTGAGATGAATTGAAACCAGCGAATGCGCTCCGAGTACCAGTTGGATTCTCTCACCTCTTTGATTTCGCGCTTTAATTGGTCATTCAAATAGCGTCGTTCAAAACCAAAGCGAGCAAATAGTCGGCTACTAGTGAGATTTGTTACCGCATCTACGATCATGCCAGTTGTCTCACTTCTGGCGGCTGCGGCTTTCCGGGAGTAAAATCGGCAGCGAGTTGCCAGCCAGAACGAAATACTAATAAAGAGAACTGCCCAGATTCCCACGAGTGCAGCCAGGGGAGGGTAGGCGTGATACAGTATCGACGTAGCGACGCTATACACAACGATTACTGGCATAAATTCAGTAATCATCATTTGCATCGTCTGGGTAACACCCAGAGAAGTTTCGCTAATCCGATGTGCCAATGCTCCAGAAAAACTGCTACTCAAGTAGCGATGCGAATGGTGTTGCAAGTAGGCATATAGCGATCGCACAATATGCTGTCGATGGATTGGATGGAGAATCGTCTGCAAGAGTCCAGCCGATCGCCCGAAAACCACTTCACCCACACTCAAGCCGATGAAGAGCATCAGAGGTTGCTTCATGGCATCAAAAATGGGCTGGCTGTGTCCCGCCGATCCCGTTACGCCCCGGATGATCTGGCCAATAGCATAGGGCAACATAATACCACAGGTTGCGTGTATAATCTCTAGGATCACCGCTAACACATACCACCAGCGAAACTGGTTAACGAAATACAAAATGAACCTGAAGGGAGTTGATGGCAAATCTGGTGCATCAGGAGCGCGTTGAAAGGATTTGGATTGTCTAGCTTTTTTCGTCATGAAAGTCGATCTCTTAGCATCATTTTAGCTTTTCTACAAGATAAAAATGGACGACTGGATAAGCCGTCCGATGGCATTAGAGACTTCTAGAAGTACTCCACTAGACCATAATTTCTGGTGGTGTGATGGCAGCATAAACATCAGGCGGTAATAAAGCTTCCTGAATGTTGATTTTCTTTGGTATTACACCCTCTTGAAAAAACAAATCTGCCACACGCTGTTGTTCTTTAATTAATGCAGGGCTAAGTCCTCTGCGCCCTACAAAAGTGCGACGAGACATCACCCTTTCTACCACATCCGCATCAAGCTTTTGTTGAGTTATCATCAATTTGGCAACTTCACCTCGATGTGCCTCTGCCCATTTGTCAAGGTTATTAAGCTCCTCAATGATAATTTTTAACAGGCCAAGATTTTCTTGGGCAAACTTTCTGTCAGCAATATAGTAGCCACCAGGAGAATCTAGCCCAACAGAATCTTTAAGAACTCGAATTCTACCTAGCTTTTGAGCGATCGCATAGTATGGATCTCCTGTCATCCAAACGGGAATTTTACCTTCAATAAAAGCAGCCGATGCCTCGACAGTCGGCAGACTTTTAATTTTAATATCTTTGAGGGTCAAGCCGATTGACTGCAAGGCTCTGATAATAAAGTAGTGCGATGCCGAGCCTTTTTGAAAGTAAACTTCTTGCCCCTTGATATCCTCAAATTTCTGAAGGGGAGACTCCGGCGGAACAGCAATCACACTACTTGTCCCTGTCTTTTTATTTCTTTGTGTACCGACTACATAAACAAGGTCTGATCCAGCCACTTGTGCAAAAATTGGTGGTGTTTCTCCCACTGATCCCACGTGAACTTTTCCCGCACGCATCCCTTCCATAAGTTGGGGACCTTGGACAAATTGCGCCCATTCTACCTTAATTCCCAACGGCTCCAAACGTTTCTCTAAAACTTTTCGATTTCGGAAGAGATCCCCCGCACTCTGATATCCCATGCGTAGAACTTTAGTTTTTATCCCAAGGGAACCTTCATTGGCATTAGTACTGTTTATCAAAGAAGATTGTTGGCTTTGTTCGCTACAACTTCCTAACAGATATGCCATAGAAAAGCCACATAGTCCGGAAGTAGCAACATGGAGAAAACGACGGCGTTTAATCCCAGCTATTTTATCTATGAGATATTTCTGATTTGAAGGAATTCTGGTAGTCATTGGTCATTGGTCATTTGTCATTTGTTATTCGCTGCATCCCTAGTTTCTAACGAAGAGAATCTCCTCTTCGGTATTCGGCGGTTAGATCGTCTAATTTTTGTTTCAAACTGTCGTCAAGTTTTAGTTCTGCCGCCTTGAGGTTGTCAGTAAGTTGTTCTGGGCGGCTAGCGCCAATGATGGGGGCAGTAATGATGGGATTAGATAAAACCCAAGCTACAGCTAGGGTGGTGAGGGAAAATCCGGCGAGATCCGCGACTGTGCGTAAATCTTCGACAGTATTGAACTCGCGATCGTGCCAGTAACGATCTTGATAACGTTCTGCGGCAGCACCTAGCGTAAAACGAGTGCCTGATGTGGGGCCTTGAGCAAGAGTGTGTTTGCCAGTCAGCAGACCACCCGCCAAAGGATTGTAGGAAATTACACCCAGTCCTTCTTCTTTGGCCAAGGGCAATAGTTCTCGCTCAATTTCGCGGAATAACAGGTTATACCGGGGCTGAATTGAGATGAACTTAGTTAAATTACGTGTCTCGGCGCGACCCAAGGCACGGGCGAGTCGGTAGGCTAAGAAGTTGGAAACCCCTATATAGCGCACCTTGCCAGCACGAACTACTGCATCCAGCGCTTCCAGAGTCTCATCAAGAGGGGTTGACGCATCGTCGGAGTGCAACTGGTACAAATCGATATAATCGGTTCCTAGCCGCCGTAGAGAAGCATCGATCGCATCCAAAATATGTTTCCGCGAAGCCCCCTGATCCCAAGGTGCAGGGCCAACCCGGCCGACGCATTTAGTCGCCAAGATAAAATGTTCGCGTTTGCCTTTCAGCCAGCGTCCAACGATTTCTTCAGTACGTCCAGCAGTAGCTAGCCCCCCACCGAGGGGATAAACGTCGGCTGTATCTAAAAAGTTGATTCCGCCATCGGCTGCGGTGTCAAGGATCTGCCTGGAAGTTTCTTCGTCGGTCTGTAAACCAAAGGTCATAGTGCCGAGACAAAGACGCGAAACAGTCAATCCAGTTTTACCGAGGTTGGTAGTTGGTAAGGTCATAGATATGTTGTTGATTGAGGTTGATTGAGAAAGTTTTAAAATTTTTAAATAGAATGCGACGTGCGTTTCGCCCCGCTTTGCTAACGCAGGACTAAAATGCTATGCAATAAATGCATTTTTTAAGGCGTGAACCAATTTAACCAACCTTCCCAGCTTTGGACGATCGCGGCAAATTCTGCATAACCATTAGCTTTTGGGTGAGCGCCATCATTAGCTTTTGCTTCTGCTAGCCAGATTGGTGACTTTACCAAACTGGAAAACACATCGAGATATGGAACATCTAGTTCATTACAAACCAATGCGAATTCTTGTGACAGATTTGCAAGAATTTGATTTCTTTTTTCTTGAGCGATATCACCACAAGGCGGCGGACTAACCATCAAAATCGGATAGAGTTGCTTTGCTTGGCTTAAGATATTGCCAGCATTAGCGATCGACTCTGAAAGTTCGATTCCTTGCTGTTTACCCGCCCATCCTGAATCGTTTGCCCCAAAGGAAAACACTACTCGACCATCGGATTCTTTTGGAAGACGATAGGAGACTTCTGAGTACCAACGTTGTTTGAGATACCGACTTGTCTCTGCCCGCACCCCCAAGTTGTAATGGGTGATAGCGTATCCTCTTGATTCAGCATTGCGGCACACTCTACCTGTCCAACCCAGAAACTCTGGATCGCCTGTGCCATTGACAAAGGATTCACCAATAAAGCAAATTCTGATTTCTTTGCGAGAGTCTGACATAAGTCACGTTGCTTCTTTACGAGACGCTGCGCGTAGTTTGCTTTCCCGCAGGGGTACACAGACTCGCTAACGATATAGCGGTTCTTAATTGCATAGAATACAAACCATTTGTAGGGGCACAGCATTGCTCATTGGTGTCAACTTCAGCTGGAAATAGCTTAATTGTTGGCTTCCATGCCCGCCCAGAAATAAATTTCTTTGGCTTTTAGGCTTAAGTCTACTGAAGTAGACTGGAAATTTTTGGCGATATTTAGTCATCTTCAGATGACTTTAGCTATGAGACGGGAATTTCAATTCCCGGCGGACAAGCGGTTTCGCATTAAGTTGACACGTATGAGCATTTCTGTGCCCTATTGTGTGCATCTCAAGCAACTACAGAAATTTCACGACGGCTCTGGGAAATTAGCCACTGTTGCAACTTGGGATCGCCGTATACCTCATCTGCAATAAAATGATCGCCATCGGGCAGTATTGTCAAATCAACTTTCCCTCCTACTTTGCGTAAGCGCTCAACAAAATTCTCTGTATCCTCAATCGGCAGATTTTTGTCCTGTCCACCTTGGAATATTTGAACGGGAATATCTTTGAGTGCAGCTAGTTCGCTTTCTTCTAATGTTTTGGGTACTCGTCCAGATACAGGTACTAAACCTGCGAAGCGATCGCTCTGCAAAGCCGCAATATGCCAGATACCCGCCGAACCTAAGCTGAACCCAGCTAATATCACCCGCGCTGGATCGACAGGTTGGGAAGCGATCAGTTCATCAAGTAAAGCAAGCACATCATCGGCTCGATCTGCCCAAGTTTGTTCAGCCGGAATCTGGGGTGCGGCAAATACATAAGGTAAGGAGTTGGATGAATCCACGAAACGAGGTAGTCCCCATTTCAATAGCACATTCAAATCTGTGCCGCGATCGCGTCCTCCATGCAAAAACAATACCAGGGTTGCGGGTTTGTTGGCATTGTCAGAAACAGGCGAAAAAAGATAAGGCAATGAACCATTGTTGGTGTCGTAAGAGCGTTGTTCAACAGGCATACTTTTGACTCCTAATTTGATTTGGGCATTGGGCATTGGGCATTGGGCATTGGGCATTGGGAATTGGGCATTGGGGATTGGGGATTAGGGATTGGGGATTGGGAAGAGACAAGAAAGAAAATTGTTCAATAATTCTCCCTTGGTGCTTCCCTTATCCCTTGCTTCCTCATACTCCAGTTTCTAGTCCCTAGTCCCTAGTCCCCAGTCCCTAGTCCCCAGTTAAGCCTTAACAGGCTGTTTCCACACTGCGGCGGCGTACAGTGAGGCATCGAAGTCTGGCGCGATGTTGTCGCCTGTGATGCGTGTCTCGTGCAGTGCCCAGTCAGTGAAGAACAAGTCATGGGTGATGCGCGACACTATTGCCGGGACATCACGCCGGATGCTGGGAACATCGCCGATGGGCAGACCGAAGCTCACAAAACCGGCTGGGTTGAAGACGTGGATATCCTTGAGGTAAGGTGCGCTACCGGGTACTTTCTCTTGGTATTCGTGGGCAATACCGAGATAGGGGTGTGTGCCCAAGTCGTCGGCACGTTGGTCGGCTGGTGGTTGATAGCGATCGCGCCAAAGTGCAATATGCTGTGCAAAATCAGCCAGTTCTGGCCGCTTTGTCGGGTCAACAAAGTAGCCCGTGCCTGCGATCGCAAAATCGAACTCAAAAACATCGTCGTTCACCTGGGCGACAATGCGCCCGCCTTCCTCGTGCGCTGATCTCCAGTTTGCAGACAGGTGTAGGTGGAAGTTGGGGAATGCGATCGCCCGTTCAATTGCGTCGGTTGGTGGTGTAGAACCAACTTCACGAAAGCGCCAAGCTTGGAACCAGCGAGCTGCATCGGGTAGTTCTGGATAGTTGTAGTAAGCGCCAGGATAGCCGCGCACGCGATTTATCGGCAGCGATGCGATCGCTGGTCGCCGCGCGAACAAATGCACCGCCTTTGCACCCGATTCCAGCGCCACCCCTGCGGCATCGAAAGCTGAGGCCGCAGCACCCAGCACTGCTACAGTTTTGCCGCGCAATGCGGCGAAGTCGATGGTATCGACGGTGTGGGCATACAGCCTGCGTGGTAGACTATCTAACACTGGTGGCACGTATGGGCCGCCGGTACCAGCTACGCCGTTAGCAAAGATAATCTTGCGCGTCGTCTCCACCTGTGGGATACCGTTCACCTCAAGGTGCAGGCGAAAAAAATCTCCGGCCGGCTCAATCCGCACTAGCCGCGTCTGATACCGAACTGTGATACCCAAGAATTGCCGATACCAGCTAAGGTACTCAGCCCATAGCAATCTGGGGATACGGTCGATTGCTGCGTAGGCATCAGCACCGTGTCGCGCCTCATACCATGCCTGGAACGATAGCGCCGGAATACCAAGTTCAGGGCCGGGCAAGTTCTTTGGTGTACGTAGTTTATTCATCCGCGCTCGGTTGAGCCACACGCCAGCATGGGCTTCGTCGTCCGCCGCGTCGATCACCGTCACGCGACCGATGCCGGCGCGCCGCAGTGCAAATGCAAAGACGCTGCCGCTACCGCTACCACCCACAACCGTGACGTTGTGATCGATACCTTGGCGATCGGGTATCCAGTTATCGGGATCGGGGCCAATTAGGCGTAGCGCCTCGCGGGCCCCAATATCAGGATCAGTCGTTATTGTCATGTCGATCTCCCAAGGTGAAACACTATGAGGATGAGGGGATGAGGCAATACGGTTCAGTTAAGCAAATTTATCTGTTAAGGCAGGTAGGGGGAGCAGGGGAGGCAGGGGAAGCAGGGGGAGAGAAAAAAGCTTAACTGAACTGTATTGGGGGATGAGGGGGATGAGGGGGATGAGGAAGAATAATTTTTATGTTTCTCCTCATCTCCCCCCACTCCCTCATCTCGCCTTTTACGCCACTACTAGGCTCTTATCTACTTGTTGAAATTCGGTGTTACCTACCTTAGATTCGATCGCTGTACCCTTGAAGAATTCGGGGTTAGCTTGGGTGTAAAACTTGTAGGGATTAGCGAATACATAGGATTTGAAGTCGGCTTCGGAAATAACGCCTTCTTGCACGAGATCCCAGCTTTCAGCCAAGGGAGAGGTGAGGTCTGTTACATCCCAGTGACCAACATCGGTGGAATAGATGGCGTTGATCTTGACTCCCAAGGGATTGGCTTTGTCATTGAATGCCGTAGCGATGGTGCGATCGTCGGACTCGGAACCAAAGAAGAAACTGTTCACCCAGCGATCGCGGATGTCTTCAATTGTTTCAATGCCAGCTGCGGCAAAATCGTTCAATTCGCTACCGATGGGCGCGCGGCTATGACGGCTGAATGATGCTCCCAGTACAGTTTTGGTCAATTCATCCTTATCGAGGGAATGCCCTTGAGTAACTTCTGCACCGTAGCGTTCAAATATTTCAAATAGCTCATCGGCATTGGTCAAGGCTGGATTGTAGTTTTCCAGTGCCTTGATGTTGCGCTTCAAGAACCGATCTACCAAATGGATGTAGACACGCGCACCCCAATCTGCTCCACCTTCTAGCATTGCTACGCGTAACTGTGGAAAACGCTTGGTAACACCACCAAAGAACAACGCCTTGGCAAATGCTTCCGAACCATCGGCAAAGTGACCGATATGGTTGTTCATGTAGTTACTGATCGAAGAGCGGCCAGTCCAGCCTTGACTACCGTAATGGGTGGTGACGGGTACACCCAGTTCCACAACTTTCGCCCAGAAAGGATCGTAGTCGTATTCACTATCTAGTCCGTAGAAGTCGATATAAGAAGCATACTTGGCGATTTCGGGAAATTTATCGGCTGGATATTTATCAGCGATCGCTTTAATTGGCCGCTTTACACCTCCAGTGATATTAATCACTTTCAACCCAAGTGTTTTCACGGCAAATTCTAACTCCTCAATGCCTTCTTCGGGAGTAGTTAAGGGGATACCAGCTACCGGCGTTAGGCGATCGCTATATTTCCGGTAGATATCAGCATGATAGTGATTGACCGCGCGTTGTAGTGCCTGACGATTCTCTGCACTGGCTCCAGCCGGTGCCAAAACATTGTTGGGAAACAGCACCGAATAGTCTGATCCTTGCTCCGCTTGACGCTCATAGAGCAATCCGGGGAGGGTGTAAGTAGCGAGATCCAGTGTATTTTTAGTAACTCTAGCCCACCAAGGCGATCGGATTGTCCGGTTGTATTGACGTTCTTCAGGGGTTTGTTGATACCAGTCTTTACCGTTGCTCTTAGAGTTGAGACGGGAAGCTTCAGTCTTGCGTAACTCATCTACGAGTTTTGCACCGCCGTACTTAGCAATGTAATCTTCAAAAGCTGGCGTGAAATCATTGGTATGAACATCAGTATCAATTACTGGATAATCAAGGGTGGCTCTGATTGCAGCAGAGCGTGAGGTCTTCAATCGGCTATATTCAGTCATGTTTTTTCCTTGCCTACGGCACAAACAATTACAGGTTTTTTCAGCATCCAATGCTGCTATTGACAAATACATTTTTTGTAGAGACGGCGATTTATCGCGTCTCTCTACAATTTTCTGTAGGGCGGCGATCTACAGAAGGTGCAATTTAAAAGGTTCTGTGAAAAATTCATTTACGCCACCACCAGATTCTTGTCCAATTGTTGAGCGGCAAGACCATTACCCGGCCGACGCAATCCCAGGTTTTCCCGCAAGGTAGTGCCCTCGTATTCGGTACGGAACAACCCGCGTTTCTGCAAGATGGGGACAACTAAATTAACAAAGTCATCTAATCCTGTGGGCAGAATTGGCGGCATGATATTAAAGCCGTCTGCTGCACCATTGCTGAACCATTCTTGAAGCTGATCAGCAATACTTTCGGGACTACCGATAATCGTGCGATGACCCCGCGCCGTCGCAACAGAGAGATACAACTGGCGCAGCGTTAGATTGCCGCGATTTACGAGATCAGTCAGCAACTTCAGGCGACTTTTACCACCGTTAGTATCATTGGGCAATGGTGGTGCGAGATCGTCGAGTGAATAGCCAGATAAATCGATGCCCTTATAACGCGTTTTCAGTAAGCCCCATGCCACCGATGGGTGAATTAGCGATTGCAGGAACTCGTATTTTTCTTGAGCTTCTTCTTCAGTACGACCAATCACCGGAAATACACCCGGCATGATTTTTAGATCGTCCAGTTGGCGGCCATATTTAGCCAACCGACCTTTCACATCAGCATAAAATTCCTGCCCGTCTTCTAGTGTTTGGTTGGCAGTAAAAATAACTTCAGCAGTCTGTGCCGCAAGTTCACGCCCAACTTCCGAAGCACCAGCCTGCACAATCACCGGATAACCTTGAGGCGGACGACCGACGTTTAAAGGGCCTTTTACAGAAAAATGTTTGCCTTTGTAGTTGAGTGTATGCAGTTTATTTGGGTCGAAATAGACACCAGATTCTTTATCTCGGATGAAGGCATCATCTTCCCAGCTATCCCAAAGACCTTTCACCACTTCCACAAACTCTTCGGCGCGTTCATAGCGCTGGCTATGCTCTAGGTGTTCGTCATGGCCGAAATTACCTGCGGCATTCTCATTACCTGTGGTGACTACATTCCAAGCTGCTCGACCGTTACTCAGATAGTCTAGTGAAGCAAACTTACGGGCAAGGGTGTAGGGTTCTTCATAAGTGGTCGAAGCGGTAGCAACAAAGCCAATGTGTTTAGTTAGTGGGGCCAGTGCGGAAAATAGTGTCACTGGCTCGAACTTAGCTAATTTGCCGTTGCGCTTCAGCACCTCTGGTTCACCACTATCTTGTAGGCTGGGGCTATCGGCCAGGAAAACTGCATCGAATAAGCCGCGTTCGGCGGTTTGGGTAATTTCCTTGTAATGCTCGAAATTTAGCCCAGCATCAGCTTGTGAATCGGGGTGTCGCCAAGCGGCAATGTGGTGGCCAGTGGCTTGAATAAATGCACCTAAACGAAGCTTGCGTATTGTACTCATCTGCTTTTTTCTACAATGTCTGAGCGATCGCGGAGTGTATCGTAGAGAAGATTACAGTCGGTATCGAATGGCACTAAGAAAAACTCTAAACCTTGTGTATCCTCGTTCCCAGCCTCCAGGCTGGGAATGTATTCCCAGAGGCTCTGCCTCTGCTCAAGAAACAGGAGGCGGAGCCTCTCAGAATGGGTTCCCAGCCTAGAGGCTGGGAACCAGTTAACCAGTTAGGGCAAGGGCTGTGTTTTAACTTAGTGCCATTCCGGTCGGTATCACTGATTTGTATATAGCTAATCGCTTTTCATGTCTTGAGACAGGGAGTAGTGTAGTTGAATTACTTGAAAAGCCTTATCAGCACAGTGCAGAGATGAAAAGTTATTTATGCTAACACCAATCTCTCATCTACTTGTTTGACGGCAAAACGATTGCCAGGACGACGCAATCCCAGGTTTTCTCGCAAGGTACTTCCTTCGTATTCGGTACGGAACAGTCCCCGTTTCTGAAGGACAGGAACGACTAGATTAACGAAGTCATCTAATCCAGTGGGTAGAATTGGCGGCATGATATTAAAGCCATCTGCTGCACCGTTGTTGAACCATTCTTCTAGCTGGTCGGCAATGGTTTCGGGAGTACCAAGTATGGTGCGATGACCTCGTGCGGTAGCAAGAGAGAGATACAACTGGCGCAGTGTGAGAGTGCCACGAGTAGCCAAATCTTTGACTAGTTTGAGACGACTTTTGTTAGCGTTGGTGTCGCTGGGTAATTCGGGAGCCACATTATCTAAAGAATATTGCGACAAATCCACACCTTTGTAATAGTTCTTTAAAATGCCCCAGGCGACATCGGGATGGATTAACGATTGCAGAAATTCATACTTCTCTTGAGCTTCTGCTTCAGTACGGCCAATGATTGGGAAAGCTCCAGGCATAATTTTGAGATCGTCTGGCGATCGCCCATATTGTGCTAGCCTACCTTTGATATCAGCATAAAATTCTTGGGCATCAGCTAGGGTTTGATTGGCGGTGAAAATCGCCTCGGCAGTACGTGCAGCTAAATCTCGTCCCGATTCAGAGGCTCCAGCCTGAACAATCACCGGGTAGCCTTGGGGCGGACGACCGACGTTTAGCGGCCCTTTGACAGAAAAATATTTGCCCTTGTGGTTCAATGTATGCAGTTTGTCTGGGTCAAAATAGATTCCAGATTCTTTGTCACGGATAAAAGCATCGTCTTCCCAACTATCCCATAGACCTTTCACCACTTCCACGAACTCTTCAGCACGTTCATAACGCTCGCTGTGTTCCGGGTGATGCTCAAGTCCGAAATTAAGTGCAGCATTCTCATTGCCTGTAGTAACTACATTCCACCCCGCCCGGCCTTTGCTCAAGTGGTCTAGGGAAGCAAACTTACGTGCCAGGGTGTAGGGTTCTTCATAAGTGGTTGAGGCGGTGGAAATGAAGCCGATGTTTTGGGTTACAGAGGACAAGGCCGAGAACAGGGTGACTGGCTCGAAATGGGCGATTTTACCGTTACGATGCTGAGTTTCTGGAGCGCCACCCCAAACTCCTGGACTATCTGCCAAGAAAACTGCATCAAATAAGCCGCGTTCAGCAGTTTGGGTAATTTCCTTGTAATGCTCGAAATTTAGCCCTGCATCTGCTTGTGAATCGGGATGCCGCCAAGCAGAGACATGGTGTCCGGTGGCTTGAATGAATGCACCTAAACGAAATTTGCGTGTTGTACTCATATACTTGTTTCTTTTCTTAATATTGCGTTAAGGGACTTTCAAATCAAAAAACATCCCGAATTTTTCTTGTGGGGTGGGTGTTTTCACCCATCCCATATTCAGCAGACTTAGGCATGAGCTATCAGTAGAACGCTGCTCGCTCCACAAGATGGATAATTTATTTCTTGTTAGGGACTTCCAAATAAAAAAAATACTCAAAAAACTGGCGAAAAAACTCTCTCCTCCTTATTCCTCTGTGTTCTCTGTGTCTCTGTGGTTCGTTTATTTGGATAATTTATTTCTTGGAAGTCCCTTAGTGCCTAAGTCCGAAAAATGCTCGAATAGCATATCGATAAAATCTTTTCCCCCCCCATAAAACTTTGAGGTATTTGTGTCAAGCACTCAGGTATTCACATCTTGCTACACGCTGAATACAATCATGGAATGCTCTCTAGCAACCAAACTTGCCGAAAAATTAAATAACCGAACTGTAAGTAAAGTTAATACCACAGCAGAATTAGGGATGCTGCTGTTTGGCGATCGAATTACCATAAATTTATCTAGTAATTTTACCCAGCAGATAGAGCCTACACGATCAATCCAAAAAAAGATGTACTGGAAATCACAATAACATGAAAAACTAATTATTAGTTTATCGAACATTAAGTATTGCAAACCATTTAATGTAGTATATGTAGGAATGCTAATACGGTTCGGTTCAGGTTTTTTGATGAAAACTATAGATCGCAAAGACGCAATAAATCGCCGTCAAGACGAAAGACTGATTCTTGTAAAGACGGCGATTCATCGCGTCTCCTGTCTTAACCGAGTTTTTTCACGCCATCAAATACAATTCCCATACAAGAGTTCTCCTACCCTGCGGGAAGTATATATTTAAAACAAATTCCCAGGGACAATCCTGTAGTAAGTAATACACTAAATTAAGTAGAATAAAATATATCTCTAGACTGAAAAGTATTCCAGAAGCCTTAGCAAATTTTCATTTGCAGGAGTCTAAGTAAGTCGGTGTTAATATTTCCAGCTACGCCAAGCGCCGCACCGTCAACAATCTCAGGTGCGTTAGCCTACGGCATAACACACCCTACTGACGTGACAAGGCTAAAATGTTGCAAAAAAATTGTAGGTTGGGTGGAGGCTTTGCCAAAGCCAACATCCTGATATATGTTGGGTTGCGCTCCGCTCCACCCAACCTACGTTTACGTTTAATGCACTATTTTTTTGCTTGCCACGCCACTACAGCTACAGCTAATTTATATTTTTTCATATACATTGAATTTTTCTCACCGACTTACTTACACCCCACATTCCGCACTTCATGATGTAGTATATAAAGTTACGTAATTCCGTTCTGATACGAGTAGATAAAAATACTCATAAGCTTTAAGTAAGTCGG
>NZ_JBALEJ010000078.1:0-2342 GCF_036917975.1 Nostoc sp.
TACTCTCTGTCTTTATGCTGCCAGTATTTCTCAACTGTTTCTTTAGCAGCGATTGCACTATCGTATTCATCTCCACCTTGGCTTAATAATCGCTGTTTGGTTTGCTTTCGTAAGTCAGAAACAACTTTGCCATTAACTTTACGCGTCTTTGACCAATCTAGAATCGCTTTAGGATAGTTACTATTGTCAATGTATTTCCCCTGTTCAATTTCTGTTAAACTGTAGTCCCGTAGTTCCGGTATCCAGTGGGAAATAAAGTCTCCTTGAGGGTCTTTTTCGGCAATATTCTTTGACGGATTATAGATGCGGAAAGTATCGCTAAGTGGATTCGTTGCACCAGCCTGCATCTGCCATTGCCAATTATTAATTGCTAAATCTCCATCTACTAAATAGTTCATATAATGTCTAGCACCGTGATGCCAGGAAATACCACAGTTGATAGTTAAAAACGTGGCACACATTGCCCTCATCCGAAAGTTCATCCAGCCCATCGTTTGAAGTTGCCGCATACTTGCGTCTACCAAAGGGAAACCTGTCATTCCTTCAAGCCATGCCTGGAATAATTCTTGTTTTGCAGGTGATAATTCTGATGGTGTATACAAACTATCAAATTCCGGGTAACGGTTAGTGTAAGCAATTTCTGGGTAAAAATAGAGTCTTTGAGTGAAACTATCATGCCAGCGTAAACGGTCTCGAAATGCTTTGAGGGAGAATTCTGCCTTGGGTTGAGTTTTTAATTTTTCTGCTCTGATTTTAGTACTTTGATAGACAGTACGGGTTGAAATAGTCCCGAAAGTCAGGTGTGGTGACAAGTGAGATGTTGCCCCAAGCTGTGATAACATTGGACGAGAAAGCTTCCAGTGATAACCGTAATATCTCTTCTGTAAAAATGAGTCTAGCTTGGCTTGTGCTTCGGTTTCACCTCCTGAAAAATAAATTTTCTCTCCTGCCCAAAAACTGTGATACTTATGTTTAAGTTCTTTAAATGTTAGTTGTGGTAAATTGAGAGTCACTTGGGGCGTGTTGATAGTTTGAGGTGTTGGATGTTGGGGTTGTCTTTGATAGTTATAGTATTCGCTAAACCACTCATCACGTTTATCTTGTGATTGCAGAAAGTTGTTCAGCCCAATGTGGTAGTCGAGATTCAGCCGTTTGTAAAAATCAACTATAGTTTTATCGCGGCTGATACCATACTTTACCTGCACATCACGGTTAAAGAAAAGTTTGGGTTTATACCTAAGATCAGTTAACTGCTTAGTCAACTCTGGCACAATGTCTGTAGAATTACCTTCAAATAAGTACAGCCGACTACCTAACTTTTGAAGATTAAAATTGAGGTTTTCCAACGACTCAAATAAGAACCGAACTCTCTTCTTTCCCACATCAGCCCAGGTATAAAACCAAGGGTCAATGATAAAGAATGGCAAAACTTCTGCACCGTCAGCAGTTGCTATTGTGACAATTTCGTTATCAGTTAATCGTAAATCTCGACGGAACCATAGAAGGTGCATTGTTTAATCTACCATAGCCTACAATACATTTGTACCAATAATTTCTTTTGCTGTCGAAGTTGAGTGTCCATAGCTAGATGTAATTTATCCTCACTTATTGAGGAACTGGGTGCTGTCAAGGAGCAACAACAGCCAGCAACGGTGGAATTAAATGTAGTAAGAGCGCGAACGCTTTCAACACCCTAGAGCGCATCGTAATTTACCCCAATCCCGCAGCCAATAGCTCAATTCATCGCACTGAGAAATATAGAGAGAGCTGCTGATGTAACCTATTAGATTGCTATTGCTTACTTTGCTAATAAACCTTGTGCAAAGCCGCAAAAATCGCATGAGAAAAGCGCAAACTGTAGATTGACTGCTTGATTACAGTAAATGCTCTCCTGAAACTCAACTGGCTTTACCCCTTAATTTCAAGTCGCCACAGGAGTAACCGTGCATTGTAAATTTTCGTATGCTGCTTGATTGTTAGTCATTTTCCCCCTATCCTCACAAAAGGTAGTAATGGTAAAGTAAATTTCCTTTTCAAAACAAGACTTCAGGGTGATTTATGAACAAAGGTGAATTAGTAGATGCTGTAGCAGCAAAGACCAACATCACAAAAAAGCAAGCCGATGAAGTCATCAGTGCTTTTTTGTCAGTCGTTACTGAGGCTGTAGCCAATGGTGAAAAGGTAACGCTCGTTGGGTTTGGGTCATTCGAGCGACGTGATCGCTCAGAGCGCGAGGGGCGTAATCCTAAAACCAATGAGCCAATGACAATTCCAGCAACCAAAGTGCCTGCGTTTTCTGCTGGGAAACAGTTTAAAGAAAAAGTAGCGCCATAGATGAATTG
>NZ_JBALEJ010000079.1:0-9855 GCF_036917975.1 Nostoc sp.
ACCTTTGTCCAAGATACGGTCAATAACTTCTGCCAAGCTTGAAGAAGAATTGGTTTTTTCGACTGCCATGATTTTAGACCCTTAACTCATTGTTGGTTTATATTTATCTGCCGGAAGTAGAATATCATAATTACCTAGTAGATAATTTCAATATTCTAAAATCTACTTAATAATTAAGCAGGTACAGCAGCTGACTGTGTTAAGCCTACAGCTTCTGCATATTTCAAGTAGGTTTCAACAGAAGCAATAACGATCCGAGCTTCGATTGCAAGTAATTCAATACCAACTAGAGAAACACGTACCCAAGCATCTATAACGATACCTTTGTCCAAGATACGGTCAATAACTTCTGCCAAGCTTGAAGAAGAATTGGTTTTTTCGACTGCCATGATTTTAGACCCTTAACTCATTGTTGATTTTTAGTATTAGCCAGGTATTTGCCTTTGCTCTCTACTGAATCAAATTAAACATACGTTTTCATAAATGTAAAGAGTTCATCTGTATAAAGAATGCAAAAATACAGCTAATAAACAACAATTGAGAGCTTTGATGTTTACTTAATGTTGATTTAATATCCAATTAAAAATTGAATGTAATTTTTAATATGTAATTTTGTTTGTTTTGTAATCTTTAACGTATCTTTTATTAATTTGTTATTTTTTAAAATTATTTTTACTCAATATGTTGATTTACATTGGACAAGTGATTTATTAAGTAAATACACTGTGATTTTTCCACATTGTTTTTAAAAGTACGTGATATTACAGCTACTTAAATCTTGCAAAATTAAGTTAGGATGTTTTGAAGAATTATCTGGCGACAAAAATCAGTATCTGTTCGTTGAAGAAAGAGACAAGGGGAGAAATCAGATGGGGATTCAAACCCCGCCTGATTTGGGGACTTCCAACTAAAAAAATAATCAGTAATCAGTCGCTTTGGTGAGCAGGGGGAGCAGGGGAAGCGGAAGAAGCAGGGGGAGAAGAAATTTGATATTCGTATTGGATGCACGAATTGAGTAATTTAATTTTTGAAAGTCCCTAAGCATTCTTTCTTTTTATTTTTGCCTTTTTACTTTTGCTTTCTTGTACTAGCTTCTCTAGAAGCAGGAGATGACGGAGAGTTCAATTCAGTAAAAGCTTTCATTATGAGTATTAGTCTCAACTTAACGCGAAACCGCTTGTCCGCCGGGAATTGAAATTCCCGTATAATAGCTAAAGTCATCTGAAGATGACTAAATATCGCCAAAAATCTCCAGTCTACTTCAGTAGACTTAAGCTAAAAGCCCGGGAATTTATTTTTGAAGTAATGAGTAATGGGTATTACTTATTACTCATTACTCATTTATTTATTTCCGGGCGGGCATGGAAGCCAACAGATAAGCTATTTCCAGCTTAAGTTGATACCTATGCGTTATGAGCTTTTACTACAGAGGTAATATCACTCAAAGCAAGCTATTAGAGAACTCCACAGAATGATTGATCCAAAAGCTGTCATTGCGAGCGAAACGGAGTGTAGCAAAGCAATCCCAAGATTTTGCGGTTGCTTCATTTCGCTTCTCTACGAGACGCTACCGCGAACGCTCCATACCCTTCGGGTTCTCCGAAGGAGTACGCAATGACAATTGAGCATTTCTTTTTGTGGAGGTCTCTTAGAGTTTTTAGAGAATATTGGTATTTTGATAAAAGCAGAATATTTATCGCATCTACTCACGAAAAGAAGATTTTAGACCTGAATTGAACTAAGTATACAGACAAGAGTTAGCAAGTAGTTTTTAGCAGTATTTTAACGTGTAAAGACAACGGCACTTTATAGACAGCGTAAACAAAAAACCTGCCATAAATGCATTTTTTTAACTTCTTATATGTACAAACTATCTAAATAAATATTTAATCTGTAAGTTTTGTTGTAACTAAGTCAGACTATATTATAGTTGCTTCAAATGCTAATAAATCTGGAAAATATCGAACTATTGGTAGAGCAAATAATTTTATATTTAAATAAATTTAATTGTTAGTAATGTCCGGAGCAAAAGATATGAATGACGAAATAGTAATGTATATTAAGACAAACAAAAATGAATAATGGCCATTACACTGATCCTACTTTTGAGCGACTTTTCGCTCAGATTAATCCGCAAATTGCAAGTACCTTCACAGATAAGCAAATAGAAGCCCTAAAAAAGGCTTTTACCTATAATAAGTCTTCTCGTCATTTTTTAGACATAAGAGTTTCAATACCAATTCCAAGACTAGAATTTTATCTGGTTTTGTTAGCAGGATCAGAACGTCGCTCTCAAAACCGTTTACGCTCTGAAAAAGGTTTATATCCTTTTTGGACTCTTAGCAATAGCTTGTTTATCATAGGATTTTCAATCATTTTATTGATTTGTAGTTTCACAATACTTTCCTTTATATTTTCTTCACTTAATTTCACATCTACTCTGTATTACCCTACATCAATTCCTTGGATTTCTGATAAATCAGAATGTGAATATACTAACAGAGTCTGGCGCGATGATAAGTGCTGGGATTATAAACATAGTCCTAATTTTTAAACTTTACTTTCAGTCAGGCAAAAAGCAAGATGTCTCAAAATCGTTCTAATAAAAATCCTTCCAAAAATGACCCTTTTGTGCAACAGTTTTTTGCTCGTATTCCTCCTGAAATAGGAGCTACTTTTACCAATACACAGTTAACTGAGCTAAAAAAAGTATTTAATGACCATATTTATAAACGTCATCTTGTCGATATTAGAGTTTCTATACCATTTTTTGTGAAGCGGTTTTATGTGGTTTTTCTATTAGGTAAAGAAAAGCGTTTAAAAAAGCGTGATTGAAGAAGAATTCAGAAGTCAGAAGTCAGAATTCAGGAGTCAGAATCAAGACGCTCGTTCCTCTCTACGAGACGCTGCGCGTAGCTTGCTTCCACGGAGTGGTACGCTAACGCTGCGCTATCAATCGGGGATTCAGACTCGCTAATGCTGCACTATCCGCCAGTCGTACAAAATTCATTCTGAATTCTGACTCCTGACTACTGAATTTTGTTCGATAAACTTGATTGACTAACAAAAACCTAAGTTTAAGAAAAATACTTGTGTATACACCGCAAAATGCATTGGGGGAAACAAGAAAATCTAGTGAGTAGTTTTGTAGGTTGGGTGCAGCGATAGCGTAACCCAACATGAATCAATTCAAAATTCAAAATTCAAAATTCAAAATTCAAAATTCAAAATTAAAGACAGCCACCCACAAGGGGTGGAGTTTCTAGCTACCTTGGGAAACAATGATTCTTTCTCTGCGAGACGCTACGCGAACGCGCCACTTGCGGGCGTTAGCGTAGCGGGACGTTCGCGGTAGCGTCTCGTAGAGAAGTACGGTTTTAAACCGTAGCTTTTTAAGGGGGGTTGGGGGGATCAAAAGCCTGTGGCGCAACTCTAGAAGACTTGTGTTTACACGCTCCTTTTAGGAGAGAGGTCAAAATGTATTAAGTAGAAAGATGGGGAAAAACCAAACTATGTTAATAAAAGTAAAGTAGACTCAAATTCTCTTCCCTCCTGCCTTATCCTGATGATAAATATTCACACCGACCTACTTACATCCAAAGGAAAAGTGTTATAATTTTGGGCATGGTTGATTTTTTTCTTTATCAAATCATCAAGTCTTGTGATTATCTAGATAGTTTTGAGATGCTCATTAGTTTTCATTAGGAAATAAGGTGCATTTCCCCTAGCCTCAAGTCTTCAAATACCAATTAGATAGCTCTGACTTTTCACGTTATGTGGAAAAGCTAACGATTGACCTAACACCCTTCCCGCACTTCGTGCCGCTACGCGAACTTAGGGAAGTGGGAAAATTTAAATAATTCGTAATTCGTAATTCGTAATTCGTAATTAAGTTTTGTGACGGGGATTTAGACCCCGACCCAAAACTTGCCGGTTATTGAACCGGGGGATTTAAACCCACGGTACTCGGTTAAAGTCTCTCTCCTTTTAGGCTACGGTGTATACACAAGTTATCGAATCACAATTAGTCTGTTGAATTACCCCACCCTAACCCTCCCCTTATAAAGGGGAGCCACTGCGTTGGGCGGCTTTGCCGACTTGAAGCATGTGGCGTGAGGGAACTAGATTTCTTTTTCTCCCCCAATAAATGCAGGAATCCCAGCCGCAAGCGAATTGCTTGATTACGCTTTGCTCCATTCGCAATGACATTGTGTAATTAATTTTGTCTGATTACTTACCAATTAGATAGCTAGGGATTAGAACCTTTTTTATTTTTTTATTTTGTCTAAGTCCTGTCAATTGTCTATATTGCCGTAAAGTTACTATTGCTGAATAGTAATTTTACATATAGATTGATCTCGTATCTAGGTAAATAATTTTACAAAGGAATATCATTGATGCGTGAAACACAAAAAATTATTAATGGCAGTGATAGTTATGAAATGATTAGTATTAACTCTGTTTGCTGGAATTCAGGGAAAATTCTGTTAACTTTTCTGCTAATGTTGACAGATATTTCTATGCAATCGGCAGTTGCTGCGGATAGGGTTATTTCTGAAAATCCAGAGACTCAAGTGAGACTATCTAGACTTAATACACTTCTGAATATTAGCTTAAGACAAAGGTTGCTGGTATCTCAAAAAAATAATACTGTTGCTGAATTAGAGACTGGAAGTATTAGTGATGGTTTTAGTGCTAAAGTTAAACCTAAACTCTTCAATGAGAAACAACAGGCTGCTTCTTTAGAAACTAACAATTTTTTTAAACAACAACAGAATGCATCTTTAACTGAATCAGCCAACACTCAAACCCGAAAAGCAATTTTTGTCTCTCAATTAAACTCTTCAAATCTGAGTTCAGCACAACTGCTGATGCCACTCAACCAAGACAATCGCCAGATTCTATCCCAAACTCAAACTCCCTCTACTGGCTCTGAAACTGAACTAAATGATGGTGAATTACGTCAAAGGCTAAAAATTAAGCCTTTGTTGGGAGGCACCAGTGGTAAACAAACCTATCCTCCTAGCCTCAGCTTTGGGATTCCTAGTGCTTTCGGCGCTAACATGGGAGACTTTTTCTTCGCGGCATCGGGAGCAACTCGCAAAGAACGAAATGGCGATGGAGGTTTGGATGGCAGTATAAGTGCCGGTTTTGGTTTGGGAGACAGCCAGAAATTAATCGGTTTAGAAGTCGCCTTTAACAACGGTAGTATCAAAAACTTTGGTGCTAATGGGACTTTCGATCTCAAAGCCCACCGTGTTCTCTATGCTGGTAGTAATAATCAAATTGCAGCCGCAGTTGGCTGGAATACTTTTGCTCAGTATGGTAATGAAGCAATAGCTGATTCTACTGTCTATGGTGCAGTCACAAATGTCTCTGTGTTGCAACCTAATAATCCTCATAATCAAATGCCATTGGCGCTTACAGTGGGAGTGGGAGGTGGTAACTTCCGCCAAGGAAATGACAGTGTTGGGGTATTTGGAGGATTCGGTTTACAAGTTCATCCTCAAGTTGGTATCGGTGCATCTTGGAGTGGAGTAGGCTTAAACGCTGGAGTTTCTCTCGTTCCCGTTCCAACTATTCCTCTGACAATTGTGCTTCAAGGTTCAGACCTTACAGATATTACACCTGGCGGTACTGCTGTCATTCTCAGCATCAGCTATGGTTTCAATTTCCTGCCGAAATAAATACCTTATCTCTAGAGAATCACTATGATAAAAATCAAGTCTTTGATCCTTGCTTTTAGTTTGAGTCCTCTGCTGTTGAGTGCTTGGCAGTTATCAAGCCAAGCCCAACTTAGCCGAAATAGTCCCAGCAAAGGAACAGCCGGTTCAGTCAGTGGTAATAACGGAGGTGCTGCTAGTATTAGCGTTTTTTCAGCCCCCGTCACTGTTCAAAGTGGCGGCACAACCACATCAGGTAACGTTACAGTCACAACTGGTGCTGGTGGAACATCTACAATTACCGTTTCACCTGCGGTTCAAGGGGCTGTGAATGCGGCTGGACAAAGTGCTGTTGTGGCGTTACAAACCGGTGGTTCGACGCAACAAGAAGTTGCATCGTTGGTTGCATCGGGGGGTACTCTAACGGTGAGTAGCGCTGAAGCACCAGTTGCTGGTGGCATCTCGCTTCAAACAGGTGCTGGTGCGGGACAAACTTCTGCGACTCTAGGGGCTGCCATTGTGTCTGTAGGTACCTCCATTTCTGAACTGCCTGCCAATGGCTCTGTTTCTTTGCAAATTGGTGGTAACACAATAGTTATATCTAATCCTTGATTATGAACCAATTCAAGTCTTTACTGATTTCCCTGAGTCTTAGTCCCCTACTTTTAGGATTGGGGAATTTTCCAAGTCAAGCACAAACCCCTAATAGTTTATCTGAAGAAACTATAACAAGGGTTGTTACAATCAAGAAAACAAATGGAGAAAATCTTAGTTTTAAAATTGTTGGGCCACGGAAGAAGGCTAATAATGCAGCCGTTGTTTTAGCAACTTTATTGGGAGTAGGAGTTGATGCTAATGCTGCCAAAACCGTTATTTCTATAGTGTTAGCCGGCGCTGATCCTGTGTTGACAACAGATTTAATTCTCAACCTCAACGGCTTGGTGACAGAGCAAACGGGAGTGAATGTAACTAAGCTTAATCAGGCAATTAATACCTACAATACCATTGTTGACAAAGCTGATACAAATTCCTTGAAAGCTTTAAATAACACTCCCGAATTTACTGCTATTGGAGGGTTGTTGCGAAATCTCAGACAGCCTTTAGGTTAAATATTTTGGCGTTGCACAATCAAAGGATAACTCTTGTAGGGTGGGCATCTTGTCTGGCTAAAAAGCATGGATGGGTTATACCAATTTTTTATGAAGCTGCATAGAATTCGATCCCCCCTAGCCCACGCCAGTCGCTCATGGGGGAAACCCCCAGACGCTCGCTCGCGGACTCGCTAACGCTGCGCTATCGCCTTTGGCGTCTCCCCTTGGGAGAAGACAAGACCGCGCTGGCTCCCCTTAATAAGGGGGGAACGGGAAAAACATCTATCAAAGTCCCCCAATTTATCGGGGGATTTAGGGGGATCGAGATATGTGCAACTTCACATTAAATTGGTATTAGAAGCCTATCCCACAACGAGATTAAAATTTAGATGTGATGAGGAGTAAATACTAAATGCACCGCAGTATAAGGTTGCAAACTCTATGGTATTTCTGCATTGGGCTGATACTTGTTATTTGCTGCACTACATTAGGAGTAAATGCCAGTTCGACACCACTAAATTTATACGTTTCTCCTATAGGAAACGATAGCTGGTCAGGTAAGATTGCAGCACCCAACCCAGAGAAGACCGACGGACCATTCCATACACTTGAGCGTGTGCGTCATCAGATCCGTACTCTGAAAAAGGCAGGTAAATTCCTTAAAGGTGGTGTTACTATTAACCTGCGTGAGGGGATTTATGAACGTAAGGAACCCTTTATCCTGAATGCAGAAGATAGTGGCACAAAGGACTCGCCCATTGTTTACCGTCCATACTTAAATGAGCAAGTTCGCTTATCTGGGGGAAAGGAAATTCAGGGTTTCTACCCTGTTAATGATGAGGGCATCCTTAAGCAGATGCCATCTGTGTCCCGTGGCAAGATCCTGCAAGTTGATCTGAAAGCACAGGGGATTACTGATTACGGAGAACTCTCAGCACGCGGCTTCGGGAGACCCGATCATCTTTCTCCCTTAGAACTGTTTTTTGCAGACCAACCCATGCAGATAGCACGTTGGCCTAACCAGGGTTATCTAAAAATCGCCGATGTGCCTACGGGGAAGGATGGTGGTAAATTCACTTATGAAGGCGATCGCCCTCAGCGATGGAGTAATGCGCGGGATATTTGGTTACATGGCTATTGGACTTGGGATTGGGCGGACTCCTATGAAAAAGTCAAGCTGATCGACACACAGACTCACGAGATTACTACTGAGCCGCCCCACGGAATCTATGGCTACACAAAGGGCCAGCGTTATTACGTCCTCAACCTCCTGGAAGAATTGGACACACCTGGTGAATACTATTTGGATCGTCAAACTGGTATCCTCTATTTTTGGCCACCTTCGCCAGTGGAAAACAACCGGGCTATTGTTTCTATGATGAAAGAGCCACTGGTTTCCCTAAATGATGCCTCTTATATTACGTTGAGTGGTCTGATATTTGAAGATTCCAGAGGTGCAGCCATTAGGGTCGTTAAGGGGGAGAACGTCTTGGTTGCAGGCTGTCAAATTCGTAACATTGGTACTAATGGGGTGGAAATTAAGGGAGGAATCCGGCACGGTGTCATTAGCAGCGATGTATATAATATTGGTGAAACGGGTATAGTCTTGAATGGAGGCGATCGCAAAACCCTTACCCCAGCAAAGCACTATGCTGTGAATAATCACATCCATAATTATGCTAGGTGGGTGAACACGCTCAGACCGGGCATTTCTATTCAAGGTGTTGGTAATCTGATTGCACATAATTTGATTCACGACGCGCCCCACAATGCTATTCTGCTTGCAGGCAACAACCACATCATTGAGTTCAACAATATCCACCACGTTTGCTTAGAAACTGGTGATGCTGGGGCATTTTATATGGGTCGAGACTACACCCAGCAAGGGAACATCATCCGCTATAACTATTTTCACAATCTGTACGGGTTTCAAAAGCAAAAAAGGTTTACAGAAGTTATGGCAGTGTACCTTGACGACGGTACTAGCGGTACAACAATCTATGGCAACCTATTCTATAAAGTGGAGCGAGGTGTGTTAATCGGTGGCGGACGTAATAATACAGTGGAGAACAACATCTTTGTTAAGAACAAGGTTTCAGTATCTGTAGATGCCCGTTTTTTAGGCTGGGCAAAAGCCTTTGCTGCTCGTGGAGGTAATGGGAGAATGGTGGAAAAGCTGGAAGATATGAACTATAAACATCCGCCCTACAGCACCCGTTACCCTCAATTGGTCAAAATTTTAGAAGATGAATATGGCGTTCCCAAAGGAAACAAAATTATACGTAACGTCTATTTTGGTGACGGATGGTTAAAGTTGGAGGACAAACTGACTGATAAAACTATTACTATCGAGGGAAATTTAATTAAGAATGATGTGAGCTTTGTAATACCAAATGACGATCTCCTACAACTAAAGTCCGACTCGACTGCTTACAAGTTTGGCTTTCAGAGCCTCCCAATAAATAAAATTGGGCTATACAAGGATAAGTACCGTAAAGCTGTTTTTTAACTCATTAAAAAATGGGCGAACGGGGAGAATTTAGTTAGGAAGAATAAAAATGTGCAATTGACAAATCTTTGTCAAGATAATACTTATTGCAATGCTATAAGACGCTTTATCCTTATTAGTTTGAATGGCGAAATCGGGGTTAATTTCCAAAAGTCCACAATTCCCAAAGCAACCCGTCTTAACACATCGCGTTAACAATAGTACGTTATACTACAGTAAGTTTCAAGCTTTTAGCTTACGTTCTCAACAAAAGCCAAAACACAAAAGTCGCTGACAGGGTAGTTATCCCATTAGCAGCTTTATTTTGTCTATTCCTGCCACAGCACATCGTTAAATAGGTATTTCATCAGTCCGTGAGGTAAAGCAGGTTGTGAGAGATTTTAGAGGCAACTGGGAAAACTCGACTCTTCCAGATCAATAGAAGATAAGCCAGTGAGAATTACCTAAGTATTTTCGTGTCCAGACTATCCCTATCTATTAACTGAGAGGTGCGGGGAATAAGCGCGACTTGAAAGGTCGTTTAGGACGGAGAGCCGACTCTCCTAGAGAATTCACACTCTCTACCCTCATGTAAAAAGACTCTCAAAAAGAG
>NZ_JBALEJ010000080.1:0-139654 GCF_036917975.1 Nostoc sp.
AACCTTGGTTTTGTTCAAAGATGATTTTCATTACTTGAGATAAGAGGGTTGTTTTTCCCACACCTGTAGGACCAAACAAGAAAATTAATGATACATGGCTAGCGGTATATATTTCCTTTGCTTCCATATCTTGCATTCGTTGTAGTAAAATTAATTCTTGCTGTTCGGACTTATCTAAAAATTCAGCTAAACTTGACGCTGTAACTAAAAATTGCTTAGTCGTAGAACTTTTTAGCTGACGTAATTCAATAGAAGCTATCATAATTTCTCTTTCCGAATGCCCTGCGAAACTGCTATAGTGCTGAGATATACAAGTTATCCACTGGTTTTTCACATAAGCATAAGCAACTCCCATATTATATGGGTCATATCTTACAGATACTTGCGTTTTCTCGACTTCTGGATTTCGGAAACACAGTTACTAGAACAACAGTTGAAGTCAGGAATTATCGTTGCTGGACAATATCGTAACTTTGGCAAAGGAGTATTACAAGGTGGGGGACTTTCTGGTGCTTTAGCAAATTTATACCTGACTAATTCTGATAGAAAATGTCTCAGTCAAGGTATTAATTTGGTGCGGTACGGGGATGATTTTGTCATCGCCTGTAAGAGTTGGCAAGAAGCAAACCGTATCCTTGACAAAATTACTGCTTGGTTAGGAGAAGTTTATTTAACTCTACAACCAGAGAAGACACAGATTTTTACTCCCAAGGATGAGTTTACTTTTTTAGGTTATCGCTTTGCTGGCGGTGAAGTTTATGCACCACCGCCACCCAAACCTGTACGTAAGGGCACAGCATTGCTCATTAGTGTCAACTTAACGTGAAACCGCTTGTCCGCCGGGAATTGAAATTCCCGTCTCATAGCGAAAGTCATCTGAAGATGTCACAGAATACAGATCGTTAACCTGATACGGTTCAGTTAGAGCCAAAAACGAACCGTATTGAGGTTGTATGAAAAATTCAAAACCTCTCTCTTGTTAACAAGAGAAAGGTTTTCCACTTGAACAGCTAAAGAAAATTAGCGATCGCGTTTAGCAGAACGGCGCGATGTAGATGAACGAGCGCTAGGTTTATCGCCATTGATAGCAGGCGGTGCGGCTTTACGTTTAGCTGATGTCGGTGGCGACAGTTTAGCAGTACGAGCCGGACGCTTGTCATTTCCTGGCTTTGGTCTGTGTTGCCGTCCATTGGGGATTGCTTCTGGCTCAATGTCGAGGTTGGGGCCAAAGCCAGCGACTACTTCCCTGGGCAAGCGCTGCTCGATCAGTTTTTCGATATCTTTCAATAGAGGGTATTCATCGACGCAAACTAATGATACGGCTTCACCTGATGCGCCAGCGCGACCGGTGCGGCCAATGCGATGTACATAATCTTCGGGTACATTGGGTAGATCGAAGTTAACTACATGGGGCAGTTCGCTGATGTCAAGACCTCTAGCAGCAATGTCCGTTGCTACCAATACTTGCAAGCTGCCATTTTTGAACTTCGCCAAAGCGTTGGTACGCACAGGCTGGCTTTTATTGCCGTGGATTGCTAATGCTTGAATGCGGTCTTCGCCCAACTGCTTCACCAAACGGTCAGCGCCATATTTAGTGCGAGTGAAGACTAAAACTTGATACCAATTATCTCGCCGAATTAGATGAGCAAGTAATTGACGTTTCTTGTCACGGTCTACCTGATAAATCTTCTGGGCGATCGTTTCGGCGGTAACGTTGCGACGTGCTACCTCAATCATTTTTGGGTTATTGAGCAGTCCGGCGGCCAGTGCCTTAATTTTGTCTGAGAAAGTAGCGAAGAATAGCAAATTTTGTCGCTGTTTAGGCAGGAGTGAGAGGATGCGGCGGATATCATTAATAAAACCCATGTCCAGCATCCGATCGGCTTCATCCAGCACCAAAACCTCAATCTGCGATAGGTTCAGCGTACCCTGCTGTACGTGGTCTAGCAGTCGCCCTGGAGTAGCGACCAAAATATCCACTCGACCCCTCAAACGCTGTTTTTGCAGATTAATACTAACTCCGCCAAACATCACCATTGAGTTGAAATTTAAGTACTTGCCGTACTCGCGCACGCTTTCTTCCACTTGTGCCGCGAGTTCACGAGTCGGGGTGAGAATCAAGGCTCGGATTGGTGGGTATCCATTAGGCGTACCTTTGCTTTTGTTAGAAGACAACCGATGCAAGAGCGGCAGGGTAAAACTAGCGGTCTTGCCAGTGCCAGTTTGTGCCCCAGCTAACAAATCGCTACCCGACAATACAGCAGGAATCGCCTGCATCTGGATTGGGGTGGGTTCCGTGTACCCTCGTTCGGTAACGGCACGGATAATTTCATTGGACAAGCCGAGATCAGAAAAAGACATAAGACTCCAAAAATAACATCGGCCTGTCGCCAATGATGGCGTCAGTCTTAGGCGGACGGATAAAAATTATTGAAAAGCTGGATGGGCAGTAGCGCAAAGACTGAGAGCGAGTGCCGCAGTATTTCATTTTAACAGATTGCCGTCCATTGTGTTGTTAAAGTTGCTCTGATTCAGTGTTGTGTTAAATTGGCATTACCTGCTTATAAAGCAAAGTATTGAACAAATAGGAGAAATTCATTATCGCAATCCAAAAGCAACTGATTAATTCACAAATCAAGTCACCTAGCGTCTTCTTGATTGATCATGAAAATAACAATCGTGGTCTGATCGATACCAATGAGGCACTACAGCTAGCCGAAAGCTTAGAGCTTGACCTAGTTGTAGTTTCCCAAGGCAAAGATGCTCCGATCGCGAAGATTCTCAACTATGGGAAGCTTCAGTATCAAAAGAAAAAACGTCAGAGCCAGAGTGCTAGACCCACCGTCAAAGAAGTTCGGTTCGGGCTAAACGTGGGTATAGCTGATTACAATTTACGCATTCAGAAAGCAGTTGAGTGGTTGAGTAAAGGCGATTCTGTGAAATTTGCCATCCGTTTACGAGGTCGAGAACACCAATATCGCGATCAAGCGGGAGAACTGCTAGACCGAATTGCAAACGATCTCAGTCAAGTAGGTAAAATCCAGTCGTTGGATAAACGCGCACTAATTGTTCAAGTTATTCCTGCCTAGTTAGTCTGGCGATCGCTGGAAGATGTATTGTGGCAGCTTGTAAGGAACGAAAAAAGCCGGAGACAATATTGTTGTTACTCAAGGTAAATTTAACTTTCCGACCAAACAAGCGCCACGCGCCGGGATATAACCAATCAATCGGTGCATTTAGTGATTAGGTGTGTCAAGGCATCAATCAAGCGATCGCTTTCCATTGGTATAATATCTCTCCCATGCATGACATCTTGAGTCACATGATAATTAACTAATGTACCTAAAAAAATCCTCGCTGTTGCCTCTGGGTCAGTAATATTCAGTTCTGGGTGAACAACCAAATATTGAGCGATGGTTTCCAGCATTGGTTTAATCATCGCCCTTACGCAAATCTGAGTTAATTCCGGAAAACGACCCGATTCTCCAATTAACACTCGCATAAATGCACAGTGTTCGTGGTCGTGATTCATCTGTTCTAATAATTTGCTTCCTAATTGGCGCAGGACGATTTTTGGTTCTCCCTCCATCGGTTCCGTGTCAAAGAGAGAGTTAAACTTCTGATGTGCTAAGGACTCTATCAGTACTTTAAAAAGTCCTTCTTTATCTTGAAAGTGGCTGTAGACTGTCGCTTTAGAAACACCCGCAGCTACCGCTACCCGATCCATGCTTGTACCAGCATAGCCATTTTGCAGGAACTCCTGCATTGCTCCTTGCAAAATTTGCTCTACTTTATCAACGGAATTATCTCGAGCAACTTCGTCAGCTTTAACGCGTACCATTTATTAATTATCCTCTCTTATAAAGAATTTTAATAAGTTAATCGGCATTTACAGTATTTTTTAGCCACAACTTAGACGGAGAGTAGAGAGTAGGGGGGCAGAACCAATCCCCAGTCTTCCTCTTGACTAAACTACTCCGTTTAGTTTAGCATTAATTGAACTGAACAGTTTAGTGCAAGTTACTAATGGGGAAAGGTGAACACGATGGTGCAGAACTGGAAATTAGAGGATTTAAAGTCTCCCCAAAATCTTTTGCGATCGCCCACCACACTAGCAATAATTGCATCACTAGCAATAGGTGGAGCTAGTGTTTACACGGTGCTAAAGTTTCAGGCGACCGCTAATGAAAAGCCAGCCACGCCAATAGCTGTTCAGCCAGTGGTAAAAACAGTTACAGCATTGGGACGCTTGGAACCGAATGGAGAGGTTATAAAACTGTCTGCAACTTCTTCTACTGAGGGAAGTTTGCTTCAGAAGCTATTGGTAAAAGAAGGCGATCGCGTCAAGGTTGGGCAGGTAATTGCAGTTATGGACAGTCGCGATCGCTTGCAAGCAAGTTTGGTTGAAGCCCAAAAACAAGTTCAAGTTGCACAATCCAACCTTAACAAAGTAAAAGCGGGAGCGAAACAGGGAGAAATTGGAGCCAAAGAAGCTGCTGTCAGCCGTCTGCAAATTGAATTAGAAGGAAATATCAAAACTCAGCAAGCCACAATCGATCGCCTAGAAGCCGATTTGCAAGGACAACGGCAGAGTTTACAAGCAACAGTGGATCGCGTCGCCGCCGAAAAGCGGAACGCTCAAGTAGAAGTGCAACGCTACGAAGCTTTATATAAAGAAGGGGCAATTTCTAGTCAGCAAGCCGATCAAAAACGCTTGAGTGCAGAAACTTCTACTCAGCAGGTAATTGAAAACCAAGCTAACAAGACAAGAACTGTCGCGACTTTAGAACAGCAGATTAAAGAAGCCAAAGCGAACCGCAACCAAACCCTCGCTAGCTTGCAACAGCAGATTAACGAAGCTAAAGCCACCCTGAACCAAACGGCTGAAGTGCGTCCAACAGATATTGCCAACGCCCAAGCAGAGGTAGACAGCGCTCAAGCGACTGTGGCAAAAATTAGAGCGCAACTCGATCAGGCTTATGTCCGCGCCCCCGAAGCGGGACAAATTCTGAAGATTAATACACGAGCTGGAGAAACCGTTTCTAATGACGGGATTGTAGAATTAGGTCGAACCGATCAGATGTATGCAGTCGCAGAAGTTTACCAAAGTGATGTTAACAAAGTGCGATCGGGGCAACGGGTTAAGCTAATCAGCGATTCTCTTCCTGGAGAATTACAGGGAACTGTCGATTGGATGGGGATGCAGGTACAGCGACAAAATCTCGTCAACAGCGATCCTTCTAGCAATATTGACGGCAGAGTAGTAGAAGTTCATGTGCGACTAGATGAAACATCTAGCGCCAAAGCTGCCAAGTTTACCAATCTGCAAGTAAAGGCAGTGATTGAACTGTCAGAAACCCCACGCATAAATGCGGGGGCTTGAAAAAGCCCACATCTGACCAGTCTAAGTCTTAACTGACTACGTTTAAGGCAAGCGTTAAAGAACCTACCGGGGGATGCGTAGCTAGTCCCTCGCTCTAGAACCGAACTGTTAAACATCTGTACAAGGGTTAAGGAAGTGCAGTTTGGAAAGTACAGACCTTAAACATTGACGAAGCTAACATCACCCGCAAGGAGGGACTTATGTCCAAAGTTTTAGTAATTGACACCAACAAAAGACAGTTAGACCCAATCCATTCTGCACAAGCTAGACAGCTACTAAGGAATCAAAAAGCTGCTGTTTATAGACAATTCCCGTTCACTATTATTCTCAAGGATTCAAAGTCTGATTTAGTAGTTCAACCACTACGCTTAAAAATTGACCCTGGTGCAAAAGTTACAGGTTTTTCAATAGTTAACGATTCTTCGAGAGAGATTGTGTTTGCAGCCGAATTACAGCATCGAGGTTTTGCAATTCGAGACTCTCTAACATCTAGGAGACAACTAAGACGGGGGAGACGAGCAAGAAAAACTCGCTACAGAGCGCCACGCTTTTTAAATAGAACTCGCCCCCAAGGTTGGCTAGCTCCTAGCTTACAAAGCCGAGTTGAGAACATCAAAACTTGGGTTGAGAAATTTCAGAAACTCTCGCCAATTGGTGCTATCAGCCAAGAGTTAGTTCGCTTTGATATGCAGCTAATGTCCAATCCTGAAATTTCCGGCAAAGAGTATCAGCAGGGTACTTTACAAGGCTACGAAACGCGGGAATATCTACTTGAAAAATGGTGTAGGCAATGTGCTTACTGCGGAATCAAAGATGTCCCTTTTCAGGTTGAACACATCCACCCAAGAGCAAACGGTGGAAGTAATTCAGTCACAAATCTTTCCTTAAGTTGTGAAAAATGTAACACCAAAAAAGGAACTAAGGATATAAAAGAGTTCCTCAAAAAAGATCCAGCAAGATTGGAAAGAATTTTGAAACAAGCTAAAAGACCGTTAGCCGATGCAGCCGCTGTAAATACAACCCGTTGGGCATTGTTCAGAGTACTGAAGGAAACAGGACTCCCCATAGAAACTGGTTCAGGCGGTCTAACTAAGTTTAATCGCTCTGAGCAGAAGTTAGAAAAAACCCACTGGTTAGATGCTGCTTGTGTTGGTAAATCAACCCCCATCCTCAAAATTAAAGGTATTAAACCCTTGTTAATTAAAGCAACGGGGCACGGTTCTAGACAATCTTGCCGGACAGACAAATTTGGTTTTCCTAGCAGATATGTCCCCAAGTTCAAATTTGTAAAAGGTTTTCAGACTGGAGATATTGTCAAAGCGATTGTTGTCACGGGTAAAAAAGTAGGTGAACACGTTGGAAGGGTTGCGGTTAGAACTTCTGGAAGTTTTAACATTTCGACCAAGGATGGTTTAGTTCAAGGAATCAGTCACAAATATTGTTTTGCAATTCACAAAAAGGATGGTTATAGTTATGCATTTTGAAACAATTTTGACTGCGATTAAAATCGCCTGCCCCTTACCCCCATATCTGTTCGCGCAGCGTCCCGTAGGGAAGAAAGGGGTTTCCACGGGGCGAGGTGTTTGATGAAGGGCATTGGGCATGGGGCATTGCTTATTTCTCCCTCATCTTCCTCATCTTCCTCATCTCCCTCATCTCCCTCATCTCCCTCATCTCCGCACTCCCCACATCCTATGTATGATGAAATTAATCGAACCATTGCGGCAGCGAACCCCTTTAGGATGGCTGCAACTGAGTCACGAAAAAAGCCGTCTGTTGGTGGCATTGGGAGGTATTGCTTTCGCTGATGTTCTCATGTTCATGCAGCTAGGGTTTCAGACCGCCTTATTTGAAAGTAATACTAAGCTGCACAAAAGTATACAGGCTGATATTATTCTAGTTAGCCCTCAAGGCCGTAACGTGTTAAATGCGTCCACCTTTACACGGCGGCGGCTGTATCAGGCAATGGATGTACAAGGGGTGAAGTCAGCAGAACCAATGTATATCAGCATTGTTGATTGGAAGAATCCGAAAACACGCCAAAAGACATCTGTGCTAGTTATCGGGATCAATCCTGAAAAGCCAGCCTTTGACTTACCGGATGTGAACAGCCAGATAGATCAGGTGAAGCTACCAGATACTCTGCTGTTCGATCGCGCCTCTAGAGGAGATTATCAAGAAGCGATCGCTCAAGTTGCACAAGGCAAACCTGTTAACACTGAAATTGACCGCCGGACGATTACCATTAGCGGCTTATTTTCCATCGGCGCTTCCTTTGCGGCTGATGGCAACCTGATAACCAGCGACCAGAATTTCTTGCGGCTATTTCCGAAGCGAGAAGCAAGCAGTGTCAGTTTAGGGTTGGTTCAACTAGAACCAGGCTATGACGCAAAACAGATAAAAGCAGCTTTAGAATCCCATTTAGATAATGATGTTAAAGTTTTTACCAAAGCAGAATTTATCGAATTTGAAACAGATTATTGGAAAAAAAATACAGCCATCGGGTTTATCTTCAGCCTGGGTGTAGGAATGGGATTTATGGTGGGCGTGATTATCGTCTATCAAGTTCTTTCTACAGATGTAAATTCCCATATCAAAGAATACGCCACTTTCAAGGCAATGGGATATAACAATCTTTATTTATTAGGTGTGGTGTTTGAAGAGGCGATTATTTTGGCAATTTTGGGCTTTATCCCAGGAGCGATCGCACCTTTAGGACTTTATGCTTTAACTCGCAATGCCACCAATTTACCACTTTACATGACCGTAGCACGCGCCTTGACGGTATTAACGCTGACTATGATTATGTGCATAATTTCTGGTGCGATCGCTACTCGGAAATTACAATCTGCTGACCCCGCAGATATGTTTTAACAAATGGGGACTGGGGACTGGGTATTGGGTACTGGGTACTGGGCACTGGGTGTTGAATATTAACTTTTAATTCCTAGTCCCTAGTCCCTAGTACAAAACGGCGTAAATAAACCAGCCATTCAAAATCAATGAAACGCTTACGCTGTATTAATTTTGAATTTTGAATTTTGAATTTTGAATTCCGCCTTGCGGTACTAGTCCCCAGTCCCTAATTACCAATCCAAAATCTAAAATCTAAAATCTAAAATTTAGTATGTTTCCCGTCATCTCTGTTAAAAATCTTGACCACTATTTTGGTCATGGTCAACTTCGTAAGCAAGTTCTCTTTGATATCAATCTGGATATTAATGCTGGCGAAATTATTATTATGACTGGGCCTTCTGGTTCTGGTAAAACTACACTTCTCACCTTATCAGGCGGCTTGCGTTCTGCCCAATCCGGTAGTTTGCAGATATTGGGACAAGAACTTTGTGGTGCTAGTACAGCACAACTTACCCAAGTGCGACGCAATAATGGTTATATTTTCCAAGCGCACAACTTGCACGGTAGCTTGACAGTACTCCAGAACGTCAGAATGGGACTGGAAGTGCATAATAATATTTCGCCGGCAGAAATGAAAACCCGGTCAGCCCAAATGTTAGAGGAGGTAGGATTAGGGCATCGCCTGAATTACTATCCTGATGATTTATCTGGGGGACAAAAACAAAGAGTTGCGATCGCACGTGCTTTAGTTGGTCGTCCTAAAATTGTTTTAGCGGATGAACCTACCGCCGCCCTTGACAGTAAATCGGGACGAGATGTGGTCAACCTTATGCAAAAATTAGCTAAGGAGCAAGACTGTACCATTCTTTTGGTTACTCATGACAACCGCATTCTAGATATTGCCGATCGTATCGTCTACATGGAAGATGGCAAGCTAGTAAATGACCGTGCTGTTATTGCAGCATCTTAACTGGTCGCGGCGTTCGTCCCCCACCATAATTTTAAGGGTTTGACACTCAATCCCCAGTCCCCAGTCCCATTTACAACCCCTTCGGGGCGGGAGTAGGGAGTAGGGGAAGAAATTAGGCGTCGATTTAGGTTTAAAGCCGTACTTCGTCCCGCTACGCGCTAACGCCTGCAAGTGGCGCGAACGCGAACAGCGTCTCGTCAGAGAAAAAATCCTTGTATCGCATATTGCTTGAAACCCCGCTTTTCGGAAAAGCTTTCTTAGTTTCCCTACTCCCCACTCCCTACTCCCCACTCCCATTTACTGTAACTAACTGTTATTGTTAATGTGTTAAGAGAAACACAAGGAAGAATCATAAAATGCAAGTTAGCGCTCGCAATGCTCTCAAAGGTACAGTTAAAAGCATCCTAGTAGGATCTGTAAATACAGAAGTGACATTAGAAATTGCACCTGGAGTAGAAGTAACTTCAATTATTACCAAATCATCAGCAGAAAGTCTGAAACTCGCTGAAGGTAAAGAAGTATATGCCATAGTCAAATCATCAGACGTAATAATTGCCGTAGACTAAAGTAATTGTTGGGATTCTATTAAGAGGGGCAATTTGATTGCCCCTTGTAGAGCGATCGCTCATAGAGAATGTTTGAAAAGTTTTCGGCGAATATAATTCGCTACTACACAAATGAAGTCCACCTCCGTGGACTAATCAAAATCAAGGGTTTTTATTTAACCTGCGGAGGCAGGTAAAGTCTCGTGTAGCCGCGACTTATAGTCGCTAGGGCTAGTAACAAATTAGAATTTTCAAACAACCTCATAGAATTGCGATCGCTATATTTATACATAGCTCCCTTAATATTGGCTAGAAAAAATACCAACTTTACAAGTAATAAATCACAAAAATACTTTATAGAAATTACCAAAATAGTTAGATAAGTAGATAAACAAAATTAATTACACAATATCATTGCGAATGCAGCGAAGCGAAGCAATCGCAAGGGCTGGGATTGCTTCGCTTCGCTCGCAATGACTGTAATTAATTTTGCGTGGTTACTTAAATTGTGGCGATCGCTTTAATAAGCGGATGGCCACAACTTATCTACTCACTTTGAGCTATTCTGTAGCAAACTCTCCGTTATAGGCCAATACGGTTCAGTTAAGGATAATCGTAGGTTGGGTGGAACGAAGTGAAACCCAACAAACCCGCGAAAATGTTGGGTTTCGTTCCTCCACCCAACCTACGCATCTGAGGGGTTTTTGGCGCTAACTGAACTGTATTGCGTTATGGGCATCTTGAATCAGACGAGTTTTCAGAAATATTTTGGTTTTAAAGGAGAAGCAGGAGCAGATAATATGACGATATTTCTCACATTACTAATGTAACGACCTCCAGCCTTGTCACCTGGAACTACTAAACGAGCAAATCCTTCATCTATTAAAGGCACAACTCTACCATCACTACCTTTTTTTTCAAATGCAACTAGCACTGTTTTCCCTTCAAAGTTAGGTTGAATTTCACCAATAGCTACGACTGCACCATAACAATCTGTGGCTTCAACTAGAACATATTGCCTCAGAAAAGAGTTTTTAGGATTCACCCCAGAATTCCCAGGTTTTAGACCACCTCCAGCTTTTGAATTATTAATCAATTCCCATAGGGGGATTCCATAGTATGTTTCTGTTTGTGGCCCCGCTCCGGTTTGAAAGCTCACAGTAATTTCAGTAACTAATGCTGGATTTTGGTTTTTTAACAAATTTCGCAAATTTCTCAGGTTTTGCAAGTTATAGGTGGCTGGATTATTGAGTTCTCCACCCAAGTGAAAACTTGGCGAATAACCTCCAAGACACTTATTTTTATTCCAGACAGAAGGTGTTTTCTCTCCTTGATCCCAGCGAAGATCGCTGCTTGATTCAGCTAAAGTAGGCTGCCATAAAACCAGCATCGATAATATTAAAGATGCAATGGGTATCTTGCCGTTAAAACGCATAAAATATTTCTCCGTTTACGATTGAATATTGAAAAAATTAGATAATAGAATAACTGTGGATACCTGCTTAACGGCAAGCCTTAACACAGGTGTCTGGGTGAAATTGAAATACTGTGCAATAGTGATTGGGTTTCGTCTATATAATCTATTTAAAAATACTATATTTTTAAAACTACTTTTCGCTTATACAATAGTAAAGTTATACCACCTGTGACTAACATGGCAGATATTAAATCTGATTCAGGAATTGGTGTAATTTGACCCGAACCACTTATTGTGTTGCTAAACCCACCAAAATCATTCACTCGACGACCAGTAGTAACTAAAAAGTATTTCTGCCCTGTAAGGAGTTCTTGGTTGAAAGTAACAGCACTACCATTAGTAGTAGTATTTGCGATAAGAACATTGCTTAATTGTTCAGTCGGATTAAAACTTTCCTGATATAAAGCTAAGAAAATATCCCATTTTCTATTTTCAGGTGGCGTAGGTTCAGGTTCACCACTTATAGCATATAAACCTGATTGATCTACCGTAAAATCGAATACAGTGTAAGGTACACTCATTCCCAAATTCCCATCTTTTTCACCACTGATCAAAGTGGGAGGATTCCCTGGTGCTACACGCCGCCAAATCGGTTCATTTGTTGTATCTCCCTGATAAGTAAAGATAGCAGCTTTGGAGGGTTGAGCGGTAGAAACAGTAGTTAATGCTAATCCCAGAATAACCATTAATGGTTTTTGAAAAAACTTTGTTTCTAGTAACATAAAACATTATTCATGGCGTATTTTTTATACAAGTTTGTATTTTTGATTGAAGCTATCATACCAACTTGGTTGGAAAAAATCAATTCAACTACGTAATTAAACGCTGACTTTATCAAAACTTTAAGTAAAAAGTTTTTTGTTTTGATGAGATTACGCATATCACAAAACTTCATGAGTAACTACGGCTGTGGTGCTTTTGCGATACTAAGGTGAGTGTATCCCTGCGAGGAAGCTATGCGGAGCGTCTTGTAAAGCCTGGGGCATAGCTATGCTTAGTACAGCTTTGCATAAGTTCGTAACTTTTTTAAACGCAGAGGTAAACGCATAGGCGCAACTCTTGGAGACGCTACGCGTAGCTTGCTTCCCCGTAGGGGTACGCCTTCCCGCAGGGTAGGTACGCAGAGTTTTGCCAAAGTTAATTCGCTATGAATTAATGAAATGTTGTACTTAGGGCGCAGCCTCTCGTAGAGACAAGAAACGATCGCAGTAATTTTTCAAGCTAGCGCTCAAAAAGTATTGCTGTCACTTTGGCTGAAAGCTAGATAACATTGATTCGGGCGTGTTTACTGTTCGGGAGTGCCAAAATGTCTAAAAAGCTGGGTCAAAAAATCGCACCCACACCTATATCGAATGATATCAATGTGGTGGATTTGATCGATCAATACTTCACCGCTTACAACTCAGCGCGGTTGCGGGAAATCTGCCAGCTACTGAGTCGCGATGTGCTAACGGAAGGTGTTACGGTAGGAGTTAGCCTTTCCGGTGCGATGACGCCAGCAGGATTTGGGGTTTCAGCACTTGCACCCTTAATTCGCAACGGCTTTATTGACTGGATGATTAGTACTGGTGCAAATCTTTACCACGATATGCACTACGGATTAGGTTTTGAACTTTTTGCTGGTAATCCGTTTTTGGATGATGTGAAATTGCGCCAAGAAGGCACTATTCGCATTTACGACATTATCTTTGGTTACGATGTGCTGCTAGAAACTGATGCGTTTATCCGCAAAATTCTCCAAGGCGAAGCGTTTCAAAAGCGGATGGGAACGGCTGAGTTTCACCATTTATTAGGTAAATATGTTCGGGAAGTAGAAAAGCAATTGGGTGTGCAGCATTCCTGTTTGTTAGCTACAGCTTATGAATATGGCGTACCGATTTATACGTCTTCTCCAGGAGATAGCTCAATTGGGATGAACGTAGCAGCTTTAGCATTGGAAGGTTCGCAGTTGGTGATAGATCCATCAATTGACGTGAATGAGACAGCAGCGATCGCATATAATGCCCGTGAATCAGGGGGTAAAAGTGCAGCTGTAATTCTCGGTGGCGGTAGTCCTAAGAATTTTTTACTACAAACACAACCACAACTTCACGAGGTCTTAGGACTAGAAGAACGAGGACACGATTACTTTGTGCAGTTTACCGATGCGCGTCCAGATACAGGCGGTTTATCTGGGGCAACCCCATCGGAAGCTGTCAGTTGGGGTAAGATTGACCCAGATGAGTTACCTAACACAATCGTTTGTTATACCGATAGCACGATCGCTTTACCACTGGTGACAGCGTATGTGTTGAACAAATGCCAGCCTCGTCCCCTGAAGCGTATTTACGACAGGCGAGAAGCTATTTTAGATAAACTGCAAAAAGACTATCTAGCAGCCAAAACCCAACCATCAGATCGGATTCCCACAGCCGTTGCTGAAAATGCCTCACAGCAAACAGCGACTTATCCTTGTGGTCGATTGATTCCGAATAGTCATTAGGGAAGAGGCAGGGGGCAGGGGGAAAATAACCAATGCCCAATGCCCTTTATCCCTTCCGTCCAATCAATAAATAAGTTGTCATCTTCCCTTTGCCTTTAAGTTCGATTTCGCCCCGCTTTTCAAATAAAAATTCATTACACAAGCACTTATAAATATCTTCTGTAACCTGGATTTTACCAGCAATACCTTGGGATTCCATACAGCTAGCGATGTTTACTGTGTCTCTCCAGAGATCGCAAGTAAACTTGTTTAGATCGATTTCTTCTGCCACTATGGAACCGCTATGGATGCCGATACGGATGCTGAAATTTTGGTTATTCTCAGTATTGAAGAGAGCGATCGCAGTTTGCATATCCAGTGCCATAATAGCGATCGCTTTAGCACAATCTTGGCGGTGTGTGTGCAAGCCGCCAACTATCATATAAGCATCGTTAATAGTCTTGATTCTCTCTAAACCATGTTTTTCGGTGAGGCGATCGAAAGCTGAGAAAATTGGGTTGAGTAAGTTCACTAGTTGAATTGCACTCATAGAAGCAGCAATTTCGCTAAAGCCGATGATATCTGCAAATAAAACTGTGACATCAATAAAGTCTTCAGCAATACTGGCTGCTTCTTCTTGAATTTCTTTAGAAATTGCTGCTGGCAAAAGATTCAACAATAAACGTTCAGTTTCTTCTTGCTGTTGGCGCAGCGCTGCTTCTGCTGCTAGTCGCTGGGTGACATTACGAAAAATGCCGCGAATCGCAACCGGATGACCTTCGATAAATTTACAGTTAATGTTACCTTCTAGAAAAATTGTTTGACCATTTTTAGTAACGAATGTAGCTGTTACTTGCCCAAGCTTTTCTCCCGATAGCACACGATAAAATCTTTGCAAACAGTGTTGTTTAAACTCTGGATGTATAATATCAAAAATATTCATGTTCGCAATTTCGGCTTCGCTGTATCCCAAAGTTTCTCGCCAAGCACGATTAACATACAAAAAACGCCCATAAGCATTGACAGCTTGAATCAAGTCATTAGCATTTTCAAATAAATCTCGATATCGTTCTTCACTTTCTCTAAGAGCATTTTCTACTTGTTTGCGTTTGATAAACTGGGCGATTTGGCTACCAATAGAACCCATCATTTGCAAGAGGTCTTTATCTTTTGGTTGTACCTCCTGACTGAAGAAAACCATCACTCCTAAGATTTGACTATCATCTAAGATCGGGAAGCCAAAAGCTGCGTGTAATCCGGCCTCAGTCGCAGCTTGCGATCGCCTTTTATCTCCATCTTCTGTGATATCTTTAATCCATAAAGGCAAACGTCTAATCCAAATTCGACCAGGTAAGCCAGCGCCAGGCGTATAGGTAGTTTGCCACGTGATTGCTTTAAATTCTCGGACAGAAATCAATCGACTTGACCAAATTTCCACACACCTTAGTACTGCATTAAGACTATCTCCTGGTACTGAAGTGCCAATATATTGACTTGGTGTCCAAAGCTCGGCTAAATCCCACCCTAAGTTTTGACAAATCGACTGCAAAATTTGCGGAATTACCTGCTTGATACTTTGAGATTCTGATAATATCCGAGTGATAGCATATTGGGCACTTGTACGCTGTTCTCGGTGCTGCCAAGCAGTAATATCTCGACCAATGTAGACAATATCTTCTAGTTCTTCTGTTTGTTTCGCAATCACTGAACAAGAAAAAGCAATCAACAGCTTTTCTCTAGTTTTTGTTCGACAAACTACCTCTAGATTCTGTAAATTTCGCTTTAAATAAGAATGCTGATAAATAGCTTTTAGTAATATCTGATTATTGTCAATAATCAGTGATATTGGTTGATTAATTAATTCTTCTTCACTAAAACCAAATAGTTTTTGGGCAGCATGATTAATTCTTTTTATTTTTCCTGTGTTACTGGTTACTAACAAAGCATCTGCCATTGAAGTGATTACTTGCTCCATGTAGTTCTCACATGAGATTAAAGCACTTGATAGCAGATTCGTTTCATTAGCTTGCTGTGCTAGCTTTTGCTTTAAAACAAGCCTGTCGGTAACATCTTCAATCAGGATAATTAATTTATTTTCTTGCTGTTCGCCGATAATATATATATCTATATATACATAAAGATGATGCTCTGAATATCGTTCAATTGCTGGTAGTTCAAACAGTTCTTTCTCCCCTTGTAGAAGAGATTTCAGGATATTTTCAAGTCCTCTCAACTCAGGAAAACTTAGCCGGATATCTTTTCCCCGAATCACGTCCTCAGGATGTTCTGCAAACCGTTGCACTTGCTCGGATGTATCGATGATGCAGAAATTCTCATCCAGTTCCAAGCGTTCAAATTTAAGGGGAAAAGAAGGTTTGTTAAAAATCCGGTCTAATACTTGGTCTTTCATTATGGTATGGAAACAGACTTTAGACTTATCTTTAAAAGAAAGATTTAGAAGAAAGAGGAGATTTTAAGAAATAGGAAGTGAGGTACACCCGCAGGGTATTGCCCCTACACCTTGCTTAAGTAAGTGGGCATAAATAAGCTCGCGTAATATTTTGAATGTATTTCTTTTGGATGATTGACAATTGAATAGAATAATGAATTTTTGAAGGCTTGCACTCAATAGTGGTCCTCATCTTTAACTTTAACAAAATAGAAGTTGCTAGAATTCAGAATTGAATTCTAGCGACTATCTAGCGACTATACAGATAGTGCTTTCCCAGTCCCTAATCCCCAGTCCCCAATACCTTTTTCAATTCCATCCATAAGATTTATCGTAAATTAAAGGGTTTAAGAACCTGCAATCTACATGTAGCAACCATTTCAGTCGGGGTTTAAATCTTCCGAAGTTGCCACAACGCGGGGAACCCGCGCAAGGCACTTCTCTTCTCTACGAGACGCTACGCGAACGTCTGAAATGTTTTGAATTTTGAATTTTGAATTGTTAAGATTGTGCGCTGGCTGCGAGTTGATTCCAGGCTTTAACTACTGTCTGTAAATTCTTGGGTAGGTTATTTTGAGAAATATCGTTGTACTGAACCGTACCCTCTTGGCTGGTCAGAGTATAGGTGATATAATCAGCAGCACCGCTAGGGGCTGGGTAACTCAAATTCTTAAATTTACTAAACTTAGAACGTTCTAGCGATCGCACAAATTGTTGTACCTGTTGCACAGAAACGCGGCTAACACTACGTTCCGAATCATTGGCATCACCAATCCGCACGCGAATCAATCGCCCATCTTTGAGTAAAACAGTCTCATAGGTTCTGCCAGCAAAACCACCACTGGAGATTTGCCGAAATACTATATCTCGATCTAAGGGTGGTGGTAACTCGCTAACTGGAATTTGCACAGGGGTCAGTGTACTTTCGTTACCCTTTTGATTGAGCCTGAGTGCGGAACCTGTTTGATTGGTATGATAAACCAAGGTTTGTCCAACTCCGCCGACAACCACAACCACCCGCCAGCCTGATACCAAAGCTTGGGAACAGAATTCATCAGCATTAGCTAATTCTAAGCAGCTATCTCTCCAAGTTTGCTGTTGAGCCTCAATAATGGTTAACTGATAAATTGGCTGTTGCAAACGTGTGGATGCAGCTTGCAAAACAGCATTTTTTACAGATGTGGGTAGTTGATCTGGCAGATTTTCTGAGGGAGTGTTTGCCAAAGCTAAACGTAGCGATCGCCCATTGTTATTGGTATGATAAATCCAGTTTTGTTTGCCATTAGATACCACAATTCGCCAACCCGGAATTAATGCTTGGGTACAGAGTTCATCCGGTTGAGGAAGTTCTAAGCAACCATTTCGCCAAGTCTGTTGATTATAGTCAATAATTTGCAGTTCTCTGGTTGAAATTCCCTGTCTACTGGCTAAATCTCGCAGTACTGCATTAGCTACTAGACGTGGCAAGCGGTTTAGTTTAATATTGTCTTTGAGGACTTCATTGCTTGTTTCTAGAGAAAAGTTCACAGAAGCTCCCACAGCATCTTTGACAAGTGTAAAACCGCTAGAAACAGATAAAATTCCAGTCAGAATTAAAGCCGTGAAAACCCGTCCTGGATTGGTGCTAAAGTAGTTTTTCAACATGAATTTCATATTAAAATAGAACAAAAAAATAGTATCCAGCTACTAATGGATAATAAAGCATATAATTCCAAAACTTAATAATTCGGAATTAATTTAATATTTGTCTTTTGAAACAGATGTAAAGACAGACGCGGATGTATTGATTGTTTGTTCCTTAGGGAACTCCAAGAAATAAATTATCCAATATTGTGGGGTGGGCATCTTGCCCGCCCAGTCTATATGGCAGGCGAGACGCCCACCCCACAAGAGTTAATTGAATATTTTTTATTTGGAAGTTCCTTAATAATTTAGGGAACCGAAATATTAAACCCTTCCTAGCAATTATGGAAAGTTATGCTTGTAGATTTGCGCTACCCTAAGTCAGGAAGCCAAGGATAAATCATAATGAAAAAATGGATTTGGCTGATACTGTTAACGCTGATGGCAGTTGTGGTGGTGGGTAGTAGAGGTAGCACGTTTTTTGAACAGCCTCCCTCACCGACGATTGTTGAGCGGATTCCAGTAGAAACACCCCAACCACAGCCAGAATCGAAGGAAGTTGATAATATCCTACAAGTGTCTACTGACAAGCTGTTAACCCATATCCAAAAGTTAAATTTTCAGCGCTACACAACAACAGAGCGATCGCTTACTCGCACTTATATCACAACTGAACTAAAAAAATTAGGCTGGAAGCCTAAATTAGAAAAGTTCTCCGATGGTGTGAATATTTTTGCCGAACGTCCAGGAACTAACAAAGCCGCAAAAGCAATTCTGGTAGCAGCGCATTACGACACTGTTGCCTCATCCCCCGGTGCTGATGATAACGCCAGTGGTGTAGCCGTAGTGCTGGAAATCGCCCGGTTACTCGGTTCCTACCCCACACCACGAACATTACAGCTAGCTTTTTTTGACCAAGAAGAAGCAGGACTTTTAGGTAGTCAGGCTTTCGTTAGCAAGAAAGCACGCTTACAAAACTTAGGCGGAGCGATCGTTATGGATATGGTAGGTTATGCGTGTTACACTGCTGGATGTCAGAAATACCCTGCTGGATTGCCTGTGAAGCCACCTAGCGACAAAGGCGATTTTTTAGCAGTAATCGGTGATACAGAACATTTATCTTTACTGAGTGCTTTTCAAAACTCACAGAATATCCCCTCAACCGCCCTGAATAAACAGGAATTAAATCTGCCAGCAGTGCTAACATTGCCGATTCCTTTTAAAGGTTTACTGACACCCGATACCCTACGCAGCGACCATGCACCATTTTGGTATCAGGGCGTGGGTGCTGTGCTAGTGACAGATACCGCAAATTTACGTACTCCGCACTATCATAAACCTAGCGATGTTCCTGCGACTATCGAGCGCTCGTTCTTCACAGGAGCAGCACAGATTGTAGTCAATGCTACGACTACCTTGTTAGAGAAGACCGACTTTGGAAGGAGGCAGGAGGCAGGGGGCAGGGGGCAAAACAGTTCCGTTAGCGGTAACTGGGCGTTGAGCTAGTTCCCAGTCCTGAGTAAAGAAGCGAGATTCCCCACTCATTACTCATTACTCATTACTCAGCACTCAGCACTACTGAATAGTCTTTGCTTCAGGGAAAGTCAATGTCCAGTTCTGTTTATCATTGAGTTGAAAGTACAAACCTTGGAGAATTAGCCGCAGAGCTATTCGAGTTCTAATAAACTTTCTGACCAGATAAGTTCCTGGTTCAGCAAAGATATCATCAAAGTTTTTTTGATAACCAGATTGTTTGGAACAATAACTACCAGCACCTTGAACTGTAACCACAAAAAATGGAGCTTGTTTGTATTCATCAGGAATCATAAATATTCCATATACATGGTGACGACCACGCCACGGCTGAATACTAACTTTAGTAGCATGTACTTGGAATTTCGTAGTTTTTGATGCTAGAAAAGGCTCGAAATTGCAATCAGAATCATTCACAGTCCACCACAATGTAATAATACTCAGGGAGAGCAGAAAAAGTAAAATATAGCGGAGTCTGCGACGCATAAAACCAAGAGAAATTGTTGATGCGGCTGGTAGAATTTGATGAGTAATGATAATGCAGCTACAGCACTAAGACTATCTACCTGCAACATTCTCTAAAGGTCAAAGACAAAACATTAATTTGCCTTTAAGTTTTCGTGTTATCAAAACTTATACTAAATTTTGGATTTTGGATTAATCCCATACATAAATTGCTCTGGATAAATAATTTTTAATTGTCGCTGTTACAGTATTAAAGCTAGCGGAGAAACAATTAGGCTTTTGTGGCTATTAACACTGATTTACTCTCAATTTTTTAGCTGTGATGAATTCTACAATTTGTTGCTTTTGCTCGGCTTTTTTCCCATCAGCAGATACTTTGAGGATATCTGGGCGTAGGCGTAGCCCATCGTAGACATCGCCATCCACTTCAGGAAAAAATTTACTTTTATTTCTCAGCCATTAATAGGGTAGTCAAATACACAAATATCCGTTATATTCCCGTAAGTAACACTTGGTATAAATATTTATGGCAAGAAATTGGGGAAGTCTTAAGACAGTTGCGGGTTTCTTAGGTGCGATTGTACTTACACAATTCGGGGGAAATGCTTCGGTCATTGCGGCTGACACAGTGATCGTGCGTTTGGGCTTATTTACAGAGTCCATCTCTCTTACTGAGTTGCAAAAGGCTGCAAAAACTGGGGAATTGCCTGAGAGTTTGCAGCCTTACACTAAAGAATTATCTGAACAACAACGCCGCTTCTTCCTGGGGGCGTTGGGTATGAATATACCAATGAATATTGTCACTGTTGATAAGTTAGTTAATAGTCGGATTGGTACAACTATTCTCAATGACTTCGCTACGGCCTTAGCCAGAAGGGATAAAGCTGGGGTACAAGCACTCAGATCAGGATTGGTATTAGGTTCTACTGCACCGCAGGGTCTTTCTATACTAAGTTTTATTGCCGCTTATCCCAGTAAACGCCTAGAAATTGATTTGCCACAGGCTTTTTTAATTGCAGGGAGTTTGAACACAGCTTTTTGGCGTACTCAACAATTTATGCTAGCGATCGCTCCCCAACTCAACCCTAAAACACCACAGATTTCTTTTCCTTTTGATCCCAGCCAACCAGGAAACGCTCAAGTAAAAATACTCAACTTAAGCCTGAATGACCAAAAGCGCGATCGCCAAATTCCAGTTGATATTTATTGGTCAACTGCTGCAACTCCCGACAAACCCGTAATTGTCCTTTCTCATGGCTTCGCGTCAGTTCGCACAGACTTACGTTACCTAGCAGAACATTTAGCATCTCACGGTTATGTAGTCGCAGCTTTAGAACATCCCGGTAGTAATCAGGCAAATACTGATTTAGCATTCCAAGGCAAAACCAGAGTTATGAAGCCTCAGGAGTTTTTGGATCGCCCTCAAGATATTAGTTTTGTTCTCGACGAATTAGAAAAGCTCAACCAAACAGCTAATCATCCCCTGCAAGGGAAACTTGCAACCAATAAAGCGATGATTATTGGCTATTCTTTTGGCGGTGGTACAGCTTTAGCACTCGCTGGAGCCGAGTTACAACTAGAACATCTTAAACAACGCTGTCAAAAGAACTTGACTATCTTGAGTCTGGGAGAAGATATGCAGTGCATCGCTCAAGAACTACCAGAAAATAGTTATCAACTACGAGATGCCAGAATAAAACAGGCGATCGCTTTCAATCCTACAACTTCTCTGATTTTTGGCGAAACTGGGTTAACTAAGATACAAGTTCCTACCCTAGTGTTAACAGGTTCCGCCGATAAAACCACCCCAGCTTTAACTGAACAGATTGTAGGATTTAACAAAATCCCATCCCCCAAATGGCTAGTTGGTATAGTTGGAGGCACTCATTTGAGCGTCAAAGACCCCAGCACCACTTTAGATCAGATAGGACAACCCAATACACCGATTAGTGGCGGTGAAGTTGTGGGTGAACAAGCAGCAGATGTTCGCAAGTACGTTAAAGCTATAACTTTAGCCTTTGCTGCACAGATGACTCCAGAAGCTAAAAACTACGCTGTCTTTTTGACATCAGATTATGCTCAGTTTGCTTCAACTGCTGCATTTCCATTTCGCCTCATTACGGAGATTCCTCCTGATGCTATGGCAATAGTAAAAGAATTTGTTGACAAATAAGCTTTAAAGGACTTCCAAATAAAAAAATATCCAATATACATCTCCGAAAAAGAATGTAGAGACGTAGCAGTGCTACGTCTCTACAAGGGTTCTGGGTAACGCATATTTAATTTGTGGAGATGTCTAATACAAAGACGCGATAAATCGCCCTCTAGACGAAAGATTGATTATTGTAAAGACGGCGATTCATCACGTCTCTTGTCTTAACCGAAAAGTATTACCTCTCATCCTGTCTTCCCTACGATTAATAGATACAGCAGTTTTCTCTTACATTGAAGTATAAAATTACAGATTTTGAGGCAGGGGGCAGGGGGATAATTCATAACTCCTAACTCTTCAATCTTCACTCCTAACTCTTCAATCTTCACTCCTCATACCATTTCACTTTAATAATGATACAAATACGCTGGTAAGGGCATGGCAATGCCATGACCCTACGATAAATGTATATGTATCAGGATTTTCGTGAAATGGTATCACTCCTCACTCCTAACTCCTAACTCTCCACTCAGCACTCAGCACTTTCAAGGGAGGAGGTAGAAACTCTTTATATCTGATGTGTGAGGCTTGCATTTTGTATTCACTTACGTGCAAACTGTTGTAAGTCAGTTGGCACAATAAAATTCGGCTTAATTTTTGATGATTTTACTTAGAAAAAAGTATACCAGCCTGCTAATAAACTTATAGTTGCTATTAAAGCAATACTAAACTTTCATAGTAAAAATAACTATTTAGATATAAACTTCATAATATTTTCATTAAAAATAATAGAAGCTTGAGAGTGTAAAAATGAGGAGCATCTGCTTGATAATACATCTGTATTCCAGCTAAAATGCTAAAAATAAATGAACACAAGTTGCTTAGTACAAAATATGTTTATGTATTTTGTAGTGTAAAATTATTCAATGCATCGACTAAAAGCTACAGATGAATACAACATAAAAACCTCAATTCTTATTTTCATTTACTCAGACAACAAATAATTTTAGGCATCTGATATAGCAAAACTAATTTCGGATTCAGAATTAAACAATTACTCAATTTCAGTCAAGCCTATGCAACTCTATACAACTCGTGAAATCGAACAACTTCAACAGCACGAAGACCTTTATTCCTTAATTAAAATTATGGAGTGGGTGAAAAATTTTTTAGGAAGACCTCATCCTAACTTAGGCAGACCCGGCGTAGTTTGCCCTTTTGTTCCTTACTCTCTCAAGTCAAATAGTATTCGTTTAGCAGTTATTCACACAGAAAATTTGTATCCAGAACAATTAGAAGAGGTTGTTGGACGCTACCGAGATATATTTCTAGAAATAGATAATAATGAGCAGGAATTAGCAATTAATAAAGCTTTTTTACTGATCTTGCCTGACATCCATATAGATGATGCTTCTAAAGTAGTAGATAGTATCCAACAAAAACTCAAACCTTTATTTGTTGAGTCAGGACTGATGATAGGGGAATTTCATAAACGTAATGAAAGTCCTGGTCTGCACAATCCAAACTTTCGTCCACTTCGTAGCCCTATACCTTTATTAGCTATCCGGTTTATGGTTGAAGCTGACCTCCCTTTTCTTGTGAGTCCAGCCGATCCACGCTTACGTATTCGGTATCTGGAAGCTTACTTACAGCGTTTTGGTCATAATTTTACAGATGCAACTAAGTTTAAAAATGCTCAACAAGCATTGGCTTTAGCGAAAGAACAGCTTAAAAAAGAAAATTTAGTGAGTTCCTGCATATAATCAGTAATGATAGCTGCAAGAATTGATCGCTCAAAGCCCAAATATGCATGAGATGAGGAAAGCGTTGGTAGTAAAGCTGGTTTATCAAGACTACCTATTATGAGAAGATCCAGACAATTATGAGGCTGATTTGCAATCTTGGTGAGAAGGGCAAATAAATTAAACGACCTTTTGCTGCTTTTGAGTTAGATGCATTGCAATTCCTTTCTCGTAATAAGCTGCTTCATTAATAAAAATAGGATAAACAGTAGACGTTCCCTCATAGAAAATATCTTTGCCCTCAAAAGTCAGAAACATTGGATCGCCTGGATTCAAAGGTTCATAATCCCTAAACTGAAGCTGGGGGTGAATCATCGCTTGAATCTCCCCGCGTAGGTGCAACCCGCCGTAGGCATCGCTTCTAGGATAATCCACAGTTCTAATATATTTATAAAGTGTAAGCTGGTTGCTTGTCTGCGGAATATTCCCTTGGTTGCACCTTTCAAAATAGTCTAAAACCGCATAAATAAGCTGTTCTGTTTGCTGAAATAATTCGGCGTTTAAAATATTCTGAGCCACAGCACCAACTTCTATAACAAAACCCAATTCGCACAGAGAACGGAGAAACCCATTTTCTTTAGATTGCTGATTAATACAAACTTTCACCAAAGGATTGATAGAACTTAAATAAGCACCTAACCGAAGTAATAAAGGATGCATATCGCAAAAAATCAGACTTAACCCCATGTTGGCAGTTGTGCTGTGCAAATCAACAATGACATCTACAAATGGCTGATTTTGCGGTTGCAATATCTGTTGAATTGCTTTTGCCCGCGTATCTTCATAACTTGAGAGTTGGGGATTTTGTAAGCCTTGATTAGTGAAACAACGATTTAAATCTTTTTCAATGTATCGTTTGCCTTCTTCAATAGCTTTAAGATTGCCAAGTAATGCCAGAGTTTCAAAACTTGATCTATTGATTAAATTAGGATACTGCTGAAACTTTTTGACTAAATGTACTCCTGTTAACTCATTACCGTGGTTTCCTCCAACGATCGCAACTCGTTCAATCTGACTCATAACCACCTCTGTCTAAAAAACTACCCTACGATTATTGAAAATGCTGCAAGATCCAAGATAGAAGTGTAACTGCTGCTAACTAAATCTTGTAAAAGACTGACGCGAACGCTCCATGTTCAAGCCAAAATATGATAACTGTTAAGCTGTTGGTTTTGGTATAAAAGGGGAGTAATTTTATGGAGAAGGACTTTCAAGCGATGCCTCCGGCGGGCTACGCCTACGCTGAACTTTACAAAAACGCCCTCCTCAACGACATACTTCCCTTTTGGGAAAAATATTCTCTCGATTGGCAGCAAGGCGGCTATTTCACCTGCCTCGATCGCGAAGGCAAAATTTATGATACAGACAAATTCATCTGGCTGCAAAACCGCCAGGTGTGGACTTTTTCGATGCTTTACAACCAGCTAGAAAAGCGCGAAAATTGGCTAAAAATTGCCAGCAACGGCGCTAATTTTCTCGCCCAACATGGTAGAGATAGCGATGGTAACTGGTACTTTGCCCTCACCCGTGAAGGAAAACCACTGGTTCACCCTTACAACATCTTTTCTGATTGCTTTGCGGCGATGGCATTTAGTCAATATGCACTCGCTGGCGGCGAAGAATGGGCAAAGGATGTGGCAATGCAGGCTTATAACAACGTATTACGCCGCAAAGACAACCCCAAGGGCAAATACAATAAAACCTATCCCGATACACGCCCGATGAAATCATTGGCTGTACCGATGATTTTAGCCAACCTGACTCTAGAAATGGAATGGTTGCTGCCAAAAGAAACCTTAGAAAATGTCCTAGCTGATACTGTCCGCGAAGTGATGACCGATTTTCTCGACCCAGAACGGGGGCTAATGTACGAAAATGTTGCTCCTGACGGTTCCCACATCGATTGTTTTGAGGGACGGCTGATTAATCCAGGTCACGGTATCGAAGCGATGTGGTTTATCATGGACATTGCGCGTCGTCAAAACGACACCAAAACTATTAACCAAGCCGTTGATGTGGTGCTAAATATCCTGAATTTTGCTTGGGATAACGAGTACGGCGGATTGTATTACTTTATGGATGCAGCCTGTCATCCCCCACAACAATTGGAATGGGATCAAAAACTGTGGTGGGTTCACCTAGAATCATTGGTTGCATTAGCGATGGGCTATCGCCTGACAGGGCGTGAGGTGTGTTGGGAATGGTATCAAAAGATGCACGATTACGCCTGGTCACACTTTGCTGATTCAGAATACGGTGAATGGTTTGGCTACCTGAATCGGCGTGGAGAAGTATTGTTGAATCTCAAAGGCGGCAAATGGAAAGGATGTTTTCACGTACCGCGTGCATTGTACCTTTGTTGGCAGCAATTTGAGTCATTGCAACGCCTGCGGCAGTAAAAAGATAATCCCCATAAATAAATTTAGAGGATGTTTGAAAAGTCTAATTTCTTACTTGCCTCGGCGATTGGAAATCGCGGCTACACAAACGAAGTCCGCCTACGCGGACTCTCTGAAACCCGCGCAGGCGGGTTTAGTTTGTATAGCCCCAGACTTCTAGTCTGAGGGCGATCCGCCAAAAGTGGATGCTCCCAAAAAAAGTAAGTATAAAAGATTGATTCAGTTTAAGATATAAAATATTGAGTTAATGATAATAGTTAATTAAATTCATGGTTAAGCATCTCGCTCCAGCTTTCTTAAGCGATTATTGGCAAAATTCATTTAACTTAAAACAGCATCTACAGGAATTTTTGCATTTAGATTCAGAAACACTAGAAAAAAAGTTAGCGACAGGACAAGAAGAAATGGCAGAGTTAGGCCATAAAGATTTTGATTGGGAAAAAGCAACAGACTTTTATCGCGAACAAGTGGGAGAGGTTTATTTATTTGAGTTAGGAGCTTGGCATCTAGAACAAAGTCAAAATATTGAAAACACGTTACATTTGATTGTAGATCATGCTCAAGGTCGGGTGTTAGATTTTGGCGGCGGGATTGGCACTCATGCACTTAATGCTGCCCTTTGTCCACAGGTTGAGCAAGTAATCTATTGCGATCTTAATCCTATTCATTATGATTTTGTGCGTTATCGAGCTGAACAGATGGGTTTGAGCCACAAAATGAGTTTTTACTTAGAAATGCCTGAAAAAGAGACTTTTGATACTATCATTTCTTTTGATGTTTTAGAACATTTGTCAGACCCCACCCAACAGTTACTAAAGTTTCATCAAGCGCTGACACCTACTGGTAAAACAATCTTGAATTGGTATTTCTTTAAAGGCTTTAATCAAGATTATCCTTTTCACATTGATGATCCTCAAGTAGTAGAGACTTTCTACAGGACCATTCAGAGCAAGTTCTTAGAAGTTTTTCACCCTTATTACTGTACCGCTCGTTGCTACCGAAAATGGGATTGAGTTAAACTCAAGCCCCACAGTAGTTTTTAGGTGTCAGGATAAAATAATGTGTTCATAAACTAACATGAGTATCATACCAAGGTTCCTGGATTTTAAGCTTGTCTAGGAACATTTTCCCTATGGGGAACCGGTAAATAATCCCATTCACTCCGATTATTTTATAAGTCCAAAAAATGCCTTTGTAGACTTTGATTACTTCACTCTCAGAAAGCCAAGTACCTGGGGTTTCTTCACCAAAAAGTCCGCTAGCGCCATATTCAAACTGATGTGGGATATATTGACCTTCTCGTGCTGGTGAAGGGCAAATTTGTTTAGGTACGTGCCCTTGACTGATGGCTTTGAATTTGTGATAACCAAGTTCTTTTAACAGCGCAAATTCTTCCAGCAGTTCTTTCCAAGAAGTCTTGGTTGATTCTATAGATAGGAACTGTGGTTTAGTATTAAACTGCCGTAATGCCTGTATGCATAATAAATCAGCACCTTCAATATCTACTTTGAGATAGTAGGGAATGCCAAATTCCTCCAAAATTCTTTCAAATCTGCGCCCTTCTATAGTTATCTCAATAGAAGGCGCATCAAAAGAGCTTTTGTTCCGAATAGCCCAATCTGGTGAAGTTGTGCCCCAAAAGCTTCTCTCCAAGTTGGCGTAAAACGTGACTGGCTCATCTTTCGGTGATATAGCAATATTTAGGAGGGTAAGTTGACCCTTTTCTATATATAAATTCAGTCGCTTTTTTGTAGCTTCGTAAAGCTTAGGATGAGCCTCAATACCAACAACCCGAAAGCCTTTTTTTAAGTAAAATTCTGTATCTTCACCTGTGTGAACGCCGACATCAATTATTAAGTTTTTATCCATCAATCACGTTTTCCTTGAATAATCATACAAGCGTTCAAACATGTAATACTTTACACTATCTATAGTTTTTATATAGAAATGCTACCAAAAGAAACTTTTGATATAGTCCTTTTTTTTAATTCAGCGGATCTGATTTTAACTTAATGTGGATGCGCGATCGCTAATATTCCCGCATCCCCATCTAAAGTTACCTCTACACCCACCGGTAAGGCTGCATTGGGACTATCATGGCCAAAAGGTAAATCGGAGACAACAGGAATCCCCAAATCACCTAAGCGATCGCGCAATACTTCTTCTACACTAAAACTAGATATAGTTGGTGGCGCTTCACAGCGAGTAAAACCACCCAAAGCAATACCGCAGACTTGAGATAAAGCACCACTCAAACGCCACTGTGTCAGCATCCTATCGATGCGATAAGGTGCTTCTGTAACATCTTCCAACGCCAAAATTACACCATCTAGATTTGGCAGGATTGGTGTACCCAAAAGGTGGGTAGCCACCGTGAGATTACCTGGTAATAAAGTGCCAGTAACTACGCCACCACCCCAGCCGCAACCTTTGAGAGGGGTGAAAGAACTACTTTCTAACCAATCAAATAATCGCTCAATTGACCAATCTGACTCATCTACCAAAGTCGTCATTACCGGGCCGTGAACGCCGGAAATACCTGCTGTATAAAGGCTCCATAATAAAGCGGTGATATCAGAAAAGCCTATGAGCCATTTGGGAAGCCCTGAGTTTGACCAATTCCAATTTTCTAAGATGCGGGTGCTGCCAAAACCGCCTCTGGCACAAAGGATACCACGACAATCAGGATCTTGCCATGCTGCTGCTAGTTGGTGACGACGGATTTCATCTGTACCTGCCAAATAACCCCATTTGTCATCTATCTGAGGACTGATTTTTAATTGATAACCGCGCGATCGCCAAATTTCTAGACTCCGTTCAAATGCCTCAAATTCTCGCAAAGCACCACTAGGGGCAATTACTCGTAGTAAATCTCCAGGTTTCAAGGGCGGTGGTAAAATTTTGGCTGGCATGAAAAAATTTAAGAGTGAAAAGTATCATATTAACAATGATGCAATTGCGTTAACAACACAACAACTTCATCAATTGCCTGGCGTATAACTGTTGCAGACTGATCCGACTGATTGACGATAATACTAAAAACCAGCGGCTCATACTTTGGTGCATTTATATATCCAGATAGAGAAACGACACCATTTAACGTACCTGTTTTTGCTTGCACAATTCCCTCAGCAGCTGTATCTTGAAAGCGGCCTTTGAGAGTTCCACTTTTACCCGCTAAGGGTAAAGATGCGCGATAGATATATGCGGTTGGTGTTTTTGCGATCGCCCGCAAAATTTGTACAAAAGCTTCTGGTGTCACTAAGTTGCGACGTGATAAACCCGAACCGTCCACTAAAATGTAATTTGCTGGATCAACTCCCAATTTAGTTAAACTGGCTTTGACAACCTCCAAACCCACATCAGCACTAGTCTGATTTTTCAGTCTGGATTTTTTCACAGCTAACGCTCTCAGGAGTGCTTCAGCATAAAGATTATTACTATTCTGAAGAGTTTCCATTAATAATTCAGATAAAGGTGGCGACTCGACAAAGGCTATTTCCTCTTGATGAACACCACCACTTACTACTAATGTTTGTCCCAAAGTAATTTTTTCTGTTGCCAAAGCACTACGGAAGCGTCGTAAGAAGTAATAATTAGGATCAACTACAGGCAAATCTATTAAAGATGGTTCAGAATTCGTTGTCAGTTGTCCTTGAATTCGTAATGTTGTTCCTGATAATTCGCGGGTAACATTGACATAGGTTGGTTGATTTTGGGCAGTGGTTACTGACTGATTAATTATCCGCCATTGTTTCGCTTCGCCAGAATCAATCCACACGACTTGCAAAGGTTTACCTACAGCCTGCGGTACAAGTTTTAAACTAAAAATATTTTGATTGAGAATAAAGCTGCTGACTGGTGTGCCATAGTCTGACTGCACATCTTCCCATTGCCAGGTGGGGTTAACAATATCCCCTTGAATATAACTATCATCAGCGATCAATCGCTGAATTTGGGTAATACCTTTCTGTTTTAGCTGCTGTGCTAATGCTTGTAGTTGAGTATCACTTAAGCTAGGATCTCCCCTACCGACAACACTTAAAACACCATTACCATTCTGATAAATAGAGGTACGAATCCGAAAATTAGCACCCAATTCCTGCAATGCTGCTGCTGTTGTCAGCAATTTGAGATTAGACGCGGGAGTAAAATATTTCTCGGCATCTCGACTGTAAAGAGTTTGTCCGGTTGACAGGGGTTGTACCAAAATTCCCCAACGCACCCGACTAAATAAGGGACGATTGATTACAGCATCTATGGCTGTTCCTAGTTGGGTAGAGCAAATTGATTTTGTGGTAGTTGCTGGTGCAACTGGGGTTTGTGCTTTAGCTGCTGGCTGGGTAACACCAATTTGAGTACCCAGAAACAGCAGCATCAAGCTAAGAGAAATTTTCCTAGTCATCAGATAGTTATTAAAACTACTTGATGATAATACCTTAGTTGGACGGGAGTAAATTAATACTCTTATTCCTCTTCCTCTTCATCTTCCTCTTCGTCTTCGTCTTCCCCAAATACTCCGTCTATAAGTTCTTGTGCGCGTTCGTCTGAAATCTTTAAGGCTTCCTGAAGCTCAGAGATATAATCTTGTTCACTTTCGGGTACTTCTTCATCAATCCCTACTACTAAGATTGCTGTGATATATGCAGCTTCGCGATAACCTTTATTGGGCAAGGATTCGATGGATTGGGCGATTAAATCTTCTGGATCTTCTTCTTCAATCAAGTTGACGACTTTTTCGGTCAATTCTTCAAAGTCGTCGTCAGAATAATCATCAAATAAGCCAACCCGACTGAGAAATTCACTTAAAGCATATTCTTCGGTTGAAGAAATACCTTCACCATCAGCAGCTGCGGAAAAAAGTCCAATAACTGCGATCGCAACTTCTGGTTCTAGAGCAACTGAACTAACACTACGGCCTTTGGGCAATTTGCGTTGAGACATAATTATCCTCTAAAAGTTACGTGATATGTCAGGAAGTCATACTTTGTGGTTTATAATTCTTCCTCAATCTAGGATTCCCAAAAAAATGCGGAAATATACATTGGGATAAATCTTTTTTCCATAAAAAATACGTAGAGAATATATTCCTCTACGTATAAAAACGGATAAAAAAGGGACTGGGGATTAGGGACTGGGGACTGGGAAAATTGTTCGGGGATTTAGACCACTACCCAAGTTTTGTTCGCGCAGCGTTCGCACGGAAAACTCTTCCTAGTCCCCAGTCCCCATATTCTGGCAAAATTGGGATGCTCCCGATGGAACTACCGATTTTTTTTAAGTTCGTGCATACTTCTCACAACCTTTGTGACTAAATTTCTGGGTGTAAATCTGACACTTTCACTCAATATCTTATTTCTCATACCAGGAACGACAACGGTTTTATTTTTCATTAAGCTTCGATAACCAATTTGCGCGACGGTTGCCGTATCCATCATTCTCTTAACGCTAGCAATCTTGGAATTTTCCATTGCAGCAGTGTGTTGGAATTCCGATGCTGTTGGCCCTGGACAAAGAACAGTCACGCTGACACCAGTGCCCTCTAATTCATTAGCGATCGCTTCTGAAAATGATAAGACATAGGCTTTAGTGGCAAAATAAACTGCCATGAGAGGCCCTGGTTGAAAAGCAGCCGCAGAGGCCACATTTAATATTTTTCCATAGTTTTGCTCGACCATATCCTTCAGGAATAACTTAGTTAAATGAGTTAGGCTGACGATATTTACTTGTAGCATTTTCAGTTCAGTGTTGAGGTCTGTTTCGGTAAATGCTCCATAAGTACCAAAGCCAGCATTGTTAACCAGCACATCAATCTTGATCGATGCTTGCTGTAGTTCTGTAAAGATTTCTTTTGGAGATGTTGGTATAGATAAATCCTTGGCAAAAATTTTGACAAAAATGCCAAATTTTTGCGGAAATTCATCTATAATTTCATTAAGTTTTTGTTCATTCTTATCCACTAACACAAGATTATAACTATGACGAGCAAAAATCTGGGTTAATTGATAACCTATTCCACTAGCCGCTCCGGTAATGAGAGCAGTTTTTTTTTGCCGACTTTCGGATGTTTTATTCATGTTGCCAAAATGAGTAAGGTGATAATTAATTTAAGCTTTATAAAACTAGCTACAGCAATATATAATGTTTGCTGTAACTAGTTTTATGAAGACAATAAATGATGCTATGCACCTGAAATTAAATATGCTTCAATCAAGCATATTCAACGCAAATATAAAAATCTGTATCCATATCAACAAGAGCAAAAATATTGAATATTATTATCAATGCCACAGCATAATTCTGTTACTATAGCTGACGTGCAAGCAGCACAAGAGCGAATTTTGGGGATTGCCCACCGCACACCTGTACTGACTTCTAGAATCGTTAACGATCGCACCAATAGCCAGGTATTTTTTAAGTGCGAAAATTTTCAACGCACAGGGGCATTTAAATTTAGAGGTGCGTACAATGCCCTAGCCCAACTATCAATAGCACAAAAACAAACAGGCGTTATCACCTATTCATCAGGAAATCATGGCCAAGCGATCGCTTTAGCTGGGCAATTACTAAATATTCCTACCACCATTGTCATGCCCGATGATGCACCCACTGTCAAACAAACTGCCACTCGTGGTTATGGTGCAGAGGTAATTTTGTACAATCGCCAAGAAACAAACCGGGAAGAATTAGCCCAAAAATTAGCAGATGAGCGCTCTTTGACACTGATTCCCCCTTACGATCATCCGCACATTATCGCCGGACAAGGTACAGCTGCTTTAGAACTGATCCAAGAAGTTGGTGAATTGGACTTACTATTAGTTTGTTGTGGTGGTGGTGGATTACTTTCAGGAAGTGCGATCGCAGCCAAAGCACTTTTACCCAATTGTAAAGTAATCGGTGTAGAACCAGCCCTTGCCGACGATGCTACCCGCTCCTTTCACACCAAAACCCTACAAACTGTCAAAAATCCCAATACCATCGCCGATGGTGCGCGAACTCCTAGCCTTGGTCAAATTACTTTCCCTTTAGTGCTGCATTATGTCAATGATATGGTGACGGTATCAGAAGAAGCGATTCTTCGCACCATGTTTTTCTTGTGGGAACGTCTGAAAATTGTCGTTGAACCCAAGTTGGTAAATTGTTTTCTGACTCAGACTGACCGAAAATTAACGTTTATAACCCGCGCAGGCGGGTTTTGCCTGTGTAGCCGCGACTTCTAGTCGCCTGGTACTTTTTGTTAATGTACTACGAAAATTTGGCTGAAAAACCATGAACATCAGGGTTTTTGTGAAGAATATTTCCCCATGCTAATATTGTTGGTTTGGTTTCAGTACAGATATTCAGTATGGTTCCCGTAAAGACTGTTCTCAAAGATTCAGAGGAAGTCACTCGGTTGTTTTCTCATCTTGAATTTGATGGAAAAAAACTCAACCATCAACCGGGTAGTGTATTGGGAAGTACTGCGTTGATTGCAGGAACCACCGTCGGGGCAGGGATTCTCGCTCTACCGGCCGTTACCTTGCCGTCTGGTATTGTACCATCAACATCTGGATTAATTGCTGTTTGGCTCTACGCTTTATTTTCAGGGTTATTGATTGCAGAAGTTACCTTAAACACGATGCGAACACAAGGGCGTTTGAGTATCGGTTTTTTGGGAGTTGTGGAAAATATCCTTGGTAAGTTGGGAGCGCGAATTGCCGGCGGCGCATATTTATTCATGCATTATGCTCTGTTGGTAGCATACATCACCGAAGGTGGAGAGATTTTAGGAGTTGTGGCGGCAAAAGTCTGGGGTGTGCAAATATTGCCGATGTGGGTAGGCACAACGACTTTCACGCTCTTATTTGGTGGCATTATGTATCTTGGGCGAGAAAAGTTTATTGAAAAATTAAACAGCGCCTTTGTCGGAATTGTCATCGTTTCCTTTTTGGGACTATTATTTTTAGGAGGAAGGCACATTCAGACTACCCAACTGTTATTTCAGGATTGGAGTGCCCTTGGTAGTGCTATTTCAGTGATGTCTGTAGCGCTGTTTTTTCAAAACGTTGTGCCGCTAGTTGTGACGCAACTTGAAGGAGATGCCCGCAAAATTCGTCAGTCCATCTTTATTGGTTCTGTGATTCCTCTAATTATGTTCTTGGCGTGGAATGCCGTAATTTTAGGAAGTGTCAGTCCTGATATGCTACATGGCACATCTGACGGGATAATTGTTTTTGATCCATTGCAAATTCTCCGAGCCGGTGGCGCAGGGCAATGGTTAGGAGTGCTAGTATCCATTTTTTCAGAGTTTGCGATCGTCACATCATTCATTGGATTTGTGTACGGATTGCTGGATTTGTTCAAAGATATTTTTTTCTCTGCAAAGGGTGGATTTGCTAGCCGCTTACCCCTCTATTCGCTGGTTCTTTTCCCTCCGATGACTCTAGGAACACTCAACCCCAGTATCTTTTTTACTGCCCTAGATTACACTGGAACATTTAGTATCTCAGTTCTAGGTGGAATTATTCCGGCGTTAATGAGTTGGAAGCAACGGCAAGAACAGGAAAACTCAGATACCATAAATCAACCACTAGTTCCTGGTGGAAAGGTGATGCTCATTGTGATGATTGGAGTGGCATTAGCCATGATGGGAAGACAAATTATGTCAATTTACCATCATTGAAGGAGGCAGACCCATTAACAATTCAAAATTCAAAATTCAAAATTCAAAATCCAAAATTAAAGACATTCCAGACGGGGATTTAGTGAGAAACGCGGTCTTGAGCTTTGCCCAAGTGGAGCGATTTCTCAAGACAAACCCAGACTGAAATGGCTGCTACATGTAGATATAGGAGTCTTAAACCCTTTAATTTAAGATAAAAAACTCCACGCCACTTCTGGGATGCAGTTTCCCGCCACTTTCAATGAGAATTTTATGTAATATATAAGTATATAATTGTAGTATATATGTCAGACACAATTAAATGAGTGATTCTAAATGAGTGATTCTCGCCTCGTTAAAATCAGCAAATATCTGAGCAAATATCTGCGACACACACCGGATGCAATTGGAATTCAACTGGCTCCCGGTGGTTGGGTTGATGTTGATGAACTACTTACCGCTTGTGCTAAAAACAAATTTCCGCTCACCCGTCAGGAATTACAGGTGGTAGTTAAATCCAGTGATAAACAACGCTTTTCTTTTGATTCTACAGGTAATCTGATTCGTGCTAACCAAGGACATAGTATAAAAGTCGATTTACACTTAGAAGCTGTTGTTCCTCAAGATGAACTTTATCATGGCACAGGACACAAATCTGTAGAGTCAATTCTGCAAACAGGACTTTCCAAAATGTCGCGACATCATGTTCATTTATCAAAGGATATTGAAACAGCAAAAACTGTTGGTGCAAGACATGGAAAACCAGTGGTTTTTGCTGTAAATGCTGCGGCAATGCATCAGGCGGGTTACATCTTCTATTGTTCTGCTAATGGTGTTTGGTTAGTTGAGAATGTGCCACCTGAGTATCTACAAAAAATTTGAACTGGGGATTGGGGACTAGGGACTGGGGACTGGGGACTAGGGACTAGGGACTAGGGACTAGGGACTGGGGACTAGGGAAAATCATGAGTAAGATTTGCTTGGGATCTGAATTCCCATTCAAATATTCAAATCTTCCAAGTCCCCAATTCCCAATTCCCATTCAAATATTCAAATCTTCCAAGTCCCCAATTCCCAATTCCCAATCCCCAATTCCCAATCCCCAATTCCCAATTCCCAATCCCCAATCCCTAATCCCCAATCCCCAATCCCCAGTCCCCAATCCCCAATCCCCACTTCAAATCAATATCCCAGCAATACAAGCGGTGATAAAACCCGCTAAAGATCCGCCAATCATTGACCTTAGACCCATACGAGCTAAATCATGTTGGCGATTAGGTGCTATCCCTGTAATGCCGCCAATGGTAATGCCAATTGAACCGATATTTGCAAAATTACATAATGCGTAAGTCGCAATAATTATTGCGCGTTGGGAAATTTTACCACTTTCAATTAGTGCTTTCAAATCCAAAAAAGCAATAAACTCATTCAAAATTGTTTTTGTACCCAATAAAGCCCCAACTTGCCGACAATCAGCCCAAGGTACGCCCATCAGCCACGCCACGGGAGCCATAATAAAAGACAAAATCCACTGTAATGAGAGTTGCTGTAAACCCACAAATGACCCTAACCATCCCAGCAAGGCATTGAGGGCAGCTAATAATCCCAAAAAGGCGATAATTATTACCCCAACATTAACTGCTAGCTTCACGCCGTCAATTGCTCCAGTAGTAGTAGCATCAATTACATTTACATAATTGGTTTTTACATCCGCTTTGGCTTTACCAACCGTTTCTGATACTTCTGTTTCTGGATAAAGTAATTTTGATACCACCAACGAAGTGGGAGCAGTCATAAAGAAAGCAGCAATCAAGTGTTCTGCTGGTATGCCAAAGGAAAGATATGCCCCTAAGACTCCAGCAGCAATTGTCGCAAAACCACCCGTCATTACGGCATGGAGTTCCGATTGCGTCATATTTGCTATATAAGGTTTAACTATCAGTGCCGATTCTGTTGGCCCCAAAAAGATGTTAGCTGCACAGGATAAAGATTCCGAACCTGATGTTTTCATTGTCTTCATCATTACCCACGCCATCACATTTACAACTCGCTGTAAAATGCCGTAGTAATACAAGACGCTGATAAAGGCAGAGAAAAAGATAATTGTGGGCAGCACTTGGAAGGCAAAGAAATGATCTTTGAAATTTTCTCCAAAGACAAATTTGGCACCGACATCAGAAAATGCTAAAAATTGGCTGACAATATCTCCGAGAGATTTAAATATATTTAAACCCCAAGGAGTTTTAAGAATCAATATCGCAAACACAAACTCCAATCCCAAACCCCATGCCACGATTCGCCAACGCACCGCACGACGATTAACAGAAAAGGCGTAGGATATACCGATAAAAACTAAAATTCCCAACGCAGAGATGGTGCGTTCCATGTTTACTCCCGAAAAGGTATCGCTAAGGCACTTAGTCAAAGAGCATACACAAAATACGCCTTTTTTTGTGGCTTTTTAGTCAATTACTAGAGTTTTGATGTGTGATACCATTTCACTTTAATAATGATACAAATACGCTGGTAAGGGCTTGTCTTTGCCCATTGGTGTCAAGTTAACGTGAAACCGCTTGTCCGCCGGGAATTGAAATTCCCGTATAATAGCGAAAGTCATCTGAAGATGACTAACAGTTTTGAGTTTACCCCAAATGTTCGCCCCAGTAATTGTCGTTTGATTCACCCGCCAACCTGCGATCGCTAATGTGAGAATAAAGTTAGTTATGGCTGCTAATAATTAGGATGAGGATTACACAAACTGAAAGGAAACATTTGCAGTCAAAGGCTCTGGCAGTGGTTTTCCTTGTGCTTGGTAATCTTCAATCAAAAGTTCTAGTACTTCCTCACCATTATTGAGAGCATCTGCGTAGGTATCTCCATGAGTGTGTGCATAGGGGCCAAACTCAGGTAGGCTGACGATGTATTTTTTATCTTCTATCGACCACTGAATTAGAATACTATATTGTGGTTTCACTCCTGTTCTCCTTTGTCTTCTTCCTCTAATTGTTTTATTTCTATAAGCGCATTTCTAACAACTTTTTCCTGATAACGATCTGCATCTGCTCCGTCTTTGCCAGACAAAGTGAGGCTGTAAACTAATAAAGGATGACTCCATACTGTGTGACTGCCTTTACCACTTCTATAAGTAAATCCAGTTTTTAGGAGCATTGCTTTTAGTTCCCGAATTTTCTTAGGCACTATTAGAAATTTCTAACGTAGCTACAAATATTTTGTCATGATTATCTGGAAAAATCCCAGACCTATTAAGAACGATACAGTAGATGTTTTCAATCAGCCATGCTAGCTTTTTGTGGGAAAAGATAAATGACTCCAGAAATTAAAGTCAAGCCAACAGAAATCCAAAAAGCAATCAGAGAGGGAGTTTGCCAGACTTCAGGTAGAGGTGCGATCAGAAGTGCGATCGCCACTATTTGACTAACAGTTTTGAGTTTACCCCAAATATTCGCCCCGGTAATTGTCGTTTGATTCACTCGCCAACCTGCGATCGCTAATTCTCGCGCTAAAATCAAAAACACTCCCCAAGCTGGCACTTTTCCTAGTTCAATAAAAACCAGCAACGGCGCAAGTACGAGAAATTTATCTACTAAGGGATCGAGAAATTTACCCAATTCACTAATTTGGTTGAGTTTTCGCGCCAAATAGCCGTCTAACCAATCAGTCAACGCAGCAACGATAAAAATCGCCAAACAGATCCATCTAGCTTCGGGTGTGGGATTATATAAACCGTAAAGCAGAAATGGTACACCCAGAAGGCGAGAGAAAGTAATCCAGTTGGGTAAAGTCACGTCGCTTTGCTCCGAATTAAAAATTAAAAATCCCCATAAATAAATGATGTTGCCCTGTTATCAGGAAGAGGCCAGAAGGGACAAACTTAGTAAGTAAGTCGGCACAATAAAACCAAACTGTGTAAAGAAAAGTAAATAAGGCTCAAACCCTCTCTCCCCCTGCCCCCTGCTTTATCCCAACAATAATTATTTACGCCGACTTACTTACAACTTCTCTTTCTCTCCCCACTTTCTCCCTAAGCGTGGGAAAATCTGTTTTCTGAAGCTCTTTTAAAAGAATACTATGACTGAACACACAGAATTCCGCATCGAACGCGATTCGATGGGCGATCGCCAAATTGCTAGTAGCGTTTATTACGGCATTCAAACTCTGCGGGCTATCGAAAACTTCCCCATTAGCGGCATCAAGCCTTTACCTACTTACGTAGATGCAGGATTGATCATTAAAAAGGCTACAGCAATTGTAAATGGAGAACTAAATTGCATTCCCCAAGATATTAGTCAGGCAATTGTCCAAGCAACTGATGAAATCTTAGCTGGTAAGTTCCGGGATCAATTTGTAGTGGATGTTTATCAGGCTGGTGCTGGAACATCCCACCACATGAATGTCAACGAAGTTCTGGCAAATCGCGCCTTAGAAATTCTTGGTGAAGAAAAGGGCAATTACAAACGTGTTAGTCCTAATGACCACGTTAATTATGGACAGTCTACCAATGATGTGATCCCTACGGCAATTCGCATTGGTGGTTTATTGGCATTATCTAAGACATTACACCCAGCTTTAGAGAAGGCGATCGCATCTTTAGAAAACAAAGCTGTAGAATTTCAAGATATCGTCAAATCTGGCAGAACCCACTTACAAGACGCTGTACCCGTGCGTTTGGGTGAAAATTTTCGGGCTTGGGCGCAAATTCTGACAGAACATCAAAACCGGATTTATACCGCCTCTGGAGATTTAATGGTGCTGGGTTTAGGAGGTAGTGCAGCCGGAACGGGTTTAAATACTCATCCTCTGTATCGCGCCCGTGTGGTAGAAGTTCTTTCAGAATTGATTGATACTCCTTTAGAACCTGCGCCCCATCTCATGGCAGCTATGCAAAGTATGGCACCATTTGTGAACGTTTCCGGTGCGTTACGCAACTTAGCGCAGGATTTAGTCAAAATCTCTCACGATTTGCGGCTGATGGATTCGGGGCCAAAAACTGGTTTGAAAGAAATTCAACTGCCTCCAGTGCAACCTGGTTCCTCGATTATGCCAGGAAAATATAACCCAGTCATGGCAGAGATGACATCAATGGTGTGTTTTCAGGTGATGGGTTATGACAGTGCGATCGCTTTAGCCGCACAAGCCGGACAATTAGAATTAAATGTGATGATGCCACTGATTGCCTATAACTTAATTCACAGCATCGAAATTCTGGGTAATACCATCGCTGTCCTTACAGAACGTTGCATTGAGGGAATTTCTGCGAACCAGGAACGTTGTTTAGCTTATGCCGAAGGTAGTTTAGCCTTAGTAACCGCACTAAATACTCACATCGGTTATTTAAATGCCGCAGCTGTCGCCAAAGAATCTTTAGAAACTGGTAAATCTTTACGGCAGATTGTCCTAGAACGAGGATTGATGAGTGAAACAGACTTAGCCAGAGTGTTAAATCTAGAACAAATGAGTGTTATCTTACCGATTAAAACAGAATAATATTTATGGGGAATTGGGCAATTCAATTTTGGATTTTGGATTTTAGATTTTGGATTAAATTTCAATCTAAAATCCAAAATCTAAAATTGCTGCTCCCTCATCTCCCCCACTCCCCACTCCCTCTATCCCCCATCTATCTATGCAGACTCAAAAACCATCTGTCAGTCTAATTCGGGCTACATCTTACGAACGAGAGGCTTTACGAGAATCCTTAGTTACACTGCTGGAACCTTTTGGAGGTATGGCAGCATTTGTGAAAAAAGGCGATCGCGTTTTACTCAAACCGAATCTACTTACAGGCTCACGTCCTGGTAAAGAGTGTATCACCCGTGCTGAACTAGTTTACGAAGTTGCCCAGATGGTAATTGAGGTTGGCGGTAAGCCATTTTTAGGCGATAGTCCTGCTTTTGGCAGTGCCAAGGGTGTAGCAGTGGCAAATGGCTATCTACCTATTTTAGAAGAACTCAATCTTCCCATTATCGATTTTCATGGTCAGCGTTACCAAACCGTCAGTGACAATTTTAACCATCTGCGCCTCTCTAAAGAAGCAATGGAAGCCGATGTAGTAATTAATCTACCAAAAGTAAAATCTCATGCCCAATTGACATTAACACTGGGCGTAAAAAACTTATTTGGTTGCGTCCCCGGCAAAATGAAAGCTTGGTGGCACATGGAAGCTGGAAAAGATGCGAATAGATTTGGTGAAATGTTAGTAGAAACTGCTAGGGCTATTAACCCTAACTTAACCATATTAGATGGCATCATTGGTCATGAAGGAAATGGCCCCAGCAACGGGGAACCTCGCCAACTGGGCATTTTAGCAGCCGCATCAGATATCTTTGCCTTAGATCGGGCAATGGTGGAAATCCTCAATGTTCTTCCAGAACAAGTGCCTACAGTTGCAGCTTCCCAAAGGCTAGGAGTTTGTCCAGAACTTCCTGCCATAGAGTTTCCCCATTTAAATCCTGACTTATTAAAAATAGAAGATTGGCGACTACCAGACAATTTAATGCCCATCGATTTTGGTATGCCCCGTGTCATTAAATCTACCTTTAAGCATCTTTACACGCGATTTATCAAGGAACCTATGAGTATTTATGGAAGAGGATGAGGGACTTGGTGAGAAATCAATTCAGAATTCAAAATGACGCTCTCTACGAGACGCTAAAAGCGTAGCTTGCTTCCCTGAAAGGGTACGCATACTCGCTCTAAGCGAAGCCATGCCGTTCGCGTAGCGTCTCGTAGAGAAGGCTTTACGCTGCGCTAACAAAATTCAAAATTAAAGAACTTCTGCCTCCTGCCTCCTGCCTCCTCTTTCCCAATGCCCAATCTAATGCAAACTTCGTTACAGCAATTTCATTTATTAGCAGAGTAATCTGTAATTACCCTCCGATTGCTTAACCAGACCGCCCTATGATAGTTAGTGGCGGTTTTTTTAGCTGATTAATTTGTTATGCGGATTCTCATTTGAGATTTTGATTTATCCAAAAAGTTATACAGATTTAGGATCTAGAAATTGGAATTGGGTATTTTGTTCAAATATGAGCAAAGTCTGGGGATAACCCTCTACACCACTTTCTAAAACATTTTTTTACTCTACCTATATATAGATTGACAAAATTGCTGTGATATTACGCAAATTTGAAAATTTAAATTTTGAAATATTTCTGAAATATTTGTTTAGTATTATTACTTAATCCATGCTGCACAACACAGCTAATGTATCTGTATTTATTCGGTAGTCATGATTGGTTACAAAAATCATTCCTGCCCATTTCTTCTCTAGCATCAAATATTGTTGTGTATAACTACCGTATGAGAATCGATAACACTGAAGATTTATCAGTATCTTTGCGGTTTTGTGTCCTGTATCACAAATTAGTAATTCCAGTAAAATGACCTTATCAAAGCCTTTACAGAGATGTTATAATCATGAAGTATCGGACAAATACATTTTGCTAATTAATCTTTAAGCAGCGAAAAAATGTAGTTTATAATGCTGTGAAAGTTAGCTTTGCGTATGCGAACCCTTACACCATACAGGGAAACATCTGAAAATATTAATCACAAAAGAAAACATGATTTGTTGACTTGTAACTTGGTATTAAGAATTTCATGTATAAAAAGGCTATTATGACAATTGTAAAACTGGTTTAGCTTGTAAAATGCTAGACATTTTACAGTTTAAAAATAGCTACAATAGCATCAAGACTCTCACTCAGAGAGTAGACCTACACAGTCTTACGAAGAACTTCAATTTTGTTGTATGAATTCAAATAGCCAGTCTGCCAATTCTGCCGACACATATTCCCAACGTTTGGCAGACATTGTGGGAACTGCGATCGCTCTGTTGACTCTTACCCTACCCGTATTTGTCATCGCCCACTATTCTTCAACTAATGTTCAAAATAACCCGCAACCCCTGATCCAAAACCTACAAGGAAGAAAAGATTGATGAAGCTTTCTAGTAGCTTTCCCCAGCAGGAGAGCTAAAAAAAGCAGAACACTGATTTTGAGACAACCTTTGTAGATTTTGAATGTAGTTCATCAGAAATAAGCTGAATCTGTATTGTGTAACTCCAGATTTCAGAAATCTTGACACAACAGAGGCCGAAATCCCTTTAACAGTAATCAAAGGCAGAGGATATCCATAATACCCTCTTGGAAAAAGCGTTGCGAACTTTCCTCGCAACGCTTTTTCCATCTTTTGGCTAATTCAAGAGAATAGGTTACAGCTTCAAAACGGGATGCTCCCAAAGTTTCTTCCCCAGTCCCCAGTCCCCAGTCCCCTATCCCCTGAAATAAATACCTTGGGAAGAAAGCCATATTGCCCTAAAATTCTACACGGGGAGCGAAGCTGACTGAGTGCCCCCATGATTCACTGTTATCAGAGGAGTTTTTTGTGGATTTATCTCGTATTCCTGCCCAACCGAAACCTGGTTTAATCAACGTTCTCATTGAAATTGCTGGCGGAAGTAAAAATAAATATGAATACGACAAGGAACTACAAGCTTTTGCTCTAGACCGAGTACTTTATTCCTCGGTAAAATATCCTTATGACTACGGCTTTGTACCCAATACTTTGGCTGATGATGGCGATCCCCTCGATGGTATAGTCATAATTGACGAGCCGACCTTTCCAGGTTGTGTGATTGCCGCGCGACCGATTGGCTTTTTAGAGATGATTGACGGTGGCGATCGCGATGAAAAAATCCTTTCTGTTCCTGACAAAGATCCGCGCTACGCTCAAGTAAGATCCCTGAAAGACGTAGCACCACACCGCTTAGATGAAATTGCTGAATTTTTCCGTAGTTATAAAAATTTGGAAAAAAAGGTGACTGAAATTCTCGGTTGGCAAGATGTGGACAAGGTTGCAGCTTTAGTTGAAAAATCCGTCAAAGCTTATAGAGGATAATAGAGGAGTTAAGAGTTATGAATTTTTATTCCTAACTCCTGTAGAGACGCGATTAATCGCGTCTCTACTCATAACTTTCCCTTGTTACGGATTTTAAAATCTGCCACCAACCCCAAACCAGAATGCAGCGTACTCTCCTTTTGGCAAAAATTCATAACTGCACCCTTACAGGGGCGAATATCAACTACGTGGGTAGTATCAGCATTGATGAAATCCTTTTAGAAAAAGCTGGTATCTTACCTTATGAACAGGTGCAAGTAGTTAATAGTGCCAACGGTCAGCGCTTTATTACCTATGCGATCCCGGCTCCAGCCCATTCAGGAGTCATTGAGTTAAATGGGGGTGCGGCACGTCTAGGCATTATTGGCGATCGCTTGATTATAATGACTTACGGGCAGTTCACTCCAGAAGAGGTAAAAAGTTACTCTCCTACGGTAGTCATTGTGGATGAAAAAAACAGGTTGTTGGAAGTACGGCGCTACGATGACCTGCTCAGTAAGGTCTAAATTTCAAGAAAAATGTCAAATTTTGAGTTGTCGGGTTCCCAAAGCTACATACCTGAAAAGTCTGCTACCCTGTCGAGTAGTCAAGCAGGTGAATTTCTCGTGCAATTCTGGGGTGTCAGAGGTTTAATTCCCACCCCAAGTAGCGACACTAACCGTTATGGTGGTAATACTGCTTGTCTAGAAATGCAAGTAGCTGGAAAACGCTTGATTTTTGATGGCGGCACTGGCTTACGGATACTGGGTAAAACTTGGCAAGAACTACAACAACCATTAGAAGCCCATTTATTTTTTACCAACTGCCAATCAAACCGAATTCAAGGGTTTCCCTTTTTTGCGCCTGCATTTATTGGAGAAAATTGCTTCCATATTTACGGCACAGCTGCCTCAAATGGAGCCTCAATCAAACAATGTCTGTACGATCAGATGCTCCAGCCACACTTTCCTTACCCTTTACAGGTAATGCAGTCAGAATTGCAGTTTTACAATTTGACTCCAGACAGTGATGTGAAATTAGATGATGTTACTATTACAACTGCATTAATTAATCAAACTCAGCGGTCAGTTGGCTACCGAGTTACTTGGCAAGAGTATAATGTTGCTTACATCACGGATTTGCACCAGAATGCCGATCAAGTGGAGCGAGAGCGGATTTTAGAGTTTATTAAAGGCGCTGACTTGCTGATTGCCAATGCTACTTACACTCCGCCGACATCTCACAACCATGACTCTGCTGATTTACTCTGGCAAGCTGCGGTGAATGCAGCTTTGAATGCTGGCGTTAAACAGCTAGCTATTTCTCATCATCACCCAGATGACCATGATGATTTTCTTGACCAGGTTCAAGTCGATATTAAATCTGCTTTTCCTCAAGCCATAATAGCCCGTGAAGGTCTAGTATTAGTTGTTGGTAAGTGATTTTTTATTGGCACTTTTTAATCAGTGGTAGAGCGATGCTTACGGTGGCAAGCTACCCACAAGCACTGCTTGTCAATTCGCTTTTCTGTTGAGATCGCGCCATCTGGTGTGTAAAGGCAAATTGTATCGTAGATTGTAAGGTAGAACGCTATAATTTACTCAACTTTGTAATCATTTTCAACCTGAGAGTTGATAGTCTAATTCGATCATGAGTACTTTCAATCAAGTGCTGGAAGACGCTTTGGAACTTTCCTCCGAGCAGCAAGAAATGCTGCTCAAGATTCTACAAAACCGCCACCACGAAAATCGTCGTGCAGAAATAGCGACGGATGCTCAACAAACCCTAGCTGATTTCCATACAGGTAAATTTCGGCATCAGTCAGCCCAAGATGTTATTTCAGCATTACGCGGGGTTAGCTAAGATAGATGCTTTAATGATTACGGCAACTCCCATTACTATGCCAAACTTTGATGCTGTCATTAAACGCATAGCTGACAATGGTTTTCCCATCTAGGCTAATTGTGAGATGGTCAATCCTAGACTTATGCCTTTTCCATCAGGGGTAAATGCTAAAGCACTGGAATCTCCTTGAAAACAGAAGACTTCCTCTCCTGTCCAAAAGTCATAGGTTCGGAGATTGCCATACCGATCATTACTGATGATGCTTTTCCAGTCTGGATTTACCAAAGTATTAAAGTGACCATACCGATCTCCATGCAGTTCAAATGAATGGTTGGTATTCCCAGTCGTTAAATCCCAAACCTTGACAAGATTGTGAAAACAGCCTACCAGAAGAATTCCATCTGGGCTTAAGCTCAAGCTGTTTAAGTACTCTGAATGAGGTTCATCAAAGGTATGGAGACATGAAAACATAAACAGACTCTAGAAAAGAGTTCAGCGATAATAAATTTTTTAAATTACATATTTGGGTGGAAAAGAAGGTAGAATCCGGAAATCTACGCTAATTGGGCTGCTGCCGCTAGTAAACCTCACAGAGGGCATTCCCAGCCTCTGGCTGGGAACGAGAGAAAGCTTTTCTAGACTGTCTAATATGCTTAAGTTGACACGAATAACAGATGTGTGCTAAGAAGCATTTTGTAACTCAGCTGTGCGGACTGAAAGCTGCTGTGTCTGATTACCTCGTTGCACTTTCACCTGTAATATTTGACCAAGGCGACTGTCTTCCACAACATTCTGCAATTGTTCGGCACTGGTAATTGCTTTACCATCAACTTGCAGAATTACATCCCCGCGCCGGATACCCGCAGATGCGGCTGGAGAATTGGGGACAACTCGCATGACAAAAACACCATTAATTTCTGGTATCTGAATCGGAGAGTTGGGATCGGTGTTATTTTGCTTGGCGAGATCGGATGTTAAAGTTAGCATTTGCACACCTAGATAGGGGTGAGCAACTTTGCCATCGCGTTGTAGTTGCGCGGCGATCGCTTTCGCTTTATCAATAGGAATGGCAAACCCAATACCCATTGCATCAGGACGAATAGCTGTGTTAATGCCAATCACTTCACCTAGACCATTCAATAGTGGGCCGCCAGAGTTACCAGGGTTAATGGCGGCGTCTGTCTGAATGAAATCCAAACGTTTATCACTAATGCCAACTTGGGCGCTAGAACGTTTGAGAGTACTGATAATTCCCAAGGTAACGGTGTTATCAAATCCTAAAGGATTACCAACTGCGATCGCCCAGTCTCCTACTTGTACATTATTAGAAGAACCTAAGGGAGCCACTGGTAAATCGTTACCAGCATTAATCTTGACTACTGCTAAATCTGTGACTTCATCAATACCTTGAACTTTACCTTCAAAGGTGCGGCCATCCTTGAGTCGGACTGTTACTTTATCAGCCTTATCGACAACATGAGCATTAGTCAGAACTAACCCGCTTTTGTCGATAATGAAACCTGAGCCTAAACCGCGTAACTGCTCAGAAGGAACCTGTTGAGAAAAACCTTCACCAAAAAACCGACGAAAAAAGGGATCTTCTAAAAACGGATCGACGCGACGAGTAATTGTTCGCTCAGTATCAATACGGACAACTGCCGAACCAACACGGTTTACTGCTGCTGTCACAAAGCTAGTGGTACCGATGGCAGCACTAGCTGGTGATTGCCGTTGAGCAATGAGGTTTGAAGTATCTCCAGTAGTTACTGTGGGTGCTGGGTCGGCTTGGGAGGGTAATACCTGCAATGTGCTAACGGTTAGCAGAACTCCTAGCGCGATCGCTAAAACATGAGTACTGAGTTGACGTAAAGACCGAGAGAATTTGGGAAATCGCATAATCACAACCTAAATTTATAAGCCTAATTGTTGCTTAGTCGTGACAAATCTATTTACAGTTATTTTTACTTTAGGTTTCGCCTGCTCTTTCCAAGACTGGGGTTAGGGCATTTTGCGAGTTACCTGTAATCAACTTAATAGAAAATTTCACCCAAAAGCTATTATGGACATTTCCCCTTTACAAGTTCGGTTTTTACCCATAAATAAAACTTTTGGATTGCGAATAAGACTAGTCTACTGTCTGTTCTAACCGTGGACTACGGATGAACTAACTTTTGTATAAGATTTCATTCCGACTAGCTGCACCTAGCTGGGGTAAAGTGTTGATAGCTGAGTGGGGAGTGATGGCAGCAGGAACGGACAAAGGTAGTTGTAATTGTTTTACAACACTTTGCAAGAGTTGGTCTTGTCCAGTACGGAAACCCCAGACATTTGTCCCACGGTTGATAATCGCAAACCAAACCAAACCGCGATCGCGTGTGGGCATCACTCCCGCTAAAGCGCTTACATCTCGGAGAGTGCCAGTTTTGATCACAGTCGCCAGGGGAATATGCCTAGTATGTACTGTCCCCCGGTGATCAAATCCAGACATGGGAAACAAGTCAGCCAGATTTAGCTGATGGGCAGATGCTTCAGCTTGAATAGCCATAAACATGGCACAAACAGCCCTGGGAGAAATACGATTTTCAGGGCCCAGTCCAGAACCATTGATTAACTGGATTTCCGCTTGTGGCACTCTAGCCAGGCTAGCAGCAGTTGATTGCACTACAGCCGCCCCCCCCACTGACTCTGCCAGCATCTCTGCCATGTCGTTGTTACTGTAAACATTCATTTCCTTGAGCAGTTGTTTCAAGGGCAATGAGCGATGACGCAGTAACAAAGTTTGTTGGGGGTTTGGTTGCACCTCAACTTTCACGCCGCCGGAAATCACAACTTGAGGCTTGGGCGTTCCCTTGGGCATGATTGAGTATGTATAAAGAGCGGGACGACCCCAAGTTGCACGATTTAGGGTTTGCTTGAGCATTAAACCCGCCAGCATCGGCTGACGTTGGAAATTCATAGCAAAATTGCCACTAATGATCAAATTCCCCTTTACCTGCTTGATGCCCATTTTATTGAGAGTATTACCAAGAGCGATCGCTTCTTCCCAAACAAACAAAGGATCGCCACGGCCAGCAACGACCAAATCGCCCTGCACAACTCCATTTACTACAGGCCCAGTAACACTCACCAAAGTATCAAATTGGTAATCTGGCCCCCAAGTTTTCAAAGCAACTAGGGAAGTAGCAATTTTGGTTAAAGAAGCAGCCGGTAAAGGAGTCGTACCTTGGTGATTCGCCATCAGCATCGGCCCAGACTGCATCCAAATGCCCTGACTCTCAGCCAGATTTTGCGCCACCACCTTTGAGGTGATGAGCTTTTTCAGATACTCCTGCACCGTAGTCGCACCAGCTGGATTTGGATCAGGAGCAAGAACCAAGCCAGGGCTACTTTGCCAAGTTAGTGCATCTAAAGCATCTAGAGGCTTGATTTGTACCCCAGCCATTTCCAGCCAAAGCGACACCAAACCTGAACCCAATAATTCCAGCATCTTTTATTCCTCTGTCAGGATTTGAAACGTTGTTTACTGTGCTAATATACAAGTTTTTTTAAGACAATCAGTATTGAGTCATAATAACTGGTGTTTTTCTCATCTGTTAAGCTGTTGCACCTGCAAATTGCATCACAAGCATGATTAGGCAAAACCTGTAAATCCTCTCCCTTGCCCCCTGCACCCTGCTCCCCTGCCGCCTCAATGTGCAAACTATAATCACAACAGCTTACTTCCTTTCTGGATGCGCTGCATCCTCTGGTGAAGGAGTACCCATCTGGTTAATTATGGCAATCATTTGATACAAGCGCCCTAAGTCGCGTTGATTGAAGTGCAAAATCAGGCGGGGTAGTCCAACAGTTTCATCTTGGGCTTCTTGAGGTAACGCCTGACTTTTTTCAATCCGTCCTTGAATAAGAATGTTGCTAAAATCAGCATTGAGTCGCTCTACCAGCGCGTTTGATATATCTGTCTTCAAGCGGATGACTAACTTATCGCCGACATATCTACAGGAGTGATAAACCTGGTAAAAACGGGTGATAGCATCGCAAGCCACATCCAGTTTGTCTGTCACCGTGTAAAGGCTGGGGTCTTCAGGACTGACAAGACGATTTTTTACTAATTGCCGATCAATATATTCGCTCCAAGAGTGCCAGTAATCACCACCAGGGCGATCGATTAAAACTAGAGGTACTGGGCCAAATTTACCATTCTGGGTTAATGTCATACATTCAAAAGCTTCATCTTGAGTGCCAAAGCCTCCTGGAAACAAGGCGACAGCATCACTTTCTTTGAGGAGAAACAGCTTGCGGGTAAAGAAATATTTGAAGTTTATTAGCTTGGGATCGCCTTCTATAAAAGGGTTTGCTTCCTGTTCAAAGGGTAGTTGAATGTTTAATCCAAAGGAATTTTCTCGCCCGGCCCCTTCATGACCCGCCTGCATGATTCCAGCACCACCGCCAGTCATCACCATAAATCCTAATTGCGAAATAGCACGAGCAAACTCAAGGGCCATTTGGTACTCTGGTGTATCTGGCGCGAGACGAGCAGAACCGAAAATGGTGACTTTGCGAACGTGTCGGTAATCGTAAAAAAGCTGGAAACCGCGCTCCATATCTGCTAATGCAGCCGACAAGATTTTCCAATCGAGACGCTCAATTTCGGTATCAGCTAAACGAATAATAGTAGCAAGTGCTTGCTGAATAAATTGCCGATTTTTTAATGTCGGTAAACGAGCGATCAATTCAGCGATATCCGCCTGTAAAGACTCTAATGTGTCAAACGACGCAGATGAGGTCATGAGAACTGCTGCAACAATGGCACTATATTCTACGTGAACTACTCACACTCTAGCAAGGAGGCGATCGCCCTCTGATGTAGAGTTAGCAAACTCAGAACTGGCTTTGAGGTAGTATTGCTCATTACTATCGCAAATCTAAAATCCAAGATTGATTGACCAAGCCCCGTTGGGGCGGGAGTAGGGAGTAGGGAGTAGGGAGTAGGGTTCATAGATAGCCCCAACAACCTTCTTCGATACAAGCTCCGTCTTCCCTACCCCTGTTTGTTGACGAACCTCTCCCTGTCTTGAACTTAATTTTGCGTTAGTTGTTTTATCAATTTAAAAAAGCCCGTGACGAGGATTGAACTCGTGACCTCACCCTTACCAAGGGTGTGCTCTACCACTGAGCCACACGGGCAAAATACAACTTTGATTTTTCAGCTAGAAGTTAAAATGCTGGGAGTTTTGATGCTAACCCAGTCATTATAACTTATAACTTCGTAAGTGGTGGGCCGGGCTGGATTTGAACCAGCGTAGGCGCAAGCCAACGGATTTACAGTCCGTCTCCATTAACCACTCGGACACCGACCCGATTTGTCTCACGATTTAAAATCTTAGCACCATGTTTTAGAAATTGCAAGGAGTTAGAAAAAATAACTTGTGGGTAGAGTATAACTAAGGGCGGACAAGATGTCCACCCCACAAGATTGGATACTTTATTTTAGGACTTACGCAAAGGTAACGAAAAACGTAGACGCAAAGCGGCTTGCCGCAGGCTACCACAGAGGACGCAGAGTCCACGGAGAAATGAGAGTTTGAGAGGGTTTTTGCGTAAGTCTTTTACACGCTCATCTCCAGCATTCGTTGCATTGGTCGCAGTGCCGCAAGGCGAATATCCTCCGACATGGTAATTTCGGGAGTGCGATTTTTCATTGCCCAGTAAAGCTTTTCTAGGGTGTTTAACCGCATAAACGGACATTCGTTACAAGCACAGTTATTCATCGGCGGGGCAGGAATAAAATGTTTGTCAGGAGCTAGTTTTTGCATTTGGTGAATGATTCCCGGCTCAGTAGCAACGATAAATTCTTTGCTAGGGCTGCTTTGACAATATTTAAGTAAAGCAGCTGTGGAGCCAATAAAGCTGGCGTGGCGCAATACACTACTTTCACATTCTGGGTGGGCGATCGCCTCTGCTTCGGGATGGGTAATTTTTAACTGGACAATTTTCTTTTCCGAGAAGGTTTCATGGACAACACAGCTACCTTGCCATAGCACCAAATCTCGTCTTGTCTGTTCCATCACATACCGCCCCAAATTCCGGTCTGGGGCAAAAATAATCGGCTGTTCCTTCGGTATCTGCTGCACAATTTTCACAGCGTTGGAACTGGTGCAAATAATATCGCTCATCGCCTTGATATCAGCAGAGCAGTTGATATAAGACACTACCAGATGATTCGGATGCGCTGCTTTAAAAGCGGCGAATTCGTCTGCTGGACAACTGTCTGCTAAAGAACAACCAGCATTCAAATCTGGTAAAAGTACTAATTTATCGGGATTAAGTATCTTTGCTGTTTCTGCCATGAAGTGAACACCAGCAAAGACAATCACATCCGCATTAGTTTTTTCGGCGGCTCTTGCCAGTTGTAATGAATCCCCAATAAAGTCGGCAATATCCTGAATATCTGGCTCTTGATAATAATGTGCCAGGATAACTGCGTTGAGTTCTTTTTTGAGACTCTCAATGGCGGCAAACAAATCTAGTGGTAGTTCACCCGGTTGGGTTTTTTCTCGTTGAGCTAGTGCAGTGGTAAACACAGTTTAGGGGTGCTTTATGTTGCAAATGTATGTCCTGTGGATTCAATTATAGTAGTTTTTACCAAAAATAGTGGACGGTTGATATTTTGGGGTTGTGTCCAAATCGGGCTGAGTTTCATATCCTGGAGATAGACGGCAAGGAAAGTGGCATGACCAGTCAGAAAACTCAATCGATAAACCTCAAAATTGCTGTAGTTGGAGATATTCACGACCAATGGGAAGTGGAAGATGGCGTTGCACTCAAGCATTTGGGTGTTGACTTAGTGCTGTTTGTCGGGGATTTTGGCAACGAGTCGGTGGAAGTGGTCAGAGCGATCGCCTCTCTCGATATTCCCAAAGCAGCCGTCATGGGCAACCACGATGCCTGGTACACCGCCACCGAATGGGGACGCAAAAAGGCTCCTTATGACCGCTCTAAGGAAGACTGGGTACAGGAACAACTCGATTTATTAGGCCCGTCCCATGTCGGTTACAGTAAGTTGGATTTTCCCGCTTGGAATTTAACTGTCGTGGGGGGTCGTCCCTTTACCTGGGGTGGCCCAGAGTGGAAATTCGCGGAAATCTGTCAAGAACGTTACGGTGTGACGAGTTTGGAAGAATCTGCCGATCGCATCGTGAAAGCGATCAAAAGCGCTGCTTACGAGACGATTATATTTTTGGGTCACAATGGGCCGAGTGGATTAGGCGATCGCCCCGAAGACCCCTGCGGCAAAGATTGGCACCCAATTGGCGGCGACTTTGGCGATCCAGATTTTGGCGAGGCGATTTCTCATGCCTTGACTGCTGGTAAAACCATTCCTCTGGTGACATTTGGTCACATGCACCGAGATTTACGCCATACCAAGAAGGTGCAGCGCAAACCCATCTTTAGAAGTCCAGAGGGGACAATTTACTTAAATGCGGCTAGTGTCCCCAGGATTGTGGAAAATGATAGCGAGAAGTTGCGTAATTTTTCCATTGTCACCCTAGAGGCGGGTGTGGTTTCGCAAGTTTCCCTAGTTTGGGTGGGGAATGACTTTCAGGTGGCTAAGGGGGAAATTTTGTATGAGCGATCGCGGATTGTGTCGTAGACATTCGCATCCAGTAGTGCAATCTGCGTAGATAATAGGGTATAGTATGATCTGTCAAGTTTAGTGCTAACCAACAAAAGCGCCTGAATAGCGTCTGAAACTAGGATCAGCACAAGTTTGACAGATTTACTGGAGAGGTGGCAGAGTGGTCGATTGCGTCCGACTTGAAATCGGATGAGGCTAAAACCTCCGGGAGTTCGAATCTCCCCCTCTCCGTTGAATGAATGTTGTTATCAAATACCACAGCTGTTTTGCATCTACAATATATCCAAATTGATGCACAAACAGTTTTTGGTTAACTACTGATGAAAAATCTAAATATTAAAGAAGAAGCTCGAAAATTGATTGACAAGTTGCCAGAAAATTCCACATGGGATGATTTGATGTACCAAATTTATGTTCGGCAAACTGTTGAAGCTGGACTAGCGGATAGCAAAGCTAGTAATGTTATTTCTGTACAAGATGTGCGGAAAAAATTTGGATTACCAGAGTGAACGTTTACTGGACAGCAACAGCAGTAGAAAATCTCTCAGCAATTTATACTTATATTGCCCAAACTTCTCCACAGTATGCGGCTAGGATAGTTGACCGGATTACTAGGCGTTCTGAACAGATTGCTAGTTTTCCTTTGTCAGGTCGAATTGTATCAGAGTTTGAAACTGAGGAAATTCGAGAAATTATTGAAGGTTCATATAGAATTATTTATTATATTAAACCAGAACAAATTGATGTATTGGCTGTCATACATGGTTCACAGCAAATTACATTGAGTTCTGTGGATGAATAATGTTGGGCTTCAGTTTGTTCCACCCAACCTACAATCTACAAGCGAATCATTCTGGAAAAATGAATGTTGATTAGCTTATACAGAGGAAAATTCAACCTACGATGTTGCTCAAATCAATTTTTACAATAAAGGTGTTGAGAGTAATTAGTATCAAACTCTGGTTCCCAAGGAAATAATCCCTTTTTATCAGGAATGATAATTTGAAATACTAAAAGTTCAAGAGAACGTTTAGCAAACCAATCTGAAAAAGTTGTTACTTCTATTATATTTGCACGAGTAAGAGGTTTCAGCTTAACTAAACTTTTACCTTCAAACAGTTGAAAAGCTTCCCCAAAGTGGAATTTATTGCCTTCTTTCATCTGATTAAATATATAGTTATTTTGCCAATCAAGTTCCCTGTTGATTGACTTATCTCGTGAGACTCTAGCTATAGAGTTCCCTGAAATCTTATAGAAATAACGAGTTGAAGTCTAAAATCTAACCAGTAAATGCGATCGCACCCCTTCTGCTTGCATTATGCTATCATTTTGATAAATTCTACTTCGAGGTAAAGCGATGGCTACCCTTTATGTAAGAAATTTACCCGATGATTTGTATGCAAAGCTGCAAGAGTTAGCGGCATCTGAACACCGTTCCATTAACGCCCAAGTTATAACTCTGTTAGAACAAGCTTTAAAAACTGAAGCACAGCAAACAGAAGAAGAAAGACGAAAGAATGTCCCAAAACTTTTAGAGGAAATCCGTCTTCGCCGTGAAAAGCTACCAAGTGATATCGAATGGCCTGATAGCACTGCCATGATTAGAGAAGATCGGGACAGATGACAATTCCTCTTAGATGCGTCGTGGATGCGAGTGTGGCGGTTAAGCAATTTATTCCCGATCCGCTAACAGCCAAGGTTAATCAACTGTTTGCTCACCTTGTCTATCCCCAAACAGAAATCTTTGTACCTGACCTGTTTTACATTGAGTGTGCAAACGTTTTGTGGAAGTATGCTCGTGCAGGTAGTTACGATGTTTCTCTGATTCAGGGGAATTTAGCTAGTCTCAAAGCTTTTCCGTTGCGTGTTGTCTCCACAGCTGATTTGATGGCGGATGCAGTTGCGATCGCATTAAATTATGGAATCTCCGCCTACGATGGCTCTTATGTTGCACTTTCACAGCAGGTAGGTGCTACTTTGCTGACTCTCGACGGTAAGCTGGTGAAGGCTCTAGCCGCTTCGTCTTATAATGTTTCCTCGTTTAATGACTTTGAGGTTCCGCCGTTGGAGTCAATGTAGAAGCGATCACCTGGTCGAGTTTTGTCTCTAACGAGAAAGCGATCGCACCACCCTTTTGCTTGCATTGTGCTATCATTTTGATAAATTCTACTTTGAGGTCAAGCGATGGCTACCCTTTATGTAAGAAATTTACCCGATGATTTGTATACCAAGCTGCAAGAGTTAGCGGTATCTCAGCATCGGTCAATTAACGCCCAAGTTATAACTCTGTTAGAACAGGCTTTAAAAACTGAAGCACAGCAAATAGAAGACCAGAAACGCCAGAATGTACTTAAAATCCTAGAAGAAAGTCGCCAGCGTCGCCGCGTGAATCCAGCAGACTTCGGATTACCTGATAGTACTGAACTGATTCGAGAAGACCGCGACAGATGACTACCCCTTTAAGATGCGTGTTAGATACCAGTGTGTGTATCAAGTATTTCATCGCTGATCCACTAACTACCAAAGTTAATCAACTTTTCGACCATTTTGCCAATCCACAGACGGAAATATTTGTTCCAGACCTCTTTTATATTGAGTGTGCTAACGCCTTATTGAAGTATGTCCGTGCAAGGATGTACACTGCTGCTGAGGTTCAGACAGATTTAGCCACCCTCAAAGCTTTTCCGTTGCGTGTTGTCTCCACAGCTGACTTGATGGCGGATGCAGTTGCGATCGCATTAAATTATGGAATCTCTGCCTACGATGGCTCTTATGTTGCACTTTCACAGCAGGTAGGTGCTACTTTGCTGACTCTCGACGGTAAGCTGGTGAAGGCTTTAGCCGCTTCGTCTTACAATGTTTCCTCGTTTAATGACTTCGGGGTTCCGCCGTTGGAGTCAATTTAATATTCAATTATCAAAAATGCCTTTTACTTATAACCGCACGGTTCGCTTTCAAGATACTGATGCTGCTAGGGTAGTTTATTTTGCTAATGTTTTGGCTATTTGCCATGAAGCTTATGAAGAATCTTTAGAAGCATCAAGTATTAATCTCAAAGATTTTTTTATTAATCCGTCTATTGGGTTTCCCATTGTTCATGCTAGTGTCGATTTTTTGCGCCCTATGTTTGTTGGGGATAAATTGCTGATTAGCTTAATTCCCCAAAAAATAGGTGTTGAGAAATTTGAAATTACTTACGAAATTACTATGGGTGAGGTGATAGTTGCTAAGGCTATTACTCGTCATGTTTGTATTGATGTGAGTAGTAGAAGTAAGCGGGAATTATCTGATGAGATAGTTCAGTGGTTGGAGACGAACCGCAGAGACACAGAGGGCGCAGAGAGAAGAATGTCGAGAGAGATTATGTGATGGGATTTTGGAGGAATTCTGTGGCTATTTGCTGTAGCTGTTGGCGGTTAATTTTACCTTGAGAGTTACGGGGTAAGTTTTGTTGAGGAATCCAATATTTAGGGATTTTAAATTTGCTGAGTTTGTCTTTAAGTAGGGTTTGGATTTTTAAGGCAGAGGTATCTGATTTTTTGGGAATGTAAATCGCTGTCAAGGCTTGTCCCCAGTGTTTATCTGGAATGCCGATGACACAAATATCAGCAACCATTTGAGTGGATTGTATAGCTGATTCAATCTCTGCTGGATAAATATTTTCTCCACCTGTAATAATTTTGTCGCTGTTACGTCCAACTATATTTAAATGACCTTGATCGTCTAAAAAACCTAAATCATCTACTTGGAAATCAGCTTGATTTTCTCTAGTTTGAGGATAGTAACTAAGGGCTAAAGATTGAGCATGAATGGTGATATTACCGATTTGATTGTAATTTAAAATTTCGCCTTGCTGATTGCAAATAGTTACTTTTGCATGGGGAAGAATTTTACCACTGCTCATTTTACCGCTTAGAAAATCATCTGGTTTCAGGGTAGCAATTTGAGAGGCGGTTTCTGTCATGCCATAGGTTAGTGCTAACCGAATACGATGAAATCTGGCTTTTTCTAGTAGTTCGTTCCATGCTGGCGCACCTCCCAAAAGTACAGTATTAAATTGGGATAGCCATTCAGTTAATTCTGGATTTTGCAGGAGGCGTTGTAACTGTGTTGGTACTAAAGATATGAAAAACTCTGATTGTTTAATATTTAATATTTGACCTGATTCTACAGCTTTAAATGGTTGAATAGCTAGTTTACCTGCGGTGGTGAAAGAGCGCATAAATTGCATTAAACCGCTAACGTGATATAACGGCAATATACAGAAAGAATTTACTTGCTTTAGTTGAAAGTATTCGGTAAATCCTTTTACAGATGCTATGAGAGTTTCCCAAGTGTGAATGGCAAATTTAATTTCTCCTGATGAACCACCCGTAGGAATCATAATATAATGGGGCATTGGGCATTGGGCATTGGGCATTGGGCATTGGTAATTATTTCTATTCCCTATTCCCCAAATAATATCTGGCTGTACTAAATCAAAGACTTGTTGCCATTCTTGTGTTCCCCAATCGGGGTTACAAAGAAAAACTGGGCAATTCGCTGCACAAGCAGCAATAAAACTTGCTAGAAACCGTATTGGTTCGCGTTCGGCTAAGATGATTTTTGGTGGTGTTCTGCACGCTGATAATTGTGTTAGTTCTAAATATAATTCTTGAGCTATTTGATTAAATTGATGGCTGCTGTAACCGATAAGCCAATCATCCTGAGTTAGGTTATCAAGATAGTCTAAAAGTCTTTCCATAAACTTTGAAGCCAGGTTTCTTCTTGTTCAAAAAAATGGTCGATGCCAAAACCAATTGCCCTGTTGTTTCGGGATAATTCGGCTGCTAGCTGGAGTGCTGCAAGTCTAGCGATCGCAGTCTCAAATACTGATGAAAATACAGTATCAATTTGATGCTGGTGGCAAAACGTTCTCAGACGAGATGGTGATCCCACTATCCCAGGCTTGATGACAAAAATCCCTCGCCAACCTTGTTGATGACAGGCGGCGAGTTGTCCAAGTGTGGCGACAGATTCATCTATTGCGATCACAGTTTCATAACTCGTACTCAATTCCAACATCTCCTGAAATTGTTCAACGGGTAGCGGTTGTTCGATAAATTCAATTTCTACGGGTATTTTTCCATTTGCCTTGAGATTATCGCAAGTCCGCAGCCATAAGTTAGCTTCTTCATAGCTGAGTCCACCGTTAGCATCTAATCGCAGTTTGGTAAAGGCTGGTAAGGTGTGTATGAGTGATTCAAAAATTTTTAGTTCATCAGCGATCGCATACACACCAATTTTCCACTTAAACGTGCGATACCCTTGCAGCCATAATGTTTCCCATTGATTTAAAGCCGCTTCCCCTGCTGCTAGCAAGGCACTGTACAAGAGGAGTGAGGAGTTAGGAGTTATAAAATTCTCTCCCCCACTCCCCCACTCTTGCGCTGATTCAAAGCCAAATTGACAAGCAGGTAACTCATCTGGGATCGAGAAAATTATCTCGTCTGTGATTTCTTCTGGGAGTTGGCGACAAAAATCTAAGGCTTGTTCTAGGGTTTCGGAACCAAACCAGCTAATGGGAGCAATTTCTCCCCAACCGAGTTTACCTGATTCATCGGTAAGGCGGAGGATAATACCTTCACGAATATCCCATTTACCATGATTGGTGGTAAGCGATCGCAAAAATCTTCGCTGATATGGACGAAATTTAAATTGATAACGCATCAATTAACGCCGTGTGTAACTTTCTTTCAAACCTAACCCCCAGCCCTTCCCTACTAGCGTTGGGGAGCAAGAATCAAAGCCTCTCTCCCTTTGGGGGAGAGGTTTGGAGAGGGGTTCTAAGAATAAGTTGCACATCGCGTTCAATTAGTAATTGCTAAATCATAAATCCCAAGCCCAACAGCAAGCAAGCCCAGAAATGCACAGCTACGGCGATGAATTTACAGTTACTAACTTTGTCTGGCTGGTTGTGATTCTCTTGGACATGGCGGCATAATTTGACAGCAAAGGGTAAACTTACCCAACTTAATAATGTCCAAGCTGGAGAAATCCCCAACAGTACAAATAGCAAGGTGAGGGGATAAATGCTAGCAGTGAACCAAACTAGGAGTTGGGCACCTTTTTGGGTTCCCAGACGGACAATAGGCGATCGCTTGCCTGCGGCTATGTCATCCTTAACTTGGTGAAAATGTGAGCAGAACAAAATTAAGGTTGTGGCAATGCCGACAATCACTGAAGCTGCTAAAGCTGTCATAGACCAAGTTTGGGTTTGGCTATAGTAGGCTGCCTCCACTGCTAAGGGGCCGAAGGCAAAAAAGCAAATAATCTCACCTAAACCCTGATATCCTAAGCGAAAGGGAGGCCCTTGGTACGTATAGCCTAAACCACAGCATAGTAGAATGATGCCGATCACAGTTAGGTCATGTTGCCAAAAGGCGATCGCTACTATGCCCAACAACCCCAAACCTAAACACAAATTTCCTATCCAAAATATTAATGGCTTATTGCCTGTTAAGTTCACCAGAGAATGGTGCTTATTTTGATCGATACCTGTTTCGGAATCAAAGACATCATTACTGATATTTTCCCAGGCAAGAATTAAGATTGCCGCAGCTACAAAAGTAGAAAATACTACACCATTGAAAATTTTAGTTTCGGCAAATGCCACTGCGGTTCCTACCCAAATGGGCATAATGGCAACGCTGTACATTGGCGGTTTAATCGCTGCCATCCATAACTTAGTGTTGGGATATGAAATTTGCTTGGTAGTCATCAGTCGTGATTAATTAAATTGCCAGAATATTACTCACACTTGAGATTTTATAATTTAAAGAGACGTTAGATATTCATGAGATCAAAATAACTGCCGCTTTTACTGTGGCTTCTTAAACTTGCGTTGTTAACACCCCACCCTCACATTGCAGCCCAAGGCTGGAACTAGCTTGTCAGGGTCTAGGAACACCATGAACAAGGCAAATCCTACGCTGGTGAAATCACAACTTAATATGTTACCTGTAAAAATACGACCACGATTAATTACACTCTAGAAAGTTAACTTAAAAAAAATTTACTATCGTTAAATCCATGACAGTTTCACCATGTCGTAACAACTTCTTTGTAGAACACAAAGATTTATATCAATTTCTGGTAGCGGTGCAAGAAAAGTGCGTCAACAACAATTGTCGGCAAATTGTCAGTATCTCCCAAGAGATCGATTTAGTTGATCCTTTACTTGTATTGGATAAACTTACACAAGCAAATGAAATAAATTTTTACTTTGAGGACAGAGGTAAAGGAGAAGCGATCGCGGCAATTGATGCTGTGGCAAAATTACAGATTGATGGCGCAGGCCGTTTTAGTCAAGCAGAATATTTTATCAAATCTTGTCTAAAAAGTATAATTAATTTTGGTAACGCGAACCAACCTTTTTCTGGGCCTCACTTTTTTTGTTATTTCAGTTTTTTTGATAAAAACGCCCAAGTAGATTATCCATTTCCATCTGCTACCATTTTTCTTCCACGTTGGCAAGTAGCTGTAAAAAATCAGCGCTGCATATTAGTAACAAATATAATTATTAATGCAAATGTAAATATTGAAAGATTGTTAAATAATTTGCAAAATAAAATTGCATTTATCCAATCTTTAGAAGATTACTCTGCTAATATAGATTTTTTCTCAGCAAAATCATACAAGAAATCTGTCACAAATGCGGCTCGATTTAAAAGTTCAGTAGTATCTGTTTTAGAAAAAATTAGTTCTAGTCATTTAAGTAAGATTGTATTAGCAGATATATTAGACGTAAAGTCAAGCAACCACTTTGACTTAGTTAAATCATTAAGTAATCTTAGGCAAATACATCCTAACTGTTATATTTTCTCTACAAGCAATGGTAAGGGACAAAACTTTATTGGTGCCAGTCCAGAAAGATTAATTAGTATTAATAATCAACAGTTAATTACTGACGCTTTAGCTGGTTCTGCACCACGAGGCAAAACCCCTGCTGAAGATGCAGCTAATGCCAATCGCTTACTCAATAGTGAAAAAGAAAAGCATGAACATTCGCTAGTACTTGATTTCATCACTCAACGTCTATTTCAGTTAGGTTTATCACCTCAAATATTAGCCCCCCGCCTACGACAATTATCTAACATCCAACATTTATGGACACCAATCAGCGCGACAGTTCCGATTAATATACACCCATTAAAAATTGTCGGACAACTGCATCCTACACCAGCCGTTGCTGGTGCAGCACGAGATGTTGCTTGTACCGAAATTCGTCGTTATGAAAGCTTTGAGAGAGGTTTATACGCTGCGCCTCTGGGTTGGATAGATTCTCAGGGAAACTGCGAGTTTATTGTGGGAATTCGTTCAGCATTAATTGATGGCGATCGCGCGAGATTGTATGCTGGTGCTGGTATCGTGGCTGGCTCCGATCCTGACAAAGAGTTTGCAGAGGTACAACTTAAACTTCAGGCTTTACTCAAAGCATTAGTTTAAAGTTAATTCTCCAGTAGTTCGACCTAGAAAACGCTATGAGTGACACCGTGCTAGAGCAGGACTATTTTATTCTAAAAAGTTGCTAGAGTGTGTCGAATCGAAAAGAAGATAAATATGGTATTCTAATCAGTATAATCTTATAATAAGATTACACCTAGTTTATAGTGTGTATACCTTTTCAGTTTGTGTAGGATTAATAAAGGTTGTACACTGTTGACAATGGGAAAGAATAATAAGACAGGAATATATCTACTAACCTTGCTAGTAATTGCGGGTTTGTTTAGTGTAGCAGGGGCAATTGTCTGGTATGGCTTCACAAAGCCGGGAACTACACCTACTGCTACGCCATTTCTAGCAACTAACACACTTACAAATCCGAAATCTACAGTAGCAGTAACCCCAGATATCCCATCCACTAATCCTCACTCACTTGATGAAGTACAACTTCGTAGCGATCGCAATGTTGATTACAGTAAATTGCGTGAATATTTGCAACTTAAAGACTGGAGATCGGCCGACCGAGAGACATATCTTCGGATGCTAGATGCAGCAGGACCAAAGGCACAAGCAAGTGGTATGACTCCTCAAGATGAAATGAATACTCTCCCCTGTACTGATTTAAGGACAATAGATCAGCTTTGGAGTGTAGCCAGTAATGGTCAGCAAGGTTTTACCTTGCAAATGAACATTGTCAGGGCGCTGGGTGACTATCGTCGGATGTATGACAAAGTGGGATGGCAAAAATTACCACCATCAAACGAGTGGCTGTTTCAATTGACTTATAATCCCCAAACCAGAAGAATGGAATTTTTACCAGGGAAGGAGCCAAACTACAAAGACCCCCCGCCTGGTCATCTTCCAACAGTGGAAATAGGGTATAACTTCAATGTCGCTTTAAGTGGAGCGTTAGGAAGGTGTCGCTTTTAATTCAAAATGAGTTTTTTGTACCATCACACAGTTAAATAATTCGTAATTCGTAATTCGTAATTCGTAATTAAGTTTTGTGAAAGCGTTGTCGTAGCGAGTCTGCGATAGCGCAGCGTTAGCGAGTACTCGAGCGTCGCGTCCGGGGATTTAGACCCCGACCCAAAACTTGCCGGTTATTGAACCGGGGGACTTAAACCCACGGAGTTAGTTAAAAAGTCATCTCCAAATCCTGATGAGTAAAAGCCTTAGCATTAGCCCCAGTGTAAGTAGCTACAATATGACCATCACCAGTCATTTGATATTTATATGTCACTAATCCTTCTAAACCAACGGGGCCGCGGGGAGGCATTTGTTGTGTACTAACTCCTACTTCTGCACCGAAACCATAGCGGAAACCATCAGAAAATCGGGTAGAACAATTGTGGAATATATTAGCTGAATTTACCAGTCCAAAGAAAGTTTCTACAGATGCTAAATCTTCAGTAATAATCGCATCGGTATGACGAGAACCATATTCGTTAATATGAGCGATCGCATCTTCTATAGAGTCTACAATCTTTATGGACAAAATAAAATCGTTATATTCTGTTTCCCAATCGGTTTTTGTTGCAGTTTTGATATTAGGTAAAATTTCCAAGGTGCGTTGATCACCTCTTAATTCCACATGGCGTTCTTGCAAAGCCTCGGCAACTTTTGGCAAAAATTCTGTAGCAATTGATTGGTGAACTAGCAAAGTTTCAATTGCATTACAAACAGCCGGATATTGTGCTTTAGCATCGACGGTAATCGGAACTGCTTTAGAAAGATCGGCAGCTTTATCTATATAAAGGTGACAAATCCCGTCAGCATGACCTAGTACCGGAATACGCGTATTATCCTGAACAAATCTAACAAATGAATTAGAACCTCTAGGAATAATTAAATCTACATATTTATCTAATTTCAAAAGTTCTAAAGTTTCTTCTCTAGTTGTCAGCAAATGTACCGCATCTGGATTAACAGCAGTTTGAGATAATCCCTGTTTAATTGCTTTAACTATCGCTTCACAAGAATGTACAGCTTCCTTTCCACCTTTGAGGATGACACCATTTCCCGATTTAATCGCTAAGGAAGCAATTTGAATAGCCGCCTCTGGACGTGCTTCAAAAATAATCCCCACAACACCTAAAGGACAAGTGATGCGCTTGAGAATCAAACCGGTGTCAAGTTCGCGGTGAATCTGGACTTTACCGACTGGATCGGCTAGCTTACCAACATCTCGTACCCCAGCGATCGCATCTCTTAATTTATGTTCATCCAACTGCAATCGCTTATAAAGCGGTTGGGGAATCCCTTCGGCGGTAGCAGCTTTACAATCAGCAATATTTGCTTGTAAAATTTCATCTCTAGCTGATTCTAAAGCTTGAGCGATCGCTTCAATCGCTTGATTTTTTGCCTCAGTAGAGAGAATCGCTAGCTTACTTGCAGCTTGGCGGGTTTGCGCTGCGATCGCAATTAGGGGAGAAGCAATGTTAAGAATAGTCATAGTAGAAATCTTTACCTTTTCCTCATCTTATCAATCTCAGGTTATATTCATCATTCGTCTTCCTCCAATCGGGTGAACCATCTGGGTAATAAATAGTTACTCTGATTGGGTGAAGAAGACTGGGTTTAAAACATTTATTCTCTAAATATAGAAACACGCAGACAGAGCTAGGAAGTTGACAACAGCAAAAATATTGTAAGTATTATTACAGATTTATTTGAAAATCTTAAATATGATTTATGCGTTCCCCAGGCTAGATAGACATAGTAATCTATGTTTCTCTAGTCTTTTACTTAAGTAGATATTCGGCAATTTCCTGTTTTCCTATTCCTCAATTAGATGACGATCGCGATCGCAAAACCGTCATATCCTTTGCTGCCCACAGTCTGGATTGCCGTAGCATTGACACGCGGCTCAGAGGCAAGCAGTTCATTGAAGCGGCGCACTCCCTGGACGCTAGGATCGCTGCTGGCAACATCAATCACCGCTCCATTACGCACAACATTATCGGCGATGATGAGGCTGCCACGACGGGAAAGCTTGAGCGCCCACGCGAAATATTCGGGATTGCTTGGCTTGTCAGCGTCAATGAAAATCAAATCAAATGGCCCCTGATTCTCGGCGGCAATCTGTGGCAGCGTAGAAAGTGCCTGTCCGAGCCGGAGGTCAACCAGTTTAGACAAACCAGCGTGGGCAATATTGGCACGGGCGACTTCAGCGTGTTTTGGGTCAGCTTCCAGGGTGATTAGGCGGCCGTCGCTGGGTAACGCCCGCGCCAGCCAGATTGTACTATAGCCGCCCAGCGTACCAATCTCCAGAATGCTTCGCGCCCCTTGGATTTGCGCCAATAGTAGCAGCAGCTTACCTTGGTTCGGTGAAACGTTGTGTGGCGGCAGTCCGGCGGCGGCGCTAGTCTGGAGGGCTGTATCTAGTGCGGGGTCTGGCGGTACAAGCAGATCGGTAAAGTAACGATCTACCGCAGTCCATTGCTCTTGATTCATAGATTATCGCTTTTTACCCCATCTACTCCTTTAAAATACTCAAGATTAGGTGTCAGAGCGTGCTTCATCGGAAAGGATGGTAATGATTTCACTCAACGGGCGATCGCGATTAGACTCCTCTGGTGTTTCTTTGCCCAAGGAGGTTTCTTTTACCAAACGGTAAACGTCGGCTGCTCCGTAAAAAATGCGCTCAGTTAGACCCAACTCTTTAAAGGTTTCTGCAATCTCTTCCATTTCTCCTATCCAACGATGGGCTTTTGGTGTCATCGATGGAATGGAACGGGTTAATATGCTAGCAAGTTCTGGTTGGCTACTAGATACTTCATCCCATAGTTCTTTATCCAAGCCTAAACGATGGGCTGCAATTAGTAATTCTGTGCTGATTGCTGTAAGTCCTTTTGTCAGGGCGGCGTAGGACATTTTCAACCCGGAAGCCTGACCAATTTCATCACCAATCACTCGCACATCTAAGCCATGATCCCGCAGTTGTAGGAGTTGATTTGCTTGTTTTCCGGAAGTGTAAATGCGGGTGCGATTGGGAACTCGCGGTGGTGGGCCAATAATTGATCCATCTACGAATGTTCCCCCAACTGATTCAATGAGTTGGCCGATACTGATAACTTTCTGGGGTGCGATCGCATTACAGTCAACATAGAGAATGGGTTTACCAACATTGCTAATCGCCTCAGCTACTTGCTGCGCTGCTTGGGTAGCTGCTGCGGGTACTAGAACTGACAACACTACATCAGATTCAATTACCAGTTGCGTGAGAGAACCCACATCTTGAATGTTGGCTGCGGCTGCTAGTTGCCGAGTTCGTTTACTGCGATCGTTTAGGGCTGCAATAGTTTTCAATCCATGTTGATTGAGAACAGCTGCGATCGCTTGTCCCATATCACCAGGACTTAAGATACCAATGGTTTGGATAGGCATGGAAAGTTTTATATTTACTTTGTGGCTGACAAGATAATTGATTCGTCAACAAAATACACTAAGTTGACTCAGATGCCGTATTTTAATCAAACCACGGATCAGCTTTACAAGCAAGCCAAGTTTTGTATAGCAGAGGACGTAAGTAATCTACTACTGCGCTTTCTGTAGGACAGGAAGCCCACATTGACCTGACGGTAAAGTGTGGGTAGTTCACGAAGTAATCTAAAATCCAAAATCTAAAATCCAAAATTGCTATACGCTGGCTTCAACTTCCCCAGAAAATCAAGCATAGCTGAAACCACAGCATCCGGCGACTCAATCAAGAAGCCATGACCACCACGTTCGATGATTACAAGTTTAGCATTAGGAATACCTTGAGCAAGTTGCTGGGAAAACTTGAGCGGGGTGAGAATATCTTGTTTACCAACCAAAACTAAGGTAGGACAATGAATTTGTTGGAGACGGTCTGTTGTGTCACTGTTAAGGATGGCTTGGCTGTGATGATAGAGTGAATGAGTTGTCGGTGGGAAAGGATATCTGATGGCAAATTCAATCAGACCTTCAATCATGTCAGGAATTGAGTAGAAAGCATCTGTAAATATCCAGGGCAATATGACTTTTTCATAAAGTTTGAGGTCTACATTACTAGGAAGTTCGCCCCAAGTCTCGATGATGCTGTTGAATAAGGCATCACCCTTTGCCAAAGATGAAAGTAGCATCAGACTTTTTACCTTTTCAGGGTGTGCTAATACTAGTTCTTGGGCTATCTGACTACCCATTGAATGCCCTGCTAGATGCACTTGATTAATCCCGATGCGATCGAGTAAGGCTGCAACATCACCAGCCATCTGCTTCAGACTATAAGGGCTTTCGGGAGCAGAACTTCTCCCCATACCTCGGTTATCCAAGCGAATGACTTGATACTGCGAAACCAGCGATGGCATAATCAGCGACCAATAAGCATGATCGCAAAGAAAGCCAGCTATTAATAGCAAAGGCTCACCTGTTCCCTTAATGTCGTAGAACAAATCAATCCCGTTAATCTGAACCTTGGGCATATTAACAATTCAAAATTCAAAATTCAAAATTCAAAATTAAAGACATTTCAGACGGGGATTTTAGATTGCCTCGTTCCTCGTTCCCAGTCTCCGACTGGGAATGCTCGTCGTTGGGGCTGCCGCCTCTCTTACTGGCAGCAGAACCGCCAGGAGCAGTATTTCCAGCCTCAGGCTGGAAAGGAGATTTGAAAAGGGTTTTAGCTTAAGTTGACACTAATAGACAAGGCTAAACTCCTACGTCTTGAATTTCTCATCCACCGGAATTTGATAGCCATTGGCGAGGCGATTGGTCATATTGGCTGTGGCTGCGATCGCCATTAGTTCCCCGAACATAGTATCATTCATACCCTTGGCACGTGCTGCTGCTGTGTGCGAGGCGATGCAATACTCACAGCCATTGGTTGCACTCACGGCAATATAAATCAGTTCGCGTATCAGTGGATCAATTTCACCAGGACTAACCATCACTTCCTTTAAGGTTTGCCACGTTCGTTGCAGTGTGGGCGGATGGTTAGCTATGGCTTTCCAGAAGTTATTTATGTAGTCATTCTGACGTGTAAGGCGGATGTCGTCATACACTGCACGTACTTCGTCGCTGGCTTCTTCGTATTCGATCAGCTTAGTCATGTTTTGATTCACTCACTCTAGACAATTATGAGGCAGGGGACACTTTTTTAGTATCCTTCTGAGGCAGATTTTGCCTGTGTAGCCGAGATTTTCAATCGCCGAGGCAAGTAATAAATTAGATTTTTCAAACAACCTCTTAGTAGGTCGGGAAGCACTATATTCAAAGCTTAATTACTATTGACACAACGAATTTTACTTTAGCTTGTTATAAAAAACATCATATCTTAACACTCAATGAGCCTAAAGAATAAGTAGATATAAATATGAAGAAATTACTGAAAGAACAAAAACAAAACTTACGTAGTAACTATTGTAAATAAAATGACTCAACCTAATAATCAGACTACCCTTCTAGAGGAAACAGATTCAGGGACTCTCATAGCTCAGGCTGGCACCGCAGGAAACACATGGCAAGTATTGTCGTATGAAGCCCCAATCCTACCCATACATGCCGCCCTCTTTCATACTGGTAAAATATTATTTTTCTGTGGCTCAGGTAACGATCCTAGTCATTTAAATACTCCATACAACAGTGTGTTATGGGATGTAAATGCGGGAACCTTTATCTATCAAGGGCCTCCATTGAATAGTAATAATAAACCTATTGACCTTTTTTGCGCCGGTCACTCCTTCACCCCCAATGGGATGTTAATGGTTGCGGGTGGAACTCTGCAGTACGATCCATTCTATGGTTTACCCAATGCTCTGATGTTTGATCCCATTGCCGAAAAATGGATCAACATGCCATCAATGAATAATGGCCGCTGGTATCCTACTCTGTTAACACTAGGCAGTGGTCGGATATTAGCCGTGTCTGGGCTTGGTATAGATGGCAACCTCAACCAACAACCAGAAATTTATTCTCCGACATTTCCAAATGGTTGGAACGCTTTTCCAAGAGGTAGCGCCTTACCGCAATACGCACAACTATTTCTACTAAGTAATGGGAGCGTCTTTTATTCCGGTGCTCAAATGGGCGCCACTACAGTGGCACCAAGGATATTAACCCTGCCAGGGACATTTACACAATCCATTACAGAACAAGTGGTGCCAGGGTTGCAATTCCCAGATTGTGGTAATCAAGCTACCAGCGTGCTTTTACCACCTGCACAAGACCAAGCAGTAATGATTATAGGTGGGGGTAATACTACTTCTGGTGTTGAGGGTAATACTAGTCCTAATGCGGCAATAAACAGGGTGAATATTGCCTTGCTAAATAAGCCTAACCCAACTTACTACCCATCAAGAAATTTACACTATGCTCGGATGCATCTGAGCGCAGTTTTATTACCCGATCGCACAGTGTTTGTTTGCAATGGTAGCCAAGTGAATGAGGACACAACACAATCAATGCTGCCAGCAGAAATCTACAGTCCAGTCACAAATAGCTGGACAGTAGTAGCTAAACAAAATGTCCCCCGCGTATATCACTCGGTAGCCTTGCTCCTACCAGATGGTAGGGTAGTCACAGCTGGGGGGAACCCTGAACGGACTGTCGATGAACTGCGATTAGAAATCTACAGTCCTGCCTACATGTCGCGATCGCGACCAGTTATTCAGAGTGCCCCTCAAGCATTGAGTTACGGGCTGCAATTTACGATTCAGACACCCCAAGCTGCGAATATTCAATGGGTTAGTCTGATGAAACCAATGGCACCTACCCATTCCTCCGATACAGAACAAAGGTTAGTGGATGTACCCATTAATTTTAGGAATGCCACTTCTCTCAATGTCACACTAACAAACAATCAAAACATCGCACCACCAGGCTGGTACATGCTTTTTATTAGTGACAACAATGGCACACCATCAGTAGCAACCTGGACGCAACTATCTTAGCCTTACCTGTTTATATTCACACTGCTACCTAATAAAAGTCATTAATTCTAGGAGGATAAATATGGGTTACAAGCTCTCACGTCGCCAATTTGGCCAGTTGGTACTTGCTGGAACTGTAGTATCTGGGTTTAGTTATCTAACTAACAAAGTCTTGGCGACAACACCGACTTTAAATATTGTCGGTATAGGTTCTACCTCTATCCCCACTGATCCAACGGCTATTCCAGAAGTAAAAAAAACTGAATTATATCCCACTCACCCAATCAGTGTAACCACAGATATGAAGCCTGTAGGACTAGAACTTGTTTTGCGATACTTAACTACAGGAAGTACTCAAGTAATTGTAGATAACGGTACGCCTTTATTAGAGGCTAATGAAATATTGAATGGCTTTACTTCTTTAAGGGATGGCACACTTGTTGTAGCCATTACTCCTGTTGCGACTAGTAGGAGAAAAGCGACACATACTCGCCTGATATTTTTGAGTGCGTCTTCTGTAAAAACTTTGAGAGTCTCAGGACTTAATGAGAATCAACAGCTTGGGAGCTTGCTAGGCACTAATGATGGACGACTCATCGGTTTAGTAGGTGACAAGAACGGTACACCACCGATCACATTGGTAGATGTTGACCTGCAAACAGGAACGATAAGTCCTCTTAATGAGATTACAATCCCGAAGGATGAGCGGGTTAGGAATCTAGCTGAGTGCCCAGATGGAAATTTCTATACGTCTTTACTTGGACGGCACGGTGAAACAAGTCTGGTGCAACTAGGCTTAAATCAAGAAAAGCCGACTGTACTGGCACAATTGAAAGTTAATGGTCAGGCATGGAATAATGGCTTACAAAACTTAGTTTGCTCTGGAACAGGGCAACTCCTCGCCTTTGGAGCTACGAGGTATAACCCACCTAATGCTGTGTATAACATCGATAAAAAGAGTGGAAATATGACTCGGCTAGAAAACTTTGATGTTACCCAGATTGCGCTTCTTCCTGGTTAAAAAGAATTGAGTCGATAGCTAGCAAAGAAGTGCCAAGCCCTCAAAGTAATATGAGGGCTTTCTATTGCTAAGTAGATAGACAAAAATATTTACACTCATTGCGAGCGAAGCGAAGCAATCTCAGCCCTTGCGATTGCTTCATTCCGCTTCGCTCCATTCGCAATAACATTGTGTAATTAATTCTATCCGACTACTTATCTCTATTGTGAAATCGAGGCTACAGCCTCCGGTTGATAGCGGATGCCAGCTTGCTTAAAGCGATGTAAAACTTCACCCAAGCGATCGCAGTCGGCAATCAAACTGATCCTGACATAACCCTCACCTGCAACCCCAAAGGCATTACCTGGAGTCAAAACAACACCAGTTTGTTGCAACACATTCAGAGCAAAATCTGTGGAACCAACGCCAACGGGACATTTTACCCAAAGATACATTGTCGCCTTGGTTTTGGGGATATCCCAACCCAACTCCCCTAATCCGTGAATCAGGAAATCCCGGCGGGTGCGGTAGCGTTGTTGTACCTCGTGTAAATACACATCTGGCAGTTGTAAAGCTGTTTCGGCTGCTGTTTGTAAGGCGGCAAAAATACCGTAATCCAAGTTAGTTTTCAGTGTCCGCAAACCTTGAATGACATGGCGATTACCCACCACAAACCCAACGCGCCAACCAGCCATATTGTAGGTTTTAGATAAGGTGTGAAATTCCACGCCAATATCTTTCGCACCAGGAATTTCTAACAAGCTGGTGGGTTGATAACCATCAAAAGCTAACTCGGCGTAACACAAATCATGCACCAGCAAAATTTCGTATTTACGGGCAAAGGCGACGATTTCTTCAAAAAATTCGCGGGGGGCAGTGGCGGCGGTGGGATTACTGGGATAGTTGAAATAGAGAATTTTAGCTTGTCTAGCAACCTCGTCAGGAATGGCAGCTAAATCTATTAACCAGTCATTCTCTGGTTTGAGAATCAAACTGTGGATTTTCCCACCAGCGATCGCCGGGCCCCGGAAATGTGCAGGATAAGCGGGGGAAGGAACTAGAACTAAATCACCAGGGTTAACGTAGGCGAGTGCTAAATGAGTTAATCCTTCTTTAGAACCCAGCAGTGGCAAAGCTTCGCTATCGGGATCGAGAACCACACCATAACGGCGATGATACCAGTTGGTGATGGCACGGCGGAAACTAGCTGTGCCTTCAAAAGGCGGATAACCGTGATTGGCGGGATCTTTTAAAGCGGCGATCGCCGCTTCTACAACTGGTGCTGGTGTTGCACCATCAGGGTTTCCCATACCCAAATCAATTAAATCCAAACCTTGTTCCCGTGCTTTAGCTTTGAGTTCATCTAAACGGGCAAATACATAAGGTGGTAGTTTTTGTATGCGTTCTGCTGGGACAATCCAATTTAAACTCATTCTTCAACCTCGTCACTCATTCCCTTGGGCGAAACTCGATTTGTCGTATCTCTACTATCTATAGGTGCAGTGGTAGAAACCATTGCTGCCATCAGCTGTTCCAATGCGACTTTAAACGGTAGTCGATGGATGTCAGAATTAGGAATTAGCGCAATTTCGGCAGATGTTTGCAACTCGCCTAATGTAATATTGCCCAATCCCAAATCACTTAATTTTTGGGGTAGTCCAATTTCTGTGTAGAACTTTAACAACTGTTGTCGTGCTGATGCTGCTAATTGATTGCCTTGGAGCATTTCTTCTAAACGCAGTTGCACCAAAATTCCAAAAGCAACCTTTTCGCCATGAATACTACCATGCCCTGAAATATGAGTTAAACCGTTATGCACGGCATGGGCGGCAACTGTGCGACACTGCGCCCCTCCAAGTCCCCCAACTACCCCGGCGAGTAAAACAGTTGCGTCTACAACTTCTCGCCAAACTTCACTACCTGGTTCTTTTAGGGCGGCGGCTGACTTTTGTAAGAGGATATCTCGTAAAACTCGCGCTTGTTGCACTGCGGCAATAATTAAAGTGTCTTGCAAATGTCCACTGCTAACTGAGGCTTCATACCACTTCGCGATCGCATCACCAATTCCAGCAATTAAAGTATGTTGGGGTGCAGTTTTAATCAAGTCATAATCGAGAATCAGTAAATCGGGACAACGAGATAGCCCGACATCATACAGAAACGCCCCATCTTCCGAATAAACATTCGATAAGGCACTCCAAGCTGCACAAGTAGCCCCGGAAGTCGGAATTGTCACCACTGGCAACTTTAACTGCTGCGCGACTAATTTCGCTGTATCTAAGGCTTTGCCGCCACCAACACCGATAATTACATCAGCTTTATGTTCTTTCGCCCTTTTCTGTAAAGATTTCAGACTAGCTTCGCAGCAATCTGCGCCATAAGAAGCTTGAACAGTATGTAATTGTTGCGCTTCTAAAACGGGTTGTAACTTTTCTTGGCTGATAGCGAGAGTAGACTTACCTGCCACAATTAAGGGACGACTTCCTAAATAGGCAATCTCTACTGCGGCTGCTTGCAACACCCCAGAACCACGGATTACTTTTGCAGGGGAAACTGTCAGCGTCAATAATGATGAACTAGAGGTTTGAGTAGACAAAGAAGGTTGAGTAGAAATTTTATTGGACATATAATCTAGTTTGCCAAAACCTTGATACTTCTTAATCAAATAGACTGGTAATCAGGGATACTTGTTGCCAAGCTGATACTGACTCATCTAGATTTGAGCCAAGTAATGAAATAGACAAAGCCTATTGCCGACGACTGATTGAGTAGTTTGACGACGTTGCTTGAATCTATAAATGTCCATTAACCTGAAATTCCGAACTATCAAAGTTTTGAATAACCGTATAACTAATTAACATTACCATTGTCAGATTCTCAAGAAAAGCAATTGAGAATTGATAATGTGTAAGTGGTCATGCTATTTTATGGAATCCTGAGCTACAGATGCATAATTAGGTGTGTGCGACTATATGCCGCGACAACTGATTGATTTACCGCAAAGACTTGTGAAAATGGCAACAGTGGTAATTAGGACAACAACTAACAAATCACAACTGTCAGTACCCATTACCTGCACGCTGATTAACCTTTTACCACAGTAGAACCACTAAAGTGTGAATATCTTAATCTAAAAATAACCATTAATGTATCAGTAAATACAAAATAAATTTTGTCATCCTGATAACAGGTAAATTAATTTTTTCTCTGGGAATTGGGGATTGGGGATTGGGGATTGGGGACTGGGGATTGGGAATTAGGAAGAATTTCTCCCCCTCTGCTCCCCTGCTCCCTGCCCCCTGCTTCTTAAGCGGTAGGTTTTGGTAATTGGGCGAAATTCTCTGTGTAAATTTTGACTGTTACTGGGGAATTTTGATGAGAAACGAGCGATCGCTTGACCTCTCCCAAGTAAACTGGTACAGAAATCCCTTCTTCTCGGTGGATAATGGTACGGGCGCGAACTGTCAAATTTTCGTCTTCTCGTGTACCAGAACGACCATAAGAAAAGAGATTACTAGCTGCTTGACGTAAAGTTGCTTCTAATTCTGTGGGTGTAATTTGGGGTGATGTGGCAATCACCGCTTTTGTTGACCCATTGTCATAAACTAGAGTGTAGTGTACTGACCCTGGAATCACAGTCCGACTCAAGGGCACTATTGAGAGTGCAAATAAACCACTAGTCAGCACCACCATAAAGCCAGTCGCACCCACCAGCCGAAAGCGAATGCCCCATTTGAGAACAAAAGCCAAAAATGTTAAGGCAGCAAATACTAGGGTAGCTATACCTATCCATTGGGTGTATTGAAGAAAGTTAGCTGTTGTGAGCATAAGATTGGTTATAGATGCGTCTTTTTTTTCGTTACCGACATACCCATTTTACCGAGAGCTTACACCATAAGGGTTATCTATAGTTTTAATGCCAATCAGAATACTGGATGCCAAGACGCATACTTCGAGGTCGAAGCAAGCTACAGGGGGCATCTTCAAGATTTGCGGCTTGTCGGCTTGTCGCCAGACATGGTAGTTATAATAAAGTTTAAACTTGCGTTTAGCCTAAGTTTAATGGTGAAATGGAGCCAACCTCAGAACAATTGAAACAGTTATATAGAGTCTTGACTTGGCTAACGCGAATGTATCTCCCAATTTACCTAGTTACCTTAGATGAGCGAACAGATAACATCGTAGTAATAGCAGGTGAAGAAACAGTTGTAGTAATTAATCTACAAGGAGAGGTTGATTATGAATAAGCCTAACTTTAGAGAAATGACACGCAAGCAATTGCGAGATTATATATTACAAAATCGTGGCGATGCCGAAGCAATTCACGCTTTAGCATTACACGTCCAGTCTAATGGCAAACGTCTAAATTCAGTAGATGAGCTACAACAAGTCATCCAAGAAAAACGTCGCCAAGGCTTAGAGCCATAGCGAAAATTCACATCATTCCTAAGTTATTCAGAACAGTATTGCCTCATCAGAGACAATATGGGAATTTATAGATGTTTGCAACTTAGTTTGAACACTATCAATAATTCCTAGCCAATCAGCATCTCTATTCCACTCAGAGCGAATTCTGGTTTTAGTTTCCGCATCGTAGAGGTTACAAAAAACCACATTCTCTTTTCCAGCAATTGCAGCGATAATCAGGGGCTTGGAAAAGTCCTGGACTTGGGATACGGCTAAAAGGAAAGTTTTAGCAAAATTCGTTTCTATCCCAGTCCTCACAACATAAATTTCATCCGCTCTCACAACGATGTGTAATTTAACGTTGTCCTTTCCCTTAAATTCTGTCGTTTTTAATTTCAGTTCAGATATATAACCAATTAGCCCTGTTTTGTGGACAGGAATAGTTTGATCGTTATTTATATCGTAGTTATACCACAAGTAAGATTCCCCGTTTAATTCTCCACTTTTCACATGCAAATAAATAGGTTCTGGCGGGTTACAAAGACCTAATTTAATTTCAGTAACCATGTTTGACATCCCTTGATGAAAGCTAAAATCTTTTCAGATATTCCGTCAGATTGAATATTTTTTTATAAGAAGAATTCAGAACTCAGGAGTCAGAATTCAGTATGAATTCTGTACGAGTGGGTAATGAATATTGGTTAAAACCGTACTTCTCTACGAGACGCTACCGCGAACGTCCCGCTACGCGCTTTCGCCCCTGGTGGGCGAAAAAAATTAAAATATTCTCGCCTTAAAACTCTATCTCTTTATGAGTAGAGTATTCTGAATTCTGAATTCTGACTCCTGTTTTATTTGTGCTTAACCGAAGAAAAATAATAAATATACAAAAGGGCATCTACAAGAGATGCCCGTCATGCAGGAAAACCCCAAAGGGTTGTCCCTACACCTTCCCAACAATCAGCAACAGTGACTAATTAGGTATTAGTCACACTCACAGTCACAGACGTGAATATAGCAATATTAGTAACTTAAAACGCTAGATGTCCCCAGTGCATACACTGAAAAAAAACCATTGCTAATTTTGATGAGATCCCAGTCTGTCTTTTTGGCTATAGCGATCTATTACTCCACAAATGGCAGCCACAATTAACCATGAAAGCGCATTCAAACGAAAATCGAAGAGGGTGACATCTACTGTATTTAATAAAATCCACCCACTAAAAGCCAGAAGATAACTGAAAAATATCAATCTGTCCCCTGTATTTAGATATTTTGACTTTTGCAGTAATTGGACACCTGTAATCAAAATCCAAGCTAGTAAGCCACAAAATAACAAAGCATTGAGAAAACCAGTTTCAGCAGATAACATCAAAAACAAGTTATGGGGATGACCCAAGGGAATCTGCATCTTTGCGTTGTAAAGTGTACTAAAACTGCGTAATCCCCAGCCAGTCAAAGGATGTTGTTGAGCTAAAGACCAGGCAAACTCCCACTGAGTTTTTCGCATCAAAGCCACTGGTCTATCTGGATACATATCATCATTTAACCTAGCCCAAAAGAATGCAGGCACTACCCAGCGAAAAATGTGAGCGACTGGTGAGGGAGCAAAAGCTGCCAAAAGCACACTAGAAACGATCGCAGCAACGCCACCTACAAGAATGCGCCAACCTTGGTAAAGTGCATAAGCTAAACAGGCAAAAATAGCGATCGCCCATCCATTACGTGAGTTGGTAAAAATCAAGGCAATGAAATCCGCAATTACCGCCACAGTGAGGAAGATAAAGGGGATTGGGGATTGGGGACTGGGGATTGGGGACTGGGGATTGGGGATTGGGAACTGGGGGTTGGGGATTGGGGATTGGGGACTGGGGATTGGGGATTGGGAAAGTAGAGGAAAAGTTGCAGTAAGTCTTTCCCTTCTGCCCCTCCGCCCCTCCGCCCCTCTGCCCCTCTGCCTCTCTGCCCATTGTTCAAGCCACAACCCTAGACCAAGGATGAAAACTATTGTTAGATAAGCTGCGAAGGTGTTAGCGTGCAGGAAAAATGAGGCGATACGACCTGGGGGGTTTCCTCCCGGTCTGACTGTCCAACTCAACACAACCCAAAAAATCTCGAACTTAAAACTCCAGCCTAAAAATAACTGTCCGAAGCCGATAATTACTACTGGCATGGAACCAATTACCAAAGCCCAAGCCATTTGCCGCAATTGGGCAAATGTTTGAATTAGGGCGCTATGGGCAGCGAAAAGTAAAAAGAATGGTAAGAAATTAAATAAGCCGAGGAAAGCTGCTGTCTTATCTTGGGCAAAGCCAGCACTCACGATCAGCAACACACTCAAAAGGGCAAATCCCCAGTTGAGGGGGCGGCGATTAATTTTGCGGGATTGTTTCAACCAAGTGATTAATGAGACAAAACCTACAGTCACAGCCCCTACTAAAGGACTCAATGGGAAGATTAACAGTGCCCATAGAGAGTAGTTCCAAGAAGATTGCCAACGAGATTTGAAATAGTCAAAAACCTTGTTCAAGCTGGCTCCCAACATTCCTCGCGAGTGAGGCGAATTTGAGCTAAGGCAAAGATGGTAGGGATGATTCGACCATAGTTAGTAGCGATCGCTCTCCATCCTAAATCTGCAAAAAACCAAGTCCACATAATCGGCCCAATTACAGCAAACATCGTGCGGGCTGCTCCATAACGAGCTGCACTCACTGTCATACCCCGTTGCGCCATTTGCATTGCTACATAGCTTTGGAATTGCGTTGCAGCTGCTTCTGAGCCTGTAATTGCCGCTTGTTTGGCTACTTCATAAGTAGCAAAGTGGATGGCAAATTGACGGGCAATTTGCTTAAGTACAAATGGCTGGAGAATAGTAGTAACGGCGATCGCACTACCGCCTTTGAAAAGCAACCCCAAGGGGTCAGGCTGTAATAAAAGTGGTAGCGGTTCTTTTAGTTCTGATGTGATCAGGTGACGCTGCACCCGAAGAGTCAATTTCTGTTTTTCCTGTTCAGGTAATTTTTTCCACACCTGTCCTAGTAGATGTAAAAATACTTCTGCTTCTAAATCAATAGTTGCCAGCTGATTAGAATAGCGAATTTTTAGATACTTACATACTTGAACTAACGCTTGTCGGTAAGTTACCTGGCCTGTCCGTCCCCGTAATACCGTTATCCCATCTGCCGCCAAAAACCGGAAACGGCCCTCTAGTGAATCTAACCAAGCTTTGCGGTCTTGGCTTTGAACTTCGATGGGTTCAGGTGTGTGTACATAGTCTAGGGGATTGAACTTGCGACTAAATAGAATTGCCGTTAAGTCTTGCAATTCTTCTTCGGTCGCTAACTCTAGCGCCGCCCTCATTTCATCCAATTTCCTATCCTCCCTTCCGTGCAGCTTTCTGTACCTTATTCTACTATTAGCTTTCAGCAGTCATTAGTAATAATTTTGTCCTTTGATAATAACGAATAACTAATGACCAATAATTAATAACCAATGACTAGGGACTATTGACTCATGACTGATATTGCAGTAATTGGTGCCAGAATCGCCGGTTTAGTCTGCGCCCAGCAGTTAAGTCAAGCTGGATATTCGGTGGTAGTGGTGGAAAAATCGCGTGGTTTGGGGGGAAGACTAGCTACACGCAGCTTGCATGGAACTTGGGCGGATCATGGCTGCTGGACAGCTGATGTTGCAAAAAGCAGCTGAATCTCTGTTTCTTCCTTGCCTGAATACTCCCGAATGGCTTTCAGTATATTCCTCTTGAGGTGTAAACTTTGACAATTACTAAGTTCAAAGGAAATTCCCAGGACATGAGAAAAATAACTGCTTTAATGCTGGTAAGTATGACTGTGACTGTCGGTGTGGGAGCATTAACACCCAAAGTCACCAATGCCCAATTATTTTACCCACCAGCAAGCGATCGCCATTCATTAATGGTAATCGGTCAAGGGGCAGTGAGAGTGCCAGCAGATACGGCGGATATTGAACTGGTATTCAGTAGCGGAGGTAGCAATGATGAGTTACAAACGCAACCATCAGCCTTCCCAGAAACTCGCCGACTATCTTCACTGACTTTACTCTTAAATGAAAAAACACCAGCAGAACCTTTACCAAACAAAAAATCTCTAACTAAAGCAACTCTCCAGCCTGTGGTAGATAGCCTAATTGCCAAAGGGATTAGTGCTGATAAAATTCAAGTGCAAATTAACACGAATCCTACCGAAAATAACGCCAAGATATTGGTTAAACTGGAAAAACCAACGCGCGTTAGCGCAGATCCTCCTTTGGAGGCTCGCATCCAGGAAATTGTTGCTACAGCAAACAAATCCACGAGCAAACTTGAAAATATATCTATTAAGAGTGTAGGTGTAGAGTACGCAGTCAATGACTGTCAGGCTTTGCAGAGTTCAGTTTATCAATCAGCAATGAAAGACGCTCAAAGCCGCGCTCAGGCTTTAGCAACAGCTATGGAAGTTAAACTTGGAACTCCTTCTGTAGCCGAGCCATTTTATACATTATTTTATCCTTCATGTAACTCTAAAACTGGAGTTCCTTTACCATCATTTGCTAGTTTTTTATTATCACCAGCTTATAATCCAGATGCCCCAGCAGAAGTAGAGATGAAAAAGGATATTTTTGTGACATATACAACAAAATAAGTATTGATATTCAGTGTGTAGATGCACAGCGACTTGTCGTCAAACATGGCACTTTAATTTATCGAAACAGAATTCAGGAGTCAGAATTTATTCTGAATTCTGTACGAGTGGCAGTAAAAAAATTGTAGGTTGGGTGGAGGCTTTGCGTAACCCAACATCCTGATATATGGGACTCCGATTTGACTTCTGAAAACTTACTGAGACTGAAAATCCTGTTTTATAAGGGTTTTATCTGAAATCTTGTTCAAAAATCAGATATGAGTCCTATATGTTGGGTTGCGCTCCACTCCACCCAACCTACGTCTAATGCACTATTTTAAGCTTTCATACCCTACGTGTATTTCAACAATCAAATAGGAGTCCTATAGGATTACTATAGAATGAATAAGGATAAGTGCGAACTACACCCAGAGCGACAATTACTCACCCAAGACTTACGCCAAATACCTCTCAAACTCTTATTTCTCCGTGTTCTCTGTGTCTCTGTGGTTCGATTGATTTTCCATTACCTATGCGTAAGTCCTATCACCTTAAAACTTGGCTGACCTAACAGTGCATCTCGTAGAGAAGTTGGGGAATAAAAGGACACGAACTGTTGAAAATTTTAGAGTTAGATGCTTATTAAATGCATTTTCTTTATTACTTTGGCATAATAATTACTGAAAAACCAAAATATTTTTACTTAATCATATTAAACTGTTTTGATTAATCAACACTCCGAAAGTCTCTTAAACAGTCAACTGAAAAATCTACCAAGTGAAGGCTATATATTTAGCTGGTTTGATTGGTTTTGTCTTTGGTATCCTCCAGGCTGGCTAATTTTATTCAACCGCCATTGGCAGCACTATCACACCGATCCAGATGGTTGGAATTGGCTAGAATATGGATTATTTTTAATTCCTGGCGGATTTTATCTGGCGATTTTAATTCGTTGGTTGCGTCTGGGTTTTCGTTCACCCCGAAAAGAAGTTGGTGAATTCGATCCCAAATATCAACAAGCTTTTCGCTCAGAAATTCTCGCCCCCATTGTTAAATACTATTTTCGGGGAGAATTACAACAAGTCGAAAACTTACCGCTAACAGGGCCATTGATTGTGGCCATGAATCACGCCGGGATGTGTTTTCCTTGGGACTTTTTGACCTTGGGTTATTTATTAAGTGAAGCCAAAGGATGGGTATTACAACCCATAGCAAGTACAGCATTATTTGAGCATCCTTGGGTGATTTGGTGGCTACCGCCTAAATGGTCACAGGTTTTAGGTGGTGTGCGAGCCGAATTAGATGATTTTGAGGCGGCAATGGCTGAAGGGAAAATTCTCTTATATGCACCCGAAGGTATACGCGGACTTGTCAAAGGTTGGAAAAGACGCTATCAACTGCAAAAGTTTGATGTCAGCTTTATTCAGTTGAGCGATCGCTATCATATTCCCATTCTCCCAGTCGTTTGCATCGGCAGTGAATTTCTGCATCCTTGGGCTGTTAATTTCACCAAATTACAACGATTAGTCAAATTACCATTTTTGCCTTTCTCGCCTTTGATGTTTGTCTTAGTTCTGTTTCCCTCAATGGGAATTTGGGCAATGAAAACTCGTCTGCGTTACTTTATTCAGCCTTTAGAACCAGCAGGATTAGACACCCAGTCAAATAAAGGACATACAGCAGCTTATCGAGAGGCGCAGCAATTACGAGAAAAACTGCAACTTCAAATTAATCAATTTTTGGGTAAATCTTAATACTACAATCTGAAATATGTTGAGTATAAAAGGTTTCCGATGTGGTTCAATTAATGAAAACTGCTGTAAGTTTGTAGTGAATTTATGGAACCTGTGACGCTGACGGCTGTTGTGAGTGCGATCGCTACTATACTTTTGACTAAGCCACTAGAGAAAATTGGCGAAAACATTGGATTTTACCAAACTTACGCACCTCGTTCAAATTCATCAATGGCTTGAATCTCATCTGAAATCTGAATGCATTGTTCTAATAAATCAATATTTAGTTCTAGCAATAATTCACTTGACGTAATTTGTTCATAGCCGTAAGTCTCTAAAAACTCAGACGGTGTTTCTTCCCGTAAGTGATAAAGTCTGAGTCGATTGAATTGCCAAATCCAAACTTCAGCAACTCCTAAACGACGATAAATTTCTAATTTATCAATGCTTCCACTGGTGATGTTCACCTCAATAGCTAAATCTGGAATATTTTTCTGCTCGTAAAGCGAGTAACATTCATCTGGTTCAACCCCAGCTTGCTTGAGTTGTTTTTTAATTGTGGAACTCCCCATTGGGTTGAATCGAATTCGCTTTAAGTAGAGATAGCGTTCTATCAAAATAGCCAAGCGTTTTTTGATATTTTCATGTCTTATAGACGGCGACACAATTTCTAAGATTTCATCCAAATAGGTGACACGGTAATGAGAATTATCTTCTAGTTTGGCTAGTAAAGCTTCATACATTTGCCAGCTTACCCCACTAGTGATAAATTTTTCCTCTGGATCATCAATATCTGCAAGCTTTGGGTCGTCTAAAAGTTCTTTCAGGCTGATGACCATTATTTTTTCTCTCCTAGTAAAAATCAAATTACCGTAGGGTGGATAATGCCCACAACATAAAAATTAGGGTTTAAGCAAATACTAAGCAGTGCCCAGCATACAAAAATTTCTTCGCTAAATTGACTCTACTAATGAAGCACCAAAACGATAGCCTTTGCCATAAACTGTGTGAATCAGTGTAGTTTCCTTACCCACCTCAATCTTACGCCGCAGCAAGCGAATTAATGCCGCTATCACATTGCTACTGGGTTGTTCTGACTCTTGCCACAAATTTTGCATAATCTGGGCATGAGTTAACAACTGTCCAGTGTGTTCCATAAAGTATTGCAATAACTGGCTTTCTTTTTGCGATAGCTCAATTATTCGTCCCTGACGATAGGCTACTTGATTGTCACAATCGAGTTCTAAATCAGCGACAGTTAGTCGTCTGGTGGTAGTCTCATAAATTTGGGAACCGGAACGACGCAATAAAGCACGGACTCTGGCTAATAACTCCCGCAGTTCAAAAGGTTTAACTAAATAGTCGTCCGCACCAGCATCTAAACCTTCTACACGGTCATCGAGAGTATCTTTCGCTGTGAGAAACAGCACGGGAGTGGTTTTGCTTTGGCGTCGCAATTCCTGACAAATCTCTAACCCGGTTTTTCCTGGCAGCATCCAATCTAAAATCAGTAGGTCATAACTGCCTGCTTGTGCCAGTTCGCTACCAGATGTCCCATCATAAGCGGCATCTACAGCGTAACCCTCACGAGTTAACAAGCGACTCAAGGGTTGAGTTAATTCAATTTCATCATCAACTAATAAAATTCTCATGCTGCTTGTGGTAAGCATATAGAGATATTCTCAATATTATTCAACTGTCGGAACGCCAAGGATACTAAGAAAAAGAATGCTGACTGTTGCATTGCCAAAAGGGGAACTACTTAAAAATAGCATCCGCCTGCTACAAGGTGTGGGATTAGATTTTAGTGCTTTTTTAGATTCAGGAACTCGCCAACTTCAAATTCCTGACACAAAAGGAATTGCGAAAGCTTTACTGGTGCGCGCGCAGGATGTACCTGTCTATGTGGAATATGGTCAGGCACAACTGGGGATTGTCGGTTACGATGTGCTGCGAGAGAAACAGCCGCAAGTTGCCCACTTGGTAGATTTGCAGTTCGGTCATTGTCGGATGTCGGTGGCGGTAAAAGCATCCAGTTCTTATACGTCGCCTTTAGATTTACCACCACATGGTAGAGTTGCTTCAAAATATGTGAATTGCGCTCGTGAGTATTTCCATAGTCTCGATTTGCCTGTAGAAATAGTGCCATTGTATGGTTCAGTAGAACTAGGCCCAATTACTGGTATGTCAGAAGCGATCGTGGATTTGGTTTCTACAGGGCGGACTTTGCGCGAAAATGGTTTAATTGAAATCGCTACTCTGTATGAAAGCACGGCGCGATTGATTGCCCATCCTTTGAGTTATCGCCTGAACACGGGTAATCTAAATGATGTGATTGCCAAGCTACGGGAAGTAGTTTTAGTGGAGGTTTAACACCAATTTGTAATTCGTAATGACGCTTCTACTAGACCTTTGCGATCGCTAACACTACTAGCGTGGCAAGCAAAAAAATTGTGTATTAGACGTAGGTTGGGTGGAGCGGAGCGCAACCCAACATCCTGATATATGTTAGGTTACGCAAAGCCCCCACCCAACCTAAAATTTTTTCTTTAACCCCTCAGTAAATGGAATCAAAGCATCGGTGAATTACCGCAACTCCTCATCATCTCTTTACACAGCTTTGTGATATCAATATAAACCCTGAAACACTCACCGAAGAATAGTTAGAGCAATTGCGTAAGAATACGCACCCAAAAAATGTCCATTCTTAACAAAATGCTCACAGCAAGGGGCATATATTTTTATCTGTAAAAAGAAATTAAAAAAAGATTACGCCTCTACTTTTGCTAGTTGAGGTTGAATCTGCATTCCCAAGCAAAATCTGGGAATGAGCTTAAAGTAAAAAGCATGAGGGTTTATAAAATATGAATAGTTTCTCTAACAAATTATCCACAATACTTAGGGGAAGTATCTGCCTATTTGGCTTAGTGAGTGTAGGAAATTTTTTAGCAGCACCAGTAGATGCACAACAAGCTACTGCTCGTGGTGCTGTTAGTATTATTAGACCTTCCGGTGCATTTCTCAGTGTCAGTGGCGAAGTAACTTTACCTTCTGGCTCTTACTTTGACGGAGGTGTAAAAATTACACCTACATACGGGGGGATAATAGGCGGAAATGACGAAACCATAACTAGTCTAACTATAACTCCAGGAGTAGTGAAAACTACCACAGTCTCTAGCCCAAACTCGTTTATTGATACGACGGCTAATTTATTAAATAATGGTGCTTCAATTGAAGATATGACAGCTATAATCCGAGCCGGCACTGGTAATAATGCTTTGGGTGCTTTAGATTAGACAGGACTTACAAATTAAAAGGCTTAGATTCCCGACTGATTAAAGAAGTCAGTAATATCTTTATTTAATGGTTTAGAGACGTTGGATTGCAACGTCTCTATTTTGGTGCGTTACATTAATAAGCTGTTGGACAAATAACCTTGCATATTACCTGGAATTAAAACTCTTGTGGGGTGGGCATCTTGCCCGCCCTAGTTATGCAAATTAAAAATACATTAGCTTACTATTAAAATCGATAACCACCTTGAAGGTTAAGGTCAAAACCATTTTCGCCTGTACCAATTTGAGTTTCTATAAATACACTATTATCTGGAAAATTGTGCCTCAAAATGATTCCATAGTTGAAGCCAGAAACTCGGCTGTTCAAACCTATATTATTAACACTATAATTTTTTAGATAAACACCAGCAGAAATATTTTTGCTAACTCTTTGTAATCCTTGAAATTCAAAGAAACATTCTTTGCCCATCTCTAGATTTGTCTTTATATTTAAACCATGACTAGTACTAAATTCACCATTAAAAAGACCTAAAAATTCACCATTACTATTATTCTCAATAAAAGCTACACCAGGAGCTAAAGAAAAACCGAAATTTCTTTCTTGATGCTGATATAAATAACTTAAATAAGTAGAGAAAGGATTATTTTTATTAGAGGCACTATTCCAATTAAATCTCAAATATGGTACGTGAGTATTAATAGCTACAGGCTTTTTGGCTGAATTTAACTGTACATCAGTTTTAATATAGTTGAGGAGTATATTAGTATAAATACCAAAAGTTGGTTCTTCTATCCCCAGATTATTATTGGAAACGCCTGGTGCTGAGTTGGCATCTACATTAAACCACGTTCCTAAATTGGCACTATAGTTAAAATTTCCAGAAGAACCTGCTGCTAATAATTCAACTGTCGGTAAAGATAGATAACCGTTAAAGTTATTAAAACTAACACCTATTTTATCAACTCTAGTGAGTTCCATATAATCAAATGCTAAATCAGCTGCTCGCACCTGTAGCGGTACTACTGTTGTATCTGATGAATCAAATTTTTGTACAAATTGTTGCCCTTGGGGGTTTGTCAAAATTACTTCTGCTGCCGATGATTCGTTAATAGGATTAATAGAAGTGTCATTTAAAGGAATTGGGTTACCAATGTAGGATAGAGGCCCAAATGTTTTATTAGAAAGGCTAAGATCGGAAAAAAATGTATCACCTTCATTTAAAATAGTGATATTTTTTTCAAGAAATTGAACTGCTCGTTTGTAGTTTCCCGTTCTTACTTGCAAGATGCTGGAGTTATTAGGAGTGACTTGACTGGGAAGTGTATAAGTTCCAGATACTTGCTCTAGTCCACTGGATGCATTGGCATAAGATAAAGTGCGATTTAGCCTATTATTAATTTGTCTTCTTTGGTCAGTTGTGGCAGGTGTATTTAGAGGAGTAAAACCTTCTCCATTCTTAAATTTCTGTCTAGCTTCTTCTAGACCATGTTGAATATTATCGATTTTAATAGCTTCAAAAACTCCACCTAAGAGTAAGCCTAATGTAGAATTCACTGATTGAATAGCATCAATACTAGTATCGCTGAATTTAGCTGTTAGAGATAATCCTGGAGCAGAAAAAATATTTGTATAAGTAGCTTTAATTGCAACTGGGTCATATTGAATTAAGCTCCGATTATGGGGATGGCTAACATAAATTCTGTGCCAATCAGAAGTTTCTTGAGTTTGAGATAGTGTCTGAAATACAGGTTCTCTTCTTCCTAAAGATAGCCATTGTAAAGAGTTAAGATAATGAAAGTCTTTCTCGGATTGAGAGAGAAAAGGATTGACTGCTACGTTTAACAAATCAACGTTATCAAATTTTCCAAGTTGAGCAACCTTAATACCTGGAAAAGAAGAGACAGGAGCAGTAAAACCAAAACCTTCTCCCGTCAGAATATTTCCCCAGGAGATACCAGCAGCTGCGAGGGCGCTATTAGGAATAACTTCACCTACTTTGAGTTGGACATTTCCATTATCTAGTAAAGGTTGTATATTCGTCGTTGGAAAGCCTTGGAGAATTTTCGGAGCATTGATAGCATCTAAAGCTTGAAATAAAGCTTGCCCACCACTCACACTTAAAGTAGAGGCAATACCAAGATTTGGAGTAGGATTTTTGAGAACCGTGACATTAGGGTTGTTTGTGTCAATCCCACTATTAATAATAACTCTGCCAGCAGGTATACCTTCAGGATTTACTATTTCTCCTGCTATTGAAGTTATAGAAAAATTCTCAGTACCAACATCTCCAGCTAAATTTTGAAAATCTGTAGGTATAGCGAACAGGCTTTGCAATCCCCAAAATGCCTGCTGGGAGGTAACATTTTGGGTGATATAAGTATTGGTTTGTCTTCCTTGAGAGAGAATACCTACTTGGGAACCTTTAGTTTCAACTACTATTCTATTATTATCGAGAACCCAATAAAATTGGTCAGCTTTAGGGAATTTAGCATAAGTAAATTTATTAATAATCTGATTATCTCCAGAAAATCTTACACTTATATCCGTATCTATATAATTTTCATCTTCATTTGGCTTAAATAATTCTGTGGAAAAAGTAAGATTATCTGTTGGGTTAACAATCCAAGGATATTTATTGGCACTAAATGTGAGAGCATCAATAATTATTTGTTTTTGTTTTACTTGTTGTTTTTTTGAACTACGTAGTTTTTCTATTAGTATTTGTTGTGTTGGTGTGTATGGTTTAGTTGTATTTGGTTTAGTTTCTTCTTCACCTTCATCAGATGGTTTAGGAGGCTCTACTTTATATTGTTCAATTGGAATAACATCGGCTATGGTAAATTGGGATAACTGTTTAGTTTTCTCTACGTTAGAGTTAGGAGTTTTTAAAGTTTGTTTCAATGGGGCTTGACTTTGCGAACTATCTAATTTATCCGATTTGAGCAAACTATTATTACTATTAGTTGGATTATTTTCTCCCATTAAATCGATTTTAGTAAGTTTGGATAACTGTTTAGTTTTATCTAAGTTAGAGTTGGGATCTTTTAAAGTTGGTTTTAATAAATCTTGACTTTGCGAACTATCTAATTTATCTGAATTAAGCAAACTCTTATTACTATTAGTTGGATTATTTTCTCCCATTAAATCGATTTCAGTAAGCTTGGATAACTGTTTAGTTTTGTCTAAGTTAGAGTTAGGATCTTTTAAAGTTTGTTTTAATAAGTCTTGACTTTGAAAACTGTCTAATTTGTCGAGGAGAACAGGAGGCAGATAACGCGGTGTTAGCGAGTCCGCGAGGGTCGGGCAGGAGGTAGAGGAACTCGTTAATTCTGCGCTATTTATCTCCTGCTGCGACCAGAGAGGGCAAGGGTTTAAGACCCCCACTGGACTCTCTTTCAGGGCTGCCAAATCATCCGGGGTCGAATCCCCAGATGATTTGCTCCTCATGCCTCCTTCAACCGATTTCAGGAAACTCTTATTAGTAGTAGCTGCATTATTTTCCTTAATTAAATCAATTCTGGTAAATTTGGATAGCTCTTTAGTTTTATATAAGTTGGGATTAGCATTTTTCACAGTCAGACTAATCTTATTTTGACCATCAACCTCTAAAGCGATCGCAGAAAATTGTACTAGGATTATTTTGAACAAAATTGTTGAATACAAAAAGCAAGTTGCAATTAGTCTTAGATTTTTATTTAATCTCTTTAGAGAGATTTTTAGAAGCATTGAGGTTGAAGCTTTACGAGTTACCACCATATAAATATACTGCTTGATAGATCAACAATAAAAATTAGAATGAATTCAAATGAATGAACAGCACCCTAGAGTTTGCTTGGTTACAAAAATAAATTTGTAATTATCAGAAACTAGTAATAATTTAGTTTTTAAGACTTAGACTGTTGTTGATTTGTTTAAATTTATTCAACAATCATTTCGGCTAATTCGCTATAAATAGTCCAAGAAAACCGATTTTTATTCTGTGTGTAAAGAATAAAAGAGGATTAAGCAGATTTACTGCAACAAGAGTGTAATTCTTCAACAAAAATTACACCTCAGCAAAATCACCAGAACGAGAAAAGTGAGCTACTTTTTAGCCGTATAAACACGTAATGTAGATATTCAGTCAAAAATTTAGGTGAAAAAATATGTTTCAGGCTACTCGTCGCCGTCTTGCAATTTGGTACACTGCTGTTACTGCTGTATTACTATTACTATTTGCTAGTGGAGTTTATTTATACGTCCGCAGTACATTGATTGAGCGGATTGATGATACTCTTAATCATGTAGTGGAAATAGTGGAGCGTTGTCTCACAACCAGCCGATGTGCTTCCACGCTGATATTTGAGCCAATTGATACTGATGCAGATAAATTTCGGATTAATGTAGAAGCCAGTCTTCGTGACAATACCGATACTGTAGAAGATGACCACATCGACCTAGAATGGTTTAGTCCGACGGGTAAATTACTTTGGTCAACTTTATCTGAACCCCTAAATATTCCCATTCGTACTAACCGTACTGGTGAAACTGTGCGCGTAGTCAAGGGAGAGAGTGAAAATTCAAAATTTAAAATTTCTAACTCCCCACTCTTATTACGACAAGTCACACAACGGGTGGAAGTGAGACGGCAAGTATTAGGATATCTGCGTGTTAGTCATCCCTGGTTTGAAGTCACTAAACCCAGTCGCCAGTTAATTTTTGATTTGGCGCTAGGTATTGGGTTAATGGTGCTTTCGGTAGGTGCAAGTGGTTGGTTTCTTTCGGGTAAAGCGATGGAACCTGTCGGCGAGTCTTATCAACGCCTCAAACAATTTACTGCTGATGCTTCCCACGAACTTAGAAGTCCTATTACTTTGATTCAAACTAATGTGCAAGTTGCTCTTGCTGACTTGGATTTAGCAGAGACAGAAACGACTACTTCTTTGCTGTATCGGCAACAGTTAAAGGTGGTGGAACGGTTAACGCAGCGTTTGGGTAAGCTAGTCAATGACTTACTCTTCCTTGCACGGCAGGATAGTGGTATTAGCAAAGATACTTTTTCACCTTGTCCTCTGGATGCTTTGCTGATGGAGGTGGTTGAAGAACAACAATTGTTAGTCCCTGAAAAAGAAATCGCCCTTTCTCTAGATTTAGTTGATCCTCCTGCCTCTGAAACTAGCCCAGAATTACTGGAAAATTGGTTTACCCTTGTGGGCAATTGGGATCAATTGGTGCGGCTGTTCACAAATTTAATTGCTAATGCCTTACATTACACTCCAGCAAGTGGACGAGTGAAAGTGGAATTGGCGCGGATAGAGGGAATAAATCGCGTTTCTGGACTACGTAACACTAGTGCCCAGTTGCAAGTTAAGGTGAGTGATACCGGAGTTGGAATTCCAGCCGAAGCACTACCACGCTTGTTTGACCGTTTTTATCGGGTAGATCCGGCACGTACTCATCGGACTGGGAATACAGCTACAGCTAGCGCTACTGGTTCAGGATTGGGATTAGCGATCGCTCAAGCTATTGTCGAACATCACCAGGGTCATATTCAAGTTGAAAGTACCCAAGGCATTGGCACCACTTTTACTGTCACTTTACCAATAACTCTTGAGTCTTAATTTGATCAGAAATTTCTGTTTCCTGTGATAGATGTAGAAAAGTAAATAAATTTACTACTGTACATAACAACAGTTGCAATATTTAGCCATTTATTTAATTGCTACAGTTTGATATTTATACTCCTGTTTATTTGCTGGCGTAGTTATACATCCTGCTATTTTATTTTGGCAAATATGCATCTATGAATAATACTTTGGGGGTTTAAATGGCAACTTCTTCCAGCGATATAAAAGAAAAAGATATACCATTTTTGGAAAAAGTCAAGGCTGAAAGTGGTTTGCCAGATATTTACGATGCTAGGGACATCACCGAAGTAGTATTTCGGGTGATGCGCGATCTGATGACTACAGAAGCAGCTGATCGAGTTGAAGATGAACTGCAAAAACCAGCCGAAATAACCGATGATAAATCGCTGCAAATTGATATTTCAGACCTGTGGCACGATACAAATCCAATTGTCGGATTTTTAAGTCGGGTACGTCCACCTTGGCAAGGCCCTGGGATCTTTAAAATTAATAGCGATCGCTTCTTATTTAGAGTGGCAAATGAAGGGGGAATGCCACCCAATGTAGAACGCGAGCAGGTAGTTAAGGCGGTGTTTTCTGCTACTAAAGACGAATTATCGTCAGAACGAATTCAGGAAATTGCTAGCTGGCTGCCTGATAAAGTTCGCCAGATTTGGGAAGAAGCTTAAAGCTATTAAACTATTATAGCTAAAATTCTTGGGTATGAGTTATGAATTGTTTTAAATTCATAACTCATTATTTTTTTTGATTGCATAATTTCTCACTAATGATTGAGAATTTTCACTCTTATGAATGAAAAACTTATATCGAAGCTTAGATAATTTTCATGTCTACAGTTAGATACAAAAAATAGAACCACTTAGTAGGATTATCTTGAATATGAACACAAAGACAGCTTAAATATAATAATTTAAATATGCTGTTTGAAAAATATTAAAAAAAGATAATTTGGATGTTTTTCTAGGAGTCAATGATGAATATGAAGTCTCAAAATTTTCGCAAGTCTGCTGAGTTATTTGGTGCTATTTGTGGAGGATTACTGATTACCATGCCAGCAATTCCTCAAGTATTAGCACAAGAATCTATTCCCAAAATTAACCCTTGTCCTCGTATTTTTTACGAAGAACCACACAATAATCAGGTTGTAGTACCACAGGGATGTCCTCCCAACGCGCTAACACAAAGACTAGCCGCTCAAGGGCTTCTTCCTGTGCCTGCTACTCCATCACAAGAGCAAACAAGATTGGGTGTCGGCGGTGGGGAAGCTCCAGAACCAGATGTTAGACTACCACGCCTAGCTCCTGGGTATCAAACTCAACAGCCTTCACCAGGGGCGGTTTCCACTGAGCAACCACAACTACAACCACGACAAACCCCCAGTGCGACGATCGCACTAGCGAATGGTATGGTTAATGTCAGGTTGGTAAATGAGACTGCGGCTAATGTAACTTTCCAAGTGATTGGCGATACAGCACCGCGATCGCTACAAGGTAAGTCAGATGTAACACTGCAAAACCTCAAAGCACCAGTAACAGTGACATTTGAACGAGAAGATGGCGGACAGTTAATAGTGACTCCACAAGGCTCTTCTGAACCAGGAAGCTTGGAAGTAACATTTAAGGAAGCCACCAATGCCACACAGGGTAGAAGTGCGATGAGAATCGAACGAAATGGTTCAGTATTTTTGAATTAATAAAAAAATATCCAATTAACTCTTGTGGGGTGGGCATCTTGCCCGCCCTATAGACTGGGCGGGCAAGATGCCCACCCTACAATATTGGATAATTTATCTACTTCCTCTGAAGCATTTCAGTTAGCTGATCCTGCAATTGCACTTCTTGCTTGCTGTCTTCCAATGTCCGCGCCAGTGTAATCGCCCTTTCATAAAAATTACGGGCAGTTAAGTAATTACCTTGTTGCTTATACAACTGAGCATAAGATTCAAAAGATTTTAATTCTTCTTGCAAATTTTGCAATTCTTTAGCGAGTGCTAAACGTTGCTCTAGTAAGTCAAAGGCGCGTTCGTAACGTCCGACAGCAGTGTGAGCCGTAACTAAACCGTCAATTGCTCGTAATTCATTAGTGCGATCGCGGTTAGTTTTAGCTATCTGCATTGCTTCACCATAAGTAGCAATAGTATCTTGATAATTTCCCGATGCTAAATATGCATCACCTAAATTATTCAGGGTATTTGCTTCACCGATGGCATCACCAGTCTGACGGCGGAAAGTTAAAGCATTTTCGTACAGTTTAATCGCCTTGTTGTAATCTCCCAACCTGGCAGTTACCAAACCCAAATTACTCAAAGATAGTCCTTCACCTTCAATATTTTTCACACCATGAGCAATTGCGAGCGCCTCTTCAACTGTTTTACCAGCAGTAGCAGATTCGCCTTGTTGCAGCAGAAATGTACCGATATTATTCAGCGCAAAAATTTGAGCTTGGAAGTCTTTAGTATCACGAGCGATCGCTAATTCTCTTCTTAAAGCATCTTCTGCCTCTTTTGAACTACCAAGCTGGATATAAGCCTTAGCAAGCAAATTGTACGCCAGACCTTGTGCTTTCAGGTCGCCAATTGAGTGATATAGTTCTAGTGCCCGCAAGCAAGACGCAACTGTTTTGTCGGCATATCCTGAAGTGTATTGTTGTTCACCGATACGCAGCAAACTATCTGCTTCATCTCTTGATTGTCGCCCAACGGAACTATTTAAAGGTCGATGGAGTTGTTGGGTAATATCAACCACACTCGCAGCTACAGGACTCAGCAAAAAAGTAACCAGTAAAAAGCTGTGTAAAAGTACCTGGGGACGAGAAATTGTACCTACACAAATTAAGCCTACCTTTTGCCAGGAAAATACAAGCTGTTGTTTCATAAAAATTGCCCGTAAATTTCGGGTTTAAGTAGAAGGTCTAAGAAGAAGTTTTAAGTTTTTAAATTGAAGACATTCAGTATACGCATTTATACTTAAGCTATGATTAAGCGAAATCTTCCCCAAAGTAGATAGCGCGGATATCTGCGGGTAATTTGTCCTCTAGCATACGATAGCCTTCCTGAAGAAAATTGGCTACAACACTCGGAGCGATCGCTTCTCCTTCGGCTTGGAGATAGGCAGCGATTCTAGTTTCACTCCAGTGGAAAGTTTGAGACATTAACACGATTAATCGTAAAATTGGTGGTAGTTGGTCTAATGCCTGTTCTACATAGCACCATAGCGGTGGCGAAGTCGCTTGCAGAGAATAATGAATTGCTTCTGTAGGTGGTAGTTTAATCTCGTTAATACAGAAAGCTGTCATATTAATTAACCAATTTTGCATGGTTAAGGCTTCCTCGCCGGATTCAGAATCAGTTAATTTGAGTCCACCGAGTTCGTAATAGATATGTCGCCAAGTAAGGGCAAACAGATAATCTGCTTGCACAGGCGATCGCGCCGAATGCCGAATTAAGGTATAGACTATGGGACTATAGCGGCAAAAAATTACCGTAAAGTACTTTCCGGCATCTGGATAGCGCTGAAACAGAGTCAGTAGTTCATGGTCACTGTGATGGAATAGCGACTTCACTAGCGGGTGATTAGCTTCCGTAAAATGAGGAATTTGCATAAGCCTTGCGATTGATAATTGTTAAAATAGTTTTGGGAATTGCACTCCCCTAGTTAATCGCATAATATCTTGGTGTTGTTCAGTTTGTAGATGAAGACTCAGACTACTTGAGTATTGATAAACTAGAAACAAGGACTTAATTTTAGTCTTAATCGACAGTCATAAAATCAACTACCTTATAGAATCCTTATTTGTTCATGGTTATAGCAGCTAGTGTGATATCGTTCCTGGTCAGTCCCCTTACTTTCGGCTCCTTTCTGCCTTCCCTGCCCTTGGATAGCCTATTTTCCACCCAAGGCATTATGGTAATGCTGCTAGCAGCTTACGCTGGTGCCATGTGGATGTTTCTCACCAGTGCGCCAAAAGTACATACTGTAATGGTGTCAGATTTGGAAATTGCCCGACAGTTGTATGAAGGGCTGCTAGATTTGCCGGCAGCTGAAGTGCCATTGCACTACTACTACAACTACGAACAAACTATAGGCGCAACTGGCATTGATCCGCTATATATGTCTACTGGGCCGAGCTTGTCTGGTAAAATGATGAATAATGCCAATGATGGGCTGTGGTATCAATTGAAGAAAAACACCCAGCTACACATTATTACTGGCGCGAGCTTAGGTAGCAAAAACCAGCAACGCCACGTTTGTTTTGACCACGACTGCCTGGAAATGATTTTAATGCGAGTCGAAACGCGCGGTTTGAAGTTGAAGATTCGTAACCAGAAACCCCTGAACTTTTTAGTCAAGGACTATGAAGGGCGAGTGATTGAGGTGGCTGAGGTAGCGAATTAGTCGTTACTTATTAGACATCTCCGAAAAAGAATTGTTTTGACGTAGCACTGCTACGTCTCTACAAGGGTTCTGGGTAACGCATCTTTAATTTCTGGAGATGTCTATTAGATTATTTTAGGTTGGGTGGGGCGTAGCTTGCCGCCGTATGCATCGCTCCACCCAATATTTATTTTTAGATTTGGGATTTTCGTGCAAGTGTTACCGCAGGGGTTGGTAAGTAGATAGGTGTAAATAAAGTGGAAAAAATGTACACATCTCACCTATATAAAACAGATTTCTATGATTGGACGCAAAAGCAGGTTAGCTTGCTCAAAACTCAACAGTGGGAACAATTAGATACAGTTAACCTGATTGAAGAAATTGAAACTTTGGGCAGAAGAGAACGGCAGGAATTGCGAAATCGGCTGGGAGTATTGCTAGGACATCTACTGAAATGGCAATTTCAACCTGAAAAACGTAGCAATAGCTGGTTGGGTACAATTCGAGAGCAACGTGTTCAAATTAAGCTGCTTCTGCAAGATAGCCCTAGTTTTAAACCCTATCTCGATGAAGTTTTCTTCAGTGTTTATGAACTAGGTTTGGCTTTAGCGATTCGAGAAACTGAGTTGGGTGAAAATGTTTTTCCAGAAATTTGTCCCTACACTTTAGACCAAACTTTGAATCCTAAATTCTTACCAAATTTTAATCAGGTTGATGAACAGGGCGAGTAATCGTCCCAATACTACTATTTTCTCACCGTAAACCGTGACAAATAAAAGCAGCCCAGTAATGAGGCTCTGAAAAAGGAAATTGCTGAGTAGAGTTTTCTATTTTTTTAATTTTTTTGTCCTGTACCAAATCCTTTTACCATATTGATTTAGTCAAGTTACTAGTAATGCTTACCCAGAACTTCTGATAAATTCTCTAGCAATTCTTCAGCTAAATCCAACAACTCAATTTCATCAACTTCATCACTACTTCCACGATTACTTTCTCCACACGCCACATTAGCAGCCAAAACATTTTTGACAGCAAAAATCCTATCTTCTTCAGATAGACTCAAACATTTTTCCAACTCTACAGCAACTTCTTGGATTGTCCTTGAACCTAAACGCGCTCTTACTTTCACCACTACCAAATCGTCACTTTCAAGTAGTTTTACCAAAGCTGTTTTCAGTCCATCATTCTCGCCAGAAAACTTCTCAACACCGACGCGCACATATTCCCGGACGCTCATGTTTGCCGCCAATGCTTTTTGGAAAACTACATCTGGTACATCTACCAACAACACACCTTCGTTATCACTAGCTTGATATAAGTCATCTCCTTGTTTGACGGCTACCAGCAAATCTGCACCCAAGGTATGTAAATAGTGCAACACTGATTCCAACTCATGTTCCTTTAATGCCGACTCCAATTTGGACACAGCCGCCTGCTTTACTCCTAGTTTTTGGGCTAATTGTGCCTGAGTCAATCCTGCTTTATTACGTATTTCCCGCATCGCATCAGTAAGATATAGACGCAGATACTCTAACTTTCCCGCCAAAATCACTTCTGGCTCGTCACTTACCTTCTGCTGCAACCAAGCTTGAAAATTAGGTTTTTTCATCAATTTTCCCTCTGCTGCAATTCACGTAATCTTACTCTTGCAGGCTCTTTGTCTCTATCTTTAATAGCGTTAAGGAATGTCAATATATTATTCTTTATAAGGAATATCGCATAGATTATGGGAATGCAACTAAAATTTTCCATTTTCACTCAGGCTAAAATAGGTAAATCCCTCAACAAAGATAATTTATGAACCAGCCAATATCTGAGAGAGTGCGCTGGACTACCGCCGACTTAGAGTTGTTTCCAGATAACGGGAATCGCTATGAAATTATTGACGGAGAATTATTTGTGACTAAAGCGCCCCACTGGAAGCATCAAAAAACTTGTGTCAGAATTAGCACTTCCTTGGATAACTGGTCACAAATTACTGGTCTAGGAGAAGTTGTGACAGCTCCAGGAATAATTTTTGGCGACAATGATAATGTTATTCCCGATGTTGTCTGGGCTAGCAACGAGAGATTACCCCTACTTTTAGACGAGGCTGGGCATTTGACTGGTGCGCCAGAACTAGTTGTAGAGGTGCTATCTGCTGGTAGTGAAAACGAAAAGCGGGACAGAGAACTAAAACTTAAGCTCTACTCATCACGAGGTGTCAGAGAATATTGGATTGTAGATTGGCGCAAGCAACAGGTGGAAGTATATCGACGCGAACAAGCGAGTTTAAAGTTAGCTGCTACGTTATTCAATGGTGATGAATTGAGTTCACCCATATTACCTGATTTTACTTGTGCGATCGCACAACTATTTACTTAACAAAAATTACGAATTAGTTAATTGTGCTGTAAAAACTCAATTTTGGGTAATAATGGGTCAGTTACAATACCCACACCGCTAAAATCCCAACGTTTAAGCAAGTTTCCCAACTGTGTACGCGCAATAGATTCTACAGTAAAGCGATTTGCCACTTCTGCTGCATGGGTGTTGAGATAGCTAAGGGCGTCAAAGTTTTCCTGAAACAGCAATAAATAACCCGACGTTTCGGCATCAGGACGAGCGATGAGATAATTACCGTCAGTTTTTGAGCGCACCAAATAATAGACTTCGGACTGCATGGAGATGAGGTTCGTTTAGGAAGAAAAAAATCCTTCAAATAAAAAAACATAGAGGAATATCGAACATCTTTAATTTCCGAGTATCCCTCATTGCTTTAATATCAACTAATGTAAAATAAATATTTATCCAAATTTGCCACTGACGTAATCTCTGGTTTCTTCTTGCTTAGGATTGTTGAAAATTAATTCTGTTGCGTCATACTCTACCATATAGCCGCTACGGGTTCCTTTCTCTGAAGTCCGAACATTAAAAAAGGCTGTCTTATCAGAAACACGCGCTGCTTGCTGCATGTTATGGGTGACAATGACGATCGTATATTGCTCTTTAAGTTCGTGAATCAGTTCTTCAACACGCAAGGTGGAAATGGGGTCAAGAGCGGAGCAAGGCTCATCCATTAGTATAATTTCAGGTTGGACTGCGATCGCACGAGCAATACATAACCGTTGTTGTTGTCCACCAGATAAAGACGAGCCACTTTGACGTAGTTTATCTTTGACTTCATCCCACAAAGCTGCTTTTCTGAGACTGCTTTCTACCAATTCATCGAAATCACCTTTGTAGCCGTTGATTTTAGCTCCAAAAGTAATATTGTCATGAATTGATTTGGGAAATGGATTTGGTCTTTGAAACACCATCCCAATTCTGCGACGCACTTCTACAGGGTCGATATCGGGTGCATACAAATTTTTATCGTAAAAAAGTATCTTACCTTCTGCCCGAAATGACTCAATCAAGTCATTGAGGCGGTTATAGCATCGCAATAATGTACTTTTACCACAACCAGAAGGGCCGATAAAAGCTGTCACCTGATTTTTTGGTATATCTAGCCAAATATTCTGTAAGGCTAAAAACTTGCCGTAGTAAATATTGAGATTTTCAGCCCGTAAAACGGTTTCAGTGTCATTCACTGTCCTAGTGTTGGTAGCCATAAATTAAATTTAGTGTTGGTTTTAGCGATGGGGATTTGCACTGTGGATGGTTGTTTACTAAGCTTTTTTGCGAGTTGCCCAGCGAGCGATGATACTTGTGATTAGAACCATCAATACCAAAATCAAAGATGCTGCCCAAGCTAAAGATTGCCAATTTTTAAACGGAGAAATGGCATATTTGTAAACCAAGACAGCCAGAGAAGCTGTTGGTTGAAATAAACCATCTGGCCAAAAGTTAGAAAATAAAGCAGTAAATAGCAATGGTGCGGTTTCTCCAGATGCTCTGGCGATCGCTAGCGTTGCCCCAGTTACAATAGCTGGTAAGGCTGCTGGTAAAACTACCTGACTTACCGTTTGAAAGTTAGTCGCTCCTAACCCTACAGAAGCTTGTCGCAAATCTTGCGATACTAACTGTAACGCTTCATCAGTTGTTCTTAGAATAATGGGCAACATCAAAATTGCCAGTGCAAACCCTCCACCAAGAGCTGAATACGATCCTAAGTTCAATTTTACCAGTGTTAAAACTACAATCCCATAAGCAAATACCCCAGCAATAATTGAGGGGACTCCACTCAGCACGTTAGCTGCAAAACGTACCCATCTAGCAACTTTCGCTGAACTAAATTCTGTGATGTAAATCGCCCCCAAAACTCCAAAGGGGATGCTAATCAAGGCAGCAATTCCTACCATTAGTAGTGTGCCTAAAATTGCATTACCAAAGCCTCCTCCCTTTTGTAGAGCTTTGGGTGGCAGTTCCACAAACACAGCCAGATTCAGACTGCTAAAGCCTTTAATAATCACATAAGAAAGTACTGCTAGCAAAGGAACAAGTGCCAATGCTCCGCAGGTAAAAGCGATTACGGTCATCACTGTATTAAACAGTGTTCTTTGAGACGTGGCGGAGCGAGTTAAACTGCGCTCTGGAAAATTAGAAGTCATAATTTAACCAAAAACTAAGCTATATTCGCTTGACTCTCATAACGATCAACTCTGCCAGAATATTGACTACCAGTGTCAAGAAAAATAGAACTAAAGCCGCGTACATTAAAGCCGCAACTTGCAAACCACTAGCTTCTGAGAATTGATTTGCCAGTAGAGAAGAAATCGTATTGGCTGGTGCTAAAAGAGAGAGACTGATGTTGTTGGAGTTGCCAATTAACATCGTGACAGCCATTGTTTCTCCCATTGCCCGGCCGAGTCCCAGCATCACAGCACTAACTATGCCCGAAAAGGCTGCTGGGATCAGAACTTGCAAAATTGTTTCCCAGCGAGTTGCTCCCAGCCCTATAGAGGCTTGGCGCAAACTAGGAGGTACAGAAATCAAGGCATCGCGGGATAAAGCTGTGATAATAGGCAAAGTCATAATCGCTAAGATGACTCCCGCCGGTAACATTCCTGGACCTGTAGGAGAAGTGCTAAAAAATGGTAGCCAGCTAAAGTAACCATTAAGCCATTTTCCCAAGCTGGTTAAGATTGGCACCAAAACAAAAATCCCCCACACGCCATAAACAACGCTAGGAATAGCTGCGAGCAATTCTACTGCGAAAACCAGTACCAGCTTCACTTTTGCAGGTAAAAAATCTTCACTCAGGACAATCGCAGTACCAACCCCAATTGGTACTGCAATCAGCAGACCAATAAAAGAACTCACGAGAGTTCCATAGACTTGAGGTAGTACCCCATAGCTATCATTAACCGGGTTCCAAGTAGTGTTAACTAAAAAGCCAGCACCAAATTTTTGAATAGCAGGCCAAGAGCCAATTGCAACTTGCGACCCGATCCATAATAAAATACCTGCAACCCCAAAGGCAAAAATTTTAGTTAGCCAAATAAAACCCTGATCTAGGGACTTTTCTGCGCCAGAGCGATTTTTCATCGCCGATGACAGATTTTGAGAATTTGTAGTCATGAATACCGACTTTCACAATTAAATCAGAGGAAAATGTGGGAGGCAACCAGATTGAGTAAAATTGTCGCCTCATCATCTATTTAAACTAAATACAATAGTAACTCCGTATTCAAAGTTACTATTTAATATCTGTGTGTGATTGTTTACTTGCTAGCGCTACTACCACCGGTAACAGAAATTTTATACTCTGGACTAATTTGGTCAGCCGCCGCAGCTACCTTTGTGATGACGTTTGCAGGTAGAGGAACATACCCTAGCGCACTAGCCTGTTTCTGACCATCAGTTAAAGCGTATTCGATCGCAGCTTCGATCGCCTTAGCTTTTGCGGCATTAGGATATTTCTTGTAAACTAAAAGCCATGTGTAAGTAACGATAGGATAGGAATCAGCCCCTTCGGGATCGGAAATGAAGAGGCGGAGGTTTGCCGGTAGAGCTACTGATTCCAGAGTTTTAGAGGCTGACTCCTCACTAGCTACAACAAATTTACCGGCTTTATTTTCCAAATCAGCAAACTTGAGACTATTTTGTTTGGCATAGCCGTACTCGACATAACCAATAGAACCTTGAGTTTGTTGAATTTGAGCGGTAACACCCTCATTACCCTTAGCACCGACTCCCGCAGGCCAGTTGACAGTTTTGCCCTCACCGACTTTACTCTTCCACTCCGGGCTGATGGCGCTGAGGTGTTTGGTGAACACACCCGTGGTTCCGCTACCATCGGAACGATAAACAACTGTGATTGGCTGTTTAGGAAGTTTTGCACCTGGATTAGCCTTGGCAATTTGGGCATCATCCCAAGATTTGATTTTGCCTAGTAAAATATCGGCGTAAACGGCTCGTGGCAGCTTTAGTTCTGGAACATCAGGCAAGTTGTAAGCCAACACGATGCTACCAGCAGTCACAGGCAGTAAAATAACACCCCTATCTGCTGGTACTTTCTGGATTTCTTCATCCTTCATTGCCACATCGCTAGCACCAAAGTCTACAGTGCCTTTGATAAATTGCTCAACTCCAGAACCGCTACCAACTGAGGCATAGTCAACTTGCAGATTTGGATATTTTTTGTTTAAATCTGTAAACCAGGTATCGTACAGTGGTGCCGGAAAAGACGCACCAGCCCCGCTTAACTTTACGGTTCCACCAAGGTCTAATTTAGCTGGGCTAGAGGCAGTAGTATCTGTAGCAGTGCCAGAAGGCGTATCCTTGGTGGCTGTACTATCTGGTGTTTGTTGTCCGCCACCACAACCTGCTAGGCTGATTGTCAGTGCTAACACTGAAATTAAACCTGTGAGGCGATGAGTTTTTGTTGCACTAAGACGTAAGAGCATCGCTATCAATTTTTTAGTAAGTTTTCAGGTAAGCGTCTCTAAGATACTCCTAAAGCACAACAATAAAGATTAACGAGAGGTTAACATAACAAAAAATACTTGTTTTTTTTTGATGAAGAACAAACGCTTATTTCCAATTTTGCTTGATAAATTTTATACTCTTGCTTGAGATTTAACTTACAGATAGCACTATATTAAGTTGATTACAGGTATTTACAAAACTTTATCATTAGAGTAAGTTTGTTGGTCAAGTCATGAAAAAAGTTTATCGAACAGAATTCAGGAGTCAGGAGCGGAGCCGGAGACGCTCCGCCTCCGGTCAGAATTCAGAATGAATTGTGTGCGACTGGCGGATAGCGCTTTTAGATAATACTTGAAGACAAGAGTATAAACACTAGAAAGAAAAAATAATATTTATTTTACTCTCTCCTAAGTAAGATGCCAGATTTAGAACACACCTCAGCCACAATTCGCAGAACTGAAAAATTACATACATACTGAAAAGGCAAAAGAAAATATGCTAGTTCTTAAGATGTCAGCACAAATTTCATTTCAATATTAATGAACATACTAGTACAACACGGCGTAAATAAACCACCCATTTAAAATAGCCAGAAAGCTTACAAAATAAGCATTCTTTCTTTTTTCTTTTGCCTTTTTACTTTTACCTTCTTGTACTAGTTGCTGCTGGTTTTCCTTTTTGCTTTTCCTTAATTGCCTGATAAATGTTTGCTGCTTCCAATCAATTACTGTGGTCTATGATTGGCTTACTCCTGACAATGGGTGGTACTTTCCTAGAAGTTTATGGGATTACCTTACCTTGGACATGGAGTCAGCACGGAATTCAGACTTTTTCTTTAGGTGTCACTTTTCAAATTGGCGCAGTGTTGTTGGTGGGTTGTTTAGGGGGCAAAAATGCCGGTGCGCTCTCACAAATCGCCTATTTAGTTATGGGGTTAACCTTACTACCAGTATTTGCCGATGGCGGTGGTATTGGTTATGTCAAGCTATCTCAGTTTGGCTATCTACTAGGCTTTATTCCTGGAGCTTGGATTTGTGGCTTATTCGCCTTTAAAGCTAGACCTCGACTAGAGACTCTTGCCTTTAGCTGCATCTGTGGCTTGTTAACTCTCCACATCTGCGGTATTACTTATTTGATTATTAGCTATCTTTTTCAGTGGAAAGGCACAGAAAATCTATCCTTAATACAAGCAATCCTCAGATACTCCTGGTTTGCGCTACCAGGTCAACTAACTGTGGTCTGTGCAGTTAGTGTAATAGCATATATATTGCGTCACTTAATGTTCTATTAGTTCATGTTATTTGTCCTTTGTCATTTGTCAAAAGCTGATGACCAACGACCAATGACTAATGACCAATGACCAATGACCCTTACGGGTTCGCCAGTCACTCATGGGGGAAACCCCCATGCGTTCAAGCAAAGCGTCTCCCCTTCTCCCAAAGGGAGAGGCTAGCGCCAAGGGAGAAGACCGTGCTGGCTCACCAATGACCAATGACTAATTCACCATGCATTTAAAAAATCGTCTTTTCTGGATCGCTGCCTTCATCGTTTTTTTCTTAGACCAAATAACAAAGTACTGGATAGTACAAAGCTTTAGTTTGGGGCAGACACTACCACTCTTACCTGGGATATTTCACTTTACCTATGTCACTAACACTGGTGCTGCATTTAGTCTGTTAAGTGGGAAAGTAGAGTGGTTGCGCTGGTTATCTTTAGGAGTGAGTTTAGTATTGATAGCGTTGGCGCTGGTTGGCCCAACGTTAAATTTGTGGGATCAGTTAGGCTATGGCTTGATTTTAGGTGGAGCGATGGGCAACGGTATCGATCGTTTTGTTTTAGGCTATGTCGTTGATTTTCTTGATTTTCGCCTGATTAACTTTGCTGTATTTAATGTGGCAGATTCATTTATTAGTATCGGTATTGTTTGCCTGTTAATTGCTTCCTTGCAAAAAACACCTACTTCAACTGGCAGATCGCATTAAACTATTAAGCCTGGGATTAATCATCCCAGGCTATTGGTTAGTGAAACCCTTGCTAAGTCTTATATGCGAAGACTTTATTTATAAGGTTTCAGCGATTTTTATTTTTTACCTGACACCAGTTTGCATAACTGGTGCAAGAGATTAAAAAAGATGCACCTGCGATCGCTGATGGCAAACTAGTATTCAGATTATACCCCAGCTTTTAATTTAATTACCTGTACCAGGAGTTTTTGGCGAACTAGAGCCTGGAGTACTGGGAGAGTTACCTGGTACGGTAGGGCTGCCAGGAGCGCCAGGTTGTTGAGGTGTGGTAGAGTTTACTGGTGCTGGAGTTGAGTTGCTAGGAGCGCCAGATTCAGGTGTAGTTGAGCTACCTGGTGCTGGAGTGCTTTCGGGAGCGCCAGGTGGAGGTGGAGTAATGCTACCTGGTGCTGGAGTTAATGTGCTAGGAGCGCCTGGTGCTGGAGTGCTTTCGGGAGCGCCAGGTTGAGGTGGGGCAATGTTACCTGGTGCAGTTGTGTTATCAGGTATTTTAGTTTCTGTTGGCGTTGTGGTTTCGGCTGGTACTGTAGTGCTACTAGGAGCGCTGGGTGTAGCTGCTGTACCATTATTGGGACAGCGGGAGTTGAGCGGAAAATACTCGCACAGAATTTTCATGCCTTCTGGCGATATCTTGATTTCCGCTGGTGCGCTAGTAGAGTCGCTACCACTAGACTGAGCTATGGGGGATTTACTGGATTCGGCTACAGCAATATTAGTGGTAAGTGCCAAAGATAAAGCTGCACCAATCAGGCTCAGAGATTTTCCCATCATTCTGAAATTAACCTCAACGGAACACTCGGCCTATTAAAACAGATAATAAGATTTAGAAAATCTTCCTAAATGAAGATGTTTAAGTTTGTTTCAGAGTATGTGGATATGTCAACTGCCCCACCCATGAGGGGATGCTCGATGATGGGCGAACTACTACTCAACAGTTGTAGTTGTAAGCAAGGATACTTATGTACGACTTCATGATAAGAAAACAGCCGAGGATGATTCGGTTGGAAGTAGTAATGTCAATTACCCAAATTACTGAGGAGCCGGATGAGGTGAAAGTGTCACGTCCGGTTTTGTAGGCGAGGCAGGGAGGCGACTCTCTGACCTTAGCTAGCGGGTTTTACGCACGATCAATATAAAAAAGTTTTATCTAGAAGCGATCGCAATCCTATTTAATTTATGAAAATTGTAAGGCTCGAATTCCCGACTTTTTAGAGAAGTCGGGATTTTTATTATTCAGTTGCATGATTGAAGAAGAATTCAGAAGTCAGAATTCAGGAGTCAGAATCAAGACGCGACGCTCGAATACTCGCTATCGCGGACTCGCTCTAAGCGAAGCCATGCCGTTCGCGTAGCGTCTCGTAGAGAAGGCTTTACGCTGCGCTATCAGTCGGGGATTCAGACCGCGCAGGAATTGAAGACCACCAAATTTCCAATTTGGTGGGGGTGCAAAAACGCCGATTATTCAGACGCTCGTTCGCGCAGCGTGCCGTAGGCAAGACTCGCTAACGCTGCGCTATCCGCCAGTCGCACAAAAAACATTGCTGAATTCTGGCTCCTGACTCCTGAATTCTGTTCGATAAAATATACATGGATTAGTTTAGATATAATAATGACTCATTGTTTGTTGTCCTAACTGGAGAAATTAATGGGTCGCGCCAAAAAGGTTGTCCTGGCATATTCTGGTGGAGTGGATACTTCAGTTTGCATCCCCTACCTCAAACAGGAGTGGGGTGTGGAAGAGGTGATTACCCTAGCAGCAGATTTAGGTCAGGGAGATGAATTAGAGCCAGTTCGAGAAAAAGCTCTGAAATCCGGTGCAAGTGAATCCCTCGTGGCGGATGTCAAAGACAGCTTCGTTAAAGATTACGCCTTTGGAGCGATTCAAGCTAACGCCCTTTATGAAAATCGTTATCCTCTAGGAACTGCCCTTGCCCGTCCACTGATTGCTAAGGTATTAGTAGAAACAGCCGAAAAATATGGTGCTGATGCGATCGCTCACGGCTGCACTGGCAAAGGTAACGATCAGGTTCGCTTTGATGTCTCTGTAACCGCCCTGAACCCCAACCTGAAGATTCTCGCACCAGCCAGAGAATGGGGAATGAGCCGTGAGCAAACCATCGCCTATGGGGAAAAGTTTGGTATCCCCTCACCAGTCAAAAAATCCTCTCCCTACAGCATTGATAAGAATTTGCTCGGTCGTAGTATTGAAGCTGGTTTACTCGAAGATCCGTCATTTGAGCCACCAGAAGAAATCTATGAAATGACCAAAGCGATCGCTGACACTCCCAATGAGCCAGAGTATATCGAAATTGGTTTCCAAGGTGGCATTCCGACAAGCATCAACGGTATAGCTAAAAAGCCAGTTCAACTAATTGAAGAACTCAATCAGCTTGTAGGAAATCACGGCATCGGCCGGATTGATATGATTGAAAACCGTCTTGTAGGCATCAAATCGCGGGAAATCTACGAATCACCCGCGATCTTGGTGCTAATTCAGGCACATAGAGATTTAGAAAGCTTGACTTTAACGGCAGATGTCACCCATTACAAGCGTGGCATTGAAGAAACTTACAGCCAAATCGTTTACAACGGTTTATGGTACAGTCCCCTGAAAGTTGCACTCGATGCTTTTATTCAAAAGACACAAGAGCGAGTCTCTGGAAGTGTGCGAGTGAAGTTGTTCAAGGGCAACTCTACGATTGTTGGGCGTTCGAGCGATAATTCTCTCTATACTCCCGATTTGGCAACCTACGGAGCCGAAGACCAATTTGATCACAAAGCTGCTGAAGGCTTTATCTACGTTTGGGGACTACCAACTCGCATTTGGTCGCGGCACGCTAAAAGTTAGGAGTTAGGAGTTAGGAGTTAAGAGTTAGGAGTTAGAAGTTTGCAGTTTGCAGTTTGCAGTTAAAAATGCAAAATACAAAAGTTAAAGTTAAAAAAATAACTTTTTACTTTACTCCTCACTCCTCAGTCCTCACTTTATTACTCTTCACTCCTCACTTCCTTAACTTGGCGAGACTCTAGCCACAGGGGCACAATAATTAAGGCAGCGAGGATTAGTAAAGCTGCGATCGCAAATTGACCCACCCAAGCAACCAATTGTTCTAAAGAGACAACTTTGCCAGCAAAAAAAGCTAACGTCACCATCAAACTAGCCCAAGCAACTGCTCCTAAAAAGTTGTATAAAAAGAATTTTCCAAAGGGCATTTCAGCTATACCAGCTAGTGGTGCAGCAAAAACTCGTAACAATGCCAAAAAACGTCCAAAAAATACCCCTTTAGCAGCATTTTGACTAAATTGCTCTTTAATGTTCAGTAGCCGCACTTCCGAAATCCGAAAGATGCTAGCAACTTTTACCAGAAAAGCCCAACCGCTAACTCTACCAATCCAGTAGCCACAAGTGCCACCAATGACAGCACCCAGAATTGCGTCACCGAGAACCAGCCAGAAATTTAGTTCATCGCTGCCAGCTAGAAACCCGCCTACTAAGGTCACGGTTTCACCAGGAAGGGGAATGCCTAAATTTTCTAGCAAAATTCCCAAAAAAATTGCCCAATACCCGTAAGTGTGGGCGACTTTCTGGATATTTTCTAGTGAAATCAGCTCTAAAGACATCCCGCACCGCCGTCTTTACAAATTTTTACTTTTACTACATCTTTGCTTGTTTTTGAGTGGGGTGTCAATCAAACCACTAGATTCATTCATTAAGTCATTAGTTTAATTCTGCCCTATCCATAACTTATAGTCTATGGTAACTATTAATTTTCGACTATTAGCGATGTGATTCTTGAAATCTGATACCACGAATTAATTTTTATTAAAAACAAAATAAAAAATTTATAGAAATTTCATAAACTTCGAGTTGAATTATAAAAATTTTGTAAAAGATACGCTTGATACCGAAATTATTAGACCCTTATGCCTATATTGATGAAAGTTATTATAAATTATACGGCATGAATACTGAAATAATTTCTTTCAACTGTACGGCTGCAATTGCCCAAATATCTGGGTAAAACAGTCATTTTGTCGTTGAAAGAAAAGAAGTATTGATGTCTTTTTTCAGCTTTTTTGTCAAGTATTCCAATTACCCTGTTAAATTCATGGCTCTCACACAACAAGAATTTCAAGTGATTTTCTTTAAACCCGAAGGAAGCATAGATTTGGAAGGCGGTAAGGCCTTAAGTGAACAGATGGCTGGAGTTGTGCCTCAAGCTCATCAACTCTGGATTATCGATCTCACAGAGGTTAATTTCATGGACAGTTCTGGATTAGTCCCTTTAGTAAAAGGGTTAAAAGCTGCACGTCAGAGTGGTTGCCGCTTGGTTTTATGCAACGTACAGGCTCCTGTACGGTTAATTTTGGAACTTACCCAACTCGATACAGTGTTTGAAATTTTCGATACTTACCAAGACATTTTTACTACCGTCAAAGATAACACTCTGGTGCTAGCAGGCTAGTTAATAAATCTACCTATAGAAGGATGGTAAAGTCAAGCAATATTTGCATTTTTTCACATTCTCCAAGATAACAGTCTGGTGCTAGCAGGCTTATGTTCTTTTTTTCTAGAGAAAAATGTTGAGGAAAACTCATGGTTTTGAGCTAGGTGGTATGAATAGCAAGATGAATGAATCTGCTTGCTGCAAGCTATCTACCAAAGAGGATGTTTGAAAAGTACTATTGCTAACATGGCAATCTTAGAAACCTAACCCCTAGCCCTCTGAATGGCAGGATGGTTTCAGAAAAATTAAAACCGGGTTGCAAAGCTTCTCTCCACCTCGGAGGGAGCTTTGGAGATGGGTAAAAATTTATGGCTCTAAACGATAAATAAAAGCTTCTATCTTTTTATTTTTTCAGATGAAACCACCCTGCCTTCCCGATCGGGGAATGGGGGTTTCAAAGCATTTCTTTGCTTGCCTACCGACAGGCTGACCGTACAAGGCAAAAGTAAAAAGTAAAAAGGCACTCATAAAGAAAAAGAAAAATGGTCACAAGCCCCTAAATTTATCTTAGAGTACTCCAAGTAAAAAAATGCCCAGTTGTCATTGCGAGCGAAGCGAAGCAATCCCAACCCCTGCGATTGCTTCGCTTCGTTCGCAATGACACTCCCCAATCTTTTAAAGACAGGGATTTTCAAATTACAAATTACTCTGAGCTAATTTTTCTAAGTAGAGCGGCATAAATAATTAAATAGTCTCCAAAATCCTTTGCCGCAACAATTTCTTACTTCTTAAGGTTCCACCATAATGGTAATATTAGGCATTCTGGGGAGTCGAAATGTTAGTTTGTTCGGATGCTGGATGGGGAAAATTTGGCAAATCAATACCGCTATGACTAGCATTGCGAGTTTTGAGTGCTAAACGGTAACTCACGCTTTGCAGTTCTGCTTGTAGTTGGCGATTTTCGCGTTGTAGCATTGCTACTTTTTCTCTGACTGGCGTCATCCGCTCCTCAAACTTCCGTCGGTAAATTTGAGGCAACTCTTGTACTACTTGCTCCAACATCCGAGTGCGATCGGTGAGTTCTTGAACTGACTGTCGCAATTGATAAATCTCGGAGTCACGAGTTGTAATTTGCTCTTGGTAGAACCCCACCTGCTGCTCTACAGCCTGGAGTTGTTCTTGCAAAGCGTGTAACTGGCTTAAATCGCCTTCAATATCCGGCTGTGGGGGCATAAAATTAGTATTACCCTTTACCAGCCGGAAAAGTTCTTGAGATAGTTGTTGTACTAATTGATCGCGAAGTTGCAACTCTTGGCGTAGCTGCGATACTTCGGTAGAGAGAACTTGAATATTCGGTGTATCAGATTGGATCACAGTAGCTTAAAGCTCCCATTCAGAATCTTGTCCACTCTTAGGTATAACTGCGGGAGTACTACCTTTGGCAAGTATTTGTTAATTTAGCATTCCCAAACAAGTCACGTCGCTTCGCTCCGAATTAAAAATTAAAAATTAAAAATTAAAAATTAATGATCCCCATAAATAAATTTAGTTGCTCTGTATCCTTTTGGTTTTCGGTCATGAGAAAAGAAAAAGACAAAATTTTATTGAATGGGATTTGGGCATTGGGCATTAGGGATTAGGGATTAATTATTTTTTTCTCATCTCCCTACTCCCTACTCCCTACTCCCCATTCATTACACTGTTGCAGTTGCAGTTACTTTAGTGGGTCTTTCTTTTTCCTCTTTAGGGGGTTTTTCTTCGGCAATTTCTTGCTTAACTGTCAGATAGCGAATTACTTCTTCACTCAAGCGCATGGCACGTTCAAAGGGTGCGATCGCAGTTGCCGGGGCACCGTAGTTTAATTGAATGTAGATGCCATCGCGATGTTTTTTGATTTCGTAAGCCAGACGACGCTTACCACGATTTTGAATTTGGATATCCTCAGCGCCTTGATCGCGAAGCAAATTCTGATATTTAGTAACTGCTTGCTCTACCTGTTCCTCTCCGAGGTCAGGACGGAGAATGTACATTGTTTCGTAACTTGTAGTCATATTTTCCAATTTCCTCATGGACAAAAGTGGCTGCTGATGCTAATTTATACTTTTTTTATATTAAAAATGCCAGTATAGATCAACATCTGAAGCAACAAGGAACTATAATCTTACCAGTTTTCAATTTGAATCATTAGCCAAATCGCCAAAATTTGGATTTTTTGGATGCCCATAATGAAAACTAGGTCGGGAAGCCCCGATATTTCTTTAGCAAGATTGATCGAGCTATCAGCTTTGCCAAAGGTTATCTTTTTCTAAAGGTATCTGGCGATCGCTTTTTTGCTCAAGGCTCAATTGGTTCGTCAAACAGCTAACTGAACGATTGCCACCTGCTTACAGCTTCTAATCGCATATAAAAGGATATTCATCAAGGTTATGGCGCAGCGCTACGTGCGAATTCAAAATCCAGAAGGACAGATTTACTATGGGCTACTACATCTCTCCCTGAATGTGCAGGTGCTAGATGCTCCGCCCTGGTTACATGGACAACCCACTGATTTAACTTTGACACCAGGAAATTACCAAATTCTGGCTCCCTGCGCTCCTTCAAAAATTGTGGCGGTGGGTAAGAATTATGCAGATCATGCAGCCGAAATGGGAACTCCCGTTCCTTCTGAGCCATTAATCTTTCTCAAGCCACCCACGTCGATCATTCCATCTGAGAGGGAAATTAAATATCCTCCCCAATCGCAAAGAGTTGACTACGAAGGAGAGTTAGCATTAGTGATTGGCGATTACGCCTTTGAATGCACACCAGAGGTAGCCCAAACCAAAATTTGGGGCTACACCATCGCTAATGATGTCACAGCGCGGGATTTACAAAAAAAGGATGGTCAATGGACGCGGGCCAAAGGTTTTGATACTTTCTGTCCTTTGGGCCCTTGGATTGTACGAGAATTAAATCCTGGAGCGAGATTACAGACTTTTGTAAATGACGACGTTAATCCAGTCCAATCTGCTTGTATCGATCAGATGGTGTTTTCCCCCGATGTTTTAGTTTCCTATATCAGTCAGGTGATGACGTTATTACCCGGTGATTTGGTGCTTACAGGTACACCAGAGGGTGTCAATCCATTGCATCCAGGCGATCGCGTCCGCGTTGAAATTGAAGGTATTGGCCGCCTGGAAAACACCATAGTGGCTCGTTAACTTCTAACGCACCTGCATATACACGGCATCGGAAATCGCCGGAATTTCGGCATAACGCCCGATTGCAGATTGAATGACTGAATATGCTGCTGCTCCCACTATGCCGATAAAAATAGTTGTGGATAGGGTTTGGATTGCAAAACCACCAGCGGGAATTAGCCCCACAACATCAGTCAGGATGCCAAACAAAAAGATAATGATGTCCAAAAGGATTGCTTGCATGGTGTTGAAACGAATAAAGTGACTAATTTTCTCGTTTCTCACTACCAGCAAAAATAAAGCAAAGAAAATAATCATTCCTGCATAACGTACACCATAGTAAATATTTAACAATGGCAAAAGCGGCAGAAACAGCAGTTGTAGTGCTGGAAACTCTGAGAACAAATATCTACCAAATACAAAAACTTCAACTAGAGGCAGCAAATAAGGCAAGGAAGCAAAAATCCGATCTGAAACTGTTGTAGACCCGCGCCAAGACATTATCCGTTCTCCTGTGGTTAAATTTTGATAGTCACTTGAGCTTAGGATAACGCAGTTGCTTGGTCTTGCTGACAAATTCAACTATTCTATATGGGCAACGCGAAAGCCCATCATGCACTCATACTGATCCGGCTGCTGTTGAGTAAGTTTGCGAATAGCTTGACCACAGCGCAGTTGACCACCACGCCAACGCGGTTGACCGCTCCTGTCAGCGAGTAAACAAGACTGACAAACTTGCTCAGGGGCAAGGATTTGATCGTCCATTAAAATGACTAACATCGAATCCCTCCTGTAAATCCTCATTGTCAAACAATTTTGGATTTTAGATTTTGGATTTTGGATTGACCCTATAGATATATCTAGGGTTAAGTGTGGTGATTGGCGATCGCAGCGCAGATGACACTTAAGAGCCACATCTTACCTCTTTGTAGCAAAAATGTGAGCAATTAGGATTCAATAAAAATTGTCAAGTGAATCTGGATTTATTGTACGTTGTGTACATTGCAAATTGGATATTGTAGTAAAAAATAATACAAAAATCTTGGCAATAAGTTGGGCAGAGACAGCCAAGGGTATCCACTGAACCCTGTTAATTTAGCACTTTAGAGTGTCAAACTTAATATTCATAAAATAACAAAAGCTTTATGCACAAGCAACATGGCGAATCTTTGAAATTTCCTTGACGTGACTGGTGAAAGTGTGATAATTCAAGTCAGTAAAACTGAGTTAACTTGATAGCCATTTAAGTGATGCATTTCTAAAATACTGAGGTAAACTTGCAAGCAAGTTAATACACAATATTATTCAGCGGCTCGTCGGTCTGGGCATCACTTACAATGGAACACTGGCAATTTCTGATACAGAAACAAGGCGCTCGCTCGTGGCATATCCTAGAATCGCCAAATTTGGAAATTTCGGAAGGGCAGTATAGAATTTTGGCTCGTTCTAACCTTCTGAATACAGATGTGGAAGTACGGGTAACTCACTCTTCAACCCACGAAGTTCAACCAACGCGGCGAATTTTCAAGCGATCGCGTCGCACTAACTCAGAAGGCTTAATGGCGGTAATTCCTTTTACCTACTTCCAGGCGGGAGTTTGGGAGTTGCGCTGTTCTGGCGATTTGATGTCGGATCTGATGGGTAAATATTGGCAATACAAAGTCCAAGTACAAGTTTTGTCTCAAGAAGAAGAGGAGGCGAAGCAGAGGGAGAAGGCAGAATCAAATTTACTCGTTCAGCAAAATACTATTTCTGAAAATCTAGAATGCACTGCCCTGGCAAAACCAGATGCGATCGCTGTTACCGCAGAAGTGGTAATTAGAGAACTGGAATCTACTATCCCAGCAGAACCCGCAATTAATTTAGATAATGCGATCGCTATTCCCGCAGAAATAACAATTAGTGGAGAATTGGAATCGACTGTCCCAGCAGAACTCGCAATTACTTTAGATAATGCGATCGCTGTTACCGCAGAACTGGAATCTACTGTCCCAGCAGAACCCGCAATTACCTTAGATAATGCGATCGCTATTCCCGCAGAAATAGCAATTAGTGGAGAACTGGAATCTACTGTCCCAGCAGAACCCGCAATTAATTTAGATAATGCGATCGCTGTTACCGCAGAATCGGCAATTACTGGAGAACTAGAATCTACTGTCCCAGCAGAAACCGCAATTACCTTAGATAATGCGATCGCTGTTACCGCAGAAATAGCAATTAGTGGAGAACTGGAATCTACTGTCCCAGCAGAAACCGCAATTAATTTAGATAATGCGATCGCTGTTACCGCAGAATTGGCAATTACTGGAGAACTGGAATCTACTGTCCCAGCAGAAACCGCAATTAATTTAGATAATGCGATCGCTGTTACCGCAGAATTGGCAATTACTGGAGAACTAGAATCTACTGTCCCAACAGAACCCGCAATTAATTTAGATAATGCGATCGCTGTTTCCGCAGAATCGGCGATTGTTCTATACAGCAACCCTATTACTATTGTTCTGCCAGATGAAGGGAACTTAGAAGACACTGCCCCAGCAGAACCTTTAATTGGGCTAGATCAAGCGATCGCTGTTCCCGCAGAATTGGCTACTACAGACAACAAAACTGTTACAACTGTTTTGCCTGATGAAACGGAAGAAAATATAGCGAGCGAAGAGCCTGTAAGTACTATGTGGCTCAAAGGTGAGACAGTAGAACAGATTTTACAAAATTTAATAGATTTAGCTTTACCCGCCTCTGAACTGCTGCCCAACGATGAAAATGTTACAGATTTTTTAGCGACACAACTACCGCCACCATTACTATTAACTTTAGACCAGGATAATTATATTGCTCCTTGGGGACAAGCTCTTGCAATCAATGGGTACATAGAACCCAAAGAAAATACAAATCTAGATCAAGCTGAAACATTATCTCCAAAAAGACTACGGGCACTTGAACTAGGAATTGAACTGCGATCGCCCAATAACTCGAAAATCTTGACCAAGGTACGGCAAATTTTACCAGATCAAGAGTTACCCTTCAGTATAAATACCTCAATTAATATTCCAGCTGACTGTGAATCTAAGTTAATTTTGGCAGATATCAGTTTGTATGGTAAATTCGCCGATGCTGGTGAAGTCATCCGGTTAGCTAGCCAGTCCTTCACCATTACAGCAGATATCACAGAATTACTGGCAATCACAGCCGCAGCAAAACCTAGTACAGATGCAATACCATCGGACTCATCTGCTGCTTTCATAGAACCAGAGACACCTGTTAGGCTAGATTTGAAACTATTAAATCTGGTCAAAATGGCAAAAACAGACCAGTCTCAGATAGTTAATCCATCCCCAAATACACCCTTACCACCGCAAATTAACCTGCAAGCTCTGCGAGAAGCTACTCTACGGACATCTAAACTAAAGAATTCAGGCAATTCACCTCAATTACCGAAACTGCCCCCGATTCAAAGCGATGCTAACATTCCCGCAGATATTGTTGCAGAACAACCCATACAGGAGGAACTTCTAGAAAAGGATGCTAATATAGCCGCCATCAACTTGGAGCAATTGGTTATCAAGCAACGTCGAATGCCAATATTTGAAACTACTTTGCCATACTTGAGACGCCTACAAACTTTGCCAGGTGATACAGAAGAAGTTAAAAAAAATGTCCTCCCAGATGCCTTGAAAGTTCAAGGGGCTGAAGACTTACCGCAGTTAGATGCAATTGTACCTGAAGATGAAAATACACCTGAATTAGTAGTAGCTGATGTACCATCTCAAGAAGAATTTGTTGCTGAAGTAGAAGCCCCGCAAAATGAACCATCTCAAGAAGAATCTGTTGCGGAAGTAGAACCCCAGACAAATGCACAATTTATTACAACAGGCAACCTTTACTCATCTCCTTTACTCAGAAAGTGGATGCAGAGCCAAGGATACTCTTTGCCTGAATCGATCAATGATCTGCAACGTCAAGACTACGATAACTATGAGCCAGCGCAGCAGACGCCCCTTTCTCTGAGTGCAAAAACAGCGAATGTTGATGTTAACTTGCCATTAAACCTAGATACCAACACTGAGACATGGCGCGAACAGGGGACATGGGAAGAAGTCCAAGATTTGGCTGACGAACTGAGTAACTTTGGGGAAGATATAGACATAGCCCAAGAAGCGGATCTGGGGATAAGAGAAAATACAGAACTAGAAAAAGCAATACTCTCATCGGCTTTGTCAACACAAATACCGCCGCCACCTCCTCCGATAAAAACAAATATAGCGTCAGCTTGGTTGGCGCAAGAAATCGTTGTAGATGATACAGATAGTGAACTGGAAGCCGATTTAATTAGGGGTTACACCTTTGAAAAAAAGGAGCAACCATTATTAAATTTATCCCCTTCCTTACCTATAATTACGGCAGCTACTAAGGTTTTGCCAATTCCACAGCTGCATGTGCCAGAAGGCGAACTAATCGCTGGTAAGTTTATCATAGTGCGCGTAGTACTACCTGAAGTACCTCCGCAAGTTGTTATCAAGTTATGGGTTGAAGATTATCAAACTCGTTGGTTACTAGATGGGCCCCATTTATTGACAAATTTACTACCTAATGCTTCAGGTGGGTTAGAAGTGATGACGCAATTAAACATTCCCTTTGGCTGTTTAGAAATTCGCTTGGAAGCGATCGCACTTGATCTGACAACCCAACAAGAAAGTCACAAAGTCACAATATTGCGAACTGTAATTCCTCCAGACTTACCAGACTTGCAGCTAGATGAACTCCTGGGTATCTAACTTAGGGATGACGGGGTATTGGGCATTGTTAGTCCCCAGTCCCCAGTCCCCAATCCCCAGTCCCCAATCCCCAGTCCCAATATTGCCTGTGTTAAAAATATGAAAGAATTTCAAAAATTTGGCAGAATTTGCAGTAAGCTCATTTTGAATTGTAGTGTGATTCGATAGGAACCTTTACTATGGCAGCTTCTTTTTTGCCTTCTATCTTGGCTAGTACTTCCTACTTGCCTGCTATTTTCGTTCCCATAATCGGTTGGGTTTTGCCAGGTGTGGTATTCTCGTTTCTGTTTTTATACATTGAAAGCGACGACATCAGCAACATTAACTAATACTGATGTAGTCATTGGTCATTAGTCATTAGTCATTTGCAAAGAACAAATGACAAAATATAACAAATGACTATTGACCAAAATTAATACCGCCTATCTCATAGAGACAGGCGGTTTTTTTAACGTTGATTTCTCAACAAATGCTAGAAAATTCTAACTTATAGAATTCGGTTCAAACTAACGTTTAGATCGAAGAACCGAGTCCGGCATAGGCACCATAAAAGAAAATGCCCAAGACTGTAATTATACCTAAACCTGCGATCGTAGCGACGACCCACAGGGGAATTCTCCCACTTTCAGACACAGCTTCTCTCCTCCCTTAACAAATCAACACAGGTTCAATAAACAAAGATTAACAACAGTGCTTCTAGTTAGTTAAAGAAATAACTAGAAAACAGAATCCCCAGAACGAAAACTAGTAGTAGTCCCAGGTATAGGGAAGTCCGGTTTAGTTCAACCGGCTGATTATTGGGATTGGGCGATCTTTCTACCATAATTGCTCCTAACGGTGAATAAATTGCATTGCGGCGATCGCGCCTAAAAAGAATACAGTTGGTACACCTAAAGTGTGAACTGCCAGCCATCTAACGGTAAAAATTGGATAGGTAACTGGTTGATTGATGTTATTGCCGCTAGTCATGATCTCAAACTACTTTCCAATAAATTGTTCAACTTGTTTTTTAGCTTCAAAACGGTTCTTCACAATGGGTACTTCCTGCCGTGCTGGTGTGAAATACTCATTGGGGCGGGGTGTACCAAAGGCATCATAAGCCAGCCCAGTGCTGACAAATAACCAACCAGCAATAAACAATGCCGGGATGGTGATGCTGTGAATTACCCAGTAGCGAACGCTGGTAATGATGTCCGAAAACGGACGTTCTCCAGTAGTACCTGACATTTAGATTCCTACCTTCACAAAGAATGTTATAGAGTTTATTATCCTACAAAGTTAAGAAAGAGTTACAAGTTGCAACGTTCTTCTCAGAAATAGGTACTGGGGATTGGGGATTGGGTACTGGGTATTGGGTATTGGGTATTGGGTATTGGGGATTGGGAAAAATCCTAGCTAGTACAACACGGCGGAAATAAACTACCCATTCCAAATCAATGAAACGCTTACGCTGTATTCATTTTTAATTTTTAATTTTTAATTCCGCCTTGCGGTACTAGTCCCTAGTCACCAGTCCCCAGCTTTCAAGGGTAGGTATTTAACAAAGTCATGTTTTAGTAGGTAAAATACTTATCTGACTGTGGTCAGCAAAAATATCTAAGGGTGCATCCGGGGGAACACAAGTGAGAAAAAGTGAGGAATTAAGATGCCCAATGCCCTTGCAGTTTATGACCGTAATGTTTTTTGTAGTTGGGGTTGCAGTGGGCGATCGCTTTGCAAAACTATACCAGGATGATCCCAATTAATTACCTCTGGTTCAGCTGGTGCGGAAATATTTGGCCACAAAACCCAGCGACTACCTTGAGGAAGTTTAGCAAGGCTCAGGGGGTTTTGAGTTAGCCAAATCAAGGGATAATTTTTAGGAGCAACTGAACTGGCATCTTCTAGGGTAGTGGTTGCTGCTAAGGTTTCTAAAACAAAGTGTAGACCTCCGGGCTTGCCGTAGGCATCGCCTTTAATTAAACTTGTTGATGCTGTCCATAGTTGCACCTGTAATTGTTGTTGCTGTGCATAAAAATACAGTGATGCTGCGGCAATTACTGCTTGTTCAAAGTTTTCTTCTTCCCAATTGCTAGCACTGTCAAGGGCAATAACTACTTCTTGTCCACCTGTCACCATTTCTAACTCCCGCACCCTTAATTCTCCATAGCGGGCACTAGTTCGCCAGTGAATCAGACGGGTGGGATCTCCTATACGATAAGGACGAAGCGATCGCACCAGCCCTGTTGTCGCTGTCTGCAATGGTCTACCACGAGGATCGCCCCTTTTGCTCTCTTCTTGCCCCATTTCATCTACCAAGGGGCAGGTAGCCAAGGGTAACACTGTCGGATAAACGATCGCTGTAGCAGCACAATCACGCTGACGGCGACACCAAAATAATCCTAAAGGCGCACCAGAACCGAGTTCGACTGTGTGCCAGCGATAAACACCCCGACGCTGAGTCGGGTGGTAATATACCCAACGGTAACTACCTTGGCTAGGAATTGTCTCGATTGCCTTTTGTACTGGTTTACCTAAAACGAAGGGCAGTATATCTTCAACTTGCAATAAACTTACAGGCTGCTGTGTCTGATTGCAGATTTCTAATTCCACCGTTAGATCGTCACCGGCTGACACTGGTTGTATGGGACGGCGGGTGATGGATAGACCTGTGAGCGATCGCGGCGGTAAGATGGCTGCTACACCCAAAAGGGCAAAACTGATGCCGCTAATAGCGTACAGCCAACCAGCCATCGTATTGATACCTGCGCCAAAAAAACAAATAGCCGTTGCTGCTAGTACCCAACCGCCATAAGTAGGGGCACTGGCGCGGGTTTCTAACCAATTGGTGATGGGTTTGATGATTTTCATGTTTCTTTTTTAACCCAATACCACCCCAAATTCACAGTATCTCAGGGGTTCGCCAAAAAAGCTTTTAGTTGGATTCCTCAAAAAGAGATGGAAAGTTGCGACGACCACTTACAATCCGATCAATAGGTGGCGTTTGGTCTGAAGCTAAAATCGCCGCATCAATTTTTTCTCGCACATCCTCGACCCATTCAGCATCGGCGCGATCGTATTCATCAAGCAACCGTAAGGCAATTTCAAGGGCTTCTTCTGCGGAGCGATATTTCCCAGCCTGGAGCTTGGTTTGAATAAAGCGTTCTTGATCGGGTGTGAGACTGATGCTCATACAAAACCTCTATTCAAATTATTCACCATTTTATGTTAAAAAACTCACCAGAATATCAACGGCGAGAAGCAATCACACTATATATTATTAAGATATCGAATGGAGGTGGAAGATTGATTGATGCAGTTAGTCAGTCGGGAGCATATTGAAATCTCTTCTGATGTGCGGAGTGGGAAGCCCTGCATTGTCAATACTCGCATTGCTGTAGAAGATGTGGCAATGATGCATTTAAAGCTAGGATATTCCTTAGTAGAGATTGCTGGGAAGTATGACCTGTCACTAGCATCTGTTTATGCAGCAATGGCTTATTACTTTGATCGCCGAGACGAGATTGATCGCCGTACAGCAGAAGAGAATGAGTTAGTTGAGGTACTGAAGCAAAATCATCCGTCGCGTCTTCAAGAGAAACTCAGACAGTTGAGGAATGAGTGAGCGAATTCGCTTTCATCTGGATGAAAATGTCGATCCTGCCATCGCGCTTGGCTTACGCCGTTATGGAATTGATGTCACAACAACCAATGATGTGGAATTACGCACCCAAAGCGATCAAGTTCAGTTAGCGTTTATTCAAGAAACACATCGAGTACTGTTCACCCAAGATGCAGATTTTTTGATTATTGCAAGTTATAGGCTTGATCATCCTGGTATTACTTACTGCAAGAAAGGGACTTGCTCAATTGGTGAAATCATTGAAACTTTGGTTTTGATTTATGAGGTGATGTCACCTGAAGAGATGTTGGGACGTGTCGAGTTTTTGTGAAATGAAAGTAGTACCAAGCATAGCGCAGATAAACAAAAATACAGCGTTCACTTGGATCAAAACCGCATAAATTCAATTATCAAGGTGAGCCTGCTTTGTCTTTCGACAGCTAGGTTTTTTAAGTGGTTGATTACCTTTCCACTATCATTAGTATAGTATATTGGTACACTAATTAATTGAAAGCCGTCGTAGAACGACGAGGCTTTAAACCCAATTTTTCGGTAAATACTGGAGAATGTCTTAAAGTTTTAAAAGGACATAGAAATCGGGTGTGGTCGGTGAAGTTTAGCCCCGATGGTGAAATGCTTGCAAGTGCAAGCCACGACGAAACGATTAAACTGTGGAATGTCAGAACTGGCGCTTGCGACAAAACACTTCAAACCCCACGACCTTACGAAGGAATGAATCTTGCCGGAGTCAGAGGGTTAACTGAGGCACAAAAAGCTTCGTTAAGAATGCTAGGCGCAGTTTAAGTTGATTCTAAAATTAAGTTACTAGAGAATTCCTTGTAAATTCAAAGTAAAACCTGGTAGTACATCTTCCCCCCATAACTGATTTGGTGATAGTAGCACTTCCTTCTCTTTTCCCTGGCGATAAATTTCCACTTGCTTACCTTTGGGGTCAATTAGCCAGCCTAACCGCGCACCATTCTTTATATACTCTTGCATTTTGTCTTGGAGGGACTTGAGGGTATCGGAATCAGACCGCAGTTCTACTACGAAGTCTGGACAAATGGGAGGAAAAGTCCTTCTTTCTTCAGGAGCCAGTGCTTCCCATCGCTCTAAAGGAATCCAAGCTGCATCAGGTGAACGTAAAGCTCCGTTGGGAAGTTGAAACATCGTTGAAGAGTCAAAAGCTTCTCCAGTCCCGTCTTCATCTGTCCAAGTTCCCAAGCGTTGAGTTAATCTACGATTTCGACTACTAGTTTCTCCACCAGTCGGCGCCATAACTACTAATTCCCCTGATGCGGTGCGCTCTAGTTTAGCATCAGGGTTGACTTGACATAGCTGATAAAACTGCTCAGAAGTGAGATTGATTAATGGTTCTAGGTTTAGGGTAATAGCAGTCATAGCTTCTCCCATCTTGATGATCACATAATAACTGGAGACATGGGTATGAGGGAGCAGGGGAAGAATAATTACTCCTAACTTCTAACTCCTAACTCCTAACTCCTGATCAATGACTGTCAACTTTCGCTAAATTGGAAAAAGGAAAACTCAAGGAAATCTTAAATGTCAGCACAATTGTTACTGGTGGATGATGAACCAGGGATACGGGAAGCCGTGAAAGACTATTTGCAAGAGAGCGGTTTCAGCGTTCAAGTCGCCAGTAACGCTCTTGAAGGTTGGGAATGGATGCAGCTGAATACACCCGACTTAGTGATTTCCGATGTGATGATGCCTCAAGTGGATGGCTATCAGTTCTTAAAGCAACTGCGAGAAGACCCCCGCTTCCAAACACTACCGGTAGTATTTTTAACAGCTAAAGGTATGACAGGCGATCGCATCCAAGGCTATCATGCTGGTGTTGATGCCTATCTACCCAAACCCTTTGATCCAGATGAGTTAGTGGCTATAGTCGAAAATTTGCTAGCCCGCCGCGCCGCTAAGGCTGCAAGTACCGGAGATGACTCTGAAACCCCTGATCTTGCTGAACTAGCTAATCAGATTGCCCAAATTAAGGCATTGTTAACCCAAAGAAATGCTATTTCCCAATCGCCAGCCCCTTTCAAAATTGATTTGACTCCCAGAGAGCAAAGTGTTTTAAATTTGGTCGCCGAAGGGTTGATGAACAAAGAAATCGCCCGTCGCTTAGAAACCAGCGTCCGTAATGTAGAAAAATACGTCAGCCGTTTGTTTAGTAAAACCGGTACCAATAGCCGTACAGAGTTAGTTCGTTTTGCTCTAGAACACGGACTTGCTAAATAGGGATTGGGCATTGGGCATTGGGCATTGGGCATTAGTTAGTTATTAATTAATTCTTCTCCCCCTGCCTCCCCTACTTCCCCTGCTCCCCCTGCTCCCCCTGCTCCCTACTTCTGAGTAATAGGTAACTGGCCACTAAACCATTACCTATTACTAGTAATAGATAAAACATAAGTATTTCAACAAATCAGGCACTTAGCTTCAGCAAAAAGCTAAAAGAGAGGTTATTTATTTTTACTTTGGTCTTTTAGATTTTCATTTGATTAGTGCCTGTTGTCCAATTCCCCATCTGTAAAGACACAGGGTTTTGTTCTTCCGGCAATGTTTTGATAAAAACTCGGTAAAATGCACCCGGCTGAATTTGCTTTTAGATTCTACCAGTACCCTTTGCTACAAAGTTTTTAATAGCGGAAACTGTTCCTGGGACTTTGTGCTGCTAAATAAGACCTTCACAAAGCAGAAATCACAATATTTTAATTTTATGAATTCTACTTGCTGCTTAGTTTTTATGGCAACGGGGGTATGGGATCAACATTTGATTTGATGCCCAATTCACGTTTTTCAGTAATTAGATTACACCTTTATGCCTGAGGATTTTCAGCAACATTACGCAAGCGCATTAGCTGGCGTCGCATTTGATGAGAGGCTTTAAACTCAGATACTTCTTGCGCTTTAACAGACGCTTGCAGTGTCTCTAGAAAGTCATCAGACCCTACGGTTAAAGCATCAAGTAGCACCTGTAAAAGCTGCTCGCGATCGCTCAATAAACTCTTTTCCTCAATCAACCGGAATTTAAGATGGATTTCGCACTCATAAACACCTACTTCGAGATTATTTATCTGGCGTGGTAATGCTTTGGAGTTCATAGCTATTGAGATTCCTTTACTTGGTTGTCATGAGGGCAAGGAGGTAGATATCTAGCAAAAATTCTTTATATCTCTTTTGAATCCAAAGTGCTTGAATTAAGAATTTTTCTTCATCAATCACCTTTGTATTCCATTTCACTCTCCTGTGGTGTATTTTCAAGCTAGATTTTCAGTGTCTAGATTTTGACGTTTCTGTACTAGATGTAGCTTATGGTAAGCCATAACTATTATTCAGTTTTTAAGATTCTACACAATAAAGTTTCTGTAAGAAGTTGCTCAACCTGTTTAAAGGTTTTTACATCAACTTTATGTGAACGTCAACAACAGTTTGACTTGTTACTCTAATTTTGGTGTTTATACGTAAGTAAAACCGCTTAACTCTTTGGAGTTTCTTAAAGCCAGCAGTCGATGTAGCGGTATTCAGTGTAATTACTTGATGTATGTTTTTTGCAATATAAAATTCAGGAGAAATTGATCAGCAGAATTATTAATGTCAAAACTTTTATTCTTCAAAAAAAATGTACACAGATCAAATTATTCCTGGCAAGTGCCTTATCCTACGGTCTTTTGAGCTTGATTGAGTAAAAAAAATTTAGCAGTAAGTCAGATTAGTACACTAAATTAAAATACTCTCTCCATTAATTTTTACAGGAAAATAATTCGACTACTGTCAGTACTAGCAGTTAATTATGTCTTTAACTCATAACAGAAGTAACAAACTAATCAGTAAAGGTGATATTTTTACTTATGCCCATTCAATATACCCTTTGAAAACTGCATTCAAAGCTTGTAAATTGAGAGTATCTAAGCTCAGAGATAGCGTTTACAATAATTTCAGTGTAATCCACGCAAATCTTACACCTTTTTATGGATAACCCGATGCTGCTCAAGTCCACAACCCGGCATATCCGCATTTTCGCAGGTGAAATTGACCGGGATGGCGATCTAGTTCCTAGTCAACAAGTCTTAACGTTAGATGTTGACCCAGATAACGAATTTAATTGGAATGAAGATGCGCTGCAAAAAATTTATCGAAAATTTGATGAATTAGTAGAAGCATCTAGTGGCGAAGACCTCACAGATTATAACTTACGCCGTGTGGGGTCAGATTTAGAGCATTATCTGCGATCGCTCCTACAAAAAGGAGAAGTCAGCTACAATCTTTCTGCCCGTGTTACCAACTACAGCATGGGAGTCCCTCAAGTTGCCATTGACGACAAACAATAAGCCAATGAGTCGGTAGCGAACTGGCTGAACCATTTTGGATAAAAAACTCCACGCCACTTGCGGGATGGAGTCATTAGTCATTAGTCATTAGTCAATCCAATTAACTCTTCTTGTGGGGTGGGCGTCTCGCCCGCCCTATAAACTGGGCGCTCATGTTGCTCACCCCACAAAATTGGATAATTTATTTCTTAGAGTTCCCTTAGGCAGAGGAATGATTACAAGTCTAGTTCTTAACTCAGCACTGGCTCAACCCTAGCTATCCGCTAACAGCAATCTGAAGAGATTTTTAGAGCTATTGCATTTATCCGGTACTTTTGCCAAAATCAATATTTGCTATTCTTAATTCTTAATTAAAGTTAATTCTTGCTATCCTACTTATAAACTAAATAAATACCAACATTATCCGCCTCTTGATGATGGGATAATTTAGCAAAAGCAAATCGTGCAGTTATGCTTGGGTTATGCTTTGGTGACAGGGTTGGGTTAGTTGCTTTGGCGATGGAGAGTCACAGGGCAATAGAAGCTATGATTAGGCTGTAGGGTTGACTTAGGAGCGTATTTTTTGGATAAGTTTTGTATTAGCACCTGCTGATATCCGCCAGCTAAAATCATCATCTAAAGTCTGGGTATGTCAAGTTTAAGAAAGATGAGCGGTCTAGATTGTCCCTACTAATGCTATTAAAGAAATTGCCAATCGCTGATCGGTGCGAAAACTATGGAAAATGACGCGGCAACGCTCTACTGTCCAAACGAAAATTGTCAGGCTGCCAACCCCCTGACTCACAAGTTTTGCCAGCGATGTTCCACGCCCCTACTCAAAAATTATCTCTGGGCTGTGGTAGATGGCCCAAATGTGGGTAGCCCTGGAGAAATATTAGCCGATCGCTATTTAATCCTTGATAAATTTGTTCTTTTAGATACGAAGCCTGGTTTATTAGCGCTAACGCCGGAGTTAGATAATTTACAGCCCCTAAAAGCTTACCTGAGACTCATTCCCTACCGCTTACACGTACCGCAGGTGTATGGAGTACTGTTTGTTGCTGATGCATCTTCCGAGCGAGAAATATTACTCTTAGAAAAACCGCCACTATTAGTAAATGACACTATCCAAAAAGTGAGCTTGGGCAGTGAATTAACCACTGCTTGGCGTGATGCAACATCGATGCGCCAACTCAATTGGTTATGGCAAATAGCTCATCTGTGGCAACCTCTTGCAAGTGAAGGTGTCGCCTCTAGCTTACTTGACTCTTATGTATTACGGGTAGAGGGATCGTTAGTACGTTTGTTGGAATTGCGTTTCGACAGCGCCACACCAGAATTACCCCAATTAGGTGAATTTTGGCAGCAGTTGGTCACTGATGCCAAACCAGCCATAAGTGAATTTGTCGATCGCGTTAGCCTTGCTTTAATTCAGGGACAGATTAATTCCACCGATCAATTAATCGGAGTTTTAGATCAAGGACTGGCTGGGTTAGGGCGATCGCAAACACCCACAATCCAAATTATCACCAAAACCGACACCGGCCCAAGTCGCCAGCGTAACGAAGATGCCTGTAGCCCCCCCAGTGGAACTCTAGTAAGCAAACCACCCCAGCCAACCGCCTTAGCAATTGTCTGTGATGGCATCGGTGGCCACGAAGGCGGCAATGTCGCCTCAAATTTAGCCATTGAAACAATCCAGCAGCAGGTACAGCAACTAACAAAGGTTCCCTACGACCACATAGACCCTTCACTGCTGCTAAATGACTTAGATAAGGCAGTGGCAATGGCCAATGACAAAATTAGTCAGCGCAATGACGGTGAAAATCGCCAAGGGCGTCAACGCATGGGCACGACTTTAGTCATGGCATTGCCTGTTGCTCATGAAATGTACATTACCCACGTCGGCGATAGTCGTGCCTACTGGATTACACGCTACGGCTGTTATCAAGTTACCCTCGATGATGATGTCGCCTCCCGCGAAGTGCGGCTAGGTTATGCCACTTACCGCGAGGCTGTACAACAAAGTGCTGCTGGCTCTCTCGTCCAGGCTTTGGGGATGGGGCCCAGCAGTTCACTGCATCCCACATCGGGACGGTTTATGCTCGACGAAGATGCAGTTTTTCTGCTCACATCCGATGGTTTGAGTGATTTCGATCGCGTGGAGGAGTACTGGGAAACTGAAATCTTGCCGATTCTACTTGGAGAAGCAGATATAGCAACTGTTGCCAATAGATTAGTCGAACTTGCTAATACTAAAAATGGACACGATAATGTCACCGTCGCTTTAGTTCATTATCGAGTCCAATATTGGGAACCAGAAATCACCATCAAAGCAGTGATTCCAGAGAGTTATTCTGCCAAAACTGTTGATTTGGCATCCAGGGCGACAGCTCCAACAGTTTTAGGTAGCCCAAACCAAAAAACTCAGGTAATTAGTGAAAAGGAGCCAGTCAAAACGCGCAGTTTACCGCTACAGTGGATTGTTCCATTACTATTTGTGGTAGCCGCAGGTGCATTAGGATTGTTCGTAAAGCAACTGCGATCGCAATCTTGGACATTTCCAACTTTTGCCAATCCCACCCCAACTGCCAACCCTACCATTGAAGCAACACCCACACCGCGATCGCTGGCTAATCTTTCTCCTGGTTGGGTAATTAAAACCAACAATGACATCTCCTTAGGGAGCAACCAATCACTTCCTCGCGGGACTTTTTTAGAAGTTATTGAGAAAAAATCAAATCCCAAACCGGCTTCTGGGAATTTTTCGGTGTCTATGCGAGTCTGTGCTAATAAAAGTACACAAACTCCAGCTCATACTAATACCCCAGCCGTAACTACCTCAGTTCCACCAAATTCCAAACCTTTGCCAGCAACAATATTGCTAGACTTGTCCCAACTCAACCGTTTTGGTGTCTCTGTTTTACAATCAGATGCACCAAGTCCATGTACAACTGTCACCCAACCGCCAGTTACCGAACCAGCTGACACAAGTCCAACTTAGTCAAATACTCGATAAACTTGTAAAAACCTGGAATAATAACAGGTAACAACCAAAGTAAAAAATTTACAAGGTAAAAAAGTAGAAAATTTTCACCTTGGAGGATTTTTATTTGAAATTATCAAGAAAGTCAAGAGAGCAAGGGCAGTTCTTACTGGAGAAAAAGGTCTAAGGCTCCCACTGTTGCGTCAGCTTCCCACAGGCTACGAGAGTTCAGTAGCTCCAAACCAAGAGAGGTCGAATCCTATAACTAATTTACCCCTCCTGCCCCCAAGATGAAGTTAAAAGTCAAAAGTTAAAGGGCAAAAGAGAACTGATGAAGTCTTAATTCTTTTCTTTTTACTTTTTACTTTTAGCTTTTGACTTACTAGCCCCTGCCTCCTGCCTCATAACAATTGTTTTTAGCTTTTAGTTTAATGAATCCATGCCATCCCTGAATTTGGCGATCGCCCGTCTCCTAAACACTGGCACTGACAACTTCGCCATTTGGGTGGTCAAGGCTCCCTATCCCAGTGGCTACGTTTTACGTGACTGTGTATGGCCTGTTGAACTGACCCAAGTCTGGCAAGAATGGCAGCAGATGTTTGCTGGTCATGGTCGCCTTGATATTTCCCCTAACTCAACATCTCAAAGCAACCTATTCCCCATAGATTTAATTTCACCCCTTTCAGGTCAGACTACTGGCCCCTACAGCAGTCGTCTGATGCAATACTTGGGAATGAATTTATGGCGCTGGGTATTTGACGGACAAATTCTTGGGAGCCTAGAACGCAGTCGCGGTATTGCTATGGGTCAGCATACACGTTTGCGCTTTCGACTAGAAATTCGCGACCCGGATCTCATCGCTTTCCCTTGGGAAATTATGCAGCGTGAGCCTGGTCAATCTGCGATGTCTCTCTCGCAAGATTTGCTATTTAGTCGTACCAGCACTGAAGTTGACGCTTTACCCTATTTGCGAACTGACCAGGCTTTAAGTATTTTGCTAGTTTTAGGTCATGATGACAAACTGCAACTAGAACAAGAAGCCGCCATCTTACAGCAAATTCTTGCAGATACACCTGGTAATTCTCAAAGATACGCGCCTTGTGTAGTCAATCAACTCATTCAACCAACTCCACAGCAGTTGATTGATGAATTGGAAACCAAACCATACAATGTTTTCTTTTATGCTGGACATGGTTTGCCAGACCCAGACGGAGGGTTACTGTTTTTGCGACCAGAGATGCCCCTGAATGGCATAGAATTGGCGCAAGTATTGACGCGTACAGGAGTGAAGCTAGCGGTTTTTAACGCCTGTTGGGGCGCACAACCAGCTGCAATCAACCATCAAGCGATCCCTGCCAGCAGTTTAGCAGAAGTACTAATTCGTCATGGTGTGCCTGCGGTTTTGGGGATGCGCGATGAAATCGCTGACCACGAAAGCCACAGTTTTATTCAAGCCTTTACCGAAGCTTTGCGATCGCACAAGCCAATTGATGAAGCCGTAGCCCAGGCTAGGCAAGAGTTGTTAACACTGTATAAATTTAATCAACCTGCTTGGACTTTGCCTGTTCTTTACCTGCATCCAGATTTTAATGGCGAACTCATTAAGAATCTGGATGAAGGTATTACCGAACTTCCAGATACAGCCATTCCTGATGTCGGTTCCTCACTTCCGATTGCTTGTTTACGATCGCTTACTCCCAAAGGTAAAACCTGGTTACTGCGTCATGGAATTACCCGCATCGGCCGCACGAAAGAGAATGATATCGTCATCCCCGAACCATCTGTATCCAAACGCCACGCCGAAATCTTTTGCCGCAATACTCTTACGGATGCTACATTGGTGCGAACTTATTACTTGCAAGATTTTTCTACCTACGGGACAACCTGGTTTTTAGGGCCTAATGGTTGGCAACAAATCCTCCGAGAGGAAGTCCCATTGAAATCAGGAATGCAGGTAAAGTTTGGAAGTGCGAGGGGTGAAACCTGGGAGTTTGTGATTCAAGACTCCTAGCGGAGCTATTGCACAAATGGATTTTCATGTTAAGCATCAGCTTTTAAAATCTGTTTTTTGGAGAAAAATTCAACTTTTTTTTGCGGAAATCTCCTCTGAAAATTTGTAGTTGTCAATACCACCAAATAATCATCAGGTAAGAAAATATGGCTAACAAAATTAACGGCTCAGACACTTTCTCTTCTTTGCCATCTCAAATAGACTTAGAGTTATTAGAAGCCTTACTGGAACCAGAAGATGCTACCTATCCCTGGAATCCAGGTGATGATGAATCAGAAGCTTATTTTCAAGAACTCGAACAACAGTTCGGAATGGACGATTTGCTTGATGAAGAACTAACAAGGCGATCGCAAGATTTTTACGGACATCTAGACACACTTTGGTCTGGTATTACTTCGACGCCAGACTACAATGACACCCGGCAACAGGTAGTAGTGCTTAATCTTCAAGAAATATTACTTACTAATTTTGCTGCCTGTGTTCCTCAAACATTGCTCAACACCATTGCCACCAAAGCTGCTGAAATATTTGCGGCTCGTCAATTAATCAGCGATCAACTGGTTGAGTGCGTTCGGACAGTACTACCAGCTTGGGAAACAGAGGATCTGCTCGTTTTAGCTCGTCCTTTTGCCTATGCTATGCGAAGTAGTGAATCGCAAAATGCGGCATCTGCAATCAGTAATCTTCAAAATAGCGAGTGGACAGCTTTATCGGAAGTAGATAAAGCAAAAGTTAGTTTAGCGATCGCTTCTTATGCTTTCACACAACTCAACAACTCTCAGTCTGAGGTATGAATGGGGAATGGGGGGGGGTAGGGAATAGGGAGTAGGGAAAACTTTTCAGGATGGGTTGTGTTCGCGTAACCCACACTTTGCGTTCTCTCTGTTTAGAGGCATCTTTTGAAAAGATGTTGGTTTACCTTATGGAGAAGTGCAGAGAAAAAGCCAAAAATTAAAACTCTTATAATAAATTTTAATGGTTTTTATTTTTGTATTTACAGTTACTCCATAGTGAAGTAAATTTACGCTAATTTTGAAACTAGGACATCTATCCTAAGAGGTAAATATTGAAGCATTAGGAATTGGGAATTGAGCATTGGGCATTGAGCATTGGGCATTGGGCATTGGGCATTGGGCATAGGGAATTGGGAATTGGGAATTGGTTATTCTCTATCCCCTTACTCCTACTTTGGGCCTAGAAATCGGGTAGCAAAATTTTGCGATCGCGTTGGTGACAGCGCTCGTGCTTTGAGAATTGCCGCCATCAAAAAGGCGTAAGATAACACCCCAACAACTACTAACAGCAAGGCATTGATTGATCCTGTAGCATTCCACAGAGCGTGGAGCGCAGAGGCACTCAGATAACCAATAGAAAGAATTTGCCAACTCCTACTAGGTTTGAGGACAGCCAACCCAATAAAATAACCAAGGTAGCCACTATAAGCCATGTGTCCGGCTACAGAGCCTAAAATTCGGGGAATTAGGAGTTGTAAACCTGCTAGTTGACCAGCAGCACCTATACCCACCTGTTGCGTGACATTTTGAGTGATATCTGGCACATACTGACCGAGAGTTTCCAAGAGAGTGAAACCTACAGCAGAAGCCGTTCCCAAGAGAATACCATCTAGAGGTTCCCAGATACCGATGCGTTCCCGCCAAGGTGAAGACAACATTCTACCGATGGCAAAGGCCCCTAGTACAGGTAATGCCTTGAGTAATTCTTCCATCAAGCCAGCGCCAAAAAACATCCGCACCAGCAACTCTGTGAAGGTGATCGATTCTTGAGGTGTGGGCAAGCTTCCAGGCAAGATGCCGCGAAACACGAAGATAAATAGATCCAACACCGGACTGAGCAAAATCAGCATTGTGCCCAATGCTGTAGCCATTAGTACCCACCAAGGCTTCTGTTTACCGCAAAGTTGGTAAACAAAATAGTAGGCAGCGAAAGCGATATAACTTGCTACGATCACTTGATTAGCTTGGGGACGACCGACTGTAGCAAACATTAACACTACAAAGACGACGGTCAGTATTCCCGGTACGAGGTAAGCTTTACTAGTTAAATCTTTACCAGTAGAAATAATCGGAAAAAGCTGGGTGAAGCTAACAGAATCTGGCTGCTTTAATTGCGTGTGGTTGTGGTAGTTCGTCGCCGAAGGCAGTGGTGTCACTTGGTTCACTGTCGTCGCCGGAGTAATTGAGGTATACTCATACTCAAAAATATATTGCGGCCCATCAGCACCTAGAGAAATGCGATCGCCTGGGTGCAATTCCTGGCATTCATACAAGCGTTGTCCATTCAAATAAGTGCCATTAGCACTATTCAAGTCACAAAGCACCCAGCTAAATTTGCTATCTGGGGATAGAGAGAGGGGACGAACCACTGCATGACGACGAGATACCATTCGGTAGATCATGGCATCCAAGACAACTTGGCAGCTGGGGTCGCGTCCAATTACCATCTCTTTACTGGGGGGCAGTGAGTAGCGAGATTCTGCTCCAGAAGTTGCCCCATTACCAGACACTAGCCGCAGAAATGCATTATGTCTTGCGTTTTTGCCTGTCATCGATAAGAAGTGCGTTTCTAAACTAATTCTTCACCTAATTTGGCGGCGGGACTAACCTTGGCCACATTAACAGCAGCATTGCTAAATCCACTATAGCTTCACTTACTGCTAAGAAATTTAAAATTCTCGATGCAAAATTTCAAATTGTTTTACCTAATGTAAATAAGTATTCCACTTACTGAGAGTTTGTCATAAAGCTGACTTATTAGGCGGATAAATCAGATTGTATCATTACTATACTTTTGACATCCTAGCTGCAAATTAAATCCACAGCAGTTTATCAAAAAATAGTAGTTTTTACTGCATTCAGTGCCATTGCAGAAATATATAATTTTTCGCCGTCTGTTGTCGGTTGTTTTTGCTACTGATAATTGACTAATATTGTTGGGAATGGGGAATGGAGAAAGAAACTGCCTTGAAGATTGGGCTATTCCTGATGAATTGGGAGAGCTACTTCCGTCTTACGGCACAGTAGTTCACTGACTATTGACTAATTAAAGCAGATGGAATTCTGCGATCGCTCTCTTAAAGTTTTTGTTTTCATGTCCTGGCTGGCTGAGTTTAATCAAGGCAAAACGCTGTAATGGCGTTAAGGCTGCCCAATTTTGTTGTGTCAGGGTTACACCTATTTCTTGAGCTTTTTCCTGAAGGCTAATTGGTACTATGCCAGAGTCTAACCATGCGGGATGAGGCTCGATGGGCAATTTTTTTGCTGGTATACCAGTACGTCCGATAATTAACTGCTGGATATGATCGTGGTAAAACTGAATTTCCGTTTCTGTAGTGCAAGGTAATTCAACTAAAGCTTGACGCTCATCTGTCGTCATTTGGTTCCAGTCGGGCAATTTTAACTTGATGCCACAGGTATCTAATTTACAGCGTACCTGCATAGGAATGCAACGCAGGGAATCAACAAAATCTGCTTCAAATTGAAAGAAATCTGTCACGTCGCTTCGCTCCGAATTCAAAATTCAAAATTCAAAATTAATGAGCCCCACCAAATAAATAATAATTTTTCTAGCAACAGCAATTAAAGAAGTAACAATAACTAATTCAACTTGAAAAACGTGTTTTCGCAGATAGGCTGTAATATTCTCTAAGATTTCTAAGGCAATTAAAATATTTACAAATAAACCAAAAACATTATACAGTGTTGTGTTAATGATACAAATACGCTGGTAAGGGCTTGTCTTTGCCCATTGGTGTCAACTTAAGGCGAAACCGCTTGTCCGTCGGGAATTGAAATTCCCGTATAATAGCCAAAGTCATCTGAAGATGACTAAATATCGCCAAAAATCTCCAGTCTACTTCAGTATACTTAAGCTAAAAGCCCGATAATTTATTCCCTGGCGGGCATGGAGGGCAAAGTTGCAAAATTGTGCGCCTGTGCAAGATACTAGTACAACACGGCGTAAATAAACCAACCATTTAAAATAGCCAGAAAGCTTACAAAATAAGCATTCTTTCTTTTTACTTTTGCCTTCTTGTACTAGCGATCGCGCCAGTAAACCAGGGTTAATTGAAAATCTTTCTAGCAACGTTTCTGTTAAAACTTAGATTAAAACTTAGATATTATTTCAGCAACTATGAAACGTCGTGATTTTATCAATTGGGTAGGTTTGGGTTTGATTGCGAGTTCTCTACCTGTAGCGATCGCAGCTTGTTCTTCTCAAACAACTCCAGCATCTAAAGATTGGCAAACAGTAGGTACATCGGCAGAATTAGATAAAACAGGTCAATTGCTGGCGAAAGACTCACCCGCCGGGCCTGTGCTGGTAGTGGGCACATCTAAAGCCGCAAATCTGACTGCTGTTAACCCTACGTGTACTCACGCAGGTTGCACTGTAGTATGGAAGGCTGATGCAAAAAAATTCGCTTGTCCCTGTCATGGTTCAGAATTTGGGGCTGACGGGAAAGTGCAAAAAGGCCCAGCAAAAGAAGCACTGAAAACTTATGCTGCCAAAATTGAGGGTAATTCTGTTGTAGTCAAACTAAGCTAGTAAGTCAAAAGCTAAAAGTAAAAAGAAAAGAATTAAGACTTCATCAGTTCTCTTTTGCCCTTTAACTTTTGACTTTTAACTTCATCTTGGGGGCAGGGGGCAGATTAGATGAAGATACAGATGGAGGACTTGGAAAATTACCCTGAATTTCTTGAACGGGTTCACAACAGTTCGTAGCTATAAGATATAGCGCATTGGTGTCAACTTAAGCTGAAACTCCTTTAAAACCTCGTTCCCAGTCTCCGACTGGGAACGAGGCAATCACGCCAGATTTAAAACAAGGAATAGCGATCGCTTTAGCCGAATGGTAGATTTTAGCAATAACTGATAATAAAAGTATTCCTTAAGTCTCAAGTAAGACACACCTGGAGTATGAAGTTATAAGTTATCACGTGAAATAATATTGTGAAGTATTCTTAATAGAGTCTCAAGCCTTGGTAGCATCTGGCTGCTTATAGTTTCTAGTTCATTTATATCCAAATAGCCAAAAGCTAATGTCAAAGTAATTATATCTATTTCGGTGAAAATCCTGCTTAAATTAGCTATAACTTCTACTTCTTAATTAGGTCTATGGAAATAATTAAAGGTAATTAAAAGTTTATAGTATGTTTTTTATTTTGGCTAAGTAAGCTAAGTCTCACGGCTTTTAGAGATTTATCTAATTGCAACCTCTAAAAGATTCTATTGTTTTCACAGTCATAGACTAAAATGCAAAATTAATTCCTGCGATATAAATGGTTTTACACCTATGGTAGAAGTTAGATAAAAAATTAGCAGCTATTCTGTGTATAAGAAACAAAATAATTCAGAATGAGTAATTAAAACTTGGATAGAAGAGAATATAATTATTTTTAAATAAATATTAATTATTCTCTTCTATTGATTGTGAGCAAGCGACTTTGGTCGGGCGTTCGTAATTATGAATTAGTAATGACTGATTATGAATTATTTGACTTTCTCTGACCAATAGTAAGTTGCTGTGAGATATTCAAATGCTTTCAATTTTTCCAAAATAAGCTAGATGAAAGACTCCTCAACGCTGGTCGATATTTACCTATTTAGCAGTGGATTGGATAGAGAATATCGGCTTTGAAAATCAATCACCCACAGAAATCTAGAACATATAAGGAACCATAAGTATGAAGCCTTTGAATTTATCTAAAGCTGTTTTAGCTACTGTCTTTGCCATCAGTTTCGCCTCTGTGTCCTTGCCTCCTTCTGTTTTCGCCCAGAGTGGAGGTTCTGGCAGTGGAGGTTCTGGCAGTGGAAGTTCTGGCAGTGGAAGTTCTGGCAGTGGTGGCTCTAGCTCAGGTACTGGAGCTACGGGCAGTGGTACAGGTACTGGCACAACGGGCAGTGGTACAGGTACTGGCACAACGGGCAATGGTACAGGTACTGGCACAACGGGCAGTGGTACAGGTACTGGCACAACGGGCAGTGGTACAGGTACTGGCACAACGGGCAGTGGTACAGGTACTGGCACAACGGGCAGTGGTACAGGTACTGGCACAACGGGCAGTGGTACTGGTACTGGTACAACGGGCAGTGGTACAGGTACTGGTACAACAGGCAGTGGTACTGGTACTGGTACCGATAGTACAGGTACTGGAGCTACAGGCGGTGGTACAGGTACTGGCACAACGGGCAATGGTACAGGTACTGGATCTGGCACAATGGGGGGTGGTACAGGTAGTGGCACTGATACTACAGGTACTAACACAACAGGTTCTGATTCCACAGGTACTGGAACTGGTACAGGTACTGGCACAACAGGCTCTGATTCCACAGGTACTGGAACTGGTACAGGTACTGATGCTACAGGTACTAATAGGAATGCAGGCATCACAACATCTGAAAGAACTAGCGATCGCGGTTTCGATTGGGGTTGGCTAGGTTTGCTTGGTCTAGCTGGTTTAGGAGGACTAGCTCGTAATCGCGAAAAAGTCCGGGCTTATAGCGATCCTGATGAACTAACAACTCCTCGTTCTAGAAAATAGTATTCACCATACTCTAGGAGTGCGTAGCGGTCGTTTGTGCCCTCTGTGCCTCTTGCAAATCTGACGCGATCGCAGCCGTATACACAAGTTGTACGGCTATTTGCTTGAGGTTGTACAAAACCTTGGTTGATCAAATAGCTCCACCATTAGTCGTGTATTGACTCGTTTTATGGGTAGAGTATTCTGAATTCTGTATTCTGACTCCTGTTTTATAATTTATTAAAGCCAGCAGAACGACGATAAAGTAACCAGATAAACAACGGTGAACCCAACAAGGCAGTGACCGAACCTACTGGTAGTTCTACTGCTCCTAGCCTAGAGAGTAAATCTGCAAAAATCAGCAACCATGCACCTGCAAGGGCAGAAAGTGGTAAAACAAAGCGATGATCTGTACCAACGATGAGGCGGACACCGTGAGGGACAACAAGACCAACAAATCCAATCAAGCCACTGATGCTGACTGCACCTGCGGCTAATAGAGTGGCAACACCACCAATTAAAAGGCGCGATCGCGTTAACGAAACCCCCAAACTCACAGCCAAATCATCTCCTAAAGCCAGCACATTTACTGATCGCGCCAGTAAACATCCCCCAATCAATGCAACGATGATATAAGGGCCAGCCGTAGCAATTTCTTGCCAACCACGCCCATTAAGGCTACCAACTAGCCAACTGAGTGCAATTTGAATTTGACCGTCTTCAGCTAAAAGCAGCAATGTACTTTGTACAGCACCAAATAAAGAACTGATCGCTACTCCGCCTAAAATTAACCGCTCAACAGAAATTCCCGGCCCCGCACGACCGAGCAAAATAACGATCACAGAAGTCAAAATTGCTCCCATCCACGCTGCTAGAGGAATTGCGATCGGGAATATGTGCCACACGATCATCAGAATCACAATTAATCCTGCACCCGCTGAAATGCCCAAAATAAATGGATCGGCAAGACTATTGCGTAGCATTCCTTGTAGCAATGCTCCTGACATTCCCAAAGCTGCACCAACAATCAGAGCAGCAGTAATGCGCGGGAGACGTAAATCCCAGAGAATAGTCTGTTTAACCGGATCGCCTTTGCGGAGAATGGCTTGCCAAAATTCCGACATATTTAAGGGTACTGCTCCTTGAGAAAGCGATAGCCCTAGCGTTACCACCAGTGCTATACCAAGGAGTAAAACAGCCCAAAATACGCGGTGTTTAGTAAAAATTGTCTCAATTGGTCTAGTCAACATAATTCGTAATTAATAAAATTGAGGCACTATAGCGGTTCTCGTTTGGATGCAATACACAATAGGGCACAGCATTGCTCATTAGTGTCAACTTAACGCGAAACCGCTTATCCGCCGGGAATTGAAATTTCCGTATAATAGCTAAAGTCATCTGAAGATGACTAAATATCGCCAAGAATCTCCAGTCTACTTCAGTAGACTTAAGCTAAAAGCCCGAGAATTTATTTTTGAAGTAATAAGTAATAAATAATGAGTAATGAGTATTACTTATTACTCATTACTCATTACTCATTTATTTATTCCCTGGCGGGCATGGAAGCCAACAGATAAGCTATTTCCAGCTTAAGTTGACACCAATGAGCATTGCTGTGCCCCTACAAATGGTCTGTATTAGACATCTCCGAAAATAAATGTAGAGACGTAGCACTGCTACGTCTCTACAAGGACTCTGGATAACGCATATTTAATTTCTGGAGATGTCTATTCTATGCAATTAAGAACCGCTATATAGCAATCCTATTTGATTTGTGAAAATCACAAGACTCAGATCCCCGACTTCTTTGAGAAGTCAGGGATCTCTTTGTTCACGAATGATTTAGGATTGCTATATAATTTTTGTTACGAATTACGAATTATTCCGTCAGTTCCAGCCCACCTTGATAACCAGTGACAATGCGGCCACCATCCTTGAGGATGTGGATTTCTATCTGGTCGCTAGCCCAAGTAATTTGGTCTTGGAAAGCTGGGTTTAACACCCGAACCCTTTGATTGCTAGAAGAGACTGGAGAGTTGGGAGAATTAATTACTAGAGATTGAACAAAAGGCCCGTCAATCAGGATATCGAGTTGTTCTAACAATGCTTGTGAACCTGGTGGCGCGGATTGAGACTGTAACTGCTTAAGAGTGAATCCAGTAAAAGACATGACATTTAAGCCAGCAGCTTTTACCTTCTGAGCCAAAGATGCCAGTGCAGTAGCTTGCCAAAACGGTTCTCCACCAGAGAACGTTACACCTGTGTTGCGGGGATTGCTGAGAATATTTTCGGCAAGGGTATCAACAGCAATTAATTGGTTAGCCTCAAATGACCAGGAGTTAGTATTAAAGCAGCCAGGACACTCACGAAGACAACCTTGCACCCAAACGACTGCACGACAACCAGGGCCATTAACTTCTGACTGATCGACGTAACCCATAATATTGAGATAGCCTGGGGGAATTTCGATGAGTGCTAACGATGGGTCAGTTGGCTTAGTTTCCATCTCTTTAACTCCTTTTAGCCGTTGCCTGTTAACCGTTAACTATAGCTAATCTCCAATTATATAACCGTGAAAATTTGACTATTTAGTTAAGTAGCACCATAGTGATTTGATCTAAGTTTGCCCTGGAGGTTGGGGGAAGAGGCGATCGCCTTTGCAGAGAGAAATTAAGCGATCGCTTCCTCAAGTGGATAGACAATAATCAGTATGGCGATTTAGATTGAGGGTAAATGCCCAAGAAAATTAGAGATTTAAAAGCAATTTTGTTGAAGGCTGGGTTTTTCTATCGTCCTGCAAAAGGTAGTCATACGTTCTGGACTCACCCATTGATACCTGATGAACCAGTTACCATTGCTGGAAAGATGCAGACGATGCACCCCGATACTTGGAAAAGCAAGTCAATCGTGTTTTGAAACAACTAGAAAAAATAGAAGAAGAATAATGAGCGATCACTATAGTATGGTAATTCAATGGTCAGATGAGGATAATTGCTACTTAGCACACTTACCCGAATTCCCTTGGCAGCAATTCCACACTCATGGTAAGAGTTATGAAGAAGCCGCTAAACATGGGCAAGAGGTGATTCAATCTCTGATTGAATGGTATAAAGAGCAAGAAAAACCTTTGCCAGAGCCAATTACTTTTCCTCAGAAACCGTTAAAAGTGGCTTAAATCTTTTTAAGATACTCTGCACAAATATGGCGTTCGCTCTTTTGTATAAAAGAAGTGATACATCAAGGATATTGCTGGGAATACTGAGATTAAGTCTATTTTGCAACAACTATGGTTAATCCATTTACTCAGCGACCAGAACCACATTTGTTTAAGGAAGGAGATGCCTCGGATTACGAGGTATTTGAAGGTGAAGCAGGTACTTGGTGTACCCGCCATAGAGCTAGTGGACAGACAATTCAATCTGTTAGACCAGCTATTGATATGTTTAACATTGCTAATCTTGGAGTAAATATACTCAATCTTGGTGTAGGCATTTATAATTCTGTCCAACTTCACAAGATCAAAAAGAAATTAGACCGGAATCAAGAGCAGATTCAATCATGCGTTGAGAAGTTAGACAGAAATCATCAACAAGTTCAAGTATTCTCAGAAAAATTAGACCGAAATCATGAGCAGATTCAGTCATGTTTTAACAGTATTCAAAATGCCCTTACTGTTCAACACCGCACTCTTGAGTTATTAGTTTGTAATCAGTCTAACTTAGCACAGCAAATGAATATTCTCCGTGAGGAGATGCGTACAGGGTTTCAAAATGTTGTAGAAGAAGTTAAAGATTTAGAAGCTCGTAGGTGTAGAGAAGAGTTTCAGGCTCGAACTTTTCTACTACTCAAAACCTATGAACGATTTACCTATACAGTGCCTGAGTTACTAGAAGCAGATCCACTTATTCAAAGAGCCGAGGAATTAGAAGCTTGGCTGCGAACTCAACTTAATCGTATTGACATAGGCAAACCGGAAAGATTACCACTAATGGTGGCTCTTGCCTTTAGTGTCAGAGCAAAAGCTGATGCCTTTGAAGCTAAAGGAGGAGATTACACAAGTTTTGCTACTAAAGATATTGGTCTACTAATAAATCAACTGCGTGATGAGGCTCGCGCATTCTGTGAGGGACGCAGTTTATATACTCTTGGAGTAGAAATGCCAGAAATACTCTACCAATACGCCTTTTTGAATCGAAGTCTTTGCAAAGGGTATGAACTTCAGAAAAAAGTTAATACCAATTTAATATGAAGCTGCATAGAAAAGAGCTTCTAGAATAAAGTTATAAGAAGAGACAGAAATTACTTGCTCAAATGTAAGTTGGTCG
>NZ_JBALEJ010000081.1:0-28671 GCF_036917975.1 Nostoc sp.
GTGTCACAACTTCCTGCACTTCATGAACAAAATTTGTGGGCAGGACTAACAACAGTCGTGATGGTAGTGCGTTCAATTCAGCATTGGAATAAAACTACCCAGGAGGTGCAATTTTACATTACTAGTCTGAAGAGTGATGCTCACAAAATTGGTAGTGCCATTCGACAACATTGGGGTATTGAAAATTCTGTTCATTGGACATTAGATGTCACTTTCAATGAGGATGAATGTCGAATTCGTTCTCTGCACAGTCCACAAAATTTTTCTTTGCTACGTCGCATTGCTCTTAATGCCTTAGAGCGAGAATCATCTTTTTGCCGCAGTATTCGCCAAAAGTCTCGGCAAGCCGCTATGAATGATCAGTATATGCTTTCTGTGTTGGCGGCGGCTTTCCCTAACTCAACACTCTCTTAGAATCCATTTGTCAATAGGCTTTGAGATGCGCTAACCCTGGTATATAAAGCCAACATGAGAGGCGCGCGTTCTGAGTGGGTAAGTCTTGTTGAGGCAATTGAGAAAGACGAAGTAGTTTCTGAAATAGCACTGCGTTATCTTCTTTCGCAACTACTCAATCAAGCAGATAACTTTAGAAGATTAGCTTTACAAACTATTGAGAATCTGACCTTATTTCTAGAAGCAACAGTTATTGATAAAGGCATTTCATTAAGTCTCATACTGCGTCACATTAATCAATCTGATTATGCGGCTCGTTTAATGGAGATAGCTATGCATAGCTTAATGCAGGCTATGCAAGAATACCAAGTTTTCCCCGACAGTTTGCTAAAACCACTTTCGCAAATGCGTTCAGCTAATAAGAAGCATGGCAACATTGGTGATATTGAACTTTTAGAGGATAGGCAAATTGTGGAAGCTTGGGATGCCAAGTATGGTAAGTCATACTTGCGAGATGAGATTGAAGAATTATCAGAAAAACTGGAAGTACATCCGGCTGTTAGAAAGGCTGGTTTCGTTACAAGTCTTGAAGCTGAACGAATTGATGAACTGATGCCTAGATGTCATGAAATTGAAGAAATATTTGGGATATCCCTGGAAATAGTTACTTTTAAAGAATGGGTAGGGCTACAGTTTGCTCGTACATTGGCAGAAGAAACAACAACTGAGCAAGAACTTGCTTCTGCTTGGCTCATAGCTTACACAGAATCTTTAGCGCAGCGACGTAGGGAAATTGCCCCAATTGATGAGCCATGTTATCAATGGCTGCTTAAACTAAACGAGACTTTGACAATTAAATAGCTAAATGCTACTCATCGCTGCAACAAGTATAATGTCATTCCCCTCTAACCAGATTCTCACCTTTCAGGAGGAAATGGAGAGAGGGGATTTAGTCTATTTTTTGACTGCAAAAATCTTCTCAATCACATCTTCTACTACCTTATCTGGCGTGGAAGCACCAGAAGTAATTCCCACAGAAATTTCTCCCTTTGGCAACCAATTTTCTGTAGTTATTAACTGCCCATTTAATTGTCGATGTTCAATGGAATTTCCTGATTTTAAGCGTTCAACAGTATCAATGTGATAGGAAGGAATTTTCCGCTCAAAAGCAATTTGTTGCAACTGAGTAGTATTCGATGAATTAAACCCACCAATTACTACCATTAAATCTAAATTATCTTCCACTAACTCCAACATGGCATCTTGACGTTCTTGGGTAGCGTCACAAATGGTGTTGAAGCTTTGGAAATGCTGATTTAACTCAATCGGGCCATATTTCTGCAACATAGTCCGCTCAAAAAGCTTACCGATTTCCTCAGTTTCACCTTTAAGCATGGTAGTTTGGTTGGCAATGCCAACTCTTGCTAAATCTCGATCTGGGTCAAATCCTGCTGAACAAGCTTTAGCAAATTTGGTCAAAAATTCTTCACGGTTCCCACCATTGATAATATAGCTAGCAACATATTCTGCTTCTGGCAAATTTAACACTATTAAATACTTGCCAGCAAAGGAACTAGTTGCAACTGTTTCTTCGTGCTTATATTTACCGTGAATAATGGAAGTATAATCAATTTTTTTGTGCTTTTCTACTGTATTCCAAACTTTAGATACCCAAGGACAAGTAGTATCAACAATTTTGCAGCCTTTATCGTGAAGTATCTGCATTTCTTGAACGCTAGCCCCAAAGGCGGGTAATATGACGACATCACCAGTTCCAACAACAGAAAAGTCTTTATTCTTTCCTTCAACGGGAATGAATTCTACTTCCATTTCCTGCATTCGCTGATTCACAGAAGGGTTGTGGATAATCTCGTTAGTAATCCAAATTTTTTCTGTGGGGAAGTGCTGACGGGTTTCGTAAGCCATTGCTACAGCCCGTTCTACACCCCAGCAAAAGCCAAAGGCTTTTGCTAGTCGGATTGTTACATTGCCCCGTTGTAGAGTGTAATTGCGATCGCGAATTTCTTGAATCAAGTTACTCTGATACTCTGACTGCAACTGAGTAGCAACTTCTGCTTGATGACCAAAGCCCTTGCGATTGTAATTTTCTGAATGTTGGAGGCTGCGCTTAAAAGCTTTTGTATCCATGAGATTTGTCTACTTAAACCACTATTTCTTATTTTCTCGTGCCCAGACGCGATTTATACAGAGTTTTCAAAGATATTATCAGAGAGCGGGAAAGGCTTAATGGAAAGGGGCTAACGGATTGAATGCCCTTACCATTTTCACTTTAACCGAGTACGTGGGTCTAAATCCCCGGACGCGATGTTCGAGTACTCGCTAACGCAAAACTTAATTACGAATTACGAATTACGAATTACGAATTATTTAACCTTTTACCCTCTTTTTCTTGCTGGGGTTTTAATTCGATCTCGCTATAAATCTGCAATGCAGAACGCCAAACTATATAACCTTCAGGACTTAAGTGCAAGCCATCAGTAGTAAATTCGCGGCGGAGATTTCCTTGTTTGTTGGTAAACAGGGGATGTAAATCGAGATATTTGACACCTTTTTTGGTACAGATGCTTTGTAGTTGCTGATTCAACTCGCGAATGCGACTATTGGCAACAGCCAATAGGTTTCCTCGTCCCTTCCAGGTTGCGTCCTCTGCCCCATGTGGCAAAATCGACTCAACAACAATTTGTGCTGTGGGATGCGTCTTTCGGAGGTAATTGATAATTTGCCGTTGATTATCTAAAATTTCTCCATCACTCATCCCCCGAATCAGGTCATTAATGCCAATCATCACAAAAATCACCTCTGGCTGGGTGCGGTTAAATATTGTTAATCTTTTCAAGAGACCATTGCTGGTTTCGCCAGAAATTCCTTGATTGAGCCAACTTTTACCCTCAGGTAATAACTCAGGGGGAAACCACAAACTCAGAGAATCTCCCACCAGGATGCTTAAATGCGGAGGACGTTGGTCAGCAGCGACCTTGGCTTCTTGCTTGAGAATATCTACCCACTCCTGGTAAGTGAGTTGGTGACGGCGACCTAAATCAGGTGTAGCAATTGAGCGATCGCTATTTAAGTTGATTGGCTCTGGGGATGTTATTATCCCAAAAAAAGCGCCCAATCTCTGCTGTTGCGAAATTAGCAGAATGACCGCCAACATTAGGATGCCGTTGGTTAACAGCGAGAAAAATGCCCAGAGAGGAAAGGTTTTCAAAGAAGTAGACACGACTAGCGAAATTTACCAATTATTTGAATCAAATTTTAACGCTAGCGATCGCAAATTAGCCCAATTTTGGATTTTGAATTTTGGATTTTGGATTGAAAGAAAAATCTAAAATCTAAAATCTAAAATCCAAAATTGAATGACTCCCTACTGAGTCGGACGATCGCCAAACTCGGAGTTGTAACCTTCTTCGCCGTGTTCGTTGATATCTAAACCTTGCAATTCTGCTTCCTCTTTAACTCGCAGCCCGACTGTAGCATCGATCACCTTGAGAATAATCCACGTACCAACACCTGCGATCGCATAAGCAACGGCAATTGCTACTAGTTGAACTCCCAATTCACCAAAATTACCACGCAGTACTCCTTCTTTACCTCCACCGTTAACTTGAGTTGTGGCAAAGACTGCGGTTAAAATTGCCCCTATTGTACCACCAACCCCATGCACGGGATAGGTATCTAAAGCATCGTCAATTTCTAACTTGTGCTTGAAACTAATGGCATAGAAGCAAACAAAGGCGGTGATGAAACCAATCAAAATCGCTGATAGCGGTGTGACAAATCCGGCGGCGGGAGTGATGCCCACTAAACCAGCAACGGCTCCTGTTGCTGCTCCTACGGCGGTTGGTTTACCCCGCAAAGCTGCTTCCAAAATTAACCACATTAAAGCCGCTGCTGCCGCCGCCGCATTGGTGGCGACAAAGGCTGTGGTTGCCACATTTGTAACTACAGTGCCAGAAGTTCCACTAGCAACTGATAGGGCACTACCAGCGTTGAAACCGAACCAACCAAACCACAACAAGGCAGCACCTAACAAAATAAATGGAACGTTGTGCGGTGGGCTAAGGCGATCGGGATGGGTTTTCCGAGGCCCAAGGACGATCGCTGCTACTAGGGCTGAAACACCGGAACTAATATGAACTACTGTGCCACCTGCAAAATCGAGGGCACCCAATCCACCATACAAACCTAAAAATCCACCTTTTGCCCATACCATGTGAGCTAGAGGGGCGTAAACAAAGGTTGACCACAGTAGGACAAAGAGTGAATAGGCGCGGAAACTCATCCGTTCTACGATCGCTCCAGAAATTAAGGCTGGGGTGATAATCGCAAACATGGCTTGATAGATCATGAATGCCTGGTGGGGTATCGTTCCGGCATAAGAGACGACTTCCGGCGGATTTGACCCTTTAAGATAATTGGTTATCTCTAATCCGACACCATTCAACCCAAGCCATTGTAATCCACCGATAAACGGTAAACCTGGCGCAAAAGAAAGACTATAGCCCCAGAGAATCCAGGTAACTCCGACAATCGCCATTAACACAAAGCTCATCATCAATGTGTTTAAGACGTTGCGCGATCGCACAAATCCACCATAGAAAAACGCTAATCCTGGTGTCATTAGTAGTACGAGCGCTGCTGAAATCAGCATAAATGCCGTATCTCCAGTATCAGCAGTAGGTGGAGCAGCAGCAGCAGGGGTTTGGGCAAAAGCATCGCCCATCAACGGCCCTGCCAAAAACAGTAGGGTCATAGCCCCAATCATCACAAATTTCTTCAACACTTCTTTCTCTTCCTAAGCACCGATGATTTGTATACTTAACTACATTTGATTACTTTTAGCTACACATTTTTGTCTTTAAAGTTACTTAACCTGAATTTTCTGGAAATGTTAACAAAAATATAATCCTGATTGTAGTTGCCAAGATCGAAATAAGGGTGTTTCGATGCAATCACTGCATCTTTTTTTTGAAAAATAGCATTTTATTCCAGCGCTACAAAATTCCAAATTTTTAGTTAAACCTCGTCTAAACTTGAGAACTGTAGTTTTTTACCAAAATTTTGCGATTGCTTCCTACCCTGCGGGAACGCTAAGAGCGAACGTCGCAATGACACAACAGAATAATTCAAAACTTCGCTCCTAATCTCCCGTATAAACGCGTAGATATCTACTTGCCTGATTCTCATCGCTTAGTTACAAAAAAACTTTTGCAATTTTGCGTGAGATGATCGTCTGTTTTAAAGGGAATAATATAAAAGCTATTGGTCAAAAATAATATAGAAAATTTACTTAAGTTCTCGGAGCAAACATGATAATTAATACACTTACTAGAGCTAAACATACTCCGATTAAGTCGTAGCGGTCTGGAGTTACCCCGTCTACCTTCCAGCCCCAAAGCGTTGCCATTGCAATAAATACGCCACCATAAGCTGCATACACTCTGCCAAAATTTGCCGATTGGAGAGTTGCAAGAACCCCGTAGAAAGCCAAAGCAATTCCTCCCAATAGACCCCACCACAAAGGCTTACCTTCGCGTAACCACAACCAGATCAGGTAGCCACCCCCAATTTCAAAGAAACCAGCCCACAAAAAATACAGTAGTGACTTAATCATTTAACCGATTATTTAATAAGTCGAACTCAGTGAAATTACGCTAACACTTTTAACTAAACTATTGTCATTAATTAAAGTAAGTTTGTTGAATTGGGCATTGGGCATTGGGAAAGAGGAGGCAGGAGGCAGAAGTTCTTTAATTTTGAATTTTGAATTTTGAATTTTGAATTGATTTCTCCCCTGCTCCCCCTGCCTCCCCCCAGTCCCCAGTCCCCAATCCCCAGAATGTAGATAAGGCTCACGGATGAAAGCACCATTACCTGATAACGAAGCACAGAGAATTGAGACGCTTTTAGAATATAAGATTCTGGATACGCCATCTGAAGCCGCCTTTGACGATCTTACCCATTTAGCTTCGTATATTTGTCAGACTCCTATTGCCTTAATTAGCTTAATTGATACAAATCGCCAGTGGTTCAAGTCAAGAGTCGGAATGGAAGCCTTAGAAACACACCGAGATTTGGCATTCTGTGCCCATGCTATTCTACAGCCTGACGTTTTGGTTGTGCCTGATGCAACAGATGACGAACGATTTGCTACAAACTCACTGGTAATATCTGACCCAAATATTCGGTTTTATGCTGGTGTACCTCTTACTAACCCTGAGGGATACGCGCTAGGAACCCTATGTGTAATTGACTACGTACCACGAGAACTTAATCCAGAACAACTGGAGGCATTGCGAACCTTAGGTCGTCATGTGATTAAGCAACTGGAATTACGCCGAAATTTGGCAAGTTTGGTATTTGTTACCAAGAAAGGCAAACAGGCGCAGAGGGTACGCAAGCAATTTTTCAAAAAGATTGCAGCAGGTTTTGCTTTGGCGTCGGCAATGGTAGTTCTGATTGGCGTGGTTTCTTATCAAAATACAAGAGTATCTACTAATAATCGCAGTACCATAAAAAAAACTTATAAAAAAATCAACAGCCTAGAAAAACTACTGTCCCAAATCAAAGATGCCGAGACTGGACAAAGTAATTATATCTTCACTGGAGAACAAATTTATCTAAAACCTTATCAAACAGCACTTGCTAACGTCGATCGAGAAATTGCCAACCTGAAGGATTTAACAGCAGATCAACCGAACCAACAAAAGCAGATTGCAACCCTTGAATTTATCATCACGGCTAAACTTGCTGAACTAAAACAGACTATCAACTTGCGCCAGAGTAAGGGATTAGAGACGGCGTTGCTAGTACTACAGAAAAATAATCAGCAAAATCTCATGGATGATATCCACAAAGCGATCGATGAGATGGAAAACGAGCAAAGGGGACAGCTTGAGCAGCAATTACAAACAACAAAGGCTCGGATTCGCAACACAATTCTGATACTTGCGATCGCCATCTGCCTAAGTTTTATTGTTCTCGTTGTAGTCTACTACTTCATCTATCGTGAGGTTACAGAGCGGAAAAAAACAGAAGAAACCTTAAATCAAGAACGCAATTTTATCTCAACAGTCCTTGATACAGTCGGCATGTTGGTAGTAGTTCTCGACACTCAAGGAAAAATCGTTCGTTTCAATCAAGCTTGTGAGCAAATAACTGGTTACTCCTTCGATGAGGTGAGGGGTAGGTATTTCTGGAATTTATTCCTAATTCCTGAAGAATTGGAGCCAGTCAAAGGAGTTTTTAACCAATTGCTAACTGGTGAAGGCTTCCTGAAGTACGAAAACTATTGGGTAATGAAGGATGGTAGTCGGCGACTGATTGCCTGGTCGAATACCTTCTTAAAAGACTATGAAGGATCAGTGGAATATATTATTAGCACTGGCACTGACATCAGCGATCGCAAACGCGCAGAACAGCATCTAACTGCCCAATATGCTACAACCCGCGTCTTAGCAGAGTCAGCCACGATGGGCGAAGCTACTCGCCAAATCTTGCAAGGAATCTGTGAGAGTTTGGCATGGGATTTGGGTGAAATTTGGATGGTCGATGAGCAAGCAAACGTGCTGCGTTTTCTCGATATTTGGCATAAAGCATCTCTGGAAATGCAGGAGTTTGAATCACTGAAGCGGCAAACCACCTTTTCGCCAGGAGTGGGACTACCTGGCCGAGTTTGGGCTAGTTCCGAACCTGTTTGGATTGCTGATATCGCGAAAGATATTAATTTCCCTAATTTCAAAATTGCTGCTAAAGTCGGACTACGCGCAGCTTTTGGTTTTCCAATCCGCAGCGACCATAAAATCCTTGGTGTCATTACCTGCTTCAACCGTGAAATCCATCAGCCTGACCAAGATTTGGTCAAAACAATGAATTATATCGGTGAACAAGTGGGGCAATTTATCCAGCGTAAACAGGCTGAAGAAGAAATACAACGCCAAAATTTGCGATCGCAACTATTTACCGAAATTACCCTCAAAATTCGCCAGTCTTTGAAAATCGAAGAAATTCTCCAAATCACTGTTGAGGAGGTACAAAAGATTCTCCAGACTGACCGAGTTTTGATCTATCAATTTTTACCAGATGAGTCTGGAACTACCGTTACTGAAGCAGTAGTTTCTGGCTTACCAACGATCAAAGATCAAAATATTACTCCCCTTTATTTACAAGCGGAATATCTACAACAATATTATCTACAGCAGTACCGCCAAGGACAGATTTTAGAGCTAAATAACTTGGATCTGCCGGAAGTTGAACAAAGCCATCTAGAACTCATACAACAGTTTGGCGTCAAAGTCAATTTGGTTGTACCCATTCTTGTCAAAGAAGAACTGCGCGGTTTGCTCATAGTTCATCAGTGTGACGATTCCCACCACTGGTCTAGCTTTGAAACTCATCTTTTGCGACAAATAGCTGACCAAGTAGGTATTGCCTTAGTTCAAGCCCAACTATTAGCAGCAGAAACTCGTCAGCGCCAAGAACTGGAAATTGCCCGTCGCCAAGCGGAATTAGCTTCTCAGATGAAAAGTGCCTTTTTGGCAAATATCAGTCATGAAATTCGGACTCCGATGAACGCTGTATTGGGGATGACCAGCTTGGTATTAGATACTCCCTTAGATGCAGAACAGCGAGATTTTATTGAAACAATTCGCAGTAGTGGAGATGCCCTTTTAAGTTTAATCAACGAAATTTTGGATCTTTCCAAACTTGAAGCGGGAGAGATGGCTCTCGAAACTCTAGATTTTGATCTATCCACTTGTGTAGAAGAAGTGGTGGAATTATTGGCTCCCTCAGCCCATAACAAGGGATTAGAAATTGCCGCACTGATTGAGTATAACGTCCCAACCCACCTCAAAGGAGATACGGGTAGGCTGCGGCAAATTCTGATGAATTTAATCAGCAATGCGATCAAGTTTACCAGCGCTGGCGAAGTATTGGTGCAAGCCGAATTGCGTTCCTTTTCCGCAACTACAGCCACCATTCATTTTGACATCACAGATACAGGTCTTGGCATTAGCCCTGAAGACCAACGCAAACTCTTTACGCCATTTACTCAAGTGGATGCTTCTACCACTCGCAAATATGGTGGTACCGGTTTGGGATTAGCTATTTGTAAACAACTTGTCACCTTGATGGGAGGAGTGATTGGGGTAGAAAGTCAGGTAGGAAAAGGATCTAATTTTTGGTTTGAGGTACTTTTTACCAAGCAAGTTGAACCTGTTTTGCCGAAATGCGATAGCTTCGCCAACGCCAAGGGCGAACGCCCACTTTTACATAATCGCCGCTTGTTAATAATAGATAACAACGCTACTAATTACAAAGTTATCTCCCATCAAGCTACTCATTGGGGAATGGAGGTAGATCATGTTGACAATATTTTTGCAGCCCTGAAAGTTATTCAGCAAGCTGATGAGCAAGGGAAACCATATCATATCGCCTTAATTGATATGCAAAGAACCCAAACTTATGGTATGACAATCAAAGAACAAATTCAAGCTAATTCTGCACTTGCTAAGATCCCTTTGATTATGGTTGCCTCTACTAATCAACGGGATGAAGTGCAACAGGCACTCAAAATCGGATTTGCTGCTTATTTGGTCAAACCCATTAGACCATCACGACTTCTCGATACCATCATGACTATTTTAGGAGTGCAGTCGGAATCAGAACAAGAGGCTACTAAAGAAATCCAGAGTCCAGAAACTTTAGACATTCTTGCTTCCTCTTTTCCTAACTCCTCTACTAAATCCAAGTTAAGAATTCTCCTAGCAGAAGATAATTTGGTGAATCAGAAAGTAGCCTTGAAGCAACTCCAGAGTTTGGGCTATAAAGCCGATGTCGTTGCTAATGGCAAGGAAGTTTTACAGCTATTAGAAAAAATTCCTTACGATTTGATTTTAATGGATTGCCAAATGCCAATTCTTGATGGTTTGGAAACCACAAAAGAAATTCATCGTTGGCAAGAAGATGCCTTTGCCCTGGGTCATCGTCCTGTGGTGATTGCGATGACGGCGAATGTGATGAAAGAAGACGAACAAACGTGTCTCAATGCCGGAATGGACGATTATCTGAGTAAGCCAGTTTTTAAAGAAAAATTGGCTGCCACCTTAGAGCATTGGATAGGCGTGATTTCTTCCCAACAAGAGACAATTGTGTATGAACAAGTAGTTTCCACCACAAACAACGGCACAGATGATCTAGCAATTGATTGGGAACAGTTGCATCAGATATCGGGAAATGATCAAGAATTTGAACTAAATCTATTGCAATTATGCGTTGAAGATATTAAACCACGTTTAGAGATCATTAAAATAGCGATCGCACATAATGACTTTGAGCAAATAGCACGAGAAGCCCATCACCTTAGAGGTGCTAGTGCCAACATTGGAGCCACAGCTATGTATCTAGCCGCTAACAAACTAGAACAACTAGCTAACGATCAAGACCTGAGAGGTACTAACAACTTAATTTCAGAATTAGAAGAATTTATCAACCGTATTCAAGAATTTTTAACAAAATAGAATAAAGGAGTCGTTTTAGGCATTGATTAAAACAATTCGCAATTCGCAATGACGCTCGTTCGCTCTTAGCGTCTCCCCTTGGGAGAAGACTCGCTCTAAGCGAAGCCATGCCGAAGGCTTTACGCTGCGCTAACGCAATTCGCAATTACGTTTTGAGACGGGGATTTAGACCCCGACCCAAAACGGGTTGCCTGTATTGCTGGGGACTTAAACTAGGCTGTTGACAAAGCCAAGAGGGTTTCAAGCCGCGCCCCTTGTGGGCAATTAACATTTTTGGGGGAAGGTTCAAGCCCCACCCCTTGTGGGTGGCTCCTCTCCTGCCTCCTGCCTCCTTGACTTTGTGCCTTTTTAGGCGTTTTTCGCTCATGCAGTTTTTGTGTCGTCAACGAACTCCGAGAATAGGGTTTTTCTTTTCGAGAGCATAGATTGACCAAAAACTTCAGCCAACCATGCTTCAACATCAGCAAAACTATTTGTTACAATTATTGAAATTTTTACCTAAAAATACCACTATGGCTTTATATGCTGAATTACATAGACATCTGGGCGGCTCGGTTGTACCACGAGTTTTATGGCAATATTTCGAGCGACATGCTTCGGAGTTGATTTCCCGCTTTGCTGATTATTCAGAATTTGAAGATTTTTATACCCGTCCACGTAACACCCTAGATGAGTATCTAGAATTACACACCCTGGTAGAAAGTGTGCAAACTGTGGAGACTTTGCCTTACTTTATCTATCGTTTGGTGCGCGGTGCTTACATCTTTGAGAATTTGGCTTATCTGGAACTGCGCTATACTCCTTATCTGCGGACACCTGAGCATTTGAGTCAATCCGAAAGAATTGACAAGATGGCAGAAATTGTGCAAGTAGTAGGACTTGCCAGCCACCAGCCAGAATATCCGATTGTTACTAGCCAAATTCTCTGTATGCACACACGCCTACCTTATGAGGTGAACAAGGCGATTATTGATTTGGCGGCGCAAAATCAACAGTATGTCTGTGCAGTAGATGTAGCGGGGGGTGATAGCTATTACGCCGATCGCTTAGAAGAATGGATTAGTCTATATGATTATGCGCGATCGCTAGGCGTTAACACCACGGGACATCTATATGAAACCACCGCCGGTTGTTACCCAGAACTGTTACCCTATCTAATGCGAATCGGTCACGGCATCCAAATTCCCTTACTATATCCAGAGTTACTTAATGATGTGGCTAAACGCGGACAGTGTTTAGAGGTTTGCCCCACAACTTACCTGAAAACTGGTACTTTGCAAGATATACGTCAACTCAAATTAGTCTTTGACCGTTGTTTTGATGCTGGGGTTGATATCGCTATCTGTACTGATAATGCTGGATTGCACAATGTGCGTCTACCATTTGAGTATGAAAATCTCTTGACTTACAACATTATTAGTTTTGAACAACTACACGCTTGTCAAGATGCAGCTTTCCGTCATGCTTTTGCTTGGCCTTATAGTCAACCTCCTGCATCCCTGTTGAACGGTTTACTCAAACCCGAACCACCTAAAGTTTTGGCAATCAGGGAAAGTAATTAACGACTATCTAGAGATAATTAATAAAAATCTCTCATAAGATTCACTTCCCCATCTTCCTCATCTCCCCCATCTCCCCCAGAAGCTATAAACTATAATTTATGGCATCTACTATTCAAGCTCTACCAACAGAAGTCGTATATCTCATTACAGCTGGAGAGGTAATCGACTCTTTAGCCTCTGTGGTGCGGGAATTGGTAGAAAATTCCCTAGACGCAGGTGCAACGCGAATTGTGGTTTCTCTATGGCCGCAGCAATGGCGAATTCGTGTGGCAGATAATGGTTGTGGAATGAATCTAGATGATTTACAACAAGCAGCCACAGCCCACAGCACGAGTAAAATTCGCTCTAGTGCCGATTTATGGAAAATTCACAGTTTGGGGTTTCGTGGTGAGGCGTTGCACAGTTTAACGACTCTGGCAGATTTGGAAATTTTGAGTCGTCCTGTAGGCGGAAAATTGGGATGGCGGATGATTTATGGCGATGGTGGGAAAGTTGTGCAAGTTGAAGCAACTGCGATCGCACCTGGTACAGTAGTTACAGTTTCTCATCTTTTCGGTAATTGCTCATCTCGTCGTCAGGGATTACCCACAACAGCACAGCAAATGAAAGCTGTGCAAGCCACAATTCACCAAATCGCCCTCTGTCATCCCCACATCACCTGGCAGATTTGGCAAAACGATCGTCAATGGTTCACCATCTGTCCAGCTGCCACAACAGGGCAACTCCTACCGCAGATTTTACCGCAAGTGCGACAAGGTGACTTGCAAGAAATAAAACTCGAAATACCTAACCCACTAAACTCAGAAAACAGAACTCAGAATTCAGAATTCAGCACTTCTAACTCCTCACTCCCCACTCCCCACTCCCCACTCCCCACTCCCCACTCAGCACTCACTTTAGTGGTAGGATTACCCGATCGCACTCATCGTCATCGTCCAGATTGGGTACGTGTAGCCATTAACGGCAGAATGGTTAAGACACCGGAACTAGAGCAAACCATATTATCAGCATTTCACAGAACATTGCCGCGCGATCGCTATCCAATTTGTTTCTTACATCTTGCCATTTCCCCCGATCAAATTAACTGGAATCGCAATCCCGCAAAAACAGAAATTTACCTCAACGAAATCGTTTATTGGCAAGAGCAAATTACCCAAGCAATTAACCAAGCACTCAGCATATCTTCTACCAATCTCAAAGAAGCTGTTCACACAACACGAGTTAGTAAATTACTCAAAGCGGCAGAAGCTAAAGGCGGCTACAATTTCAATCCTCAAAATCCCAACGAAAATCACAAAACTCCTAACTCTTGTACAGACGCGATTAATCGCGTCTCTCCTAACTCCTTAAAAGCTGTCGCTCAAGTTAGCAACACCTATATTGTGGCGGAACATTCAGGTGGTATGTGGTTAGTAGAACAGCACATTGCCCATGAACGAGTTTTGTATGAGCAATTATGCGATGATTGGCAACTTGTCCCTGTCGAACCGCCAATTATTCTTTATCAATTGTCACCAGCGCAAGTATCGCAACTGCAACGCATTGGTTTAGAAATAGAACCCTTTGGCGAACAACTTTGGGCAGTCCGTAACATACCTGCACCTTTGCAGCCGCGAGACGACTGTGCAGAAGCAATTTTAGAACTTAGTTGGGGAGGCGACTTACAAACAGCCCAAGTAGCCGTCGCCTGTCGCAGTGCCATTCGTAACGGTACACCCATGAACCAGCAAGAAATGCAGACACTTTTAGATAATTGGCAACGCACACGCAATCCCCGCACATGTCCCCACGGCCGCCCAATTCATCTATCCTTAGAAGAATCAGCTTTAGCTCGGTTTTTCCGACGTAATTGGGTAATTGGTAAAAGTCATGGAATTTGATATTTCCGATCGCTATTTACGTCAAAACTTGTGTACTGTACATTCACTAATTATTTGTCACTGTTAACAGATTAATGTCATTTTTAACAGATTAATTTTACGAGAGTGGAAATGTAATATGCAAACACTTCCTCGTGGTTGCAAAGGAGTACATGTTGCGATACATCCTGAAGACTTGCATTTAAGACTATGCGTTATTCATGGAGGACAAGAATTCAGGGATAAGCTTTCAGTGTTATTACAGTGAAATTTTTATTTTCTAGAAACTTAGTTTTAATGTCCAGATTTTAGATAAAAATCAAAACCTAGTATGAACGCCGAAGACTTCCAAAATAGTCCTACAGGTAGATTAGTACAAATAGAAGAAGGTAAAAACCCTTGTTATGCTTTTGTTCCTAACCCCCTACCACCAGTAATTGAACTTGATATAGAAATTTGGCGTACTCTTTCAGATGCCGATCGCGCTTTAGGCGAACTTGCTGGATTAGGGCGCACTATGCCAAATCCGACTCTGCTCATACGTCCATTTATTCGCCGTGAAGCTGTTCTTTCCTCACGGATTGAAGGAACGCAAACAAATATAGCCAATCTTTATGCTTATGAAACAGGACAACTCTCACTTCCGGGTGTTCTCCCTCCTCTACCCGAAGGAGATGCTCAAGAAGTATTAAATTATGTGCGTACACTAGAGTACGGTTTAGATAGACTTAGTAGCTTACCAATTTGTTTACGTTTTATATGCGAACTCCATGAACGCTTAGTAGATGGTGTGCGCGGCAAAAATGCGGCTCCCGGAGAATTTCGTCGTTATCAAAATTACATTGGGCAATCAGGGTCTATTATCAACGATGCTCGATTTATTCCTCCTCCCGTACCAGAAATGCACCAATGCCTAAATGAACTAGAAAAATATTTACACGACAATTGTAATTATCCGCCATTAATTCGCATAGGTTTAATTCACTATCAGTTTGAGAGCATTCATCCATTTATGGACGGTAATGGACGTATCGGCAGATTAGTAATTTCACTACTTTTATTGAACTGGAATTTATTACCCTTACCTTTACTTTATCTCAGTGCTTACTTTGAGAAACATAGACAAAAATATTACGATTTCATGCTGGGCATCAGCAAGCATGGTGATTGGCGCGAGTGGCTAATATTTTTTCTCCAAGGGGTAACAGAACAATCAAAAGATGCGGTGATTCGGTCAAAAAAGTTACAAGATTTACAAATTCAATGGAGAAACGAATTAACCCAAGCTCGTGCTACTGCCTTACTGTTACGTCTTGCAGACAGCTTGTTTGAGTCACCTATTCTGACTATTCCCCAAGCCCAAGAAATTCTAGACGTTACATATCGATCTGCACAACAGAATGTAGAAAAACTGGTTAATGCTGGCATCTTGTTCCAGGTTAGTGAAGGTTCTTACGGTAAAGTATTTATTGCTCCACAAGTCTTACAAGTCATAGAGGAGTAAATATACGCAAATTATACTTTTTGTCTAGAAAATATAATTCTATGAACTAGAATTGTACTTGAATATCAATTCATTGAAAACCTTGCAGTGGTTACTTTTTACTATAAGATAGCGATACCTGTGGGAAGTAGGGCGATCACTCTCGATATCCTAAATTATTTTCTGACGTTCTACCATTTTCCCAAACGGCGTAAAACACCTTTGACACCAAGCATCAACCCAAAACGCCGGGACTTTAAACCTAGCCCCGCAATTAGGACATTCAGACAGCAGACTTAAATTATGATGCGGACACCCTTGAGCCACCTTAAACTGCCACTCAATTTTGTGGCAAGGTGATTCAATATAACAAGCTGCACATAATCGAATAGGCTCCATTTTGATCCCAACCCCAGCAGGTGGTAACATTTGCTGTAATCTATCAGTATCAACCCATACAACCTTAGCTCTGCTCATCCCGCTTAATCACTGCATCTAAGCGGTCAGTTCCTACCAAAATCACTGCTATTTCCAACCTGTCAAAAATATCACGCACTTCCGCAAAAGTTTTCGGCTTAAAGCGATCGGCTTCATCAATAATCAACATTTCTACCCCGCAACCTTTAAGAACCCGCAGTGTTCTATCTCGAATTTCTGCCACTGTTCCTTTAGTTACTTGATATTTCAAATGCTCCATAATTACCCCAAATAATTCCTTAGCACCGCACTCCTGGGGAATTTGGATATAAGCTACAGGTACAGTTGGGGGTTTTCCTGCAACTTGAGAGGGTTTATTCCTAAGCCTATAGGCATCACAACCCATTGTTTTACCCGTTCTCGACTCACCTACCACACGCCCAGATTGTCTTGATTGGCGCTTTCCTTCCAACCAATCATGAAGAATTTGCACTTGTTCAAGCGGGACAAAACCTTTACGATTTAATCGTTGAATCTCCGCCTGTAATTTTTCACTATTAATGGGAATATTACCCTGCAATTAAACCAGATTCCCAGCGTTGAAATCTTGTCTGGTCGCCCATTCGAGCATCAAGTCGCTGGTTATAGTTATCAACGATGTAACGCACCAACATTTGCTCTAACTGCCGCAACGTTAAGCAAGCTTCTTTCTCCGCTTCTTCTGGTCGCTCTTGAACGTTTGAACCTGTATATCCCTGTAAAATTGAGAATAATTCTGTATTTAGAGTTTTAAACGGACGCTCAACACTACCACCTTCAGATGGGCGAAGCTCTTTCAGAGCCGGGGTTTTAGGTATTTAGAATACTTTGACAATATTTTGTTAAATTGACAAATAATTAGTTAATGTACATAACTGAACCGGATTGAATTTAATATCTGATTTCGCTTTTAAGCTAATAGACATCTCCGAAAATGAATGTAGAGACGTAGCAGTGCTACGTCTCTACAAGGATTCTGGATAACGCATATTTAATTTCTGGAGATGTCTAATACAAAAAATCCACTTTCTCTAAGTTAGTGGAGTGATTAAATTAATATTAGACTATTACTAATAAATTAATATAGGATTAATATCTGATTTTTGAACAAGATTTCACATAAAACCCTTATAAAACAGGCTTTTCAGTCTCAGTATTTTTTCAGAAATAAAATCGGAGTCCTATAGCTAGTACAACACGGCGTAAATAAACCACGCATTCAAAATCAATGAAACGCTTACGCTGTATTAATTTTGAATTTTGAATTTTGTTAGCGCAGCGTTAGCGAGTCTTCTCCCAAGGGGAGACGCTAAGAGCGAACGAGCGTCATTTTGAATTCCACCTTGCGGTACTAGTGGTCTGTACCATTAATTTTGTTGGGCTGTTTGATCCCCGACAACTTCTGCGAAGTCGGGGATCTGAACACCACTCTAAATTAGTCTACAATTTTCTTAACTTCGTCCTTAATGTTTTCTACAGTGTGAGAAACTTCGGCTTCAGCTTGCTTTGCTTGTCCTTCAGCTTTGTCTTGTGGATTACCTGTGACTTCACCCACAACCTCTTGAATTTTTCCTTCAATATTTTTTGCAGTAGCTTCTATTCTTTTTTCGATACTCATGGTTTTTATCTCCAGCTTGTAGTTAATTCAGCTATTACATAAACTAACAACAAGGTATTTTTTTTTACATCCATCAATCGGGAGAATAATTTGATAAATTAACTTAACCTAAGATAGATGTGGAATGGCATGGTAGCACACAATTGTAAAATATGAATATATCGTACATAAGATTTATATTAATTTTCAATCTCCACCGGGGTTAGTCCCGCCGAAGCGATCGCTTGAAATCTGTAATTTTTCTGACTTAAGGAATAGAGATTTATATTGCTAATGATAGAGCAGATAACATTATTTATGAGTTAGATTTTAATGTTAGTGATTTTAACGAATTATTAGTAACTTTCAATTTTGACTAATTATTCAAAAAAGTCGAAATCAATTATTTACCGAAAAACAAATCATTCAAGATTTACTTATGTATGTAACTTTATGGCCAGGTAAAGTATATCCTTTAGGTGCAACTTGGGATGGTAAAGGAACAAACTTTGCTTTATTTTCGGAAAATGCAACAGGGGTAGAACTTTGTTTATTTGATAGTGATGACGAAGAAATTCGCTTACATCTGACAGAAAAAAACAATTTTGTTTGGCATGGTTACTTACCAGGAGTTGGGCCAGGTCAAAAGTATGGGTTTAGAGTGCATGGAATGTGGGCACCAGAAGTAGGTCATCGATTTAATCCCAACAAACTATTGATTGACCCCTACGCTAAAGCAATTGATGGTGAATTTAGTAACGATCCATCTGTCTTTGGTTACTCTCTAGACGCTGAGGAAAAAGACTTAGTTTTTTCTGAGCTAGATGATGCCAAAATAATGCCCAAGTGTGTTGTGGTCGATCAATCTTTTGATTGGGAAGGTGATCAACTTCTTGCGACACCTTGGCATACAACTGTTATTTATGAAACTCACGTCAAAGGTTTTACAAAACTACATCCAGGTATTCCAGAAGAATTACGTGGAACTTATGCCGGGTTAGCACATCCGGCTGCAATTCAACACTTACTGCAATTAGGAATTACAGCAGTTGAGTTGATGCCAGTACATCATTTTCTATCTCATCCGGGACATTTAGAAGACAAAGGATTAAAGAATTACTGGGGCTACGATTCCATCAACTATTTTGCACCCTATTCTAGTTACAGTGCTAGTGGAACTGGGGGACAACAAGTCGCTGAATTCAAGCAAATGGTCAAGGCACTACATTTTGCGGGAATTGAAGTTATCTTAGATGTAGTCTACAACCACACAGGCGAAGGAAATCATTTCGGGCCAACGCTATCTTTGCGAGGTATTGATAATTCTGTATATTACCGTTTAGTAAAGGAAGATCCTCGCTACTACATGGATTTTACAGGCTGCGGTAACTCTCTGAATGTGCGTCATGCTCAAGTTCTGAAGTTAATCATGGATAGCCTGCGCTATTGGGTAATAGAAATGCATGTAGATGGCTTCCGATTTGATTTGGCCTCGGCGCTGGCACGGGAATTATATGAAGTAGATAATCTATCTGCTTTCTTTGATATTATTCATCAAGACCCAATTTTAGCAGATGTAAAGCTAATTGCTGAACCTTGGGATTTAGGAGAAGGCGGCTATCAAGTCGGGAACTTTCCACTACGTTGGTCTGAGTGGAATGGTAGATATAGGGATACAGTCAGAGATTTTTGGCGTGGTGTAGATGATAGTTTAGGACAATTTGCTTACTGTTTTACTGGTAGCCCTGACCTATATCAAACCAATGGACGCAACCCAAATGCAAGTATTAATTTTATAACTGCTCATGATGGTTTCACGTTAAATGATTTGGTCAGCTACAACGAAAAGCATAACGACGCAAATGGCGAAGATAATAGAGATGGTGAAAGCCATAATAGATCCTGGAATTGTGGTGTAGAAGGCGAAACCGACGATCCAGAAGTAATGCGTTTGCGCGAACGGCAACGACGAAACTTTTTAGCAACTCTAATGCTATCTCAAGGTGTCCCAATGTTATTAGAGGGGGATGAAATTGGCTGTAGTCAAAAGGGAAATAATAATGTCTATTGCCAAGACAATGAGATTTCCTGGCGGCATTGGGATTTACATAAAGCGAACTCAGATTTACTAGACTTTACACGTGAACTAATTAATTTTCGTAATCAGCATCCAGTATTTCGACGGCGTAAGTGGTTTCAAGGTCGCCCCATTCACGGTTCAGGCATTAATGATATTGCTTGGTTTAATGCTGATGGCAGTGAAATGACTGAAAAGCAGTGGTTAGTTAGTTATGCCAAAGTAATGGAGATTTTTTTGAATGGGCAGGGAATTGCTACTCCAGGGGATCGTGGTGAGCGGATTATTGATGAAAGTTTTCTATTGTTTTTTAACGCTCACTACGAGTTAATTGACTTTGCTTTGCCCAATGAATTTAAAGAAAAAGCATGGGAGATAGTAATTGACACTAATGAACCTCGCTTTTTAGATCGGGGAAAATTAGTTTCAGGCTCTCAAACTGTACCAGTTACAGATCGTTCTCTGATGGTGTTACGCCTGATTGGTTAGCAGGACGAAGAGAAAAAGGGGTTAAGGGCTACTGGCAACAATTTTGGGTTTTGAGACGCGATAAATCGCCGTCTCTACAAGTGTTTCGGGCTTATCTGAACTGTATTCTTTCATAAGCGAGCTAGCCTCCAAAAGGCGAAAAATAATAAGCCTCAAATACCTTTAGTTTGCAACAATTATGAATTACGTTAGCATTGGGAAAACTGGAAGCTTCGCAAACACAATAGTTCGCAAACACAATAGAATGATTCAAACCTTACGCAAACTAGTTACATTCGATGAATTCGTTGCTAAATACCCTGACAACACAGGAAAACGTTATGAATTGCATGATGGAGTAATTGTAGAGATGACGCAACCTACAGGCGACCATGAAGAGGTAGTTGGATTTTTAGCATTTGAAATTACTAGAGAGTGTATTCGTTTAAATCTCCCCTATTTCATACCCAAAACAGTATTAGTCAAACCGCCTGAAAATGAATCTGCTTACTCACCAGATGTGCTGATATTAAATCGCCCCAACTTGGTAAACGAACCTTTGTGGAAAAAAGAATCTACTGTAAGCCAAGCGGAATCAATACCCTTAGTAATTGAGGTAGTGAGTAGCAATTGGCGTGATGATTATTTAAAAAAAGCTGCTGACTATGAGGCTGTAGGCATCCCAGAATACTGGATTGTAGACTATGCTGCTTTAGGCGGTAGGCGATTTATTGGCAACCCTAAACAACCAACTGTCTCTCTCTACACTTTAATTGAGGAAGAGTACCAAGTCAGCCAGTTTCGAGGTAGCGATCGCATTATCTCACCTCTTTTCCCAGAGTTAAACTTAACTGCCGAACAGATTTTTCAAGCTGGTGGATACCCTGTATAGTACTGAAAATCTTATAAAAGAGCGATTTCCGTTGCAAAGGAGATTTTTTGTCGCAGATTCTTCAGTAAATCTAGAGTTTTTTCGTAGGCAACTCTCTTTCCTTGGTTTTCAAAGTATTCAGATGCTTTTTGTAAATCAGCGATCGCAGCTAAATGATATCCTAAGCGATACTGAGCTACTCCCCGATTAACATAAGCCTGGGCATTACTGGGGTTAAGTTTGATTACTTGGGAAAAATCACGCACTGCACCAAAGTCATCTCCGTTTCGGCCGCAAGCACAAGCTCGGTTAAAGTACGCTCTATAATCATTAGCATTGAGGCGAATTGCTAAACTAAAGTCGAGCATCGCAGCTTGGGTATCTTGCAAGACAAAATGCGCTAAACCTCGGTCATTATAGATATCTGCAAGCAGTAAGCTAGTTATTCGAGGAATTTGAGTTAGGGCTAAATTAAAGTCAAGAATTGCCTCTGAGTCTTTCCCATCGCCAGCACGGGCTAGCCCTCGGTTGTAGTAAGCTCGAAAATCGTAGGGTTTAAGTGCGATCGCTCGGTTATGATCGACAATGGCAGCAGGATAATCCCCTTGTCTGTAGAATGCCACTCCTCGGTTCAGATAAGCCTCAAAGTTATCCGGTGCAAAATTTATGGCTTGAGTACAATCTGCGATCGCTTGATGGTAATCTTGTAATTGGAGATAAGCAAGACAGCGATCGCTATAAGCCACAGCAGAATCTTTCTTAAGTGCAATCGCCTGGCTGAAATTCTCTATTGCTTCCTGATAATCACCGCGCCGCATCTTATCTACACCTAACTCTAAGAAATCACCTGCTGTAATTTGGGTAATTAAAATGGGTGAAGAATGTGCAGGTAAAGTCAAAAAAGTGAGAGGTAAAGCAATAATTATACTGAAAAATAATCGCCATAAATTACTCATAATACCAAATTAGGATAGGTAGTATTGTTTGATATTTTTGGAACAGTCTTTTTGTAAAGACTCTTTAATCCAAAATTGGTATAAGCATCCTATTTGATCATTTCAGTAGCAACAAAATTGGCGGGACAAAAAGCCCCGCAAATTGTTAATTTTTTAAGTTAGATTTTGGTCTACTTCCACCCCTTATCTGCTTGTGAAAGCACATAAGCAGCTACATTTTCAATTTGTTCAGGCTTCAAACGTTTGCCGAAGGCGGGCATAGCATTTTTACCGTTTGTAACTTGGGTAATAATTGCCTCTGCTGAGTACAAACCATACTTTTCCAAAGCCTCCTTCTTCAAGTTTTTGGCAGCTTGAACCAGATTCTTTCCTCCCGCATGACAAGAAGCACAATTGGCACTAAATACTTTAGCTCCACTAGCAGCATCCCCCGCCAAAGCTGGACTACTGAAGGCAAAGGTGAAGATTGCTATGCCTAACAGCATGACTGTAATCATTTTTTTCATTTCGTGTTCCCTCTGCAATAACGGCTTATTCGGTGCAATATCCTTCATAATTGTGAGTTGAGCCGCTACCATAGTCAAACGACAGGCTGTCAAACTTCGCTTTATTAAATAAAATTTTTAGCTTTTGAATCTTTGAGTTTTTTTAGATTTAAGGTTGTTATCAGCAATAATATCTGACGAAAATATGCTTCTTGACAAAACACTACATCTAGACTAAAGCAATCTTAAATATTTAAGGAGGCAGGAGGCAGAAGACAGGAGGAATCCCCATAAATAAATTTACGGGCTTCAAACCCGTTTAGCAGAGGGCAAAAAATATATTTTCTTACTCTAGCAAGAACAGCAAGAACTGGTCTCTGCCTTTCTTCGGTAAGTTTGAATATTTATATCAAAAAAATCATCAAAATTTAAGGATGAAATATTCAAGATGAAAATTTTCTTGCTTCATCTTTTATACTTCATCCTTTATTTTTCAATTAACCGATCCTAACTGAATCAGCGCATCTTGTGTAACGCGACAAATTCGCCAATCATCTAATATAGATGCTCCCATACTACGGTAAAATGCTTGGGCTGACTCGTTCCAATCCAAGACACTCCACTCTAATCGGCCACAATCGCGTTCTAAAGCTATCTGAGCTACTTTAGTCAGGAGAGACTTACCAATACCTTGCCTGCGATATTCTGGTAAAACAAATAAATCTTCCAGATAAATTCCTGGCTTAGTCAGAAATGTTGAATAATTATGAAAAAACAGCGCAAAACCAACAGCTTGACCCTGAGATTCCGCTAAGATTGCCTCTACATATCTCCGTGAACCAAATAAATGCTCCTGAAGTGCTAGAGCATTACCAGTAACAGCGTGAGATAATTTTTCATACTCTGCAAGTCCTTCAATTAATTTAAACAATACGCTGTAATCGGCTGGTTCGGCAAAACGCACAATCAAATTATTACCCGGAGTCATTAGTCTATAGTCCATAGTTGATAGTCCATAGTCTATAGTTAACTGGGCAATTTTTTTGAGTATTGACTAAATAAGAGCCGAGAAAAGCTACAAAATGCCTGATTTTTGCGAATTGCAAAACTAATTAAGTCAGGTATTGCATCTCTATCTTGAGTAATGTAATTAAATCAACCAACCTTTTAAACGTTTAGCTATGTGAGGACGGCGCAATTTCCGCATGGCTTTGCTTTGAATTTGACGCACTCGCTCACGAGAAAGATTGAACATATTGCCAACTTCTTCTAAAGTGCAGGGTTCGCTGGTTGTCAAACCATAGCGCAGAGAAATCACATCTTTCTCTCGTGGAGTTAACACGTCACCCAAGACTTCCCAAATCTCCTGACGCATCATGTTTTCATTCATTTTTGCTTCTGGAGACAAGTTGTCTTCATCTTCTAGCAAATCCATCAATTCTGTGTCTTCTTCTTTACCGACACGATGGTTGAGAGAAAGTGCTTGTCGCCGTAGTTGTTGTAACTGGCGTAGTTGTTGTACACTCATTTCCAAAGCTTCTGCCATTTCAGCTTCGGTGGGATTACGAGAAAGTTTTTGTTTGAGTTCCCGTTGGGCTTTTTTCAGCTTGTTCAGCTTTTCAACAATATGTATAGGTAGCCGAATTGTCCGTGCATCGTTAGCTATAGCTCTGGTAATTGCTTGTCTAATCCACCAATAAGCGTAAGTAGAAAACTTATATCCTTTATCGGGATCAAACTTTTCGGTAGCGCGATTTAAACCCATTGCTCCTTCCTGAATTAAATCCAGAAAAGGCACTCCCCGATTTAGATATCGCTTGGCAATAGATACTACCAATCTTAAGTTCGAGCGAATCATTTTGCGTTTCGCTACTCTCCCTTGATACAAGCGACTTTCTAATTGCTTTTCCGTCATTTCTAGCTCGGAAGCTACTTCTAGTTTGCTGGCTTCACGTTCCAGTTTTAACTCTAAAGCCGCTTGTATTTCTCTAACTTCCTCTAGAAATCTGACTCGCCGCGCTAACTCTACTTCTTCATCAGCTTTCAAGAGCGGATAACGCGCCATTTCTTTAAAAAACGCGCCAACAGCATCATCATGTTCGGTTTTGTTGTATCCCGAAGGACGAGCCGCCGCCATTTCATCTCCATCGCGTTCGTCTGATTCCAGATTTTCTACTACAATTGGAGATTCTTCTTCTGCTACTGCATTTAAACTATCGAGTGATGGTTCTTCAATATCAGCAGCATTCTCCAGTATTTCCATTTTTCCTAATTCAACAATATTCATAGTTTCCTTTAGGGATTGTTGCTTTGTTTGGTACGGAATTTAGTTACACCTACTCTTTTGAGGCTTGGTAGTTTTCCCTAATGGACGATGCACCCCTTTAGATGACGAAATATAGGCTGATGCTAATTTATCTACAGAAATAAAAATCGGCATCTACTTAGCACATATAGGTTACAGTTATATACAACCTATCGCGAAACTTACCTTAGCACCCAACAAAACTTTCTTCTCGGATTCCCAACAGATATATTCTTCATTTTTTTCTGAATCTTCAAATATGTCAAATCCCCCCTCAAACTTTCTCAACCTTAACAAATATAAAAATCTCAGTTAATCATCAAATTTTCTTAAACTTTCATATATTTTTCTAAATATTTTTAATATCTTAAGTGCTAGATGTCACTAGATAAGAGAAAAACCTACTACTCGATTTATGTATTACCAATTTGATTTAAAGTTGCCTACATGATACAAAGTAGAGGAATGCCATCTTAATTTTGGTACGATCTTACTTTGTATAAAAGCATCTCATAACTAGGTAAAGTTGAATATCTACCGATAGGCGGAAAAAGGCTACTCCATATTTAGTAGATAGAGCAACTGTTGCAGCAATAGCCGACATGCTTTTATTTGTATAGTGGGCACCAAATATTTATTGCATGTATAGTTGATAGGAATTTGTCTAGTAGATTACATAAGAGGAAAATTATCAAGTATTATGAAGAATAACAGTATTGAGAAATACCATTTAAATTTAAGAAAAAGAAAAATCAGAGTTTAGTGAGCGAGGTTGATTTTAACCAGCTATATGAGGAAAATATCTAAATATAAAGTCAGCAAGTATGTATATTCATGACATAAATTTATCTCCTTTAGTGGTGGCCCAAGCAGGTGAATCATACCAGTCAGGTGCAAATCTGAATCGGTGGGTTGAAGTATTAGTAGACTGTCCAGGAAGTACAGGACTATTTACTTATCGATTGCCAGCCCAGTTAGAAATTAAACCAGGGGATATTTTGAGCGTGCCATTTGGGGCACAACAATTAGGAGCGATCGCTATTCGGTTACTGGCACAACCTAATATCGATTTACCACCAGAAAAAATCCGGGAAGTAGAAGATATAGTCAGCGTGGGATTTTTCCCAAGTGCTTATTGGGAATTACTCAACCGAGTAGCTGCATATTACTATACGCCACTGATTCAAGTAATCCGGGTTGCTCTGCCACCAGGGTTGCTGGGGCGATCGCAGCGTCGTATCCGTCTGGTTGGAGGCGGGGGGGCAGGGGGCAGGGTGCAGGGGGCGGGGGGAAGTAGTTATTTGCTGGGATCTGCCGATCCTTTGGCTTTTTTGACTCCGACGGCGCGGCAAGTTTGGGAACTTTTGCAAGGGCAGCCGGCGGGGGACTATAGTTTTGTTTACCTTCAGCAAAAAGTCAAATCTGCTTATCGGGGAATTCGGGAATTATTGCGATTTGGTTTAGTAGAAAGCTACTTAGAACCACCGCGACTAACTCGACCAAAGTTGCAAAAAGCAGTCACGCTCACAGGTACAATTGACCAAGAGTTAACCACTCGCCAACGAGAGATTTTAGAAGTGCTGCGGCGACGTGGTGGGGAGTTGTGGCAAAATGAATTACTGCAAATTTGCAATGCTAGTTCCTCTATTCTCAAAACTTTGACACAAAAGGGTTACATCGTTGTTGAAGAACGGGAAGTATTGCGAACAGAACAAGGCCCAACATTAGTAGGTGATGGTGCTAAATCTTTAACTACAGCCCAAGCCAGCGCCTTAACGACAATCCAGACACTAGATGGATTTGCTCAAGTTTTATTGCATGGGGTGACAGGTTCAGGAAAAACCGAAGTATATTTGCAAGCGATCGCACCTCTCCTCAATCAAGGTAAATCTGCCCTGGTTTTAGTCCCAGAAATTGGACTTACACCCCAGCTAACCGATCGTTTTCGTGCCCGTTTTGGTAATAAAGTCAGCGTCTATCACAGCGCCCTCTCCGATGGTGAACGTTACGACACATGGCGGCAAATGCTCACAGGAGAACCCCAAGTTGTCATTGGGACTCGTAGCGCCGTTTTCGCCCCTTTACCCAACTTGGGTTTAATTATTTTAGATGAAGAACACGACAGCAGCTTTAAACAAGATTCCCCCATACCCACCTACCACGCCCGCACCGTTGCCCAGTGGCGAGCCGAATTAGAAAATTGCCCCTTAGTTTTGGGTTCCGCTACGCCTTCCTTGGAGAGTTGGGTAAGTATGCAGGGGGCAGGGGGCAGGGGGCAGGGGGCAGGGGGAGAATTCATAACTCCTCACTCCTCACTCCTAACTCCTAACTCTTCTCATTACTTAAGTTTGCCTGAACGCATCAACTCTCGCCCTTTACCGCCGGTGGAAATAGTCGATATGCGGCAAGAGTTGCAGCAGGGAAATCGTTCTATATTTAGTAGATCGCTGCAAGAAGCTTTGCAACAGCTGCAAGAAAGAAAACAACAAGGGATTTTATTTATCCATCGGCGGGGACACAGTACTTTTGTCTCTTGCCGCAGTTGTGGATATGTGCTGGAATGTCCGCACTGTGACGTGTCGCTGGCGTATCACCACACCGAAGAAAAAGCGCCGGAATTATTACGGTGTCATTATTGTAATTATGCGCGATCGCACCCCAAATTTTGCCCTGATTGTAGTTCCCCTTACCTGAAATTTTTCGGTAGCGGTACTCAACGGGTAACGCAAGAATTAGCGCGACAGTTTCCAGAGTTGCGCTTGATTCGTTTTGATAGCGATACCACCCGCAACAAAGGCTCACATCGTACCCTACTTACCCAGTTTGCCAACGGCGAAGCAGATTTATTAGTTGGTACGCAAATGCTCACCAAGGGTTTGGATTTACCACAGGTGACACTTGTGGGCGTTGTCGCCGCCGATGGATTGCTAAATTTATCAGATTATCGTGCCAGCGAACGAGCATTTCAAACCTTGACTCAAGTCGCTGGGCGTGCTGGGAGAGGCGAAGATCCGGGTAGAGTGATTGTGCAGACTTATACTACAGAACATCAGGTAATTGCAGCAGTGCGATCGCACGATTACCAGTCTTTCTCTCAAGCGGAATTAGAACAACGCCAAGCACTCAATTATCCTCCTTATGGGCGGTTAATTTTGCTGCGCTTAAGTAGTCTCGACCCGATTCAAGTGCAAAATACGGCGCAAATTATTGCTACAACCTTGAATACAGAAGAAGAATTTGAGATATTAGGCCCAGCACCAGCAAGTATTTTACGAGTAGCTAATCGTTATCGCTGGCAGATATTGATTAAATTTGACCCCGATGCCTTACCAAAGTTGCCAGATTGGGAAGAGGTGCGATCGCTTTGTCCTTCGTCTGTAAGTTTAACTATTGATGTAGATCCAATTAATATTATGTGATCGGATTATGGCGGTTCCCATTCAGATGAGGTACAACGTTATATCGCAAGGTGTAGGGGCACGGCACTGCCCATGAGTGTCAACTTAACGTGAAAGCAAGCCTAGAACCCACATTCCGCACTTCAACTTGAAGCATAAAGAGATTACAGTCAAGATAAAAGCGAAAAGTCAGGATAATTAAGAAAATAATACTGAATTA
>NZ_JBALEJ010000082.1:0-7975 GCF_036917975.1 Nostoc sp.
GCAGCCACACCCTACGTCAAAGACATCTTTAACTTCCTCAAAGATAAAAGCGTTGAGGCTTCAGTTCGTTCCAGTGCGGCACAAGCTTTGGGGAAATTGGGAACAGCAGCCACACCCTACGTCAAAGACATCTTTAACTTCCTCAAAGATAAAAGCGTTGAGGCTTCAGTTCGTTCCAGTGCGGCACAAGCTTTGGGGAATTTGGGAACAGCAGCCACACCCTACGTCAAAGACATCTTTAACTTCCTCAAAGATAAAAGCGTTGAGGCTTCAGTTCGTTCCAGTGCGGCACAAGCTTTGGGGAATTTGGGAACAGCAGCCACACCCTACGTCAAAGACATCCTTAACTTCCTCAAAGATAAAAGCGTTGAGGCTGAAGTTCGTTCCAGTGCGGCATCAGCTTTGGGGAAATTGGGAACAGCAGCCACACCCTACGTCAAAGACATCGCCGACATCCTCAAAGATAAAAGCGTTGAGGCTGAAGTTCGTTCCAGTGCGGCACAAGCTTTGGAGAAATTGGGAACAGCAGCCACACCCTACGTCAAAGACATCCTTAACTTCCTCAAAGATAAAAGCGTTGAGGCCGAAGTTCGTTACTTTGCGGCACAAGCTTTGGAGAAATTGGGAACAGCAGCCACACCCTACGTCAAAGACATCCTTAACTTCCTCAAAGATCAAAGCGTTGAGGCTGAAGTTCGTTCCAGTGCGGCAGAAGCTTTGGGGAAATTGGGAACAGCAGCCACACCCTACGTCAAAGACATCCTTAACTTCCTCAAAGATCAAAGCGTTGACGCTTTATTTCGTTCCAGTGCGGCAGAAGCTTTGGGGAAATTGGGAACAGCAGCCACACCCTACGTCAAAGACATCCTTAACTTCCTCAAAGATCAAAGCGTTGAGACTGAAGTTCGTTCTAGTGCGGCAGAAGCTTTGGAAAAAACTAGAAAACTAGAATCCGATGAGATAGTTATCATTCTGAATAATGTTTATTACGACGGTCAGTCAAAGATTGAAGATTGGCGCTTTTTAACTTATTTCCTTGGGGGCGGGACTGAGCCGGTTAAAACTCTACTTCAATCATTAGGTGAACCTCAAGAAAAAGATGATTATCTAAAACATTTTCATTGCCAAAAAATACTGCAATTTTTTCTTAAAACTTGGAACGAAAGTCAAGAATTGGCGGGATTACGGGAAGATTTGGCAAACCAAATTGCCGCAGTTACCAACAAAAGTTCTTGTAAATGGCAAGATATTCAGTTACTTCAATCTCATTACAATAATCTCCAAACTGCTGGTTTTCCACAAGCAGATACGGTAAAATCAAAAATTGATACTCTAGAATTTCAGAACCGATTTTTGCTGTTTGCAAAAGTCATCCTCATTCACCTTGCCATTTGGCTTACTCTCATCCTGTCATATCCTAAACTTACCCAATTTCTCGCACCTTTGTTCTGGAACCCTTGGGTACGGATAATTCTCGGTTTTGGTTACATCGGCTTACTTCTAACTTGGGTTCCTTGGCTGCGTTGCAGATTGTTACAACCATTTAAACCTTTGCTACTAGCAGATGCGGGATTAGACAATTTTATTGAACAATCTTATTTTGCTGAATCTTATGTCAAGGTTCCACGAAGTAACGCCTTACCCTTAAGCGCTGATAATAGGATTTTGACAACAAGGTGGGAAGAGGCAAATGGGAGACAAGGGAAATATGTGGGACAAGGGAGCAATCCCCGAAGCTTGCAATTGCTTCACTACGCTGTCGCTGCGTACCTTGCAGTCAGGCGTTTTGCCAACGCAATGACAAATAGATTTTTGCAAAAGAAGGTGCAGCCAGAGACAAATTCCACAGACAATATAACACCAGAAGTTCAACCTATTACCCAAGCACTGCCCACTCTCCAAGGGCAAATCGTCTTAGAAGGCGACTCTGGTTTAGGTAAGTCAATGTTTCTCCGCTATTTGGTGAACAATTCCCAGCACATTTTTGTTTACTTACCCGCCCAAAAGTGTGATAGAGGCGTCATTGAAGCAATTTATGCCAAGCTATGTGGACAAGTACAAGATGCCAAGTTCCTCAAAAATCTAATTTACAGTGGAGCCTTAGATATCTGCATCGACGGACTCAACGAAGTCACAGCGGACACGCGGGCAAAAATCTCTCAGTTTGCGGAAAGCTATTTCCGGGGCAATATGATTATGACAACCCAGCCCATAGAGTGGATACCGCCTTCTACAGCTAAGAAATATGAATTGCAGCCTTTGCAGCGCCAACAAATCCAGCAGTTTTTGCTTTCTCGTCATTGGGTTTCTGAAGTTTCACGGGATGAAAACCTCTCTCGTCTTAGGAGAGAGGCTTTGATTTCTCCCCCTTCCCTCATAGGGAAGGGGGCTGGGGGATTAGGTTCCACCACTGAATACGAGCAAGCCTGTTCCAAGTACCTTGCAGAAGCCTTCAACGAGCAACAATCGCCGGAAGATTTAGCAGCAGCGAAGCGGATTCTTTCTAACCCGATGGATTTAACGCTGGTTGCCCTGATGCTATCACAAGAACAGCAACCAAATTTGTTTCGCTTGCAAGAACAGCAATATCAGCTAATGGCAGCAGAATACCTGCGAAAATGGCAACACGAATTTCCTTTAAAGAAATTCTCTCAGGCAGTTTATCAAATGCGGCTGAATGACGAAAGCATTATACCCGCTGAGAAATTCAAACCAGAATTAACCAGTCTGGAAGATGAAAAATATAAGATGGCGATCAGCCGTCAATGGGAAAATGACAAGGGAGAAGCCCAGAAATGCTGGTACTTTCGCCACGATAAAATTATGGAATTCTTCTTGGTGCAAAACTTTCTTGGTGGAGGTGAAGCAGTTGAAGAACGGGTTAATCAACACATTAATGACCCCAGATTTCGCGGTGTCTATCTCTTATTAGCTAATTTACTGCCTTTAGATGCTGCTTTAGGGCTGCGAGAAAGAATTATTGAATACGCGGCTAACAGCAAAGACCATACATTAAGTGATAAATTTGTCCAGTTATTACAGTTACGCTTACCTTCCCGATGGACTCAATACGGGACATTTAAGCAACTGCTACAACAACACGAACAAAAAGCTCAATCTTTAGATTTAGTAGCGAATTTTTTAGAACAAGTTGATGCAAAGCTAAAACGTGAAAAAGAATACCTGACTATCGAATCTATCGCCAGCAGTCTAAGCATAAGCATTTACGCGCCGTTCCCTGTATTAATTACTGTTGACACACCAACAGATCAAGATATCATTCGCCTGGTGCAACTTACCCAAAAATTGCCAACAGAACAAACACAAAAAGCTGGTTTGTTAATCTACAAAGTTCCACCAGATACGACAGCCAGAATGGAAATTGCGAAGGTGCGGCTACGCGACAATTTTCTGCTAATTCCCATTCCTCTGACATCAGTAGAAAAAGCATTACCCGATAAATATGAATGTATCGGCTTGCTGGAAGGATATTGCGATCGCTACCTTCAGCATGCTGATTTCTTTGATGACAAGAACGCCATTAGTGACACTTTATCATTTTTTGGTCGCACAGAACTCTTACAACGTTTGGGAGAAGAACTGCTGAGATATCAAGGTGTGGGACTATTTGGATTACGCAAGTCAGGTAAAACCTCAGTGCTGCTCCAGTTAGGCTTTATGCTGCGCGAACATCCGATAATACATATTGATTTGCAACGCTATGGCGGTTCTCGCTACGGTGCGGCTTTATTTAATGATATTATTCAGCATCTATCTACTCTAGAAAGTGAAGTTATACTCCCTCAATCTGCACCTTTGCCTTTAGATAAACTAGCCACAGAGCTAACTGGTGAATTTATTCAACGAGTCAATGAACTTGCCCGTGCTATTCAAAAAAATAATAAATATAAATTGCCCATTCTGTGCTTTTTAGATGAAGTAGAAAGGATTATTCCCACACCAGAAGACAGCCGCGAAAAAGCTGAAGAATTTAATGCTTGTTTTGGGGCGCTACGGGTGTTATGTCAACAAAAACGGCAAATGTCACTACTAATTGCTGATGTCCATCCCGATTGCAATCGCATTAATTCCTGGTCACAACCAGGAGTTGCTACAAATCCGGTGTTTAGCTTCTTCAAAGAAATATTTTTACCGCCTTTCTCAAAAGCTGAAACTCAAGAAATGCTGGTGAGTCTTGGTAAATTAATGGGGTTAGAGTTTGATGCAGACACACCTCAACAAATCCATTACCAAAGCGGTGGACATCCTTTTGTTTCTCGCCAACTAGCTCGCTTTTTAACAGAAAAAATAAAAGATAATCATACCAAGCCTCCTCAAAATGGCAATATGCTGATTGAATGGTCAATGGTAGAGCCATATTTAGCCAGAACTTTAACTGAAAGTGGTGAGTTAAAAAATTACCTAGAAAGAAGCATTTGGGAAGATTTAACAAAACGCGACTTTCAAATTGCAATCTCCATTCTGCGAGTCATCGCCTGTAACGAACATTTCTCCGAAAGAATACCACAACCATCCTTACTCAACCAACTCAAAAGTCAATTCACAGCCAATCAGTGCTTAGATGCTTGTAATTGGCTCAAAAATGTTGGATTGTTGTATCAGGAGGAAGTTGAGCATCAGGATTTCTACCATATCCGAATTCCTCTCTTATCACGGTGGATTCAAATGCAGATGACAGAAGAGGAAATCGAACAATGCAAGATTTTGTAGCAGAACGTCCCTTTGATAATTACCGCGTCGCCATTACAGACCCTTCCCACTTCATTGGACGCAGCAAATTAATTAATACCATGCTCAAGTCACCTTTTCAGGTGCGGATACTCTTAGGCGGACGGCGTTTAGGTAAAACCAGCGCCTTACGTGCTGTGGAGTGGAACTTACTGAATCCGAAAACCAATTATCCCCGGCCTGCCTTTCCCGTACTAATTAACCTCCAGTTAGAACAACCCAAAGACTTAGATAATTTGCGTTACCTCCTTATCGCCAGACTCCGCGAAGCTATCGAACGCTGGCGAGAAGTACCTCTAGCTGAAATCCGGCAAATGTACCGCGAGTTTCTCAGTCAAATTAAGGGTGGCGAAGTTACCCTGAGTTTCCTCAAACAGTTAGATATCAAATTAAACATTAATAATCCCGACTCCGAAAGACGCTTAAATAACGATAGTTTTCGGTTAGCCTTCTTAAAAACTACAGAAGAACTGCGAAAGTTAAATTTTCAGGGAGTTTGCTTTCTCATCGATGGCGCTGAGTTCATTGTCCGCCAAAATTGGGCAACTGATGCTTGGTCTTACCTACGTGGTTTAAAAGATACTGACACTGCCATTAAGCCTTGCTTAGGTCTTTTATTGTCAGGCTATCGAGATTTGAAAGAATATCAGCAGCGCGTCGGTTCGCCATTATTAAACATAGCAGAAATCGAATGGTTAGCTCCCTTAAGCGACGGAGAAACCAAAAAATTAATTAGCGATCGCGCCGAACAAGAGAAAATATCTTTGAGTGAAGATAAAATTACCTCAGTTATCGAATGTTCAGGTTGCCATCCCTATCTTATACAACAAGCATTAAACCTGATTTTCGACTCTAACCACCAGCAAGATTCCTGTGCTCATCTCATCGACAAACTGCTACAGCATCATGACAAAGACTTTTCAGCATGGTGGAACGCTGAACATCTGTCTGGTTGCTTTGGCGAAGATGAACGCAAAATTTATTCTGCCCTGATTAAGAACCGCAAAGCAACCCCTAAAGATTTAGCACAGTATACAGGTTTCAGCCGAGCAAAGGTCATAGACGCATTAGAAGTGATCGCTGGTACTGGTGTGATTCGTCAATTAGATGACGATTCTTATACATTAGGTTCTCGCCTGTTTGAAGAATGGGTGACACAGCAGTGTATTAGCACTTAAAGACATATTAGTTTAACCAGATTGTGGTGGTGCATTAGGCGATCGCTCTTTGTTCTTTTCAGGAGACAGAGGAATTTCCAGCTTGATAGCTCCAGGAAAATTTTCAAGTGAGCCTGTGGCGATTCAGTTGTTTTTAAATGTGATAATGAATTAGATGCCTGCTGTGCCACTGGCTAGCTGTAGAGACAAGCAGGAAAATTTTCCTGCTTCTAACCACCCGCAGCGCGAGCAAAGTCAGCATCTTGAAACCCCCCATTGGGAGTCCACACCGGGGCAGCTGGGCGGGTCAACCCACGCGATCGCTCGAACTGGGCTAATCCAGGATTCAGAGGACTATTGGCAATCGCTACTGTTTCATCATGGTGCGATCGCATCCATCCCAAATGGATTAAACCGTCTGCGATCCACTCGGCTTTGATAGGTATCAAGTAGCAGCGATAGCGAACGTGGAGAATTGCGATCGCACCATTTAAGGGATAAATGTTGCCGCAGCGCAACGCACAGAAACCGCAAACTCGATTATCCTCGGCTGAAACCCTTTGGCAGTAATCAATGCTATTGGTTTCGTATGCTTCTCTTGTGGCTTGATCGGTTGCCTGGAGTGTAGCAGTACGGGCAATACTTTCCGCGTTACGTTTCGAGACTCCGAGATTGCGGCGTAGTACACCTGTTGTCTAGGCAATTCCCTGATTTTGAATTAATCCTTGGGCAATTACTTGTTTGGCGGCGGTCTTGAATTCAATGCCAGTGCCAGTCAGCCAGCTCATCGCATCTGTCACTGCGCTTTTAAGCGCTTCGACTGGAACCGTAGAGGGCAATACATCTGTGTTCGGGACGATAGTTTCAATCAGTTCTTTCGCCATTGAGCTACCATCGGTCGAAGCTTGATTAATTAAGCGACTCCCGGCTCTAAGGTTGCGGCTACTCCTGGGGGGATTAAATTCAGCAAATCTTCAATTTCTTGTAATAGCAGCGCTGAACGTTGCAGTCCAGTAAGGTTCGGTTGGGCGGCAGCTACATATTTGTCGTGCGATCGCCTCAGACTGTTTTCTAAATTGGCATAGCTAGTACCTAATGCCTGAAATATTTGCTTGATTGCTGACTCTTCTGCGGTTTGTAGAATCGCGTCGAATCGACTAATCACTCCAAAAACATCGCTGCTCATAAATCTTACGGTGACTACAACCTCAGCATGGAATATCTTGTTCCTGTTCAATCCGGCACTCTATACTCTAAGTCCAGGAAAATTTACCGCCATTTAATTTAAAAACCCCAGAGCGATATCCTTGCTCCGGGGTCGGTTAATGTTTTTACGTCCCACACAGTCTTTTGATTTCCGATCGCTTGGTTTAGTTTCATACTGGTGTTTTTAAATTGCTCAGTACATTATGCTTCAAAACAAGAGCGCCCTAACATAGTTAGAGCCTTATTGATGGCATTTTGCAATCGCTTGATATCTTTATTGATGATTGGAGGCGATCGCAGCTCGTAAATTGTCCACCGCCCACCAAAATCTGCTTCCCAGCTTTCTGACTGGTCTTCTTGCCTACCATTATGTTCGCCAGAATGCGTAACTGTAAAAGTCAATTTCCCAGTTTCAGGATCTAAAGATTGAATTTCAGTTCCGCCTTTGTAAGTATAAGCAATCTGCTCAATCTCGCCATCGTCGTCCCTATCCACCCTGACGCTTCCTGTCACTGGAAGGATAACTTTTCCGTCACGGAAGGCTTATGCTTCTAGTGACAGGCAGCGATGCCTACGGCGGGCTACGCCTACGCACTCTAGTAATTTCGGCATAGTACCAGTGTACTGCTTTGAAAAAGCGATCGCCTATGGTTTGGCTTTTCCTCTAAGAATTTTCTAGGGGCGACACCGATAGCGCAGCGTTAGCGACGCAGGAGCGTCACAGCCCGTCGTAGACATCGCTTCCCCGTTGCTTTCGTTTCCTCTAAGAAATCCAATCTCCAATTGCTAAAAATCCTTTATTTCCTGCGGCGATCGCCCAGACAGTTCGGGCATTTCCATGAAGAGATTTATCCCTTCACGGA
>NZ_JBALEJ010000083.1:0-11704 GCF_036917975.1 Nostoc sp.
AGCGAGTCATTCAAGCTCGTTGTTCTATTTCCCCTCCAACCATTGCAATGCCTGTCTAAATCTATTCTGCGTCTTCCTAAAAGAGTCGCACCCTATTGCTTTATGCCAGAACTCCCAAATTTTAGTCGAGCTAGATAATCTTTTTCTGACTGAGCTTCCTGATTTCTGTAATCACACCATCAACTCCATGATTGCTATAAATAATTAGCAACCGTTCGGCAGACAAGTAACTTAGCACAGGATTGCGAAATTGTAATATGTATTTTGTATCCGTAGGATTGTAGCCGAACTGGGGAGCGATCGCTCTCAATTGCTCTTGAACAGTAGTAACAGCCGGAATTGATAAAACAAAATCGGCATCTGACAGATTATGGAAGGCATACTCAGCCAGTAAGTTAGTTTGTGAAGAATTTGCTTGTGGTGAGAAGTTGCCAATTTTACGGACTATCGGCAAACGCATTTTGTGTTGCTTATCCATGAATAAGTAACCTTGGGCTACGGGGTCAATTCCAGCCACAATCGCAGCAGTATGTAACCAGTTAACTACCTTGTACTCGTTACCGAGAGTGGGAGATGAGTGAGCGCAAGCTTGAGTAATCACAAACTCTGGGGATAACTTTCGCTTCATCGTCTCTGCCAAACTGATGATGTGATGACCACCAGTTCTAGAATCGCCCGACGCACCATAATTGTCTGTTTTACCATTCCCACCGAAGTTCAACTCCTGAAACTCAGTGCCTGAAGCATTCCACTGAAAAACTATTGATTTAGCCCAGTCATGCCAGATTGGTGCTGCAATTAATAGGTCGTTACTGATATAAATGTCTGAATCTACTTTACTTTCACTATCTGGATTGACAATTGGTAAACCATTACTATTTGTTTGACCATATATTAGCCGATAGTTACTCGCAAAGCTCAAATTACTAATATTATTAAATGCTTCATGTATTGGTAGTCCTCCGGGATAAGTATGGTGACTGTTATTTCCACTTCCAGGTGCAGAGAAAAAAGACTGGGGAAGTTGAGGGCAGACACTACCATCATTGCTAACTGGTGGGAAAATTCCAGCTATTAGTCCACCTGGAAAGGTCATATCGTCCGCCGCATCTACCAAGCCGACTTTGAGCAATTGCTCTACAATCTCCTGCTTTTTCCCATCAGTTAATCCGGATCTATGCATGATACAGGTTGTGGGATTATCAATTGCATCAAGTGTGGCTTTTCTCAGTTTGATATCTTTTATTTTCTCTGTCTGGTTTACCAAAAAAATTTTCGCTGACTGCACTAAGGGGGATTTTTCAGCAAGCCTAATCGCTTCAGTATTACCCGCTCCCAATACCTGTTGGTTGGTGTTATTGCTCATGACATCAAAGCCTTTGAGTTTGCCTTGTCCCTCCTCTGCTCGTAAAGATGTGACCAACAATAATAAGCTCAAGCATAAACTTACTAATAATAGAAGATGAGATGATTTCATGGAGATTATCAGCCTTTAGTTACAAAAGATTAATCCTCTATTGCAGTTGCCTCTAGAAAATTTACTTCCTAGACGCAACTGCAACTTATTTAGGTGTAAATTGGCCCGTGTGAATCTTGACTACGAATGGGAAATTCTACAAAACCCACTGGATGATGAGTAAAATGCAGTACAGACAAACCGGGATTATCTTCTGTCGCATAGGCAATAGATACGTCTATGTATTCACCCTGTAACCGTGCTAGTTCTCCTGCAATGAATGGTACTGGATCTACTAACCCTTCATTATCGCCGAAGCGAATAGCCACAAAAATTTCATTGTTCACTTCCAGTCCTTCTGGAAATCCCTCAGTATGCTCAACCTGAATATTGCTTAAAATTAAATGCTGATGATTCGCACCATGATGATTTTCTGGAGCCGGAAACAATTTTTCAATATCCCCAACTACTCGAATTAGTGGTGCGCCCAGAGAATGCTTGAAACGATGATGATTTAGGTATCTTGTTGCTTTGGTAAAGTTGCTCATAAAACACTACCTTTGGGAGTTGAAAAATTTTACTAGACATTTTTCAGTCAATCACAAAGCAAGGCTTTCAAAAGTATACATGAGATACAATTTTACAAATCCACTCATCCTCAACTTAAACCTAACTTAAACCTAACTTAAACTCCAGATAAACAAATATTAATCTATCTGGTTTTTAGATAAACTTCAGATTTATTTAATATCTTTACTTCACTTATTTTTCAACTACTTCATCAATCTGGAGTACAGTAAAAGCAAATAACTCAAACAGGACTGGCTTATGTCAAAAAAAGTGAGTTCAGCAATTAATCCGACTTTCTTAACAGATGTAAATCATGGTGGAAACAAAGGGCAACCACAGAAGATTGCAGAACAATTAGCCGAGTTTATTGATGAAGCAAAGTCAAATCTACACATTGCAATCTATGATTTTCGTTTAACAGAATCAACCCTTGCAGAACCCGTAATTACAGCACTTAAGAATAAAGCCCAAACGGGTGTGAAAGTGAGAATTGCCTTTGATCATGGAAAACCTGAAACTAAAACAGTTGATCCCTTCATCGCTAGTGGCAGTGATCCAGCACCGAAAGGAACCAAAGCATTCCTAGAAAGTGTATTTGAGGGAACTCAAGTTGAAATAAAGAGCATTGCTGGCTCAAAGCTGATGCATAATAAATATGTCATTCGAGATGTGAATACCAGTGAAGCAACTTTGTGGACTGGTTCAGCTAACTTTACAGATGATGCTTGGACTTACCAAGATAACAATATATTGCAAATTTCTTCACCGCAGCTTTGCTCATACTATGAAACTGACTTTCAGGAATTGTGGGTGAGTGGCAATATCAAGACCACAGGTGTTGGGGATACTGGTAAAGTTTATATTGCTTCAACTGAAGTTGATTTCGCTTTCTCGCCAGGGGAGGGTCAGACTATTGACCACATCATCTCTAGTTTGATTGGTTCAGCAAAAAACCGAATCAAGATTGCTTCCATGATGATTACTTCTCATGCAATTCTCGCTGCACTTGATGATGCCCTCAGACACAAACAGGTGAAAGATTTGAGTGGAGTATACGATGCTACACAAATGTCTCATGTGGTGAAACTTTGGCTCAAAACAGAAGCAAGTGTTGGTGTTGCTGAAACTTTTAAAGAGGTATCATCTCATCTAGTTGGTAAGCACTCCGAGCCTTATAAACCAGACAGCAAGCACAATTTCATGCACAATAAGGTTGTAGTATGTGACAACATTGTGGTCAGCGGCAGTTTTAACTTTTCTCGCAGTGCTACACAAAATGCTGAAAATATCGTTGTGTTACATGATCCGAGCTTGGCAGAGCAATATAGCGATTACATTGACCAACTGCTGGCGCACTATAGCAAAGTCTAGTCACAGCAACAGCCGGATCACTATCTCCTGAATAAACCCAACAGGGCGAAACTAGACATAAACAGACCCCTTCTTTGGGAGACATTTCTGGTTTACGTCCACCACCAGGAGCGATAATACGAACTTTGCTTTTTTCAATTTCTGTTTGTTTCTGTATTTTCCTCGCTTGATTGAGGGGCGGCACGTTCCGGTGATTTATCTTTTCGCGCCGTTGTTGGTGGCTTGGGCTGGGGAGCGATGCCAAAGGCGGTAAACTACGCATCCTTAACTTTTCCTCGCTTGAATCGGGAGAGCGATCGCAATCAAACTACTTTACAAGCGTGCTGACTCAAGACGGCTGGTGAATTGTGAGGAGTGATGCCTGCGGCGGTAAACTACGCCATGCATCCTCGCTTGAATGTGGGGTACGCCTACGCAACTACCAATTAAATTACTTTAGTGCTGATTCAAGTAGAAAGGAGTACAATCCTAGCATTAATTAGGGGATATATCATGGGTGAATCCAAACGAAGAAAACAGCAAGATCCAAACTACGGTCAAGTTAAAAATCCTGTCAAAAATCTCATGAAAATTGTTTGCCCGTTTTTTGAGGATTATGATAATTTTCATCATCTTGATGCTGATGGTATATCGTTGATGACAGCTAAGGAAGGTTACAAAGAAACGGGCTTGAGAGGAATAATTTTAAAAGGGTATCTAGCCGAACATTTAGTAAAAGATTATCCGCCTGAAGCTGAAGTAATAGAAGGGTTCAAACAACACGGAAATATTTATGTCACTTCAACATTAGCTTTAAGTTATTTAGAAAATGCTGTAAATAAAAAGGAAAATTTGAGAAATTTTGATACTTATAATCCATTAAATGAATTTATACGTATTCAAAGTGACTCTAAAAAGTACCACATCAATTTGGTCACAGTATGACAAAATCCTTAGAGAGTAGCTGGGATTTAACAGTGTATATACTTAAAATATTCTCCACAATCATACATAGGTTTCAATTGGTGTGATCTGTTGTTAATCCCTCTGAGTGCCGGAGCATTTTTTCAGATTCTACCTTTGATGGGCGATGCCTGCGGCGGCAAGCTACGCTTCTACTGATATCTTTCCTTACTTGGATGGGCGATCGCTATGCATTCAGTTTCTTAGAGGAAACCCTTAAGACCTAAAATACTGGTGTGGTTAATCACTACCAGATTGCCTTATAGGAAAAGTTAGATTGAATATGAATGAGACTTTAGCAGCCACACTAGGGGAATTACAAGCACAAATATATTGGTTACATGATGCTGAGGAGTTTGCCCAATTGGCATCAGCAGTAGCTACTATATATATGAAACTTGGTTATACTCAACAACAGGCACAAACCGCAGGTAATTTAATTAGTGAAGCTTATCAATTAGCGGATGATGCTGCTTTAGCTCAACAAGCAGGTGATTTTGACAAAGAAATGCAGTTTTATTATCAAGCTAAAGATAAATTAACCCAAGTAGAAACTACATTAGTTTATCAAACCAGTATCGCCATACATCAAATGAAATGGTGGATGTATTTTCGTCATAAACAAAAATTAAAAATTCTGCTCCACTTATTTTTACAAAATTTTCAAGCGGTAGGGTTAATTAACTTACTTACTGCTCTTAAACTTACATATTTTCTAATGGAAATAGGCAGAGTTCACAAATTGCGTGACATCGAAACCACCAAACATAATGCTATAAAATACTGGACAGAATTATTGAAAATCAAACCGCCACAATATCCTTATCTTGGTTAAATTGCTGATTTTTAGGCTTGAGCGCGATTGCTAAACTACGCATCCTTAACTTATCCTCTCTTGATTAGCGATCGCTTTTTTCCTCTAAGAATAAAGAGTGATCGCTAATCAAATTACTTTACCTAATACTGTCTCCAAACGGCTGGTAAATTGTGAGGAGCGATGCCAAAGGCGGTAAACTACGCTCATACTGACCCATAAAGTTTCCTCTAAGAATCATGCTGCTTTAACTGCGACCTTTGTCTAATACTGTCTCCAAACGGCTGGTAAATGCTGAAGGGCGATCGCAAGTCAGAATCAACTGCTCAATTGCCCGTGTCATTGCAACATACAATAGTCGTGCTTCTTCTTCTGGTGTGTTGTATTGATGGGGCATATAACCAACACCAGGAATCAACACCACAGGAAACTCTAACCCTTTGCTGGAGTGCATAGTCATGAGTTTGATGCTTTGCTCGGCTGGGTTATAGTTGCGGCTGTCACTGTTGGCGTTTACCCACTCTACCGGAATGTGGGCTTGTTGGAAGTCGTTGTAGATGCGTAGGCGTAGCCCGCCGCAGGCATCGCCCATAAAGTTGGAGCGATAGATAATTGCTATTTCGTTCCAGGGGATATCTCGCTCGTGTAATTGTTGCACTCGCCCTGCTAGGTAATCTACCTCATGCTGAAAACTGGGGAGTTTAATTAAATCTGGCACTGCTCCCTGTCTTCCAGCACTAGTCGGTTCTACCAATACCACTTGGTCATCATCCCCGGTGGTGGGGGTCATGACTTCTTTGGCAAATTCATAGGCTACCCCTAACACCTGCTCTGTGTTGCGGTAGTTGAGTTTAAATATGGTGGTGCGTCCCTGTGCCTGAATGCCTACGCTCTTGAAGCTAAATTTCTTATTGCGTTTTTCTCCGTAGAGGTTTTGGGCATCATCATAGAGGATAAGCAAAGAATTGGTTTCGGGGTTGACCATTTGGGCGATTAACTTTAACCACTCTGGTTTAAAGTCGTGACCTTCATCTAACATCACAGCGCCATAAGTGCCAGCCGGTATTAACTTGGCATCAAGGGCGGTAATTACTCTTTGAACCAGTTCTTCTACATAAGCATCACCTTGATACTCTCTAGAATCGGGTCTAGGGATGTCATACTTTTTGAGTAAATCCATGCACCAGCCATGAAAATGTCGTACCTTAATGCGACTGATTTTGTGCGGGTCTTCTTGAACCACCTGCCGGAGTTTGGCAGCAAGGGAGACATTGAAACACAGTACCAAAATTGGTTTATTACTGACTTGAGATAAGTGCTGACAACGGTAGGCTAAAATCATGGTTTTCCCGGAGCCAGCCACGCCATGAATTACCCGATGTCCATCACCTAAACTTCTTGCAAGCTGCTCTTGCTGCAAGTCCATAATTTTGAGAATGTCGGGGATTTGCAACTGCGGCGTTTCTTCAGTGTCGGTTTCTAAATCCAACAAAGATAACTGTTTGGCAGTAATGCGTAATTCTGGGAAGATATGCCAACGGATTCTATCTATTTGGTGAGGAGTGAGGGTTTTACCAAATTGATATGCCGATAAATCCCAAATTCGTTGCTGAAATTCCCCTGCATCAACCTTTTCATACATCTCATCTTTGCAGATAACTAAGTGTGACTCAAACACTGCGGGTAGTTCGCTTTGCTCAAAATCCTTGCGGCTGATGTTGGTGAATACTACGCCGTAACCGTAGGGGATAATCAGCTTGCCTTGATATTTACCTTCCTGCTGCACCAAAAGAGAATCTTTTTCTAGCACCTTGTTGACTGCTAGGGCATAATCTCTTGTCTGTTGTAGTGGGTGTTTAACTTCCTTTATTCCGTCTTCAGTAAGCAGTGTAACTGTGGAGGGGTTGATATTTTGAATAGTGTCTAGTTTCCAGTCTTTCACCTCAAGGATGAACAAGCCCCGGCTAGGGTGCAGCACGATAAAATCTGGGTGCAGTTGCTTTTTACCTACTGGCACGTCATACCAAAGTAAATAGTCATTCTCTAATTTTTCCTCCAAGCGCTGCGCTAACCTCCTCTCGCCAGGGGTCATTCTCATTGAGCAGCTATTGAATGAGGGAATTAGGGTGGCCATAGCAAGTATGATTTGGAGTTTCCTCTAAGAATGGGGAGGGCGATCGCGCAGAGCGTCTCCTACTGTTAGTCTTCCCTTAATAATGGGTGCGATCGCTTGCGACGGGCTACGCCTGCTTGGGGTTTCCTCGCTTGATTGGGGCTATGGCATATGACTGTAGGTTCAATCGGGATACCTGCAAATTGGGACACGTTGTAAATAAATATTACGCAACGTAGTCTAATGATTTACTAACTTGCCCAAAAATGGTATTGGGATATTCAAATTTTGTACGCTAAAATCAATTCTTCACGCTATTCAGTCTCTTAAACTTGCCCATAAATGACCTTTTTAGGGAATGTTTTCACAAGAGAAGACACACTCAATCTGGTATTAAACAACGTAAAATCAAGCATTTGCAAACATCTGCGTAACATAACTTTACAACGTGTCCCAATTTGCAGGTATCCCGGCTGAACCCCTAATTCAACACCAGTTTTCGCACCTGATGCGATGTCCATCATTGCACCTTCACCACCTAATTCCGTTTTTACCCAACCCGGATGAGCGCTATTAATTTTCACCGGAGTATTGCGTAACTCATGAGCTAAATGAATCGTAAATGAGTTCACTGCTGCCTTAGAAGCATTGTAAGCAAATGGTTTGGAATCATAGATGAATGAATTGGGGTCAGCATGAAGGGTTAACGAGGCTTCAATACTCGACATATTTACAATTCGACCGCTAGGACTATTCAATATTAACGGCAATGCTCGTTGAGTTAATTCCACTAAGCCAAAAAAGTTGGTGCTAAATGTCTGTCTAATAATGTCTACAGAAATAGAACTAGCATTACTGGTTAACCAATCACCATCTAAAAACACACCCGCGTTATTGATCAAGACATCAAGCCTACCAAAAGAGTCACTAATTTGTTGAACGGCAGATTCAATTTGATCACTATCAGTGACATCCAGGGCAACTGGGTGAGCTATTACTCCTTCATTCTCTAAGTTACTTGCTGCTGTTTTAGCTGCATCTAAGTTTCGGGCCGCTATCAGAATTGTCAATCCATGTTGTCCGAGTTGGCGACTCATTTCCAGCCCCAGACCTTTATTTGCACCAGTAATCAAAGCTACTTTGTTCTTTAGTTCGTCCTGCACCATGATTAAGCACTCCTGTGTGTAGTGATAAATTTAGATCACATTTCAGAACAAAATGTTTAAGCTGAGTTTAAATACTGGCTTAATCGTCCCACAAAGTCTAAATATTGGAAACCTAGAAGAAAGGCTAGGTTAAACAGCACACACTTGTTGGCAAAACAAAAAAGTAATTCAAATGGGATTATTGCGATGAGCTTGACTATGCGGAAATTTTTTCACTAGCCGCTTGATGTATAATTTCTTTCCTTAACGAATCTGCTGCAATGGTTTCCCAATCTATGGGATTATGAAAAAAATGCCAAGGAAATATAATTTTTTCGATTAGTTTATGCCCAAAGAAATATTCCCTTCATCATTTGAGTGTGATTGTGGCTATGAACTTCATTTTTTCGAGAACACAATTAAGGAAATGAAGTTGATGAGTAAACAGAAAAAAACTCTCCTTTGTGATGGAGCAGATCCAAAACACACTGTTGTATTTGAGCATGGGTTGATGGTCGATATCGAGTGCCCTAAACAAAAGAAAAAGAAAAACTTGCAAAGTAAAAAATAGAAAGCTTAGGAAATAAAATTCAGCATTAGTCATGAAAAGCTTGTAAGGGATAGGGTGTAGAAAATCCCAGACTTAAAAGCAGGCGTTCTGTGAGCATCAGAGGCTGTCGATCCCACTTTATAAAAAAGCCCTAAAAACGGGGCTTTTTTTATTCCTGTTTTTTTTCGTCAAGTGGGCCGCTTTTCGCGTGACACCCATTCTGTATGGCTTTGAGTACCGTCTCTGCACGCTTATGTCACAGAGCAACTGTGCCGCTTCTTGTGACATTAACGGAAAAACAAGGGTTCTGGGCGTTGCTGACATCATGCCGCTTTTTGTGACATCCATACATAGCAAGGTTTTTGGATGTCACGGCACACCTGCCGGAATTCTGTGCCACTTTGCGACAGAGCAGTGCAAAAAAAAGAGCGGCTAGAAATCAGGAGTCAGGAGTCAAGAGTCACTCGCTTCGCTCGAATTCAAAATTATCAATTCAAAATTCAAAATTAATACCCCATGCATAAATGCAGGGGCACAGAACTTCAAGTTTATAAATCTTTATCTCCATAAATGAATTTAGGGGCAAGTAAGCTGAATTAATTAATTCAAAATTACTGAGCTATTCTTCAATGCGTGAATTTTGAATTTTGAATTGTTTCGGTCAGGAGTCAGGAAACAAGAAAGGTATTCTGACCGAAAAAGTGGTGCTTTCTAAAGTTTGGTAAAGAGCGTCCTAATTCCTGGTTCCGAATTCTGACTTCATTTTCAAGAAGCAGCATTTCCTAATTCCAGCCATCTAATTAGTTCTTGTGGGGGAATAATTCTCGATACAGAGAAGGGAATACTGTGTTTTTCAGCCCAACGATACACAGTTCGCAAGCTGATTTTACGCTTTGTTCTGTCGTAGATATAATTCGGAAGTTCTCGCCCAGATAACGGAAAATCTGGTTCTTCTAGGTTGATGCCAAATTGGGCAAAACGCTCTTGATCCTTTTTGAGTAACAATGAAACGTCTGACAAAGAATACCTTTTGAACAGATTTTGACTTTTGAGATATGCAAGCCCTAACAAATAGCAGCATTCTTTCAATCTCACCTGTCGGGCGTACTGCTGTACACCACATATCCTTAACCATTTTCGCCAAGCTCTAATACTAATACTTTTACCTAAGACGTGTTCGCAAGCTGTTTTTACCCAAGCAAGGTTATACATATCTTGATACATATTGCCTCCGATATTCTAATGCCCAGGTTTTCCCTGGGCGCTCCGTTTTAGTCTTCTACAGCCTCAGTGTCGTTTATCACCTTAGAACGAAGACGTTTGTTAATCATTCTCTTGTTACTGCGTTCGACATAAACGCCAAAACCGTTTTCCCAAAATACACGGTGCAATTCTGATAATTTCCAACCTTCAAACTCGGCTAGTTCTTCTGCTTCTTCAAATAGTGCTGTTGGCACGTAAAGTTCAATCCTGGTCATTCCCTGTGCTTTTGTTCTAGGCATTGTTGCATCCATATTTAATCACCCAGATTATCAAATGAGATTGGTTATGGGACAAGAACCCTACAAATAAATATTTTCTGGTTCTTATGTGCTATGTAGCTAATATTAGACTATATTAGTGGTTTAGTACCACATAAGAAACAAAATAACATGGAGAAAATCAAACAAATACTCACTTTGCAAGGGATTGAGTTTGATGACGACGATATTTTGTCCGCCGCATCAGCTATTGGCATGGATGTTGATAATTTAAATGATGCCGAAGCCCAAGAACTCGCAATGCAAGTTATACAAGCCAAGAAAGCAACTGCTCTGATCACTACTAATGGCAAATCCAAGAATACGGTCGGGAAACTCGGTAAAAACTCACCCCGCCGTAAATCCGCTCCTCCATTGCAAGGAGCGATCGCTCATGCATCCCAGGTTTCAAATCAAGAAATTCAATCTCTGGAGGATGTTCTCAACGTCGGGATTGATGCTTACACAACTGATAAAGCTGACCAGTTGTTATCAACGATTCGCAATGCCCCCAAGGACGTGGTGAGTAAGTTTGTCTCTAAGGCGATGGAGGAGGAAGCTGACGTAGACTCCTTTCGTGCAATCGGTAACGAACTCGTTGCGGGGATTTTCGGCATTAGCCCAACAAATGCAGCCGAGTAAATTTATTGGATTAGCAGCAGTACTCAATCTGCTGCTATTAACTCTTGTATTGGGCGTGGCAATCTATGGAGCAACAAGAACAAACCCATCGCAAAGCATTAAATATTCACCTGAAGAAGGACGGCGAGTTGAGTCTGTCCGGCTTAACACTAGAAAATCTGACAACAGAAGAATTCCTAGTCGTCCAGCAACTTATTGATGAGTCAAAGGCGCGATCGCATTCCAATAGACAGATTGAGGAATTGATGCAACGAGGGATGATGGCTCAAACTGCGATCGCAGCAATGACCGTTTTAATGTTTTCGTTCATGGGGATATATGGCATAACCCGATATATCGGCTCACAAGTTCAACAAGTTCAGCAAACTTATACCAATTTTAAGTAGTTAGAGGGGGAAAGAAATGTTAGGAAAATGGCTTCCTGGTTTATTTGGTAGTAAAGGAGATGGAGTAGTATCAACGGATTTAAGAGTTGGGGATGCTACCCAAATTGAGGGTAATCTCCCTTCATCAATCCGCTCACGCTACACATTGCCAGCTTACACTACAGCAAAGCAGGTTCTGGATGAAGCAGAAGTGGC
>NZ_JBALEJ010000084.1:0-43377 GCF_036917975.1 Nostoc sp.
TCGTTCGCTTCGCTTCAGGCACTTATTCAATATAGCGAACCCATTTCATTGTGTCAACTACTTTTTCCAAAATAATTTGGGAACGCTTTTATGTCACTATCAAAGCCTTAGAGAGTAAGGGTTTTAAGCTATAGTATTGCTGGATGTCACTAAGGAAGCAATTAAAGTTGTGAGGAATTCTGGTGTTGTGCCGCCCTGGTTGGTTTTAGATCCACTGTTGCGTGACTGGTTGATGGAGGATATTGGCAGGGGCGATCGCACTACAAATACGCTACTAGTAGAAGATGTAACACTAGGCTCTGCTAAATGGATCGCTAAGGCTTCAGGGATAATTACTGGCTTACCAGTTGCAGCTAGGGTGTTTAAGATTTTGAATGAGAAAGTCAGCTTTGTGGCGGTGGCGGCTGAAGGTGCATGGTGTGAGCCGGGACAGGTGGTAGCTGAAATTCATGGTTCGCTGGATGCACTGCTAATGGGGGAACGGGTGGCGCTCAACTTGGCTATGCGTTTGAGTGGCATTGCTACGCTGACTAATATATATGTAGATAAAATTGCAGATTTACCTGCTCAGTTGGTTGATACGCGTAAAACTACACCAGGGCTGAGACTGTTGGAAAAGTACGCGACTGCTTTGGGTGGCGCGATTAATCACCGCATGGGGTTGGATGATGCGGTGATGATTAAGGATAATCACATTGCGGTGGCTGGGGGAATTGGAGAAGCTGTTACCCGTATTCGTTCTCAAATTCCTTATCCCTTGACTATAGAGGTAGAGACGGAAAGTTTAGAGCAGGTGAAAGAAGCTTTGCAGCACAAGGCTGACATTATTATGTTGGACAATATGCCTTTGGATATGATGCGTCAGGCGGTGCAGTTGATTCGCCAGCAGGATAGCCGGGTGAAAATTGAAGCTTCGGGGAATGTGACTTTGGAAACGATTCGCGCTGTGGCGGAAACGGGTGTTGACTATATTTCGAGCAGTGCGCCGATTACTCAATCGAAGTGGCTGGATTTGAGTATGAGGATTAAATAATTACCTCTGAATTTGACGTATTAGACCCCTGCCTGGATTAAAAAATGGGAAAATATGGGTGTTTAGATTTCAGTGCGCGGTTGAATATATTTATTAAGGGAATAGCTTTATTGATGCGTTCACGTTTAAAACTGGTTAGTTTGATATTTGTATCCATAACATGTGCTAGTTTTTCTACTTATTACTCTTTAGTTTATCAAGCTAAAACCCTTCATCTAAAAGGAGCAACATTTGATTTTACGGAAGAGTATGCCAAGGCGATAGAGTCCTATCAGCAAGCACTAGTCATACGTAGGATACTGCATGATCGGCGAGGTGAAATTAACACTCTCAATGGAATGGGGATAGTGTATCGTCATCAAGAACAATATTTACAAGCTCTAGAAATTTACCAGCAAGCTTTGGATGTCTCACAGCAAGCAAACTATTCACTAGAAAAAAGTGATACGTTCAGCAATATTGGAGTGGTATATGAAAAGCAAAGAAAGAACTCTGAAGCATTAAGTTCCTATCAGGAAGCGTTGCAACTTGCTAAGACAGAAGGTGATCGAGAACGTGAAGGTACAATTCTCAGCAATATTGGAGTGGTATACGCTAGTTTAGGAGACTCCCGAAAAGCATTAGATTTTTGTTAGCAAGCTTTGATAACTAGTTCTACCGCCCCTGGAATCAAACTCAATATTTTGCTATTGCAAGAAAAGCTGGGAAGAGATGTACTCAATAACACACAGTGTAAGCTGTAGATAACTAAAACTAAAAGGAGTTTCAGCTTAAGTTGACACCAATGGGCATGTTCCCTACACTTTGCGATATAGTTTTGTACCGCATCTGAATGGGAACCGCTATAAGCACCTTTAATACAAAAAGACCAGCCTCCCACAGCTGGTCTAGAAAATGTTTTTTTGCGTTGTCTTCTCAAGAGAGTTAAAACCCAATTGCGCGTTCCCAAAATGCAACGGGCAACTTTTCTTAACAATATTGTAACAGCCAACACAGATTTTTCCTGAATATTCATCAAAAAAAGATATTAACAAAGCTTAAAAGCCTCTATCTATCAGGAGAATTTAGCAAGTCGCAAGGTATAGATGGGGAAATGAAGGGAAGCAGGGAGAGAAATTTTACCTTATCTCCCTTATCCCAGGGTCAGTTTTCACCAAATCAATTTCAACTTGACAAGCTGCTGATGGTGGGAGCAACTTCTGTATCTGCTGATGTTTCGCCCACGCGAAGGATTTTAGCCCCCAATTGCTGCAACTTCACATCAAGTCGATCGTAGCCGCGATCGAGGTGCTGTAATCCTTGAATTGTGGTTTGTCCTTCTGCTGCTAGTCCGGCAATGACTAGCGCTGCCGATGCTCGTAAGTCTGTACCTAATACTGGTGCGCCAGACAATTTTGGTACTCCCCGAACGAAAGCAGCATTGCCTTTGACACGAATATCGGCCCCCAAGCGATTTAACTCTGAGGCATGACGCAAGCGATTTTCAAAGACGGATTCGTTAATCACGCTGTCACCTTCTGCCAATGTCAGCAAAGCCATGAACGGCGCTTGCATATCTGTGGGAAAACCTGGATGGTATTGAGTTTCAATATCCGTTGCCTTGAGGGTTTCCGCAGGCAGAATGCGTAAGTGTTCAGGCTTGTCCTCAATTATTGTCACTCCAATATCCCGCAGCTTGGCAATGACTGGTATAAGGTGTTCTGGAGCCACTGGTGAAAGGATAAGTTCTGAGCGGGTAATTGCTGCTGCCAGCAAAAATGTTCCAGCCTCAATGCGATCGGGAATAATACTGTAGTCAACAGAATGCAATTTGGGGACTCCTTCGATAATAATTCTGCTAGTCCCCGCGCCCTTAATCTTCGCTCCCATCGCATTACAGAAGTTAGCCAGATCAACTACTTCTGGTTCTCTGGCAGCATTTTCGATGATCGTTTCACCCTCTGCCAGGGTAGCCGCCATCATCAAGTTTTCCGTTGCTCCAACACTAGCGATGTCTAAGTAAATCTTCGCACCTTTTAATCTCCGGCTGCTGCCAGGGACGTAGGCATTACAAATGCCATGCTCAATTTGTACTTCCGCTCCCATTGCTTGCAGTCCTCGAACATGCAGGTCAACAGGTCTTGCCCCAATAGCACAACCCCCTGGTAATGGCATCTGTGCTACTCCCAGTCTTGCCAGAATGGCTCCAATGGCGAAAAAACTCGCCCTCAGCTGGGTAACTAGTTCGTAGGGAGCTTTTGATGTTTTAATCTCGCTGGCATTAATGTCTAAAATGTCGCCTTGTCGTGTTAATTGCACACCCAAAGCCAATAACACCTGACCCATACGCTCTACGTCCGCTAACAAGGGGACGTTGCGGATACGACAATCGCCCGGACACAGCAAGGCTCCAGCCATGATTACCAGTGCTGCATTTTTTGCCCCGCTAATTTTCACATGACCTCGCAAAGGATGCCCACCCCAAATTTGCAAGACTGAGGAGTCTGCTTCTGGAGCAATTTTGGCATCTGGTAAGCTGGTAGAAGGATTAATAAGCCTACCTCCAAAAGTAATACGTATTTTATATGTTTGAAGTTGGTTTTGATTCTACAGTAAAGATTCAAAATGTCCACGTTTTAGAGCAGCATCTTGCATAAAAAAATGTTTTTTGAGTGAAAAATACGGGCTGAAAATCAGCAATGGCAAGCCTTTTGAGCTTTTGAAAAAATTAATAAAAAATAACGAGCAAGTAGTACTTTTAAGCAAAATTAAATACTCAGTAAAATAACTTAAGTGTTCTCTAAAAATCAATGCTCTATTGTTTCAGTTAATATTTTAATTTGACCGATCGCTTGAATCACTCGTTTCCAGTCTGAGATTCTGAACTAGGCGCTATATTTTTACTTGACAAAGGTAAAAAATTACGCAATCATAGGAAATTGTCGATAAGTTACAAGTGTGAGCGGAACTGGCGGAATTGGCAGACGCGCTAGATTCAGGTTCTAGTGCCGCAAGGCTTCCGGGTTCAAGTCCCGGGTTCCGCATATCAATTTTGGATTTTAGATTGCCGATTTTAGATTAATCCAAAATCCAAAATCCAAAATCCAAAATCCAAAATCGTGTTGACCAGTTTACAAAATTCCCTAGTTAAGCAAATTCGCAAACTGCACTCCACCAAGGAGCGGCACAAACAGAAGTTATTTTTACTAGAAGGGACACACCTGTTAGAAGAGGCTTGTGCGGTTAATTACCCACTAGAAGCAGTGTGTTGTACCCCAGATTGGCAAGCAGCCCACCTTTTGCTGTGGGATGAAGCTTGTAGCCGATGCGATCGCGCCGAAATTGTCAGTAGAGAAGTCTTGGATGCGATCGCTACTACAGTCCAACCAGATGGGGTGGTGGCAACGGCAAAACGCAGGGAACGCCAAACTCAACTGCCATTTACTGGTTTAGTGCTAGCTTTAGAAACTATACAAGATCCCGGCAATCTTGGTACAATTATCCGCACTGCCGCCGCCGCCGGAGCATCGGGGTTGTGGGTAAGTGGAGATAGCGTAGATTTAGATAGTCCTAAAGTTCTGCGTGCTTCCGCAGGGCAATGGTTTCGCCTAGCAACAGCCGTAACCGAAGATTTGAAAGCGACAGTCCAACAAAGTCAGCAGGCAGGAATGCAGGTAGTAGCAACCTTACCCAGTGCAACTTTAACTTATTGGGAAGTAGACTGGCGAAAACCCAGTCTGATTTTACTGGGAAATGAAGGTGCTGGATTGTCAGCAGATTTAGCAGCGATCGCAGATCAGCAAGTCAGAATTCCTTTGAGTCCTGGGGTGGAATCTTTGAATGTGGCGATCGCAGCCGCTTTAATGTTGTACGAAGCTCAACGGCAACTAATTTGTCAGTAATAAATTTTAACTAACTTTTTACCCCAATTGGGTTTTTGTTATTTCTTCGAGATATTTTTCAATATCAGCAACCGCGTCTTCAAGAGCCGCTAAATCAATATCTATCAAGTCTTGATCGAGTTCAGCTTCAGTGAAATTACTAGTATGCAGTTGGGGTATCTCCTCTTCCTCAGTCGAATTTTCTTGTAAGATATCTTCCAACTGTTCGAGGGACTGTTGAAACACTTGATCGGCAGCGCGGCGCTGTTCTGGCTGATTTTGCTCCATAATATTAACTTGAAAATCCTGATTTACTGACTTAATTTTGATTCTAGTTCCTACAGATTTAAATTTTGCACTTATAACATCATAGTTGTGTGCTGTATCAACTTTAGCAGTGCTTATCAAGAATATCGATAACTGTCTGCAATTGAGAGGAGGCAGGAGGCAAAAGCAGAAGGCAGGAGGAAAGAATTATGATTGATTACTTTAGTTGTAGGTCATTACCCAGTAGACATCTGGTGAAAATGAATGTAGAGACGTAGCATTGCCATTGGTGTTAACTTAAGCTGGAAATAGCTTAACTGTTGGCTTCCATGCCCGCCCGGAAATAAATAAATGAGTAATGAGTAATAAGTAATACCCATTACTCATTACTTATGACTTCAAAAATAAATTTCTTTGGCTTTTAGCTAAAGTCTACTGAAGTAGACTGGAGATTTTTGGCGATATTTAGTCATCTTCAGATGACTTTCGCTATTATACGGGAATTTCAATTCCCGGCGGACAAGCGGTTTCACGTTAAGTTGACACTAATGGTCTCGCCTGCCCACATACAAGGGCGGGCAAGATGCCCACCCCACAAGATTGGGTAATTTATTTCTTGGAAGTCCCATAAGCCAGAAAGCCCCCATTGTAGAGACGCGATTCATCGCGTCTAAAATACTGGCGCATTAGACAGACGCGATAAATCGCCGTCTCTACAAAGACAATTATTTCTGTTTTTTAATCTAGTAGTCTGTCCCATTAATTTTGCAGGGCTGCTAGATCCCCGACAGCTTCTGTGAAGTCGGGGATCTGAACACCACTAACCTCTCAAAACTTTTGGGACAGACTACTAGTCTGCTAAACCTATGTTGTTACTTTCTTCACGCAGCGTGTATCTTTCCCAGCCTCTTTACAGTTTTCAAAAACGATTTTTTTATTAACAATCTCTTGCTTTGCATTCAATACCTTTTGTTTTACTGCTTCCGGTATAATAGCTCCAAATTTCCCTAAAAATAAGATATCTGTTCTTTCTAACCCGATTGTATATATTTGTCCTTTGATTTGTTTTTGTTTAGCTAATTCTGCTATGTAAGCGATGGCTAAATCTAAGCGTTTGACAGCGCTGGTTAAAACAGCTTTTGGTGCAACATCTAATTGATCCTCGGTATTTCCAAAAGCATATACTCCTTTTTCACCTGCTGTTTGTAAGACTGCGGCTGAGGCATTGTCTAACCATTGATAGATGACATCAGCACCAGAAGAAATTAGTGCCAGAGTCGCTTCTTTGGCTTTGGAAACATCATTCCAATCACCTGTAAAAGTAGAAGTAACTTGGATATTTGGTTTAACAGACTTTGCTCCTAATTCAAATCCCCGCAGTTCTCCCTCGGTAGCGGGAAACTTCTCTCCAGCAATATAAGCTAATTTATTAGATTTAGTGACAGAAGCACCAATAATGCCGCACAAATAACTAGCTTGTAGGTGATCTATTCGTAAAGAAGCAATATTCTCAGCCTTGAGATTACCATTTACTCCCACAAAAAATGTGTTGGGAAACTGTGAGGCTACTTGTTCAATTGCGGCATCAAATTGTCCGCCATGCGCGAAGATGAGATTGTAGCCTTTACGAGCAAAATCGGTTAATACTTCTGTTTGATCTGCCTGTGCTACTTTTTCGACATAGGCGGTTTCTGCACCTAGCTTTTGTTTTGCTAGATTGATTCCTTCATAACCAGATTGATTCCAGCCTTTATCGGTAATCGTCCCAGGGAGAGCGATCGCTATTTTAAACCCTTCAGCACCACCCGTTGTTGTCGCTGTAGGTGTCGTCGGCTTATTACTGCAAGCTTGCAGCAGCAAGCTGGTACCAAACCCTGCTGAAGCAAGCAAAATAAATTCACGCCGACTAAAGTTTGTTGTCATACCTCGCCTTTAGATAAATAACTATTTGAGTTATTTCAACACTCTAAAGTCGTAGGTGGTACTTTGGAAACAATTTTTCCCGGATTTCTCAAAGACGCGATAAGGGAACTCCAAGAAATAAATTATCCAAGTATTGTGGGGTGGGCAACATGAGTACCCAGTCTATAGGGCGGGCGAGACGCCCACCCCACAAGAGTTAATTGAATATTTTTTTATTTGTCAGTCCCTAAATCGCCGTCAAGACAAAAGACTAATTGGCGATTCATCGCATTTTTTACCTTATCCTGGATTTTATGCAGTTTTAGCATTCTCATCTGCTGCTTGTTCTGCAACATTTTTCAAGCGGCTTGACCTGATTTTGCGGATGCGATCGCTATAGCGAACACCACCAACCATACACACACATGACACACCAGCGCCAAGTTCTATACAGATATTGTGTGGTAAATTCATAACTTGTTTACATCATTTTTCTTAAGCACCTGGGTATCTCAAGCGTGAAGATACCCTTTTATCTATTTAACTAAATACTCGCCTAATTTATTTTTAAAAGTATTCAATTTTGAAAGAAGAATGCAATAGACATCTCCGAAAATGAATGTAGAGACTTAGCACTGCTACGTCTCTACAAGGGTTTTGGATAACGCATATTTAATTTCTGGAGATGTCTAATGAAGGGATAGAGTTTTAAATGAGTGAAAAAATTTAATACTAGTTTCGCTCACAAGGGTCGTTAGCGTAGCGGGACGAAGTACGGTTTTAAACCAATATTCATTACCCAGTCATACAGAATTCATACTGAGTTCTGACCGGAGCAACGGAAACGTCTCCGGCTCCGTTCCTGAGTTCTGAATTCTTCTTATAAACCTCTCTTAGAGAAGAGTTGCATATCAGATTGACGACGATATGACAAAAATATGACGAAGATGTGACGAAAGTGTGATGATATTGATGAGGCTGTGAATACAAAAAGTAACAAATTATTGACTTGTTGTATATAAAATTAATAACATTCTGAATGTTTCTATCTTAGATATCGGGAAATACTGATACAGTAAAGAATACAGTGATTATATCTGATGTGGCAGGAGTAACTTCATGCAAAATTCTGACCATAAAGTGTATTATTTAATACAGTTTTTTATCAGAAAGAAATAAACAATTAGTCAAATTTATTAGTTTATTCCTGTAAGTGAATATTCAGATTTATCAAAATATCAGTGTTTTTGATATTAGAAAAATGTGGTTAAAAACTTACAGAAAAACTTCTTTTTTGTTGTTGATGGCGTCGCAACTATCGTAATGTGATAGCCTAGCGGTTTTGAGACAATCATGCTCAAGTTTATTTGACATAAATACTTCAGATTATTCCTCAACACCTTGACTGACAATTGAAGTTTTAGTTGTTGAAAAATACTTACCTTGATGGAGGTTTTACTTAGTGGGTAACAAAAGAAGCAGACTAAAAACCATCTTGTTTAAAGCTTGTAGTTCTTTGGGAAAAAACAGCCGCAATTGCCTCAATCTATTTGGCTATTTGGTAACAAGCTTTATTGTCTTTTTCGTGAAGGCGGGATCTACCCAAGTCTTGAAAGGCTTTTTCCTCAAAAAGCATCAGCAATTCCCCACAATCAAGAAAATGCCTCAAAATGTTGGGCAAAGTCAGCAAGTTAACAAGTTGGCGCGATTGGGACAGCGTTTACGCGATCCGGAGTGGAGGCGCTACGGTTACTTACTACTGCTGGGCAAGACAATGGCTATCATGATGCTGTTGATGGTATTTGCCTTCATCCCCAACTTGATAGAAACACCAGCTCTGGCAGCCGATCCAGTACTCAAAGGCAATGACATCGTTAACCCGATTAATACTCTCTGGACGCTGCTAGCGGCCTTCTTGGTATTCGCAATGCAGGTAGGTTTTACGATGCTGGAAGCAGGCTTCTGTCGCTCTCGTGAAACCGTCAATGTCTTGATGGAGTGCATCGTTGACACCTGTCTTTGCGGTTTATTGTTCTATGCCTGGGGCTTTGCCTTCATGTTCAGTCATGGTAACGGCTTGATTGGGCTGAATTGGTTCTTCCTGCAAGGTGCGCCGGCGACTTATGAAAGTTCGGGTGTGGCGTTCCTGGCATTTTGGCTGTTTCAGTTTGCCTTTGCAGACACCTGCTCGACGATTACCTCTGGGGCGATGATTGGACGGACAGGGTTTATTGGCGATCTTCTCTACAGCTTTGGCGTTTCTGGATTTATCTACCCAATTATCGGACACTGGGCTTGGGGACCAGACGGTTTTCTGGTAACGATGGGCAGCAAAGATGGTTTCCTGCCTTTCTTGGGAACTGGCTTCCATGACTTTGCAGGCTCTACAGTTGTTCACACCATTGGGGGATTCATTGCCCTAGCGGGTGCGATCGCCCTTGGGCCGCGTTTGGGTCGTCGGTTCAAGCGCGACGGTGGCGGGCCGATGTTACCTCATGACCTTGTAATTGCTGCTTCCGGCGGTCTAATTCTGTGGTTTGGGTGGTACGGTTTCAACCCCGGCTCGACACTTTCCGCGATGGACTTTGTGGGGACTGGACGAGTTGCCGCCAATACTACCTTAGCAGCATGTGCAGGCGGTCTGTCGGCACTGTTTTTTGGATATCCGAAAACAAAAAAGTGGGATTTGAGTTTCACAGTCAACGGGTTTTTGGCGGGTTTGGTTGCGATTACTTGCCCTTGCTATTGGGTGAATCCAACAGGTTCTATCATCATTGGGACGGTAGCTGGCGTAGTTGTCATTCTCGGAATAGACCTTTTGGAATGGCTGAGGATTGATGACCCCATCGGTGCAGTTCCTGTACATGGTTTTTGCGGGATTTGGGGAACGTGGTCGCTGGGCTTGTTTGCCACTGGTGAATTCGGCGCGACTGGCCCCATCACACCTGATATCTCTGCGCCCTTAAGAGGTCTGTTTTATGGTGGGGGGATACAGGTGTTGAGCGCACAAGTTATTGGCAACCTAATTATTACTGTGTCTACATTTGCTGTGGCAATGGGGTTGATGTATTTGGTAAATTTGACCGGCACACTGCGTGTGTCGAAAGAAGGCGAATTGGAAGGTTTAGATTTACATGAGCATGGCATACCAGCCTACCCTGAATATGTCATTAGTACATCAGCTAATCCTGAGAACTCTCCATTAGAAGAAATGAATAAATAGAGAGTTTTGCCAAGCGCGCCCTAAACAGAGAAAAGTGCCAAAAATCCATTAGTCTTTATCCCCATCACTCGGTGGGGCTTTTTGATGGAGAAAAAGTCACACAATTTTGGATTTTGGATTTTAGATTTTAGATTGACCCCATGCCTAAAGTCAGGGGCTTATCAATTAATTTTAGATTTTAGATTTATTCTCGCGTTTAAATTCGGGGGCTTGAAACCTTTTTAAATTTTAGATTTTGAATCTTCAATTCCATTATCCAAAATTTAAAATCTAAAATTCGGTCAGGATTAGGTATTTTGACGACATTATTTGTTAACTGTCCTTGTGTTGTCAAAGGGCGATCGCTTTTTGCCCACATGAGCGCCTAACACACTGATAGGTAACATGGTGCGTTAGGCTAAAGCCATAACATACCTTACTAAATTGGATATTTTTTTAATTGAATTACCTTATTGTCCAATACAGTTCTGTTAAGAATAATCGTAGAGTAGTATATGCCATCGACAGGAAAACTGCTGTATGAGTCGTCCCCGAATCATTCAACCCGGTCAAAGCTATACATTCAGCAAATATTTTGAACTGCCGTTTTCCCCAGAAGATATTCTTGCTGAACTTGGTTGTTTTTATAAACGCGAACGGTTGCAATTACCAAAAACAGAATTTAACTCTGAGATAATTGCAGAATTGCACCGAATAATTGAGCGTAACCTGCAACGTGTCAAGCTACTTAGTGAGGATGCTCGCAAGCAAGCAATTATCGCACCGATATTACTTGAAGTTTGCGAAATTGCCCAAACCCAATTGAATATTGAGTATCCCATTAATGTTAGTGACCAACTAAAAGGCAGCTTAGATTATTACATTAATAAAGGTAAGGGATTATTAGTAATTGAAGCGAAACAAGCAGATTTAAGTAGAGGATTTACACAATTAGCAGTTGAGTTGATTGCACTCTATCAATGGATAAATTCAGAGTTGCCGATTCTTTATGGGGCAGTAAGTACTGGTGAAGATTGGCGATTTGCAACATATAACCGTCAGGAAAAACAGATAACGGAAGACCTCAAATTATATCGGGTTCCTGAAGAATTAACTGAATTAACTCACATTTTAGTTGGCATATTGAGCAATTAGACTTCACATCTTACGCTGGGTGAATGGAAGCACCAGACGAATGGAATTTGCGACTACACAGACAAAACCCACCTTTCCTTCTCTACGAGAGGCTGCGCCAACGGAACGCTACGCGAATGTGGGTTTCAAACCCTCAATTTTTCCTTAGTCCGCGTAGGCGGACGAAAGTTTGTGTAGCCGCGATTTCTAATCGCCAGGTATTTTGTAAATTATCAAGACTCCATCTCTGCCAATTCTAACCACCGTTCAGTCGCCACATCGATCGCGTGCTTGAGCTTTTCCACATGATCATACAATTTCTGCACTTGGCTATAATTCCCCGGTGAGACATTCGCTAGCGTTTTCTCAGTTTCCGCCTTCTGGGCCTCTAACTCGGCAATTTTACCTTCCAACTGCTCAAATTCCTTTTTCTCCCAATTGGATAATCTCCGCCGTTTGGTATTCTCTACATCCTTGGGTGAAGCTGCACCATTTTGGGTTTCAACATTTTTCGGCTTATCCTTAGCGTTCGCAGCCTGTAGCTGTGCCTCTTCAGCCTTCTTATAGTCCAAATAAATCGAGTAATTACCTGGATATTGCCGCAGATTACCGCCTTCCTCAAAGGAAAATACTGTGTCGATGGTGCGATCGAGAAAGTAGCGATCGTGAGAAACTACAATTACACACCCGACAAAATCTTCTAAATAATCCTCTAGTACTGCCAATGTCTGCACATCTAAATCGTTTGTCGGTTCATCTAAAATCAAGACGTTGGGCGCACCCATCAACACCCGCAACAGAAATAAACGGCGTTTTTCACCACCAGAAAGTTTACTAATTGGCGCATATTGTTGATTACCAGGAAACAAAAACCGCTCCAACATTTGCGAAGCAGTAATTTGAGTTCCATCGGTAATTTTGATAAATTCACCTTCTTCTTTGATGTAGTCAATCACGCGCTGATTTTCGTTTAAGGCTGTGAGCAATTCTTCAGAATGCTGGTCAAAATAACCGATGTGAATTGTAGTCCCAATTTCCGCAATCCCTGAATCTGGTTGAATCTGACCAGTAATAATATCCATTAAAGTGGATTTACCAGCACCATTCGCGCCGATGATGCCGATGCGGTCTTCTGGACTAAATTCGTAGGTGAAATTATTAATCAGGGTGCGCCCATTATATGCTTTAGAAACGTTATTTAATTCAATAACCTTTTTGCCAATGCGACGACCAACTGTCGAAATATCAACTTTACCCTGAACTTGTTTAAATTCAGTATCCCGCAGAGCGTGAGCACGGTCAATTCTAGCTTTTTGCTTGGTACTTCTGGCTTTCGGCCCTTTTTTGAGCCATTCTAACTCGCGGCGCAACAAGCCTTGGTGTTTACGTTGACTGCTTACGGCAGATTCTTCAGCTAAAGCTTTCTTTTCGAGGTAATATGAGTAGTTACCTGTATAGGTGTAAATGTCGCCTCGGTCAATTTCCACAATCCGATTGGTAACGCGATCTAGAAAATAGCGATCGTGGGTAATCAAAAACAATGCGCCGCGATAGCGATTTAAATAACTTTGTAACCATTCTACAGAAAGAGCATCAAGATGGTTTGTCGGCTCATCCATCAGCAAAACATCGGGTTCTGATAGCAAGGCTGATGCTAAAGCAATGCGCTTGCGATAACCTCCAGATAAAGTGCCTATCTTGGCATCAAAGTCAGAGATTCCTAATTTTGTCAGGATAATTTTGGCATTAGTTTCTAGTTCCCAAGCATCATTTGTATCCATCTGCTGCATCACCACAGAAAGACGAGACATCAGTTGACTATCATCTGGATAGTGAACCAATTTATCTGAGAGTTCTTCATATTCACGCACCAAAGCAATATGTTCGCCACTGTCGGCGAAAACTTGCTCTAAAACTGTGTGATTCTCATCTAAATCTGGCTGCTGGGGTAAATAAATAATTTTAGAACCGGAGTTGATTAAAATTTGCCCGCTATCAATGGATTCTAAACCAGCGATCATTTTTAATAGAGTTGATTTACCAGAACCGTTAGTACCAATTAAACCAACTTTATCGGTAGCATCAATGCTAAAGCTAGCATCTTTTAAAATCTCTTTGATGCCAAAGTCTTTTTTGACTGATTGTAGTGTAATAATACTCATAAGATTGAAGTCGTTAGTTATTTTTCATTACTGAGTAGGCAAGGCTCATACCTTACCTACATTATGCATTGCCGAATACTATACAAATAAATCCAAGGGTAGATGTCCATACATTTCGTTGATTCCATCTTCGTGGTAAGACTGGCAAGATACTAATACACCACGATGATGTCCAGAGTATGAATCAAGATAACACAGACCATTTTTACCATTTAATTTGATATAAACTGGGCCTTCCGGTGTTAGTAAATTATCTGGTGGTTCATAACCCAAAGCCAGAGAATAGGTTTTCATTGCCAATATTCCTTCTTCTGCTGTATCAGCACAAATTCCTAAAATTTGGTAATCAGCAAGCTTGGTGAGCAAAATTAAAGCACTACGAATTACTACTTTTTCTGATGAGTCGAGAATAGGAGCAATGTCTAGACAGTTGAATTTGTTCAGTAATTTTTTCGCTTCTTCGGCGGTGAGATTTTGACGATTGGAGGTTGACATAAACTTCGATTTTTATCTTGTTGGTTTTTCTGCTGTGTTTGAGTTGGGACTAGCCAAACTTACTAAGTATTATTGACTCTAATTAAGGTTGATTTTGAACATTCCCAAGATTGAATATGAAGGGAACGCCGCTTTTTGAGTCACCACCCATAACCAGGACTTTCGGCATCTGAGCGCCGCCACTTCTCCAAGCTTCAATTGCTTCTTTTTGTAGAACTAACTGTCCTCCTTGGGCTTTGAGTGTCTCTGCTAAAAGTCTTTGAGCTTCTGCTCTACCTTTAGCGCGATTCACATCTGCTTGTGCTTCTTGTTCGGCTTCACGTGCTACATAAACGGCTCTTTGCGCTCGCTGTTCAGCAATTTGTTTTTCTTCCACTGCTTTGGCAAATTCTGGTGAGAATGCTAAATCAACTACGCTAGTATCTAACACAATTATCCCATATTTGTCTAAGCGATCGCCTAACGCTTGATCGAAGTCTTCTTTCAGTTCACTTCTCTTGGTAATTGCTTCTTCTACTGTTCTTCTAGCTGCGGCAATTTTAAATGCTTCTTGTGTCTGAGGGGCAATGATTTTTGAGACAATATTTTCTAATGTTCCTTGTTTTCTTCTAACTTCAACTACCTTGATCGGATCGAGGCGAAAGTTAATTGCAAATCTCGCAGATAAATTTTGCAAATCTTTAGTAGAACTCTCTGCTGGGACTTCAAATTTTTGCACTGTTAAATCATACACATCTATCACAGTAATAAAAGGCGGTTTCAGGTGAATACCTTCCAATAAAGCGCCATCTCTCGCTTTACCCAAGATGCTGATTACTCCTGCTTGTCCTGGGTTAATAATGATAAAGGAATTTAGCCCGATAATCACTAGTATTGCTAACACGATTCCTAAAACTGTGGTTTGCCAATTACCCAATTGCTGATTTTTCAAATTCCTTTCTCCAATATGAGTGCTGAGTGCTGAGTTAGGAGTTAGGAGTTAGGAGTTAGGAGTTAGGAGTTAGGAGTTAGGAGTTAAGAGTGATTATTCTACTTATTGTCTCCTTTTCCCAGTCTCCAGTCCCCAATCCCCAGTCCCCAGTCCCCAATTTAAGTTTCTCACTAGTCTGTCTGAATCAATCTTCAGACTCAGGACTTAGGACTCAAGACTTTGTTCCGTGGTAATATCAGTGACACAAAACCGCAAAAAGCCGTGGCTACTGTATTAAAATCTCATCGGGCATCAAGAAGGCGTAAACATTCAACGCATCCTCTCCAGCGTTTGCTGGAGTATGGACACCAGTATCGTAAACAAATTTGGCTGGCAACTACTTATTCTATCGTCAATAAATTTTTCGACTTAGCACCACCCGGCTTAATTGGCGTGGCGGTGGATGTGGTAGTCAAGAAACAGGATTCCATAATTGCACAGTTAGGGGTACGGGATGTCTTTCAACAATTTTTGATTATTTCATTCTTGACTGTGGTCATTTGGATACTAGAATCGGTTTTTGAGTACGCCTACGCTCGACTTTGGCGAAATTTGGCTCAGAATATTCAGCATGACTTACGTTTGGATGCCTACAAACATTTGCAAGAGTTGGAATTGGCTTATTTTGAAGAACGCAGCACTGGCGGTTTAATGTCTATCCTCAGTGATGATATTAACCAATTAGAGCGGTTTTTGGATGGAGGAGCGAATGATATTATCCAAGTTTCTGCAACTGTTGTGATTATTGGCGCTGCTTTCTTTATTTTGGCTCCTAGTGTAGCTTGGATGGCTTTGTCACCGATGCCATTTATCCTCTGGGGTTCTTTTGCCTACCAACGACTACTAGCACCTCGCTACGCTGATGTCAGAGAAAAGGTAGGTTTTCTCAATTCGCGGTTGTCAAATAATATTAGTGGAATTACTACTATTAAAAGCTTCACCTCTGAAGCTTATGAAGCCTCTCGTTTGGAATTAGATAGTGACGCTTATCGCCACAGTAATTCTAAGGCAATTACTCTTTCTGCTGCTTTTGTGCCCCTAATTCGGATGCTGATTTTGGTGGGGTTCACGGCATTACTTTTGTATGGCGGGATGGCAGCGGTTTCGGGAACAATGTCTGTAGGTACTTACAGCGTATTAGTGTTTTTAATCCAACGCTTGCTGTGGCCTTTAACTAGATTAGGCGAAACTTTTGACCAATATCAAAGGGCAATGGCTTCTACTAATCGAGTCATGAATTTGTTAGATACTCCTATTGCTATTCATACAGGTGATGTGGCGTTACCTATAGATGAAGTGCGCGGTGAAGTGCAATTTAACAATGTTTATTTTGCCTATAAAGATAGATTTCCAGTGATTAAAAATCTGTCTTTGGATATTCCGGCGGGGAAAACCATTGCAATTGTCGGTTCTACTGGTTCTGGTAAAAGCACTTTAGTCAAACTATTGTTGCGGTTGTATGAAGTGCAAGCTGGAAGTATTACTCTGGATGGGATTGATTTGCAAAGTTTGAATTTGCAAGATTTACGGCGCTGCATTGGTTTGGTGAGTCAAGATGTGTTTCTCTTTCATGGCACTGTAGCGGAGAATATTGCTTATGGTAGCTTTGAAACTACAGAGCCAGAAATCATCAGGGCAGCGAAGATAGCCGAGGCGCACGAATTTATTATTGAATTGCCCGAAGGTTATGAGACAATTGTGGGGGAAAGAGGACAAAAGTTATCTGGTGGACAAAGACAACGGATTGCGATCGCACGCGCAGTCTTAAAGAATCCCCCTATTCTGATTTTAGATGAAGCTACCTCAGCAGTGGATAATGAAACAGAAGCGGCAATCCAGCGATCGCTAGAACGGATTACAGTAGATAGAACTACAATTGCGATCGCTCATCGTCTTTCTACCATCCGCAATGCCGATTGCATTTATGTTATGGAACATGGGAAATTAGTAGAATCGGGAACCCATGAGCAATTGCTGGAGAAAGACGGTATTTATTCCGGCCTCTGGCGTGTACAGTCAGGTTTGAGATAAGTTTCGCCTATTGTCTGTGTCTTCATTACGAATTATTTATGTTTTTTGGTAATAGTCAACCAGAATCAGGTGATACTAAGTGGCGTCGCCAGTTGGATAAGTTTGTCAAAGCAAATCAGCAAGAATTGGCGGCGCTGTTTTGGGGATTGTGGTTAGCAAATGGTGACAGTCAAGGTACTATTGGTATTGATTTGCAACCAACGCCGCATTTTGTTTATTGTCCGAAAGAGCAGATTGAGAATTTAAATATTAGAGTTGAGAATCGGCTTCAGGAAATTTTGGGAATTGTGGAGAATCATCAGCCGGATGTGGAAGTTGTGATGATTGGGATTGGGAAGGGGGAAATTAAGTTAATTCAGTTTGCGCCGGAACCAGCACCACCGATTTGTTTTGAGCAAGTTGGGAAGGATGTGGATGGGTTATTGGATGTGTTGGAGGAGAGGATGAGGGGGGAGATTGTTTTTTAACAAACTCCGTGGGTTTAAGTCCCCCGGTTCAATAACCGGCAAGTTTTGGGTCGGGGTCTAAATCCCCGGACGCTCGCAGACTCGCTACCGCTTCGCTAACACAAAACTTAATTACGAATTACGAATTACGAATTACGAATTATTTAACGCAAAGGGACGCTAAGGGAAGCGCAGAGGAACGCGGAGGAAATGCTCTCGTCTTGAAAGACGTAGCTCTGTTCCCACGATGAGAGTAGTGGAAGCGTCTTTTTCCCCTACTCCCTACTCCCGCCCCAACGGGGCTTGGTCAAATCCAGTAGCAAGACTGTGAGTCTCAATTAGATGATCCAGTCTTGCTAACATTCAAATGCGGTAAGCTTAAATGCAGCGATTAGACACCAAATTGGCTCTCGATATCCTTTGGCGGCAAGGGTTGGCGTTCCTTCTGGGAATTATTATCTGGTGTGTGGCTGATCCCGCACTGGCAGTAGACTGGACTCATCCACTGTCATTTAGTAATGCAGAGTTATCAAGACGTGATTTTTCTGGACAGAGTTTGCAAGCTGCGGAGTTTTCTAACGCCAATATGGAACTGGCTAACTTTGCCAACGCTGACTTACGGGGAGCAGTCATGAGCGCTTCAGTGATGACAAAAGCAAATCTCCACGGAGCAGATTTAACGAATGCAATGGTCGATCAGGTAAACTTGACTAAGGCAGATTTGAGCGATGCAGTTTTCAAAGAAGCTCTTTTGCTCCGCGCTATCTTTAATGATGTAAATATAGACGGTGCAGATTTTACAGATGCAATTTTGGATAGGGTGCAAATCAAAGAACTGTGCGGTAAAGCCAGTGGTGTGAATTCTAAAACAGGCGTGCAAACTCGTGATTCTCTAGGATGTCAATGAAACGTGTTGGTGTAATTGGTGGCGGACAACTTGCCTGGATGATGGCAGATGCAGCACAAAAGCTAGGTGTAGAATTAGTAGTACAAACTCCTAGCGTTCACGACCCGGCCGTGTCAATTGCTGAGGAAATCGTTTTCGCTCCGGTAGATGACGCTAGTGCTACAGAGATATTAGCTAAAAAATGCGATGTCATCACCTTTGAAAACGAATTTGTTAACCTGCAAGCTTTATCTTTTTTAGCACAGCAAGGCGTTTGTTTCCGCCCCAGATTAGAAGCTTTAGCCCCTCTTTTAGATAAATATCATCAGCGTTGCTATTTACGCGATTTGGGCTTACCAGTTCCTCAGTTTTTCGCCTTTGACGAGGTGGAAAATATCAAATCAAAAATAGAATATCTAGGTTTTCCAGTAGTTCTCAAATCTCGCCGTCACGGTTATGATGGTCAAGGTACTTTCATAATTCAGGATTTTGCTACTTTAGAACAAAAGCTAAGTGATGAAAGCACAACAAAGACTTTAAATCAATCACTTTTCTTGTTAGAAGAATTTGTGCCTTTTGAACGGGAACTAGCAATAATTGCAGCTCGTTCTGTACAGGGGGAAATTGTCACTTATCCAGTAGTGGAAACCCAACAAGAACAACAAGTGTGTCGGCGGGTGATTGCGCCAGCCGAGATTACGCCCAATCAAGTAGCAGAAATAGAAGCGATCGCACATACTCTATTAAATAGCCTAGAAGTAGTAGGAATTTTTGGAATTGAGCTATTTATCCGTGCTGATGGCAAAATCCTGGTAAATGAAATTGCCCCCCGTACCCACAATTCTGGGCATTTTTCTCTTGACGCCTGCGAAACTTCTCAGTTTGAGCAGCACCTCAGAGCCGTTTGTGGTTTACCTTTGGGAAATCCAGCTTTGCAGTGCGCGGGTGCTGTAATGGTGAACCTACTGGGGTATGAAAATTCTCACAGTGACTACCAAAGCCAGCGTCAACAAATAGCAGAAATTCCCTACGCGCACATTCACTGGTATGGGAAGACAGAATCACGTCCTGGGCGAAAGTTAGGGCATGTCACTGTTTTGCTGGATAATCAAAATAAAGAATCGGCAACTGTATACGCCAACGACATCGCCCACACCATAGAATCTATCTGGTATCCCAGGTAAACGAATCAGAAAGTTTCGATGTTGAACACACAACATCTTTTTGAAAGCTATAATGAATGAGTTGCACTACGACGTTGGTGACTGCCATCAAGTTTTTTGATCTATGCCTTTAATGACAAGGGAGTCAACTGTTCTCGTGGCAGTATACCGGGCATGTACCCGGAAACTTTAAACGAGGAATTTAGGTTCCCACCTGGATAAACCCAGGTCATAAACTTAGGTAAAACGGCGTCGCGGTGAACTTAAAATTATTAGCTCTCAAAGTCAATTAGAACTTGGGAGCTTTAATTATTTCAATCAGTTTCAAATAAGCAAACTGATATTAGAGAAATGAGTATTACTTATTACTCATTTATCAAGGAAGGCAGGAGGCAGAGGGCAGTTCTTGCTGGAGGAAAACAGCGCTGGTGTCTCCTGCCCGTGACCGTTCGCGCAGCGTCTCCAAGAGTTGGGAACAAGGGTTTAAAACCCCACCGTCTACACGGTGCTTACAATTTGGTTGGGGTTTGAATCCCCATCCAAATTGTGCCTCCTGCCTCCTGCCTCCTGCCTCTTTCAATTATTCCCTGGCGGGCATGGAAGCCAACAGATAAGCTATTTCCAGCTTAAGTTGACACCAATGGGCAGTGCCCTTACGGGTGTACTTTAGGAGCAATTCATCTAGACCAAAGCGGCTTACCGCAGGGTATGGCCCCTACGACAGATGTGATTTTCCCAATTATTCATATTTGGTCTTTTATGTCAATGCGTAATTCCTATCGTCTTGGTTTTGGCATTTGTTATAAACTTGAGTTACAGCATTTCTTGAAATTGAGTACTATATCATCAGCAACCCAATGTTATGAATATAGAAGGTTAATGATAGTTCTCGCTTCTATTACTATATAACCGAGTAGTTAGCCTCTAACGAAAGAAATTTTTTTAATAAATAAAAATCTATCTGTAGATAAGTTACTAAAACTTGCAAACTAGCTTAGGGTATGTACAGCCTATGCAATAAGTATTGGTTGTTCCAAGACATTTTCATGCCCCATATTCATTATCCCCAATTATTGCGTTATAGTATTGCTGTATTAATTGTCACATCTGCGTTAATGATAATGTTGATGTTAGACCCCTGGTTAAGCATGAGTGGAACTCCTTTTTTGCTATTTTTTAGCGCTGTCATGCTGAGTGCTTGGTATGGTGGTTTGAAATCAGGGCTATTGGCAACCTCCTTGTCTGCGTTACTGAGCAATTACTTCTTTCTCCCGCCAGTTTTTGAGCTAAGTTTTGACCTCTCAAATTCTGTGAGAATTGGTTTGTTTGCATTACAAGGATTGCTTTTTAGTATCATCTGTGAAGCATTAAAGACTGCTAAAAAACGGGCTGATGAAAATTTCCAAAAGCTGAGAGTTAGTGAAGAACGATTTCGATTAGCGTTAAGTAGTTCAGATATCACGATCTCTCAGCAGGATCGTGATTTACGATACCAGTGGATTCATAATCCTCAAGGTGTAGATACTGCTGAAGAAATGCTAGGTAAGTCTGATGATGAATTATTTCCAGCTATAGTAGCAGAACAATTGAGGGAAATTAAGCTGAAGGTAATAGAGACTGGCGTTTCAGCCCGTGAAGAGGTTTATCTGACAGCTTGTGGAGAAGACCGTTATTATGATTTGCTAGTTGAACCGCTAAGGGATGTAGACAATAGCATTCAGGGTATTACCTGTGCAGGTGTGAATATTACTGAACGCAAGCAAGCAGAACTAGAAAAAGCCAAGTTGCACCAGGAACTTCAGCAAGCTATTCAGCAAAAAGACGAATCTCTAGCGTTACTCAATGCTTGGCTTACTAGTTCACCTGTGGCGCTGGCTTTTCTCGATACTGAACTGCGCTACATTTATGCTAATGAAGCCCTGGCTGCTATCAACGGTGTACCGCAAAATCAACATATTGGCCGCACCTTTAGGGAAGTATTACCGGAATGGGTAGCGCAAATTGAGCCTGTTTTTGAGCAAGTGATGGCAACTAGGCAGCCCTTGCTTGACCAAGAAGTGAGTGGTGAAACCTATCCGCCTGGAGTATATCGTTATGCTCTTGTCAGCTATTATCCGGTGTGTTTGCCGGATGGGCAGTTGTTGGGAGTGGGCATTAGTTCAATTGATATCACTCAACTCAAACAAACTGAGCAAGCATTACGCGAAAGCGAAGCGAAGTTTCGTAGTGTAGTTGAGTCCAATATGATTGGTATTGGCTTCTGGGATAAAGACGGTAAGATTACAGATGCTAACGATGCCTTGCTGAATATGGTGGGTTATACCCGTGAAGAATTAGTTGCGGGAACACTTCGTTGGCAAGACTTAACTCCTACAGAGTACGTGCCACTCGATAAACAAGCAACTCAATTTCAAGATAGCCCCTTTTGCACACCATATCAAAAAGAATATATCCGTAAAGACGGCTCACGCTTGTCAATTTTGGTAGGTGGTAGCCATTTTGAAGGGACTGTAGATCGAGGCGCTTTTTTTGTTCTCGATATTACAGAGCGCAAACAAGCTGAAGAAAGACTGCGCTATATCGCCCAAATTAGTAGTTTACTCTCTACTTCACTAGATTACGAACAAACCTTAGAACAGATCGCTAAAATCTCAGTTCCCCAGCTTGCGGATTGGTGTAGCGTAGACATTTTAAATGATGATGGTTCCATTCGCCGCCTACCCATTGCCCATGCAGACCCATCAAAAGCGGAGTTAGCGCGTAAACTTCAGGAGTCTGCGACAGATTACAAAGGTGCAAGTGCAATTACTAGAGTATTGCGAACTGGGCAAAGTGAATTAATCTCAGAGTTATCTGACTCGCTATTAGTCGCCAGTACTCAAAATCAGGAACACTTAGAACTTGTTCGGCAATTGGGGATGAAGTCTGTGATGATTGTGCCGTTAATCACACAAGGGCAAATACTCGGCACCATCAGCTTTGTCAGCGCCGAATCAGCCCGTCGCTACGATCGCACTGACCTAACTTTAGCAACAGAGATTACCCATCGTGCTGCCTTAGCAGTGGAAAATGCCCGACTTTATCGAGATATCAATCAAGCTTTAGTCCATTATGCCGAATCTCTATCTCTTTTGGATGCGCTACTCCAAGCAGCTCCTGTTGCTGTATGCTTTTTAGATCGCCAACTGCGATATATCCGAATTAATCAGGTTTTTGCTGACATTAACGGTTTGACCATCGAAGAACATCTAGGGCGCAAATTTGCAGAAGTGTTACCTGCGATGGCCTCTGAGTTTGAGCAACAGTTACAAGGCGTATTAGAAACTGGAGAACCCCTGCTAAATATCGAAATTAGTGGTGAGACAAGAGAGCAACCCGGACGTTACGGCTACTGGCTGGGCAATTATTACCCAGTCAACAACGCAATAGGTGAAACGGTAGGAATTGGAATTATTTTAGCAGACGTGACAGCAGCAAAGCTAACAGAAGTTGCCTTGCGGGAAAGTGAAGAAAGATTCCGCACCATCTTCAATCAGGCCACCGTAGGTATTACCCTACTTGCATTAGATGGACAATTTCTCCAGGTAAATCCGGCTTTTTGTGAGATTACTGGCTACAGTGTGGAAGAATTAATCGAGTTGAGTTTTCAAGAGATTACTCACCCTGATGACTTGGTAGTTGATCGGCTTTATGCTCGACAAGTATTAGCTAGAGAAATCAATGGTTATTCTTTAGAGAAACGCTACATTCGTAAAGATAGTTCCCTAGTGTGGGTGAAGGTGACTGCATCAGCAGTTTGGGATGCTGAGGGTAAACCAAAACATGGTTTGGCGATTATCGAGGATATTAGCGATCGCAAACGAGTAGAAGCCACGCAACAATTTTTATTAGAATCCAGCGCCTTACTAGCTGCTTCCTTAGATTATGAAGTCGTTTTGAAGAACGTCGCCCATCTAGCCGTTCCCACCCTAGCCGACTGGTGTGTTGTCGATATTTTTACGGAAGATCAGTCAGTTAAACATCTGGAGATCGCTAGTGCTTACCCCATCAAAACCAAGATCATGGAGGAATTACAACGGCGTTATCCTAGAAGTACCGAGCGAAGACGTTCAATTTTCTTCAAGTTAAAGGAAGGAAAATCCGTTTTTCATCCAGAATTTTCGGACTCGTTGATCGCAGGGTTCGCCGAAGATGAGGGACATCATCAGTTGCTGTCCAGTTTAGAGATTCGTTCTATGATGCTAATTCCCCTCTACTCTCGTGGGCAATTATTCGGCTCAATAGCTTTTACTACAGCCGATTCTGGGCGCTATTACAAAGAGGCAGATTTAGCTTTCGGAGAAGATATCGCCCGACGGGCGGCGACAGCCATTGACAACGCCAGACTTTATCAAGAAACTCAACAGGCAAAACAGGATGCTGAAAGGTCTGTCAATCGCACCCTACTTTTACAAAGAATAACTGCTGCCCTCTCAGAAGCCCTAACTCCCCTACAAGTGGCTGATGTGGTGGTAAACCAAGGAATTGCCGCCTTGGAAGCTACTGGCGGTTCCGTTGTCTTGTTTGACCAACTCGGTAGTAACCTAAAAGTTGTGCAAGCAATTGGCTATCCCCAATCACTCATTGATACCTGGGCAAGTTTTCCCATTACCGCACCTAACCAAATAGCAGAAACAGTCAGAACTAGGCAACCGATTTTTGTGGAAAATTTAGCAACCATGATTGCTAGATATCCGAGTTTAACAGATGTTGTTACCTTCACCGGAAATAATGCCTGGGTTTCCATTCCCTTGATTGCAGAAGGCGAAGTAATTGGCGCATTGGGATTAAGCTTTACTAATGTGCAAATATTTACCGAAGAAGACCGGGGATTTATGTTGACACTGGGACAACAGTGTGCCCAAGCGATCGCCCGCGCTCAACTTTACGAAGCTGAAAAGACTGCTAGGGCACAAGCCGAGACAGCCAACCGCCTTAAGGATGAATTTCTCGCTGTCCTTTCCCATGAACTCCGAACTCCCTTGAATCCGATTTTAGGGTGGGCAAAGTTACTTAGAACCCGCAAGTTTGACGAAGCTACTAAAATCCAGGCATTGGAAACAATCGAGCGGAATGCTAAATTACAAACCCAATTGATTGGAGATTTACTTGATGTTTCGCGGATTTTACAAGGTAAAGTTAGCTTAAATCTCTATGCAGTAGATTTGAAAGTAGCGATCGCAGCTGCCCTAGAAACGGTGCGTTTAGCAGCAGAAGCTAAATCAATTCAAATTCAAACAGTATTAAGTAATGATATCGGCAAAGTTCTCGGTGATAGCGATCGCTTGCAACAAGTGATGTGGAATCTCCTCTCCAATGCCGTGAAATTCACCCCCACAGATGGACTTGTAGAAGTACATCTCAAACAAGTTGGGTTAGATGCCCAAATCCAGGTAATTGATACAGGTAAAGGAATCAGCCCGGAATTTTTGCCCTACGTCTTTGACTACTTCCGACAAGCAGATGCTAAAACAACCAGAGTCTTTGGTGGACTGGGATTGGGACTAGCCATTGTGCGCCATCTAGTAGAACTTCATGGTGGGATAGTTCAAGCCGAGAGTCTGGGAGAAGGACAAGGGGCTACCTTTACAGTCAAACTACCTTTGCTGAAAAATTCTGAGTTGCGAGTCAGCAGTGGTGAGCCTTCTCAACTAGAATTCAGTAATGACGACACATTACTTACGGGAGTGCAAATACTGCTTGTGGACGATCAAGCTGATGTGCGAGAGTTTTTTAGCTTTGTGCTGGAACAATATGGCGCGACGGTAACAGCAGTTGAATCAGCAGATGAAGCGTTGCAAACATTAGTGCAATCATTGCCAGATATCCTGTTAAGCGATATTGGAATGCCCTTAATGGATGGCTATATGTTGCTGCGCGAGGTGAGAAAATTACCACCAGAAAAAGGCGGGCAAATTCCTGCGATCGCATTGACAGCTTATGCTGGAGAAATTAATTATAACCAAGCAATGGCCGCCGGATTTCAAAAACACCTACCTAAACCAGTCGATCCGGTAGATTTAGCGAAAGCGATCGTTAATCTCATTGGGGACAATTAACCAAATTAAGTTGTGGGGTGGGCAACATGAGCGCCCAGTTATCCAATTTAAATAATAGAGTTTTTTAAAAGATATATTTATGAAAAGAAGTGAGGTTTAAAACCGTACTTCGTCCCGCTACGCTAACGCCCGCAAGTGGGGCGAAAGAATCATTGTTTCCCAAGGTAGGTAGAAACCCCACCCCTTGTGGGTGGCTGTCTTTAATTTTGAATTTTGAATTTTGAATTGATTCATGTAGGTTGGGTGGAGTGAAACGCAACCCAACATTACCACCAAATTTTATGTTGGGTTACGCTATCGCTGCACCCAACCTACAAAACTACGGTTCTCAAGGTAGACGAGGTTTATATGTTTTATTTTGAATTTTGAATTGATTCATCTCTCTTTAGAAATTTGCCGTTTGATAATTGATGTTATAAATTAGTGCTGAGATTTCAACAGAAATTTATTTACCAATGAAAACCCAACAGATCAGTTCAACGACACAAGAAAATAGACCCACCAAGACTAAAAAACAGTCTTTTCCTGGCATGAATATTGCTAGTCGTAAAGTACCATTCCGCAAATACCAGAAAATATCACAACAGTATGAATTACTCAGTAGACATCTCCAGAAATTAAATATGCCTTACCCATAACCCTTGTAGAGACGTAGCACTGCTACGTCAAAACAATTCTTTTTCGGAGATGTCTAGTGATTGGGAACACGCAAGTTAATTTAGCAACTTCGATTTAGATTTGTTGATGTTGTGATTGATTGGGGAATTATAAGGGCGGCAACACACGTTGGCATTGCCAGTTCATAGGAATCAGCCGTCATGTCTTCCTTATCAAAAAAAATCATCGCCCCTCGCTTGATTCAGCGTTTGCCATTGCGATCGCTTTTGATTGTTCCCTTTGTTGTGCAAATCTTTGCTGCTGTTGGGCTAACGGGATATATTTCCTTGCGGAATGGGCAGAAAGCAGTCAATGATGTTTCCAGTCAGTTACGCCAAGAGATGAGCGATCGCCTCAACCTGCAAGTCCTGAACTATTTGGAAAGACCTTATATTAATGGACAAGCGATCGTCGCACTGGCTCAAGAGGGGCAGCTTAGTTTAACCGATGTCACGAAACTCGAACGGTCTTTTTGGCAGTTAGTCAGCCAAGATATAGTCGAATTCACCAACATTTCGATGCCTGACGGCACAAGTATCCAAGTAGAAGATGCATCGAATAAAGGCATCTTGGCTTTTGTTGGCAAAAAAGAGGATCTACCTCAGCGCAAAATTTACCGACTTGATGAGAGAGGTGAACGGGCTGCATTGATAGAAACCATAGCAAATTTTGACCCCCGATCTCGACCCTGGTATCAAATTGCCCAGAAAGCTGGAAAACCAACCTGGACGAAGCCGTTTTTGGGTAGTTCTGTGAAAACCCCTTCAATTGCTTTAGTCCAACCCATGTACAACAATAATGGCGTGTTCTTGGGAGTTCAAAATAGTATTTTTCGGATTAGTAAAATCCATGATTTTCTCAAGGCGCTAAAGGTGGCACACACGGGACAAACCTTTATCATTGATCGCTCAGGCAACCTGATTGCAAGTTCAAAGCTTCAAGAACCCTACATCATCAACCTGAAAGAGAAGACTTTGCAACAAATTCCTGCTGTCAAGTCTGAAAGCCCTGTAATTCGCGCCACGGCACAAGCTATTCTCGATCGATTTGGTAGTTTCAATACCATTCAACAGAGTCAACAGATTGATTTCAAGCTGCCAACTGGCCGCCAGTTTGTGCAAGTTTCAACGATTCGGGACGGACGAGGCATTGACTGGTTGAGCGTAGTTATTGTGCCAGAATCGGACTTTATGGCTCAAATTGATGCCAATACACGCAACACAATTTTGCTCTGCTTCGGTGCGTTGGGTTTAGCAACCATGTTGGGTATCTATACCTCGCGCTGGATTACCGATCCCATCCTCAAATTACAGCAAGCGAGTGAAGCGATCGCCACTGGAGACCTCGATCGCACCGTAGAAGTGAGAGGCATCAATGAACTAGAAGCATTGGCGCGATCGTTTAATCAAATGGCAACCCAACTCAAAACCTCTTTTACCGAACTCGAAGATCGCGTTGCCGAACGCACCATTGAACTTCAACAGGCAAAAGAAATAGCTGACAGTGCAAACCACGCCAAGAGCGAATTCCTGGCCAACATGAGCCATGAGCTACGTACACCGCTCAATGGCATTCTCGGCTTTGCCCAAATTCTGAATCGCTCTAAATCTCTACCCGATCAAGAACGTCATGGGGTGAATATTATTCATCAGTGCGGCTCTCATCTGCTGACACTGATCAACGATATTTTAGATTTGTCTAAAATTGAAGCCCGCAAACTCGAACTCGTCCCCAAAGCCATCCATTTTCCTTCATTCCTGCAAGGAATTGTGGAAATTTGCCGCGTCCGGGCTGACCAAAAAGGCATCGACTTCCTTTATCGGCCCGATGATAGCTTTCCCGCAGGTATTGAGGCTGACGAAAAACGTCTGCGCCAAGTTTTTCTCAACCTTCTAGGCAACGCGATTAAATTTACTGACGAGGGTTGTGTCACTTTCAAAGTTGAGGTGTTGGAGACAAATACAGATGTTTCCATCTCTCGGATCAAATTTCAAATTCTCGATACTGGAGTTGGTATTGCAGCCAATCAGGTACACCAACTCTTCCAACCCTTTGAACAAGTCGGGGATCAGAAGCGTCAGTCAGAAGGCACCGGCTTAGGGCTAGCCATTAGCCAAAGCATCATCCAACTTATGGGCGGGCAAATTCAGTTAAAGAGTGAACTTGGGGCGGGGAGTGAGTTTTTCTTTGAAGTGGCATTACCGATCGCCACCGATTGGGTGCAACAAAGCGCTCATGGCTCTGGCAAGCAAATCATTGGCTACGAAGGGCAAAAACGCAGCATTTTAGTTATCGACGATCGCTGGGAAAATCGGTCGGTGATTGTGAACCTACTAGAGCCTCTGGGTTTCAACTTGCTGGAAGCGGAAAATGGCCAAGAGGGGTTAGTTCAAGCCCAACAGCACCACCCTGATTTGATCGTTACCGACCTCGCCATGCCAGTGATGGATGGCTTCGAGATGTTGAAACAACTCCGCAGTTCAACCGATTTACAGCATCACAAGGTAATCGTCTCTTCCGCATCTGTGGCAGAAATCGATCGGCAAATGAGCATCAATGCAGGCGGGAATGATTTCTTGCCCAAACCCGTCCATGCTGATGAGTTATTCACGACTTTGGAAAAATTTTTAGATTTGGTTTGGCAGTATGAAATCCCAACTAATCAAGAAACTGCGGAAATCGCGGCTGACTCCACCCAATTGACCGCCGATCGCGTGCCACCGCTAGAAGACTTGCAAAAACTTCTCAAACTGGTGCAACAAGGACGGTTGAAAAAACTCATCGAAATGGCAGAAGAGTTAGAACAACGCGATCGCATTTACCAACCCTTTACGCAACAGATTATCAAACTGGCTCAAAAATTCCAGCCAAAGCAGATTGACCAGTTAATCCAAGGTTATTTAGAGGGAGGAGTAAGTAAATGAGTAATGGCTTAATCTTGATTGTGGATGATACGCCCACCAATTTGGAAATTATATCTAGAACCCTAGAAGATGCTGGCTTTGAAGTGGCGATCGCTCTAGATGGACTCAGTGCGATCGAACAAGTACAACTAAACGAGGAACTCGATTTAATCTTATTGGATGTGATGATGCCGGGAATTGACGGCTTTGAAACCTGTCAACGCCTCAAAAGCAACCCCGCCACCTCCCATATCCCAATTATTTTTATGACTGCACTCTCGGATACCGAGAACAAAATCCGCGCTCTCGAATTGGGAGCCGTAGACTACATTACCAAACCCTTTTCCGAGCAAGAAGTCCTCGCACGAGTCAAAACTCAAACCAAACTATATCGATTAAGCCGTCATTTAGAACAGCAAGTGGCCGAGCGCACAAACCAACTCTCTGAGGCATTGGCAGAACTCAAGACCTCACAAATCCAACTCGTGCAACGCGAAAAACTATCTGCCTTGGGCAACTTAGTTGCAGGAGTCGCCCATGAAATTAATAATCCCATTGGATTCTTGAGCGGCAATATCGAGCCTGCTCTAGAATATATCAACGATATCTTTGGATTAGTTCACCTTTATCAACAGGAATATCCACAACCCACTGCTGCGATTCAAAAGGAGATTAAAACCATTGATTTCGATTACATCCGCGAAGACCTACCTAAGCTAATTGGCTCGATGTCCGAAGGAGTGAGGCGAATCAAGTCTATTAGCACTAGTCTCAGAACCTTTTCTCGCGCTGACACCGATCGCCCCGTCGCTTTCAACCTTCACGATGGCATTGACAGCACAATTTTGATTCTCAAACACCGCCTCAAAGCCAATGAACTGCGACCAGAGATTCAAGTAATTACCAACTACGGCAATTTACCACTTGTAGAATGCTACGCGGGGCAGTTGAATCAGGTGTTTATGAACATCTTGGCTAACGCGATCGATGCCTTCGATGAAATCGCCCAAGTCAGATCCTTTGACGAACTTAAAGCCAATCCTCAAAAAATCATTATCCGTACAGAGGTTTGGGAAAACCAGGTATTAATCCTGATTCAGGATAATGGCACTGGCATACCTGAGGCAGTCAAAACCAGAATTTTTGATCGCTTGTTCACCACTAAAGAAGTCGGCAAAGGAACTGGATTGGGATTGGCGATCGCCCATCAAATCGTCGTTGATAAGCATGGTGGCAGTTTAGAGGTGCAGTCTGAGTTAGGTCAAGGCAGCGAGTTCTACATCCGCCTGCCAATTTGTGTTGGCCAACTCTAGCAAAAGGAGAAGAAAAGAGATAGGACTGCTATATTATCTCAACCTAAGTTCATGCTAAAAAACCCGCAATCTAATTTCCTGTTTCTCTAAGAAGAGAACCAAATAATCATATTTTTGGCTGAGTCAAGCAATTTTTAAATCAGCGATGCAATGATATTAATAGTCATCGCTAAAATGGTGGTATTGAAAAAGAAGGATAATATGCTGTGTAACAGAGTCAAGCGCCTCATATCGCGCGATCGCGTTTCCACATCGGAAACTTGGCTAGTCATACCAATTACAAAAGAATAATATAAAAATTCCCAGTAGTCTGGATAATCGTTATTAGGAAAATCTAAACCTCCGGTGATTTCTTCACTATGATTACGATTTACATATTTGTAATAGCTATGTGCATATTGCACTGCAAACATCGTATGCACTAGTAGCCAAGAACCGACAATGGTCATAATTGAAAGTACGACATGGAGGATAAGCAGAATTGTTGACAACCCTTTTTTATCAGTTAGTAAAAAACCAATGGCTAAAACACTGGCACAAGCCGCAGCAATCACCAGCATGAATATAGCAAAATGTCCTTCATATTCACTCTCAGCGTAACGGCGAATTTTTTCCGGGCTAGCCTTAATCATTTTCCACCAGGTTATGGCTAAGAAAAAGTCAACACCAGAGTTCCAAGCGCAGAGAATGCGAGTCGGTAAGTGTAGCCACTGGGGAAGGATTACTGAAACTAATACAGCAAGTCCGACAGCAATGATTAGTCGGGGGCGGGAATCAAAGTTTTTAAATAAATTAAGTCTCACAAATATGGCGATCGCAGAGTTTAACTAATTCGTAATTTTCGGTGAAATACCAACACCAAATCATTATATCTACAGCTACGAATTATTTTCCCAGTAAAAAGTCCCTTTTTAAATCAAGATTACAGACTATATTAGTAAATCAAACTCAGTACACGTCTATTCCCTTCTTCCCCGTTCCCTCCCTACGCAAGTAATACCAATTTGAAAAATGATTACGACAGATGGATTAATAGAACCCAGATAGAGAAGGTGATTCCCAATCCAAAATCTAAAATCTAAAATCCAAAATGGTATAAGTTCAGGAATGAAATCGGATTCCTATATGATCCTGTAAGTATCGTCTAGGCGAAGACAGATTATGACGCAAACAATTTCAATTAACGACTCTGGACGCTTGCAACTCACACCGCTAGACATCCCATCCCGTCTACTGTTAGGGCCTGGGCCATCCAATGCCCATCCCACAGTTCTCCAAGCGATGAATACCTCACCTGTTGGGCATCTTGACCCAGCTTTTCTCGCACTCATGGATGAAATTCAGTCGTTGCTACGCTATATATGGCAAACAGAAAACTCACTCACCATTGCAGTTAGCGGTACGGGAACAGCTGCAATGGAAGCAACCATCGCCAATGCTGTAGAACCCGATGATGTGGTTTTAATTGGTGTAACTGGTTATTTCGGTAATCGCCTTGTAGATATGGCTGGACGTTATGGTGCTGATGTGCGAACCATTACCAAACCTTGGGGACAAGTCTTCAACCTTGATGAACTACAAACTGCCTTAAAAACTCATCGTCCAGCTATCTTAGCTCTAGTTCATGCTGAAACTTCCACCGGCGCACGTCAATCGTTGGAAGGGGTTGCTGATTTGTGCAGTGAATTTGGTACTCTGCTGCTGGTGGATACGGTGACAAGTTTGGGTGGTGTCCCCTTGTTTTTGGATGCTTGGGGAGTTGATTTAGCCTATAGTTGCAGTCAAAAAGGGTTGGGTTGCCCGCCAGGTGCTTCTCCCTTTACGATGAGTGCGCGTGCAGTTGAGAAATTGCAACAGCGCCAAACAAAGGTTGCAAACTGGTATTTGGATATGTCGTTACTGGGCAAGTATTGGGGCACTGAACGCACCTATCACCACACAGCACCAATTAATTTATACTATGCCTTGCGGGAAGCATTACGCTTGTTGGCAGAAGAGGGGTTAGCAAATTCCTGGCAGCGGCATCAAAAGAACGTAGAATATCTCTGGGAAGGGTTGGAAAACTTAGGACTGAGTTTGCATGTTGAGCAAGAATATAGACTACCAACGTTGACCACTGTCCGCATTCCAGCTGGGGTAGATGGTAAAGCGATCGCACGACAGTTACTCAATGAACATAATATTGAAATTGGCGGTGGTCTTGGCGAACTCGCGGGTCTTGTTTGGCGCGTCGGCTTGATGGGCTTTAATAGTCGTAAAGAAAGTGTTGACCAACTTTTAGCAGCGCTGCGGCAAGTTTTACCTAAGTAACTTTTGTGTTATCAGGTGCGTTAACGGTAATATAAGGGACTTCCAAATAAAAAAATATTCAATTAACTCTTGTGGGGTGGGCGTCTCGCCCGCCCAGTTCATAGGGCGGGCAAGATGCCCACACCACAATATTGGATAATTTATTTCTTGGAGTTCCGTAACGCACCGAAAAAAAAGAGCGTAAGCGTAGCCCAAGCTAGGCATGGCGCTAATATTGTTTGAGAATTAAATGTCACACAATTTTGGATTTTGGATTTTAGATTTTAGATTTACCCCATGCCTGAAGTCAGGGGCTTGTAATTTAATTTTAGATTTTGGATTTTAGATTTATTCTCGCGTTTAAATAAGGTTCCATAATGAACGATTGGCTTTACCGTTACCCACCTTTGTATCCTGGCATTTTACTCAAGCGTTACAAGCGATTTTTTGCAGATGTTCAACTGACTTCTGGCGAGATAGTGACAGCGCACTGTCCCAATACAGGGCCAATGACTGGAGTATCGACTCCCCAAAGTGCGGTACAGCTTTCCAAAAGTGATAATCTTAACCGCAAATTGGCTTACACTTTAGAACTAATTCAAGTACATGACAACGAGCCGACTTGGGTAGGTATAAATACATTTTTGCCCAATCGGGTGGTAAAGCTAGCTTTGGCGGAACACCTTTTCCCAGAATTGGGCGACTATAGTCAAATTAAGGGCGAGGTAGTTTATGGACTAGACAAAAAAAGTCGAGTGGATTTTTTCTTGACGGGGAGTGATGAGGAACGCCCGATTTATTTAGAAGTAAAAAATACAACTTTGTCTGAAGGGAGATTAGCCCTATTTCCTGACACGGAGACTACAAGAGGGCAAAAGCACTTGCGAGAACTAATGGCGCTACTACCTTCAACTCGCGCAGTGATGCTTTACTTTATCAATCGCGGTGATTGTATCGAGTTCTCTCCTGGCGATCGCACAGATCCTATATATGGTAAATTATTGCGAGATGCGATCGCTCTCGGTTTAGAAGTATTACCTTGCCGTTTTGACATTTCCCCCGAAGGTATCCGTTACTTGGGTTTGGCAAAACTAAAAATTTGATTACATCTAATAAGCACAAAAGAGACTAGCAATTGCAACGTCTCTACATGCATGAAACAGTAAATCCATCTAGACAGTATCTAGATGGATTTATTGGTAGTTGGTATTTACTAAAAAACATCCAACCAGACTGTAATTAAAAAACGACTATAGGTAGTCGCCGCCCCAGAAATAGCATTCGCTATTCTGATGCTTGCTTATGCAGGAATCAAAACTGTGTCAATTACGTGAATGACACCGTTATCAGCAGCAACATCTGCTGTTGCAACTTTTGCATCATTGATCTTAACGCCATTAGAAGCGTCAATTTTGACATCTGAACCTTCAACTGTTTTAGCTGTCTTCAATTTAGCTACATCAGCAGCCAGTACTTTGCCTGAAACAACATGATAGGTCAAGATTTTCTTGAGTTTTGCAGGATCTTTCAGTAATGCGTCTACTGTACCTGCTGGAAGCTTATTAAATGCTGCATCAGTAGGTGCAAAGACGGTAAATGGGCCAGCGCCTTTCAGTGTATCTTCCAAACCAGCCGCTTGGATTGCTGCAACTAGTGTCTTGAAAGAACCATTGTTAGTGGCAGTGTCAATTATGTTGGCCATGTGTTTTACCTAGTTCTGTGTAACTTGTTACAAATCTAAACTGTTTTTTTTATAAAATCTATCTATCATTAGGTGTATGTTAAATCAATTTTTTTATTGATACCATAAAAGTTTATATACATTTTTATACAAAGAAAGAATTATAATGGTATGTGCGTAGATGTTTTACCAAAAAAGTTAGTCAAGTAGATAATCAAAACTACTTTATTGGTATAATCCAATACAGTTCAGATAAGCTTTTTTCTGCATTCCCTGCTCCTCCTGCCTGCCTCAACGGATAAATTTCTTAACTGAACCGTATTGTGGTATAATCTGAGTTTTAAATATCTAGGAATATCTGGTCATTTTATAATCAAACCTATAGTAGGCAGTATTTTTAGGGGTTTTTTAGGATTTATACGCGCCTACATAGTTTTTTGTCAGGATTCGATAACCAAAAAAGTTGGTAATAAACTAATTTAACTGATATTATTTCATCACTTAATAAATTTCACTCGCTGTTTGTGTAATTCCACCTGGAAATAATAAACAGCCAATCAGTAATGCTTTTAGCAATTGTGATTGGCTGTTGATTTCCAGTAGGACTTACGCGTAATCGCTTCCCTCAAAAAGTTGGCTCTTAGGATTTCCCCTTTTTAATAGGGCTTCTAGGTAATATTTTCCCCAAACTATGACTTTTATGAACAGAAGAAGACTTATTGGTTGGATTGCTACGGCAGTTACCAGCATGATGCTAGTAATAGGGTGGCAGTTTGTCAATTTCTCACCAGCACAATCTGTAACTACACTTAACGTATATGCGGCTGTTAGCTTAACAAACGCGCTGAATACCATTAAGACTCAGTACCAAAATGCTAACCCAGGTGTCACTGTTAATTATACGTTTGGTGCTTCTGGTACTTTGCTTAGTCAAATACAAGCAGGAGCTCCAGCAGATATTTTCATTTCTGCCGCCACCGACCAAATAGATGTCTTGCAGAATTCAAGCCCAAGTAAATTGGTAGCAGGTAGCCGTAAAAACATTGCCAGAAACAGTCTAGTTTTGATTAAACCTACGACACCTCCTATTAGTGCTGGTAGTGCTGCTCTTACTAGCATCAATGGTTTGACCAACGCCAATATTACTGGCATTGCGATAGGTGACTACACAGGTACTCCTCCTGTTGTGCCAGCAGGAAATTATGCCAAACAAGTTCTCACTACCCGAGGTATTTTTAACACTGTTAGTCCTAAATTATCCCTTGCTCCCAATGTACGTGCCGTTTTAACTGCTGTTGAAAATAAAACTATCGTAGTTGGAGGTGTAAATAAAACTATTGACGCAGGTTTTGTTTACACAACTGATGCTTTCATTTCTAACAAAGTAAAAGTCGTAGAAACTGCGAAACCGTCAGAGAGTGATCCGATTGTCTATCCATTGGGTATACTCACCAGAACTACAGTTCTATCAACGGCACAGAGTTTTTCTACCTACTTAAGTGGTACTACTGCCCAGGGTATTTTTAGATCTAACCAATTTAAGGCGCCTTAATCACCAGAAAGTAAATCAATTAAGTACTCGTTGTCGTCAATTTTGAACTATTTGGAGTAATGTTTTGTGAAGTTTACTAAAAAACTCTCAATTATTGTTTGTGGTTTGACCACTGCTTTCCTTCATACTGCTGTGATTACTAATACTTATAAATCAGCAGCACAAGCAGATGGACAAAATCTGATTTATAACGGCGACTTTGAAATTGATCCTCTCATAGATCCTAATGATGCCACCATTTCAAATCCTAATATTACAGGATGGGTTAAGTCTGGCGATCCGATAGATACAGCAATTACTAGAATTAGCAACTTTCCTTACACTGGTAACCAGGGGGTATCGCTTGGTAACGTTTCAAACATTACCTACCTATCACAGAATATCAATACAGTTCGTGGTCAATACTACCAACTTACTTACTATTTAGCATCAACAGAAGAAGCACCTGACCTGAAGAATAAATTTCAGGTTTTTATAGGTGAAAAGAAGGTTGATGTTAAAAATGATATTGCTTTTCAAGGATACACAAAATACGCGTTAGTTTTTAAAGCAAAATCAACATCCACACAGATAAAATTTGGTTACAAAGTCAAGTTTGCATTTTTATATTTGGATGATGTGAGTGTTAAAGCTATACCTTAATATGAAGATGAAAATTATGGAAATCTAGGGGTAGATGATGGAGATGAATAAACTACATACAACAAGCTAATCTTCATTCTCTTAAAAGCCCAAGCAATGTCTGGCTTTATAGTGTCGAGAATGTTACCATGCTAATAATTAGACTTAAGTACGAACTCATCCATCTATAAGTCAATACAGTTCAGCTAAGGTTTGTTAGTGAGAATTTTCGGCTTGTAGAGACGCGAGATTTCGCGTCTCTCGCGTTTCTAAAGAGTTTAATAAACCTAAATCTTCTAAAGTGAAGATAAAGTGTTTAGTTTTATTGACACTACTTAGAGTCAGCATAAATGTAACTATCAACTGGTTTTAAAGATTGTCGTAAATTGGAATAATTTGGAGTCAAGTCTCATGAAGTTAACTAAAAAACTCTCAATTATTGTTTTTAGTGTTACCACTAGCTTAATTAGCACTGCTGTGATTACCAATACTTATAATGCAGCAGCACAAGCCGTAGAACTTGTTAAAAACGGAAGCTTTGAATTAGACCCCCTCGTAGATCCTAATGATCCCAACCTTACAAATCCTAATGTTACAGACTGGATTAAATCTGGTGATCCGATGGATACATCATTAACTAAAATTAGCAATTTTCCTCAATATGATAGTGGTAATCAGGGCTTATCACTTGGTGGATTTGTAAACCTCAGCTACATATCACAGATCCTTTCTACACAACCTGATCAGACATACGAACTTAGTTACTATTTAGCATCTGTAGATGAAGCCCCTTGGCTTGATAATCAATTTCAGACATTTGTAGGTGGAAATAAAATTTTTGATCAAAAAAATATTTCTTTTCAACCATACACGCAATATAAGTTCAATTTTACGGCAGACGCATCATCCACAGAGTTAAAGTTTGGGAATGTAGATAAATACGGATTTTTATACTTAGATGCTGTGAGTGTAATACCTGTGCCTGAGTCATCAACTATTGGAGGAATAGCAATTGCTGGGTTGTTGGGAATTTTGCTGAGGAAAAAGAAGGCAATTAGCTAGAAAGAATAGCCCTTTTTTGTCACTCTCATAAATTGAAGAAGAATTCAGGAGTCAGAATTCAGGAGCGGAGACGGAGCATCTCCGCCTCCGGTCAGAATCAAGACGCTCGTTCCTCTCTACGAGACGCTGCGCTATCCGCTTTTTCGGTCAGAAAAGATTGCTGAATTCTGACTCCTGACTCCTGAATTCTGTTCGATAACAGAATGCAAATCCCTCAAATTACTATGTGGTAGTGATGAGGGATTTTGTCATTTGTCATGCCTCGATGCTATTACATTAACATTTTTACCAATATTATTGGTAATATGTAGCACAGGATACAATCTTGCCGATCGAGTTCAGCTTTGATAGTTAGTATCAAGTCGTATAAGGTCGTATGAGTAAGTTGGCACAATAAACTAGACTAAAACCCTCTTCCCTCCTGACTTGAAAGTGCTGAGTGCTGAGTGCTGAGTAAAAATACTAGTCCCCAGTCCCCAGTCCCCAGTTATTCTTTCATTCAAGGCTGTGAAACTTGTTTCATCAGGACTGCCTTCTCGCAAGGACAAATTTTTACGCCGACTTACTTACTCCATCGAAAATATACCAACTAATGCCAATAAACTAGGCACAAGCTTTTTCATGAATCCAGCACAGCTAAAAAAAATAACTGTCAAAGCGAGTCGTGTTACAAGAAAACTTCGCCGCCGTTTTTACCTTACACAGTCTGCGATACCCCTACTTAAAAGCCAGCGACACGAAGATAGAGAAGGGATACCTGGGGTGGGCAAAGCGATCGCACCATATGCGCTTACTTGGTTCGAGGTTATTGGCTATACAGTTTTATTAGAGCCAGATATTGCTTTGGGTAAGCACCAGATCGGGCGGAGTAGTTATAGTGACGTGGTTTTGTATCAGCGCCTCCATCAGGCTTTGCAGAAAATTAACCCAAAAAAACCTGATGAAGCGATCGCCGCAGCTATTCATCAGGTTACTTGCATTCCGAGTTCTGACTTGCTGGAAAATAACCGTCGCTTTCACAAATTATTGACCAATGGTGTGGAAGTTGAATACCTGTGTAACGAAGAAATAGTTCATGACACAGTGTCGCTCATTGATACGTCTAATCTACTGAACAATGATTGGCTAGCTATTCATCCCTTGACTGTAGTTGAGGGGAATTATGCTCACTATCCCGATGTAGTTGTCTTTATCAACGGTTTACCTTTGGCAGTTATTGTTTCGATTCAGCCCAGTGATGAACAGGCTACTTTCAAAGAAGGTTATCAGCGAATTCAGACCTACATCGAACAAATACCGAAGCTATTTGACTACAATATATTCCTAGTTATTACTTATGGAAATCGGGCACGAGTCAGTACATTAACCTCAGATTGGCAGGAGTTTTTACCCTGGCGCACCATTGATGGCGAGGACTTTCCTGCCAAGGGCGCAACTGAACTAGAGGTGCTGATTCAAGGTATTTTTGACAAACGGCGTTTCCTAGAGCAAGTATTGCACTTGATAGTGTTTGAGGATAACGGAACCAGCATTAGGAAAAAATTGCTTCGCCGACCTTTTTGTACTACACAATATTTCAAAAAATCTTCGCGCCAAGACTAGCCAGACAATTTTGGATTTTAGGTTGACCCTAGCAATCAAGTCACTCTCGTTTCCAGCCAGAGTCGGGAAATGCTGCTCCTGGCGCCAGAGCCGCCAGTAAGAGAGGCGGAGCCTCAACGACGAGCATTCCCAGTCTCCGACTGGGAACGAGGCAATCTAAAAGCTTGTATTAGACTAGTTTTCACGTTAAGGAACGTGAAATAAAATACAAAATCTTCATCCTGTCTCTAGCTTCCCTCTCCAATATATCCGAGAAGGATTGAGGGTGAGGTAAACCAGGTACATAAATTGTATGTTATTTGATTGTTATTCCTATACTAAAAACGGCTGAGAACTTGACTTTTGAATAATCGCCAAAAGCTTGTTTGTGCCAAGCTTATAGCCATTTTTTAAAAAGTCTCGTTGTTACCCGTTTGCAGTATAAGTTGACACCAATGCAATACTGTTTGGTATCACTGTACTATAGCAATCCGATAGCGAAGCGGTAGCGAGTCAGACGCTCCTGCGTCGCTAACGCTGCGCTATCGAGCGTCTTTGATTTCTGAATCACTCGTAGAGGTAAGGGACTGGGGACTGGGAAGAAGGAATAAAGGTGTACTGAGTTTTTTCAAAAATCAAATATGAGTCCTATATCACAGAGTATGTTTCTTGAAATTTATTGCAGATTAAGTTCATTTATTTTTTCTAAAACCTGCTGATAGCTAGTGGGTTGGTTACGTTGAAGATAGAGATCGGCTGAACGAATTAGATTTTGCGCTGCATCTTCTTTACGATTCAACTTAGCAAATGACAAACCTGCATAGTAATAGGCTTCTGGTTGATCTGGAAAAATTTTTAGACTAAAGAGAAAATCACGAATTGCTATCTCATATTGCCCTAAATTATAATATGCAATACCACGGGTTAAATAGGCAGGAAAAAATGTTTTTTCAGTGACTATCATTTGATTCATCTCTTCTAGTACTTGTTTAAACTGACTAAGCTGAATACGTAAGTTTGCAAGATTCAAGCGATTAATTAATGTTGGTGCCAATTGTACGGATTTACTTAAATCTTCTAAAGCTTGGGGCAGTTTTCCGTATCTTTGATATGCCAATGCTCGATTGTTATAAAGCAAAGGAGAAGGCTGTATTTTTTCTGCTTGATTAAAGCTTTGAATCGCTTCTGGTAGTTGGTTTAATTCACTCAGTGCAATTCCCCGGACAATAAATACACGGGCTGGTGTATTTTGTCCTTGGACTTGAATCAGTTGATTTAAGTCTTGTACTGCAAAATTGTATTGCTTTAGCAAAATATAAGCTTGGGAGCGATTAAATAAAGCTTCAACAATATTAGTACGATTTTTAATATCGCGGCTCCATTGTTGAATGGCACGAGTGAGATTACCATGCTGAAAGTTTTCTTCGGCACTGAGAGAAGAATTGTTAACAGGTGGTTGATTAATAGGGGAAATTTGGGCTTGAACACTTGTGGAGAAAGTCATTCCCAATATTCCTATCCCTAGTAAATAAGCTAATCGATGTAAATGATTAATCCCAGGATTATTGAACCCAGACATAATATTTAAGGACGATAATTAGTTTGGGCAGAGCAACGATCTAGTTCAGGTTTCATCATTAAATTAACTAGGCGTGGCCCATCTTGTCCTACTTGAGTAGCTAGAGCATTAATCTGAGAAAATAGCTGGGGATTGTAGCGAGTTTTATAAGCATTCAAGGCACATTGGCAAAAACTCTGTTTAGTAGTTCTTTGATTAGGTTGTAGGTTTTGTTGTCCTACACACCCTTGCATAAATTCTTTTTCAGTGTTGGGAGTTTGTGACCAATCATTTACCCTGACTGGGTTGGTGCGGGGTTGTGGAGGGCGATTTTGAGCTGTAGTAGGGAGAGAGGTTAGGAGTAAGGAGAAGATTGACAGCACAGAAAGTGCGATCGCGTTTGTTCTCATGATATTAAATGTCCTAGCAGTTGAAGTAGTTGGGAAGAAAGTAAATCTGACGAATCTACTATATTTCATGTAATTAAAATTCGCTATAAAAAGTGGAATTTTGTTTGTAGTAAGACTATTACTCTGTGAACTTTAAATTGATGGATACGCAAGTTGTTCAACCTTTAAAATTAGACATCTCCAGAAATTAAAGATGCGTTACCCAGAACCCTTGTAGAGACGTAGCAGTGCTACGTCTCTACATTCTTTTTCGGAGATGTCTATTAGATTGTTGAGGATGACTTCAAGATTTATAACTGAAAGAAAAAGCCTATACGCCCCATAAAGCCAGAACTGTTGCTGTAACTAGAGGAACCAGGAGTAGATGTGATTGAGGCAGCCGCATTAAAGGTGATACTGTGACTAATGCGGGTAACGCAACCAAATGCACCGGCCAAAGAACTGCCGTAAATACCTGCACCAGCCCCACAACCTCCATTACTACCTGTGGGAAGTATGTTAGGAATGGATGAGAGGGCAGCAGCGAGAGCGCCAACAGATTCAATTTGTTTTCCTAATGTGACTAATCCTCTTTCAATTTTTTCCACAGTACTAGGATCAAAGAAAGCCTCAGCAGTACCTAAGTTACCAGATTGGTCTACTGTAACAAAGCGCCTATCTCCAGACTGATTAGCATTGCCAACAAACTCTCCAGAAGGAGCTAGCCCTGGCAATGTGTAGTAGCTGGCAGGAGTACCAAAGGCCATTTGATTTGTACCTGTGGCGATCGCACCTGTACCAATTGCGGTTGAGCCGATGCCAGAAGCTACTGCATTTGAACCGATGGCAGTCGAGTTAGCACCATTGGCTTGTGTCGCAGTACCAATAGCAGTGGAATAGTCACCATTTGCTGTAGCTCTATATGCGAAAGCTGCCGAATCTATACCTACTGCCGAGGCGGAATCACCAACTGCGGTTGCTGGATCGGCAAGTGCTTGGGCATTGCGACCAATTGCAACTGTACCAGCCTCGCTTGCGATCGCATTTTGTCCTATGGCGATCGCGGATTGACCACTCGCAGTAGCTGTACCCACTGCAATAGAATCATCCTGGAGGGCATTGGCTCCAAATCCGGTGGCTACTGACCGATTACCAGACGCGGTTGCGGCTTGGTCAAATTTGCCAGTGGTAGTGTTGAAATTACCACCACCAACAGCTACAGAATTTGCACCTGATGCCGTCGCACCAGCACCTGTGGCCGTCGCACTGATTTGACTGGCAGTGGCATTGTAGCCAAATGCTGACGTATTCTCTTGATTTGAATTGGCGTTGTACCCGTAGGCAGTGGCATTATTAGCAGTGGCTTGGGCACTGTTGCCGTAAGCAGAGGCGTTGTTACCACTAGCAATGGCGCTATTACCGTAGGCAGATGCGTTGTTACCACCCGCATTAGCACTATTACCATAAGCAGAGGCATTAGTACCACTAGCAGTGGCACTATTACCGTAGGCGGAGGCATTGTTTTGATTGGCAGTGGCGCTATTACCGTAGGCAGTGGCATTGTTACCACTAGCATTAACAGTTCTGCCTATAGCGATCGCATTTTCACCAATTGCAATAGTGCCAGCACCTGTGGCAGTGGCATATGAGCCTTGTGCTAGGGCCGCAGCACCTGTGGCAGTAGCATATGAGCCTTGTGCTAGGGCCCCTGCACCTGTAGCAGTAGCATTAAAACCATCTGCCTTAGCATTGGTTCCTGTAGCAATGGCATTTTCACCAATAGCCTGGGTTTGAGTGCCTGTGGCAATGGAACCAATTCCTGATGCTACAGACCCTTTACCAATTGCGATCGCATTGTTAGCACTGGCATTAGCACTATCACCATAGGCTGATGCTGATGTACCTGTGGCTTGAGCGGCATTACCTGTGGCGGTAGCACTTTGTTGATTTGCGACTGTGTTTGTACCAGTAGCGATCGCATTTTGTCCACTAGCATTGGCAGTATCACCAGTAGCAATGGAACTATCACCCAATGCTCTAGAACCTTTACCGATGGAAGTGGAATTTAAGCCACTGGCATTAGCACTATCGCCATAAGCTGATGCAGAAATGCCTGTGGCTT
>NZ_JBALEJ010000085.1:0-30486 GCF_036917975.1 Nostoc sp.
CAAGGAAATTGAGCATCGCCCAATTTCCCCATCCCTGACTCCAGAAGCCTAAGAGGAATTTAACTAAAACAAACTATGCCCAAGACTTGGAACATTAAGATAGATATACTAAAAACGGATGATTGCTAGACTTTTGCCCAGGCAAAAATCTTTGTATATCAATACTCTTGGCGATTTTAAAACTAAAGCTGCAACCCGTCTTTAGTATAATCCAACAAATATAGAATGCAACAGTGCAACAATTAACTCGTTGTATGAAAGCGGTAAGCGATCGCCCAGCGTCTGGTAGAGTTGCCATGCCGGAATGGCTTATCGCTTCAAAAAGAAATCTGAGTAGGTCATGGTGAGTGTCCTTTTATAGCCGCCATAATCGGACAGTTGCTTCCAAATAAGGCGTTGCATAAAAGAGCAGATGAATTGAGGTTATCTACTATGCAATGTTCACATTGTAGATCTACGTAAATTCCGAAAAATGGAATGCCAAATTTCTTTGTGTACCATAGAGGGCGCTAGGAGAGGGAATAAAAGCAACAAGAGAAGCAGAAGAGAAATGTGGCATATGATGCTCGAATGCAGATTATGTATGGGATTCATGCTCCGTGTACACACCCCAAGCCCAGGCTTAAAATTCCTGATACATAGAAAATTTACTTTGAATGAACTGCTGCGGTTCCTACCCCTAAAAGCAAAATTCCTGCACCAATTAATAAGAGAAAACTAGGTATCTCTCCAAAAATTATGTAGGCGAATATGCTTGAAAAAACTGGTTCAAACATTACAGCTAATGTCACGATAATTGGCGAAATCCATCGGAGCGACCAATTTAAACATGTTTGACCAATAATCTGCGATAATACAGCCATCAAAAAAATATATAGATAAACAATTGCAGGATAACCTGTATAACCACTATCAAAAAAATAGGGTAAAGGCAGTAAAATGAATGCTGCGGAGCCATAGGCAGTTACTGCATAAATTCCAGTACTCAATCCCTTACTTTGTGCTTCTCTACCTGCTAAGAAATAGATGCTATACACCCATGAGCCAATCAAGGCAAGAAAATTTCCTAAAAGTGGATTTTTAGCAATATTATTTGCTGTTATAGCTCCATCATAACCAATCAATAATCCACCAAAAAGTGCTAATGATATGCCTAATAGTGTCAGACGTGATGGCTTTTCTTTAAAAAATATCCAAGAGAGTAACACAACCCATATAGGGTTAGTAGTGACTATAGTTGCGGAAGCTGCTATCGATGTGTAAGAAAGAGATAAAAACCAAGTGACATAGTGAATGGCCAAATATATACCAGCAATTACAGCATAACTAAAAGCTCCTAGTTGAGGTTTTAATTGAGATAAACCTTTCCATAATGGAAACATCAATAAAGAAGATATTATTAATCGAGAAGCTGATAAAAAAATGTGAAACCCAATTCCATCTAATCCTGTTTTTTTAGTTGAAAGTCTAACAAAAATAGCAGCAATAGAAATTCCTATAACTCCTATCAAAAGAGCCAAAGTAATTTTTATAGGTGAAGGTTTTACTAATGAGATTTTCATATTCTGAATATCCTAAATACTGAATAAATTGTCTAAATACGCTGTTATATTATATAAATATAACAGCGATGTATGCTAGTTTATAACTCGGTAAAGGTAATCACTAAAGTATCCCGGTATCCTTCTTTTTCACTTGAAAATGGGCTAATAGGTGAGACACTATGTCTGAGCTTAATATCATCTAATAAAGCACAATCTAGAGGCTTTTCTTAGTTGTAAGATATTGCTCATTTATTGTTTTTGGTCTACCGATAGGAGGTTCATTCCAGAGATGTGCTTTCCCAGCCCGTGCCATAGCTATCCAATAACGTGCTGTGTCTTGAGAACATTCAAGTGTCTGACAAATTTGTGCTTGAGATTGTCCTGCATCTACCATGAGCATAATTTCAATCCGACAACGGTACTCTGGACGTAAATCCGGTGTGAGATGCCTGAGTAAAAATTGACGCTGAAAAGGTGTTAAAATAGCTTTTTGTTTAACTGACGTGCAATTGAGACAAAGAAATGGATCGTTTGATTGCGGCATAGTTGCGTTAATTGCTTGTAAGTAATGGCGATGAAGCAAGTTATTGATAGGGAATTTTTTACTGCTTCTGTTTTTATGTATCTCCAGGTACTCAGTCAGGGATGCAAAAATTATGGTTTACTCAATCTCGTCTCATCTGCCAAGGCACGCAAAGTGACTTAAGATCCTAAGTTTTTGTCCTCAATGAGTTTTTGCCATACAAGCTAAAACTGCATAAGGTAAGTGACTCTGGAGTTAAGAATCAATGTCAGGCGATACTGCTGTTGATGGTTTAGTTCAAATACTTATGGGTGTGGCATCACGATATTGGCAACTAGTGAAAATTGATGGGGCAGGACGGCGACAGGTTCAGGAAATAAGTCCAGCTAAGGCGTTTTTTGTAGATGTGTTCCCAGCGATCGCCTCCGGTGGGGGGAACGGCATCCCACATAATACAGATAGTCATCATGTCCCAGATGCAGAAATTCAACTCCAACTGCTGCAACTATCGCGGGATGCACCTGCTGATAGATGTTTGTTAGCACAACGTTGTCTACTATGTTTTATATCTTGGCAGATTGAGCAAGTTTGCTCACAATTGGCAGCCAACTTTGGGAGTGTTCACGGTTTCAGTTGTGCTGATTTGCTGCCTTACGTCCTAGATGATGATGGCAGACTACAACCGAATGGCACTTATCAATCTCTTTCTCAAAAGATTTTGCAGAGTTTTAACCCACAACAAAGCAGTCTCACAACCTGGACAACTACCAAAGTCAAACACGATGCTGCACTCAATCAATTTTTGCTGGAGTGTGGAGTTTACATGGTGAGTGACTGGGCAATTCTCAATGATACTCGACCTCAACAGCTAGAGCGCATTTTCAGAGAATTTTACGCTTTGACACCTCCAGAAATTCAACAAGCGCAACAGCTTTTAGAAAGCTACCATGCTGTTTATCGGACAGCGCGTCTGCAACAGCGATCGCTCTCGATTGGGGGAAAATGTACTACACCGACAACTCAACAACTACAACAAATCGCCACTCTTCTCCAAAGTCAAACTAGTCAAACTCTCAAGAGTGAGACTGTGATGACACAACTGCAAAAACTCGCGACTCAACTAAGAGAATACCGGATTCATGTCCGGGGTGGGTTTTTACCGACAAAATCTCTAGATAATATTACTGGTGATGAGTATACTGACACTACCAAAGCATTAGATAATGAAGATGAACAAACAGAGTTTTTGCAATTATATCGCCCCCAATTTCTTTTTTGTTTAGAACAAGCATTGGCTATGGTGACTCAATCACGGGTAAATAGATTACAACGGAAAAAGGGTGAAAAAGCCAAAAAGTTTTTGCAAGCACTCAAGTTATTTCACTGTCAAAATTTACGCATGACAGAAATTGCTGACAGCGTGGGATTACGCGCCCAAGATGCAGTAACTCGTTTGCTAAAACTCAAAGAATTTCGTGCTGATGTTAGACAAGAGCTTTTATTATTGTTATGCGATCGCGTTTTGGATTTAGCAAAAAACTACTCTCATCCAGACAGGCTGATAACTCTAGAACAGCAAATTAAACTTGCTCTTGACGAACAAATTACTCAGGTTATAAAAGAAGCAGGAAATCAATCTCAAACAGCAAAAATAAACACAATAGAAAATGGTCTGTTTAGTGAAAGACTCTGCCGTTATCTCGATTCGCTTAATGAGGAAATATGAATAAATTATCTAAAAATGCTCCGCAGATGCGGCTAGATTTTGAATCTTTACCAACAGCCGCCATTACTCTCTCATCTAACCAAATCAATCAGGCAGTAGAACTCAGTCAGCAAATTCCCAGCACATCTCGGCAGTGGCAAACTTATATTCATGCTTTAGCACTATTTGCTTTTGAACAATGGCTAGAAGAACGCGCCGATTCTCTAACCATTAATCGGGAACAATGTACAGTTTTGCAGCCACCACTTGCGAATGCGATCGCAGCCGTTGTCAATTTGCAAGTTGGTGAATTTAAACTCTGTCTGATTCCCACTGGTAGCCTCACTGACTTAGAAGTGACTCTAACTAAAGTAGTCGTAGATTTACCAGAATATGTTCCTCATTTTTATGTATTGGTAGAAGTTTTAGAAGAACAAGAATCTGCCGTGATTTCTGGATTTATCTCCTATCAAAAATTAATAGAAAATCAGGTAAGAGCGAACTTACAGTCTGAGTCAGACTGGACTTATCAAATACCTTTGAGTTGGTTTGAAGATGAACCTGATCGCTTGTTGTTATATTTGCGTTGTTTAAAATCTGAAGCAATAACTTTACCAAATATCAATAGCAAACGCACTCAGATGTTATCGACAATGGAAGGTGAATTAGTTACATTATTACCGCAGTTACAATCACCTGAATGTGAGCTTTGGGAAGTATTGACTTGGGAACAAGGAAGTGCTGTTTTGACTAATCCAGAATTACTCAATTGGGTTTATAATTTGCAGCAAACACACAATACACCCAAAACCAACTTAAAAGATTTACTCAAATTATTGACACAGCCAGCCGTGAATGTCGGACGCTGGTTGTGGGATGAATTAGATGAATTAGGACGGGAATTATCATGGGTGCTGTTACCTAGTTTGACACCTGCAATCAGAATGCGAAGTCCTACACAAGAATTTCAGGCAATTATCACCCAACTTCAGCATAGAGGTGTAGAAATTCCCTCCCAGTCGCGGGGTGCTTATCATGATTTCCTATTAGCAGGAATTCCTTTAAGGCTATATGCTGTCACTTGGCATATATTATCTGAATCAGACACCCATTTATGGACATTATTGTTAGTCTTAGGTACAGCTTCACATGATGCTTTACCTTCACATTTAAAAATGCGAGTGAGTGATCAAACCAGCATTTTATTAGAACAGGGGACAAATCAAGAACAGGGAGATTCTTATTTGTTTACTCGTGTGGTTGGTGGCTGGGATGAGAAATTTCTGGTGAGTATGAGTTTAATGGATGGTATGGAGTTGACCTTACCTCCATTTGCATTTTATCCAGTGCGTAAGCTACGCCAGGCGTAGGCATCGCTTTAGATTATCTGATTACATTTTTGGCAATGGTAATCATAGTAGGGTAAGCACATCTAAATTACACTTGACAAAACAAAATACGCTTATCCTAAATTATACCGCTTCTGGTTTGAGTAAGGTACAAGGTAGCGGCGCACCGAGTGCCACAGCGCCAGTATTAATTTTTAACTTATTGTTTGGTGTTGAGTTGAACAGTAGTTACATTTTCATCATCAAAAGCTGACTTACTTCTCCGTAAGGGGGCAAATTCTGAGGAGCATTACTAAATTGTTAAAAACCTAATTAAAATCATCCAAACTTCACACTAAGAAAGCAAATTTACTGGTTAGATATAATCAATGCCGAAAATCAAGGCTTAATTATCTGCTTTGTAAACCGCAGAGGAAAAAAGTTTGTGTATATGTTTGAAATGGATATTATCAGTGCCTATCGGCGGTTAATTTTTAACTAGTTCGGTGGGTTTAAGTCCCCCGGTTGTATAACCGGCAGGTTTTGTGGCTCTTTCTAAATCCCCGTTACAAAACTGTACTTCCGACTTCCGACTTCCGACTTCCGACTTCTTTAACTATGACTGCTTCTACCTTTTTTCTAAAAGTTCAACAGTTTGATAAATTTTGCTCATTTGAATTATCTTGGGGTGTGGGGCAGAATATTGGTGTCACACTTACCTATCCTGAAAATCTGACGGTGCTGTACCAAGAATGGCAGCAAGTTTATCTACGTTTTTATAACACATCACTGCGAGGAAGTGTAGAGGAAATCGGTAGTTTTGCTGCACCATCTATTGATTGGCACGCTCATTTAGTACAAGCAGAAGCACAACTTTTATATGAATTTCATCATTGGTTACGCAGTGCAGAATTATATGAAATTCGGGTAGAGATCGCTGAAGTAACCAAAAACAGTGATAATCCCTATATTGATATTTTTCTAACTTGCAATCCTCTAGAATTAGCACGATTACCGTGGGAAGTCTGGGAAATTGGCACAGAATTTGCTCTCGATTCTAGTAAAATACGTATTGTCCGCACACCCCTAAATAGACGGCAAACAGTAAATACCAATGCTTACCATGCCCGGAAAGCTAAAATTTTAGTAATTTTAGGAGATGAAAGTGGTTTAGATTTTCAAACAGAAAAAGCAGCCGTAAGTTCCCTAGAATCCTTAGCTCAAATTACTTTTATTGGTTGGCAACCCCAGGAAAGTATCACGGAATTAAAAACCAAAATTGTTCAGGTCATCGCCTCACAAGCAGGCTGGGATATTTTATTCTTCGCCGGTCATAGTAATGAAACAAATCTGACCGGGGGTGAATTCGGAATAGCCCCTAATACAACTTTGTTAATTAGTGAGATAGAAGAATCACTAACTATTGCGAAATCCAAAGGATTACAAGTTGCTATTTTTAATTCTTGCAAAGGTTTGAGTATTGCTAATAAGCTCATAGACTTGGGTTTAAGTCAAGTCGCGGTTATGCGAGAGCCAATTCATAATTGTGTTGCCGAGGAATTTTTTCTACGATTTGTGCAAGCTTTAGCTGAATACAGAGATGTCCACGAATCATTATTAGCAGCATCGAAATATCTAAAATTAGAAAAGAATTTTACTTATCCGAGTGCTTATCTCATTCCCTCTTTGTTTCGCCATCCAGAAGCAGACTTATTTCGCCTCCAACCATTTGGTGTCAAGCAATTTTTTAAGAGTTTGAAACCAAATCGTCAAGAAGCGATCGCACTTTCAGCTTTGTTAATAATTAGTTTACTATTGCCAGTGCAGAGCTTTTTATTACAACGACGTGTACTGGTACAGGCTTTCTATCGTCAAATTACCCATCAAGTTGCAAATGTTGCAAGTCCACCGCCAGTGCTTTTGGTGCAAATTGACGAAGAATCCATTAGAAAAGCTAAAATATCCAACCCTAAGCCGATGAATCGTCAGTATTTGGCGAGTTTAGTTGACCGACTGACGGCTAATAACGCTAGGGTAGTCGGTATCGATTATCTCCTGGATCGGCCTCAAGAGCAAGGCGATCGCATTCTTGCCAAATCTATTCAAGCTGCTGTAGGTTCTTCACCCAGTCCAACATTGTTTGTGTTTTCTGCAACTTCTGAGGATAGCGTATGGCTGAGGGTACTACCTGAGATTGCTAGTCTTAATTGGAGTTTAGAAGGGGAAATTGACAATTATCCTTGGTATATGCAACTGTTACCCCATGATGATTTTCAGTCGCAGCCTTGGCATTTTGCTAGTTTATTAGCTCTTGGGCATCAACTGCAACAAATTCCCAATGCACCACAGCCAAAACTAGACAGCAAAATAGACTTTTTTCACCAGATTAGTGATTTTTTTAAAGATGGTAATAAAGCTAATCAAACGATTTTGAGATCAGAGCGATCGCATCTGCAATTAGTTACAGCTTTAAGTTATTCTCTCAAGCAAAGTTGGTTACACCCAATCATTGACTTTTCTATTCCCCCTCATCAGGTATATCATTCCATTCCGGCTTGGCAATTATTAGAAAATCAAGCTGTTGCTCAAAGCTTACAGCAGCAAATTGTGATTATCGCACCGGGAGGATATCACGAAGCTGGGATTGTTAAAGATGGTGATGATACTTTTCAAGATTCCGAATCACCACCTGCTATTAAATATTGGCGGAATCAAGAAAATCCCATTAACAAAAGCAAGGTATTCACAGGCGGTCAATATCATGCTTACATAGTGCATCATCTCATAACGCAGAGATTAGTTGTGCCAATTCCCGATTTATGGATGATTGGCATAGCGATATTGCTGGGCAAAACTATATATTTACTGCGACAAAGAAAGCAGTTTTCTGCATTGCAATGGTTAATATTTACCAGTATTATTACAGGGTTATATGGACTGGTTAGCTTGCAAATTTACATTTCTGCAACTGCAATCCTATTACCTTGGTTTTTACCATCCATAACATTATGGTCTTACGTTTTACCTACTGTTTTCAAAAAGAAAAGTCATGAATAAACTTCTATTACATACTTTGGTGCTATCAACTATAGCTTTGAGTACTGCACCTGTTCTATCTAATCAAGCAACACCTGCTAAGAAAAATTCAATACAACAAATATTTTCTTGGACAAATATTTCCCAAATTCTATTTAGCAAAAAGCCTCCTGTTGAACCGCGCAAAGGTGGTTCTCGTGATCCCATCAATATTTGTATGGTTTCCCCAGATGCTCCCGCTAAACTCAGAATTGTTTGGAGCGATCGCCCGTTATTTATTTGGAAAGGTCGAGTGCAAACAATAGCAGTACGTCCAATAGATAGTGAGCAAGACTTATGGAATCAACCAGTAACACAGACTCAGAATATTACCTATCAAGGTCAACCACTACAACCAGGTCAAAGTTACGAATGGATGGTCAACTCATCGAGGTTCGTCCCATTTCAAATTATGGAGACGCAACAGCGCGATCGGATCACAGCAGAATTGAAAACTTTAGAAAATCAACTGCAAGCACAAGGAGCAGATATTGAGGCGATCGCTCTTGCTAAAGCCAAATACTTTGCTGATTCTAATCTGTGGTCAGATGCCTTACAGCAAGCTTACTTGGTGCCAAATCCTTCAGATGGATTGAAGGAGATGATCAAAAATATCGATAATTTGTGTGACGTACCGAAATCAAACGAGAATAATTCCGCAACTCGTTAGGATATAGCTCACATTTTGCATAACCTCTCAACACTCAGAGATATATACCTGTGAGCAGCAATAAAACCTCTGCAATATTTAACATTTTAGGAGATACGAAAATGAAGGTTTTGAAATTAGCAGCAATAATTTTAGTATTTGGAACATTGACTTTTGCACCCAAAGCTGAAGCTAAAAGCTTGTTGAACAATCGACAAGTAATAGCACAAGTGAATGACTCAAAAACTGAAAATACGAATAATGTTGAAACATACATGAAACGCGGTTTTGATCGCTTAGAATCGAAAGATTATCAAGGAGCCATTGAAGATTTTAACCAAATACTGAAGATTGAACCTAACAATGCTTATGCCTACGTTGGTAGAGGATTAGGCAATTTTAGTTTGGAAGACTATCAAGCAGCAAAAACAGATTTTGACAAAGCTTTGGAAATTACTCCTGATATTGCTTATGCTTATTATTTCCGAGGTTTTACAAACGTTGCTTTAAAAGACAAACAAGGTGCGATCGCTGATTTACAGAAATCATTCACACTGTTTAAACAACAAGGTAATCAGGAATTCGCCCAAAAAGCCACCGACGCAATTGAGAAGATACAGCAGAGTTAAACTCTGTTGCATAATTCTGACGACCTATGCAGCAACCGGGTTTTGCAATTGTTTGTCCGTAAAATCCGGTTTTTATTGAAATATCCGCTCAATTTTTGCATATCCTTTAAAAGCTGAGAAATATACAACACTGAGTCAGTCTGCTGGAGAGTTCCTCAATGCGCCACCGCCTTAAATACCTTACCGTTGCTACAGTCCTATTTCCCCTTGTCACCTTGTCACCTTGTCTCCCACTCTCCTCTCCCTTAGTGGTGCAGGCGCAAACGACACAACAGCCTAGTGCTGAAGCTTTGCAATTATTGCAAATTGGTATTCAACAATATAAGAATGGTGCGTTACAAGAAGCATTACAAACATTTCAAAAACTACTTCCTATTCTCAGGACAAATGGGAACAAAAAGATAGAAGCAATGACTCTTAACGTTATTGGGAGAATTTATGTAAATTTAGGACAGTATCCCCAAGCTTTGACAGCTTGTCAGCAAGCTTTTACTCTAGCTAAACAAATTGGAGAAAAGGCGGAAGAAGGTGCTTCTCTTAATAATATTGGCAATATTTATAATAGTTGGGGACAGTCTGCCAAAGCTTTAGAGTTTTATCAGCAAGCCTTAACCATTAGCAAAAAAATCGATGACAAACTATTTGAAGGGCTAAGTTTGAACAATATTGGCACAGTTTACTCCAGTTGGGGAGAGTATGCCAAAGCCTTGGAATTTTATCAGCAAGCTTTAGTCATTTACAAACAAGTTGGCAACAAAACGGAGGAAGCAACAACCTTCAACAATATTGGCAATATTTATAATAGTCGGGGAGAGTATGCCAAAGCTTTAGAAGCTTATCAGCAAGCTTTAGCTATTGTTAAACAAGCCAGTGATAAAGCAGGGGAAGCTTCAACCCTTAACAATATTGGATTGACTTACAATAGCCAGGGAAATTACACCAAAGCTTTGGAATTGCATCAGCAAGCTTTAGCTATTCTCCAACAACTTGACAATAAACAGGAAGAAGCAACAACTCTCAACGCTATTGGATTGGTTTACAACAAACAAGGCCAATATGTAAAAGCGTTGGAATTTCAGCAGCAGGCTTTAAGTATTTTCAAACAAATGGGTTACAAATGGGGAGAAGCAACAACTTTCAATAATATTGGAGATGTTTACCGCAGTTTGGGAGAATATACCAAAGCTTTAGGATTGTTTCAGCAAGCTTCAACAATTTTCAAACAAATCGCTGATAAGGCAGGTGAAGGAACAACTCTCAACAATATTGGCTTTGTTTACAACAATCAAGGACAATATGCCAAAGCTTTGGCAGCTTATCAGCAAGCTTTAGCTATTCGCAAACAAATCAATCAAAAAGCATTGGTAGGAGAAAACCTCAATAACATTGGCTCTGTTTATGAAAACTTGGGACAGTCTGCTCAAGCATTGAAGGTTTATCAGCAAGCTTTAGCGATTCTCCAACCAATTGGCAGCAAAACAGGCGAAGGTAAAACTTTGAACAACATTGCCTTTATTTATAAGAATTCTGGACAGTACGATCAAGCATTGAAGTTTTATCAGGAATCTTTAACCATTCTCCAACAAATTGGTGACAAAGCCGGCGAAGGCATATCTCTCAGTAATATTGGAGAAGTTTATCAAAGGCAAAGACAATATACAAAAGCCTTTAACATTTATCAGCAAGCTTTAACTATTTTTAAACAAATCGCTGATAAAGCAGGTGAAGGCAAAACTCTTAATAATATTGGTGGGCTTTATTACAACCAGGGAGAGTATGCTAAAGCTTTGGAATTCCATCATCAAGCTTTAGCTATTGTCAAACAAGTCGGGGACAAAGCGGCGGAAGGAACATATCTCAATAATATTGGTTCAGCTTACGATAAATTAGGACAATATGAAAATGCTGAAAAAACGCTATTTACTGCAATTGAGATTTTGGAAGATTTGCGAAAGAATGGATTAACTGATGCTCAGAAAATTTCCATCTTTGAAAACCAAGCCGAAACCTACCGCTTTCTGCAACAAGCATTAATTGCCCAGAATAAAATTAATTCTGCACTAGAAGTGAGCGATCGCGCTAAAGCTAGAGCCTTTATTGAGTTATTAGCATCAAAGCAATTAGAGAAACCAAATACTCAATTAAATATCAAACCCCTGACACTCCAACAAATCCAAAACATTGCCAAAGCTGAAAACGCTACCCTGGTGCAATATTCAACGATAGGAGAGGATGCACTTTATATTTGGGTAGTCAAACCTACGGGTGAAATTGCCTTTCAGCAAGTTGATCTGAAAAAATCCTTGGATACTTCTCTAAAAAACCTCATTACTCTCAGCCGTCAATCTATAGGGGCGACGGAACGCGGCGCTATATTACCAGAACAAGTTGCAGGAGTTAATCAAACCAAACAATTACAAAAACTCTATCAAATACTAATAAAACCCATTGCACAATATCTACCAAAAGATTCTAACGCTCGTATCATCTTCATCCCCCAAAACTCACTGTTTCTCGTTCCCTTCCCCGCACTGCAAGATGAAGAAGGTAAATACTTAATTGATAAACATACTATCCTGACTGCACCTGCAATTCAAGTTTTAGAATTAACCCGCAAGCAGAAGCAAAATTTTAACAAGTCTGCAAAAGATGTGCTGGTTGTTGGTAATCCTACCACAGCTAACATTCCCATCACTAACGAAAAGTTAATACCTCTCCCTGGTGCAGAATTTGAAGCAATTCAAATTGCAGATTTATTCAAAACACAAGCAATTACAGGTAGCAAAGCCACCGAGACAGCCATTGTCCAGAAGATGACCAAGGCAAGGATTATTCATTTTGCTACCCACGGCTTACTCGATGATTTTAAAGGATTTGGTGTACCGGGTGCGATCGCTCTTGCTCCCTCTACTAAAGATGACGGTTTTCTGACATCAGGCGAAATTTTGGACATGAAACTCAACGCTGAACTCGTGGTTCTCAGTGCTTGCAATACCGGAGGTGGGAATATTACAGGCGATGGTGTCATTGGCTTATCGCGTTCTTTGATTACAGCTGGGGTTCCTAGCGTCATCGTATCCCTATGGTCTGTAGATGATAAATCCACAGCCTCATTGATGAGTGAATTTTATCGTAAACTCCAGCAAAATCCTGATAAAGCTGTGGCGCTAAGACAAGCAATGCTGACTACAAAAAAACAAAATTCTAATCCTCGATACTGGGCTGCATTTACCCTGATTGGCGAATCTGATTAACTCAATAACCTCTCTGCGTGATTAAATTACCTCAATAATATGCAAAAAAAATCATTTTCTCAAATCACCTCAATTACCCTAATTATCCTAGTAACTATCTCCTTCTCTAATCTAGCCAAATATACCAAAGTTTTGGCACAAACAACAGCCGAGCAATCGACCATATTAGAACCTCAAACATCAAATTATCAACAATTACAAAAAACTCTCATCTCTCAAAAAAAATATCAAGCAGCCTTAGAAATTTCTGAACGCAGCCGTAATCGTTCATTCGTAAATTTATTAGCCCAGCAATTATCAATATCAGAAGTTAATGCACCAAGTACCGAACAAATTAAACAAGTAGCTAAACAACAAAATGCCACACTTGTGCAATATTCCATTATTAATGATGAAGTGATTATTAATGGTAAAAAACAAACTAAGGAATCAGAATTGTATATTTGGGTGATTAAACCTACAGGTGAAATAGCATTTCGTAGCGTTGACATTAAACCACTATGGCAGAAAGAGAAAACATCTTTATCTGATTTAATTATAAAGAGTCGTCAGTCTATTGGTGTAGTAAGTAGTAATCTTAAAAGCGGCATTCAAAAAGTGCCGGATCACAATGTAAATAAGTCTAATCAAAGACTACAAAAACTATATCAACTGTTAATTCAACCCATCGCAGACCTTTTACCAACTCAACCCGATGAACACATCATTTTTATTCCCCAAAGTGAATTATTTCTTGTACCTTTTGCAGCCTTGCAAAATGCCAAGGGTAAATATTTGATTGAGCAACATACTATTGCCACTGCACCATCAATTCAGGTATTGGATTTACTTTATCAGCGACAACAGCAAAATAAAGGTGTAGCTAAAGATATGCTAATTGTCGGTAATCCTACCATGCCCAGCATTTCTTTAAAGCCTGGGGAGGCTCCAGAGAAACTATCGCAACTACCAGGCGCAGAACAGGAAGCAAAACAAATAGCTGAGATTTTCCATACCCAAGCACTCACAGGTGATGCAGCTACAGAAACCGCAGTTGTCCAAAAAATGCCCCAAGCCAGAATTATTCACTTAGCAACCCAAGGCGGATGTAATGATTCATCAGAAATATCTTGCGGACTTGCACTTGCACCTTCACCACAAGATGATGGTTGGCTAACATCTGAAGAAATTCTGAACTTGAACCTCAAAGCAGATTTAGTTGTGTTGAGTTCAAATGAGACAGCACTAGGCAAAATCACTGGCGATGGTGTGATTGGCTTATCTAGTTCTTTCTTCGCAGCCGGAGTTCCCAGCGTGATTGGTTCTTTATGGAGTGTACCTGATAAAGAGACTGCCTTTTTAATGATAGAGTTTTATCAAAAACTCAGTGAAAACCCAGATAAAGCTGCTGCCTTGCGTTATGCGATGTTAGCAACTATGAAAAAATACCCAAATCCTCAATATTGGGCGGCTTTTACCCTGATTGGTGTGTTGTAGTTCTAGATTAGGTTGATAAATTATGCGCGATCGCCGCAGGTGGGGCATAGCCCATCGCACAAGCAGAATCATTTTAATCGCTTTGAGTGCTTTTCTGGTAACAATTGCACCTACATTCCCGCAGAATTTTTCCGGGTTTTTCTTTGCGCCACAGGTGTTAGCACAAACACCAAATCAGCAGCAAACGGAGGCTGTCACTGGAAGTTTTATTGATTACTTTGCAGAAGAGAGACAATTTAAAGGGCATGAGGGTAGCGTTAACAGTGCGAGTTTTAGTCCTGACGGTAAGTTAATTGTGACAGCAGGTGCTGATAATACTGCTCGTGTCTGGGATTTTGCTGGAAAGCAGGTAGCAGAATTAGTTGGGCATCAAGGCAATGTTAAAAGTGCGAATTTTAGCCCGGATGGGAAGTTGATTGTCACTGCATCTTTTGATGGTACTGCTCGTGTTTGGGATGTTTCGGGTAAACAGCTAGCTGAGTTAAAAGGGCATCAGGGTAATGTTTATAGTGCGAATTTTAGCCCAGATGGTAAACAAATAGTAACAGCAGGTGCAGATAAAACTGTCCGGTTATGGGATTTATCTGGCAAACAGCTAAAAGAATTTTCAGTCCATGAAAGTAGTGTGTACAGTGCGAGTTTTAGTCCAGATGGTAAGCGCATCGTAACAGCATCGGCAGATAAAACTGCGCGAGTTTGGGATTTGTCAGGTAAGTTGCTAGCGGAGTTGAAAGGGCATACTGACACTGTTTGGAGTGCAAGTTTTAGTCCAGATAGTAAGCAGATTGTTACAGCGTCGGATGATAAAACTGCCCGTGTCTGGGATATATCAGGTAAGCAGTTAGCAGTTTTAGAAGGGCATAAGGATAGTTTGTATAGTGCGAGTTTTAGCCCGGATGGAAAACAAATTGTAACTGCGTCAGTTGATTTTACAGCCTTAGTGTGGAAGTCATCAGGCAAGTTGATAGGAAAATTACAACAGCATACTGGGGGGGTGAATAGTGCCAAGTTTAGTACAGATGGCAAGTGGATTGTGACTGCGGCTAATGATGGTACAGCCAGAGTGTGGGATATGGGTAGCAGGTGGTTTATTGAGTTACGTATACATGATCATGTAGTCCAGGATGCCACTTTCAGCCCTGATCGTAAGTTAATTGTCATTGCTTCTACAGACAACACAGCCAGTGTATGGGACATAAGTGGTAAACTAATCGTTGAACTAAAAGGGCATGAGCGTGGCGTTAACAGCGCCAGTTTTAGCCCAAATGGCAAGCTGATTGTCACCGCATCGGATGATGATACAGCTCGTGTGTGGAATACTAATGGTAAGCAGTTAGCCATTTTTAAAGGGCATGAATACCATAGAATTACAAGTATTAACTTCAGTTCCGACAGTCAGCTAATTGTTAGCACCGCATTTGATGATAAAACTGCACGAATATGGGATATCAACGGTAAACAAATTAGCCAACTCCAACATCAAGATAAAGTCATAAGTGCTAGTTTTAGCCCAGATGGCAAGTAGATCGTCACCACATCTGATGATAAAACTGCACGAATATGGGATATTAACGGTAAACAACTAGCCCAACTTCAACATCAAGATGAAGTCACAAGTGCTAGTTTTAGCCCAGATGGCAAGTTGATTGTCACCACATCTGATGATAAAACTGCACGAATATGGGATATTAACGGTAAACAAATTAGCCAACTTCAACATCGAGATAAAGTCAAAAGTGCCAGTTTTAGCCCAGATGGCAAAGTGATCGTCACCGGCAGTGCCTATAATATTAATAATAACAACACAGCCCTAATATGGGATGTTAACGGTAAATTACTGACTCACCTGCAAGATAAGTCTGCGTACACAGGTTATGCTGATAATGTCAGCTTTAGTTCTGATGGTAAGATTATTTTTACCACATCTTGGAATATAACAAATGTGTGGGATATTAACGGTAAATTACTGACTCAAATCCCCGGTAAACTGAGCCAGAGCTACCTCGATAGTGAATTGATTCTCACTGTATCCAATAAAGCTGTGCAATTGTGGTTTTTGTCAAAAAATACTAAACCGAACTTGCCAGATAATCGTTATGTTGATGCAAAAGAATCCCCAATAAATTTAAAAGAAGATACTGGTATCAGTGACGCTCATTTTAGTCCAGATGGTAAGTTGATTGCCACTGCATCTTATGACAAGACTGCGCGAGTGTGGGATGTTAACGGTAAACAACTCGCTTTACTTCAGCATCCGAGTGATGTCTCTAGCGTTAGCTTTAGCCCTAACGGTAAACTGATTATTACTGTAACCGCACGCAATAGTGAAGGTGCTGCACGGGTATGGGATTTTAACGGACAACTACTTACTAGGCTCGATGAGTATGGAATCGAAAGTGCTAGCTTCAGTCCAGATAGCAAGTTAATTGTCACTGTATCTGATGACAACACAGCACAAATATGGGATATAAACGGTAAATTACTTACCAAACTCCAGCATCAGAAAAGTGTCAAAAGCGCTAGTTTCAGCCCAAATGGTAAATTGATTGTCACTGCATCTGATGACAACACAGCACAAATATGGGATATAAACGGTAAATTACTTACCAAACTCCAGCATCAGAAAAGTGTCAAAAGCGCTAGCTTCAGCCCAAATGGTAACTTGATTGTCACTGTATCTGATGACAACACAGCACAAATATGGGATATAAACGGTAAATTACTTACCAAACTCCAGCATCAGAAAAGTGTCGAAAGCGCTAGTTTTAGCCCAAATGGTAAATTGATTGTCACTGCATCTGATGACAACACAGCACAAATATGGGATATAAACGGTAAATTACTTACTAAACTCCAACATCAAGATATTCTCTCTAGTTCTATTTCTAGTGTCCACTTCAGCCCGAATGCGAAACTTATTGTCACTACTTCGGTTTTTGGCAAGACAGCAAATTTGTGGGATATAAACGGCAAACTACTTGCCCAGCTTCACCATCAGAGTGTCTATGTTGAAAGTCAAGGCTTTAGCCCAGATGGTAATTTTATCCTAACTAAATCTGGTGATGTAGCAAAATTATGGGATATTAATGGCAAACTGCTTGCTCAACTGCGACATGAAAGTGGTTTCAACAAGGCTAGCTTCAGTTCTAATGGTAAGCTGATTCTCACTATATCTGATGACAAAATCGCGCGAGTGTGGGATATTAATGGCAAACAAATCACCCTAATTCAACTTCAAGATGGTATAGATAATGTTAGTTTCAGCCCAGATGGTAATCTAATTCTGAGTACCACGTTTTTGGATAACACTGCGCGAGTGTGGGATGTTAATGGCAAACTAGTTACCCAACTCCAGCATGAGCATTTTGTACATAGTGCAAGTTTCAGTCCCGATAGTAAACTGATTGTTACTACAGTGTGTACTCCGAAATGTAAAGATCATATTGCGAAAGTATGGGATATTAGCGGCAAACAAATCATCCAATTCCAGCACCAAGGTGGTTTTGGTGATGCCAATTTCAGCACCGACGGGAAGCTTATTATCACGTCACCCTTTAATAGTGACACTGTAAATGTGTGGGATATTAATGGTAAACAACTTGTCCAACTCCAGCACCTAAGTGAGGCTCGTCTTAGTCCAAATAATAAGTTCATTATCACCGCGGGCAATCAACCCTTAGTTGTAAAATTATGGAATATTAATGGTAAACAACTCGCCCAATTCCAGTATCATAGAATTTTCAAAACTGCTACCTTCAGCCCAGATAGTAAGCTGATAATTACTGAATCTGCAAATACGGGCAACTTGCAAATATGGGACACTAACGGTGAACAAATCTCTCTACTCCAACAAGAAGGTATTATCTCGGATGCCAGCTTTAGTCCAGATAGCAAGCTGATTCTTACTGCATCCCATGACAGCATCGCACGAGTCTGGGATATATCTGGTAGGCTAATAACGAAAATTAAAGGACATCAAGGTAGTTTAAATAGTGCTGTTTTTAGCCTAGACGGTAAAAGTATACTCACTGCATCTAAGGATGGGACTGCCCGTATATGGGATTTATCTGGCAAGCAATTAGCTATTTTGAGTTTAGCTCCTCCTTCTTCTTCCCCCAAAGTTGAAGCAGGCAGACTGCGTGATCTACAATTCTACGCCCCTAACTGCGCCCAAGCATTCGACCCTTGGCAAAAAGCTCTAAAACTTTACCAAGAAATCTCCGACACTGAAAATCAAGCAGTCATCCTCGAACAACTCGGTAACGCTTACTATTGCCTCAGCGACTACACCAAAGCCATCAAATCCTACAATGATGCTCTAGAAATCGCCAAAAAATCCAACTATCTTCAAAGACAAGTCAAAAATCTAGCTAATCTCGGTAATGTTTACAATTCCTTGGCTGACAATGAGATAGCAATTAAATATTACAATGATGCTTTAAAAATTATAGAGCAAAATCAAGACGCACAACTTAAAACAGATGTTTTACAAAATCGCGGCAATATTTACATATCCCAAGGTAAATATAACGAAGCAATTCAAGACTTATCGCAAGCATTAGCTATTGACAAAAATGCTTCCAGTGTTGCTAAAACTAAAGTTAATTTGGCAAATATTTATTATTCATTGGGTGACTACAATAAAGCAATTCAATATTACAAAGAGGCTGCCGAATTTATTCCCGGTGAAGCACTAGGAGGGTTAGGTAATGTTTACCTTGCACTTGGCGATACTATAAAGGCGATGGAATTACACTCCTCAAGTTTAGCGAAAGCACAACAAAATGAAGATAAGGAAGCTGAAGGTAATGCTTTAAACAATCTTGCCAATGCTCTGCGCCAAGCTGGTAAACTGCCTGAAGCTGAAAAATATTTGCGAGATGCGATCGCTATTTGGGAAAATCTCCGCGTAACATTAGACGATGCCAACAAAATATCTATCTTTGAAAAGCAAACTCGCACCTACCGCCTACTACAAGAAGTGTTGATTGCTCAAAATAAAATCAATGAAGCCTTGGAAATATCTGAACGTGGTAGGGCGAGAGCTTTTATTGATTTACTCAATAAACGATTATCCCCTAATCAAACAGAACAATCAAAAGTTTCAGCAGTGAATATTGAACAGATTAAACAAATTGCTAAAAACGAAAATGCAACCCTGGTTCAATATTCCATAATTACTGATGAATTCAAAGTTGATGGTAAACCACAAACTCAAGATTCAGAACTTTATATTTGGGTCATCAAACCCACGGGAGAAGTATCATTTAATCGCAGCGACCTCAAAACTTTGTGGCAAAAAGAAAATACAACTCTCAAGCAATTAGTTGACAAAACCCGTCTTTCTATTGGTGTAATAGACATTAAGAGCCGCAATCCTCGTGGTGTCATAGTTTCAGCAGCAGAGGGAGCAAATCGACCCAAACGCTTACAACGACTCCATGACTTTTTAATCAAACCCATTGCAGATATCCTACCCAGTAACCCCAATGACCGAGTTATCTTTATTCCTCAAGGTGAATTGTTTCTTGTTCCCTTCCCCGCGCTGCAATATGACCAAGATAAATACCTAATTGAAAAACACACCATCCTCACTGCACCATCAATTCAGGTATTAGATTTCACATCAAAGCAAAAACGAAGTGTAGAAACGTTAAATACCAAGTATCTCATTGTAGGTAATCCGACGATGCCAAAAGTGGTGTTGGAACCAGAAAAACCCCCTGAACAATTAATATCTCTACCTTGGGCGGAAAAGGAGGCTAAAGATATTGCTTCAATCCTCAAAACCAAAGCACTAATAGGTAAAGAAGCCAGCAAAACCGCAATTTTACAGAAAATGCCCGAAGCCGGAATTATTCACTTTGCTACCCACGGTTTACTTGATGATAACCGGGGATTGGGAAGTGCGATCGCTCTTGCACCCTCCAGTAAAGATAACGGTTTACTCACTGCTGAAGAAATCTTAAACCTGAAGTTAAATGCAGATTTAGTCGTTCTCAGTGCTTGCGACACCGGACGCGGACGCATTACTGGTGATGGTGTAATTGGTTTATCTCGTTCTTTAATTAGTGCAGGTGTCCCCAGTGTCATTGTCTCCTTGTGGGCAGTTGATGATAATTCCACATCTTTTCTGATGACCGAGTTTTATCAAAATCTGCAACAAAAGCTTGACAAAGCTACGGCATTAAGAAAAGCCATGCTCACAACCATGCAAAAATATCCTGAACCCTTAAATTGGGCTGCATTTACCTTAATTGGGGAATCAGAGGGTTCGTAGTCAGCACAAAGCGTGCTTTCTTTCTTAAAGGCTGAAGCCCCTACTACAAACCTCACTACAAAATAATCTCTCAATCAAAGAAAATAACATGATGAAACGCATTACATCTGGCATTTTACTAACTGGTTTTGTTTGGTCTGGCTTGGGTATGTTCTCTCTCCCACCACAAGTTACCGCAGTTGCTCAAACTCAAGACGATGGTAATTTATTTTACCTTTATAAAGGACAACGCATTCCCCTAAACCAACGGCAAGATACGATCGCAGTTGCCTTTAAAAAAGTGGCAACCCGTGACCTGGCGGCTACCCCCCTGTACCTCCAACTTCAAAAAGACCTCCAGGGTAGTATTCGCGCCATTACTCCACCAAGGGTCAGTCCTTTGGGCGAGAATTATGCTGTGGTCAGTCTGCCAACGGGAACTAGGGATATTGTGCAGCAGAACATTCAACAGCAAGCTTATGTGCAAACTACCCTACCAGTGCTGAGTCGCAGCCAACGCCAAGAAATCATTATTGTCCCCAACGAAATTATCATCAGCTTTGATGCCAAACTGACCGAGGCTCAGAGACAAACAATTTTACAGCAAAATAATTTAGCGATTGTCCGTCCATTGCGCTTTAACCGCGATCGCTATATAGTCAAATCCACTGTTGCTTCTGGTACAAAAATTCTCAATACTGCCAACCAGTTAAACAGTGTGAAAGGAGTTACTTCTGCTGCACCCAACTTTATCCAATCTGTGACTGACGGAAATCTCAAAACAGCTGCTAAACAAGTCGCTAATCTGAAAAATTCTCAGCAATATTACAATCTGACGAAACAGAATACTGTCCCTCAATCTACTAGAGCTATTTCCCAAAAAACCAACTTCCTGGGATTGGCCTGGCATTTGGATAGTTTACCTCTTAAACAATGTCTGCAAGAAGAGGTATCGAGCTGGGAATCACTGCAAACTTGTCTGCAAAAACCAAATGTAACAAAATCGGCTATAACCCGTACAGATATGCGGGTTACAGATGCCTGGAAGCATAGCAACGGCGGACGCGGTGTAGTTGTGGCAGTTATCGACAGTTTGATTCAATGGGATCATCCCGATTTGGCAGATAGTTTGTATACAGTGAAAGCTGCTGATAAATGTCCAGGGGAAGTCCACGGCTGGGATTTTTCTGCTGGTGGTGATAGCAGCAACCCCTGCGAAAACGGTGATGCTGATACTCGCGTCAGCCCGGTAGAACTGGCTATTCTCGCGGCCAAATTTCAAGATACTTTCCAATTATCTGATGCCAAATTAGTTCAGCAATACCCCGAAGAAGCCCTGGAGGTGAAGCAAAACAACCCAGATTACTCTCTAGAGCAAATCGCTACTGTTTTACGTTACGTTTTTCGTACTTATAAAATAGGTGCGGAATTTCACGGCACTTATGTAAGTGGAACCATTGCTGCTAAACCACAAAATGGTGAAGGACTAGTAGGTGTAGCTCCCAATGCTCAAATTTTACCAGTGCGGGTATTTGGGTTGAATGGTAGTATTCTCACCTCAGCTTACATCGAAGCCATTGGCTACGCAGCCGATCGCGGTGCTGATATCATTAATCTTAGCTTGGGTGCTAGTCTGCCATCTGAGGGAGAAGAAGAAGCGATCGCTGATGTTCTCAAAGCACATCCTAAACTAGTAATTGTGGCTGCTGCTGGCAACGAAAATCTCAACCAAGTATCTTTTCCTGCTGCTTACACAGGAGTAGTTGCAGTTGGGGCAACTAATATTGTTGGTAATCGTGCGCCCTATAGTAACTACGGTAAAGGATTAGATGTAGTTGCACCCGGAGGCGACTTAGATGTACCAGGATTGTTGGGTGGAATTCCCGCTACAGGCGGTACTTGGCTGAATGCTTTCTGGCAAGGTATCCCCAATCCTGAATCTCGTTGGTCTTCTGTGGTTGATCTTAAAGGTAAATACTGGTGGGTGCAGGGTACTTCTTTTTCTTCGCCAGCCGTAGCGGGGGTAGTGGCATTGATGAAAGGAGAAAATAGAGAACTTAGCAGAAAAAGCTTAGTTAGTATCCTGAAATCTACAGCCAGTTATGAAGGGCTAAGTATGTCTCAGGAAGATACTAAATTATATGGTTCCCTGCCAAGTAAAAGTGCAGTGTCTTCCTCAGTTAAAGGTCAGCAGTATTTCTTTGGTAAAGGATTAGTCAACGCTGATGCGGCGGTGGAAGCGGTGAAAAAGGGACGATAAAGCCAATTTGGATGTTTAAGATGTAGAGACGCTGCAATGCAACGTCTCTACTGTTGGGTGCTAAATGGAAAATTGCGTGTTTTTAGGCATTTACAACCGTGGGAAAAATCCGACTCAAGTCCAATAAGACATCTTCAAATCCAGGAATCGCAACTGACTGATATGGCAAAAATATCTGTTTGCTGAGATAATTAAATTCACCTTGAGCATTTTGATACGGTTGGCTGTAACTCTCAAGTTGGCGAACATTTAAGTTGACAATCCAATAATCAGAAATTCCGGCTTCTGCGTAGATTTCTAACTTTGTTGTTTGGTCGTAAATTAAGGTTGAGTCCGAAATTTCAATCACTAAAAAAATATCTTCAGGATAAGGATGATGGGCGAGATAATCTTCATCTTTGCCGCGTGCGATCGCCACATCTGGTTCAGGTTCGCTTTGATTTGGCAAAGTAATCGGATCTTGTCCACGAATTACGGCGCGATCCCCCAACAATCGATCCAATTGGCGGCATAATATAGAACCGCAGACTGTATGAGGTGTGCCCTTAGCTACCATTTGTATTAGTTCTCCGCGAATCAACTCGATGCGATCGCTCTCTTGTAGAAATTCCAGTTCAATCAGCCGATGATATTCGTCAATAGTAAATCGCTTTGGTGTGACAACGTTCATGGGATATCACCGATTTAATGGTTATATAGCAATCCTATTTGATTTATAAACTACTTGCTGAATTTTGCATATCCTCCAACCGACGAGAGATATATGTTTGTAAATTTCTCCCTCCTGTATAAAAACTTCTGGATCTAAAATCTATGCGCGATCGCAAACTTAGTTTAACCGCATTGATCACTCTCATCTTGACTGTTTCACAACCCATCGCAAATTTGCCTCCACTATTCAAGGTGGCGCAAGTATTGGCGCAAACGCCAGCAGAACGGAAAGTAGAAGCAGACCGACTATTGCAGCAAGGTTTTGAGCAATATCAAACCAGTCAATTTGAAGCAGCATTACAATCTTGGCAACAAGCGCTAATTATCTATCAAGAAATCAAAGACCGTTTAGGTGAGGGTCAATCTCTGGGTGGTCTGGGAATGGCTTACTATTCCCTGGGAGACTACGCTAAGGCGATTGAGTACTACCAGCAGAGTTTGACGATCGCCCGAGAAATCAAAGACCGTTTAGGCGAGGGTGCTGCTCTGGGCAATCTGGGAATTGTTTACCGTCTCCTGGGAGAATACGCTTCAAGCATTGATTACCACCAGCAGAGTTTGGTAATTTTCCGTGAAATCAAAAACCGCTTAGAAGAGGGTAATGCTCTGGGTAATCTGGGAACTGCTTACTATGAACTGGGAGGCTACGCTGAGGCGATTGAGTACCACCAGCAGAGTTTGGCTATTGCCCGTGAAATCAAAAACCGCTTAGAAGAGGGTAATGCTCTGGGCAATTTAGGAAATACCTACTTTTCTCTAGGAGATTACCCTAAGGCCATTAATTACTACCAGCAGAAATTGAAGATTGCTCGTGAAATTAGAAGCCCTCAAGGTGAAGGAGAATCTCTGGGTAGTCTGGGACTTGCTTACTATGCTCTAGGAGATTACCCTAAAGCCATTGATTACTACCACCAAGTATTAGCTATTACTCGTGAAATCAAAGACCTCGCAGGGGAAGGAGCAAGTTTAAATAATCTAGGATTAGCTCTCTATAAATTTGGCAATCTCCCAGATGCAGAAAAAAGCCTCTCCCTTGGCATTGGAGTATGGGAATCTGTCAGGGAAAGATTGGCCAACAATGATAGCTACAAAGTCTCTATTTTTGAAAGACAAACAGCGGCTTACGGCTTACTACAACAAGTCCTAATTGCTCAGAATAAAACCAAAGAAGCTCTAGAAATTTCTGAACTGGGGCGCTCTAGAGCGTTTGTGGAGTTATTGACTTCACGCTTGTCTGGCAAAAATATCGATCAAATCCCAGAAAAACCTACAATATCGCTGCTGCAACAAATCGCTAAACAACAAAATGCCACTCTCGTTGAATATTCAATTACTGTTGATGAATTCAAAGTTGAGGGCAAACGAAAAATTAGTGAATCTGAACTATATATTTGGGTAATCAAACGCACAGGTGAAGTTACCTTCCGCAAAGCTAACCTGAAACCCCTGTGGCAAAAAGAAAAGACAACTCTTGATAACCTCGTTACCACCAGCCGCAACTCTATCGGTGCAAGAGGTACAGCTTTTCGCGGCATAAATGTAACTTATAACCCCAATGCACCCAAAGCAAAAAACAATTTAAAGCGTCTACACGAATTATTAATCAACCCCATCGCTGACTTATTACCCAAAAATTCTAGCGATAGAGTTATTTTCATTCCCCAACTTAGCCTATTCCTCGTTCCCTTCGCCGCATTACAAGACGCAGACGGTAAATACCTGATTGAAAAACACACGATCCTCACATCACCATCAATTCAGGTTTTAGATTTAACCCACAAACAGAAACAACGGACTGGCACAAAACCCATAGAAGGGAAAGATACGCTGATTGTAGGTAATCCAACAATGCCTTTTCTCGCCCCAAAAATCGGCGAAACTCCGCAACAATTAAAACCGTTACCTGGTGCAGAACAAGAAGCAGTTGCCATTAGCAAGTTACTCAAAACTGAACCTCTCATCGGCAACAAAGCAACAGAAGCAACTGTAGTCAAGCGTTTACCCCAAGCGCGATTTGTGCATTTAGCCACCCACGGCATATTTGATGATATCCAAGGATTAAATAGCGGTATTGCTTTGGCTCCATCGGGTAAAGATGATGGTTTATTAACAGCCTCCCAAATCCTCGACCTGAAGCTAAACGCCGAATTAGTCGTTTTAAGCGCTTGTGACACCGGACGCGGACGCATTTCTGGGGATGGGGTAATTGGTTTATCTCGTTCCTTCATTAGTGCTGGTGTACCCAGTGTCTTAGTATCGCTGTGGTCGGTTCCAGATGCGCCCACAGCCCTATTAATGACGGAATTTTATCAAAATCTGCAAAAAGGCTCCGACAAAGCCCAAGCACTGCGGCAAGCGATGCTGACGACGATGAAAACTAATCCAAATCCCGTTGATTGGGCGGCTTTTACTCTCATTGGGGAAGCTGAGTAGTTTAACTAATTCGTAATTGTTAGAGATTCCTAAAAGATAATTTATATAACGCTAATATGAGCAAACTACATCCTCTAAGATTAATCCTGTTGCTGTGCCTATCTTTGGGTTCAGAAACAGTCAGCGCCTATCCCAAACCAACACCTTTAACCCCACCCTCTCAACTAATAACCCAAACCAACACCCCAGACAGCAACCGTGCTGCGGCTGAAAAAGCAGAACAAGAAGCCCGACAATTAAACAAACAGCATGCACCCTTATTAAGCCAAGTCATTCCTAAATGGGAAGAAGCTCTAAAATATTGGCGTTTAGCAGGCGATCGCAAAAAAGAAGCCAAAACTCTCGATCAAATTGCTAAATTTTACTGGTTTCGAGGAGAATATCCCAAAGCTTTGGAATATGCTCAGAAAGCACTACCTATTTGTCAAGCTTTAGGGGATAAGGAATGTGAGGGCGCAGTCACTACTTCACTTTCTTTGATCTACAAGGAAATGGGAGAATATGAAAAGGCGATCGCTAACAAGGAACAAGTTCCATCACTGTTTCCTCAAACTCTTGACTTGCCACCTACCGTTTTTTGGACAATTGGACAGATTTACGCTCAAAACTTAGGCGAAAAACAGAAAGCACTTGATTATTACAACAAAGCTTTGGCTTTCTGGAAAGAAAAAGGGGATGTCCTCAAACAAGCTGAAATACTCGATTATATAGCTATTACTTACGCAAGTTCCTTCGGTGAAATCGATAAAGGACTTGATTATATCAAGCAAGCTAATACTCTAGATCCAGAATTTAAGAGAGATAGAAGCACGTTCGATTTGATGTATACCTTGTTAAGCGAATCAAGTTGTTCTGATAAATTAGCATCAATAAAAAAACCTCCCAAGATTGATCAGCCAAAGAACTCGTCGAATCAATCAACAACCCCTAATACTGTCGTAGGTATTAACAATCTTATCGAAAAATGGAAACAAGAGGCTCAAAAATGGCGCACGCAAGAGACACTTTTGGGTGAGGTGGGAGTTCTAGAAAATATTGGCGGTCTAGGATACACAACAATTGGGGAATATCAAAAAGCCCTTGATGTTTATAAACAAGCACTAAAACTCAGGCAAATTATGGGCGGGAAGCCCGGCAAAGCAAACATACTTACCGATATTGCTGATATTCAAAACAAGCAAGGGAAAAAACAAGAAGCGATTGATGCCCTCAATCAAGCCTTAGACATTCAACGTCAGATTAAAAATCGTCCAGACGAAGCAGAGACTTTGTTGACTCTCGGTGATGTTTACTCATCTTTAGGCGCATATTCTGAGAGCATAAATGTTTATAGGCAAGCATTATCCCTCTGGAAAACTATTGGCGATCGCAGCAAGGAAATTAGGACTCTGAGCAACATTGGTGATATTTATCGAAAGTTGCAAGATTACCCACAAGCCCTGAATTCTTATCAGCAAGCTTTGTCTATATCATAAACAACGGGAAACTGTCACTATGAAGCCTCATTATTAAACCAAATTAGTAGAACTTACCTAAATTCGGGAGATTATCAACAAACAATTAGTTTTGGCAATCAAGCTCTAGCTTTATCTCGTAATTTAGAGACGGTTGAGCTTAAATTAGCTATAGAAGCAGGGACACTTAATATTCTCGCTCAAGTTGAGATTAAACAAGGAAATTATTCCCAGGCTCTAGAAGACTCTCAAAAAGCCATAAAGCTAGCACGAGAAATAGGTGCTAGGGAGATAGAGGGGATAGTTTACACCAAAGCGGCTGAAGTTTACGCAGCCCTCAAACAACCCGAAAAAGCTATACAAACTTATGAAGAACAACTCTCTCTCTATACTCAAATGGGCTTAAGTTCTGAACAAGCCCAAAGTCTCTACAATATCGCCAAACTACAACGCCAAAACAAGCAACTCCCAGCAGCCCTCACCCAGATAGATCATGCAATAAAAATCATCGAAAACATCCGCAAAGAAGTCGTTAGTTCAGATTTACGAACCTCCTTTTTTGCCACCGTACAAGATTATTACCGACTCAAAATCGACATCTTGATGGAACTGCACAAAAAAGACCCATCAAAAGGATATGATGCCCAAGCAATTGAAACAAGCGATCGCTCTCGCGCTAGGGGACTTGTAGAACTGTTAACCGAAGCACGCGCCAATATCCGCAAAGGTGCAAATCTAAAACTTTTAGAAGAAGAACAACGCTTACAAGCCTTAATTGATGCTAGGGAAAAACTGCGGTTTGAGATAGTTAATAGTAATAAAATTAAAGACCCAATTTTTCAAGCCAATGCTGACAACTTGAAGACAGAAATCGAGCAACTGCTGGGACAACAAAAGGAACTGGAAACGAAAATCCGCCAAAGTAGTCCGAAATACGCCAGCCTGAAGTATCCCCAACCCCTAAAATTACCGCAAATTCAGCAACAACTCGATAAAGACACGCTGCTGTTACAGTATTCCTTGGGCGAAGAACACAGTTTTCTATGGGTGGTGAGTCCCAATTCTCTCGATACTTACGAACTTCCCAAAAAAGCAGAGATCGAGAAAAGCGCCATCAATTTATTTTGTCTGATCAGCCATAACAGTTCTAAACCACCTTCGGTAACAAATAAAGAAAACCCCTGTACAGATATCAAAACTCAGAGTATTGATAAAGCCGCTACCGAACTCAGTCAACTCATTCTCGCACCTGTAAAATATAAATTAGGCACTAAACGCTTAGTTATTGTTGCGGATGGAGCTTTGCAATATGTTCCCTTTGCGGCGTTGGCTGACCTAACCTCCCAACTCCCTTCCCTACCAGTGTTGGGGGAAAAAGATAAACTCCCCTCCCCTACTAGGGGAGGGGCTGGGGGAGAGGTCATTCCGGGAGATAATGATAGAGGAGGTATTGATGTTAACCCAAATATTCCGGCATCACGGAACAACTTTAACTACCAACCGCTATTTCTTAACCATGAAATAGTCAATCTACCTTCCGCTTCAGCGATCGCTATTCAACGCCAAGAGTACGCCACACGCAAAGCAGCACCTAAAACTTTAGCTATCCTCGCTGACCCAGTATATAATGCTACCGATGGGCGAGTTACCAACGCCCAAAACAAACAACAAAATAAACAAGAATCCATCGACTTAGAGTTAGAACGCTCTGCTCTTAAACGTTCTGCCGATATTTTAAATTTCCAAGGTTGGGGACGACTTTTAGGTACTCGCCAAGAAGCCGAGACAATTTTAAAACTCGTACCTGACTCCAACAGTCTGCAAGTCTTGGATTTTGCCGCTAACTACATCTGGGGGACTTCCAGAAAATAAACTATTCCATCAGCAATAATGATAATCATTTTAAAGGGGGATGAAGGGGCTGCCGTCGGCAGCCCCTTCATCCCCCTTTTGTAGTAATTTGAATAATGACGCTTGTTTTGGAGTGTGGTAACTGGTGGCTATAGTATTAACTGATTCTCTCAAAAAGTTGTTAATTGAAACTGCATCTCAATTATTTGGTGCAGCAAAGCGTAAATTTATGGCACAGACAGTTCAGGGCTTAGGTTTAGGAGGGCAAAGGCTTGCACAATCAGAATTAGGATGGAATCGAGATACTATTAGGAAAGGAATAAGAGAATTAGAAAGCGGTATTACTTGCTTTGATAATATGAGTGCGAAAGGACGTTATAAAGCAGAAGAACATTTCCCAAATCTTTTAGAAGATATAAAAAATATAGTAGATTCACAAAGTCAAATTGACCCTAGTTTTAAAAGTCAAAGGCTATATACCAGACTCAGTGCTGCCGAAGTCAGAAAGCAACTAATAGAAAAATATGGTTATAGTGACGAAAAGTTACATACATCAGAAACAATTCGAGTCAAATTAAATGATTTAGGTTACAAGCTAAAAAGAGTAAAGAAAGTTCAACCTCAAAAAAAATTCCACAAACTGATGCAATCTTTGAGCAATTAGACATAGTAAATAAAGACGCTTCGGAAGATAAGACTGTTTTACGTCTAAGTATGGACGGAAAAGCCCGCGTTAAGATTGGCTCATTTGATCGAGGGGGTAAAAGCCGGAATGGAGCGAAAGCTGATGACCATGATTTTAATCCAAAAACAACTGTAACTCCTTATGGTATCTTCCTTCCAGAACTTGATGAGCTATTTTTATACTTTACAGAATCGAAAGTTACAAGCGATTTTATTGTTGATATTTTAGAAGATTTTTGGTTAGAAGAAAAGCATCGTTTTTCTGATATTCAAACCCTACTTCTCAATCAAGATAATGGGCCGCAGAATAGTTCACGTCGTACCCAATTTATGAAACGTATAGTAGAGTTTGCCCACAAACATCAAGTAAACATACGTTTAGCTTACTACCCTCCATATCATAGTAAATATAATCCGATAGAAAGGACATGGGCAATACTAGAGAATCATTGGAATGGCAGCATTTTAGATGAAGTTGAGACGGCTTTAAAGTTTGCTAGTACTATGAAATGGAAAGGTTCTCATCCAGTAGTTAAGCTAGTACACGAAACTTATGACCCACATTCCGCACTTCATGATGTAGTATATAAAGTTACGTAATTCCGTTCTGATACGAGTAGATAAAAATACTCATAAGCTTTAAGTAAGTCG
>NZ_JBALEJ010000086.1:0-17902 GCF_036917975.1 Nostoc sp.
ATTTTATAGTTTTGACTAGCTAGTTTTGATGGTTGCATTTACATCCTATAAGCTAGCCATAGTAAAGCTTTGATAGTTTTCGGAGATGTCTATTGATCCCCAATGGTATGGGCAACGCTATATCGGTAATTTATCTGGAGGTGAAAAAAAACGAATTGCGATCGCTGGAGTCTTAGCAATGAACCCACAGATATTAGTGTTGGATGAACCCTCAGCTCAATTAGATCCCCGTTCTCGTCGTCAGTTCATTGAATTGTTACAAACCTTACCGATCACACAACTGATTGCAACCCATGATTTAGATTTAGCCTTAGATTTGTGCGATCGCACAATTGTTCTCAGTCAAGGTCAGGTAGTATATGATGGCGAAACTGAGCAGGTAATGAGCAACCCAGAGTTCTTGCTTGGGCACGCTTTAGAGTCACCACTAAGCTATAGTCGCCCTTACTGTCAGCTGGAACATGCACCTGTCATCTCATCTCGAAGAGCGTGAATTCGTTAGTTACGACGAACGGGTAGAATGCATGTCATCATCGTACCGAGAAGCGTCAAATTTGGTGTGTTCCCGTTTCTCAACTACCAATTAGACATCTGGTGAAAATGAATGTAGAGACGTAGCACTGCTACGTCTCTACAAGGGTTCTGGATAACGCATATTTAATTTCTGGAGATGTCTATTGACCTCAGAATATTTTACGCTCTTCTAGATGAGCAAGAATATCTGAGCGATCGCGCCACACAGGACGCAGTTTTTTGTTAGCTAACATTTGTAACTGGTCGCTAATGTGGGGCGATCCAGGTTGAGTTGCATTACCATAGCTGGTGAGTGCCATTGCCCGTACAGGGTTGGAAAATTCAATTGCAGCCACATAGGAATCGCCTCCAACGGCTTGGAACGTTTGCTTTTCCCCTGGGGCAAAATTGAGTACACGAAAAATTCCCAGCTTGCCATCCCCACCATTAGCAGATAAATCCAGATCACCCAACCGTAGCCGAAAAACCTTGCCCCACGGTACATCAAGCGCCCCATAAGTCTTTTGTACCTGGGCTGCGACTGCTTGCAGAGTTGCAACTGCACTTTCAGGATTAGCTAAACCATCGGGTGTGGTGCGTGGAGAATTTTCATTCCAGGGTTTACTAAACATCTTATCTAAGTGCATCTGTTGTACCCAAAAGGCAAATAATACCGCCCCGCGACTATCTGCATTGGCTTGCCGATCCCAGGCTTCTAAGACATTAGCTGCTTGCTGCCCTAAGTCCTCACCGTACTTGCGTGCAGCCGGAATTAAATCATCCAAAATCCGATCAGCCAGTTCCATACGGGTAGAGTACTTGTCTGCAACCATTTTATCGAAAGAGATTTTGTCATCCTCAGCCAGCATTCTTACAGAACGTTGGGAGCGGAAATCCATAAAATGAGGCGCCATGTAAGGCGGGTAATTATCTGCTTTAATGGCGGCGGGAAACGTAGTTGTCCAAGGTGGGTCATTTGTATTTTGCAACCAGCCACTCTTCGGGTCAACTATGCGCGGTAAATCTTGGTAAGGATGAATTTTTGTCCACAAGGTTTTAGATGTATTTCCTGGGATTATCCCTTGCCAATATTTAAAGTCACCAAAGGAGCGCACTGGAACTTGACCGTTGAATAGGTGCATAATATGCCCTTCTCTATCGGCATACATCACCGTAAACATTGGCAATTGCAAGCGTTGGAGTGTCTTTTCAAACTGGGCAAGGTTTTTTGCTCGTGCCATATCCCACCACTCTTGAAGTACACCTGGTCGGTCAAGACCTGCAACTCTCAGCGCCAGGATTTTACCATTTTTCTCAACTACCACAGGCCCGTGGACAGAACTTTTCACTACCAAGGGTTGCTCTTGCAACGAGCCATCTTTCTGCTTCACTTTTAAGGAGAGGGTTTTGGAAAGGAAGTTCCGAACTTTGTCATCAAATCGGTACCCATTACCTGCCGGTGTGAGTTCGTAAACATCCCAACCATCATAAGTATTAACGGTGTGAGTCCAACCTAAGTTGTTGTTAAAGGCGATCGCTAATACGGGAATACCTACAAGTGTTGCCCCATAAGCATCAATGCCTGGTGCGGTGATTTGAGCCTCATACCACAAAAATAAATCTGACCAAGGTAGATGTGGGTTTGCTAGCAACATAGCATTCCCATCGGCAGAATGACTTGGTGCGATCGCCCAACCATTAGATCCTGCTTGCAACTTTTCTTCGCTCAGATGTAATACATCCTCCTGATAGGCCACAAAGGTGAAATTAAGCACCCGATGTAAGTGAGCCATGATATCTTCTGCCTTGACTGGTAGCACCACCTCAACTTGATCGGCAATCAAATTAGGATTTTGGGAAGCATAAGCATTAATCCCAGTAGCAAAAGCATCGAGATAACTGCGAAAAGTTGGACTCTGTGCCTTGTACCAAGAACGAACGCGTTCTGGTACTCCCACAGTCTGTACCCAACGATCTGACTCGAGGTATTTCTCTCCCCAATATTCAGCGGCGCGTCCCCGTGCTTGACCATAGAGACGCAAAAGCAAATCTCCATGACTTTGCATTTGTGCCCAACCAAAGGCATAAAATGCACTTTGGTCATCTTTTCCGTAAATATGCGGTACACCATAAGTATCCCATAATATCTCTGTGGATTTTGTTGGTACAGCTATAGTGCGGCTGCCGACAAACAAAACCAATATCAAGCTGAGTATTAAAGGTAAAACACGTATTGATTTTCGTTTGTAAACTCTAAATAAACTATCAATTCTCACGAACACCACCATTTACAGATGTAACGCCTGGAGGCTGGGGATTGGGGACTGGGGATTGGGGACTGGGAATTGAAAAGAGGCAGAGGGAAAAATTCTTGTCCCTTGTTCCCTTCCCAGTCCCCTCTTTGCAGACAAGTGACTTTGAGAAAGCAGATTTACAGCAGTTTTCATGTATTTGAACCACATCTGTCGTAAGGGCACAGCAATGCTCATAGGTGTCAACTTAAAGAAGTCGGAAGTCGGAAGTCGGAAGTCGGAAGTAAAGTTTTGGAACGGGGATTTGACCCCGACCCAAAACTTACCGGTTATAGAACCGGGGGACTTAAACCCACGGTACTCGGTTAACGTGAAAGCAAGTCTAGAACTAGCTTTTAGATTGCCTCGTTCCCAGTCTCCGACTGGGAATGCTTGTCTTTGGGGCTGCCGCCTCAAGAATCGCGACAGAGCCGCTTTTGAGTTGCATTTCCGCTGAAGTTGACACCAATGAGCAATGCTGTGCCCCTACCGCGTGGTCTATTTACCTGAAAATAGAAGTTGATCTAACAATACCACTTTATTGAGAAAGTATATCAAAGGTATAAGGGGCTATCAGGGCATCCTTTATTCCGTTTAAAAAATGGGGAAAGGGCTACACGATGGTGTAATCTATATATTTATCAAGAAAGATTATCAATTTTGATGATTAAAAAGCTGTTAAATATTGAGAGTACCCATTGAAAAAACAACTAACCAGTAGAGCATCAGAAGGAGTCAGAAGACAGAATGGGCTACGCCCCACTGCACTAACAGAATTCAGAATACCCCAGCAATCAAGTCAGGGGTAACAGTAAGGACAAGAATTTTTTCTTCTCCCAAGGGGAGAGGCTAAGAGCGAAACCCCTTAGCATTATTCAGCTTGCAAGTAAGTTACCAGATGCAACAATATCAATACCAAGTGTTGATAAAGTATTGGAAGCTATTGAACAGGGTAAAGCGGATCGAGTAAGTAAGTTAGACTGGATTTACTGCATCCATGCTAAAGCACAGTGGGATCAGCAAAATATTGACCGATGCAGGAAAACATCAGCAGCTATTTGGAAGGTAGCAATTTCTAACTCATGGTTGCAACATCAGCTATTGTGGCGTTTAGCTCTTTATTATGGCGATCGGCAAGAACAGGGGTTAGCACAGTCTCTAGCTGAATCTTTTGATATTTTTGCTAATTCCGACTTAGTTAGTCACCTGCTACCAGTTCAAATTATTCGGGTGCTTCGCAGTACACAAGCAGGTATAGAATTAGCAAAAATTGCTTGTGAACAGCGTATTAATCAAACTGAATTACTAAACACAATCAAAGAATATCTACCTATTTGGATTCCATTATTCAGCAATTTTATAGAAGAGATATCTCCCTATTTTACTACAATTCGCTCTCCAAATCAGCAGCAAGTAATATGGCTGTTAAGTTGTTTGGATGAAATGTCAGAAAGTCAGCAAATAAAGGCTGTTAATCATTCGCTAACTAATGTTTCTAATGATATAGCAAACAATCATTCTTTACTGGTTGATTGGTTAAGACGTAATTATAGAAATGGTGAAAATTGGTATAAACTTTCAGATCCAGCAAGGCAAAGACTTCGAGAGTGGATTGGAGGTATCAATTATGGTGATTTCCAAAAGTTAGTAAATCTAATATTGAACAAGCTCGATTTACCAGACTACGAGTCAAAACGGCTATGTAGTCGCAGGGACTTTTGGGCTAATTACAGTAACCGCTTTGAACGGCTTCGCATCTTGTTACCCAAGACATCACAAATTGCCATAGGGTATCAAATCCAAGATGATGTTGATCTACTAGAGGATGATGGTAGCGAGGCGACAGAGGTTTGTATATTCGATTTTGCTGAGTGGTTTGTAGTCGAATTCTTTCGTGGAAGAGGTGGTGAGACGCGCCTGTTTCCTAAAAATTCCAAAAATCAGCAAATCCTTTTTGGTGAATCAACACTTTCAGTCAAACGGATTCGTTGTTTAGGTGGCGATAAGCACGATCATGTCTTTCTTTGGCAGGTGCAGGAATTTACCCCCACTTGGCTTAAAAATTATGGAATTCTGCCTAATCCAAATACCCAGCATTCCAGAAACCCTACAGCAGAGAAATTACGAGAGCGAGAAAACAAGCTTGAGCGGTGGAAAGGAGAAATTGAATATCTAGAACGGGAAGCTAAAGCCTACTGTAAGAAGATTTGTTTTTTAATAGACTGAAAATTATTACCTTGAATCATCATCTAAAAACAGCCTCTCTAAATCGCGATAGCCACTCACTATCCGTACAACTTCAATCCCCTCTGCAATTGGGCGATAAAACAGGAGTCAGAATTCATTCAGAATTCAGAATTGGTGAATACTCTATCCCTTTATGGGTAGAGTTTTAAGGCGAGAATATTTTAATTTTTTTTCGCCCACCAGGGGCGAAAGCGCGTAGCGGGACGTTCGCGGTAGCGTCTCGTAGAGAAGTACGGTTTTAACCAATATTCATTACCCACTCGTACAGAATTCATACTGAATTCTGACCGGAGCTTCGGAATCTCCGGCTCCGCTCCTGAGTTCTGAATTCTTCTTATAAACTCATTATTCTGCCTGAGTCTTTCTCAAAGCTTGGTTCTTTTGACGTAGTTGCTCGATTACTTCTCTACCATCGAGTCGTAGTCCGTGATCAAGTTGCTCAACCCCAATCATAATTTCCCTTTGGAGTTCCTCAAACCGACCCTTGTAAATACGTTCCCGTTCCTCCCGGTTCGCTCATTTTTTTTGGATGCAACGCCGATTTTTGAAATTATTTGCGTAGGTAGAGAATCAGATCCCCGACTTCTCAAAGAAGTCGGGGATCTAATTGTTCACGAATGATTTAAGACTGCTATATATATAAGACACGAGCGATCGCCTGAAAAATCTGCTTGGTTGTCGCCGGTTTATGCAAAAATTGTCTAGCTCCTAAACGCGAGACTGCCAGTCGATCTGCTAAGGTATCTCGTCCTGTAAAAACAATTACTGGGATATTTGGCGATCGCTGTTTGGTTTTATGAAAAAAGTGAAGGTTTAAAACCGTACTTCTCTACGAGACGCTACCGCGAACGTCCCGCTACGCGCTTTCGCCCGCAAGTGGCGCGAAACAGTCCTTGTATCCCAAGGGTTGTTGAAACCCCTCTTCCCGTTGTGTCTGTCTTGATTCAATTGCGTTAGCGCAGCGTTAGCGACGTAGGAGCGTCATGGGCGAAAAAGCGAATTGCGAATTGGTTTTATTGTGCCGACTTACTTAAACGCCCGGCTACCGCTAACGGAACTCAGCACGGGCTAAACCTTAGCTATCCGCTAACAGCACTTTTCATTCAAGCTGCTTCCCGCAGTTGTGATTGTGATGACACACTCGCCTCTGGAAATGAAAGCGAGAGTTGTTCGGCTTGAGGTACTGCGGCTTGCTGTAAAACTTGAACTTCGATATTCACGCTCACTAAATAACTACCTGTATCAGCACCAACCGCTTCAGCAATTAGTTTAGCAATGTCTGGGCGTTTGGCAGTCAACGGATCGCGTAAAATACACCGATCCCACTCATGCTTGGCAGTCGGATTGAGGTTGAGAATATAATGCTTCATCATCGAACTAACCCTTGAATCCATCTTCTGGAAGGTTTTCACAGAGCCGTTATGCATTTGGCTAGGCTTTGTGGACGCTATCTACATTATAGTATATTTGTACTAAGATGGGCGATAGCTGAGTAAGAAAGTAGGGAATATAGATCATTGGTAGGAGCCTCCTTTAAAACCTCGTTTCCAGCCTCTGGCTGGAAATGCAACTCATGGCGGCTCTGCCGCCAGCAAGGGAGGCGGAGCCTCTAGAACGGCATTCCCAGTCGGAGACTGGGAACGAGACAACGAGACAATCTAAAAGCTGGTTCTAGGAAGGTTTTCACGTTAAGTTGACACCAATAGTACAGGTCTGTATTAGCTGTATCTCATTGTTTTAGGGGCTACTCCAATTTGGTGGCGCGTCTGAATCCTCAATTCTAGAATATCTTCCCATAGGCAATTATCTAATTAAAGCTATAACAATTAAGCTGACAGAGCAACACCTAATTTTTGTATAAATCGCTATATGGTAGATGTCTATATTATTGACCTATTTGTGATAGGTCTACTTTTGCTAATAGTAACGTTAGGGTCAGGTTGGATTACTCGCTTACCTCTTTCTTTTGCTATTATCTATCTCCTGGTTGGTATTTTTCTAGGCCCTTATGGTTTAGGGCTGATTCAATTACGTCGGGATGAAGTTTTTAACACCGAACTGCTAGAGAGAATAACAGAACTGGTAGTAATTATTTCTGTATTTAGCTGCGGCTTAAAAATTGTTCGTCCTCTCAGGTTGGGGGTTTGGGATATTACGGTGCGATTGATTTTATTTTTGATGCCAATTTCAATTTTTGCTCTGGCTGCTGTGGGTAAATTGTTTTTAGGAATGAATTGGGGAGAAGCAATTTTATTAGGAGCAATTCTTGCACCCACCGATCCAGTATTAGCATCAGAAGTACAACTGACCGATGCCAAAGACCAAGATGAGCTAAGATTTGGTTTAACTTCTGAAGGTGGGTTAAATGATGCTTTAGCTTTTCCCTTCGTTTATTTTGGCATTCATGCCTTACAAGATGACAACTGGGGTAACTGGTTTAAACAGTGGATTACAGTTGATTTAATATGGGCGATCGCAGTTGGCATTATTATGGGAATTGTTGTTGCCAAATCTATAGTTTGGATTGAAAAAAGAGTTCAAAAACTCCGTCCTGCGGACGAGTTAATGGAAGATTTTATTGCTATCAGCACAATTCTCATAACTTATTCATTAACAGAAATGGTGAATGGCTATGGATTTCTAGCAGTATTTATTGCTGGGTTAGTTGTCCAACGTAGTTACAGAAATCATGAAAAACCGCTAGCACAGTTAGAATTTATTGAACAAGTTGAAAAGCTGCTGGAAGTTGGGACAATTCTACTATTAGGTTCAATATTATTATTGAAACCAATACTTAATTATGCTACGCAATCTTTGTTAGTGATAATTTTGTTATTCTTGATCATCAGACCTGTAGGAGTTTGGATTAGCACAATTGGTAAACGTCCTCTAGACTCACACCGCCGAACCTTACACCCAGGAACTCGTTGGTTATTGGGATGGTTCGGTATTCGCGGTGTCGGCTCTTTATATTATCTTGCCTATGCTTTTGGTCATGGCTTAAAAGGTCAAGCAGCCGAACAAATTGCTTGGATAACTTACACGACCATTGTAGTTTCGGTAATTGTGCATGGAATTAGTGCAACTCCATTAATGAAGTGGTATGAGCGCAACTTTGCTAATCATCAAAAGACTACTCTTCCCACCACAATTGATGAATTTGAGTAAAAGCGATTTTTGAGCGCAACTATCTTAAAATTTGGTACGATCTAATTTTTTAACCTCACTGCAAATCAGAATGTGGGTTTGAATATAATTCCCAACGCTAATACTGAATGGGTTGGGAATTATATCTATAGGAGTGCGATTTGATTTCTGAAAAAATCTAAGTATCTGTAGGGTGTGTTATGGCGTAGCCTAACGCACCTAAATCGTTAACTGGTGCGTTAGCCTTTGGCATAACGCACCCTACGTATATTTCAGAAATCAAATATGAGTCCTATATATTCTCTATTTACCTGTCACTTTTTCAAGAACTTCTTTCGCCTTTTCACCAAAACTTTCTGGGGGATTTTGTGCTTTTTCAGCCTTCAAATTTCTTTCGTAAGTCTTCTCGATAGTATTAAGATTTTTGGAATCTTTTATTGCTTGTTCATAAGCTTCTTCTCGTTCTTCTTCTTCAACGCCAACACCTGGATCGTATTCGTTAGCGCGATTAATTTTTTCTTCAGAATTTGGTTTATACTCTGGAGGTATTAGCTTCAATTCTTCAAGAGTAGTTGCATGACTAGCTTGCTGAAAGAAAATTAACGAACCTGACAAGCTGATAGAAATCATCAAGCAAATAACCAAAAGGCTGGAACGAAACGCTTGCTTTAAAGTTAATAGAATTTTTTGCATGGTAAAACCCTCCTAGTTTTTTGTGAGCCTCTGTCATGTATAGATATATGCAATATTTAAAGCTCACAGGCATACTAAATGTTTAGGTACAGTTCTTACTTCTACCGTAGGGTATATTAATTTTTAGCTATAGTTCAGTTAATCCTATCTAAATTTTTTAGTATCTAGAACTGTCTAAATTTTTGTAATAGTCAAATTGCCGTGCTGAACCCATAGACAAGGGCACTCACATTGCCAAATATTACAAGACGCGATAAATCGCCGTCTCTACAAGTGTTTTGTTGCTCATTCTGAAGTATATTGCCTTATAACCAACTATGAGTAATCTTAATTCCTCGGCTTTGCATTACTTCTTCAAATAAATTTGTTGGTAGTGCTTCTTCTACAGCAAAAACACCTGGCTTTTTGAGTTTGCCTTCTAGCAATAATTGGGCAATACTACCCGTACCACAACCAGAAGCCACAGATGTATTTTCATGCACTATAGTTGAACAATAAACGCCAGTTTCACCATTTTTTTGGCCTGTAACTTCCGAACGAACGGCTACCCCAATTCCACTAAAATTATTAGTAACATCTGTCATCAAATGGCTGACATGAGATAGGAATTCAATCATCGAACGTTGCTGCATTAACCACTTGGGAAAAATGTTCGCGGCAATCCAAGTTAGATGATTATAAAAATCTGGAACAGAGCCAAATTTAGTAATTACAGTTTTCACTGATGGGAAGGCTTGGGGCAGTGTAAATGTTTCTGGCATATCAAACCAGTAAACTCCACTGCGTCCATAAGGCGATGGAAACTCAATTACTTCTCTTTCACTATAAGGCTTGACTATCTCCCATTTTCCATCTATCCAAGCTTCAAAAGGATACTGTAACCCCAGAAAAGTTGTCCGCATCACTGTAATACCAGCACCACCAGAACCCGAAACTAAATAACTTAAATGGATCTTTTCTGGTTGGTCAAATTGTTCAACTCCCTGACGTACCATGCTGTTAGAAATACCAGGAAAAATGCCAGTATTAATAATTGCTGTCACACCAGCAGCAGCAGCTTTTTCATGATAATTTAGAGCCTTGCTGGTATAAGAACGATGGTCGCTGACATCTAGATAATTAACGCCTTGGGCAATACAGGTTTCAAGAACATTAGTATCTCTGTAGTGAAATGGGCCAGCACAGTGAATGACTAAATTAGAGTTTGCGATCGCATCTCGCAACTTGTCAACTTCTGCCAAATCTAATATCAAAAACTGCACTTGTCCCCCCGAAGACAAGCTAACAGCCTTGCCAAACTCCGCAGAACGCCCAGTAATCGTAATTTGTGCCTGCGTATGGGTAGCAAGATCCTGAGCAACACTGCTACCAATCCGCCCGCGTCCACCAATAATTAAAACGCTGTCTGTCATTACTCCGGGTCAGCAACACTACCCTTATTTCATCAATTTTGCGTCCCCTTTGCCATCGGTTATAAGTATGATTTATACTATCTAATAAAATTTCGGCTCTATATAAATAGTTGTAATTGAAGTCAGAAGACATCTCCAGAAATTAAATATGCGTTACCCATAATCATGAATAGCCCTCCCACTGCTTGTAAGCTAACGGTCATCTCCAGAAATTAAATATGCGTTACCCATAATCCTTGTAGAGACGTAGCAGTGCTACGTCTCTACATTCTTTTTCGGAGATGTCTAGAATTCAGAATTCAGATTGACAAAATACTATATTTGCGCTTCAATTTGCCTGACTACTGTTAGCGCCGAATAACTCACTCCAGCAGTGCCTTCCCCTGGATGGGTGGAGTCACCAACTAACCACAAATGTTCAATGGGTGTTCGATTGGCGAAACCAAAGGGGCCAAAAGTAGGTATTCTTTGACCTATGCCGCCAACTATACCGCGATCGCGCCCTGTGAAATGAGCAAAGGTACGGGGTGTTGCGGCTTCTTGATAAATAATCGTTTCTGGTTTGAGATAAAAGTATTCAGCAAGACGTGCGATCGCTTCTTGGGTAAACTTTTCTTTTAGTCCTTCATAATCTTCAGTCTGCCACCACTGTGCAGGATCGACAAATGAAGAAGCAATAATTGTCGCTTTCCCCTCCGGTGCGCGACCGTCTCCAGGATGACTGACGGAAACAAATAGGGAATTATTTTCGCCAATGGGGCCATTGACATCGTACAGAAATTGCAGGTGAGGAGGACACCCAGGCGGAATCGCGCTAGCATCTACACCCAAATACACCACAAAAGCACCCGATGCTTGGGGTAGTTTTTCCACGCGGTTTTTATATCCAGATGGCGCTTGTTCTCCCAATAACTGCACCAAGTTTTGCACGGTGATGTTACTAACTATATGGTCGGCTGCTTCCGTCCAGACTTCACCAGTTTTCTGATTTCTAATTACAACAGCAGTAGCTTTACCGTTTTCTACCTTGATTTGTTCTACAGTGTGGCGCATCAACAATTTGCCGCCATCTCTCTCTAAAGATTGTACCAAGCGATCGCTCAACACCTGCATACTTCCCTGGAGATGAAACAATCCTTGGGGCAGTTGGGATACACTCAACGCTGTAGCTGCGTAAAGTAATGCTGTCTCGTCTGCATCCACCTGGGAGTATAGCTTCAGTTGCAAATCTAAAAAAGTTCTTAGTCGTCGGTCATTTCCCAGTCCACATAAACGTAAAGCATCTCCTACCGTAAACAAGGTGAAGGGTACGGTAATTAATGTACTCGGACGCACCGCTTGGATTAGCTGCCACAAATCCCATAAATTACGTGGCGGTAGCACTGGGTCGCGTCCTTGAAATTCCCAACTGGCATTAAATAAAGTTGTCATCAATTGCCAAAACGGTTCGCTACCAGGAAATTGTTTTTGTCGTTCCCCTTGCCATTTTTCTTGGTCGCGCCAAACGTTGATAGGTGTACTTTCCCCAGGTAAATACACCGCACAAGCGGGGTCACAAGGCGTTGCTGCCGGCAAATCTATTTGCAATTCTGAGAAAATGCGGTGGTGAATTCCCCCGGCTTCCAACCCCGCCACCTGAGTTGCGCCCACATCAAAGGTAAATCCTTGGCGTTTAAACGTCGAAGCACAGCCTCCTGGTGCGATCGCTTGATCTAAAATTAAGACGCTGTAACCTCTATGAGCTAATAATGCTCCAGCAGTCAGTCCACCTATTCCTGCACCAATAACCAATACATGAGATTTACTTTTGTCACCAGAAATGCTGGACATTGATATTTATCTTTATAATTCTTAATATTGCTATTCATAATTTTACAGCGTTATTGAGATTAATGACTTCATAAGTACTACTCGACCAACCCAAAATTGCTGGGTGAGGGTCTTCCTCTCTGTGTTCTCTGCGCCTCTGTGGTTCGTTATCTAACCCAGGTATGGACGCGGGGGACGCGGGGAAATTTTTGCCTTACTTGCTCATGCGATCGCTTCTTCTGTCGGAGAAGCGATCGCAGTGCTTATTTTTAAGTCCCAGATAAGATAAAGAAGTAACATCGCTCCTCACGCACAAGTAGCAATGACCTCAACCCTACGGAAACTTCCCCGTCTCAATGCCCCGACACTGCACCAGCTACCCAATGGTTTGACAATCATTGCCGAGCAAATGCCAGTTGAAGCCGTAAACCTCAATTTATGGGTTAAAGTTGGTTCTGCTGTAGAACCTGATGCCATTAACGGTATGGCTCACTTTTTAGAACACATGATTTTTAAAGGAACAGAACGACTAGCTAGCGGCGAATTTGAACGTCGAATTGAAGAGCGGGGTGCTGTTACCAATGCCGCTACCAGTCAAGATTATACTCATTACTATATAACTACTGCCCCCAAAGATTTTGCCGAGCTTGCGCCACTACAAATAGATGTAGTATCGAATGCGAGTATTCCTGATGATGCCTTTGAACGTGAGCGATTGGTAGTTTTAGAAGAAATTAGGCGTTCAGAAGATAATCCCCAACGGCGTACATATCGGCGGGCGATGCAGACAGCCTTTGATCGTCTACCCTATCGTCGTGCAGTATTGGGGCCAGAATCGGTGATTGCCGAACTGAAACCCCAGCAGATGCGAGATTTTCATGCTAATTGGTATCAACCCCAGTCAATTACTGCTGTAGCTGTAGGCAATTTGCCCGTGGAAGAATTAATTGCAACTGTTGCAGAAGGATTTACAAAAGCGGCTAAAACTCCCCACTCCCTATTCCCCACTTCCCATTACCCCTCCCCACCTTCCCCACTTAGCCCTGAATCACCATTTACAGAAATTGTTCGTCGAGAATTTATCGATGAAAGTCTGCAACAAGCAAGGCTAGTAATGGTTTGGCGAGTTCCCGGAATGACACAGTTAGATCGCACCTATGGATTGGATGTTTTAGCCGGAATTTTGGGACACGGAAGGACATCAAGACTAGTGAGAGATTTACGAGAAGAACGGGGATTAGTTTCTTCAATTTCTGTGAGCAACATGAGCAATGAGCTGCAAGGGATATTTTATATCTCAGCTAAATGTGCAGTGGAAAATTTAGCAATTGTAGAAGATGCGATCGCTCAACACATTGGTAAACTACAAACAGAGTTGGTAACAGAATCAGAAATTGCTCGTATAGGGCGGCGAGTAGCTAACAGATATGTTTTTGGCAACGAAACACCAAGCGATCGCTCTGGGTTGTATGGTTATTATCAGTCTTTGGTGGGAGATTTGGAACCCGCCTTTAACTACCCAGCGATCATTCAGAGCCAAGATGCAACAGACTTGATGCAAGCAGCCAAAGAGTATCTATCCCCAGATGCTTATGGTGTAGTTTTTGTCAAGCCGTAAATTAAAAATTGGGAATAGGGCATGGGGCATTGGGCATTGGGCATGGGAAAGATAATTAATAAATAGTACCTAATTCCCAGTTACTAATCCAAAATCTAAAATCTAAAATCCAAAATTGCATGATCTGGACTCAAATCGACGCGAATATTAGCCAGGTGACTGGCGAAAAATTTCAGAGTCAGCAACGGCGATCGGTTGGTGGTGGGTGCATCAACGAAGGTTATGCTGTCTCCAATGGTGAGATAACCTACTTCGTCAAGCTAAACCTTGCATCCCAAATTGCGATGTTTGAAGCTGAGGCGTTGGGCTTAAAGGAAATGCAAGCAACAGCTAGTATTCGCGTTCCCAAACCAATTTGCTGGAGTACTGCTGATAATTCTAGCTACATCGTCCTAGAATGGTTGGAACTTGGTAGCGGTAACAGCAATTTATGGGAAGAGATGGGGCGCAAGTTAGCAGCAATGCATAAAGCTAGCAACAGTCAAGGTTTTGGTTGGAAAATTAACAATACCATTGGTTCCACACCCCAAATCAATACTTGGACAGCAGACTGGACGGAATTTTATATTAAACATCGCCTGGGTTATCAATTTCAGTTAGCAAGGCGACGGGGAGGTAATTTTCCCCAGCAAGACAAGTTACTAGCAGCTATCCCGGAACTATTGGCAAATCATCAGGTGCAACCTTCTTTAGTACATGGCGATTTATGGGGCGGAAATGCTGGGTGTACTGCATCGGGAGAACCAGTGATATTTGATCCAGCAACTTATTTTGCGGATAGAGAAGTTGATATCGCTATGACAGAATTATTTGGTGGTTTCCCCGCAGCGTTTTATAAAGGTTACAACGAGGTATTTCCGTTAGATGCAGGTTATGAACGCCGAAAAACGCTCTATAACCTGTATCACATTTTGAATCACTTCAATTTATTTGGAGGTAGTTATAGTTCGCAAGCCAACCGGATGATTGAGCAGATTTTATGAGAAGGAGTCAGAAGACAGAATGGGCTACGCCCCGCTGCGCTAACAGAATTCAGAATACCCCAGCTTTTTGGTTATTGTAGCGGACGTGAAAGTGTGGTGGTGGATGATCGTTATCAACCAAATTAGTGATGCTGTGAGTAGACGTAAACTAGTGTGCTTCATTTCAGACCGCGATCGCAACTTTTTACGCGCCACTCTCGGATTACCTATGCATTTTCAAGCTTACCCCCTCACCAACGAACCAGAAGATAGACATCCCCGCTATACGATTACTTTTGGACAAGACGCGCTGTTATTGGAAACCTTAACTTGGCATTGGAAGCCAAAAGACGATGAAGATGGATATGTTAGAACTAGAGGCTATTAGAGGTGAAGCTACATGACTAACAATGATTTGCTTTCTCGTATTTCCATCGATCCGAATATTTGTTTTGGTAAACCGTGCATTCGCGGACACCGAATTTGGGTTTCTCTAATTCTCGACCTTTTAGCAGCAGAAGAAACAATAGAGACCATTCTAGAAGAATATCCCGGCTTAGAAAAAGAAGACATTCTTGCTTGTATCGCCTATGGTGCTGAGATGACAAGGGATTCTTTTGTTCAAATCCCTTTAGGAACTCACAAGGAAACAAAAAAGTCAATATCAAACTAGATGAAAATCTTGGTAGTCTGCGGGTGGCTACATGGTTGCGTTTAGCAGGACATGATGTTGCAACAGTTAGAGAACAAGGTCTTACTTCTACTCCAGATGAAGAATTAATTGTTAAAGGAAATGAAGGCGATCGCTCCATCATTCTTCTATCCTCAACACCTGGAAGTATGCTAACAATAACTACCACGTTGAAATGGAGAAAACCCCAAAAAATATCCCCAGTTTTGGCAGAGCGAAGGAAATAGCAGCAGAAAGTCAATTTGAGTTTTTTGTCATATCTCAAAAATAACTCAAATTACCAAAGTGGATTCGCTTGGGTAAATGGATGAGCAAAGCTGAAGTCACAGTTGAACCATTACCGAAACCTAAAATTGCTGAAGGTATATTCACTTGTACACATCCATTAAATCCGTTAGATGTCATGTTCACTAATCAAGTGATTAGCTATGATGTTGTGAATATGCCTCCAGTTAGCTTAATTCAAAATGTCCAAATGCGAGGTCAATACTACCAATTTGATGGCATTCAAAACTTAAAAATCCCAGTTCGGATAGAATATCGTTTTCGGAGTTAATTACTTCCCAAAACCTTTACTACGGTTTTTATTTCTTTTCGGCTCTAGCGTCATTATCTCTGCTTTAAAACCTCTGGCATCTTGCAACATTAATTTACGAATTCGCTGACTTTGGTAAGCTTGTACTTCAGCAGCTAGAGGATGATTAGGATCAATTTTTAGGTGAGTAATAGAAGAAACATATTTTTCTTTACTTTCGGGATTATTTGGCTCCTTTAGTCCGCACATAATCCCGCCTTCATCTCCTGAATAGCCAACGAAATCAATTTCAAATTCTCTGTCTGGATCAGCATTTACTCCTTTTTGCTTTAATGTCTTTAAAAACTCTTTCCCGGCTCGTGCTTTAATGGGTAAGTTCTCTTTCAGTTTTTCAGTTAGTGCCTTTGCTGCATTGTAATCATCAATTCTCATTCGTCTTTCTCCCTATGTAGTTTTTCTCACTTAAAAGAATACTACTATCATCACTCGACAGTCTTTAAAATTTTAGATACCGCTCCTCTATCCCCTGTGAAACACTATCAACAACAAACCAACGCCTTCCCCAGCGATTACCTAAACAATTTGTGGGGAGAAATCCAAGCTTGTCCTTACTTTGCGATCAACAACCTCAACCGCGATTTTGTTGCCACTAAAGGATTTTCTGTAGTGTTTCAGCGTTCTGGATTAGCAAAAGTAGAACAACAGTTTCCCTACTTCAAACCTTACCTCGATTTAGCTCTCCAGCCGAATTGTAATGCTTTTTACCTGAATCCTTTACAACTCAAAGAAGGCTCCCGCGTCGATCCGCATATCGATCGCTCTTTGCGTTCCTACTCCAAAACCATTGAACCGCCTGCGGTTGTCAGTGTTCTCTATGTGCGCGTACCTGCGGATATGGAAGGGGGAGAACTGGTACTCAAGTCGCACAAACGCCAACTTGGGCAAATTAAGCCCCAAATCAATACTTTAGTTTATTTTCAAGGTGATTTAACCCATTCGGTTAACGCTGTCAAAACCCCAGGAAATCGCTTAAGTCTCGTTTGTGAACAGTATAGTTTGAGTGATACTGAACTCCAGGAAATCCCTGAGTTTACTGTAGAGTCAAGAAGCACTCAGTCTACAACCAAAAAGAGAAAGTATGCCTCATAGCTTAGTGTTGAATTTGCTACCTCAATCGCCCATTCCACCACAGTATCTTACAGGTAGACATCTCCACGCCCTATTTTTAACCCTTGTTAGTTCTGTAGATAGCGATCGCCCGTAGCCTCATCGCTCTTTGCTTCCCAGATCAGCAAGAGGATCTAAATCGGGAGCATCTACTTTTGGCGGATCGCCCTCAGACTAGAAGTCTGGGGCTATACAAACCGGCACCCGCCTGCGCGGGTTTCAGAGAGTCCGCGTAGGCGGACTTCGTTTGTGTAGCCGCGATTTCCAATCGCCCGGTGTTTCTTCCAAAAGTGGATGCTCCCTCTAAATCTAACTAGCGATCGCTCATTTCCATTTCGATATCTATTGCATGGAACACTGCTGCATCCGAAAAGCGTGGTCTATTTATCTGAAAATCGCTGTAATTTACTCAACAAAAGAGCGATCGCACAATTCAACTTCCGAAGAAGTTTAAAGGACATCAAAGTTGAAGAGATTGAGACGCTGCTAATAGAGTTTCCATTAGTTCAACTTCCGAAGAAGTTTAAAGTGCTAGCTTCTAAAAGCCTTGCCTAGAGCCAATCCTACAGCATATTTTCGGGGCTTGTCAAATTTATCCAAAATAAATACCCTAAATTGACGATTACCCCTGAGAGAAAAAGTCTGAAACCCTTAGTTGATAGGCTTGCCGGTAGGGTGTTGACTTTGTAGGAAAATCGCCCAGAAAAGTTCATGCAAATTCTATGTCGTCAACCGAGGTTGAAAATACGATTTTTCTTTTTGAGAGCATGGATTGGCCAAAAACTCGAGATGCCCAATCCTTAAGGTCAATATAGCG